>NZ_JADPIT010000015.1:494999-514105 GCF_023073035.1 Bradyrhizobium sp. 62
AGGCTCAGCGACGAGGCCTTAGCGCACGTTGGCGAGGCGCATGTCGAGATAGGCGGTGATGGTTTCCATCAGCGGCTCGAGTTTGGCGTCGAAGAAATGATTGGCGCCGGGGATGACCTGTTGGTCGATCACGATGCCCTTCTGCGTCTTCAGCTTCTCGACCAGCGTGTTGACGTCCTTGGGCGGCACCACCGCGTCCTTCTCGCCATGCACGATCAGGCCCGAGGACGGGCAGGGCGCGAGGAACGAGAAGTCGTAGAGGTTGGCGGGCGGTGCGATCGAGATGAAGCCCTCGACCTCGGGGCGGCGCATCAGCAGCTGCATGCCGATCCAGGCGCCGAAGGAGAAGCCGGCAACCCAGCAGGCGCGCGCTTCGGGATTGATGGTCTGCGCCCAGTCGAGCGCCGCGGCCGCGTCCGACAATTCGCCGGTGCCGTGGTCGAACGAGCCCTGGCTGCGGCCGACGCCGCGGAAATTGAATCGCAGCACCGAGAAGCCACGATGCGCGAACGCATAGTAGCACTGGTAGATGATCTGGTGATTCATCGTGCCGTGGAACTGCGGATGCGGGTGCAGGACCATCGCGATCGGCGCGTTCTTCTGCTTGGCCGGATGGTAGCGGCCTTCGAGACGGCCGGCGGGGCCGGTGAAAATAACTTCAGGCATGATGATCTCTTGATTGATCCCTTGAAGACGCTCTTCAACAATCAACCGATTGTGCGGATTTCATCGGCTGCTGGGCCGACCAAGCCGCGAATGGAAGGGTGGAGCGGCGCCCTCGGATGATGCGCGAGCGGCGCGCGGCGAACTGACGCGCGCGTTCTAACATGAGGCGAGGGTCAAAAAGCAAGCATCTTGAACATCGCCCAATGAGCTCAAGAGCTTACCCGGTCATGCCAGTGTCGTGCCGACGGCTGCCGGGACCCAACCAGGTGACGGCCAGGATCGGTGGTGTGGCAACAACCAATTGGAATCACGATTGTTTATCGTTTGTCGGGCGATCGCCGGTGGCGATTCACACCGGCTCGGTGCGATCTCCCAGGGAGGCGACCGCGGGCCGATAGCGGCGGCTGCCCCCAAGCGTCTGCCCATTGTCGAATGTGAGCTCGAAATCCCCTGACGGCTTGAAGTCCACGGCGCTCACCCGGTCGAGATTGGCGAGCCTGGTCCGGTGCACGCGCACGATGGCGAAGCGGGCGAGCTCGCTTTCGGTCGCGGCCAACGTGCCGCGGATCAGGTGCTGGGTGCCGCTGGCGAGGTTGTATTCGATGTAATTGCCGGCAGAGGCGACCCACAGGATGTCGCGCGGCACGACGCGAATGCGGCTGGTGCCGTCCCGGAGCCAGATCAGATCGGGGGACGACTGCTCCAATGGAACGGCCGGGATGGGCATCGCCGCCCGCACGGCCTTCCGCAGCTCGCGCCGGCTTTCGAGCAGCCAGAGCGTTGCTCCGAGCAGCAAAGCGGTCACGGCATCCTTGCGGAACTCGTACAGGACCGCCGCCAACGAGAAATGGAAGTCGTAGGCACTTCCCGCGAGCCAGAGCAGGAATTTCCGGACCGCTACCATTCCGGTGATGTGGAGGGCCGAGAAGCCAAGCAAGGCGACCGCGGCGATTCCGATCCGAATTGCCAGCGGCCGTGTCTGGCGCATGCGCCGGACGGCCAGCACCAGGATCGGCACCAGCAGCAAGATGACGATGATGCTCGACAGCTCCCAGAACAGTCGCCGGCCAATGTCATAGCTGTCGCCACGCCAGGCGGCGTCCTGCGCGCCGGAGAGCGCATTGACGATCCCGATGGCGAGCGAGACGGCGGCGATCGCGGCGAACATCGTCCCGTCGCCACTGATCCCGCCGGGCCAACCGCTCGTCCCGGACCCCGACGCCTCGTCCCCTCGCGCCCGGTCCTGATCCCAAACCGTCTCGACACGCTCCGTTTCGGGGGCATTTTGGCCGTCAGCCATGGCCCAAAACCCGTGTTTGCCGTCCCGCCGAGGAGCAGAGAACCATGTCAACACCGCAACAAATTTCGACTTCGGAACGACGCATCGATCTGGATTGGGTGCGGATTTTAGCGTTCGGGCTCTTGATCTTCTACCACGTCGGCATGCTCTACGTGTCCTGGGGGTTTCACATCAAGAGCGAGCACCGGCTGACTTGGCTCGAGCCCCTGATGCTGGTCATCAATCCCTGGCGGCTGTCGCTGTTGTTTCTGGTTTCCGGCGTCGCCACCCGTTTCATGCTGGGCAAGTACAACCTCGGTGCCTTCGTCCGCACGCGCTCGGCACGACTCCTGATCCCACTGATCTTTGGCATGTTCGTGATCGTGCCGCCGCAGTCCTACCTCCAGATCGTTGAGAGCCTCGGTCACCCCGCCGGCTTCGCCGATTTTTACGTCCGGCACTATCTGGCGTTCGGAGCGCAATTCTGCCCGAACCCCTGTATCGTGCTGCCGACCTGGAACCATCTCTGGTTCGTAGTCTATCTATGGGTCTACACCGTCGCGCTGGCCGGCGTGCTCTGGCTGCGGCCCATGCTGGCCGATCGGCTCGGCCCGAGACTGGCTGTCCTCCTCACCGGACCCGGGCTGCTGGTCCTGCCGTGCCTTTTGTTCGCGGCCTGGCGCTTGTTCCTGTTTCCGGCCTTCCCGTCGACGCACGCGCTGTTCGGCGACTGGTACAACCATGCGGACCATGCGACCGCGTTCCTGATTGGCTTCCTGCTGGCGAAAGAGGGCGGTACCTGGCGCGATATCGAACGGCAGCGCTGGATTGCGCTCGCAGTTGCCGCAAGCCTGTTCGTCCTGTTCATTCTGCTTCGTGCCGGCCTGGTCGAGCCATCGCCGATGCTGAGATGGTTCGCGAGCTCGGCCTATGGCTGCTACCAATGGCTGGCGATGGCGGCGGTGCTCGGCTTTGCGCGACGCCACCTGACGGCCGACGGCCCCGTGCGCCGCTATCTGACCGATGCGATCTTTCCCTATTACATCGTGCATCAGACCGCGATCATCATGATCGCGCACGCATTGCAGGGCAGCGGGCTATCAGCCGGAAGCGAAGCCGCCATCGTAATATCAGGCACCGCGCTCACTTGCCTCGTCGCCTACGAGATCGCGCGTCGGATCGCCTGGCTACGGCCACTGTTTGGCCTCCGGACAGAGGTCCGATCCTCGGCCGGAATTGCGCAGCAACAGCCGGCCTGATGTGCGGCGGCTGCCGATTGGCGCGAGGGTAAAAGATGCTAAGAGGGCGCCATGCCGAGCCGCGTCTATTTCGACTGGAATGCGACCACGCCGCTGCGCGCCGAGGCGCGCGCAGCGATGCTGGCCGCCTACGAGCTGATCGGCAATCCGTCCTCGGTTCACGCCGAGGGGCGCGAGGCGCGACGGCTTGTCGAGGGGGCGCGGGCCGTCCTTGCGACCGCAGTAGGCGCGCTGCCGCGGAACGTCGTCTTCACCTCCACCGGAACCGAAGCCAACGCGCTGGCGCTGTCGCCGGGCCTGCGGGGGCCGTCGGGAGGGCCTGTCGAGCGGCTTCTGGTCTCGGCCGTCGAGCATGCTTCGGTAATGGCAGGCGGCCGGTTCCCGGCGGATGAGATCGGTCAGATCAGGGTCACACGCTCCGGCGTGATCGACCTCGATCACTTGAAGGCGCTGCTCAGCGATGGCCCGCCGGCGTTGGTCTCCGTCATGGCCGCCAATAATGAGACGGGCGCGCTGCAGCCGGTCACTGACGTCGCGGGAATCGTTCACGGGGCCGGCGGCCTCCTGCACGTCGATGCAATCCAGGCGCTTGGAAAAATCCCTTTTGATATTAAGGTGATCGGCGCGGACCTTGCGACCTTTTCTGCGCACAAGATCGGCGGCCCCAAGGGGGTCGGCGCGCTGGTCGTGGCCGACGGCGTGGCCGGACTTGAGCCGGTGCTGCGGGGCGGCGGGCAGGAGCTGAACCGGCGCGCCGGAACCGAGAATGTCGCCGGCATTGCCGGCTTCGGAGCATCCGTGCGGGGTGCCCTTCAGGCTTTTCCGGAGGATGCGGAGCGCATGGCAACCCTCAGAGATCGCTTGGAAAATGGCATTCGCTCCATGGCCGGCGCAACGGTCTTCTCAGATGACATCAGGCGATTGCCAAATACCGTTCTTTTCACTGCTCCCGGCTTGAAAGCCGAGACCGCGGTGATCGGCTTTGACCTCGAAGGCATCGCGGTATCCTCGGGTTCCGCCTGTTCCTCGGGCAAGGTGCAGCCGTCCCACGTGCTGTCGGCGATGGGGTATGATCCCACCGTCGCCCAGGGAGCGGTGCGTCTCAGTCTGGGCTGGTCCACGGAGCCGGATGACATCAACAGGGCGTTAGAGGCTTGGCGAAAGCTCGGTAATACCCTACTTAAGGGATAAGCGATGAAACACGGCTTGAACGGTTCTAAGCGCGTGCGTCCCGCCAAGAAACATCGTAATAGTCGTCCGAGTTTGATGATCCACCGCGGTCCTTGAAACCGCGAGCGGAGGATAGAATGCCAGCCGTGCAAGAGACGGTCGAGCGCGTGAAGCGCATCGACGTCGATCAGTATCGTTATGGGTTTGAGACCCTGATCGAGTCCGACAAGGCCCCCAAGGGGTTGTCGGAAGAGACCGTCAAGTTCATCTCCGAGAAGAAGAACGAACCCGCCTGGATGCTCCAGTGGCGGCTCGAGGCCTATCGGCGCTGGCTGACCATGACCGAGCCGACCTGGGCCCGCGTCGACTATCCCAAGATCGACTTCCAGGACCTCTATTACTATTCGGCTCCCAAGCCGAAGAAGACGATCACCTCGCTCGACGAGATCGATCCCGAGATTCTGAAGACCTACGAGAAGCTCGGCATTCCCTTGCGGGAAGTCGCCATGCTCGAAGGCGTCGAGCCGAAGCCCGGCGAGGAAGACCCCAACAGGCGCAAGATCGCGGTCGACGCCGTGTTCGATTCTGTCTCGGTTGCGACCACCTTCAAGGCCGAGCTGAAGAAGGCCGGCGTGATCTTCATGCCGATCTCAGAGGCGATCCGCGAGCATCCCGAGCTGGTGCAGAAATATCTGGGATCCGTGGTGCCGACCTCGGACAATTTCTATGCGACGCTGAACTCGGCGGTGTTTTCGGACGGCTCGTTCGTCTACGTGCCGCCGGGCGTGCGCTGCCCGATGGAGCTGTCCACCTATTTCCGCATCAACGAACGCAACACCGGCCAGTTCGAGCGCACGCTGATCATCGCCGACAAGGGCTCCTACGTCTCCTATCTCGAGGGCTGCACCGCGCCGCAGCGCGACGAGAACCAGCTGCACGCGGCCGTGGTCGAGCTCGTCACGCACGACGACGCCGAGATCAAATATTCGACGGTTCAGAACTGGTACCCGGGCAATTCGGAAGGCAAGGGCGGCATCTACAATTTCGTCACCAAGCGGGGTGACTGCCGCGGCAACAATTCCAAGATCTCCTGGACCCAGGTCGAGACCGGTTCGGCGATCACCTGGAAGTATCCGAGCTGCATCCTGCGCGGCGACAATTCGCGTGGTGAATTCTACTCGATCGCGATCTCGAACGGCTATCAGCAGGTCGACTCGGGCACCAAGATGATCCATCTCGGCAAGAACACGTCGAGCCGCATCATCTCCAAGGGCATCGCCGCCGGCAAGTCGCAGAACACCTATCGCGGGCTCGTCACGGCGCATCGCAAGGCGACCGGCGCGCGCAACTTCACCGCCTGCGATTCGCTATTGATCGGCGACAAATGCGGCGCGCACACCGTGCCCTACATCGAAGCCAAGAACTCGTCGGCGACGTTCGAGCACGAGGCCACCACGTCCAAGATCTCCGAGGACGTGCTGTTCTACTGCATCCAGCGCGGCCTCACGCAGGAGGAGGCGGTCGGCCTCGTCGTCAACGGCTTCGTCAAGGACGTGCTGCAGCAACTGCCGATGGAGTTCGCGGTGGAAGCGCAGAAGCTGATCTCGATCTCGCTCGAAGGATCGGTCGGCTAACGCCGACCCTCGCGGCGCGCATCGCGCGCCCCATGCATCATTTGAATAAACTGGACACCAAGATGGCTTTGCTCGAAGTGAAAGACCTCAAGGTTCGTGTCGAGGAGCGTGAGATCCTCCATGGGCTGACGCTGACCGTGAACGAGGGCGAGATCCACGCGATCATGGGGCCGAACGGCTCCGGCAAGTCAACCCTGTCCCACGTCATCGCCGGCAAGCCCGGTTACGAGGTCACCGACGGCGAGATCCTGTTCAAGGGCGAAGACCTGCTCGCGATGGCCCCGAACGAGCGCGCCGCCAAGGGCGTGTTCCTGGCGTTTCAGTATCCGGTCGAGATTCCCGGCGTCTCCACCATGAATTTCCTGCGCACCGCGCTGAACGCGCAGCGCAAGGCGCGCGGCGAGAGCGAATATTCGACGCCGGACTTTTTGAAGAAAGTCCGCGACGTCTCGAAGTCGTTGAACATCCCGCAGGACATGCTCAAGCGCGGCGTCAATGTCGGCTTCTCCGGCGGCGAGAAGAAGCGCAACGAGGTGCTGCAGATGGCGCTGTTCGAGCCGAGCCTGTGCATCCTCGACGAGATGGATTCCGGCCTCGACATCGACGCGCTGCGCATCGCAGCCGACGGCGTCAACGCGCTGCATTCGCCCAAGCGCGCGATGGTCGTCATCACCCACTATCAGCGGCTGCTCAACTACATCGTGCCTGACGTCGTGCACGTGATGTCGAAGGGCCGTGTCGTGAAGAGCGGTGCCAAGGACCTGGCGCTGGAGCTGGAGTCGTCCGGCTACGCCCAGTACGAGGACGCGTAAGGAATTTTGCGATGAACGTTGCTGTGGCAAAGACCGGAAACGGCCGCGCGGTGAGCGATCTGTTCGCCAGCGCCGAAGGCCGTCTGCCGGGTTCGCCTTCCGTGATCGCCGTGCGCCGCGAGGCGTTCGAGACCTATGAGCGTCTCGGCCTGCCGCACCGCCGGATCGAGGAATGGAAATACACCGATCTGCGCGCGCTGGTCGGCGAGGTGCTGCCGCTTGCGGCTGCACCCGATGCGGCTGCGTTGAAGCGCGCCGCGGACGCCGTGAAAGCGCACGCGATCGCGGGTGCCCGCAAGCTGGTGCTGGTGGACGGCGTGTTCGCTGCCGATCTCTCCGACGTCAAGGCGCTGGCCTCCGAGGCGAGCTTTAGGACCTTGCGGGAGACGCTGGACAAGGATTCCGGTCTGTTGAAGACCGCGGCAACCGATGCGGTGATCGCGCTGAACGCGGCGATGGCCACCGACGGTGTCGTGCTTGATATCGCCGACGGCGTGCAGCTCTCCGCGCCGATCCAGATCATCCACATCGCGATCTCGTCTTCCGCGTCGACGTTCACCCGCTCGCAGGTCGCGGTCGGGAAGGGCGCTCGTGCCACCCTCATCGAGAGCTTCGTCGCGGCCGGCGCCAAGGCTTACCAGGTCAGCGATGCCGTCATCCTCTCGGTCGGCGACAACGCCGACGTCGCGCATATCCGCCTGATGGATGATTCGCCGGATGCGGTGAACATCACCTCGCAGTTCGTCACGGTCGGTGCGAACACGAAGCTCAATTTCTTCAACATGACGACCGGTGCTGCGATCAGCCGCCTGCAGGGTTTCATCACGCTGGCGGGTGAGGGCAGCGAGCTCTCGGTTAACGGCGTGAACCTGTTGCAGAAGACCGAGCATGGCGACACCACGCTGGTGGTCGACCACGCCGTGCCGAATTGTGTGAGCCGCGAGGTCTTCCGCGCCGTGATCGACGACCGTGCGCATTCGGTGTTCCAGGGCCGCATCATCGTTCGTCCCGATGCACAGAAGACCGACGGCAAGATGATGATCCGCGCGCTGCTGCTCTCGGACGAAGCGGAAGCCGACAACAAGCCCGAGCTCGAGATCTTCGCTGACGACGTTTCCTGCGGCCATGGCGCCACCGCCGGCGCGCTAGACGACAGCCTGCTGTTCTATCTAAAGGCGCGCGGTCTGCCGGAGAAGCAGGCCCAGGCGCTGCTGATCCAGGCTTTCGTCGGCGAGGCGATCGAGCAGATCGCCGACGATGATCTGCGCGAGCACGTGATCGGCATTGCCGAGCGCTGGCTGGAGCGGCGCCAATGAGCACGCATCCGGCAGTCAAGAACGGCTCTTACGACGTCGCGCGCGTGCGCCAGGATTTTCCGGCGCTGGCCATGCAGATCTATGGCAAGCCGCTGGTCTATCTCGATAACGCGGCTTCCGCGCAGAAGCCGAGCGCCGTGCTCGATCGCATGACGCAGGCCTACACCTCCGAATACGCCAACGTGCACCGCGGCCTGCATTATCTCGCCAACGCCGCGACCGAGGCCTATGAGGGCGGCCGCACCAAGGTGGCGCAGTTCATCAACGCTGCCCGGACCGAGGAAGTGATCTTCACCCGCAATGCGACCGAGGCAATCAACCTCGTCGCCTCGTCCTGGGGTGAACCGAACATCAAAGAAGGCGACGAGATCGTCATCTCGATCATGGAGCACCACTCCAACATCGTTCCCTGGCATTTCCTCAGGGAACGCCATGGTGCCGTGATCAAATGGGCGCCGGTCGACGACGAGGGCAATTTTCTCATCGAGGAATTCGAGAAGCTCCTGACATCGAAGACCAAGCTGGTCGCGATCACGCAGATGTCGAATGCGCTCGGCACCATCGTTCCGGTCAAGGACGTCGTGAAGATCGCTCACGCCCGCGGCATCCCCGTGCTGGTCGACGGCAGCCAGGGCGCCGTGCATCTGCCCGTCGATGTCCAGGACCTCGGCTGCGACTTCTACGTCTTCACCGGCCACAAGGTTTACGGTCCGACCGGCATCGGCGTGCTCTGGGCCAAGTACGACCACCTCGTCGCGATGCGTCCGTTTAACGGCGGCGGCGAGATGATTCGCGAAGTCTCGCGCGACATCGTCACCTATGGCGATCCCCCGCACAAATTCGAGGCCGGCACGCCGGCGATCGTCGAGGCCGTCGGGCTTGGCGCCGCCATCGACTACGTCAATTCGATCGGCAAGGAGCGTATCGCCGCGCACGAGCACGATCTCGTCACCTACGCCCAGGACAAGCTGCGCGAGATCAATTCGCTGCGGCTGATCGGCACGGCACGGGGCAAGGGCCCGGTGATCTCTTTTGAGCTCAAAGGCGCCCACGCCCATGACGTCGCCACCGTGATCGACCGCCAGGGCATCGCGGTGCGCGCCGGCACCCATTGCGTGATGCCGCTTTTAGAGCGGTTCAACGTCACAGCCACATGCCGAGCGTCGTTCGGCATGTATAATACGCGGGAAGAAGTCGATCATCTGGCACAGGCGCTGTTGAAGGCGCGGGATTTGTTCGCATGAGTGACACGGCCGAAATCAAAGCCAATCCGATGGAAACCCAGTCGGCACTGCCGCCTGAGGAGACCGAGCGTTTGACCACCGAGATCATCGCCGGGCTCAAGACCGTGTTCGACCCGGAAATCCCGGCCGATATCTACGAGCTCGGCCTGATCTACAAGGTCGAGATCAAGGACGATCGTTCCGTCGACGTGAAAATGACCCTGACGACGCCGAATTGTCCGGCCGCCGGCGAGTTGCCGACGATGGTCGAGAACGCGGTCGCCAGCGTCCCCGGCGTCGGCGTGGTCGACGTCAAGGTGGTCTGGGAGCCGGCCTGGACGCCGGAACGCATGAGCGACGAGGCCCGCCTCGTGCTCAACATGTGGTGACGCGTAACCCTGGCTTTAGATACTCGTTAGATCCTTGGCATTGAATTCGCTCGGCAACGGACCACATCACTGACATGACACAGATATCGTCGGGTTCAACACCAGCATCCACTCCGAAGCCGCGGCGGCCGCGCCCGCAGGTGATGCGGCTGACGGACGCTGCTGCCCAGCGCATCAACGAGCTGACCCAGCGGGCCGATTCCGAGATCGTGGGCCTGCGCGTCGGCGTCAAGAACGGCGGCTGTGCCGGTCAGTCCTACACCGTCGAATACGCCCATGATGTTCGTCCGACCGACGAGGTCGTCGAGGACAAGGGCGTCAAGATCCTGGTCGATCCGAAGGCCGTGCTGTTCCTGCTCGGCACCGAGATGGACTACAAGGCCGACAAGATGCAGGCCCAGTTCGTCTTCAACAATCCCAACCAGATCTCCGCTTGCGGCTGCGGCGAGTCGGTCGAACTGCGCCCGGCGCAGATCGACGGGTAGTTTTTCCGTCGTTGCGAGGAGCACTTGCGACGAAGCAATCCAGACTGTCTCCGCGGCGACAATCTGGATTGCTTCGCTTCGCTCGCAATGCGGAAAATTGGAGGAAGCCATCATGTCCCAAGATGGTATGAAGGCTGGCCTGCTCGCCCCGGGAAGCCTGCCATGGACCGCGAATTCCTGATCGACCTGTTCGCCGATTTCGGCCCCGTCGCCATCCGAAAAATGTTTTCCGGCTACGGCATCTCCGCCGACGGCATCAATTTCGCGCTGTCCCTGCGTGCCGGCTTGTTCTTTCGCGCCGACGAGATGACCATCCCGGACTTTGAAGCGGAAGGCTCGAAGCCATTCCAATACGCGACCCGCGCCAAGACGGTGCTGGTGAACTCCTACTGGGAGCTGCCGGCCCGCCTGTTCGACGATTCCGTGGAGCTTGCGCAGTGGGCGAGGGCGGCTCTCGCCGCCGCCCAGCGCGCCAAGGTGAAGAAGCGGCCCAAGGTCAAGAAGGCGGCGAAGAAGGCCGCCAAGCCTGCGAAAGCGCGGAAGAAGGCGAGCAAAAAGAAAGCG
This sequence comes from Bradyrhizobium sp. 62, assembly GCF_023073035.1. Taxonomy (NCBI): domain Bacteria; kingdom Pseudomonadati; phylum Pseudomonadota; class Alphaproteobacteria; order Hyphomicrobiales; family Nitrobacteraceae; genus Bradyrhizobium; species Bradyrhizobium sp. 62. The sequence continues at coordinate 505,797 of NZ_JADPIT010000015.1, forward strand.
GTTGGGAAGCGCGCCAGGCGACTGGGTTAGGCTCAGTCCATGGCCTTTGTCAGGCCAACCCTCATGTCTTTGGCGATGTAAACGCAGACACCGTCAGCCAGCACGCGGCCGTCGGCAAATCCCAGGACCAGCCTGCCGCGCCTCACCTGGCGCATGACGACCTCGTAGCGCACGCATCGTGTGTCCGGTGTGATGGAGCCCGTGAACTCCACCTCGCCGACGCCGATCGCGCGGCCCTTGCCCGCTGAGCCCGACCAACCGAGCCAATAGCCGATCATCTGCCACATGGCATCCAGTCCCAGAGACGCCGGCATCATGGCATCGCCGCGAAAGTGGCAATCGAAGAACCAATGGCCTGGCGCGATGTCGAGCTCGCCGACGATATGGCCCTTGCCGAACTCGCCGCCGTCCAGGCTGATCTCCGTGATGCGGTCCATCATCAGCATTGGCGGCGCCGGCAATTGCGCGTTGCCGGGGCCGAAATAGCTGCCCTCGCTCGATCTCAGCAGGTCGTCCCTGGTGTAGGACGGTTGCGGCGTGTGAAAATCATGCGGGTTGGGCAAGACGACAAGTCCTCCGGATGCTCGCAGTCGGACGCCTCGAGACGGCGAGGGAGATGTCGTTCGTCAGGCCAGAATGTCAAGCGCAGGTGGCGGTGCGCGGCTTCGGCATCACGCCACCCGGTTGTGCGTCTCGACCGCGAATTCCGGATCGGCCTCGCAGATCACGCGGTTGCGGCCGTTGCGTTTGGCGGCGTACAGGCAGGCATCCGCGCGTTCGATCAGCGCATCGGTGTCGTCGCCCTGCTTCAGCATGGAGACGCCGATGGAGATGGTGACGCGGCCGAGGATTTCGCCGGTGGACTTCTTTTTCAATTCCTTGGCCATCACCGCGCGGCGGATGTGATCGGCCACCGTGAGGGCCTGGCGCAGCGCGGTGTTGGGCAGCACGACCGCGAATTCCTCGCCGCCATAGCGCGCGGTGATGTCCTGGCCCTTGATGGTCTGCTTCAGCGACAGGCCGACCAGCCGCAGCACCTGGTCGCCGGTGAGATGGCCGTAGGAATCGTTGAACGACTTGAAATGATCGATGTCGACCAGCAGCAGCGACAGCGGATCGCCGGAGGCGAGCGCGCCTTGCACGGCCATGTCGATCATGCGATCGAAATATTTGCGGTTGCCGAGCCCCGTCAGCGGATCGGTCAGGCTCTCGGCGCGGATCGCCTCCAGGCTCTGCTGGAGGTTGCTGATCTCGCTCTTCGACAGCGTCAGCCGGTCTTCCAACGCCTTGTTGGTCTCGCGCATCTCGCTGGTCGAATGCAGCAGCGTCTCGACGATCGACTTGATCTGCTCGCGGCTCTTGGCCGATGAGAGCTTTTCGGTCGCGCCCGACAGGCTGGCATCGTAGGAGCCGGTCATCCCGAGCGCGTCACCGAGTACCTTCATCACGTCGTCGATCTCGCCGATGACGCGCGCGCCGACCTTGTCGATGCGGTCGGTGGTCTTGATGTGGGAGAGGTAGGTCTCGTAGATCTGATCGAGATCGGCTTCGGTCAGCGTGCCGCTCCGCGCCAGTGTCTCGTTGATGATCTTGTTGAGCGGGGCATTGTAGCCGGTGGCGTAGACGAACCAGATCTCGTAATTGCGGGGAATTGCGGTCTGTCGTAGCGATCGGATCTGACCGAGCGCCACCTCGGCGAACGCCATCGTGCGTTCGTGTTCGTCGAGCACCTTGACCACGGAACATACCCCACAGCGATCGGCGTGCCGTCGACCGCAGCAATACTTAAATTATGTTCGTAGGCTAACGGACGATCGTGAACGCCCCGTAAATATACGTCCACGAATACGTCCAGAAAAGTGCGCGCAAGCTTTATTTCAACCAAAGCCGGGCGCGCATCGGGCTTCAGGCGCCGGCTGGGGAGCGAACCGGACGCAGCAGAAAGGCCGGCAGATGCGAGTGGTCGCCCGGCTCGCTGTCGGCCTCGCGTTGGCGGCGCGGCTCGGGACGGCCGATCGACGGCACATGCGACGGATTGGCCTGCTCGCGCGCACCGTCACGCGGCTCGGATGATGGCTTGGCTTCGCGCGGAGGCCTGGCTTCACGCGAAGGTCTGCCTTCACGCGAAGGTCTGGCTTCACGCGGAGGCCTTGCCTCGCGCGCGGGCCTTGCTTCGGAAGCGGACCGTGCTTCGGCTGAAGGCTGTGCCTCGCCACGCGCTTCGCGCGGCTCCTGGCTGCGCTCGCGACCGCGTTGCGGCTTGCCGCGTCCGCCGCGTGAACGTTCACGGCCGCGCTGCTCGCGCGGACGCTCGCTCGCATCGGAAGCATCGGTGCGGACTTCGAAATCGCCTTCGGCGCGCGGAATGCTCTGTCCGATCAGCTTCTCGATCGCCACCATCGACTTCTGGTCGGGCGGCGTGACGAGCGAGATCGCCATGCCGGACCGGCCTGCGCGACCGGTGCGGCCGACGCGGTGGACATAGTCGTCGGGATGGTGGGGAACGTCGAAATTGAAGACGTGGCTGACCTCGGGGATGTCGAGGCCGCGGGCGGCGACGTCGGATGCGACCAGCAGCGGCAGCTCGCCCTTGCGGAACTGTTCGAGCGCCGCCGTGCGGGCCGACTGATCCATGTCACCGTGCAGCGCGCCGACGCTGAAGCCGTGCTTTTGCAGCGATTTATGAACGACGGCGACATCGCGCTTGCGATTGCAGAAGATGATCGCGTTCTGGAGATCCTTGGCCTCGCGGAGCAGTCGGCGAAGCAGCTCGCGCTTCTCGTGCGCCTCGCGCCCGGCCGGGACCTGACACTGCGTAACCGTGACAGCGGTGGTGGCGGGCTTCGATACCTCGATCTTCTGCGGATTGTGCAGGAAGGTTTCGGTGATGCGCCGGATCTCCGGCGGCATGGTCGCGGTGAAGAACAGGGTCTGCCGCGTGAACGGGACGAGCTTGCAGACGCGCTCGATGTCGGGAATGAAGCCCATGTCCAGCATGCGGTCGGCTTCGTCGATGACGAGCAACTCGACGCCGGTGAGCAGCAGGCCGCCGCGCTCCGTGTGGTCGAGCAGGCGGCCGGGAGTGGCGATCAGCACATCGACACCGCGCGTCAGCTTGGCATCCTGGTCGCCGAAGGAAACGCCGCCGATCAGGAGGGCGACGTTGAGTTTCTGGCCCACGCCGTAGCGGTCGAAGTTTTCCTTCACCTGCGCCGCGAGTTCGCGGGTCGGCTCAAGGATCAGCGTGCGCGGCATGCGCGCCCGGGCGCGGCCCTTTTCGAGAATGGTGAGCATCGGCAGCACGAAGGCGGCGGTCTTGCCGGTGCCGGTCTGGGCGATGCCGAGAACGTCCTTGCGAGCAAGGACGTGAGGGATCGCCTGTTCCTGAATGGGGGTGGGGGTGGTGTAACCGGTGGCCGCCACTGCGGCGAGGACTTTTTCGGATAGTCCGAGATGGGTAAAAGACATTGAGCCTCTGGTCGAAACCGCCGTTCGGATTCGAGGGTAATAAGGCTGTCGCGTTCCACCCCAAAACGGCGCGCTCTCAAAGAAGCTGGGGGTGCTGACTCACGCGAACAAAGCGCCAAGCTCAGGAATCGCTCTTCGATACCGAGCCGCGTCGACCCGGAACATAGGGGGGAATCGGCCAAAGTCAATGGAGCAGCCGCGGGAAGGCCCTAAAAAACCTGAGGTTTTCGCTCAAATAGCGGGCGAGGCTGCGGTTTTCCGCCCAATCCAGCGGTCGGCCGGAGCTGTCCAACGTCGGCTAACGCCCTTCCGGACCCTGGGCGCGGAAGTCGCCGGGGGCCATCCCATAGGCGGCGTTGAAGACCCTGTAATAGGTCGCGAGGCTGTCGAAGCCGCAGGCGGTCGCGATGTCGGCGATCAGCCGGTCCGGGGCTTCGCGCATCAGGCGGCGGCTCTGGTTCAGGCGTTCGTCCGTCACGGTTTGCGAAAAACTCTTGGCCGCGGTTTCGAACAGCATGTGCAGGTGACGGACCGACACGCCGAGAAGGTCGGCCACCATCGTCGGCGCCATATCCGGGTCTTGCAGGTGACGCGCGATCAGGCGTCGTGCCAGCGAGAGCCGGGCGGTCCGCAGCGCGGCCTGCCCGAGGCGGCTGCCGGGCCGCAGGATGCCGCGCTCGATCAGTGCCAGATGGGCTAAAGCCTGGACGAGGGGGGCGGCATCGGCGGCGCCGTCATCACCCGCGGCAACCGTACCGAGGTCGGCAAAGCAGGCGTCGAGTAGGGGCGCCAGGCTGGGATCGACGAACGTCCGGGGCGCAAGCTCGCGCATGCGCTTGTCCTGCGTGGAGAGACCGCTCACGGGAATCTTCAGGATCCGCAGGTGGAAGCCTCCCGCGCCCAGCGGCGCGGCGCGGTAAGGCTGGTCGGTATGGCTGGTGGCGAAGCTGCCGTTGGCGATTGTGAAGTCGCTGCCGCGCATGCCGCCGAACCAGGCTCCGCTGCCGAGCTGCTGATAGACACAGAGGCTGTCGCCCGGCGCGTCAGCGATGTCGGTCATGCTGCGCTCGACCGTGTAATGCGAAGCCTTCAGCTCGACGAGGCCGGCTCCGCCAAGCTGACACAGCGAGAATTCGCCGAAGAAGTCCGCGCGGCGTTCGCGCTCGAGTTCGACGGTGACGCCGAACAGGCCCTTGGCGCGCACCTCGCGCCAAAAGTCGAAGCGGTCGTGCGGCTCGACCTCGTCGGTGCACCAGCGATACACGGCGTCCCCTCGCTTCCAGCGGAATTGCCCACAAGAATTGACCGAGAGAAAGCAAATTCCGGTGGCATCTACCATAGGCTAGACGACAGACCTGAGTCCTCAGGGCTGTTGAACCAGCGCTATGGCTGGGCCGACTATCACATCAACGATGCGGTTCCCATGAACCGCTGTTCGAAGGAACCGGCGTGGGCCGTTCTTGAGGGATTTTCGATGACACGCCGGCTTTTCAGAGTACTGGCAGCGCTTGGCCTCGCGGCCGGCCTCAGCGGTTTCGCGCTTCCCGCCTGTGCCGAGAAGCGCGTCGCGCTCGTCGTCGGCAACAACGACTATAGGAACGTTCCGAAGCTGCTCAAGGCGGTCAACGACGCCCGCACCATGGGCGATACGCTGAAGCAGCTCGGATTCTCGGTGATGCTCGCCGAAAACCAGAGCCGGCAGCAATTTTCGGAGACGCTGCTTGCGTTCGATCGGACGATCGAGCCCGGCGACACCGCGTTCTTCTTCTATGCCGGCCACGGCTTCGAGATCGCAGGCCAGAATTACCTGCTGCCGACGGACGTGCCGGCAGCGACGGAAGGGCAGGAAGAGCTGGTGCGTGACGCCTCCATCCTGGCCGATCGCATCGTCGAGCGCCTCCAGAACAAGAAGGCGCGAACCTCGATCCTGGTGTTCGACGCCTGCCGCAACAACCCGTTCGAGCGCAAGGGTACCCGCGCCGTCTCCGGCGGTGGCGGGCTTGCCCCGATGGTGCAGCTGCCCGAAGGCGTGTTCTCGGTCTTCTCCGCGGGCCCGCGCCAGACCGCGCTCGACCGCCTCTCCAACGACGACGCCAATCCCAATTCGGTGTTCACGCGCACCTTCGCCAAAGAGCTGCTCCAGCCCGGCGAGAACCTGGTGCAGGTGGCGCAACGTACGCGCCGTCTCGTCAGCGAGATGGCCGACACCGTCAAGCACAGGCAGGTGCCGGTCTATTTTGATCAGATGGTCGACGACGTCTTCCTCAGCGGCATCGCCAAGGATGTCGCCGCGCGCCCGGCCGATCCGCCGGCGCAGAAGCTCGCGGCGCTGCCGCCAGTGTCGGTGCCGCGCGTGCCGAAGGAGGAGACCACCAACGCGCCGATCGCGAGCTTCTCGCGCCACAATGGCGGCTGGAGCGTGGTGTTCTCCTTTGCCGATCCGACGCTTGGCGTTTCCTGGCGCATGGCCGGCAATGGTGATTTCCGCGAAACCGGCTTCATCGATACGCTCGACCCGCGCACGCGCAAGAGAATGCCGAACCCGTCGATCGAATTGCCGCCGGACGCGCAGGCCGGCACCATTGAGGTCCGCTATGTCGACCAGTCCGGTGACATGCAGGGGCCGTTCCCGATCAGGTTCGATCCCGAAGCCGCGCTGATCCGCGACCAGCGCAAGATCCTCGACATGACCGCGACGAGCTGGCTGTCATTCCGCGAGTTCAACGGGCTGCTGGTCTACTACACGCACCTCGTGTCTTACCGCTGCGCCATCCGCGAGGTGCGCATCGGCATCGACACCGCCGTTCCGAACCAGGTGTTGAAGATGCCGGGCTGCGACATGCGCGATCCCAGTGCGATCAGCGCCGGCATGCCGCTCTACATGAAGCTCGCGCCGGCAACGCAGTTCATCTCGGTGGAGCTGACCTATCGCGACGGCAGCGTGTCGGAGATCAAAAGCTTCCGCAGCGCGAACCGCAGCAATAATTGATGAGGCGGCCGAAGGCGTCGCGCGCGCTTCTTGTTACCCGCGGCGCTTCCTGAGGAAGCTCTTGAGCTTCTCCTACTCCTCGTACGAATAGCCGTTCCGTTCGATGCGCACCGGCGCAAGCGGCGGCCTGCGCGGTGCGATCATGATCAAGACGAAAAGCACGTTGATCAGGATCCAGACGCCGAGCAGTATGAGGATTGTCTGCACTGCAATTTCCTGAATGAGTCGGAATTGGCGTAAAGGCTAACGGCCATTCACAATCGCGGCAAATGAATCTTGCTTGCTGCACTGCACAGAAACCTTGACCCTAAATGAGAACCCGGCCGTGAAACCCGATACGTCGCAGAATCTCCAAGGCGCCTCGCTGAAAGTGCGGTGTTGCATCGTCGGCGGCGGACCGGCGGGCATGATGCTCGGCTATCTTCTGGGGCGCGCCGGCATCGATGTCGTGGTGCTGGAGAAGCATGCGGATTTCTTCCGCGACTTCCGCGGCGACACCGTGCATCCCTCGACGCTCCAGGTGATGGACGAGCTCGGCCTGATCGACGGATTCCTGAAGTTGCCGCATCAGCGCTTGCAAAAGATGGACGGCCTGTTCGGCGGTACCCCCGTTCGCATCGCCGATCTCAGCCGCCTCCGCACCAAGTACCCCTTCATCGCCTTCATGCCTCAATGGGATTTCCTGAACTTCCTGCGCCAGGCCGGCCAGCGCTTCGCCTCGCTGAAGGTGATGATGAACACAGAAGCGGTCGATCTGATCCGCCGCGGTGAGACCATCGCCGGTGTGCGGGCGAATACGCCGGACGGCATCGTGGACATCGAAGCCGATCTCACCATCGCCTGTGACGGCCGGCATTCGACCGTGCGCCAGCGTTCCGGCCTCGAGGTCGAGGAGATCGGCGCGCCAATGGACGTGCTGTGGTTCCGCGTCGGCCGCAAGGCGAACGAGACCGAGAACGTGTTCGCGCGCGTCGAGCCCGGCAAGATGATGATCACCTTCGACCGCGGCGACTACTGGCAATGCGCCTATGTCATCGCCAAGGGGCAATACGACGCGGTGAAGGCGAGGGGATTGCAGGCGCTGCTCGACGACGTCGTTCGCATGGCGCCGATCCTGAAGAGCGGCATTGCCGATGTGAAGAGCTTCGACGATTTCAAGCTGCTCACCGTCGCGATCAACCGCCTGCCGCGCTGGACGCGGCCCGGCTTGCTTCTCATCGGCGACGCCGCACATGCGATGTCGCCGGTCCGCGGCGTCGGCGTCAATCTCGCCGTGCAGGATGCGGTCGCGACCGCAAATTTCCTGGCGGACAAGCTGCAAAACGGCGCCCCGTCGGAGAACGAACTCGATGCCGTGCGCCGTCGCCGCGAATTCCCGGTGAAGATGACGCAGCGAATGCAGATGATCGTGCAGAACAACATCATCAGCGGCGCCTTGCAGGGCGGCGACCGGCCGCTGAAAGTGCCGCTGATCGTGCGCCTCATCACCGCGCTGCCGTGGCTCCAGGGCATTCCGGCGCGTCTGCTCGCGCTCGGCGTCCGGCCCGAGCACGTGCAGTCGAAGGCTGCGCCGGCACGGTAGCGCAAGGACTCGGTAGGGATAACGCGGCGTTAAATCGCGCTCAGCGCGTTGCCTGCGTACAACAGTTCAGATGGATTGAAGGCGCGCTGCTTGCCAATTCGGCGTCTTAACTGTCTTGATTCAAATTTGAGTAAGAACTGCGTGTGAGCGTGCACCCATCAAAGGACACGGGGTGTACCATGCGTAACAAGTTGATTGCCGCCTTCGCCTGCACGACCGCTCTGGTTTCGACCGGCGCCGCTTCCGCCGCCGATCTCGGTGCGCGCTACA
>NZ_JADPIT010000015.1:514154-516154 GCF_023073035.1 Bradyrhizobium sp. 62
TTCAACTGGACCGGCTTTTATGTCGGCGGTCACATCGGCGGAGCATGGACCAACGAGCAGTTCATCAACAACGGGACCGGCGCGCCGTTCGGCGATCTGACCCCGGGGCAGGGCTACCGTCAGCGCAACTCCGGCATCCTGGGCGGCGCCCAGATCGGCTACAATTGGCAGGCCAACAACTACGTGTTCGGTATGGAAGGCACGATCTCGGGCCTCGACAACAAGGGCTCGTTCTTGAACACCGCGTTCGGCGCGGGTGACGACGTGTTCTCCTGGCGCGCCAATGTGCTTGCCACCGTCGTTGGTCGCGCGGGCTTCGCCGTGCAGAACAACCTGTTCTACGTCAAGGGCGGCTATGCCGGCGTGAACAACCGTCTGTCGGTCACCGATACGGTCGGTCCGGCCACCGGTTCTGGCGGTCAGACCCATTGGGCCAACGGCTGGACCGTCGGTGCCGGCTGGGAATACGGCATCACCCGCAACTGGATCGTCGGCCTCGAATACAATTACGCAGCTTTCGGTAGCCAGACCTATCAGCTCGGCGGCACCTCGGGCAATTACAGCTTCGATGCCAAGCCGCGCGACCTCCAGTGGGCCGTCGTGCGCGCCAGCTACAAGTTCGACGCGCCTGTGATCGCCCGCTACTGAGTGGGTCAACGAACGACCAAGCAACCATAAAAGACGATCACTGCCCAAATTCAAAAGCCCCGGCATTGTCCGGGGCTTCTTTTTTGTGTGCAGGTTTCTGGCGTACGGCCTACGCCATCACCGAGAACCCGCCATCGACGGGGATCGCGGTGCCGGTGACGAAGTTAGACGCGGACGAGGCAAGGAACACCGTGATGCCGGCGAAGTCGTCGATGTCGCCCCACCGCCCCGCCGGCGTGCGTGCCAGCACCCGCTCGTGCAATCCCGATACCTGCTGCCGCGCACCGCGGGTCAGGTCGGTGTCGATCCAGCCGGGAAGGATGGCATTGACCTGGATGTTGTCGGGCGCCCAGGCATTGGCGCAGGCGCGCGTGTACTGAACGATACCGCCCTTGCTCGCCGCATAGGCCGTTGCGAAGCTCGCGCCGAAGATCGACATCATCGAGCCGATGTTGATCACCTTCCCGTTGCCGGACGCCTTCAGCGCCGGATAGGCCAGCTTCGAGCACAGGAAGGCGCTGGTGAGGTTGGTGTTGATCACCGTATTCCATTCGTCGAGCTCGAGCTCGTGCGGCGGCTTGCGGATGCTCATGCCGGCATTGTTGATGAGGATGTCGATGCGGCCGAGATCCCCGACGACACGCTCGACCATCGCGGCGATGGCCGCCTTGTCGGTGACGTCGGTGGCAACACTGATCGCCTTCACACCGCGTTGACTGAGATCGGCCACGGCGGCGGCCGATTTGGTTTCGTTGCGTCCGACCACGGCGATGTTGGCGCCGGCATCGGCGAGGCCGCGGGCCATGCCGAGCCCGATGCCGCCATTGCCTCCCGTGACGATCGCGACCTTGCCGCGGAGATCGAACCGACTGGATGTCATGCTGCTGTTCCCTGGTTTCTTCTATTGGTTACTCTGCCAGATCAGCACCAGCCCAAAGCCGGCCATGGCTGCGCCATAGCCGGCCCATTGCAACTGGTTGACCATGAAGCTCGATCGCGGCCACGCGACGGTGCCCGTGCCCTGTCCGATCCAGAGCAGCCCGACGGCAAGGGCAAACAGGCCTGCGATCAGCAGAAATCTGCGCATGCATTCCTCCCCATAGGTCCGCTTCTGTCGTGACGCGGCATGACCACTGCCGCGGCCCGAAAACTTGCCGGGAGACTAGCCGTAGCCGTGGTTCGGATACAATGGCCGCTGATGCAGGCCGCAGGGCGGATGCATGTCCATACGCAAGGTCCGCTGAAGCACTGTACAACGAAAAAGCCCCGGACGATGCCGGGGCTTTAACGTCTGAACTTGCGTTCGGATCAGTACTTCGCGACGACCGGACCGGTCCAGTTGAAGCGGTAGA
>NZ_JADPIT010000015.1:516164-516559 GCF_023073035.1 Bradyrhizobium sp. 62
GTCGCGGCCGACGAGGACGTTGCCAGCATCGAACAGTTCGTTCTGGGTCTTGGCGTTGTAGAAGGCCGAGCGATACTCGGTCTTCATGAACCAGCCGGGCGACTGGATGCCGAAGATGTTCAGGTTGTTCTCGACGCCGCCGCCGATGAACCAGCCATTGCGGTTGTAGCTGTTGAGATGGATACCGGCGGGCGCGCCGGCCAGGGTCATGAAGTTGGTCTGGCCGAAGTGAGCGCCCGAGTAACCGCCGTTGACGTAGGAGAGAACGTTCGGAGCGACCAGCCAGCCGAGGCGGACACCAGCGGCCCAGGAATCTTCCAGCTTCTGGTTGCCAGTGATGCCAGCGATCGGGTCCTGAATGGTAGCACGGATGCTGCCGAACTGACCGTCAGCGA
>NZ_JADPIT010000015.1:516569-539580 GCF_023073035.1 Bradyrhizobium sp. 62
GTAACCGAGACCGACGGTGCCGAACCAGCCCGAGCCACCCTGGCGCTGATCGATCGTCAGGGGAACTGCGCCAACCGTGGTCTGCACGCGCTGGTCAGAGGCCGAGAGGCCGCCGCCGGCGCCGCCGAAGATGTAGAAGCCGGTCCAGTTGGCGACGGGAGCCGCCATCGGCGCCTTCACGTAGGGACGGGCGCCAAGGTCAGCGGCCGAGGCCGAACCGGTCATCGCGGCAACCGCGGTCAGTGCGAGCAAAATCTTCTTCATCTTAAAATCCCCAAGCTTTGGTCTGTCTGGAAGGCGCGAGCGCACTGAAGTCCGTGTGATCTGATGTCCCGGACTATACCTGCTTCTCTCCGAAATGCTGTTGCAGAGCAGGCACAGTCGCCGGGAAACGCCGCACGGCAGGGATTCTGAGCACCATCGTGGAAGTTCGAAATAGTCTTGTATTATCAATGCAGTAGGTCGAATTTTGCGATTTGTATTTTGGTAACTTCTCGTTAGTAAATCCGGCTTTGTCCGAAATGGAGGCAATCCTGCATCAGCCCGGCTCGGTGAGTCGTTGGCCGAGTCGCGATGCGACGAGGCAGGGAATCACCGAAGCCGTGGCGGACCGTTGGCAGGATCGTCGGGAAATGGCGGTTGTCGTCCCCAAAAATAAAGAGCCCCGGGCTTCATGCCGGGGCTCTTGATGGGATGCGACCGGGCAGCGCCTGCGGATCAGACGTCCAGCAAATCGTCATTGGCGAATTCGGCCTTGTCCGAGATGAACGCGAAGCGCGCTTCGGCCTTGGTGCCCATCAGCCGCTCCACCGAATCCGCCGTGGTGTCGCGGTCGTCGGCGAGCAGAACCACTTTCAGCATGGTCCGCTTGGCCGGATCCATGGTGGTTTCCTTGAGCTGCGCCGGCATCATTTCGCCGAGGCCTTTGAAGCGATTGACCTCGACCTTGGCGTTGGCGTTGAACTCGCTCTTGATCAACGCTGCCTTGTGCGCGTCATCGCGGGCGTAGACCGACTTCGTGCCGTTGGTCAGCTTGTAGAGCGGCGGCACGGCTAGGAAGAGATGGCCTTCGTCGATCAGCCGCGGCATCTGCCGGTAGAAGAAGGTGATCAGCAGCGAAGCGATGTGGGCACCGTCGACATCGGCGTCGGTCATGATGATGATGCGCTGATAGCGCAGATCCTCCTCGCGATACTGCGCGAGCATCCCGCAGCCGATCGCCTGCACAAGGTCGGCGAGCTGCGTGTTCGCCGTCAGCTTGTCCTTGCCGGCGGAGGCGACGTTGAGGATCTTGCCGCGCAGCGGCAGCACGGCCTGGGTCTTGCGGTCGCGCGCCTGCTTGGCGCTGCCGCCGGCCGAGTCTCCCTCGACGATGAAGAGTTCTGAGCCGTCCAAACCGGCATCGCTGCAATCGGCGAGCTTCCCCGGCAGGCGCAGCTTTTTGCCGGCGGTCTTGCGCGCGGTCTCCTTCTCCTGCCGGCGGCGCAACCGCTCCTCGGCGCGATCGACCACGAAGTCGAGCAGCCTGTTGGCCTGGTTCGGATTGCCCGACAGCCAATGGTCGAACGGATCCTTCATCGCCTGTTCGACGATGCGCTGCGCTTCGGCGGTGGCAAGGCGATCCTTGGTCTGGCCCTGGAATTCGGGCTCGCGCACGAATACCGAGAGCATCACGGCTGCACCGACCATCACGTCTTCAGACGTAATGGACGACGCGCGCTTGCCTTGGCCGACGCGCTCGGCGTGATCCTTGAGACCTCGCAGCAGCGCGCTGCGCAGGCCGGATTCATGCGTACCGCCATCGGGCGTCGGCACGGTGTTGGTGTAGGACGACAGGAAGCCGTCGGCATCCGCAGTCCAAGCCACCGCCCATTCGCAGGCGCCATGCGCGCCGTTGCGGCCCGACTTGCCGGAGAAGATGTCGGGATGCACCAGCGTGTCGGCGTGGATCGCCGCCGCCAGATAATCCTTGAGGCCACCGGGGAAGTGGAACGTCGCTTCGGCCGGCACGTCGTCGACGCCCTTGAGCAGTTCAGGCGCGCAATTCCAGCGGATCTCGACGCCGCCGAACAGATACGCCTTCGAACGCGTCATCTTGAACAGGCGCTGCGGCTTGAACGCTGCCTTTGCACCGAAGATGTCGGTGTCCGGCTTGAAGCGCACGCGGGTTCCGCGGCGGTTGTTGATCTTGCCGAGATCCTCGAGCTTGCCCTTCGGGTGCCCGCGCTCGAACGTCATGCGGTAGAGTTTCTGGCTGCGCGCGACCTCGACCTCGAGCAGCGAGGAGAGGGCGTTCACCACGGAGATGCCGACGCCGTGCAGGCCGCCCGAGGTCTCGTAGACCTTGGAGTCGAACTTGCCGCCCGAGTGCAGCGTGCACATGATGACTTCGAGCGCCGACTTCTTCGGAAATTTTGGATGCGGATCGATCGGGATGCCGCGGCCGTTGTCCGTGACGGTCAAAAAGCCGTCCGCGCTCAACTCGACTCCGATGAAGGTCGCATGCCCCGCGAGCGCCTCGTCCATTGAGTTGTCGATGACTTCGGCGAAGAGGTGATGCAGCGCCTTCTCGTCGGTGCCGCCGATATACATGCCGGGCCGGCGGCGCACCGGTTCCAGGCCTTCGAGCACCTCGATGTCGGCTGCGGTGTAGTCGGCCTCGGCACCGCCTGCGCGCGGGGTCGCCTTGGCGGCTCGGGGCTTCGGCTCATCGCCGCCGAAAAAATCGTCTTTTGCTTTGGGCTTCAACTGCTTGGACATATATCTTTATGCGTTTTGAGGGCCGCATGAGCGGCGAATCGGTTGGGCCGACTATGCCACTTCTGACCTGGAAAGGTTATCGCAGGGCGTGCCGGGCGGTGTGGTTGGGAGCCAATCCCGGCGATTTTACGCCGCAGCCCCAACGAATTCCCGGCAATGTGACGGTCCGGTCCGGTCTGGACCGGACTTTGTGACTTGATGTCACACAAGTCCTTGGCTTACCAGTCCTTTTCATCGAGCAGCACCTTCGGGCAGGGCGGAAAGGCTATTTAGAATGGAGCAGTTTGCGCACGCGCTGGCGGATTTCGTGCGCGCTCACCAGACATGGGCAGCTCCCATCGTGTTCGTGCTCGCCTTCGGGGAGTCGCTCGCCTTCATCTCGCTGCTGATCCCGGCCTGGGGCGCGTTGGTCGCGATCGGCGCGCTGATCGGCGCGAGCGGCATCAGCTTCTATCCGGTCTGGATCGCCGGCGGCATCGGCGCGGCGCTGGGCGACTGGGTCTCCTACTGGTTCGGCTATCGCTACAAGGAGAAGGTCGCGCAGATGTGGCCGCTCTCGCGCTATCCGGAACTCCTGCCCCGGGGCGAGGCCTTCGTGCGCAGCTGGGGCGTGCCGAGCATCTTCATCGGCCGCTTCTTCGGTCCCTTGCGTGCCTCTGTGCCGCTTGCAGCCGGCATTTTCGAGATGCCCTATTGGAGCTTCCAGGCCGCCAATTTCGTCTCGGCGCTGATCTGGTCGGCGGCGCTCCTGCTGTTCGGGGACGTGATCGCGAAGATCATGGAATGGATCTGGCGCGTGGTGTGACGTCCGAACCTTGACGCGAACCGCAACTGGCCCTATAGCCCCGCGCCATGATCAACGCCGCGACCATTTTGTTCGCCCGTCGCCGCCGCCGCAGCTTCGCGGCTTGGGCGGTCGATCGCGTTTGAGATCATCGTCTTTGCCGCTGGATCCGATCCGCGGCATTCTCTCTCCTGTCAGCGCGATCTGATCCGGCGGCCCCCAAGGAGGCCCAGCAGGAGACAACGATGTACACGCCACCCTTTTTCAAGCAGGACCGCGCCGCGAGCCTGAAGTTCGCCGACACGCGCGGCTTCGGCACCATGTGCGCGTTCGACGGCCACAAGCCGATCGCCTCGCCAATTCCGTTCTATTTGACCTATGCCGCCGACGGCACGCCGCAGGCCGCCTTTCACGTCGCCCGTCACAATCCGCTGCTAAAGCTTGCGGACGGGACGGCCTCGTGGCTGCTCGCGGTCAACGGCCCCGATGCCTACGTGTCGCCGGACTGGTACGTCTCGCCGGATCAGGTGCCGACCTGGCTCTACCAGTCGGTCCATCTGACCGGGCCGGTGCGGTTGTTGTCGGATGGTGAACTGGCCGTGCAGATCGACACGCTCAGCGACAAGTTCGAGAGCTGGCTGTTGCCGAAGAAGCCGTGGACCTCAGCCAAAATGACGGCGGGGCGGCTCGAGGCGCTGAAGAAGGGGATCGTGGGTCTGGTCATGACGGTTGAAGAGGTCGAAGGCAGCTTCAAGCTCAATCAACACAAGTCCGACGCCGATTATACGGCGATCGCCAACGCGCTTGGCGCGCAAGCCCATGCCGACGCCAGGGCGATCGCGCAACTGATGCAGGACGTCAGGCCGGAAGCCTTCGCATCCGAAACCAACATGCTCGAAAGGAGCGCGCCATGACCTTTTCTGAAGCCAGCCTCGTCGACACCAAAAATGCCCCGAAGGCCGGCGCTGCGACAAAGCCCTCCACCGTCTTCGTCGACGGTGGCTCCGGCACCACCGGGCTCGGCATCAACGAGCGGCTGAAGCTGCAGAACGACGTGGTCGTGAAGACGATCGCCGACGACAAGCGCAAGGATCCCGCGGCCAAGAAGGCGCTGATGGAGGAGGTTGACCTCGTCATCCTCTGTCTGCCGGACGATGCTGCCAGGGAAACGGTTGCGCTCATCGACAGCATGGGGCCGTCGGGCCCGAAGGTGCTGGATGCATCGACCGCGTACCGGGTCGCGCCCGATTGGGCCTATGGCTTTCCGGAACTGACGCCGGATCAGGCTGGCAAGATCAAGGCTGCGAAGAAGGTCTCCAATCCCGGCTGCTATCCGACCGGCGCGATCGCGCTGCTGCGACCGATCGTCGATGCCGGCCTGCTGCCTGCGGACTATCCCGTCACCGTCAATGCGGTGAGCGGCTATTCCGGCGGCGGCAAGTCGATGATCGCGAGTTTCGAGGACGGCAGTGCGCCGTCGTTCGAGCTCTACGGCCTCGGCTTCGAGCACAAGCACCTGCCGGAGATGCAGCTCTATTCGAACCTGACGCGGCGACCGATCTTCATCCCGTCGGTCGGCAACTACCGGCAGGGCATGCTGGTGTCGGTGCCGCTCCAGCTCGACACGCTGCCCGTCAAGCCCAGCAGTGCCGATCTCCAGGCCGCGTTGGCAAAGCGTTACGCCGGCTCAAAATACGTCTCGGCGATGCCGCTGCAAAACGAGGCGACCAGGGGCGGCCGAATCGAGCCGGAAGCGCTCAACGAGACCAACACGCTCGAGCTCTACGTCTTCGCCAGCGACAAGTACCACCAGGCGGTGCTGGTCGCCCGGCTCGACAATCTCGGCAAGGGCGCGTCCGGCGCGGCCGTGCAGAACATGCGGCTGATGCTGGGCCTTGCCGAGGAGTAGCCGATGAGCGTTGCCTGCCAGACCGGTCCGGTGGACGAAGCGACGCTGCAACTTTCTACTCCGGCAAGACGATCCAGCGACGCCTGAAAGGAACGTGTGATGAGTTTGAAGAAAATCGGCATTCTCGGCGCGTCCGGCTACACCGGCGCCGATGCGGTGCGCCTGCTGGCGCGGCATCCGAATGCGGAAATCACGGCACTCACCGCCAATACCCATGCCGGCAAGGCCATGAGCGAGGTGTTTCCGCATTTCTTCATGCTGGATTTGCCCCAACTCGTGGAATGGGAAAAGGTCGACTGGACCAAGCTCGACGCGGTGTTCTGCGGACTGCCGCACGGCACCACGCAGCAGATCATCGCGGCCGTGCTGAAGGCCAACCCGAAGATCAAGGTCCTCGACATGTCCGCCGATTTCCGGCTGCGCGACAAGGAAACCTACGCGCAGTGGTACGGCCACGAACATCAGGCGCTCAAGTTGCAGGGCGAAGCCGTCTACGGCCTGACCGAATTCTATCGGGAGAAGATTACCGCGGCGCGGCTGGTCGCCTGTCCCGGCTGCTATCCGACGGCAGCGTTGTTGGCGCTGGTGCCACTGGCGAAAGCAAAACTGATCGACGTCGATGACATCCTGATCGACGCCAAGTCAGGCGTCACCGGCGCCGGACGCGGCCTGAAACAGAACACGCTGTTCAGCGAGGCGGGCGAGGGGATGTCGCCGTATTCGGTCGGCACGCACCGGCATGCACCGGAGATCGAACAAGAGATCGGCGTCGCGGCGGGCGCGAGCGTGACCGTCAATTTCACGCCGCATCTCATACCGATGTCGCGGGGCGAACTCTGCACGTCCTACGTCAAGCTCAACGGCGCGACGCCGGACGATTTGCGGGCGGCCCTCGAGCAAGCCTACGCGAACGAGCCGTTCGTGCATGTCGTCAAGAAGGGCGTGCTGCCGCAGACCCAGAACGTACGCGGCTCGAACTATGTCCAGATCGGCGTCATCGCCGACCGGATCAAGAACCGCGCCATCGTGATTTCGGTGCTCGACAATCTGGTGAAGGGCTCGGCCGGTCAGGCGATCCAGAACATGAACCTGATGTTCGGATTCCCCGAGACCGCTGGACTGGAGCAGATCGCGCTGTTTCCCTGATCGGAGTGATCGCCGTGGACGAAGGGACTCTGCAATTCTATCGCAGCAACGCCCGGTCCTATGCGGACTGGGCGAAGGCGCCCTCGACGCGGCTGCGAGGCTTTCTTGCTCTGCTGCCGTCCGGCGGCTCGATCCTCGAGCTCGGCTGTGGCGCCGGCAATCATTCGGCGGTGATGCTGGCCGAAGGTTTTTCGGTGCGCGCCACCGACGGCTCGCCTGAAATGGCCGAGATCGCGTCGCAGCGGCTCGGTCATGCCGTCGAGGCGATGCGGTTCGACCAGCTTGACGCGCACGAGGCCTATGACGGCGTCTGGGCCAGCGCCTGTCTCCTGCACGTGCCGCGCGACGAGCTCGCCGGCATCCTGGCGCGGATTCATCGTGCGCTCAGGCCGTCAGCCGTATTCTATGCCAGCTACAAGATGGGCGAGGGCGACGGCCGGGACAGTCTCGGGCGCTATTACAATTATGCGTCGCCAGAATGGCTCGAGGCGACTTACGCCAGCGCAGGCCCATGGATCACGCTGTCGTCGGACAGGAACGTCATCCAGAGCTTTGACGAGACGCTGGCGAACATGCTGCATCTCGTCGTTCGCAAGGCCTGATCTAAAACAACAAGGCCTGATCTCAAACCACCTTGAAGATCGCGACGGTCAGCACAGCCTGCGCGATGAAGCCGACGGTGAAGGCCACCGTGCGGAACACCGGGATCCCGAGCGCATAGACGATCGGTTGCGCTGACGAGTAGCAGCAACATTCGCTGCTCGTCATGGCCGGGCTTGTCCCGGGCATGACGGTTGCGAGACGCTTCCTCAGTACTTCGCGATGATCGGGCCGCCGAATTTGTAGTTGATGCGGGCGGTGATCAAATCGACGTCCTGGCCGATGCGGTCGGTGCGTGAGAACGTGCCGACCGGCGTCAGCGCGCCGTTGGAGGTGAGCGTGACGTCGTGACGGCCCATGAACAGATGGTCGTATTCGAGGCCGACCGACCAGTTCGGGGCGAAGCCGTATTCGATGCCGATGCCGACCGTGCCGCCCCAGTGGGTGTCGTCGGCACGATCGAACTCGGCTCCGGCCAGACCACCCGTTCCGATACCGCGGTAGCGATCGCGGGTGACGGCGGCGCCGCCCTTCACGTAAAGCAGTGCGTTATTCCAGGCGTAGCCGACCTGGCCCGTGAACAGGCCGAAAGCATCGACGCGGGTGCGGTTCGCGACGCCGGCTACGGTGCTGGTGTTCCGGCCCGAGAGATCGGCCCAGTCGCCCTGTGCTTCGAGGCCGAACACGAAGGCGCTGTTCTGCCAGCGATAACCGATCTGGCCGCCGGCGACGGCGCCCGTCGCGTCATGGCAGCCTTCCGCAACGCCGGGCGCGAAACCAACAGTCTGGTCCCAGCAATTGCGCGACGAGCCATAGCCGCCGTTGGCGCCAATGTAGAAGCCGCTCCAATCATAGATCGCCGCGATCATCGGCGGCGCCTTGGTGTAGGGACGGGCGGCGAGATCTGCGGCACTGGCTTGGGTCGCGACGGCCGCGAGCGAGAGGCCGGCGAGCGCGGATGCAATCTTCCAATTCATGTTTGCCTCGAATCATCAATGCGATGGGCAAATATACCTGTGGATGGGTGATCCTTCGTGTCAGCCTAGGGATCGCATCCCTGTTTTTGTCGCACTGTCATCCTTTGGCAACACCGGCGGCCGCGGCAGGCCTTCGAGCATTTCACCCCTTTGTTGCAGGCGCTAAGCCATCGGAGATCCGATCAAACCACCTTGAAAATCGCGACGGCCAGCACGGCCTGCGCGATGAAGCCGACGGTGAAGGCCACCGTGCGGAACACCGGGATCCCGAGCGCATAGACGATCAGATGCGCGACGCGCGACCAGAAATAGACGGCGCAAGCAAGCACCGTCCATTGCGAGGAGTAGTCGATCGCGTTCAGGATCAGCACCAGCGGCGCGAACAGCACGAGGTTCTCGACGGCGTTGTCATGCGCGAACATCAGGCGGTTCGCCCATTCCGATTGCGGCTTGTCGGTGCGCGAGGGATTGGCCATCGCGCCACCGAGACCGCGAATCTGGCAGCGGTTGATGGTGTAGGGAATCCAGAGGATTCCGGTCAGGACCACCGTCAGTGTCAGCCAGAACAATTCACGCGTCATAACCCGGTCCCCTCATCAATTTCTGCTGCATGCGTGGAGCTTATACGAAAGCGCGGAAGATTCTGCTATGCGCGAACCCTGACATAGCTGCCGGGCGCGTCCTCGATCGGGGGAAACGCCTCGCTGCCGACCGTGCGGGCCGGGACTTCCTCGGGATCGAGTGCGCCCAGCCATTGCCGCCAGTCCGGCCACCACGAGCCCTTGTGCTCGACCGCGCCCTTCATCCACTCGGCGACGTTGGCGGACTTCGCGTTGTCGTTGGTCCAGTACTGGTATTTGTTCGAGGCGGGCGGATTGACCACGCCGGCGATATGGCCCGAGCCGGACAGCACGTATTTCACCGGGCCGCCGAAGAACTGGGAGCCGTACAGCACCGATTCCGCCGGCGCGATATGGTCTTCGCGGGTTGCGAGATTGTAGATCGGCACCATGACCTTGGAGAGATCGAGCAAGGTGTTGTCCAGCACCAACGTGCCGGTCGAGAGCCGGTTCTCCAGATAGCAATTGCGCAGATAGTAAGAATGGTTCGACGCCGTCATGCGCGTCGCGTCCGAATTCCAGTGCAGCAGGTCGAACGCGCTCGGCTGCTGGCCCTTGAGGTAATTGCTGACGACATAGGACCAGATCAAATCGTTGGAGCGCAGCATGTTGAAGGCCATCGCCATCTTCGAGCCTTCGAGCACGCCCGCCGCCTTCATGTCCTGCTCGAGGGATGCGATCTGCTCCTCGTCGACGAACACGAGCAAATCACCGGCATGGGTGAAGTCGACCTGTGCCGCGAAGAACGTCGCGGACGCCACGCGCTGGCGGCGCTTCTCGGCGAGCCAGGCCAGCGTGGTCGCGAGCATGGTGCCGCCGACGCAATAGCCGGCGGTGTGCACCTTCATCTCGCCGGTGACCTTCTCGATCACGTCCATCGCCGTGAGCGGGCCTTCCTTCATGTAGTCTTCCCAGCTCTTGGCACCGAGCCGCTTGTCGGGATTGACCCATGAGATCACGAACACGGTGATGCCCTGATCGACGCACCACTTGATGTAGGATTTCTCCGGCTTGAGATCGAGGATGTAGAACTTGTTGATCCAGGGCGGGATGATCAGGAGCGGCGTGCGCAGCACGTTCTCCGTCGCCGGCGCATACTGGATCAGCTGCATCATCTCGTTCTGGTAGATCACCTTGCCGGGCGTCGTCGCCATGTTCACGCCGACGACGAGATTGTCCGGATTGGACTGACGGATCTTCAGCGTGCCCTTGCCGGCGGCGATGTCCTCGGCCAGCATCTTCAGCCCGCGCGCAAGATTTTCGCCGCTGCTGGCCACCGTCGCGCGCAGCACTTCCGGATTGGTCAGCACGAAGTTGGAGGGCGACATCGCGTTGGTGAGCTGCTGGACGTAGAACTCGGCCTTGCGGCGGGTCAGCGGATCGAGCCCCTCGGCGTCGCGCACAAGCTCCTGCGCAAATTTGGTCGTGAGCAGGTAGAGCTGCATCAGGAAATCGAAGAACTGGTTCGACTTCCATTCCGGATCGGCAAAGCGCTTGTCGCGCGGCGACGGCGCGATCGCGGGCGGGGCGTCCTGACCGGCCATGCGGCGCGCCGCCGAGCCCCAGAGATCGAGATAGTCCTTGGCGAGCTTGGTCTGGAGTACGGAGGACCGCGACGTATCCGACAGCCAGTATTCGGCGACGGCAGTGAAGGTCTTGACGACCTCGGTAAGCTCCGCCGGCGGACGATCCTGCACCTCGCCGCTCTCGCGCGGCTTCAGGTACGCGGCGAGCGCCTTGCCGCCGCTTTCCATCGCCCGCGCGACATTTATCGCGAAGGCTTCCGCATCGAACTTCGTCTCGGGTTTGGGCGTATCGGTCGTGGCCATACTCATGAGCAGAACAGTAACGATTCATTCCGTATTCGTCACCGCGAAGCTCGCATGTTTGGCATTAAACACTCTCGAAGATGTGTTGCAGTGCGATAAATTTTCTTGGTTCCGTCACAATCGAGCCGCACCGCTCGGCTTGGTGGACCGGGGCTATTTTCTCGCTCGGACCATTTGGGCAGCAATGGTTTGAGCTTGGGCGCGGACTTGGGTAAGGTTGCCCGGGGCCGTGCTTTGGGACGAAGTGGGGATTTCCCTGGTGTTGGCGTTGAGGGACCTGCAAAAGTCGCGACGGATCTGTGGCGCGCTGCTGATGGCGACGCTCGCCCTGGGCGGCTGCTCGAGCCAGCTCGCGGATATGACGCCTTCCGATGCGCAAGCGCATCCCAGGGAGGCCGGTAGCTATCTGCCGGTGCACGATCTGCCGCCGGATCGCGATCAGGCGGTGATGCCGCCGGACCAACGCGCCAAGATCGAGGCCGAACTTGCTGCCGCGCGCGACCGTCAGGCGGTTGCCACCAAGGACGCGAAATAGGGCGCTGCAAGGTAATCGCTGGCGCCTCCGCCTCGCCGTGCTAAAAGACCTTAGTTCAGCCGAGAGTCAGGGCGAACGACTTCAGTCAACGTCGTCGATAATTGCTCTAAGTATTTGATCTTGAGTAATTTTCGCGAGGGATGCGGGCGCCTTTCCGCCTGGTCTTTTATGGCCTGTCGATTCTGTCCTGACCGGTTGCCCGGAGCCGAGAGAGCCATGGAAGAATTTTACCGCATCCGCCGCCTTCCGCCTTACGTGTTCGAACAGGTCAACCGGGCCAAGGCAGCCGCGCGGAATGCCGGCGCCGACATCATCGACCTCGGCATGGGCAATCCCGACCTGCCGGCGCCGGCGCACGTGCTGGAGAAGCTGAAGGAGACGCTGGGCAAGCCGCGCACCGACCGCTACTCGGCCTCCCGCGGCATTCCCGGGCTGCGCCGGGCCCAGGCCGGCTACTACGCCCGCCGCTTCGGCGTGAAGCTCAATCCCGACACCCAGGTGGTGGCGACGCTCGGCTCCAAGGAGGGGTTTGCCAACGTGGCGCAGGCGATCACCGCGCCCGGCGACGTCATCCTTTGTCCGAATCCGAGCTACCCGATTCACGCCTTCGGCTTCTTGATGGCGGGCGGCGTGATCCGCTCGGTGCCCTCGGAGCCGACGCCGCAATTCTTCGAGGCGGTCGAGCGGGCGATCGTGCATTCGATCCCGAAGCCGCTGGCGCTCGTCGTCTGCTATCCTTCGAACCCGACCGCCTATGTCGCGAGCCTCGACTTCTACAAGGACCTGGTCGCATTCGCGAAGAAGCACGAGATCCTGATCCTGTCCGATCTCGCTTATGCCGAGGTCTATTTCGACGAGAACAACCCGCCGCCCTCGGTGCTCCAGGTGCCGGGTGCGATGGACGTCGCCGTCGAGTTCACCTCGATGTCGAAGACCTATTCGATGGCTGGCTGGCGCATGGGTTTCGCGGTCGGCAACGAGCGCGTGATTGCGGCACTCGGCCGCGTCAAATCCTATCTCGACTACGGTGCGTTCACGCCGATCCAGGTCGCAGCCACCGCCGCGCTGAACGGACCGGACGATTGCATCAAGGAGATGCGCGACACCTACCGCAAGCGGCGCGACGCGCTGGTGGAATCGTTCGGCCGTGCCGGCTGGGAGATCCCGCCGCCGGAAGCGTCGATGTTTGCCTGGGTGCCGCTGCCGGAAGCCTTCCGCAGCGTCGGCAGCATGCAGTTCGCGACCCTGATGGTTGAGAAATCCGGTGTCGCGGTCTCGCCCGGCGTCGGCTTTGGCGAGCATGGTGAAGGATATGTCCGCATCGCCATGGTGGAAAACGAGCAACGGATCAGGCAGGCCGCGCGCGGCGTGCGCCGCTTCCTTGAAAGCGGCATCGAAACATTGCACAACGTCGTTCCGCTCGCCACTCGGCGTTAAGTTCTCTTCCGCAGGTTTTCCAAGGCATCATGGTTGCACCCCTGAAAGTGGGCATAGCGGGGCTCGGCACCGTGGGCGCCGAAGTTGTCCGTCTGATTGAAACGCAGGCGCGCGTGCTTGCCGGCCGCAGCGGCCGCGGCATCCGGGTGGTCGCCGTCACCGCGCGCTCGAAGGCGAAGAAGCGCGGCGTCGATCTGCGCGGCATCGAATGGGTCAAGGATCCGCTTGCCCTCGCCACGCATCCCGGCATCGACTGCTTCGTCGAGCTGATGGGTGGCTCCGGCGATCCCGCGCTGGCGGCGGTGGAAGCTGCGCTGAACGCCGGCAAGTCCGTTGTCACCGCCAACAAGGCGTTGCTGGCAAAGCACGGCCTCAAGCTGGCAAAGGCCGCCGAAAAGCACGGCGGCGCGCTGAATTTCGAGGCAGCTGTCGGCGCTGCGATCCCTGTCATCAAGACGTTACGCGAAGGTCTTGCCGGAACCGGCATCAACCGGGTCTACGGCATCCTCAACGGCACCTGCAATTACATCCTGACCCGGATGGAGCAGGAGGGCCTGTCCTTCGCCGAATGCCTGAAGGACGCGCAACGGCTCGGCTATGCCGAGGCCAATCCGTCGTTCGACGTCGACGGCCACGATACCGCGCAAAAGCTCGCCATTCTCGCCAGCCTCGCTTTCGGCACGAAAGTTGCTCAAAGCGCGGTGTATGTCGAAGGTATCTCCTCCATCGCGCCGGAAGATCTCCGTGCCGCCGACGATCTTGGTTACCGGCTCAAGCTGCTCGGCGTCGCCGTTCGCACCGCCAAGGGCATCGAGCAGCGCGTCCATCCGACCATGGTTCCGAAATCCTCGTCGATCGCGCAGGTGATGGGTGTCACCAATGCGGTCACGATCGATGGCGAAGGCATCCCGCCGATCACGCTGGTCGGCCCCGGTGCCGGGGGAGCGGCGACCGCATCCGCCGTCGTGGCCGACATCGCCGACGTCGCGCGTGGCATCCGCGCCAATCCGTTCGGCCGGCCGATTTCGCAGCTGCGCGATACCAAGAAGGCGCCGATGGAGCGCCACGAGGGCGGCTACTATATCCGCCTTCTGGCACGCGATTTCCCGGGCACCGCGGCTGCGATCGCGACCCGGCTCGCGGAGCAGAAGATTTCGATCGAGTCGATCGTGCAGCGCCATCCCAATGGCGGCGCTGCGCCGGCAGACGGGAAGGCGGTCCCGGTGCCCGTCATCCTCATCACCTATGCCACGCACGAGGACGCCGTGCGCCGCGCGCTCGCGGCCGTGCAGAAGGACAAGGTGATCAGCGGACGGCCGCAGGTGATACGGATCGAGAAGAACTGAGCATGCTTAAGCAATGACACGGTTCGAACGAACTGTGGGTGTTACGAGTTGATGTGGCGGAGATGTCCGTCCAAAACTGTTTCGAAGGAGTGAGCCGATGTCGACCCATATTTCAGTCCCGCCGCAAGCATTGCTCGAGCGCATTCTCACGCTGGAGATCGTGCGGGTGACGGAGCGGGCGGCGGTGTCTTCGGCGCGTCTGCGCGGGCACGGCAACGAGAAGGCGGCTGATCAGGCCGCAGTGGATGCGATGCGGCGCGAGCTCAACAAGCTCCCGATCGAGGGCACGATCGTCATCGGCGAGGGCGAGCGCGACGAGGCGCCGATGCTCTTCATCGGCGAGAAGGTCGGCATGAACGCCGGCCCGCAAGTCGACATCGCGGTCGATCCGCTCGAAGGCACCACGCTGTGCGCCAAGAACATGCCGGGCTCGATCGCCACCATGGCGATGGCCGACGGCGGCACGCTGTTGCACGCCCCCGACGTCTACATGCAGAAGCTCGCGATCGGTCCCGGCTATGACAAGGGCGTCGTCGAGCTCGATGCGACGCCGGCCGAAAACGTCCGCCGCCTCGCCAAGGCCAAGGGCGTCAAGCCGGACGGCATCACCGTTCTCGTGCTCGACCGGCCGCGCCATGCCAGCATCATCGAGAGCGTGCGCTCGACCGGCGCCGCCGTGCGCCTGATCACCGACGGCGACGTCGCCGGCGTGATCCACTGCGCCGACCCTGATAATACCGGCGTCGACATGTATCTCGGCACCGGCGGCGCGCCGGAAGGCGTGCTCGCGGCCGTGGCGTTGCGCTGCATCGGCGGCCAGATGCAGTGCCGTCTCATCCTCGACTCCGACGAGAAGCGGGAGCGCGCCGCCAAGATGGGCGTCAACGATCCCAAGATGATCTACGGCATCGAGGACATGGCGCGCGGCGACTGCCTGTTCGCCGCCACCGGCGTCACCACGGGCTCGCTGCTGTCAGGCGTCAAATTCCGCAAGGACGGCGTGATCGAGACCGAGACGGTGGTGATGCGCTCCGTCACCGGCACCGTGCGCTACATCAAGGCCGAGCACCGCGAACTGGCGAAGTTCCATTTGGACTGATTTTCTCCGTCATTCCGGGGCTCGCAAAGCGAGAAGCCGGAATCTCGCGCCACAACTTTTGGATTCCAGGTTCGCGACTTCGTTGCGTCCCGGAATGACAACAAAAAAAATCAGGGGAGCGCCCATGTCTGATCTGTCCGTCGTCAAAGCGCTCGTCTTTGACGTGTTCGGCACCGTCGTCGACTGGCGCACCAGCCTGATCACGGACTTCATGTGGTGGGCGAAGGGCCGCGGCATCTCCGCCGACTGGACCGCACTGGTCGACGGCTGGCGCGGCATGTACATGGCTTCGATGGATGACGTGCGCAAACATCCCGAGCGCGGCTATGTCATGCTCGATGATCTGCATCGCCGCTCGCTGGAAAAGCTGGTCGCGCAATTTTCGATTCGAGGCCTGACCGAAGCCGATCTCGATCACCTCACCAAGGGGTGGCACCGGCTGCACCCGTGGCCCGACAGCGTCGCGGGCCTGACGCGGTTGAAGACGAAATTCGTGATCTCGCCGCTGTCGAACGGCAATGTCGCGCTGCTGACCAACATGGCGAAGTTCGCAGGGCTTCCCTGGGACCTCATCATGTCGGCCGAGCTGTTCGAGCACTACAAGCCCGATCCCGAAACCTATCTTGGCGCCGCGCGCCTGCTGTGCCTCAAGCCGGAAGAGGTGATGATGGTCGCCGCCCATAACGGCGATCTCGCCGCCGCGCAGAAGAACGGGCTGAAGACGGCCTTCGTGGCGCGGCCAACCGAATACGGTCCGCTCCAGAAAGTCGATTTCGAGGCCACCGGCAATTGGGACATCGTCGCCAGGGATTTTGGCGGAATCGCCGACAAGCTCGGGTGCTAGGGCGGCTGCGACTTTGCAGAGGGCCAAGGCTCAGCGTCGCAGCACGTTCCACGGCGCGAAGGCGTTGTTGACACCCTCGAGCGCCGGTCCGAGTTGCGGCACATGCCGCAGCAGCACCGATTTCATTCCGTTGTTGTGGATCCAGTCCAGACCGAAATTGGTGTAGACTTCCGCCCGGTAGTCATCGGTGAAGAACCGGTCGCTCTTCAAACGCCGCGATGCCATCAGGATGAAAATGCGGAAGGCGGTATCGCTGAAGCCAAAACCGTCCGGCAGGTCCTCGGCCAATAGTCCGACCATCAGATCAACGCGATCGACGTCGCCCTTGTAGATCGCGCGCATCTTCCCGGCCGCGCCGGGGATGCTGGTGATTTCCTCGAACGTCTTGACCCGCT
This sequence comes from Bradyrhizobium sp. 62, assembly GCF_023073035.1. Lineage (NCBI taxonomy): Bacteria > Pseudomonadati > Pseudomonadota > Alphaproteobacteria > Hyphomicrobiales > Nitrobacteraceae > Bradyrhizobium > Bradyrhizobium sp. 62. The sequence goes on from NZ_JADPIT010000015.1 coordinate 532,851, forward strand.
TTTTGCCGACCAGTTCGCGGAACCGATTGTAGCGCGGCACGCCGCGCTCGCGATCACGCATGATGTCGATCGCCGCCACGTCGAGCAGCGGCTGGTCGTCTTTCGTGAACCGGCGCAGAAAGTTGGGATAATTGTGGAGGCGAATGGCGCCGGGATGAGCGGTGCCGAACGAGTACAGCAGGTCGACGAAGCCGTGAGTCTGCATGAACTCCCGGGAGGCGCGCCCCTGCATATTGACCAAGTCGCTAGGGGTAATCTCCGTGCTATCGAGCCGCCGTACATCCATCGTTTCGGGGATCAGCGGGTGCAGGCGGTACACGGCGGTGAATTCCTCGGTCATCGCATAGGGCGCGCTGTGCTGATCCGTCGGAGAGCCGATGATGCCAAAGGCGGCTTCGCTGTTCTTGCCGAGCACGGCGCGCAGCACCCGGCACGGGATCCCCGACCAGTTGGCGTGCATGCCGAAGTCCAGTGCGGGATGGCCGAGGATGCCTGGCGTCCATTCGACGGTGTGGATCTTGGCGATCAGGGCCGCGTTGATCAGGCGAGCGCGCTGGAATAGCTCCTGGTCCTTCCAGGTCGGATACCGCGCCTTCAAGCCGTCGCAGATGACATTGTGCTCGCGTGCGAAGAGGTTGTGCAGCAGGCTGAGCCCCACCCACCAATTGTCGTTGAAGCCGGTGAGATCGGCGCCCGGATGCACCGGATCGGCTGGAAGCATCCCATCATTGCCGACTGCGATCTTCCCATCTGCCCGCGAACGGATCTGCATCTGCCTCGCGCGGTCGCTGCCGTAGATCTGTCCGGCATCCCACCAGTGCGAGTTGAGGTTGCGGAACGTGGGGGTCGCGCCGAGCCATCGTTCACGTGGCGTCTCGTCGCAAACGGTCCGACGGATCTTCATACAGCCGTCGATCCGCTCATCCGCAGGCCATTCGTCGTTTGGCTTCAGCGGAACTTTGAACTCGTTTCCCGACTTAGGGGCCCCATGGCTGAACCAATTATGGGTTTCGAACTGGATCCAGGCGGCGGCCAGCAGATTGAGGCTGGTCGCGGGAATGAATTCGCGGCGCGCCAGCAACTCCTCCGAGATCACGCGCGGACTGGGTTCGAGCAGGTCGTCCAGGCGGTCCGGCACGCATTCAGGCAGCGCGAAATTGCGTCCGAACCGAGCGCCAGCCATCCCCATGCGCGGATGGTCGAGGCTGTTGAACGAGCCGTCGGCGGAACGCCAGCGGTCATTGCCCGTGCTCCAGCGAGGCGATGTCGTGCCGTAGCCGGTATGGTGCAGATTGTGCTCCCGCAGCTGATCGCGGAACGCCGAGAGATTGGCAGCTCCGAGCAGCCTCGGCAGTTTGTCCCATCTGACAAAGAAGTTAATGGCCCGATAGACAACATCCGGGACCCATTGGAGCAGGCCGCGATGGAAGACAAAACCATCGTTCTCGCGGGACATTGACGCTCCCAAACAAATTCGCGTGAATAAATTCGGTTTGCAATTAGTAGATGTAGTTCAATAACACCAAAATGTCCGTCTGCCAACGCCGCCGGAGACATTGCGGATTGTAGTTGCTTGCCGGTCAGCCGGACGGCGGTGATCGTTCGGATGGTCCGGGCGGCGCTTGCGCCACCCGGACCTGATCCGGCGATTACAACGTCATCTGCATCGGTTCGGGATAATAATGGAATCCTTCGCCGGCCTTGGCAACGTGACCATAGCCCGGCCAGGCGAAGTGATACGACATCACCGGCACCTTGTTCGCCGCAAGCATGGTCAGCAGTTTCACGCGCGACTCGGCCGCCTGCTTGGGATCGGTGTCGTAGGAGAATTCCATTCGCGGCCGCTCCAGCAGCAGCACCGAATGATGCGAGAGGTCGCCCATGAAGGCGAAGGACTTGCCAGCCGACGAGACCATGAAGATGGTATGGCCGACGGTGTGACCGGGGGCCGAGATCGCCTGCACGCCCGGCAGGAATTCCTGGCCGTCCTTGAAGAACACGATGCGGTCGCGCACCGGCAGCAGGTTCTTGCGGGCGTGAACGACGAAATCCTTGGCGTCGCTGCCGAGCTTGCCTTCGTCGGTCCAGAAGTCGAAATCGGTCTGCGAGATGTAGATCTGCGCGTTCGGAAACAGCGGCTTGCCGCCGTCGTCCACGATGCCCCCGATGTGGTCGATATGGGCATGTGAGCAGACCACGGCATCGATGTCCCCGGGCTTGATGCCTGCCTCGGTCATGCTCTTCTGCTGCCGGCCGGTGGTGGCGCCGAACAGCTTGGAACTGCCCATGCCGGTATCGAACAGGATGAGCTTGTCGCCGGTGTTGACGATCGGCGAGTTCTGTTCGAGCACGACATTGTCCGGCGACAGGAAATTGTCGGCGAGCATCTTCTTCACCTCTTCCTTGGGAACGCCGGTGAAGGTCCCGGAGGGGTCGCCGAGCGGAAGCGGTCCGTCGGAGACGATCGTGACTTCGGCATCGCCGAGAACGAAGCGGTGCCAGTAAGGCGTCTGGGTGCCGAGCTTGGGAGCGCGCGCCATCGCGCTACTGCCGAGCATTGCGCTGGCACCGAGGCCAGCCCCGAGGGCGAACAAGGACCGACGTGAGACATCGATTGTCATGCGTTTCCTCCGCTTTTGTGTTTTGTTTTGCGCAATTGTTCGCGCGTTACCTTCGGCCTGCGCCGATCGCCTCGCGTCGGCACGATCCGACCGATGCAGTCAAATGCAATCAATGATTGTGTCGCGATTGTGTCTCTTGACCGAGCGTTGTGGCGGGACCGCAGGTTTCTTTCTGCGTGGCGAATGCCGTCTCACGCAATCCGCGGCACTAGGTCACTGCCTTCCGTTTCGGCGAAGCCCGCCTGCAAAACTTCTTCGCGCTTGTGGCGTAGATGCGCGCGCAGGATATGGGCGAGGCCGACGCCGTCGCGCCTCTGCAGTGCATTCAGGATGGCGTCATGCTCCTGCACTGCGACCGCCCAGCGCTCGGGCGTCATCGGCGTGACATAACGCGCGCGCCGGATGCGCGCGGTTACGGATGTATAGAGCCCAGCGAGCACCGGGTTGCCGGCCGCAGCGACGATGCCTTCGTGAATGGCGCGGTTGCCGCGATAGTACTGGATGAGGTCGCCATCACGATAATGCCGCACCATGTCCGCGTGCGCGGCGGCGATCGCAGCGATCTCGGCATCGGTGATGCGTTCGCAGGCGAGTTCGCCGGCGAGCGCCTCGAGACCCTGGCAGACCTCGAACAGGTCGCGCATGTCCTTGTCGGTCAGTTTTGCCGCACGCGAGCCACGGTGGGGCAGGAGCTGCACGAGCCCTTCGGCGGCGAGCACCTTGAGCGCCTCGCGTAGCGGCGTGCGCGATATCTGGAGCCGCTCGCACAGCTCACGCTCGGGAATCCGCGCGCCCGGCGGGATTTCGCCGTCGAGCAGGATGGCCCGAATGCGGCCGACGACTTCCTCATGAAGCATGGGTCTGAAGTCCATTTGAATGCAAAAATGAAGATATATGCGGATTAAGGCAAGTTCCAGCTTGTAAATCGACAATTTTGCATTCAAAAATGTAGAAAAGCAGAAGGACATGAGGAAATGGACCAGCAGGTGGTGGCGGAAGACCTCGTTTTCGAGCGCCAGGACGGTATCGGGCGGATCACCTTCAATCGTCCGCAGGCCCGCAACGCCTTCACCTTCGCGATGTACGAGCGGCTTGCCGCGATCTGCGAGGAGATCAACGACGATCAGGCGATCAAGGTGCTGGTGCTGCGCGGGGCCGGCGACAAGGCGTTTGCCGCGGGCACCGACATCAATCAGTTCCGCGATTTCAAGTCGCCGCAGGACGCGGTCGACTACGAGAACCGCATCGATCGGGTGCTGACCACACTCGAACAGTGCCGCGTGCCGACGATCGCCGCGATCAACGGGTTCTGCACCGGCGGCGGCGCCGGCATTGCCGCGGCCTGCGACCTCCGCGTCGGCACCCAAAGCGCGAAAATCGGCTTTCCCATTGCCCGCACGCTCGGCAATTGCCTGTCGATGTCCAATGTCAGTCGTCTCACCGCGCTGATCGGCGCTGCCCGTGTCAAGGATCTGATCTTCACCGCGCGCCTGGTCGACGCGACGGAGGCCGCCAGCGTCGGGCTGCTCGGCGAGGTCGTCGAGGATCTCGCCGCGCTCGACAGGCGCGCGGACGAGGTTGCCCGGCTGCTCGCCAGCCACGCGCCGCTGACGCTGAATGCGACCAAGCAGGCCGTGGCGCGCCTGCAAAGGCGGCTGACGCCGGACGAGGGGGAAGACCTCATCCTGATGTGCTACACGAGCCAGGATTTTCGCGAAGGGCTCGATGCTTTCCTCACCAAGCGCGCGCCGCAATGGCGCGGCCAATAGGACCCCCCGATGCAAAGCGATCGCTCGCAATCAACCTCCGCCCGTTCGGGGCCGCTTGCCGGCCTCAAGGTCATCGACCTCACCCATGTCATGGCAGGGCCGACCTGCACCTTGATGCTGGCCGATATGGGCGCCGACGTGATCAAGATCGAGAAATCGCCGAACGGTGACGACACCCGCCATTCGGTGCCGCCGAAGATTGGCGACGAGGCGGCCTCGTTCCTGATGATGAACCGCAACAAGCGCGGCATCGTGCTGGATCTGAAGACCGATGGCGGCAAGCAGGTGTTGCGGCGGCTGATCGCGGGCGCCGACGTGCTGGTCGAGAACTTTGCGCCGGGCGCCATGGAGCGCCTCGGCTTCGGCTATGAAGACCTGCACAAGCAGCATCCGACGCTGATCTATTGCTCGCTGTCGGGCTTCGGCCGCACCGGACCCTACAAGCATCGCCGCGGCTTCGATCTGGTCGCCCAGGCCATGAGCGGCATCATGAGCTTTACCGGCGAACGTCCCGATGGTCCGCCCGTGAAATGCGGCCCGCCGCTGTCCGACATCACCGCCGGCCTGCTGGCGAGCATGGGCATCCTCGCGGCCTACACGCACCGTCTCAAGACCGGCGAAGGGCAGTGGGTGGAGACCTCGCTCTATGAGGCCGCGCTGGTGCAGACCTACTGGCAGTCGACCATCGCGCTCGCCGCGGGCACCGCGCCGCGCGCGATGGGCTCGGCCCATCCGCTCAACGCGCCGTATCAGGCCTTCGAGGCCTCGGACGGCTGGCTGGTGGTCGGCGGCGCCAACAAGAAGCACTGGCTGTTGATGCTGGAGGCGCTCGGTGCAAGCGAGCTTGCATCAGATCCGCGTTTCATCAACGGCGCCGACCGCATGGCCAATCTGAAGGAGCTCGAAGCCGTCCTGAGCGAGCGCTTCCGCACCCGGACGCGGGCGCACTGGCTGGCGGCACTGGACGAGAAGGGCGTGCCGTGCGGACCCGTGCACGACATGCTGGAGGCGCTCAGCGATCCGCAGACGCTGGCGCGCGAGATGGTCGTCGAGGTCGAGCATTCCACGCTCGGTCCGGTGAAGACGATCGGCTTGCCGGTCAAGTTTTCGGAGACCCCAGGCAAAGTGCGTACGGGCGCGCCGGTCTACGGTGAGCATACAAGCGAGGTGCTGGTCGAGCACGGGTTCGACCAGAAGCAGATCGAAGCGCTCGAAAAAGAAGGCGCAATCGTGCTGGCATCGGGAAGACGCGAGGAACGCGTCGCCTGACGGACGTCGAAAAGAACAAGAGACAAAAATCAGCTGGAGGACATCATGGGTCGGACGTCAAAACTTCTGCTTTCCGCCGCCGCAACCGTGCTCGCCGGCACGGTGCCGGCGCTCAGCGCCTGGCAGCCGCAAAAGCCGATCGAGTTCGTGGCGACCGCCGGGCCCGGCGGCGGCACCGACAATCTCGCGCGCGCCGTGCAGAACATCATCACCAAGCACAAGCTGGTGGAGCAACCGATCGTCGTCGTCAACAAGGGCGGCGGCAGCGGAGCGGAAGGCTATGTCTACGGCAAGGCATCCGCCGGCGATCCCTACAAGGTGATCTTCGGCACGTCGAATGCCTGGCAGCAGCCGCTCGTCTCCAAGGTCGCCTTCAACTACACCGATCTCACTGCCATCGCGGCAATGGCGCAGGACGAGTTCCTGCTCTGGGTCAAGCAGGACGCGCCCTACAAGACGGCGGGCGACTATCTGAAGGCGGCCGCATCGGGCGAATTCAAGATGGGCGGCGCGCAGTCGAAGGATACCGACGAGGTGCTGACCCGCATGATCGAGAAGGCCGGCCACATCAAGCTGACCTACATCCCCTTCAAAAGCGGGGCCGAGACTGCCGTGCAGCTCGCCGGCGGACACCTCGACTCCCACGTCAACAATCCCAGCGAAAGCATCGGGCAATGGCGCGGTGGGACGCAACGGCCGCTTTGCGTTTTCAGCCCGAAGAGGCTGCCGCAGGGCGCCAAGGTCACCGCGACCGAAGGCTGGGGCGACGTTCCGACGTGCGTCGAGCAGGGTCTCGACATCAAGCAATATGAGCAGCCGCGGACGGTGTGGCTTCCCGGCAAGGTCACCCCGGACCAGGCCGCGTTCTATGTCGACCTGATGAAGAAGGTGCAGGCGACACCGGACTGGAAGGATTACATCGAGAAAACCTCCCAGGTCGACACGTTCCTGACCGGCGCCGATTTCGACAAGTTCATCAAGGAGGACCTCGAGCACGTCAAGCAGGTCGCGGGCGAGCAGGGCTGGTTGGTCAAGTGAGGCGGCGCAAGCCTCCAACCCCTCCGTCGTCCC
>NZ_JADPIT010000015.1:539644-589824 GCF_023073035.1 Bradyrhizobium sp. 62
TACCGCGTGATCTCTCGAGGAGGGTTGGTCGTTGTACCGACGTGGATTTAACGTCAAGTCGTCGTCAAACGCCTTCCTGGGGTTATGGGTCCCGGCCCCCCGTGCGCAATTGCGCACTAGGCCGGGACGACACCGAGCGTTGGGGAACATGTGCGCCATAGCCGGCCATTGTACTTAGCCTGACCGGAGCCTCCCATGATATCGCGCCGCGCCCTCGAACTTGCGACCGCAATCCTCACCGGCAGCTTTGGTGTGGCCGTCGTTGTCTCCAGCCTCGATAACGGTATCGGCTGGTCGAGCGCGGGCGTGGACGCCGGCACGTTCCCGTTCCTGACCGGCATCATCATCTTGCTTGGAAGTCTCTACAATCTGGTGCGCGGTTTGATGCCGGTTACGTCACTGGCGAATGTCCCCATCGCGATCACGTCGATTGAGTTGCGCCGCCTTGCCGGCCTGTTCGTGCCGGCGGCAGTTTTTGTGGCTGCGATCCCGTTGGCCGGGATGTACGTCGCCTCAGCCCTGTACATCTTCGCGGTGCTGGCGATCCCCCGACAACAATCCGTGCCGCGCGCGCTTGGCATGGCGGCGGCGACGGCGCTCGCGCTCTACATCGTGTTCGAGCGCATGTTCCAGGTGAGCTTGCCGCACGGCGCGCTCGCCGCGGCCTTCGGCTTCTGACGGAGAGGCCGATGGACAATCTCCAGGAACTCCTTCACGGCTTTAGCATCGCGATCACGCTGCCGCATCTGGCGCTGATGGTGATCGGCGTGCTGCTCGGCATTCTTGTCGGCGTGCTGCCCGGGCTGGGTGCTCCGAACGGGGTGTCGCTGCTGCTGCCGCTGACCTTCGGCATGCAGCCGGTCTCTGCCATCATCCTGCTCTCCAGCATGTATTGGGGCGCGTTGTTCGGGGGATCCGTGACCTCGATCCTGTTCAACATCCCGGGCGAGCCGTCGTCTGTCGCCACCACCTTCGACGGCTACCCGATGGCGCGCGACGGCCGTCCGACCACGGCCCTCGCCACTGCCTTCGGCTCGGCGGCGTTCGGCGCGCTGATCGGCGTCATCCTCATCACCTTCCTCGCATCATGGGTGGCGCAGGTCGCACTCGCCTTCGGGCCGGCGGAATATTTCGCGGTCTATTTCCTGGCCTTCGCCAGCTTCGTCGGCATGGGCGGGACGGCGCCGATCAAGACCGTCGTCGCGCTGGCGATCGGCTTCGCCATTGCCGCCATCGGCATCGACACCGTTTCCGGCAGCGTGCGTCTCACCATGGGCGTCGACGAACTGGTCAAGGGCGTGAACTTCGTTGTCGCGGTGATGGGGCTGTTCGGCATTGGCGAGCTGCTCGTCGCCGTCGAAGAGGAGTTTCATGCCCGCGCGGTCTCGTCGAAGATAGAGTGGCGCGAGGTATTTCGCGCGATCGGCCGCCTGCCGCGGCATAGTGTGGCACTGCTGCGCAGCGCGGCCATCGGATGCTGGATGGGGATCACGCCAGGCGGCCCGACCGCGGCATCCTTCATGAGCTACGGCATCGCCCGCCGCTTCTCGCGCCGCGGTCGATCTTTCGGCACCGGAGAGGTCGAGGGCATCATCTCGCCGGAGACGGCCGATCATGCCGCCGGCACCAGTGCGCTTCTGCCCATGCTCTCGCTCGGCATTCCCGGCTCGGCCACTGCGGCCGTCATGATGGGCGGGCTGATGATCTGGGGCCTCAATCCCGGGCCGATGCTGTTCGTGGACCAGAAGGACTTCGTCTGGGGCCTGATTGCCTCGATGTACGTCGGCAACATCGTCGCCGTCGTGCTGGTGCTGCTGACCGTGCCGGTCTTCGCCGCCCTGATGCGGATTCCCTTCGTGATCATCGCGCCGCTGATCGTGATCATCTGCGTTGTCGGCGCCTATTCGGTGTCGAACTCCTATCTCGATGTCGTCATGATGCTCGGCTTCGGCATCGTCGGCTACCTCTTCAAGAAGCTGTTCTATCCGCTGGCGCCGCTCGTGCTCGCGATCGTCATCGGCGACAAGGCCGAGGATGCGTTTCGGCAGTCGATGCTGATGTCCAAGGGATCGCTCGGGATATTCTTCGCCAACAAGCTCGTGACGTGCCTGATCGTGGCCGGCATCGTGCTGTTGCTGCTCCCGCTCGTGTTGCAGCTTGCGCGCCTGGTGCGCAAGCCTGCGCCGTCCGCTGACGAGATTACAGCCCAAGAGAGAGCTCAAGAGACTGCTCGGGAGAAAGTGATCATATGACCGCACAGCCGCTCATTGCATTGGCAATGGGAGATCCCGCCGGCATCAGCCCGGAATTGACCGCCAAGCTCGTGGTGCAGGACGACATCCGCGCGCGCAGCCGGATCGTCGTGATCGGCGACCGCCGCATCTTCGACGAAGGCGCGCGCATTGCCGGCGTCAAGCCAGAGCTGACAACAGTGGAGCAGGGGGCCGATCTGCGCCTGGGGGAGGGCGAAACGCTGTTCGTCGATCTCGGGCACCTCGATCCCAGCGACGTCCAACAGGGGGTCGCGAGCCTCGCCGGCGGCAGGTTCGCGCTTGCCAACTACAAGCAGGCGCTCGAGCTCGGCCGCGACGGCAGGGTCGATGCCGTCTGCTTCACGCCGTTCAACAAGCAGGCGATGCGGCTGGCCCGCGCCGAGTATGACGACGAGATCGCGTTCTCCGCGGAAGTGGTCGGGCTCAAAACCCCCGCAAGCGAGTTCAACGTGCTGGACCGGCTCTGGAACGCCCGCGTGACGTCCCATATCCCGCTCAAGGACGTCGCCGCGCGACTGTCCGGCGAACGCATCCATCGCGCGCTCAAGCTGACCGATGCCTGCATGCGCAACGCCGGCTTCGCCCGGCCGCGCATCGCGGTCGCCGGTCTCAATCCGCATGCCGGCGACGGCGGCAATTTCGGCCGTGAGGAGATCGATGTCATCGCGCCCGTGGTCGCGGCCGGCCAGCGCGAGGGCATTGCCGCCGAGGGGCCGTTCCCTGCCGACACGGTGTTCCTGCGTGCCAAGGGCGGCACCTTCGATGCGGTGCTGACGATGTATCACGACCAGGGCCAGATCGCGATGAAGCTGATGGGCTTTGATCGCGGCGTGACGTTGCTCGGCGGCTTTCCGTTCCCGATCTGCACGCCCGCCCACGGCACCGCCTACGACATCGCAGGCCAGGGCATTGCATCAATCGGCGCCAGCCGCGCCGCGGTGTTGCTCGCCGCAGAGATGGCCGCTCCGCGCGCCACCTGATTACACGCGCTGACCTGGCGTTACTTCGCGACAGGCGTCACGAGCTCCTTGTCAGCAGTATCCACGACAAAGACCGCCAACAGCTTCGCGGGCTCAGTGTCACTGGCATTGGCGCTGACGGCATGGCGGTCGCCGGGCTTTTCAGAGAAGTTCTCTCCCTTGTGATAAACCTTGGCAGGCTCGTCATTGACCCGGCTGCGGATCGCTCCTTCCAGGATTGTGGCATAGATGAATGCGGAGCGCGGGTGCATGTGGGCGGGCGAGGAGCCTCCTGGGCCGTACTCGACCAGCACGCCCTTCATGCTCTTGCCGGGGACATTGGGCAGCGCCTGGTCGAACACGACGGTCACCTTGGCCGTGGGTGTCGCCGTCTCGGCGGCATGGGCCGTCAGGAATGATGCGGCATAAACAGCGGTTGCGATCAGCAATCTGCGCATGGGAGTCTCCTCAAAGTTTCGCGAGCCAGGTTGCGAGCGACGTTTTCCCGAGCCGCGCCTCGCCGAGAGGGTTCAGCGACGTGTCGTCGATGGGAGCGCCGTAGTACGGCGCCCTTGGGTCTCCCACCACCGGTCGAGCGTCGCCGGACGCCTTCAGGCGCCGTGCGATGAAGTCATTGAAGGGCGCCTTCTCAGGTCCTGCGATATCGATGGTGCCGTTGAGCGGCTGGCCCATTGCGACCTCCGCGAGGCGATCGGCGACGTCCTCGGCGGCGATCGGCTGAAACAACGCCGAGGGAACGACGATCCGGCCATCGGCCGCACCCATATCGCCGATGGCGCCGAGGAATTCGAAGAACTGGGTGGCGCGGACGATCGAGTAGGGGACCGGAGATGCCTTGACGATGGTCTCCTGCGCCAGCTTGGCCCGAAAATACGCGATGTCGGGCGAACGCTCGGTCCCGACGATCGAGAGCGCCACATGATGCTTCACGGCCGCAGCCGCCTCGGTCGCGGCGAGGTTCTTGCTCGAACGCTCGAAGAATTCGAGCACGGCGGCGGGCTCCCACGACGGCGCGTTGGCAACGTCGACCACGACATCCGCGCCCGCCAGCACTGCTGCGAGGCCTTCTCCGGTGACGGCGTTCACGCCCGATTTCGGCGAAGCCGCGACGGCGTCGTGGCCTTGTTGCTTGAGCTTCGCTACGAGCTTGGATCCGATCAACCCGGTCCCGCCGATCACGACGATCTTCATGGCATGTCTCCTCGGGGCGTTGCGGGCGCGAGCGTTTCAGGGTCGACGGCGCGCGCGTCGCGAAAGCGATGAGGCGACTCTTACCGGGGAAATGGGGCAGGCTCTTGCCTGTAACCGGCCCGCCTTGTCCAAAAATGCTGAAGACGTCTGTCGGATCGCCGATAGATAAAGTTGCATATCGAAATCATCCGACGCGCGGAACGCACCGCTGACGCCGGCATCCGCCAGCGGCGCTCGCTAGATTGCAGCGCGTCCTTGTTGGTGTTCGGTCACAGACGGCATTCGCACCACGCAGCGGAACCCGACATGGCTGGTCGAGGTGTCGACCGGTTCGGCGTGCCGCGCGGCCGGGCGATATCGGCGGCAATAATTCGGCGCGCAGAGGTGCGAGCCGCCCTTGAGGACCTTGCGCGGAATCTGGATGTCGGGGAGGCGCGGGTCGTAACTTGTGTGCTCACCGCCGCCGCGAGGATTCTTGGGGATGCAGCAGGGTTTTGCGGCGTCGGCGGCGTGCTTTGACGACCACCAGTCGGAGGTCCACTCCCAGACATTGCCGATCATGTCGTAGAGGCCGTAGCCGTTCGGCGGGAAGGCCATGACCGGCGAGGTACGCTCGTACCCATCCTCGCCGAGATTCTGGACGGGGAAGTTGCCCTGCCAGATATTGGCCATGTGCTTGCCGCCCGGCATCAGCGCGTCGCCCCAGGCGTATTCCTCCGCCTCGAGGCCGCCACGCGCCGCGAACTCCCACTCCGCCTCCGTCGGCAAGTCCTTGCCGGCCCAGCGGGCATACGCTGCCGCATCGCTGAAGGAGACGTGGACGACGGGATGGTCGTCGAGGTCCTTGATGTTGCTGCCGGGACCATAGGGATGGCGCCAGCTGGCGCCGCGCAGGAAAGTCCACCACTGGCTCCAGTCGGTGAGATCGGTGATGCGCGGCAGCGGGGAGAACACCAGCGATCCCGCATAGAGCATCTCCGCCAACGCGCCTGGATAGTCCTTCGGATCGGGAACGACCTGCGCCTCGGTGACATGGCCGGTTGCGTTGACGAACTGCTTGAACTGCCGGTTGGTCACGGGCGTGCGGTCAATCCAGAAGCCGTCGACAGCGACGCGATGGCTCGGCGCCTCTTCGGAATAATGATGGTCCGAACCCATGCGAAAGGTTCCGCCGGGAATGAAGACCATCTCGCCGCTCTTCAAATCATCCGGCAACCACTCGCAGTGATCCAGATCCGCTCGCAACATGGTGGAAGCTCCGATACGCGCATTCCACCCGATGCTACTGCGCCAACTCTGGGAGACTTCGACGATAGCTCTTTGCCCTGCTCATTAGACGCATTGTCTGATCCCTACTTTTTTGGCCCTCGGGGAGAGGAGGACACTGCATTGCGTCCACATCTCTTTCCTTTGCACGCACGTTTGCGAGCACGCGGCAAATCCATGCCGCGTCCGCTCTGCCATCCGCAGAGCCCGTCCGCTCAATATCACTAAGGTTGCAAACGGTACCCGAAGATTGGACGGCTGTGATGTGCAGTTTGTGCCAGTCTGCGTGGCCAGTTGGTGAGACCCAATGCCCCATGCCGCAAAGCCTCAGTGCAGAGGCAATTCAGTGGCATGTCGAGCGACAAATTCGGCGATGATTTACCTCAAAACGGGAAGTCAGCATGTCGCACCCACCTCGCGTTGTGGTGGTATTTCGCTGCTGCCTGCCGCAGAATTGTCGCGCTTCAGTAACAGGGTACAGCCATGGGGCAATTCCTTCTGGTTGATTCGCGCAAGCTGGACGGTTTCGAAGGACTTCAACAGGCCGTCCACGGCTCGCATGTCGATGTGATGCAACTCGGCCGCGGTCGGTTGCGCGGAACGTTGTCCCATGTCGGCATCGGCGACTTCTCGCTCAGCATTGGTGCGTTCAACGTCGGCATACGCACGCAGCGAGTTTCCAGCGACGACAAGCTGATCATCGGGATGCTGCTCGTGGCTGAAGAGCGCGTCGCCCACTGGTCGTTCGACATGCAGCTCAACGATGTGCTCGTCATTCCGCCGCGGCTCGAACATGACGGTGTTTTTCACGGCGGCTCCGCTTACGCCGCCATGCGGTTCGACCTCAACGAGGTCGCGACGCTGTTCGGCGGAGAACTACGGTTGAGCGATCCCGACACATGGCGAAGTCGCGGGCATTTCCGCGCGGACCTCGCGACCGGCGCGGTCGCCTCGCGCCGCCTGGTTCGGGTCATGTCGCACCTGCGCGACAACAAATATGGGCTGACGCCGTCAACTGCCGATTTCTGGAAACGATCGATCGCCGAATGCATGGTTGCCAACGTCGCGTCGTCGCTGCCACCTGACGGCAACGGCTGGCTCCCTTCCGCCCGACGGCTGATCCGCAAGGTCGAGGAGTATCTCGACGACGCCGGGACGCGTCCGGTGCACGTGTCGGAAATTTGCGCGGCGCTGGGCGTATCGCGGCGCACCCTCCACCGCGCCTTTCAGGAGGTATTCGGCCTCGGCCCGGTCAGCTTCCTAAGGCACAAGCGTCTATGCGCTGTTCATTCCATCCTGCACCAGAGCGCACCCGGTTCGACCACCGTGACAGCCGTCGCCATGCAACAGGGCTTTTACGAACTCGGCCGGTTTTCTCAGTATTACTTTGCAATGTTCGGGGAGCGTCCATCGCAAACGCTTGGAATTACGACGCCGCACGCAGTCGAAGACGACATCGCCAGAGCCTAGCGCTCTGGGTCCGGACCGCGAACGGTGCCATGATCGCATGCATGCCGGCGTTTTGCCCGCGTCAAACGGCGAAAAAAACGTCATGAAAACAACCAGATGGCTACTGTGCATGCGGTTGTTTTCACGGTTGTGAGTTGGACAGGCAGGCCGCCTCCCGCTTCACGCCCCGCAGACGATCACGCCATACCAGCCCAGCCCGCGATAGGTCTCGTAGCCCGGCGTCGCATGGAACGCGACCAGCGTGCCGGAGCGGTCTTGATAGAAGCCGGAGCGCCGACCGTCCAGCGACAGCGAGATGCGTTCGCTGAGAATGCCTTGTCCGTCGGAAGCGGCGATCACGCGAAGATTGGAGTCGACCAGCAGCACGCGCGCCTTGTCGCTGTCGCCGACGCGCACGCCTTGCACGATGGCGCGGGCCTGTGCCTCCCAGTCGAAATGGATGGCGAGCACCCCGATCGGCGCGCCGTTGGCCTGGCCGCCGGCGCGGACGCTGGCGCAATAGGTCGCGACCTGGGCATTGCCGAGCAGCGGCTGGTTCTCGACGTCGCCCGCGACATAGTCGTCGCCGGAGCGCAGGGTCTTGGCCTCGCGAAACCATTTGGTGTGGGCGACATTCTGGCCGACGGCGTGAAAGCGGTCGGCGCGGCCGTTGGCGATGACGTTGCCCTCGAGATCGCAGAGCCAGAGGTCGAGATAGACGGTGTAGGCGCCCAAGATCACGCCGAGACGCTGCGAGGCATGGGACACGGCCGCGGCGTCGGGCGAGGCCGCGCAATCGACCAACGCTGAATCGGTCGCCCACCAGCGCACGTCGCAGGTACGTTCATAGAGGTTGCGGTCGATCAGCTCGATGGCGTTGAGCGAGAGGTCGACCATGCGCTCGCCGCGCGAGCGCTGGCTCATCCGGTCGATCGAGGAGACGAGATCGCCGGTCCGTTTCGTCAGTTGGCTTTCGAGCTCGCGGGCGATGGTCTCGACCTGCTGGCCGACGCCGCGGACCTCCTGCGCCACCACGGCGAAGCCCGCGCCCTGCGCGCCGGCGCGCGAGCTTTCGATCAGTGCGTTCAGCGCCAGCATCTTCATCTGGTTGGTGATCTGCTGGATCGCCTTGGTCTTGTCGACCGCGATCTGGTTGACCTCCGCCGTGAGCCGGTTGATCAGCGCGGAGATATCGGAATCATCATCAGCGGGTTCATTTGCGATCGGCTTGGCTTTGAGACCCAGCGCAGCAGACATCGGGGGCTTCCCTTGGCAATGAGGTCTGATCTGCAACGAACCCGGAACAATCACTGACAGATCGAATACGATTCTTGTTCGAAGATTCCGCCTAACGCCTGCTTAATTTGCTGTTTTGCGGAATGCTCAAATGATAGTCAGTCCCGCGTAGCAAAGCGGCAATCCACCGCTTTGTGCGGCGCAGACGTTGCAAATCCCGGGGGATTGCGGGCCAATCGTTCCGTTGGCCGGGCGATGCAATACCTCCGGCTCCCAAGGTTCCTCAAACCGACCGTTATTCATGACGCCGCCCGCCACCGCCTTGCCCGTCGAAGCGCCCCAGGCATTCCTGGGGGTGGCGCGCTCGCTTACCGACAAGCTCTGGCGCGACCGACTGGATGCGCGCGGGGCGGCCAAAGCGCTTGCCATCGTGCAGCGCCACCAACTGCCCGAGCTGCTGGCGCGGGTGCTGGCAGGCCGCGGTGTCGACAGCGATGCCGTTGTCGATTTCCTCGATCCAACCATCCGCAAGCTGCTGCCGGACCCGTTCACGGTCACGGAGATGGAAGCCGCCGCGAAGCGGATCGCGGATGCCGCGGCGAACGGCGAGAAGGTCGCGATCTTCGGCGACTACGATGTCGACGGTGCGACCTCGGCGGCGCTGCTGACCTGGCATCTGCGCCATTGCGGGCTTGACCCGCTGATCCACATTCCTGACCGCATCTTCGAGGGCTACGGGCCCAACACGGAAGCCGTGCGTGCGCTGGCCGCAAGGGGCGCCACGCTGCTCGTCACCGTCGATTGCGGCACCACCAGCATCGAGCCGCTCGCCGAAGCGAAACGTCTCGGCATGTCCGTCGTCGTGATCGACCATCATCAGGCCGGCACGGAGCTGCCGGAGGTCGACGCGCTGGTCAATCCGAACCGGCTCGATGATCTCTCCGGCCTCGGCCATCTCGCCGCCGTCGGTCTCGTGCTGGTGACGCTGGTCGCGGTCAATCGCGAATTACGCCAGCGCGGCTTCTGGAATGCGGAGATGCCCGAGCCTGACCTGCTCGGCATGCTGCATCACGTTGCGCTCGGCACGGTTGCCGATGTCGCGCCGCTGATCGGTCTCAACCGCGCTTTCGTCGCCAAAGGCCTGATCGCGATGCGGCGGCGCGACCATGTCGGCCACACCGCGCTGATGGACGTGGCGCGGCTCAACGGCCCGCCGGAGGCCTGGCATCTCGGCTTCATGCTGGGGCCGCGCATCAATGCCGGCGGCCGCATCGGCCGCGCCGATCTCGGCGTGCGGCTGCTTTTGGAGGGCGACAGCGTCGAGGCCGCGCGGATCGCCGCCGAACTCGACCGCCTCAACAGCGAGCGCCGTATTATCGAGCAGGCCGCCGAAGCGCAGGCCGAAGCCGAGGCGCTCGCCTCGATCGGGCTCGAGGACAAGATCGGCGTGATCGTGACGGCCTCCGAAGGCTGGCATCCCGGAGTGGTCGGTCTCGTTGCGTCCCGGTTGAAGGAAAAGTTCTCGCGGCCCGCCTTCGCGATCGCACTGGAGCCTGGCGGCATCGGCACCGGCTCCGGCCGCTCGATTGCCGGCGTCGATCTCGGCAAGGCCGTGCGCCAGGCGGTCACCGACGGCATTCTGCTCAAGGGCGGCGGCCACGCGATGGCTGCGGGCGTCACGCTGCGGAAGGAAAAGCTCGCCGAATTTCGTGCCTATCTCGAGCATGCGCTGGCGCGCGACGTTGCCGAGGCGCGCCACGTCAACGAGCTCTACATCGACGGCGCGGTTTCCGCGCGCGCGGTGACGACCGAGCTTGCAACGACGCTCAACCGCGCAGGTCCCTTCGGCAGCGGCAATCCGGAAGTCGTGTTGGCGCTGCCGGCGCACCAGCTCGTCTACGCCGACGAGGTGGGACAGGCGCATTTGAGGCTGCGCTTCAAGTCGGGCGACGGTGCCATCGTCAACGGCATCGCGTTCCGTTCGATCGGACAGAAGCTTGGCAACGCGCTCGTTGCCAATCGCGGCCAGCAACTGCATGTCGCGGGATCATTGTCGGTCGATCGCTACCAGGGCGCCGAGCGTGTGCAATTCCGGGTCATGGATGTCGCGCTACCCGACCAGGGACCGTCCATGATTAGATAGGCCCGGCAAACAACAAAAAACGAATAGAAAAAAGGGAGTGGGCATGGCAGGGCAGGTTGAGGGTAAAGTGGCGCTGGTGACGGGCGGCGCCTCCGGCATCGGCGAAGCCGTCGTCGAGCTGTTCGCGCGCGAGGGCGCCACCGTCATCGCCACCGACATTGACGAGCTGCGAGGTCCAGAACTCGCCGATCGCATCACCAAGGCCGGCGGCAAGGCGATTTTCCTGGAGCAGGACGTCACCAGCGAAGAGCGATGGATCGAGATCGCAGCCGAGATCGCGAAGCGCTTTGGCCGGCTCGATATTCTCGTCTCGAACGCCGGCATCGGCATTGCCGTACCCTCGATCGTCGACATGACGCTCAGCGACTGGCGCAAGCAGAACGCGATCAACCTCGATGGCGTCTTCCTCTCGGTCAAGCATTGCCTGCCCCTGATGCGCAAGACCGGCGGCGGCTCGATCGTCATGATGTCCTCGCTCGCGGGCCTGCGCGGCGCGCCCGGGCTGTCGGCCTATTCGGCGACCAAGGGCGGCGTGCGGCTGTTCGCAAAGTCGATCGCAATGGAGTGCGCGGCCGCCTGTGACGGCATCCGCGTCAACTCCGTCCATCCCGGCATCATCGACACGCCGATCTGGGGCAAGATCCCGACCGGCGCGACCGGCAACCAGGGCAACGCGCCGATCGATCCAGACGAGCGTGCGCGCCTCGTCACGCCGCTCGGCCGCGCCGGCCAGGCCGGTGAGATCGCCTCCGGCGTGCTGTATCTGGCCTCTGATGCCTCGCGCTACGTCACCGGCAGCGAGCTCGTCATCGACGGCGGCATGAACGCCGGCGGCGTGCCGCGGCGGCAGTAGGCCGCCGCGCGGGCTGCGAAGGGCAGGGTGGCGCCCGCGGGGGCTGACGCGCAGGCGTCGGACCTGTACAACGCGGGCGTCTTCCGGCCGACAGAGGTATCTTTCCGCCATGGCGCACAGCCTTCACTCTTCGTCATCCACGCCAGCAACGTTCCGCTCGAACCGTCCGGACCTCGTGACCGACGCGATCCGCAGTGCGCGCGAGGATCTTGCCGCTTGCTTTCGGATGGCCGCGCGCAGCGGCTTTGAGGAGGGCATCTGCAACCACTTCTCGGCCGTGGTGCCGGGCCATGACGATCTCTTCCTGGTCAACCCTTACGGCTACGCCTTCCGCGAGCTGACCGCGTCAAAACTGCTGATCTGCGACTTCCACGGCAACGTGCTCGACGGCGAGGGCGTGCCCGAGGCGACCGCGTTCTACATCCATGCCGAGATGCACAAGCGCCTGCCGCGCGCCAAGGTCGCCTTCCACACCCACATGCCTTACGCCACGGCGCTGTCGATGACCGAGGGCGATCCGCTGATCTGGGCCGGCCAGACCGCGCTGAAATTCTACGGTCGCACGGCCGTGGACCGCGACTACAACGGCCTCGCGCTCGACAACCGTGAAGGCGCGCGCATCGCGTCCAGCGTCGGGAATGCCGATATCATCTTCATGAAGCATCACGGCGTGATGGTGCTGGCACCGACCATCGCGGACGCCTGGGACGATCTCTACTATCTCGAACGCGCCGCCGAGGTGCAGGTGCTGGCGATGTCGACGGGCCGGAAAGTGCTGCCGGTCGATCCCGCGATTGCGGCCGAGACCTACAAGCAGATGCGCGAGGGCGATTCCGAATCCGCCCGGCTGCATCTTGCGGCGATCCGTCGCCAGCTCGATGCGGAAGAGCCGCAGTACCGACATTGAGGCGCGTTACGACCCCTGGCGCAGCTTCGCCAGCACCTTCAGCCCGCCATAGCCATCGGCAGGTGTGATCCCCGCGCGCTGCTGAAAATCCTTGATTGCCTTCATGGTGTCGTTCCCGACACGGCCATCGGTGCCGCCGGTGTCGAAGCCGGCCTTGGTCAGCCGCGTCTGCATTTCCTGCACCTCGGCGAGCGTCAGCGCGCGCTCGGAGCCGGGGAACGGCTGGATGAAAGGCGGGGCGCCGAGGCAGCGGTCGCCGAGATGGCAGATCGCCAGCGCGTAGTTCATCGAGGGGTTGTAGCTCTTCACCGCGTTGAAATTCGGCCCCAGCAGAAACGTCGGCCCGCCCGCAACCGGAGTCCATATCTGCGCCGATGCGGAGGGTTGCGGGAATGGCTGGCCGTCGGCGCGGGTGACGCCGGCCGCCTGCCAAGCCGCATAGGTCCGGCTGCCGCTCATCTCGCCGGGCGCGCGCACCTCGTAGCCCCAGTGCTCGCCGCGGTGCCATTTGCCGCGGTTGACGAGATATTTTGCGGTCGAGCCCAGCGCGTCGTCGGGCTTGCCGAACGGCGACACCTTGCCGTCGCCGTCATAGTCGATGCCGACATTGAGCCAGACCTCCGGCATCCATTGCGAATGCCCCATCGCGCCGGCCCAGGATCCCTGCATCTGCTCCGGCGTGCTCCAGCCCTTGTCGACGATGCGCAGCGCGTTGATCAGCTCAGTCTCCCAATAGGCCTTGCGACGCGGCTCGTTCCAGGCGAGCGCGGCAAGCGAGGGAAACACCGGCGTCATGTGGTTTTGCTGCACCAGTGGATCGCCGTAGGCGGACTCGACGCCCCACAGCGCCAGCAGCGTACCGCGCTCGACGCCGAAATCGCGCTCGATGCGTGCGAGCAGCGCCTCGTTGTTCTTCAGCGCGATCTTGCCGTTGATGATGCGCCAGTCGGAGACGCGACGGTTGATGTATTGCCAGACCTGCTCATGGAATTCGGGCTGGTTGCGCATCTGCTTGAACACGCTCATGTCGGGCTCGACCCGCGCCATCGCGCGCTGCCAGGTCGCGGCCGAAATGCCTTTCGCCATGGCACGGGCGCGAAAACCCTCACGCCATTCCTCGAAGCCTGGAGGCGCGGCCAGGATGCGCGTTGGGATTGCGACGAGTGCGGCTGCGCCGAGCGTGGATCGAAGCAGAGCGCGGCGGCTGCGAGAGGCTATGGAATCAGCGTGTTTCATGGACCCATTCTAGCGGGAAACATGGTGGCTGTGACCAGTTCCTGGAACTGCAGGAACAGACGCGGGCCCGCGTTCCCCGGAACAAACTGTCGCACTCCCGCATTCCCCCAGCATCACGTTTGAGGAGGAGAAGATGAGGAAATATCTGTTTGCCGCCGCCATGGTCACCGCCATCGCCGCGCCTGCGTTGGCCGACGAAGTCGGCGTTCACGTCGGTCCGGTCGGTGCCGGTGTGACCGTCGGACAGTCTCACGAATATCGTGAGCGGGACCGCGATCGCGACCGCACCACCGTCATCAGGGAGCGCGAGCCCGCCGACCGCACCACGGTGATCAAGAAGGAAGATGAATTCGGCAATCGCAGCAAGACCGTGATTCATCACGACAACGACTGATGGAGTGGGGCCCCGGCCGATCGCCGGGGCCCTCCGTCGGTCGCAGTCCGTTCATCGAGAATTCGGGGTGGAATGAAGATACGCGCGCACGCGGAGAGCCATGTCGTCGAACTGGACGACGGATCGCAATGGCAGATCTTTCCCGGCGATCTCGCGACCACGCTGAGCTGGGAGCCCGAAACCGATCTGCACCTGGAGCGAAGCGGCGAGCGGGTGAGTTCGCATGAGCTGGTGAATGACGCCGATCAAAGCCGCGTCCGGGTGATCGCAGCGGGCGAGACTTGGCCTGATGGCGAGGTTAAGAAAGTGTTGAAGGGCGGGTAGGGCGCGCCTGCAACAGGTCGGATATCCCCAATTTTGAGCCTGTCACTTTACGGTCGGTTTGCCTCCGTCTGCGCACAATGCGTGAATGCAGGAGCTGTTCGACATTATCCGCGCCAATCCCTGGCCGTTCGGGGCCGGGTTGTTCGTCGTCATCCTGATGATCCTCGCGGAGAACTTTGGGCGCGGTATTCAAGGCGACGGCGCAGTCAGTGACTTTTCGGATTCGGACGGTGGCGGCTGCGGCGACGGAGGAGGCGACTAGGGCTGGTCAGCGGCCGAACGCGCTTCGCCTAGTCCTCCTGCAAATCGGCTGCGATGCCTGCGAGCCAGCGGCGAATGCTTGCTTCGGCCTTGGCGTCGAGCCCGGCGGCCAGGCGCTTCTCCAACGCAATCACCCGTTCCCGGCACGCCTTCAAAAGCGTCGTGCCGCGCGGCGTCAGCGTCCATTGCTGGATGCGGCCGTGGACGGGATGGGGCGTCATCACAATCGCACCGTCACGTTCAAGATTGCGGATGATGACGCCGACGGTCTGGGGCGTCAGAAAGGTGAGGCGGGCAACGTCGGCCCCAGACAGTGCCGGATAAGCATTGAGCATGGTCAGCACCGCGAATTGCGGAGAGGTGACACCGAGATCGGCCAGCGACCGCTCCATCGTCAGACGGACTGCGGCGTGGGCCTGGCGCAGCAGATAGCCGAGATAGCCTTGCTCGCCGCGCTTGCCTTCCCCTGGGGCTGGGACGCGCACCGCCGGGGCGGCCGTGGCTGCCTGCCGCCGCGGTTGCGATCTCGTGATATCAGGCGGCTTGCGCGTCATGTAAGTGCTCTTATAATGTGTCAGCACTCTTACAATACCACGAGGTGAACGGCAATGTCACACGCCCGCAGCGAATACGAGGATTTCAAGAGGATCGCGCCCGACGCGTACGAGCTGGTGCTGGCGCTCGGCCAGGTCGCGGCCAAGGCCGGCCTCGACAAGCAGCTTCTCGAACTGGTCAAGCTGCGCGCATCGCAGATCAACGGCTGCGCCTTCTGCCTGCAGCATCACATCCTGCTTTCGGAGCGGATCGGCGTCCCAGTGGACAAGCTCAATTTGGTCGTGGTCTGGCGCGAGGCGCCGATCTTTTCCGCGCGGGAACGTGCCGCGCTGGCGTGGACCGAGGCGCTGACCTGCCTGCCCGACGGAGTCGGCGAAGACGTGTACGCCGAGGCGAGCCGTGAATTCTCGGAGACCGAGCTGACATACCTGACCTCGGCGGTCGCCTCGATCAACGTCTGGAACCGTTTTGGTGCGGCGTTTCGCTGGACGCCGGCGAAGCGGCCGGTCGCAGCGAATGCGGCGGCATCCTGATTGCAACGAAGGGAGATCATGATGACAACGATGAGTCTGCCCACCACACCGCGCCCGTTGCCATCGCGCTCGATGGCGATCGCCGTTATCGGCGGGCTCGCCTGCGCGCTTGGGATTGGCAAGGCGCTGCCGGTAACGATGGACACCATATCCGGCGCACTCTCGCCGCTCTGCGCCACAGCTGCCGAAAGCTCGCCGCTCGACAAGGTCGAACCGATTGGCTCCTACGCGCTGCCGAACGTACCGGGCAAACGCGTCACCATCGTGCGCGTGTTCTACGGTCCCGGCGGGTTCTCGCGGCCGCATCGTCACGCGGGATCCGTCACCGCCTACATCACCAAGGGCGAGATCCGCTCCCAGCTCGGCGGCGGCCCGGTCGAAACGTTCGGCGTCGGTCAGTCCTTCTTCGAGCCGCCCGGCTCGACCCATCTGGTCTCGGCCAATGCGAGCACCACGGAGCCGGCGGAATTGATCGCGGTGTTCGTGGCGGACGAGGGCGCGCAACTCACGACGCTGTTGGAGTAGCTGGAACTCACAATCCGAAGCCGCTTTTGTTCAGGTCGGCTGCGATCGCTTAAGACGCTTCCATAGTGGTGAAAGACCGTATGTGACGGCCGGTATCGCAACCGCGCCGACGAGGAGGCCAACGACGCCCGAGATGGCTGCCTCGACCGACCATTCGACGATGCCGGCAATGGAGGGAAGGAAATGCGCGGCGGCCTCGGCGGCGGCATGGACCGTATGACCGATCACTGGTGGGCCGTATTGTTCGATGCCGTGCAGGATGATGCCGCCGCCAACCCAGATCATGGCGGCGGTGCCGATGGTGCTCAGCACCGCAAGGAAGGCCGGCATGCCGCGGACGAGCGCACGTCCAAGCAAGCGGATTGCGCTGCCAATGACTGAGGCGCCGCTATACCGCGCAAGGGCCAGGCCGACATCGTCCGCCTTCACGATCAGGGCGACCACGCCGTAGACACCAACTGTGATGAAAATGGCGACGAGGGCCAGCACGAGCGCCTGCGTCCAGATGCTGCCCGCCGGGACGGCTGCCAACGTGATTGCCATGATCTCCGCTGACAGGATGAAATCCGTCTTGATGGCGCTCGCGACCTTCTCGTCCTCGACCGACCTGGCATTCAACGCAATCGGCTGGGGCTGAGCTTCGTGGTCGTGCGCATGATGCGGCATCACGGCCTCGAGCACCTTCTCGGCACCCTCGTAGCAGAGAAAGGCGCCGCCCAGCATGAGCAGCGGCGTGACTGCGGCGGGAAGGAAATAACCAAGCAACAAAGCGATGGGCAGCAGGATCAGCAATTTGTTGCGGAGCGACCCAACCGCAATCTTGCCTACGATCGGCAGTTCGCGTTTCGAGGCAAAGCCGATCACGTAGTTGGGCGTGACGGCTGCGTCATCGATGACCACGCCAGCCGCCTTTGCTCCCGCCTTGGCCGTTTGGCCCGCGACATCGTCGAGCGAGGCTGCCGCCACCTTTGCGATCGCTGCGATATCGTCGAGAAGACCAATCAGTCCGACACTCATCAACCCAGTTCCTTCGGCCTTCCAGCGGGCGGTGTGTGCGACAACACGCTGTTGCACTACCTGGCAATGGAAGGAGCAAGCCGTTAGTTCTCGTCGCCGCCCGATCCCTCGCGCAGGTCCGGCTTGAGCACGTCCTCCGGCAGCGCATGCGCCACGGGCTGTGGCGTGCCGGCGATCTCCGGGCCGACCTCGCGGCCGCGGGCGCGGATCAGGCGCTCGTACGCCGAGACCAGCGTGACGTAAGGACTGACCCAGATCCAGCCGTCGCGGGTGAACACCTGCACGTCGAAATGCAGGTGCATCGAGGTGCCGGCGGGATGATCGAGATAGTTCGAGACCACGCCGATCTTCTCGCCCTCCGATACGATGCGGCCATTGAGCAGGCCATCGGCGTTCAGCGCCTGCGGGTTCATATGCATGTAGCGGAAACGGATGTGCTCGCTCCGGCTGTTGATTTGCAGCGTCACAGCCTGGTCCTTGGAAGCGCGTATGACCCTCGCATCGCGCACGGCGACGACGGCGCGCTGCTTGGGATCACAGGCTTGGCGGCCTTCACCGGGCGGTGGGCACTCAGCCGCGCGGATGTCCTCGCCTTGATGGCCATAACCGCCGCCGCATTGCCAGACCTCGAAACTGCGGGACTCGCAGAAATTGTCCCGCCAGGGATAGGCGGTCGTGCTCTCCATCTTGTCGCGCTTGGCATAGGATTGCGAGTGTACGAAGGCGGGCGCCTTCTCAAGAGGAAAGCGGATCTGTGCGTAGGCCATTACGTCGGGATGGCCGCCCTGCTTGCGATAGCCGGTGTTCGGGATGATGTCGCCGCTCGGCCGGTAGGTGAAGTCCGGGGAACGTGCCCTGGGACGATCGAGAATGTTGGAAGCGATGTCCGTCAGCGGCCGCATGCGCTGGCCGCCGGCCACGCGTAGCGCCTTCAGGAAGCGTTCGGCGACCGGATAGGCCTCCTTGCAGGCAAGCCGCCGCGGTTTTGCGACGCTGTCGAGGCATTGTATCGACACCACATAGGTGACGCCGAAACGGGTGAAAGCGTAGCGTACATAGCCTTCCCGGATGAACTTGCGCAGGTCCGGGTAGAGCGCCGCGAGCGGTTTGACCGGCTCGCCCTTGCCGCCCGAGGGATCGGCAATGTCATAGACGAGCGCCGAACCCGTAATCTGCACCTCGACCGGCCTTGCGAAGACTCGGCTCGGCATGCCGTCTCCGGTACCAGGCTCGAACGAAAAGGTCGCGCTGTAGCCGGCGGGCCCGGCATCGAACATGTCGACGGAATTGAAGTCGGCCTGGTAGCGCGACAGCGCGAGGGTCGCCGGCGCGCCATTCCGCCGTGCTTCGAAATACGCGGCAGCGTCGAACGGCAGCAGCACGGGCACGGAGCTCCGGGCGATGCCGGTGAAGAATTGCGAGGAGATCGCATTGAGCTGCACCAGCGCCGGCATTGCGCGGGAATCATAGCGCGGCACCGAACGACGGGGGGCGAAGATGAAGTCGTCCGCGACCCGGGGATGGGCGTTGATTTCGGTGCGGAGCTGGTCGAGCGCCGCGCGCCAATCGACGCGCAGCGCCGTGAGCGAGGGGCTGCGGAACTCATCCGCAGCAAGCGGAGAGGCAATGAAGAGCGAAAGCGACGCCAGAAGTTGCGAGACGAAGCGGAAACTTTTCCCAACCACTGTCTCGCCCCCCGGCGGCACCTGTTGCGCTCGCTTTGGCCCCGTCAGTCCTTGGCGCGCTCGGAGTAGGAGCCGTCTTCGGTCATCACGACGATTCGGGTGCCGACGGCGATGTGCGGCGGCACGGTGGTGCGCACGCCGTTGGACAAAATCGCGGGCTTGTAGGACGAGGAGGCGGTCTGGCCCTTGGTCACGGGCTCGGTCTCGACCACTTCGAGCGTCACGCGCTGCGGCAACGCGATCGACACCACATTGACGTCGTGCGTCGACAATTTGACCGTCATGCTCTCCTGAAGATAGGCCGCGGCGTCGCCGATGACGTCCTTCGACACCTGGACCTGGTCATAGGTTTCAGGGTTCATGAAGTGGAAACCATCACCGTCTTCATAGAGATAGGTGAAGTTGCGTTCTTCGATCGTGGCCTTCTCGACCTGGTCGGTGGTCTTGTAGCGCTCGGAGATCTTTACCCCGTCCGAGATTCGGCGCATCTCGATCTGGCTGACCGGGGTGCCCTTGCCGGGATGGATGTTCTCGGCGGTCACGACGACATATAGCTTGCCGTCTTGCTCGATCACGTTGCCCTTGCGAATAGAACTGGCGATGACTCTCAAAGCTGTATTTCCTGCTTGCTTGGCCCGGCTCGGGCCAGGAGGTGGTCAAATTGATGGGGGACCTGGGGCCCCAAATCAGACCGCGGCACCCGTTTCGGGCCGCAACATACTGGTTTTGCCGTTGGATGCCAGCGTTTTGCTGGCCAACGGAGCAGTCGGCTAATGGCTGGGGACAAGCCGATGTCGCCGTTCTGGTCCCCCTCGCGGCATCTCGACCGCCGGCCGTTCCTTCAGGCCAGGGGGGCCATCACAGGGGCTCTACGGGGATTTTTCGCCGAGCAGGGCTTCATCGAGGTCGAAACCTCCGTTCTCCAGATCTCTCCGGGCAACGAAACCCATCTGCATGCCCCCCGGACCGAGATCATGCGACCCGACGGCAGCCGTGTGAGCCGATATTTGCGGACTTCGCCGGAATTCGCCTGCAAGAAGCTGCTGGCGGCCGGAGAGACCCGGCTTTTCGAGTTCGCCCGGGTGTTCCGGGACCGCGAGCGCGGCGACCTGCATTTGCCCGAATTCACCATGCTCGAATGGTACCGGGCAGACGCCCCCTATGACGCCATCATGGCCGATTGCGTCGTCCTCATCGCCCGCGCGGCCCAGGCGACCGGTATCGGCACGTTCGCCTTCCGCGGCCGGACCGCCGATCCCTTCGCCGAGCCGGAGCTCGTAACGGTGGCCGGCGCCTTCGAGCAGCTTGCGGGAATCGACCTGCTTGCGACCATTTCCGGCGGCGAGGGCGACCGCGCCTCGCTCGCCCGGGCCGCTGCCGGCAAGGTCCGCGTCGCCGAGGATGACACCTGGTCCGACATCTTCAGCAAGGTCCTGGTCGAGCATGTCGAGCCGCATCTGGGGCATGGGCGTTTGACCATTCTGTTCGAATACCCCTCTCCAGAGGCGGCACTGGCGCGCTTGAAGGCGGGCGATCCTCGCGTTGCCGAACGGTTCGAGGTCTATGCCTGCGGTGTCGAGCTCGCCAACGGCTTTGGCGAACTGACGGACGCCGACGAGCAGCGCAAGCGCTTCACGCAATCGATGGCGGAGAAGCAACGCCGCTACGGCGAAGCCTATCCGCTGGACGAGGACTTTCTGGACGCGGTCGCGGCCATGCCGGAGGCAAGCGGCGTCGCGCTCGGCTTCGACCGGCTGGTGATGCTGGCGAGCGGCGCATCGCGAATTGATCAGGTGGTCTGGACGCCGCCTGCAAATGAAACGTTAAGCGAGACATGATGAAGAGCAATCTTGCGCGCACATTGCGCGAGCCGGCCGAACTTGTGGCCGAGCAGCTGGTATCAGCCGAAGCGCTGCCGGCGCTCGAACGTGTTGCCGCGCGTTACGCAGTTGCGATCACCCCCGCGCTGGTCGATCTGATCGACAGGTCCGATCCCGACGATCCCATCGCGCGGCAATTCGTTCCGACGGCCGCGGAGCTGGAGATGCAACCGGGCGAGAACGCAGATCCAATCGGCGATCATCCGCACTCGCCGGTTCCCGGGATCGTGCATCGCTACCCCGACCGCGTGCTGTTCAAGCTCGTTCACGTCTGTGCGGTCTATTGCCGCTTCTGCTTCCGCCGCGAGATGGTCGGACCCGGCAAGGAGAGCGCGCTCTCGGACGCCGCCTATCGCGCGGCGATCGACTACATCCGCTCGCACGGCGAGATCTGGGAGGTGATCCTGACCGGGGGCGATCCCCTGATGTTGTCGCCGCGGCGGATGAGCGAGATCATGGCGGATATTGCCGACATCGATCACGTCAAGATCATCCGCCTTCATACCCGCGTGCCGGTGGCCGATCCCGCGCGCATCAGTGACGAGATGGTCGCGGCGCTCAAGGCCGAAGGCGCCACCACCTGGGTAGCGCTGCATGCCAACCATGCGCGCGAACTGACAGGGCCGGCGCGTGCCGCCTGCGCGCGGCTGGTCGATGCCGGAATCCCCATGGTAAGCCAGTCCGTGCTTTTGCGCGGCGTCAATGACAATTTGACCGCTCTGTCGGATTTGATGCGAGCTTTCGTCGAATGCCGGATCAAGCCCTATTATCTGCATCACGGCGATCTCGCGCCCGGCACGGCGCATCTGCGAACGACGCTCGCCGAGGGGCAGGATTTGATGCGGCAGCTGCGCGGACGGGTGTCCGGACTGTGTCAGCCCGACTATGTCATCGACATTCCCGGCGGCGCCGGCAAGTCGCCGGTGGGGCCGAATTACTTGGTGCCGATGCAAAATACCGCACCTGATGCGGGTGATGCGGCATCGGAAACGCGCTATCGTATCGTGGATTATTGCGGCGACATTCATGTCTATCCGCCCGAGACCTGAAGATGCCGGCTTGAGAAATGGAGAGGTAAAATGAGAAGCATCATTTTGGCACTGTCGCTTCTGACGGTGTTCGGCAGCGCCGGCTTCGCGCAGACGGGAAGCAAGGGATCGACGACCTCGGGACAATCGGCGGGTTCTTTGCCGCCTGCGCCCGTGGGCCATCGGCAGCCGCGCGTCGGCGACGTGCCAAACGAGAAGAACCTGAGCGACCCGAACGATCCCCTCAGCAAGGAAAATCAGGCGCTCGACAAGAAGATCAAGAGCATCTGCCGCGGCTGCTAGGCGCCGTGGAAAGCGGGCAGGGTGCGACAGCCTCACCCCGCCCGCGATCGTTCGGTCAGGCGGAGCGCTCGTGCAGCCCAGCGCGCTTGGTGTTGCGCCGGATCTCGACCGCGTCAGCGAGCTGCTTGAGCACGGTTGCCGTGGTCGCCCAGTCGATGCATCCGTCCGTGATGCTCTGGCCATAGGTGAGCGGCTTGCCCGGCACCACGTCCTGGCGCCCGGCGACCAGATTGCTCTCGACCATCACCCCCATGATGCGGTTCTCGCCGCCGGAAATCTGGCCGGCGATGTCGGCTGTCACACGCGGCTGGTTTTCCGGCTTCTTGCTCGAATTGGCGTGGCTCGCATCGACCATCACGAGCGGTGCGACGTTCGCTTTCGCCAGATCGTTGCAGGCCGCTGCGACGCTCGCCGCATCGTAATTCGGCGTGCTGCCGCCGCGCAGGATGATGTGACAATCCTCGTTGCCCGCGGTTGAGGCGATCGCCGAGCGGCCGAGCTTGGTCACCGCCATGAAATGATGGGGATTCGAGGCCGACTTCACCGCGTCCGCCGCGATGCGCACATTGCCGTCGGTGCCGTTCTTGAACCCGACCGGGCAGGAGAGCCCCGAGGCCAGCTCGCGATGGATCTGGCTTTCGGTCGTGCGCGCGCCGATCGCGGCCCAGGACACGAGGTCCGCAATGTATTGCGGCGTGGTCATGTCGAGGAATTCGGTGCCGGCGGGCAGGCCGAGATTATTCACCGCCGAGAGCACGTTGCGCGCCAGACGCAGGCCCTTGTTGATGTCGAAGCTGCCGTCCAGATCAGGATCGTTGATCAGGCCTTTCCAGCCGACCGTGGTCCGCGGCTTCTCGAAATAGACCCGCATCACGATCTCGAGCTGGTCGGCAAGCTCTTCGCGCAAGCTCGCGAGGTGCTCGGCGTAGTCGAGTGCGGCCCTGGGATCATGCACCGAGCACGGGCCGACCACGACCAGAAGCCGGTCGTCCTGGCCATTGAGGATTGCATGGATGGCGTTGCGTGCCGCCATCACCACGCGCGTCGCCGTGAGCGTGCGTGGGACTTCCCGCATCACCTCTTCCGGCGTGCTCAGCTCTTTCAGTTCGCGGATACGAAGATCGTCGGTCGTGCTCAGCACGGCGGGCTCCTGTCATTTTGAGAACCTGCCGGCCAATAAAAAAGCCGCCAGGTCTGGCGGCTTGTTCGGACTAGATGCTGCAATTTGTCAGATTGAGCGTGATCCTCCCACCGCCAGCGAGCTGTCGTAGCTAAAATACCAATAGAAGCTGGTGGTGGCGGTGATCATGGCCAGTCATATAGCGCGGGGGCGGCGGCTTGTCACCCCCCGAATGGACGTGACGGCCACGGGGCGCCTCAACTGTTGCTTTTGCGTGCCGCCAGCGCCATGCCGATCAGCGTGGCGCCGCCGAACAGCAGGTTGATCCCGACGAGGATGCCGATCGCCCATTCCGCCGAGCTCGGCAATCCCGTGATCACCATGAACGAGATCGCGATGTCGACGAGGCCCGAGATCAGGAGCCACGACCAGCGGCCGCCCGGCTCGCGACGATGCTCCAGTGCGTACATGATGGTGGCGACGCCTTCGGCGAGGAAATAGGCGCCGAGCACGATGGTCAGCGTCAGCACGGCCTGCATCGGCCGCGCCAGCAGCAGCATGCCTGCGAGCACGGCGAGCGCGGCCGAGATCAGCGACCACCAGAAGCCCGGCGTGCTGCGTGCCCAATAGGTGGCGATCAATCCGCCGATGCCGCTGATCAAGAACATCCAGCCCAGGAAGATCGCAATCGCAAGGCTTGCGAGCGGCGGCAGGATCAGCGCGGCTACGCCGAGCACGGAAAGCAGGATGCCTTCGAACAGGAAGGCCTTCCAATGCGCCTTGACCCTCCGGCTCAAGGCGGATTGCAGCCGGGAAAGATCCTCAGGCGATGTCATGGGCAGGCTCCGGATCGAGACGTGTGTGCTCGATCTAGTCTAGTACGCGCACACCGCGCTTGCCATCCCGCGGTTCAGCCGCCGCCGTGCGCCGACGAAAAACCTTCGCCGCTGGTGCGGATGCGGTTGCGGCCGAGAACATAGATCGCGGTCGTGACGATCAGAAGTGCGAGGCCGAGCAGGATCGAGACCAGGCCGATCGGGATCAGGGCCAGCGTCAGATTGCGCTCGGGGTTGATGAGCCAGTGATGGATCGAGGTCAGCACGAAGGCGAGCCCGAGAAACCCGACGCCGCCACCGGCCAGCAGCAGCGCCCACATCCGGCGGAGCTGGCTGAGGCGCTCCCGCGCGACGTCGGTTCGGGGTGCGTGATGGCGCGCGACGCGCCGTACCAGTCGGATGGCGAAGGCGATCGAGCTGAAGCCGATCAGCAGGCTCGCGCCGCCCAACCACATCCGCAGCGTCGGATCCAGATCCGGCATGCGCTGGAGTGTGAGCAGCGGGAAGTCGAAGGCCGAATGCAGGGCGAGCGGGCCTGCGAAGATCAGCAGGCGGCTGGAGAGACGGGCCCAGTCGCGATGATGGCGGTTCGCACCCAGCGCCGTGCCGGCGCGCGCGATAGTCAGATAAGCGCCGGCGATAATGCCGAGCGCGCCGTGGAACGGCACCGTCAGCACGCTGCGCAAGGCGGCCAGCGAGCGCCACATCTCGGCGTGCTGGACCAGATAGGCGAGGTTCTCGTAGGCGGCGAAGCCCAAGCCGACCGCGGCGCCATAGACCACGGTGTCCATCGGATTGGCGAAGGTCCGCCGCTTGGTCGAGGCGACCAGCACGATGGCGATCACCTTGACCGCTTCCTCGGGCAGCGCGACTCCGAAGATCGAATGCATGGCCAGCGCCGCCCAGAGGTTGTCCGGGGCCGCGACCATTTTGGCGAAAGGGGCGCGGGCTAGGCCCAGCAGCGAAATGCTGGCCGCGCCGAGCAGGAACGCGGTCCAGACCTGGGCCGGCGGTCCCGGGCGTTCCTCGGCGGCGATGACAAGCCACAGCATCAGCAGCGCCGGGGCAATGGCGGCCGTTCCGATGACGGTGGGTAACGCTTCAATCAGGTACATCGGCGCCGAAAATAGGTTCCCTTGATCCGCTTATCCACATCGTCCGATGCGACCTTCTGTCATGCGCTTGCTGTCGCGTCTCTTAACAAGCGTGACAGCCTGCGTTCATCAAGACGGTCGCCGAAGTGTAGAATATGGAGTGCAATCAATCGCATGACAGAACCACCTCGTCATCCCTGACAACGGTCGCGCGCCCGTCGTCGGATCGTGATTGGTAAGTTAGATCAAGGCAATGTGCAGGTTTCTTCGATTCACGATGAACGTGTCGCCGCGGCAAGTCCAGAACCGGGATAGCCCCTCCGGGCGAGGCATGGCTTGGCAAGCCGGCCTAGTCACGCTTCGTTGCACGAGAGGGTGACGAGATCCGGTGTGCCCGGATCTGCTCCAGCTCCCAAAAGGCGCGTATGAGGCACGCGCCGAGACAGAGCACGATGAGCAACAGCAGAAAGGCCTGGTCGACGGCAGGGATGTGAGTGGGGATGGGAGTCATGGCAATGATAAAGCAACGCCCGTGCCACGCGTTCCCGCCGCGGCCTGTGCTATCTGCAAGGGCCGCCGCTCCCAAGCCCGCTTTGACTCAATGCGTGGTGAACGGCGGCGGTGCGTCGGGCGCGACGTCGAAGGCGCCGAGATGGAATTCCTCGCCGATGGACGCGTCCGGCTCGGAATGCTGCGCCATCAGCGTGAACGCGGCCTGCGGGTATTGCTTCCAGATGTCGAGATCGCCGGCGGTGATGGTGAGCCAGCCGAAGGTGTACATGTAGCGTCCGGGCTCGGTGACCCGGCCGACCCTGTCCCAGGTGATCTTTTCGACTGTGATTTTCTCGACTGCCATTCGGTCCCCCGATCGCAAGTCTGCAGATGATGCCCGGCAAGAGCCGCGGACCTTCAAAAGCTGACCCCGGAATGGGGCTGCGATAGGGCGGCGCGGCGCGAGGATCAGGCCGATTGCAGCATGGGCGTGCGGACGATCAGCCGGACGACGTCATCCCGCGACTGCTTTTCCGCGAATTTGACCGCGAACCCGTTTTCGAATTTGCGGATCACGCGCCCGACGCAAGCGCCGACCGCAAGCGGAGTTCCCACTGGCGGATCGTACTCGCAGGATATCGCAACACCGGCCGTGGAGACGTCGATGATGAAGCAGGCATGGGTGCTGCCGTCGGCGAGCGTCAGGAAGGTGTGCGCGACCTGCGGAACGAAGCGCGCGTCATTCCGCAGCTCCTGGACGCTGGCGTCCTTCTGCTTCTTCTCGAGCCAGGTCAGCTTTTCCGACATCCAGGCGCGCCGGGCCCGCGTCATGTCGAGCTCCATCAGGAAGCCCGATTTCAGCGTCGCGCTGATGGTGCACTGGAATTCCCCAAAGTCCTGGAAGTAGGAGGTCACGCGCTCGCCGACCTTCCCGACCACGGGAACGTCGACCATCATGCGGAACGGTGAAACGCGGCTGGTGCGGCAGGCGAAGGTACGGAGCTTGCCCTCGCAATCGTACCAACGCGGCAGCGAGTAGCTGCCACTCACGGTGACTTGCACGGCACGCTGTCTGAGGAACTCTGCGACGGACATGGGCGCCAATCGTGTTGCGGAGGTTTTCCGTAATTCCACGGTAGCAATCAAATTCTAAGCAAATGATACCGGCGCTCACGAGCAGGGGTAAATTTTTGGTAAACGCGCGGGTCGGGATGGGCGGCATAGCGCCGCGATTAGCAGGCCCGCGATCTCACGATTGCGTCATCCGAGCAGCACCAGCAGCGCCAGCACGCCAATGGCCATGACGAGCTTGATCGTCGCGCAGGTCTGGCTGCCGGGTCCGCGCTCTAATCCGAACCACGGCAATGCATGCCGCATCGCGCGCGTTGCGAATGCTTCGACGATGACGAACAAGAGAGCGATGCCGGCGAGGAAGGACCATGATGCATCCGGCAGCATCCATGCCGCGAGCCACGCGGGAACGGACGCCTTCAGCGATGCCAGCAGCGCGAACCATCCGAACAGCGATACGAAGCCCTTGATGATGCCGGGACCGATCGTGCCGGGCTCGAGACGGATGCCGATCTTTCCAAGAGCGAGTTCGATGCGCTCGCCATCGGTGAAGAAGAGGAAGGCGCCGAGGTAGAGCGGGACGCGCGACTGAAACAGGAGCGCGACCATGCCGAACAGGACGGCGTAGCCGAAAGCGTCACTGACGATGGTCGTGCCGGCCGCCTGCGACGGCTCCGGTGCAGCCGTGGCGCGAGGCAGCGACCTGGCGCGCGCCATGTGCTCGAGCATTCTAGCGCGGCGCTCCGGCGCGTAGGCTGCCGTGCGGTGGATCCATGGCGGCGGCGCCGGCGAGGCAATCCCGGCCTGGTCGTCCGAGGGAGATTTCTCCTGCGCCATGGGCCTGCATCCGGTTCCATCTGGACATTGGTCGGAGCCGAGGGGCAGGGAGGTTCATGCGGGGGCCGCAGATATCGCCGCGTCATCCAAAACGCCCGGATAATGGCGCTCCCTAGCGGAATCGAACCGCTCTCTCCACCGTGAAAGGGTGGCGTCCTAACCGATAGACGAAGGGAGCAAACCCAGGGCCCCGCCGCTTTTCGCGGCACGGCCGCTGGCCGCCCGAGTCATGCCCGGCGGCTGCAGCGGGCGAACCTATAATGGCCTTTGGCGCCCTGGGCAAGCCGTTCGGGAACGGTCTTTTGGCACCGGTGGATAGCATCCTCCGCCGGATCATTCGGGGCGAATTCAACGGTTTCTTAGGTTCCCTGAGCTAGCGCTGGAGGGGGAGAATTTGAGCCGATGCCACCGCCCAAGAAGCGCGCAGCCCGCAAGTCGCTGTCGCAGCATGCCTGGATCACGCTCGAGGGCGGATTCGCGGCGCGGCAATGCCTGGTCCAGGACATCTCCGCCACGGGCGCCAAGATCACGCTGGACGAGGATGCGAGCCAGCTTCCGGGCGTGATCCGGATGGCGTTCGCGCGCGATGCGCGGACCGGGCGGAGCTGCCAGGTGGTATGGCGCCGCGGCAAATCGGCCGGCATCAAGTTCATCTGACCCCGGGCAAAGTGACCTCGATGGCGCGCGGCGCCGGTTCGGGTTAGAACGGCCCGCATGCGTGCGCCGCTCCTCATCCTGATCTCGTTGCTGACCATGTCCGCGGCCGCGGCGGAAGCCTTGCGTCTGCCGCCTGCGGAGCGTCCACAGGCCGGCAAGGCCTTGCCGCTCAAGGGTGCCGGCGGGAGCGCGAAAGCGGGCTCCTGCGCCGCCTATGGCCGCGGCTTCCATCTGGTCGAGAGCACCGGCACCTGCGTCAAGATCGGCGGCTCGATCAGCGTCGAGACCACGATCAGGCGCTGACCTCGATGCCACCGGATATCATGCGGCCCGAAATCATCGTCCCGTTCGTGATGTATTGCGCGCTGCTGTGGTGGATCGGCCGCGGCCTGAGCTGGACCGCGCGGCTCGCCACCGCGGCCGTGACGCTCGTGCTGATTTTCTGCGTGCTGCTTTTCGAGCGCGGTTGGCCCTAAACAAAAAAACGCGAAAACAACCCCATGCACAGTAGCCGCCACCTTCCGGCGGCACGCGGCGAAGTGCCGATTCATCGTGCTCTCAACGAGGTTTAAGCGGCGTCACCGCTCACGACATCGGCGGTGCCACAAATTGCGCAAAACCGGGCCGTTTGCCGAGATCGTCGAGCCAGCGCGTCAGATGCGGCTGCGCGGGCCGGGTGATGCCCTCGACGCCGCGCCAGCGCCGCGCATAGGCGCCGATCGCGATGTCGGCGAGGGTGAATGCATCGCCGTCCATGAACGGACGCGTGGAGAGCAGACGGTCGGCGATGGCCCAGACCTCGGCGGCGGCATCCGCATCCTTCTGCAGCTGGATCATGTCGCGCTCGGCAAGCGGCGTGCGCACGAGGCCCCAGAACACCGGGCGGTCGACCGGCTGCACCATCGACAGCGTCCAGTCGAGCCAGCGGTCGACGCTGGCGCGCAGCTTCGGCGCCTCGGGATAGATCGGCGTGCCGCGCCCGTGCGCGAGGCAGAGATAGCGCATGATCGAATTGGACTCCCACAGCGTGAAGTCGCCCTCGACCAGCGTCGGGATCCGCGCATTGGGGTTCATCGCGAGATAGTCGGCCTCGCGGGTCTTGCCGAAAGCCATGCCGGCGTCGATGCGCTCGTAAGCCAGGCCGAGCTCGGTGAGGCACCACAGCACCTTCTGCACGTTGACCGAATTGGCGCGGCCCCAGATCGTCAGTTTTTGGTCCGGCACATCATCCTCCCCAGGCGTTTCTTTCGGCGCGGGTAATAGCGGAATTCACTGCGGCGAGCGACGCTTGATTGCGCCGATCCTCTCATGCCAAAGGTCCGCATGCAAAAAGCTCCGCCCGAGGCGGAGCTTTCATTGCAAGGTCAAGCTGGTCAGGCGATCAGCGGCCGAAGAACAGCCACAGCAAGATGATCACCGGGATCGGCACACCCAGCATCCACAACAAAATTCCGCGTCCCATCGTGTCCTCCTCCAATTGCATTGTCGAAGAGAGAACGCTTAGGGCAGGGGCTGGTTCCCGCGGAAAGGCTCTACCAATGGCCGATGTTGGGCATCGACGACCACGGCTCCTGCGGCGGCTTCGGGTCGCCCTTCTGCAAGATCTCGATCGAGTGCAGATCCGGCGAGCGGACGAAGGCCATGTTGCCGTCGCGCGGCGGCCGGTTGATGGTGACGCCGGCCTTCATCAGCTTCTCGCAGGTGGCGTAGATATCGTCGACCTCATAGGCGAGATGGCCGAAGAAGCGGTCCTCGCCGTATTTTTCCCCGTCCCAATTCCAGGTGAGCTCGACCAGCGGCGCGCCGCGCGTCTGCGGCTGCTTCTTCAGCGCCTCGAGATCGTCCGACGAGCACAGGAACACCAGCGTGAAACGCCCCTTGTCGTTCTCGATCCGCCGCACCTCCTTCAGCCCCAGCGCATCCTGGTAAAACTTCAGCGCGACATCGAGATTGCGCACGCGCAGCATGGTGTGGAGGTATCGCATGGTTGTTGCTCCCTGGGTGGATGGAGGGTTTTTGGTTCGGCCGAGCCGAGGGGAGTAGGAGATAGCAGGAAAATCCGAGGAGGGGCAGGGGGCGGGTGCACATGTGCATGAGGGCGAAGCCGGCTGATGAAGTAAATCAGCCGGCGAAATTTCAATGCACTTTCACCGTAAATCCAGTGGCGCCCACGCGCCATTGGCAGTGTGTGCGGGGCGGTCTGCTGCCGCGGCCTATTGCGTCGCGAGGCGCTTTCCGGCCTGCTCGGCCGGCGGCATGAAGAGCGATACTGCGGTGCCTTCGGGGTCACGAAACTGGAACGTCTTGTTGCCCCATGGCATCGTTTTCAGCTCGTGCACCAGCGTGACCTTATCTTTCAGGCGCTCATAATCCGCATCGATGTCTTCAACCTGAAACTCGATCACGGCGGTCCGATTGGCGCCGGGCTCGGCACTGTTTTCTTTCCAGAGCGCGACCGTCTCGGCTGCGCCGATTGCCAGGTTGGCGCCCGGCGTCACGATCTTGGCGAACACCGGCGCGAGCCATTCGGCGGAAACTCCGGTGATCGTTTCGTAGAACGAAACC
The DNA here is from genome assembly GCF_023073035.1 of Bradyrhizobium sp. 62. Lineage (NCBI taxonomy): Bacteria > Pseudomonadati > Pseudomonadota > Alphaproteobacteria > Hyphomicrobiales > Nitrobacteraceae > Bradyrhizobium > Bradyrhizobium sp. 62. The sequence goes on from NZ_JADPIT010000015.1 coordinate 570,356, forward strand.
ATGCTTTTGATGTCGGTGGCGATCAGGCGAGTGGAGGCGAACTTCATGGCATGTCCTTTGGTTGACCGCAGATTTGAGCGGCATCGCGGGGCTCGTCGCACACCGCTGCTGCCACCCTGATGTCAGCAGTCACGACGCCGCGCCGAGCGAGCGAACTAAGGGCATGAATTGCGATGGCAGTGCTCAAGCGCTAGACCACGAGCCCCTTCACGCGAAGCGCCCCACAGCGCGAACCGGGCCGTCAGAACGGTGACGCAAACCGCAGAATTGGCCACCTCACTCACGGGTGGACAGGCTTGTGTAGCCGCTCGCAGATGAACTCCTCGCGGCAATGACGCGACTAACGGCCATGGCCAATATCCTAGGTGAGCTTCTGTTTGCACTGATCCGCTCGATTGTTGCTGGATGGGCGTATGCGCTCTGGGTCAAACTGGCGACATGGCTCGAGCCGAAAATCCAACGGCGTTGGGTGAAGCTTGCCGTAGGAGGCCTCCTCGGCTTGGCAGCTTATTTTATGATTCCGATCTTGATGGGGCTGTTGGGCCTTTGAACACAATGAAATCCGTTCTCATCGTCGCACTGGCAATCGGGGCGCTCGTCTCGACGGTGCTGCTCGTCATGGAGCAGCTCACCGACTACTCCATCGCTGTGATGGCATGGGAGATGCCGGGCATATCCGCAGCCTACCTTTTCTGGGGAGCGGTTGGCAGTTCCGTTTTCCTGGGCGTCGCCATCACTTGGGCCGTGAATGCAATCGTTTACGGCGCGCCCGCCTTCGTTGTCCTTACAGTCGTCAAGCTGGCAATTCGCGGTCTGCCGAAGTGATCTGGCAATGACCGTGGGGTCAGATCTTGGCCTATGCGTCGGGAATTACGCATTACGGTGACACGCAGTTAACTGCGTGATCGCGGTGCTGTTCGCAAGCACCGACGGCTACCTTACGGGACAGTGCACTGACGCCGCAGGTGCCAACGAAACGCATCACGCTTAACGTTTGTGAATGCCGCGTTGGCCGAACGCCTGCAATTCTCCAGTATTGGCGGCACTTCAGATCATCGGTGGAGTCAGGCTCTCCCGTCTCGCGGGACGGAGCGTGCATGCCTCGATCGGCGTCCGCCCGCCAACACACTAGCCGTATTCATTATGAGATTGAGGACAGGTGATGTTGCTTTTGGAGGAGTTCAACGAACGAACGCTGTCGCACATGGACAGGGCGCTGGAGCGCGTCAGCGAGATGATGCCTGAGGTGATGGAAGCCTACACCGCGCGCCGGTATGTCGCCGAACGGATCATCCACTGCGCCAAGCACGAGACACGCGAGATCGACGGCCTCGTCGCCGCCGGCCGGCGTGCGGTCGCTGAGCTGGCTGTGAGGGTCGTCGAAAGCGATTAGCTGTCTGGCCGCGAACCTGCCGCAGAGGACCGCGCTCGCCGGCGATGATGGGGGTGAATTGGCGCTTCGTGAGAGGCGGCGATGGGCGGCCTCCCTGTCAGCCGCCGCCCATCTTTCGGGTTTCGAAATGCAGCGCCGTTTACTTCTCGAGCCCGGCCTTCTGCCGCATCGTGTCGATCAGCTCTGACGCCTCTGCCTTGGTCAGATCCTCCTTGGGGAGGGGCTTGTGGGCCTGCTCGGCGAGGGTCTTGAGGTAGGATTCCTGGGCGCCGGTCATCGGGTCGTCCCCGGAGACCCAATCCTTCGGATCCTTTTGGGTGTTGCCTGCGGTGTTGCCAGCCATCTTGTTGTCAGTCACGGCGATCTCTCCTTTTCAGGCTCAATGCCGACTGATGCTTTTTGTTCCTTATTTGTTCGTGGCCGGCCCCTGACGCAGCCAGGGGCGCACTTTGCCCGGATCAGCGTCGGGAGATGATCACGGAACGGCCGGCAGCGATCGGCGTCTGCGCATCAGACTTAGCTTGCGCCCCCAATCGAGGATCGGTGCCTCAACGGCGACGTGCAAGGCGGCGGCGAGACCGATGGAGAGCAGGATGCCCGCGATGATTGTCCCGACGGTCGACAGAAGCCACAGTCCGTCGAAGCTGGCGATCCATTTCACCACCAGATAATGGACGATATACAACGCGTACGAGATCTTGCCGAGCCATTGCAGCACCGGTGAGAAGGAGCGTCCTTCGATCTCGACAGCGACCACGGTATGGATCAGCAATCCCGCGCCGAGGCCATAGGTCAGGACGCGCGCGAATTGCGGGTCGGCCGCGCCGCGCACGAAAATCCAGTACCACCCGGCCGCGAACAGGCCCGCGGAAACGGCGGGGAAGTGGCGCGAAAAGCGCAATCGTCCGCTTCTCTGGAGATAGGCGATGACAACGCCGGCACCGAATTCCAGCACCAGCGGATGAAAGTAGATCCCGGCCTCCAGGCCGAAGACGAGAGCAAGAATGACCAGGGCGAATCCAGCGAACAAGATCTCGAACAGCCGGTCCGGCTTGATCGCCAGGACGATGGCGACGGCGACGTAGAAGTGCAGTTCGAAAGCCAGCGACCAGGCTGGGCCAAGGTACCAGTTCGGATAGGTCCATGCGAAGATGGTTCCGAGATCGAGAGCGGGTCGGCCGCCCGGCGCCAGCGCGATCCAGGAGGAGCTGACAAACGCCGCCAGCAACACCAGCCAATAGAGCGGAAAAATTCGGAGGGCCCGTCTGAAAGCGAAATCCAGCGGGTTGTGTTGTGCCGTCGCGGTGGTCGCGATGATGAAGCCGGAGATCACGAAAAAGATGTCGACGCCGCTCGCAAGTATCGTCAGCGCACCCTCGGCAAGCTCCGGCCCGACCATGTCGGGTCGCGCACTGATCGCGTGTCCGCAGACCACCGACAGCGCAGCGACGCCGCGCATCGCCTGTACACCCGCGAAGATTCGCACCAAGCCTCGCCACGTTCATTCCAGAATAGTGCAATTTAGGCGAGAAACCCATTAAGGAACAGTTGCGCGGATGCGATAGAATGGGTGTCGGATGCGTTAGGGTGAGGCATGCATCTGAGGCGGATTGATTGCTGTGCCCTTCCTCCAAGGCACGACCACAGGAGCACTCCCTAGCGCTTTGCTTCCTGCTTGCCCCGCCTGATTTCCTCTGCCTCGTCCACCAGCTTCAAGGCGGCGCCGTCGTAGCTCAGCTTCAGCCCACGCCCGACGGTCCATATCCATCCCTCCCGGGCATCCCCGGTTGGCTGGGCGTTGAACTGGTCGGATATCGATTTGACGGCAGCGTCTTGGGGGCCCGGATTGCTCAACTCCGCGTTGACGCGCCAGATGGGATGTTTGGGGTCCGGATTCTTGGGGTCGACGTCGTCGGCAAAGATCGTGACCTTGGCGCCGTCGACTGCGCATTCGAGGACGTAGGAATCGCGAAGCTGACGGCAGCGGTAGCGACGTTGCGTGATGAGCTTGTTGGTCTCGTCGAATGTCATGCCGGGCGAAAAGCCGAGGATGTCGGACTTCTGCACGAGTGCCAGTGACGCAGGCTTCAGAAAGCTCGGCTGGACCGCCACGAGAACGGCCGCGGCAACAACGATCACGCCGGCGACAACAATGGCAATCTTCATCAGCCCCTCGTAAGAAACGTCCGACCATACAACAGCCGGAGCGTTCTACCACCATCGCGCTGCATGGTTCGAGACGTCCGCTATCGTTGGAGGATTGCACCACCGAAAGATCGCATGGTCACATATCGCCTGGTCATGAACGTGAAAAACCGCCCCTGACATGACCAGGGGCGGTTTTTTAGCAAACGGGGTTTTCGAAACGCGGTCTAGTGACCGGTGCCGGGCTTCGTCGTCTTCGGCGGCTTGCCATCTTCGATCCGGCCTTCGTTGCGCAAGTCGCGACCTTCCTGGGCTTTCTTCTGGCTCTCAGGGGACTTGCCGTGTTCGTTCATCTCTTCCTTGATGAACCCGGCGCCTTCCTTCACTTTACCTTCAACGCTCATGACGATCTCCTTGTCCTGGTAATAGGTCAACTCGCGCGAGACCTGACCGTTCCGGTGCGCGCACCTATGTGAGGAGTGCAGTATTGAGGGTGCACTTTGTAAGAGTGCACTTGCCGGGAACAGGTTAGTTGTCAGCGCGTACCGATGCGTTGATGTCGCGGGCAGAAACCGGAAAAATGCGCCGCGTCCAACATCCCCATTGCGTCCGGTTGTCACCCGGCAGTGCGTTGGACAACGCGGCTTCGGGCGACAGGTTTCCATCGGGGACCCGTTATGAAATGGCCGCGCCGCCTTTTGGAAAGCGACGCGGCCAAGAGGCAAGCGATACAGGAAACCGGCTTACTTCATGTTGCTGCGGGTCTTGGTGCCGCCCTGGTCGCTGCCGGGGCCGGAGCCGCCCTGGCCGGAGGCGTCGGGCCTCACCATTCCGCCCTTGCTCGTGCCGTCATGGCTCATGCCCGTCGTGCCCCTCGTCATCGTGCCCTTGTCCGTGTTGTTCATGCCGGGCTTCTGCATGTTGTCCGACTGCGCGGCGGGGCCGGTCTGGGTCTGGGCAAAGGCAGAGCCGCACATGAGGCCGAGGGCGGCGGTCGCAATGATGAACTTCTTCATCTCAAACTCCTGGTTGGTTGAGTGGGCCAACGGGAGTGCAGAAGCCGTGTTCCTAAAACTGGGCGTTCCGGAGTGCAAAAATTCTCGTCTGCGCGCGAACCGCTATCGACTTCCTTTGAAAACGCTCTAAGCCGCAATGCGCTGGTCGGCCGGGCCCGTCAGGTGCTTGAGCACTTCCGCATGCTCCAGGTCGGGAACCGCGATGGCCGTGTGGCTGTAGCTCGCATTGGTTCGTGATTTTGCAATCTGGTCCAGGATCTCGCCGCCCTTGATGACGTGGAGGCCCATGCCCTCTCCGGACGGGAAGATCGCGAGCACCACGTCATAGGCGGTGATGACGGCGCGAAGCGCTTCGGCCTTGTCTTCGGCAATTTCGACGAACACGCGAACATCGGCCGCGAGTTCACGCAGCTCGTTAAAATCCAGCACTTTGAGTTACTCCAACGCAACGATACTGAGAGGAGCTTGGAGGCGTTAGGTTACCGAAGTCTCAACGGCGCATGCCCGGCCACAGGTTTCTCGAGCAGGCGCCCCCCGCGAGGCGATAGACAAGCGGGCATTGCCGCCTGCTCGGCAATGCGCCGGCACGGAAAGAACATCTGGAACGGGGAGGGACGAAGCGCGCCTATACCCCTAAGGGCGTCACACGATGCGCGCCTGACTTTATGCGCGCTTTACTTGGCGTATCCCTGGGAGCGGAGCCACGCGATCTTGCGGTCGCCGTTGATCCAGTCGTCGGCATCTGCCTTGCTGGTGAAGCCCTTGATTTCGCGCTGTTCGCTGTCCGGGTAATCCGCCAGGATTTTCCAGTCGTTGTCTGCAATGCGGACGGTTTTGAAGGTCACTTTTGTTTTTGCCATGCCGCATTATGCAGGAGATGACCGGAAAAGAGAACCTGCCTTGTGACGGTCACCCGCGGGGCCCCAGGCGCAGACCTGGGGGCCAGCCTGATCGGCATTGCGCGGCCGGGTCCCCCGGAAAAGGCGAAAGCCCCGCCTGGGGGAAGCGGGGCTCTCTGATGGGGGTGAAGCTTGGGGACTTCAAAGAGTTAGACGCCTCAGGAAGAAAATGGTTCAACGCGGAAACGGCGCAAGCTGCGGCATCTTTGCCGGGGCGTCCGGGCTCCCCCAGAACCCCCTGCTTGCGTTTTGGGCGTCGATGGGTTCTAAGCCCCGTCACTTCATGAAAGTTGGCATGAATCAGAAGCGCGTTGCGCGGTTGGACCGCGTCCTGAGCAAAGCCTGCTCGCGCGCACAGAAGGAAATTCAGACATGGCGAAGATGACCAAGACTCAGTTGATCGATGCAATTGCCGAGGGTACGCAGCTGTCGAAGAACGACGTGAAGTCGGTCATCGAGTACATGGCAACCGTCGGCTACAAGGAGCTCAACGAGTCCGGCGAGTTCGTCATTCCCGGCTTCGTCAAGATGTCGGTTGTGAACAAGCCGGCGACCGAAGCCCGCATGGGCGTCAATCCCTTCACCAAGGAGCCGATGCAGTTCGCCGCGAAGCCGGCGAGCAAGTCGGTGAAGGCCTCGCCGCTGAAGGTGGCCAAGGACTCCGTCTAAGGGCTCGCCAAGGGCTCGCGTTTTCGTTGTGGACCCTCTTTTTCGCGGAGTGCTGCCGCGGAGTGCTGCAATGACCGCTTGCTTGTGCTGAACCAATAAGGAACTCTCTTAGGGAACTCTCGGGCGTCGTCAGGCTTTGCTTCCGAAAGGGAGAAATCACATGACTGGTCTCAGTGAAGTAGAGATTCGAAACCGCGCCTATCACCTCTGGAAGGAGGCCGGCGAGCCCGCGGGCACGATGGACACCTTCTGGTACGAGGCCGAAAAGGAGCTTCTCGCCGAGCGGACCAAGCAAAGCGAAGTCCCGCCCGGGATGACCGACAATCTGCCGGTCTGACTTTGCTGGTCTAAGAGGCGGACAGGCGCGAGCGTCGACAGTTCTCAAAGCAGCCACCCGGCGTAACGCCCGGGTGGCTGCTTTGCTGTTCGGCCACCGCTTGGATGGCGGCCGCCTAAAAGAAAAACCCCGGGCTTAGGGACCGGGGCTCTTCAAGCTGGTCGGCCGCGTCGCGACATGCCGCCAGCACCACTGAGTTCGGCTTGACAACGCGAGACGAAAAAATTCGTTCCGGCGGCTACTCCGCCGACACGGAGACGTCGACGATCGCCGGCGTATCGACCTGGCGCTCGCGCCAGACGACGAGATCGCATTTGGGATTGAGCCACTGATACTCGGAGCCGCGCGCCTTCAGGTGCGCGAGCGCTGCATCATGTGCGGCGGTCTGATCCGGCGCCTCGACCATGATTTCCACGGTCTCCTCGATCTGACGCACCACCTCGACGGCGTAGTATTTTCTGGTCACGGTCCCTCGCTCCGGAATGACTAACGGGGAGGGCCATGGCGCGTTCCCCAAAAGAAAAACCCCGCGCTTTCGCACGGGGCCTTCCTGGCTGGCCGCGATGGGATTTCAGCGCCGCGCCGCCGGCCGCGTTCTCGAACTTAAGGTTGAAAAACCAAAAAGCAACCGCGCCGACGCGCGGAAGGCTCAGAAAGGCTCGAGACGATGGACCCCGCGAATTTCGCGGGGAAAGGCTGGACTTTTTGTTCTTAGTTTGTTCTAGTGAAGTATCTCTTTTGGCGGCGACCATTTGGTTGGAGGTGCCCATGACTGTCGAGAAACAACGCGAAGTGATCAGGCTCTGGAATCAGCTCAGGAAGCTCGAAGGTCCGGCCGCGGAAGAACTCCGCATCCAGATCCTCGAATGCTTTTCGGAGAAGGATCTGTCGGGGAAGGAGACGGTGAAGCGCGCGGCGTGATGAGCGTCGCACTACGTCGATGATAACAGGCCAATCGCGCCTGCCTTCACCGATCGTTAGGGATCGTTTTGCGCTGATTCCTCGACTCCGATTCGTTCCTTGCGAACGAAATAGAGTCGGATGCAGAACAAGCCGTGGCTTCTGTGTCGATGCGGGACATGCCCTTCCTGACCAAGCCGGCGTGATGCTTGGCACAGTCCCGTTGGCGTCTCCTCGCTACGAGATGAGGCGAGGGAGACGCGACATGGATGCGTGCTGGTTTCTCGAGATGTTTGCCGAGATCGCAAAAGTGTTTTGGTATGACCGGCACCCGCGCTTGCGCAAAGGCAGGCCGTCGGTGCCGCAGGTGCCACCGCGATCGAAATCCGAAGACGCGATGTGAGCGCGCGATCGTTGGCGATGATGCCACCGTTTGCGTACAAACGAAGTGTTAAGACCTGCTTCGCGCCGATTTCTGCGATTCCGATTCGTTCTTCGAGAACGAAAGGCAGGTGAAGCTGGAACAAAGCCGGACGGCGGATCGCCACAAGCTCCGCAGCCGCGGCTTTCGCGAGAGCTTGAGGCGGCTCGCCAAGTTCTGGAGACGCTTGGCCAATTCCTAACGGAAGATTGCCGCGAAGCCGATAACCCTGTTCGGTTAGGTTAAAAGCCCAATCGCGTTGCGCTTGCCGCTGCTTGGGATAGGTGTGTCTGGCGACGTCTGGAAACGACTTTGCCAACAAGCGACTTTGGCCAACGAGCAATTTTGCCAAGAACGAATTCATGACACCTTTTTCACAACCGAGCTTTTATCAGGGCGACCGCCACACCTACCGGCGCGTCGCCATCGTCGGCACGCTCTTTTGTCTGGCGTTCGTGGTGATCAGCTTCTCGCTGCGGCCACAGCTCGAGGACACGCGTGTCGCGGTCAAGGCCGACAGGCTGATGCGCACGGCGGGCCAGCCACCTCACACGAATTAACGGTCGTCGCCGGAGATCTGATGGTCGGCGCAATTCCCTGGGCACGCGGTGCCATGTGAGGCGAGCGCCACGAAACCGGCATAACCGGACAGGTTGAGCAGGACTTCGAGCCAAACGGGCATGTCGGCCTCTTTTCTCCTTGAAGTTACGGCAACGTGCGCGCGAAGCGCCTGTTCCCGGACAAGACGGACTGGCGCCTCAAAGCGGGGTGCTGGGGTCGAGCCGCCGGCCGAGGGCGCCTACGGACTCGCTCGACGGCTGTTCCTTAAGGAACTCGGCAATGGCCCGCGCCAACTCGCCGTCGCTCATCGGCGTCGGCGGCGGGCGCAGCGTGCCGACGCCGAAACTGCGGACGATCTCGTCGTAATGCTGATCGCCGGATCTGGGAACCAGCCTGCGGATACGGGCCAGCAATCTGGATATCGGCACTTTATCCTCCTGGACGCTCCCCGCTGGCAGCAATTGTGCTGCGTTGCCAATTTGCCGTCCGTGAAACTGAAAACCCCGCCAGCATTGGTGATGCTGACGGGGTCTTCGTGCTGTTGCCTCAACCGGATGGCGGAGGCGTCCGCACTTGAACAAGCAATTCGCGGAACGCGCGCCTGTTCCATGCGTGGCGGATTTAATCCCAGCCCGGTTCCACAGCCTTGCACGCAACCATCGCACCGCGCCGGCGTTGTCTATGCGAGATACGAAGGAGGAGATTGATGATGAGAAAGACACTGGCAGTTCTGGCTACCGTTGCGGCCGTCGGCGTGACCGCGGTCGCGGCGCCTGCGCCTGCCGAGGCGCGCGGCCGCGGCATCGGTCCGGGTCTCGCATTCGGCCTCGCTGCCGGCGCCATCACCGCGGGCGCCGTCGCCGCGTCCCATCCTTACGGCTACGGCTACGGCCCGGGGTACGGCTACTATGGCCGCCCCGCTTATGCTTACGGCCCCGGTCCGTACGCCTACTACGGCGATGGACCGTACTACCGCCGCCACCATTATTACCGTCACTGGTAACGGCTGACCAAATGAAAAGCCCGGAGCAACGCTCCGGGCTTTTTTCATGCTCGGTGATGTGGTGTCGTTACGGCCAGAGCGAGGGCCGCTCCACCTTGCGCGCGTTGTCGAGCGTCGACACGAAATACTCGTCACGCTCGCGCTTGAATTTTTCCTGGGTGGCACGGAAGGCGGCGACACGGGCGGCGATCTCTTCGCGTTCGCGGATTTTACGTTGTTCGTCCTCGGTCATTTCAAATCCCCTCTGCACGTGAGCATGTGTCCTACTGAACTCAAGCACTGCCGCCGCAATCACGTTGAGTCGCGTCAACACATGCATTGGCGCTTCTGATTGGGGCGTCAATGGGGAGGAGGCATTGCAGGATTGTGATAAGCGAGGGGCGGAAAAAATTGCCGACCACGTCGTGCGCCGCGGTGGATAACCGCGTCAACAATCTTGTCGCTTGCGCATGTTGCAGCTAGCGCAAAAACAAATCGGCAAAACCGATCGGCCAAGCCAATCGGCAAAGCAAAACGGGAGGCCGCGTTGATTGCATCGGATCTTCGCAGCGGCGTCGAGCGTCTCGGCGACATGATCGCCGAAGCCAAACGGATCGTGCCGTTCACCGGCGCCGGCATCTCGACCGAGTGCGGCATCCCCGACTTCCGCTCGCCGGGCGGAATTTGGACGCGCAACCGCCCGATCCCATTCGACGAGTTCGTCGCCAGCCAGGAGGCGCGCGACGAATCCTGGCGCCGGCGCTTCGCGATGGAGGAGGTCTTTGCGGCGGCCAGGCCCGGCCGCGGCCATCGCGCGCTCGCCTCGCTCTACCGTGCCGGCAAGGTTCCCGCGATCATCACCCAGAACATCGACAATCTGCACCAGGCCTCAGGCGTCGCGAGCGACCACGTGATCGAACTTCACGGCAACACCACGTATGCGCGCTGCATCGGATGCGGTCAGGCCTATCCGCTTGATTGGGTCAAGCGCCGCTTCGACGAGGAGGGCGCCGCGCCCAACTGTACCGTGTGCGACGAGCCGGTGAAGACCGCCACGATCTCCTTCGGCCAGATGATGCCTGAGGACGAAATGCAGCGCGCGACCGCGCTGTCGCAAGCCTGCGACCTCTTCATCGCGATCGGTTCCTCGCTGGTGGTATGGCCGGCCGCGGGCTTTCCGATGATGGCGAAGAGATCAGGCGCACGTCTGGTGATCGTCAATCGCGAGCCCACCGAGCAGGACGACATCGCCGACCTCGTGATCCGCCACGACATCGGCGAAACGCTCGGGCCCTTTGTTGGTAATTGAGGCAATTTGATTCGCGGCTGTGCAAGCTGTTCATAGGTTCCGCCGAATCTCTTTTTTGTCTATGCGTCGCAACCGGGAGTGTTATCTTTTGAGTCGAAAGATTCGCGTCGCGTCGAGTTGAGAAGATTCTCTAAAGACGCGTGATTCGGCGCCGCCATTCAGGCGGGTTGCATGGCATGTGTGGGGTCCGGGGTTATGGGGTCGTCGGACGGATTTGAGTCCAAGAAGGTCGGAGTTCCCGCGGTGGGCGAACACGGCGGTGGCGGTCGCGACAGCGCACTCAGTCCGTTCACCGGACTTGGTGAGAGCAGCGCCAACCTCGTCGAGGTTCACGGCGTCATCAAATGGTTCGACGCCTCAAAGGGCTACGGCTTCATCGTTCCCGACAATGGCTGGCCCGACGTGCTCCTGCACGTTACCGTGCTTAGGCGCGACGGCTTCCAGACCGCCTACGAGGGCGCCCGCATCGTCGTCGAGTGCATTCAGCGCGCCAAGGGCTACCAGGCGTTCCGTGTGGTCTCGATGGACGAATCCACGGCGATCCATCCGGCGCAGATGCTGCCGCCGCGCACCCATGTCACGGTGACCGCGACCAGCGGGCTGGAACGGGCTCAGGTCAAATGGTTCAACCGGCTGCGCGGTTTCGGCTTCCTGACCTGCGGCGAGGGCACGCCCGACATCTTCGTGCACATGGAGACGCTGCGCCGCTTCGGCATGACCGAGTTGCGGCCCGGCCAGTATGTCCTAGTCCGCTTCGGACCCGGCTCCAAGGGCATGATGGCGGCCGAGATCCATCCCGAGACGGGATCGCCGGTTTCGTCCCACTAATTCCATTCCCGCGATCGTGAGCAGAGGCGCGCTGGCTGGCCGGCGCGCCTCTGGCTTTTCCGGCGACCGACACGTAAGGACTGGTCCAGTCCCACGCCTCGAGAGCCATCCATGAATTTCGATCGAAAGGCCGTCTTCGCCGTTGCGAAGGGCTGGCTTGCCGCCATCCTCGTCATCGCCGGCTGTGCCGTCGGGAGCGCACCCGTCCGCGCCGCCAGCTTGCAGCCGGTCGAGATCGTCACCAGGAACGGCGTGCAGGTGTTCTCGGTCGAGATCGCGACCACCGAGGAGGAGAAGCAGACCGGCCTGATGTACCGCAAGGACCTGGCGGACGGCAAAGGCATGCTGTTCGACTTCAATCCTGAGCAGGAGGTGTCGATGTGGATGAAGAACACCTACGTCTCGCTCGACATGATCTTCATTCGCGCCGACGGCCGCATCCTGCGCATCGCCGAAAATACCGAGCCGATGTCGACAAAGATCATCTCATCCAGGGGGCCCGCGCGGGCCGTTCTGGAGGTGGTGGCGGGGACGGCGCAAAAATATGGTATCCGCGCCGGCGACCGCGTCGGCCACCCGCTGTTCGGCAGCAAGTAGGCGGGCAAGGGGCTATTGGCAGGGCCATTGCCCCCGTCCTGACGGTCTTTTGGGAAGCTTGCTGGCGCCTTTGGAAGGCTTGCTGGCGCTTTGGGAAGCGTGTATCGACGGGGCTCGCCGGACATTCGGGGTATAGCGCAGCCTGGTAGCGCGGCAGTTTTGGGTACTGCAGGTCGTTGGTTCGAATCCAGCTGCCCCGACCAGTCCGGAGGTGGGTCGGAACGGCACCAGAGAACAACAGCCATTCGGCGAGGCGCCAGGCGATCCAGGCGAGCGCGGTTTCCAGCCGAGCGCGGCGATCCAGGCCAAGCCGACCAGCCGCGTTCGATGCAGATGCCGGAGCTGCCAAAGCCTTCCTAAACCCTCGGCGCTCATTCCCTGCGCAACGCGACTTCCGCGCGATTTTTCAAGGCATTGGGCGGGTCGGACGGCGCGGAAATCGTAAAACTTTGTCGAACCTTTAGGCGTCGCCCTAGACATATAGGTGTTGGGGGATTTCAGCGCCCAATGCCTAACGGACGCCGCCAAGCGATGATATTCCGCTTGCGCGGCGTTACGCTTTTCCAACCATCAGTTCGTCGCGTACCAGCCGAACGGAAACGGCAGGAACGGCCAGGCCAGCTGATTGTCGTTGGCGACCTTCCGCGGCTCTTGCTCCGGCGTCTTGGCGGGCAGAGCAGGCGGCGTCGAATGCAGCGCCAAGCGCAGACATGCACATTGCAAATTCATCGTGGTGGCCCCCGCCCATCAATCGTTTTCAAAAATTCGCGTCAGCCTGGAAATCACCGCGCGTCCTCAAAACGACGCGCTCATTCTCAAATCGCACACAGTCTAGGAAAATCGGCGAGCGCTTTCAACCGGTCTTGCCACGCGCTCACAGGAAGTAAGGTTGACCGGTTAGGTTAAGGGCGAGCGGTTGTTGCGGCCGCCTTCGCGGCTGTTATCAGATCGGTCCGGCTCGCGATGGGTTGCCTGAATTCGTGCTCACACGACATCACAGTTCGTCGCAGTGCTCGTATCCTGTGAGTTCTGCATCATGTCTTTCGATCGCAACGTCCGAACCACCGGTCCGCAGGCGAGCTGGACCGAGATCTGGCACCTCTGGACCGTGCTCGTGCCGCGCCGCTCGATCAACGGGCAGCTCGTTTACGGCAAGGTCTGGCGCCGCCACGACGGCCGCGACTGGATCTACAAGAAATTCACCGAGTACGATAGCGAAGCGGCGGCCTGAAGCGGCGTCGCTGTCGTCCGGCGCGGTATCGCTGCTGCCCTTCAAGCGGCCTTTGCGGCCGCAGGCTTGGGCGGCGGCGGCTTCAGCGGCTTGTCCTGCTTTTTCGACCAGGAGATGTAATAGGCCACCGTCGTCATGATCGCGATGCCGGCGACGCTGACGAAGATCTGCGCGAACAGCGAGCCCGAGCTCATCGACAGCTCGAAATGACCGACGAAGGACAGGAACACGCCGACGCAGAACACGGCGAGCGACTGCTGGCCGCACACGATGATGGGGTCGAACCCTTTCCATTCCAGGCCCGGCCAGTCCTTCGGCACGAAGCGGATCACCAGGATCACGATCACGACGAAGTGGATGAAGCGGTAGGGCGCGAGGTTGGTCTTGTCGTTCGGGTTGAATGCCGAGAACAGCCATTCCGGGAACATGCCGCCGAGGGTCGGGAAACGACCAGCCATGGTCATGACCAGCGCGAACAGCATGTAACCGAGACAGAGCCACAGGGTGACCGGCGCGTTGATCAGCGTCATCGAGCGCCGCGCGCCACCCATGGCGCACCAGGCGCCGAATACGAATAGCACCTGCCAGGCATACGGGTTGAAGTACCACTGGCCGGCCGGATAGGCGGTCAGGTTCAGGCCGAAATGCCGGGCGGCGAGCCACAGCACGATTGAGAGCGCCATGGTGAGGTCTGGCTTGCGCAGCATGAACCAGAGCACCGGCGGAAACAGTCCCATCAGCACGATGTAGAGTGGCAGCACGTCGAGATTGAGTGGCTTGAAGCGCAGGAACAGGCCCTGGCGCAGCGTCTCGGTGGCGTTGTCGACCAGGCCGGCGACGTTGAACTCGTTGATCATCTCTGAATCGCCGAAGCGCAGCGCCAGATAACTGATCGAGGCGATGTAGATCACGAACAGGATGATGTGAGCGACGTAGAGCTGCCAGACCCGCTTGGTCAGCCTGGTGGCGCCGACCAGGAAGCCGCGCTCGAGCATCATCCGCGCATACACGAAGGATGCGGTGTAGCCGGAGATGAAGACGAACAGATCGGCAGCGTCGGAAAAGCCGTAATTGCGGGTGGTGATCCAGTTCACCACGTTGTCGGGGATATGGTCGAGGAAGATCGCCCAGTTCGCAATGCCGCGAAACAGGTCGAGCCTGAGGTCACGGCCCTTCTCGGGGAGCGTGGCGTTGATGTTCAGGAAGGACATGCGACGGGAGCTTTCGGAGGGGACGGACAGGGAGATGTCAACGAAGCAGGGGCGCCGGGCGAGACCCCGGCGCGGAAGGCGGGTACGCAATTGTCACGATGCAGCATAATGATTATACCCATCGGCGAGCCATCCCGGGGGCCGGAATCACCGATCAGTTCCCAAAAGGTGTCTCTATACTATGCCCGCGGTTTCCACCAACTGCTACCGTGACGCATCGAAATCGGACGAAAAGACGAACAAGAGGCCCGGATCATCCATGACCGCACGCATTTTCAAGCCCGCCAAGAACGCGATGCAATCCGGCCGGTCGAAGACCAAGGAATGGCAGCTCGACTACGAGCCCGAGCAGCCGCGCGCGGTCGAGCCGCTGATGGGCTGGACCTCGTCCGGCGACATGAAGCAGCAGATCACGCTGCACTTCCACAGCAAGGAAGAGGCGGTCGCCTATTGCGAGCGCAAGGGCATCGCCTATCAGGTGATCGAGCCGAAGGAATCGGTGCGCCGTCCAGTCGCCTATGCGGACAATTTCTCGTTCCGCCGCGGCGAGCCCTGGACGCATTGAAGGCGGGCCACGCGTCGAGACTCTCGTCGTGCCCGGGCTTGCCGTCTCGCTGAAGCGTCGCCGGCCCAACACCGAATGCCCGGCGAAGCCTTGATGGAGCCGGGTCCCGGGCATCTACGTTTTAGCCTCCCCGTGAAAAGCCGCGGATGGCCGGGACAAGCTCGGCCAACCATGCGGATACCTCCTATCGTCCTGCCCTTGGCAGCCATTCCGCCCCGTGCTTCGCTGCCGCGCAAGACAGGCTCATGGCGAGGTGGGGTATGGCGGGGCGTGACCAACTCGACGGCGTCGATCTGAAAATACTCTCCGAATTGCAGCAGGACGGGCGGGTTCGCAACAACGAGCTGGCGCTGCGCGTCGGGGTGTCCGGGCCCAACTGCGTGAGGCGGCTGAGATCGCTGTTCAGTAGCGGCGTGATCCGGGCGGTGCGCGCCGTCATCGACGAGCGGCTGCTCGGCTACGAGGTGGTGTCGTTCGTCTCGATCCAGCTCGGCAGCCAGGCCCAGCCGGTGCTGGCGGCGTTCGAGAGCTCGATCGCCGCGATCCCGCGCATCCAGCAGTGCTGGCGGATTTCGGGCGACACCGACTATCTTCTCAAATGCGTGGCGCCGAGCGTCGAGAGCATGCGCCAGCAGCTCCTGCATTTCGCCGCGATGCCGAACGTGAAGAACGTCCGGAGCTTCCCGGTGCTGGGTGTGGCGAAGGACGTGCCGCTGCCGTTGCAGGAGATCGCGGCGGCAGGATAGTTCGGCGGGGACGGGTGCCAAAGCGTGGCGGGCACAACGACATCCAATATTCCGAAGGCGCGGGAGTGATCCCCTTGTCGGGATACAGGTTCGGATAAGACGGATAAAACATAAGTAACTCACCTAACTGTGACATGTGATTTGGGAAGTTCTGCAATGCGCCGAGCCGTGATTGCCGGTTCCTGGCGCTGGCCTACATGCGAGCTGTGAACCTCAGCCTGCGTCGCATGCCGAGGCCTCTTTTCTGGGACCCTGAAGCAGGAAAAGACAACATGACCCCGACCTCGAAGACGTTCGTCGCATCCGCTGCGACGCTGTTTGCATCTGCGTTTCTCATGATGACCGCGCCGGCTGCCCAGGCAGAAGACTACTGCATCACCAATGGCGCCCAGGCCGCACACGGCTGCGGCTATCCGACGATGGAGGCCTGCCGGGCCGCGGCCGGCGGCATCGGCGGCTCGTGCTCGCAGAGCGGCGGCGCGAAGACTTCGACCGACGCGCTTGCCTTCCAGCCGAAGCAGACGCAGTCGCGCACCAAGCTTCGCCCGGGTGGGCAGACCAACTCGAACTGATCGAGACCGGTTTCGAAATGTTGCGGCCTCCGAGTTGGATCTCGGAGGCTACAACAGCATGACAGCCCGCGCGTCAGCGATACCGTCAGCGATACCTGCCGCGAAACTCGCGCGGTGAGGCGCCGGCCCAGGTGCGGAAGGCGCGGGAAAAGCTCTTCTCGTTGCGGAAGCCCGCGATCTCCGCGATCCGCTTGATCGGGTTACGACCGCGCATCAGCTCCTGCTTGGCGAGCTCGAATTTTGCCTCTTCCTTGAGATCGCGCAGCGAGGTCGCTTCATCGCGCAGGCGCCGATGCATGGTGCGGGTGGAGAGCGCCAGCTCGCTCGCGACATCCTCGGCTCCGAGGCTGCGTCCGCGCGCATTGCGGAGCACGCGGCGAACGCGCTCGACCAGGAGCCGGTCGCGCCGATAGGGTAGCACGGTCAGCCGCAGCGCGCCCTTGAGCATGTTGTCGAGGTCCGCCGCGCTACGGGTGAGCGGCAGCGACAGATAATGCTTGTCGAAGGTGATGGAAGCTCGGTCCGCATCGAAGCGGATGTTTCGGCAAAAGATGGTCGGATAGACCGAGACGTGGCCGGGCTCGGGGTGCGGAAATTCCGCGGCGCGAAGCGCGATCCTGGAATCCACGGCCCAGCAGGAAAAGCCGAGAGCATAGCGGAGCAGGGTGACCAGGCAGAATTCGCGTAAAGGCCCGAGGTCACGCAGCTCGCGGATGGACACCACGGCGGTCTCCTCGCCGACGGCGAGATCGAGCAGCACGTCCTCGGTCAGCAGGCGGTGGTGCCGGCACCAGCGCTTGAGCGCGACCTCCAGCGTCGGGGCGGTGATCGAGGCGCGGCACAGCATGCCGTAGGTGCCGAAGGGCAGCCGCCGCGAGAACCAGCCGAGCGCCTCGTCGTCGAGTTCGCGCATGGCATGACCGGCCAGCGCCTCGAACTGGCCGGCCGTGACCCGCCCATCCGGAGAATTGACAAGGTCTGGCGTTACCTGACCCCGGCTCAGCGCCTCGGTCGGATCGCGGCCGTAGCGTTCGTAAGCGGCAACGACGCCGCGGACGAAGGCGGCAGGGGTCACGGCACGGCGCGGGATCGCGGTTGCGACTTGAAAAGGCATCGGACATCCTCTGGAAGAATCCTCGCCAAGTTTGGCGGAAAATGCAACCTTTTCGACCGCAGAAGGGCCCCGATGCCGCTAGGTTTGGTCCCCAAAACACGGAGGAATCGCCTTGAATATCCCGAGCATCGATTTCGATCTGGGCGAAGATATCAGCATGCTGCGCGACACGCTGCGCGCCTTCGTGGAGGCGGAGATCGCCCCGCGTGCCGCCGATATCGAGAAAGCCAATCTGTTCCCGGCGGACCTCTGGAAGCGCTTCGGCGACCTCGGCCTGCTCGGCATGACCGCGCCGGAGCAATATGGCGGCTCCAACATGGGCTATCTCGCCCATATCGTCGCGATGGAGGAGATTTCGCGCGGCTCGGCCGCGGTCGGGCTCTCCTACGGCGCGCACTCCAATCTCTGCGTCAACCAGATCCGCCGCAACGGCAATGATGCGCAGCGCGAGCGCTATCTGCCAAAGCTGATCTCCGGCGAGTTTGTCGGCGCGCTCGCGATGTCCGAGCCCGGCGCCGGCTCAGACGTCGTCTCGATGAAGCTGCGCGCCGACAAGCGCGGCGACCGCTACGTACTCAACGGCTCGAAGATGTGGATCACCAATGGCGGCGATGCCGACGTGCTGGTGGTCTACGCAAAGACCGATCCGGAAGCGGGCCCGCGCGGCATGACCGCCTTCCTGGTCGAGAAGGGGGCCAAGGGCTTCACCCACGGCCAGCATCTGGACAAGCTCGGCATGCGCGGCTCCAACACCTATCCGCTGTTTTTCGACGAATGCGAGGTGCCGGAGGAGAACGTGCTCGGCAAGGTCGGCGAGGGCGTCAGGGTGCTGATGTCCGGCCTCGACTATGAGCGTACCGTCCTCTCTGGCGGGCCACTCGGGATCATGGCGGCCTGCATGGACGCGGTGGTGCCCTACATGCACGAGCGCAAGCAGTTCGGCCAGCCGATCGGCGACTTCCAGCTCATGCAGGGCAAGCTTGCCGACATGTATGCGACCTGGCAGGCCACGCGCGCCTATGTCTATGCGGTGGGGCGTGCCTGCGACCGCGCCGATCACGCGCGCAGCTTGCGCAAGGACGCCGCCGCTGCGATCCTCTATTCCGCCGAGAAGGCGACGTGGATGGCGGGTGAGGCGATCCAGGCGCTGGGCGGGGTCGGCTACACCTCCGAATTTCCGGTCGGACGTCTGTGGCGCGATGCAAAGCTCTACGAGATCGGCGCCGGCACCTCGGAGGTCCGGCGCATGCTGATCGGTCGCGAATTGATGGCTGAGACGGCTTAAAACCTTCACGCAATTGGAATAAACATGCCGCTCCATTCCAGCATCGATACGTCTTCATCGGACTTTGCGCGCAATTCCGAGGCCATGCGCACCCTCGTCGCGGATCTGCGCGAAAAGCTGAGCCAGGTCGCCGGCGGCGGCGGCGAGGTCTCGCGCAACCGCCACACCTCGCGCGGCAAGATGCTGGCGCGCGAGCGCGTCGACCTCTTGGTCGATCCCGGCACCGCGTTCATGGAGCTGTCGCCGCTCGCGGCCTATGGCCTTTACGGCGGCGACGTGCATTCGGCGAGCGTCGTCACCGGGGTCGGGCGCATCGCGGGCCGCGAATGCGTGATCGTCGCTAATGACGCCACCATCAAGGGCGGCACCTATTATCCCATGACCGTGAAGAAGCATCTGCGCGCGCAGGACGTGGCGCGGCAGAACAATCTTCCCTGCGTCTACATGGTCGATTCCGGCGGCGCCTTCCTGCCGCTGCAGGACGAGATCTTTCCGGACGAGCGTCACTTTGGCCGCATCTTCTACAACCAGGCCCAGATGTCCTCGCAAGGCATCCCGCAGATTGCGATCGTGATGGGCTCCTGCACCGCTGGCGGCGCCTATGTGCCGGCGATGTCGGACGAGAGCATCATCGTGCGCAACCAGGGCACGATCTTCCTCGGCGGGCCGCCGCTGGTGAAGGCGGCGA
>NZ_JADPIT010000015.1:589860-622718 GCF_023073035.1 Bradyrhizobium sp. 62
AGTGGTGACCGCGGAGGAGCTTGGTGGCGCCGACGTGCACTCGCGGCAATCGGGCGTGACCGATCATTATGCCCAGAACGACGCACACGCGATCGGCATCGCCCGCCGCATCGTCGGCACGCTGAAGCCATCGGTACGACCAAACCTCAACATGCATCCGCCGCGTGATCCCTTGTTCGCGGCGGAGGAGATTTACGGCGTGGTGCCCGTCGACGGGCGCAAGCCGTTCGACGTGCGCGACATCATTGCGCGCGTCGTTGATGGTTCCGAGTTCGACGAGTTCAAGAAGCTCTACGGCACGACTCTGGTCTGCGGCTTCGCCCACGTCTGGGGTTTTCCGGTCGGTATCATCGCCAACAACGGCATCCTGTTCAGCGAGAGCTCGCTGAAGGGGGCGCATTTCATCGAGCTGTGCTGCCAGCGCGGCATTCCGCTGGTGTTCCTGCAGAACATCACGGGCTTCATGGTCGGCAAGAAATACGAAGCTGGCGGCATCGCGCGGGATGGTGCGAAACTCGTGACGGCGGTCGCGACGGCGTCGGTGCCGAAATTCACCGTCGTGATCGGCGGCTCCTACGGCGCCGGCAATTACGGCATGTGCGGCCGCGCCTACTCGCCGCGCTTCCTCTGGATGTGGCCGAATGCGCGCATCTCGGTGATGGGCGGCGAGCAGGCCTCGATGGTGCTGAGCCAGGTCCGGCGCGACAATATCGAGGCCAAGGGCGATAGCTGGTCGAAAGAAGACGAAGATAAATTCCGCGAGCCGATCCGCGCGCAATACGAGAGTCAGGGTCATCCATATTATGCGACCGCGCGTCTCTGGGACGATGGCGTGATCGATCCGGCCGATACAAGGCTGGTGCTCGGCCTCGGCCTCTCGGCGGCGTCGAATGCGCCGATCGAGCCGACGAAATTCGGCCTGTTCAGGATGTGATGCGATGGACCGCTCAAAGCTCTACCGCCGTTTTCGCACGCTCCTGATCGCCAACCGCGGCGAGATCGCCTGCCGCGTGATCCGCACCGCGCGCGCCATGGGCCTGCGCACCGTGGCCGTCTATTCCGAGGCCGACCGCGACGCGATGCATGTCGCGCTCGCCGACGAGGCCGTGCTGCTCGGTCCCGCACGTGCCCGTGACAGCTATCTCAACGTCGAGCGGCTGATCGAGGCCGCGCGCAAGACCGGCGCGGAGGCGATCCATCCCGGCTACGGCTTCCTGTCGGAGAATGCCGAGTTTGCGCAGGCGTGTTTCGACGCCGGCCTGGTCTTCGTCGGCCCCACCGCCGCGATGATGACCGCGATGGGCTCGAAGTCCGGCTCCAAGGCGCTGATGGAGAAGGCCGGCGTACCGCTGGTGCCCGGCTATCACGGCGAGGCCCAGGACGATGCGACGCTGGCGAAGGCCGCCGAGAAGGTCGGTTTCCCTATTCTGGTGAAGGCCTCCGCCGGCGGCGGCGGCCGTGGCATGCGCATCGTTCGCTCGGCGGATGAACTCGCGCCTGCGATCGTCAGTGCGAAGCGCGAGGCCAAGGCCGCGTTCGGCGACGACCGCATGCTGATCGAAAAATATGTAGACAATCCCCGCCACATCGAGGTGCAGGTGATCGGCGACAGCCACGGCAATCTGCTGTCGCTGTTCGAGCGCGAATGCACACTGCAGCGTCGCCACCAGAAGGTGATCGAGGAGGCGCCGTCGCCGACGCTCAATCCCGCCCAACGTGAGACGGTCTGCGCCGCCGCGCGAAAAGCGGCCGGGGCCGTCAACTATGTCGGCGCCGGCACTATCGAGTTCGTCTCCGACGGCAAGGACGTGTTCTTCATCGAGATGAACACCCGTCTCCAGGTCGAACACCCCGTGACCGAGCTGATCACCGGCATCGACCTGGTCGAGTGGCAGTTGCGCGTCGCCTTCGGCGAAGCGCTGCCGCTCAAACAAGATCAGATCAAGCTCAACGGACATGCCGTCGAGGCTCGGGTCTACGCGGAGAACCCGACCAAGAACTTCATGCCCTCGGTCGGCAAGATCTCGACCTGGCGGTTGCCCGCGGAAACCGGCGGCCTGCGCATCGACGCGGGCTATCGCGAGGGCGATGCCGTCTCGCCGTACTATGATGCGATGCTAGCGAAGATGATCGCCTGGGCGCCGACGCGTGATGTCGCGATCGAGCGGCTGAACCGCGGGCTTGAGGACTCAGACGTTCGCGGCATCGTCACCAATATCCCGTTTCTCTCCGCCCTGATCACGCATCCGAAGGTGAGGGCGAATGCGATCGACACTGGCTTCATCGAGCGCGAGCTGGCGGTGCTGACGCAGGCCACGCCGGCGCCGGGAGAGCTCGAGCTGTGTGCCGCGGTGGCCGCCGTGATCAACGACGAGCGGCAGGCCGCGCAGGCGGAAGCGAATTCGCCCTGGCAAACCTTTGGCTGGATGCCGGTCGGCCGCCGCCAGCGCAGCTTTGCGTTCCGCGTCGGCCACGGGCCGGAGCAGAAGGTTAGGCTGAACTACGGCAGCGGCCCGTCCACACTGGTGATCGGCGAGCGCGAGCTGGCGTTCACGATCGTGGTGAAGGACGGCGGCTTCGATCTGACGCTTGACGGCGTCAAAACGTCGGTCGCGGCCGTGATCGATGGTCATGAGCTGTATTTGCGCACGCGCAACGGGCGATTCGACCTGCATTGGGTCGATCCGTTCGGCGGCGAGATGGAGGAGCAGGCCGGCGCGGACAAGATCGCGGCGCCCTTGCCGGGTACCGTCGTCGCCGTGCTGGCGGAGGAGGGTGCCAAGCTCGAGAAGGGCGCGCCGATCCTGACGCTGGAAGTGATGAAGATGGAGCAGACGCTGCGCGCGCCCTATGCCGGCGTGCTGAAGTCCATCAAATGCAAGGTCGGCGACATCGTCCAGGAGGGCGTCGAGCTCGCCGTGGTCGAGCCTTCCGGAGAATGAGATGAGCGATCCCGTCGGCATCATCGAAATGGGGCCGCGCGACGGCCTGCAGAACGAGAAGACGGCGGTCAGCGTCGAGGCCCGCATCGCCTTCATCGAGGCGCTGGTCGCGGCCGGCCTCAATACAGTCGAGGTCGGCGCCTTCGTCTCGCCTAAGGCGATCCCGCAGATGGCGAGCTCGGACGCCGTGCTGCGCGGCGTCAGCCACCTGACCGGCGCCGAATTCCACGTCCTGGTGCCGAACGAGAAGGGCTATGACGCCGCGCGCGCGGCCGGCGCCAAGATCGTCTCGGTGTTCGCGGCGGCCTCCGAGGGCTTTTCGCGGGCCAACATCAATTGCACGGTCGCGGAGTCCATCGAACGGTTCAAGCCGGTGCTGGCACGCGCCAAGGCCGATGGTGTGCCGGTTCGCGGCTATATCTCATGCGTGCTCGGTTGTCCGTTCGACGGCGAGATCAAGCCGAAAGCCGTCGCCGATCTCGCCACCACGCTGTGGGAGCTCGGCTGCTACGAAATCTCGCTCGGCGACACCATCGGGGTCGGCACGCCCGAAAAGGCGAAGGAGATGCTGCGCGCGGTCAGCGCCAACATCCCTCCCGCCAACCTCGCGATGCATTTCCACGACACCTACGGCCAGGCACTCGCCAATCTCTATGCCGGGCTGGAGCAGGGCATCCGCGTCATCGACGCCGCCGCCGGCGGCCTCGGCGGCTGTCCCTACGCGCCTGGCGCGACCGGCAATGTCGCGACCGAGGACGTCGTCTATATGCTCGAGGGCATGGGGGTCAGGACGGGCGTCGACATGGATCGGTTGCTGGCGGCGACGAACGAGATGAGCGGCGTGCTGGGCAAACCGCCCGTGAGCCGCGTGGCGTCCGCGCTGAACGCTAGGAGCAAGCGCGCGACTTCCTAATTCCCGTCATTGCGAGCGCAGCGAAGCAATGACGGTGGACGCAGCAGCTACCTGCTCCCGTCCGGCCCCATCACCAGGTCCGGCAGCCCGGTCGAGATCTCCGGCACGAAGCACAGCAGCAGCACCGCGACCATCATCAGCAGCACGAACGGCAACGTGCCCCAGATCACTTCGCGCAAGGGAATGTCGGGCGCGACGTTGCGGATGACGAAGATGTTGAGGCCGACGGGTGGATGGATCAGCCCCATCTCCATCACGATGGTCATGACGACGCCGAACCAGATGATGTCGAAATTGGCGGCGCGGAGCGGCGGCAGGATGATCGGCGCGGTCATGAGAATGATCGAGACCGGCGGCAGGAAGAAGCCGAGTACGACGACCATGACGAGGATCGCGAACAAGAGTCCCCAGCGCGGCAGATGCATCGCCACGACGGATTCGGCGGCCGATTGCGAGATGTGGAGATAGCTCATCACGTAGGAGTAGAGCAGCGACATGCCGATGATCATCATCAGCATGGTCGATTCCCGGATCGTTGATTTCAGGATTGGAGCGAGGTCGCTCGGACGCCACACGCTGTAGATCGCCGCGATCAATGCCAGCGCCAAGAGGCCGCCGAGGCCAGCGGTCTCCGACGGCGTCGCATAGCCGCCATAGAGCGCGATCATGACGCCGGTGAGTAGCAGCACGAAGGGGATCACGCGCGGCAGCACGCTGAAACGTTCCGCGAGCGTGTATTCGTCACGGGCGAGGATCGCAGCTTCCGGGCCGCCGTTCTTGTAGATCGCTTCGGCCGCGGCGTATTCCTGGCGGAAGCGGATCACGGCGTAGACGCCGAACAGCGAGACCAGCAGCAGGCCGGGCCCGATGCCGGCGAGGAACAGCCGTCCCAGCGATTTTTCGGCGGCGACCGCAAACAGGATCATGGTGATCGACGGCGGCAACAAAATGCCGAGCGTGCCGCCGGCGGCGATGATCCCGGCGGCAAAACCACCGGAATAGCCGCGCTTGCGCATCTCGGGGATGCCGGCCGAGCCGATTGCGGAGCAGGTCGCGGGCGAGGAGCCCGCCATCGCCGCAAACAACGCGCAGGCGAACACATTGGCGACGCCGAGGCCGCCGGGGACGCGGTGCAGCCAGGCGTGCAGGGCCGAGTAGAGATCCTGGCCCGCGCGCGACTTGCCGATCGCGGCGCCCTTCAGGATGAAGAGCGGGATCGACAGCAGCGTGATCGAGGCCATTTCCTCGTAGACGTTCTGCGTCACCGTATCGAGAGAGGCGGCGGGCATGTAGATGCCCATGAACACGACCGCGACCGCGCCGAGCGCGAACGCAATCGGCATGCCCGAAAACATCACGACCAACGTCGCGATCCCGTACGCGAGGCCGATACCGAAAACGCTCATGAACGCCTGGCTCCAGCGAAAGGCAGCGCAAGCTGCACGAGGATCTGGACGCAGAGCAGGCTCATGCCGAACGCCATCAGCGAATAGGGGATGGCCAGCGGCGGCGACCACATCGAGTTCGAGACCTGGCCGTCGACATAGGCTTCATGCGCCAGTGTCCACGACTTCCAGGCGAAGAAAGCGCAGAACAGAAGCGTCACGGCATCGACCAGCCAGAGCCTGATCCGGTTCGCCAGCGGTGAGAGCAGGCCGACGAACGCCTCGATGCCGATGTGACCGCGGTTCTGCTGCACGTAGGCGGCCGTCATGAAGGTGGCGCCGACCAGCAGGAACACCGCGGCCTCGTCCTGCCAGTAATTGGCGGCCTTGAACAAGGCGCGGCTGAGCACGCTGTAGCTCAGGATGGCGCAGGCCGCGATCAGCGCAATCGCTGCGAACACGACGATGATGTTGTTGAGGATGGCGAGACCGCGATCGATCGCCGCCGCAAGGCCGGTCCTTGCGGCAGCGTTTGCCTGGTCGTCACGATCCGGAAGCGGACCGTGGCTCATGCGGCGACGTCGGTCGCGAGCTTGAGCAGGTTGGCCGAGGTCGCGGTCTTGGCACCGTAGTCCTTCCAGGCGGTGTCGCGGGCGATGTCACGCCACTTGCCAACGGTCGCGGCATCGAGCACCGAGACCTTGGCGCCGGCCTTTTCGTAGACCTTGGCGACCTCGACGTCGTCGTCCTGCGCGCCCTTGCGGCCGAAGGCTTCGAGCTCGGTGCCGACTGCGAGCAGGACGTCCTGCTGGTTCTTCGGCAGCTTGTCGAAGATCGCCTTCGACATCATCAGCGGCTCGAGCATGAACCAGTAGGACGCGCCCGCGCCCGAGGTCAGCGATTTCGCGACCTCTTCCAGGCGGAACGAGATCAGGCTGGTCGAGGAGGTGATGCCGGCATCGCAGGCACCCGTCTGCATCGCTGCGTAGATTTCGTTCGAGGGCACCGACAGCACGGATGCGCCGGCGGTCTGCAGCACCATATCCATCTCGCGAGAGCCGCCGCGCACCTTGAGACCCTTGGCATCTTCGGGGGCCACGATCGGCTTGGAGCGGCTGGCGACGCCGCCGGCCTGCCACACCCAGCTGAGCAGGATGATGCCCTTGTCGGCGAGGAAGTCGGTCAAGGCCTTGCCGACCGGCTCCTTCTTCCAGCGCATGCCCTGGTCGTAGGTGGTGACGAGGCCCGGCATCAGGCCGATATTGGTTTCCGGCAATTCGCCGCCGGCATAGGGCATCGGATAGAGGCTGATGTCGAGCGCGCCCTTGCGCATCGCGGAGAACTGCGCGTTGGTCTTGATCAGGGAGGAGTTCGGATAGATCTCGGCGGCGATGTCGCCATTGCTGCGCTTGGTGACTTCGGCGGCGAACATGCGGCAGAGCCGGTCGCGGAAATCGCCCTTATCGACGGTGCCGCCGGGGAATTGATGCGAGATCTTCAGCGTGGTCGCGGCATGCGCGGTGCCGGTGCCGAAACGGAGAATGGCGGGTGCGGCGACGGCGGTCGCAATCAGGTGGCGGCGCGTAAGCATGGCGTGATTCCCTTGGACGGTTTCTTGGACGATTTTTTGGACGGTTCTTTGGAGGGCCTTGTTTGCCGTGATTTTGGGTTGGTCTTTGAGACCGTGCTGAAGCCCATCCTAGCCGGTCTTTCGGACAATGTTCTCTCATCTGATAGTTCGAGACCGAATGCCGCGGCAAGTGCCGGCCATGCTGCGTTGCACACTTCTGATTTACTGCATCAGCGGCAATTGCCGCGGAAATTTATCAGCGGCCGCGTAACAACGCCCCGTGGCAATCCGTCGAGATCAGATAGCGGCGTCCGTCGCTGACAAACCTCATCTGGAAGGGAAGACCAGTCATGACCATTCGTACCCGCATCGCGCTCGGCGTTTCAGCGGCCATTCTCTCGCTCGGCCTCGCGCTGTCGCCGGCTGCCTTTGCCCAGGACAAGATGGGCAAGGATGACGGCATGATGAAAAAGGACACGATGTCCAAGGACGGCATGAAGAAGGACACCATGTCCAAGGACGACGGCATGAAGAAGGACACGATGTCGAAGGACGGGATGAAGAAAGACGACGGGATGATGAAGAAGCACTGATCTTCCATCGTCGAGGAGCCGCTTGCGACAGGCAGACGCGCGCCAAAAATCCGGGGGCGGTCACGTAGACCGCCCCCGGAGTATTGTTTCAGTCCAAATTCAATTGAACGTGACTTGCGAGCGTTAGACTTGCGAACGTTACTTGCGCTTCGCCTTACGGGCGGCGTAGCGGGCGTCTCGCTTGGCCTTTTGATCGGCCTCGGCTTCGGCCGCCTTCGCGACGGCTTCTTCGGCTTCGCGGGCGATCCGCGCGGCCTCGAGCGCGGCAACCTCTTCTTGAAGGCGCTTCTGCTCGGCCTTTTCCGTCTCGCGCGTAGCCTTTGCCTCGGCGCGCTTGGCCGCAAGGGCCTCGCGCTCCGCACGCTTCGCCACAACCGCGGGATCATCCGGCCCCGGCTGCGACTTGAATTTGTTCAAAAGGTTTTTGCGTGCTTCCTGTGCCGCCTTTTGCCGGTCGGAGAAGCCTGGTTCCCTAAATCCACTCATCGGCGAACCTTGTCATCCTCGCTTTCGATCCTACATCACTGCCTGTTGGTACGTCGGCTGGGCATAGCGGGCGCCGCGCGACGCAGATGCGTGTACATCGGCGCGCGCCGTGATGCCACCTATAATCGCAGCCGATCAGGTAGACGAAAATCGCCGCCCCCGACGATCTCTCGTAGCCCCGAAAAACTGCCGAATTGTGATGTCCCTCATAAGGGGGCACCAGGGCGGTGCCTAGCGTCCGCCCGGGTATGAGACGCGGAGCACGGGTATGACGATCTCAAGACTGAGCCTGAAGGCGCTCGCAATCGCCGTCGCGGTGGCAGCCCTGGCCGGTGCGGCGCTGCTCCTCGCTGGCCCGCAGCCGATCGAAAGTGCCGTCTTGGGTGCAGATTGGGAATGCACCCAGACCGCGTTTGTACTTACGACCTGCGCACCGCGGGTCCAGCAGGCGATCCCGGCGGTCGAAACCTCGCGCAAGGAAGCGATCCGGCCCACTCGAGGCTAACCGGGAGAAGCTTGGGCGGGATGTGACGCCACCCCGCAGAGGTGATAAAGCCCGCTCGCCCCGTAATCGGTCAGCCATGTCCAAGTCCGAAGCCAATTCCGAGCCTAAGTCCAAAGCTAAGCCCGAATCGGGCGCTAAGCTCAAATCCCCTCCAAAACCTCAGGCCGGTGACAACCGCCGCGGCGCCATCGCCGGCTTGATCATCGCGATCGTGATCCTCGGCGTCGGCTGGTGGCTCGCCCGCGATCTCACCTCCGCGAGCAAGATGCAGGACTGCCTGATGTCCGGGCGAAGCAACTGCAATGTGATCGAGCCGGCCCGCTAGAGGCACTCCAGAGCGGCCCGGGCGGACGGAAAAATGTCGTGATCTTAATCATTTGTAACGGGACTGGGCGACCAAAGCAGGTCAGTCATGTCAGCCGGCATCAGCTCAGCGCGAGCCGAATCGTCTATCGCGCGAGGCATCACGGCCATTGACGGCAATCGAGAGAGTAGGGGGCAAGCACGCATGAGTGCGTCCAGTCGCATCAAGATCATCATTCCCTTGGTTTCGGCCATGGCATTGCTCGCCGTCCCGGCGCAGGCTCAGGACGCCAGACCGCCGAGAGACGCCGCCCAGCCATCGGCCGGGCCAGGCGGCGGCGCGCCGCCTCAGAACATGCGCAAGGGTCCGCCGCCGCAGCAGGCTGTCCGGCCCGCGCCACAGCCCGGCGGCCAGCCCCACGCTGGCGGTCCTGGTCATGCAGGTCCAGGTGCAGGTCCTGCGCCGCGCAATGCCGGCGGTCCGCCGCCCGGACGCAATTACGCCAGGGGTCCCGCGCCGGCGCGCGATTGGGGCGGACATGCCTATCGTGGCCATCTCGCCTGGGATGGCGGACGCTGGCGCCACGAGGTCCACAACGGCCGCTCCGGCTGGTGGTGGGATGTGGGCGGCGCGCGGTATTATTATCCGCAGCGGATGGAGGGGCCCCCGGCCTACATTTCGGAGGATTATTACGACGACGTGCCGGTCGCCTACGCCCCGCCCGTCGCCTACGAACCGCCGCCGCCTCCGCCGCCAGCCGACCCCGGCGCGAGCGCCCTTGGCGGCGCCATTGTCGGCGGTGTGCTGGGCGGCCTGATCTCGGGCAACGCCTCGGGTGCGGCCGCAGGCGCCGTGATCGGCGGTGCCACCGGCGCGATCGCCGGCGCGACGGCTGCTTCGCGCCCCGGCTACTATCTGGCCCAGGGCAACTGCTACTACCGTTATCCGAGCGGCCAGTATGTGCAGGCCGATCCCCGCGCGTGTTACTGAGCACTCCAGGCGAGAGCTGAAGCGAAGGGGCGGGCCAAGATCCCGCCTCTTTTCGTTTGGCGCTGGCCGTCAGCTGGCCCGGAATTAAAGAGGATCGGCCCGCGCCTCAGGACACCAGCCAGCCGAAGAACGCGATCGCGGCCCAGACCAGGCCTGCGATCCAGGCCAGCATCACGATGCCGATGGTTGCCAGATATGCGATGCCGAGCGGGTCGGATCGTTCGCGCCGCGTCGGGACGGCAATTTCGGCTGCGGCTTCTTGTGTCATGACGGGAATATCTCCCAAGCCTTCTCGCTCTCTGGGAGCGCTGAAGACTGTTTAGCGGAGACACCGGGCGCCGGCTGTGACGCACTTCACAGATCGGTGCGCGTCAAGCCCACAATGGTTGCCGGTCGTTCGACAGATGCGTGAGTTGGATCGCGTCGCAAATCCGTGTGGGGAGGCATTAACCCCGCAATCATACGGACGAAATTGCCACGCGCTTGTCCAGATCGTCCGGCTAGAATTGGCTTCATGTGTACCAAGTACGATCCACAGCATGAAGCCGAGGCGGCGATGAAGCGCGCCGTGGCGGCCGAAGGTCCCGACCGGCAACGTCTCATCGAGCTGGCCCTGGCCTGGCATCAACTCGCCCGCGACCGGCGCGAAGAGCGGACGGACTGAGCTCACGCTCTTACGACAAAACCCGTATTCACAGAAAAACCCCGTGCTCGGGGGGACAAGCACGGGGTTCTCGAGAGCCGATCGGGGCTGGCAAATCGGCACCACTGGATTTCGAACGCGTCGATCGCAGGTTCGTTCCGCGCCCCCTCAATTCTTTTCGCGCGAGATCAAGGACGACCGAGCGGGAGGCGCGTGCAGGTGGAACGTCGGTTTCCCGGCGACGTTGAGCCGCTATGACCGATCCCGAGTTGCGCGCACAATCCTTCGAGATTGCCTGGAAGTATCTCGACCAATCCGGCCTGCTGACTGGCGAGCGCAGGGACGCGGCCCGATTCATCCTGCACAGGATCGACCGCATGATGCTGGCTGGCGAAAGGCGACGATTGCTGCTGTCCAACGCCGCGATCGATGCCTACCGCTTCCGGCCCGTGCTCGTGACGCTCGACGCCTGACGCAAGTCGCCGAAACGCGACGTTAAGACTCGTTCGGATGACGATTTCCGATCGCGATTCGTTTCGCGGAACGAAGCGGAGCAGGATCGTGAATAAACAAAAAGCCTGCAAAGGGCTGCAGTGTGTCAGGCAGCTTCCGACTTTGGCACCGCGTCGGCATTCACCGAGAGCTTGACGACATCGCCTTCGACAGCACCCACATATTTCGTGTCGATGTAATGATGATGGTCCTTGTGACCTTCCGGGCTGTCCTTCCGCGTCAGCTTGATGCGGTTGCCCTCGACGCGGTCGACGGTGCCGACAGGTGCGCCGTCCTTGCCGATGATCTTCATGTGCTCTCTGATCTCGCTCATGATGTTCTCCCTATGAAGTGTCAACGGCGAGGGCCGGTCTTTGTTGCAAGGATGAGCGGGCCCGGCTGTTGGAGCCAATGCGTTCGCCGAACGTTGAAAGGCAGTCGCAATTGCCAAGACCACCATCATCAAGATCCGCATGGAGACCTCCGAGGCCTATCTCAAACGAAAGCACAGGGAAATCGGGCTGCTGAACGATTGCCTGAGGAACCCGCTGCATTTGGCTCGGCCGCAATCGGTCGAGGAGGTTGTAGACTCCAAATTTCAGCTCGCCGCCGCGCTGCGCGCGGAGCATGCGCTGCAGGACTGGAAGGCGACGGAGACGGCTTGGTCGCACGCAGCGTCTCCCTCCAGCGGTCCGTTCGTGTTCAGCTACGATTATCAGCGCGCGGACCTCAAGGTGTGCGGTCCCTCGTTTTATGAACTCGAGCGGGGCTGCAGGAGCGAGGCGATCTATACCGCTTCCGGCATGGCCGCGATCTCCGCACTGCTGCTCGCGTCCGCACGAACTATCGGCAAGGCAGACGTCGTAGTGCTGCCGGGCACCTACGGCGAGACAGTGGAGCTGATCGAGAGCCTCGTCCCCCATTTGCGGCTTGTGACCGCCAGGCTGCCGCTGGGCGAAGCGTTTGATGCGGCGGCCGCGCCACGGCTTCTGCTGCTGGATTCATGCGCCCCTGCCGGGGCGTTCGAGGCGGCTCTGCGCTGCGACGGTTCGGGGCTCGACCTGTTGATCTTCGACACGACATGTTTCGCCGGCAGGTCAGGGCGTATCCGGCGCGTCCTGAGATGGGCCGCGCGATGGGACATCCCCGTCGTGTTGGTGCGAAGTCACAACAAGCTGGATTCGCTCGGCGTGGAATATGGCCGGCTGGGCTCTGCCGTCTTCGTGCATTGGAGCCGGAAGGACCTCAAGGCAGGCCAGCTGCTGTCCGAAAGCCTGGCGGCGGAAACCCGCAATGCCGTCCGGCTTCTCGGTGGCGCGGCGTTGCCAGCGCACTTCCCGCCATTCGTGGGCTCGGCGGCCTATTGGGCCCTGACGAAAAGGCGCGTCGCGGCAATCCTGCGCAACGGTCGCCACACGGCGCGATATTTCGCCTCCGAGCTCGCTTCGCTCTCGGCCGAGCTGCATTTCACCCACGGCCTCTATGTCACGCTTCGCGGCAGGCGCGCCCTCGATGAGGCGACCGCGCGGCAGGCGGCCGACGACATGAGCCGCGACCTAAGCGGCAAAGGCTTCCCCATTCGCCACGCCGGCAGTTTTGGCTTCGATTTCGCGGCTACCGAGTGGTTTCACGATGCGACTACGGATCGGTACAGCGTCCGGGTGGCGGTGCCGGATCTGCCGACTGAGGTGTGGAAGGCGCTTGCGGCGGCGATCGCCGAGTGGTGGGCGCGACATCAGGGCAACACTGAAGGGTGAGTACGGTGCAAGGCCATGACAGAGCGACCGAAGCCGTTTCCTTACAGGGAATGCACATGGCATGTTTCAGACGAACAGTCCCAGCAATGGCTTGCGGTGCTTGAAAAGACGGGTGCAGCCAACGTCCGAGCGCGCCTCGCCCAGACCGACGCGGCATCCGCAGGAGCGATCGCGATCGGAACCGCGCCCGTCATGACGATCGGGTTCGCCCAGGAATGGCTGAACTGGAAAGATAATCAAAAATCCGAGGCGGATATCGAACGGCACGAGCGGCAGATCTGGTGGACTCGGACCGCGGCAATCGCCGCATCGGTCGCCGCCTTGAGCGCACTGTTCGGGTGGATTTGGACGATCTTCATCCGGGGGAATAACGGCCTATAACAAACATGATTGTTACGTTGCGCATACATCCGCGAGACGAGAGCGGCTACAAACTGCGCTGTTTCAATCGATCGCCAGGCATTCTTCCACGGCCGGCTTCTGGTGGTCGCGACGCGCCCACGCCTGAACGGCGAACGCGAGTTGATGCTGACTCGCTGCCGCGTCCGCGATAGTGGCCCGGGCCGTCGCGATGGACTTTGTGACCGCACCGGAGTTCACGACTCCCGCGTCAACTGCCAGAAACGATATTGCCACAACCGCCACCGCAGATGCGATAGCCATTCTCGTCAAGTCGGATAGTGGCATCGAAGTCCTTATCGGGCGCACGTCGCTCGGCGGACAGATAGGGCTCGTTTGCCCGGATCAAAGCCCGGAGCGAGGCGACCCACGCGTTCGTGAAGGACAGCGGACCCTGCGGGCGCGCGTCGTAGACCGGGCTCACCATGAGCGCTTGAACCTGAAAATGGCGATCCCGGCAGGAATCGAACCTGCAACCCTCAGAGTAGAAATCTGATGCTCTATCCAGTTGAGCTACGGGACCGTCTTGAGCCCCCCTGGTTGGGGCCGGCTGTTCATCTACCATGCCATTATGAAAAATATCGTCTTTCGCCAAGCCTGAACCGAACCGTTTTCCGCGAAGCCGCGACAAAGCGGAACGGTGGGGTGTCAGGGTGCCGGGTTGAGCGACAGCGGACTGGACGATGGATCACATCGCCGGGAACGCTGGCCAGCTTCCGGGACACGGCCGCCGGACGACTGGTCGGGTATTGCTGCGCCATCAGGACGGCGTGCGCGGCGGTAGCTTGATCGGTCTCCTCTGGGCCTGCCTTGTCATGGCGAATGCGACGATCTGCACCTTTGGTTCCATCGCCTTGAGTCCGTCACCTTTCCACGCATTTCATGCGACAAGCGGCGTTCGTCCGCGATTTCCGGGAGTCCATCCATGATCGGTCTTGTTCGCGCCGTCACACTCTGCGCCACGCTGGCGTTCGGCCTGAGCGTAGCGCAGGCCGCCGACAAAGCCTTCAAGCGGGACGACCTCGCCGATTCCGCGATCAAGCTGGAGGCGCAGATCAAGGGCGAGGCGGGGCCGGTCGCCAAGACTGGCGCGAGCTTGCGCACCGACGCCGATGCTGCCTTCCGGCGCAACGACTATCGCACCGGCCTGTCGGTGCTCGGCCAGATCGCGGCGACCACGCCGGAGGATGCCGGCAACTGGCTGCGGCTGGCGAAAGTCATCTTCCAGATATCGCCGAAGAGTTCGAGCGAGCAGACGTTCCTGCTGGAGCGCGCCTCGACTGCCGCCTACATCGCTTACCAGCGTGCCGCTAATGCGGGCGAGGAGGCCGACGCGCTCGCGGTGCTCGGCAAGTCGCTGTCCGAACGCAAGCTGTGGCGGCCGGCGCTGGATGCGCTGCGGCTGTCGCTCGACATGCGCGAGGTCGCCGATGTCCGCGGCCAATATGAGAAGATGCGTGACGAGCACGGTTTTCGGCTGCTCGACTACACCGTGGACTCGGACTCCGCCAGTCCGCGCGCCTGCTTCCAGTTCTCGGAGGAGCTGGCGAAACGCACCGATTTCGCGCCGTACCTCGCGCTGGCGGGCCAGGACAAGCCGGCCCTGTCGGCCGAGGGCAAGCAGCTCTGCGTCGACGGGCTGAAGCATGGCGAGCGCTACAACATCAATCTGCGCGCCGGCCTGCCGTCCACCGTGAAGGAGGGCCTGCCGAAATCGGCCGAGTTCAACGTCTATGTGCGCGACCGCAAGCCGTTCGTGCGCTTCACCAGCCGCGCCTATGTGCTGCCGAGGACCGGCCAGCGCGGCATTCCCGTGGTCAGCGTCAACACGCCAGCCGTCAACGTCAACGTGTTCCGGATCGGCGACCGCAATTTGATCAACACGGTGGTCGACAGCGATTTCCAGAAGACTCTGTCGAAATACCAGCTCAGCGATCTCGGCGGCGAGCGCGGCGTGAAAGTCTGGACCGGCGAGCTCGCGACCGCGATGACGCTGAACCAGGACGTCACCACCGCATTCCCGGTCGATCAGGCGCTCGGCGAACTGCAGCCCGGCGTTTATGTGATGACGGCCGCGGCCAAGGGGCCGGGCTCGGACGACGACTACCAGCTCGCCACCCAATGGTTCATCGTGTCCGATCTCGGCGTCACGGCCTATTCCGGCAATGACGGCATCCATGTCTTCGTGAATTCGCTGGCCTCGACCGATCCGGTCGGCAAGGCCGAGGTGCGGCTGGTCGCGCGCAACAACGAGATCCTGGCCACCCGCAAGACCGATGAGAGCGGCCATTTGCTGTTCGAGGCGGGGCTTGCGCGCGGCGAGGGCGGTCTGTCGCCGGCGATGCTCACTGTGACCGGTGAGAAGGCCGACTATGCCTTCCTCAGCCTCAAGTCCTCCGCCTTCGACCTGTCGGACCGTGGCGTTTCGGGCAGGGCCGTGCCTGCGGGCGCCGACGCCTTCGTCTATGCCGAGCGCGGCGTCTACCGCTCCAGCGAGACCGTCTATCTGACCGCGCTGTTGCGCGACGGGCAGGGCAACGCCGTCACCGGCGGGCCGATGACCCTGGTGATCGAGCGCCCCGACGGCGTCGAATACCGCCGCGCCGTGCTGGCCGACCAGGGCGCCGGCGGGCGCACCCTGTCCGTGCCGCTCAACTCGGCCGTCCCGACCGGGACCTGGCGGGTGCGCGCCTTCACCGATCCGAAGGGCTCTTCGGTCGGCGAAACTACCTTCATGGTCGAGGACTACGTCCCTGATCGGATCGAATTCGACTTGTCTGCCAAGGATAAGCTGATCAAAGCTAACGCTCCAGTGGAGCTTAAGGCGGACGGTCATTTCCTCTATGGCGCGCCGGCCTCCGGGCTGGCGCTCGAAGGCGACATGCTGGTCGCGCCCGCGTCGGAGCGGCCGGGCTTTGCCGGCTACCAGTTCGGCGTCGCCGACGAGGAGACCACCTCGAACGAGCGCACGCCGCTGGAGAACCTGCCGGAAGCTGACGCCAACGGCGTTGCCACCTTCCCGGTCACGCTCGACAAGCAGCCGACCTCGACGCGACCACAGGAGGCGCAGATCTTCGTCCGCATGGTCGAGACCGGCGGCCGCGCCGTCGAACGCAAGATCGTGCTGCCGGTCGCGCCTGCTGCTGCCATGATCGGCATCAAGCCGCTGTTCGGCGACAAGAACGTCGCCGAGGGCGACAAGGCCGAGTTCGATGTCGTGTTCGTCTCGCCCGAGGGTGAGAGGCTTCGCCGCGACGGCCTGCGCTACGAGCTCCTGAAGATGGAGTCGCGCTACCAGTGGTATCGCCAGAGCAATTACTGGGAGTACGAGCCGGTCAAATCGACCT
This sequence comes from Bradyrhizobium sp. 62, assembly GCF_023073035.1. Classification (NCBI taxonomy): domain Bacteria; kingdom Pseudomonadati; phylum Pseudomonadota; class Alphaproteobacteria; order Hyphomicrobiales; family Nitrobacteraceae; genus Bradyrhizobium; species Bradyrhizobium sp. 62. The sequence goes on from NZ_JADPIT010000015.1 coordinate 606,187, forward strand.
CGCGCGTCTCCGACGGCGACGTGACCGTTGCCGCGGACAAGCCGTCGCGGATTGCGCTGACCCCACGGCCCGGCCGCTACCGGTTGGATGTGAAGTCGAACGACGCCGACGGCCCGGTGACCTCGGTGCAGTTCGACGTCGGCTGGTATTCCGACGGCAGCGCCGACACACCGGACCTCCTGGAGACCTCGATCGACAAGCCGCAATACGCCTCGGGCGACACGATGACCGTGTCGGTCAACGTCCGCAGCGCCGGCAAGCTGACGGTCAACGTGCTCGGCGATCGCCTGCTGACGACGCAGACCATCGACGTCAAGGAAGGCACCGCCCAGGTGAAGCTCCCGGTCGGCAAGGACTGGGGCACCGGCGCCTATGTGGTGGCGACGCTGCGCCGTCCGCTCGATGCGGCCGCGCAACGCATGCCGGGCCGTGCCATCGGCCTCAAATGGTTCGGCATCGACAAGCAGACCCGCACGCTCCAGGTGAAGCTGACGCCGCCGGCTCTGATCCGGCCGAACGCGATGTTGAAGATCCCGGTCAAGCTCGACGGGCTCAATCCGGGCGAGGACGCCAAGATCGTCATCGCCGCGGTCGACGTCGGCATCCTCAATCTCACCAATTACAAGCCGCCCGCGCCGGACGACTATTATCTCGGTCAGCGCCGCCTGAGCGCGGAGATCCGCGATCTCTATGGGCAACTCATCGACGGCATGTCGGGCACGCGCGGGCAGATCAAGTCCGGCGGCGACGCTGGTGCCGCCGAGCTCCAGGGCTCGCCGCCCGCGCAGAAGCCGCTCGCGCTCTATTCGGGCATCGTCACCGTTGCCGCCGACGGCACGGCAGAAGTGAGCTTCGATATTCCGGAGTTCGCCGGCACCGCGCGCGTGATGGCGGTGGCGTGGACCGCGACTAAGCTCGGTCGCGCCAACATCGACGTCGTCATCCGCGATCCCGTGGTGCTGACCACGACCCTGCCGCGCTTCCTGCTCAACGGCGACCACGGCACGGTCAATCTCGAGATCGACAATGTCGAAGGGCAGGCCGGCGATTACGTCATCAACGTGAAGACGGGCGGGCCGGTGAAGATGACCGGCAATCCCGCAACCACGGTCAAGCTCGCCGCCAAGCAGCGCAACTCCTTCTCGCTCGCTATCGACGCGACGGCGGCGGGGCAGGCGACGCTCGACGTCGACATCAAGGGGCCGAATGGCCTGGCGCTGGCGCGCCATTATGCGCTCGACGTCAAGGCGGCGACGCAAGTCCTGGCGCGGCGCTCGATCCGGACGCTCGCGAAGGGCGAGAGCCTGACGTTGACCTCGGATATGTTCGCCGATCTCGTGCCGGGAACCGGCAGCGTCTCGGTCTCAGCCAGCCTGTCCACTGCGCTCGATGCAGCGACGATCCTCAAAGCGCTCGACCGCTATCCCTATGGCTGCTCGGAGCAGATCACCAGCCGGGCGATGCCGTTGCTCTATGTCAACGAGCTCGCTGTCGGCGCGCATCTGGCCATGGACACCGAGGTCGACCAGCGCATCCGCGACGCCATCGAGCGGCTGCTGGCTCGCCAGGGCTCGAACGGCTCGTTTGGGCTGTGGTCGGCCGGTGGTGACGATGCCTGGCTCGATGCGTATGTGACGGACTTCCTGACCCGCGCCCGCGAAAAGGGTTTTGTGGTGCCGGATGTGCTGTTCAAGACTGCGCTGGATCGTATCCGCAACTCCGTCGTCAACGGCAACGAGCCGGAGAAGGACGGCGGCCGCGATCTCGCCTACGGCCTCTATGTGCTTGCGCGAAACGGCGCGGCGCCAATCGGCGACCTCCGCTATCTCGCCGACACCAAGCTGAGCAACCTCGCAACTCCCATCGCGAAATCGCAGCTCGCCGCGGCGCTCGCGCTGGTCGGCGACCGCAACCGTGCGGAGCGGGTCTATGGCGCAGCCCTCGACAGTCTCGCCCCAAAGCCGGTGCTGGAGTTCGGCCGCACCGACTATGGCTCGCAGCTCCGCGATGCCGCAGCGCTGGTGTCGCTTGCCAGTGAAGGCAATGCCCCGAAGGCGACGCTGACGCAGGCGGTGTCGCGGGTCGAGACCGCGCGCGGGCTGACGCCCTACACCTCCACGCAGGAGAATGCGTGGCTGGTGCTGGCGGCGCGCGCGCTCGCCAAGGAGAACCTGTCGATGGAGGTGGACGGCCAGCCGGTCAAGACCGCGCTGTACCGCAGCTACAAGGCTGCGACCCTGGAAGGCAAGCCGCTGAAGATCACCAACACCGGTGATGCGCCGGTGCAGGCGGTGGTCTCGGTGTCGGGCTCGCCGGTGACGCCGGAGCCCGCGGCATCGAACGGCTTCAAGATCGAGCGCAGTTTCTTCACGCTCGACGGCAAGCCCGCCGATATCAGCAAGGTCAAGCAGAACGACCGCTTCGCCGTGGTGCTCAAGATCACCGAGGCCAAGCCCGAGTACGGCCACATCATGGTGTCCGACTATCTCCAGGCCGGCCGGCAGATCGACAATCCAAAACTGGTGTCGTCGGGTGACAGCGGCACGCTGGGCTGGATCGAGGATGGCGAAGAGCCCGAGGATACCGAGTTCCGCGACGACCGCTTCACGGCTGCCGTCGACCGGGCCTCGGATTCCAAGGCGGTGTTCACGGTGGCCTATGTCGTGCGTGTGGTCTCGCCCGGCAAATACGTGCTGCCGCAAGCCTATGTCGAGGACATGTACAATCCCTCGCGCTACGGCCGCACCGGGACCGGCACGGTCGAGGTGCGGGCGGCGAAGTGAGTGATGGCAAGATGAGCGGGAGAGAAAATCTGGATGGCCGGGATGAGCCCGGCCATGATGGAGCAAGGGGCAGGGGCCATCGCCTCCTCTCCGGCCTCGCGCTCACGCTCATCCTCACCATCGTCGGCTTCGTCGCGTGGGTTTACTCCCTCGGCCCGCTGCCTTTCGACGAAGCCCGCCAGGTCTCCACCACCATCGTCGATCGCAACGGCAAGCTGCTGCGCGCCTATGCGATGGCGGACGGGCGCTGGCGGTTGCCGGTCGAGACAAAGGCGAATGTCGATCCGACCTACCTCAAGCTGCTGCTCGCTTATGAAGACCAGCGCTTTTACGCACATGACGGCATCGACCCGCTGGCGCTGGGGCGCGCTGCGTTTCAGCTTGGGACCCGCGGCCACATCGTCTCGGGCGGCTCGACCATCTCGATGCAGCTGGCGCGGCTGATGGAGCCGCGGCGGCAGCGCTCGCTTTATGCAAAGCTGCGGCAGATGGTGCGTGCGATCGAGATCGAGCGCAGCTTGAGCAAGGAGCAGATTCTCGATCTGTATCTCGCGCTCGCGCCTTACGGCGGCAACCTCGAAGGCATTCGCGCCGCCTCGATCGCCTATCTCGGCAAGGAGCCGAAGCGGTTGTCGCTGGCTGAAGCCGCGTTGCTGGTCGCGCTGCCGCAATCCCCGGAGACCCGCAGGCTCGATCGCTATCCCGATGCGGCGCGCAAAGCGCGCGACCGCGTGCTCGACCGCATGGTCGAGGAGCAACAGATCAGCCGCGACGATGCCAAGCAGGCCAAAGCCGTTCCCGTGCCGAAACTGCGCAAGCCGATGCCGATCCTGGCGCCGCATGCCTCCGATGCGGCGCTCGCGACGGTCAAGGACGCCCCCGTCATCAAGCTGACGCTGGATGCCAACCTGCAGAAGGTGCTGGAGCCGCTGGCGCGCGATCGTGCCATTGCGTTGGGGCCGAACATCTCGGTCGGCATCATCGTCCTCGACAATGAGAGCGGCGACGTGCTCGCGCGCGTCGGCTCGGCGGATTATTTCGACGAGCGCCGGGCAGGGCAGGTCGACATGACCCGCGCGGTCCGCTCGCCGGGCTCGACGCTGAAGCCTTTCATCTACGGGCTCGCTTTCGAGGACGGCTTCGTTCATCCCGACAGTCTGATCGACGATCGACCCGTGCGCTTCGGCTCCTACGCGCCGGAGAATTTCGACATGACGTTCCAAGGCACGGTGCCGGTAAAGAAGGCGCTGCAGCTGTCGCTGAACGTGCCCGCGATCGTCCTGCTCGACCGCGTCGGCGCGAGCCGGCTGGCCTCGCGGCTGCGCCAGGCCGGTGGCAATCTGGTTCTGCCCAAAGACGAGGCGCCGGGACTTGCCATGGGCCTTGGCGGCGTCGGCGTGACGCTGCAGGACCTCGCCCAGCTCTATGCGGGCTTCGCCCGGCTCGGCACCACCAGGCCGCTGCGCGAGATCATAACTGACAGGGACGACCGCGAGCCGCTGCGGCTGCTCGATCAGGTCGCGGCCTGGCAGGTCGGCAATGTGCTGCTCGGCACCCCGCCGCCGGAGAACGCGGCTCACAACCGCATCGCCTTCAAGACCGGCACCTCCTACGGCTACCGCGACGCCTGGTCGATGGGCTTTGACGGGCGCATGACCATCGGCGTCTGGGTCGGCCGGCCCGATGGTGCGCCGGTTCCAGGCCTGATCGGTCGGGTTGCCGCCGCACCGATCCTGTTCGACGCCTTCGCCCGGACCGGCAAGACGCTCCTGCCGTTGCCGAAGCCACCGAAGGGGACCCTGGTTGCCAGCAACGCCAAGCTGCCGTTGCCCTTGAGGCGGTTCCGCCCGGTCGGGGATCTGGTGCGGACCGGGGGCGAACAGGCCCTGCACATCCAGTTTCCGCTGAACGGCTCGCGGATCGACGTCGATCGCTCAGGTGGCGAGGCGGGCGCAGCCATGCCAGTCAAAGTCGCCGGCGGCGTCCTGCCCATGACCGTCATGGTTAACGGAACGGCGCAGGGCGAGATAGACGGACGGCGCCAGCGGCTGATCGATCCGCCCGGTCCCGGCTTTGCGCGGCTGACCGTCATCGACGCCACGGGCGCCGCGGACACAGTTGTCATTCGAATTCAATGACCCTGCCTCAAGCGGTTGTGGCGATGGCGGTTTCAGCGTAAGCGGAACCGATGGCCGAGACCTACCCAGCACCCCGTTTTGGAGCTCCGCGCGAGCCGAAATCCCCGGTGAATCCGGGCAGCCGGCTCGTGTCCATGTTCGATATCGCCACGGCCAGCCACGTCCGCGCGGTGAGCTTCCTGCTGCTGTGCGCGCTGCTGCTATTCCTGCCGGGCTTCTTTACGATTCCGCCGGTTGACCGCGACGAGGCGCGCTTTGCGCAGGCCACCAAGCAGATGGTCGAGAGCGGCGATTATGTCGACATCCGCTTTCAGGAGGACGTCCGCTACAAGAAGCCGGTTGGGATCTACTGGCTGCAAGCGGTCGCGGTCGAGACGGCATCGGCGCTCGGTCTGCCGAAGGCCGAATTGCGAATCTGGGTCTACCGGCTGCCCTCGCTGATCGGCGCCATCGGTGCCGTGCTCATGACTTATTGGACGGCGCTCGGCTTCGTCACGCGGCGCGCCGCGGTGCTTGCAGCGCTTCTGATGTGCGCCTCCGTGCTGCTCGGCGTCGAGGCGCGGCTTGCGAAGACCGACGCGATGCTGCTGTTCTGCGTGGTCGCCGCGATGGGCGCGATGGCGCGGGCCTATCTGTCGTGGCAGCGCGCCGAGGACGAGACGCATCCGCCATGGAGCTGGCCCGCGATCCTCTGGACGGCTCTCGCTGTCGGCATCCTGATCAAGGGCCCGCTGATCCTGATGTTCGCAGGCCTCACCATCGTCGCGCTCGCGATCCAGGACCGCGATGCCTCCTGGCTATGGAAGCTGCGCCCGCTTTGGGGCCTGATGTGGATGCTGGTGCTGGTGCTGCCCTGGTTCGTCGCGATCTTCTGGCGCGCGGGCGATGCCTTCTTCGCCGATTCCGTCGGCGGCGACATGTTGAGCAAGTTGGGCGCGCAGGAATCCCACGGCGCGCCGCCCGGACTGTACCTGGTGCTGTTCTGGATCACGTTCTGGCCCGGCGCGCCGCTCGCCGCGATGGCCGCGCCCGCGGTCTGGCGCGCGCGGCGCGAGCCCGGCGCGCAATTCCTGCTGGCCTGGCTGGTCCCGTCCTGGATCGTGTTCGAGGTGGTGCTGACCAAGCTGCCGCATTACGTGCTGCCGCTGTACCCTGCGATCGCGATCCTCACCGCGGGCGCGCTGGAGCGGCGCGTGCTGTCCTGGTCCTGGCTGATGCGCGGCTCGGCCTGGTGGTTCGCGATCCCCGTTGGCGGCTCGATCATCGCGGTCGTCGGCGCGGTGATGCTGACGCGGCAACCGGCCTTCGTGGCGTGGCCGTTCATCGCGGCCTCGCTGATCTTCGGCCTGTTCGCCTGGTGGCTCCACGACAACAATCACGCCGAGCGCTCGCTGCTCAACGCGCTGGTCGCAGCCCTGATGCTCGCAGTGACGGTCTACGGCATCGTGCTGCCGTCGCTGACGCCGGTGTTTCCCAGCATCGAGATCGCACGCGCGCTTCGCAACGTCACCTGCGTCGGCCCGAAGGCGGCCGCGGCCGGCTATCACGAGCCAAGCCTCGTCTTCCTGACGGGCACGCAGACGGTGCTCACCGACGGTTCGGGCGCGGCGGATTTCCTGCGGCAGGGGAGTTGCCGTTTCGCGCTGATCGAGCAGCGTTCGGAGCGCGGCTTCGTGCAGCGCGCCGAGGCGATCGGGCTGCGCTACAAGGTTGGTACGCGCATCGACGGCTACAATTTCTCCCAAGGGCGTGCGATCTCGATCTCGATCTTCCGCTCGGAAGGCACCGAGTAGGATGTCGGCACCCACCGACATCGCGCCGCGCGCGAGCTATCCCGCGCAATTGCTCACGCTGTCGGGGCGCGCCCTGGCGCAGCTCGTGCGTACGCCCTCGCATTCGCGCCGCGCCGAGGCCGCGCGAAAGCTGGCGCGGCATTCGCTATGGCTCAGTGCGGCAGGTGCAGCCCTGGTCATCGCGCTGATGGTCGTGTTCGACCTGACCGAGATCCAGCTGATGCCGGCGCGCGGCACGCCGGGCCTGTGGCCGATCCGCATCCTGACCGATTTCGGCAAGGACGAGTATGTGCTCTCCGTGCTCGGGGGCGGGCTGGTGGTGCTGGCGCTGGTTGCGGCGGGATTGCGCGGCAGAAGCCGCGCGTTGCTGCTCGGCCTCGGCACGCGGCTGCAGTTCATGTTTCTGTCTGTTGCCGTGCCGATATTCGTCGCCGAGATCCTGAAATATCTCATCGGTCGAGGACGTCCGTTCGTCGGCGGCAAAGCCAATCCGTTCAACTTCATCCCATTCGAGGGGACGGGGGCCTATGCCAGTCTGCCGTCGGGTCATGCGGTGACGGCGTTCGCACTGGCGTTCGCCGTCTCGGCGCTATGGCCGCGCCTGCGCGTATTCATGTTCACTTACGCGATCGTGATCCTGCTGACGCGACTGGTGCTGCTCGCGCATCACCCGAGCGACGTGGTGGCCGGCGCCCTGGTCGGCATGGTCGGCGCCATGGCGGTGCGCTACTGGTTCGCGGCCCGCAGGCTCGGCTTTGCCATCCGTGCCGACGGCACCATTGTGCCTCTTGCAGGGGCGGTCTCGGGCCGCCTCAAAAGGGTTGCCCACGGGGCATCCGCCCCATAAAAGCGGCTGCCTGCCGGGCCCGCCGGTTCCCGAGCCAAGCCAATTCCAACCACGAGCTTCGATTTGTCGTCCCAGCCTTCGGTTTTCCAGCCCTCGGTTTCCATCGTCGTTCCCGTGCGCAACGAAGCCGACAACATTGTGCCGCTGATCGAGGAGATCGGCGCGGCGCTCGACGGCCGCTGGGCCTATGAGATCATCTACGTCAATGACGGTTCGACCGACGCGACCGGCGAACGGCTCTGCGCGGTCATGAAGCAGCGGGACAATCTGCGCCAACTGCGCCATGCCAAATCAGGCGGCCAATCCGCGGCCGTGCGCAGCGGCGTGCGTGCGGCACGCGGCGCGATCGTGGCGACGCTCGACGGCGACGGGCAGAACAATCCGGCCTTCCTGCCGGACTTGATCGCGGCCGTCGAGAACGGAAGCAAGGTCGGACTCGCCGCCGGACAACGCGTCGGCCGCAAGGATACCGGCTTCAAGAAATTCCAGTCGCGCGTCGCCAACGGCGTCCGCAACGCGATCCTGAAGGACGGTACGCGCGACACCGGCTGCGGCCTGAAGGCGTTCCGGCGCGAGGTGTTCCTGATGATGCCCTATTTCGACGGGCTGCATCGCTTTTTGCCGGCGCTGGTGCGCCGCGAGGGCTACGAGATCGCCTATGTCGACGTGATCGACCGGCCGCGCCGCTCCGGCGTGTCAAACTACGGTTTCTTCGACCGGCTGTGGATCGGCATCATGGATCTCGTGGGCGTGTGGTGGCTGATCCGCCGCAAGAAGCCGACGCCGGATGTGACTGAGGTGAAGGCATGATCATCCAATACGGTCAGGCGCTGAGCAATTATTTCTACGACGTCTTCGTGGCCAAGTTCGACTTCTGGCTCGCGTTCGGCCTCGTCGCGCAGCTGTTCTTTACCGCACGCTTCCTGGTGCAGTGGATCGCGAGCGAGCGCGCCGGCAACAGCGTGGTTCCGATGGCGTTCTGGTTCTGCTCCATGGGCGGCGGGCTGATGACGCTGGTTTATGGCGTCGTCAAGCGCGAACCCGTGATCATCCTCGGCCAGGCGCTGGCGACCGTCATCTATATTCGCAACATCATGCTGATCGTGAAGAACCGCGGCCGGGCGTCAAAGACGCTGGAGCGCTGATCCAAGGCGACTAGCGCGGCAGCGCTGACGCCGCGCCTGTCGCAGGCAGGGCAGCGGTCTCCGTCTCGGTTCTGCGATGGGGCTCGCCGGCCGCGTCGAGCACGGGATAGGCGACCGAGCAGATATGCGAGTGGATGCGGCGCAGGTCCCGCAGCACGTCGAGATGCAGCGACGTGGTTTCGATGGTCTCGGGGCGGCCCTCGCGCAGGCGGTCGAGGTGGCGCTCGACGGCGGCAAGCTCGGTGTTGCGCAGCGCCGTCTTCTCCACCAGCAGCTTGCGTGCCTCGTTGGCGTCGCCCGACATGAAGACGCCGAAGGCGATGCGCAGCGAATCCATCGTGCGCTTGTGGAAGGCGGCGAGCTCCTCGGCGCCCTCGGGCGAGAACTGGAAGCGGCGCTTGATCTTCTTGGTCGCGAGCTCGCTCAGGCTCTTGTCGATGATATCGCCGATATGCTCCAGATTGATGGCGAAGGAAATGATCTCCATCGCGCGCCGGCCCTCGCTCTCGTCGAGGCTGCCCCGCATGAGTTTCGTCACGTAGAGCTTGATGGCTTCGTCGAGACCGTCGACGATGTTGTCCATCTTCGAGACCTGGTCGACCAGCGCGCGGTCGCCGCTCATCATCGCCGCCATCACCTTGCGCAGCATGATCTCGACGAGATCGCCCATGCGCAGGGTTTCGCGGCCGGCATCGGCCAGCGCCAGCGACGGCGATTCTAGCGCGGTCTCGTCGAGATAGCGCGGCCGGGCCGGATCGGCCTCCTGCACACGATCGGGCAGGAGCCGGGTCAACAGGCGCGACATGGTGTCGAGCAGGCCGATGAAGATAATGGCGGTGCCGACGTTGAAGGCGATATGGAACGCCGCAGTCATCCTGGCGAGATCCGGCTGCCAGGCGTGCATGTGCTCGGCGATCGGGCCCAGGAAGGGTAGGACCAGGGCGATCCCGATCACGCGATTGACGAGATTGCCCACCGGCAGGCGATAGCTGGCGGGATCGTCACGCTTGGCGCCTTCGAACACGGGATTGATGGCGCTGCCGAGATTGGCGCCAAGCACCAGTGCGAGCGCCGCGTAAGGCGAGATGAACTGCGAATAGGCGAGTGACATGATCAGCAGCACGCTGGCGACGCTCGAATGCACCGCCCAAGTGACGAGCGCCGCGATCACGATGCACAGAACGGGATCGCCCGTGATGGAGGACATCACGACGCGGACGCCCGGTGCGTTCTCGGCCGGCGCCAGCGTGTCGAGCAGGATGTGCAGCGACAGCAGCATCAGTCCGAGACCGATCAAGACACGGCCGACGTCCTTGATCCGCGAGCGCGGACCCACGCGGAAGGCGACCAGTCCGAGCACGAACAGGACCGGCGCGACGGCGGCGATGTTGAACGACAGCACCTGCACGATCAACGTCGTGCCGACATTGGCGCCGAGCATGATGGCGAGCGCGGTGACCAGGCTGAGCAGGCCCTCGGCTGCGAACGAGCTCGTGAGCAGCGCGGTCGCGGTGCTGCTCTGGAGCAGCGCCGTCAGCCCGAGACCGGCGGCAAACGCGTTGAAGCGATTGCCAAGCGCCTTGCCGAGCAGCCGTCGCAGGTCCGGGCCAAAGGCGCGCAGAATCCCGCTGTGGACCATGTGCAGGCCCCACAGCAACAGCGCCACGCCGCCCATCAGATCGAGCAGTACCAACGTTCCCATGCTCCGAGTCCGGATTGGAGTCGATTGGTGAGGCTAGCGCCAAATGCTTGAGGTTCAAACCATTTGTTGGCGCGTCGGCGTTAACGTTTGCGGGTTCTGCACGTTCCCCCGGCGCGCGTTAGCGCGTCCCGCGGCGCGATGCCTTGTGAGCAGGCTCACATTGCTGCCTTTAGGGCAGCGAAGCCGCGATCGAGGTCGGCCTTGAGGTCGTCGACGCTTTCGAGCCCGATATGCAGACGCAGAGTGGGGCCGCCCGGCGCCCACTTGGTCGCGGTGCGATAGGCGTCGCAATCGAAGGGAATCACCAGGCTCTCGAAGCCGCCCCAGGAGAAGCCCATGCCGAACAGTTTGAGCGTATCGAGCATGGTGTCGACCGCCTTCTGCGGCGCCGGTTTCAGGACGATGCTGAACAGGCCCGACGCGCCCGTGAAGTCGCGCTTCCAGATCGCATGGCCCGGATCGGTCTCGAGCGCCGGATGCAGCACGCGCGCGACCTCGGGACGGCTCGCAAGCCAGTGCGCCATGTCGAGTCCGGAGCGATGATGCTGCGCCAGCCGCACCGATAGCGTACGCAGGCCTCGCAGTGCCAGGAACACGTCATCGGGACCGGCGCAAACGCCGAGCAGGCGGATGCCTTCGGCGATCTGCGGCCAGGCCTTGGCATTAGCCGAGATGGTGCCGAACATGATGTCGGAATGGCCGCCGATATATTTGGTGGCGGCCTGCATGCTGATGTCGACGCCCTGTTCGAGCGAACGGTGATAGAGCGGCGTGGCCCAGGTGTTGTCGTCGATGACGAGCGCGCCGCGCCCATGCGCGACCTCGGCGATGGCGCGGATGTCCGGCATCTCGAACGACTGCGAGCCGGGCGCCTCGACCAGAACGGCGCATGTGTTGGGCCTGAACAGCTTGTCGATGCCGGCGCCGATCATCGGATTGAAGTAGGTGGTCTCGACGCCGTAGCGGGTGAGCATGCCGTTGCAGAAATTGCGCGAGGGCCGATAGACGTTGTCGCAGACCAGGATGTGGTCGCCGGCCTTCAGCACCGAGAGCAGGGTGGTCGAGATCGCCGACAGCCCCGACGGCACGATGCCGACGCCGGCGCATTGCGGCCCCTCCAGCGCCATCAGGGTCTCCTGGAACGCACGGGTCGTCGGCGTGCCGTGCCGGCCGTACTGGAACTCGCCGCGATGGGCGTGCAGGTCCTCGGCGGTCGGATAGAGCACGGTCGAGCCGTGGAAGACGGGCGGGTTGACGAACCCCTTCTGCGCCTTGGTGTCGCGGCCGGAGGTGACCAGGCGGGTCTCGGCGTGCTGCTCGGACGGGTGTGAGGAATCCATGCGTCTGCTTTCAAAAGCGCGTTTCCACGAGGCGCGATGCGCCGGCGGGCTGGCCGAAAGGCCGCTGTCGTTAATAACAGAACACAGAAGAGTCCCGTCAACCCCTTGACCCGGCACGCCAGTCGTTCTGTTATCGCAGGTGCTATTCAGTCGCCGCATGTTGAGGGGCCTGCCGCGACCTTCGATCCATCGCCTGACCGGACCTAGCGCCACAGCCATAACGGCGGGCGCCTTTCGGCGAGGATTAAGGCAAGGCCTCCCGGGATCGGCGGGTGATCGGCAAGGTTTTCCAGCACGACTCTTGCAGGGCTGGTCTTGATACGGCTAGCCCTGGCAGAGACGATCGCAAAGACAACGTTCCTGACCTTGAGACGACTTTGAAAGGCCCAAAGCCCATGAAACGCGTAACCCTGGCTCTCACTCTCGCTCTCGCCGCCGGCCTGACTGCCCAAGCCGCCCATGCGCAAACGCTCAAGACCGTCAAGGACCGGGGCATGCTGTCCTGCGGTGTCAGTCAGGGTCTGCCCGGCTTCTCCTCGCCGGACGACAAGGGCAACTGGACCGGGCTTGACGTCGATGTTTGCCGCGCGATCGCCGGGGCGATCTTCAACGATCCGACCAAGGTCAAATACGTGCCGCTCTCCGCCAAGGACCGCTTCACGGCGCTGCAATCCGGCGAAGTCGACGTGCTGTCGCGCAACACCACCTGGACCATCTCGCGCGATACCTCGCTCGGCGCCAACTTCACCGGCGTGACCTATTATGACGGGCAAGGTTTCATGGTGAAGAAGTCGCTCAAGGTGAACTCGGCGCTCGAGCTCAACAGCGCCTCGGTCTGCGTCCAGACCGGCACCACCACCGAGCAGAATCTCGCCGACTACTTCAAGGCCAACAACATGAAGTACGAGGTGATCGCGTTCGGCACCAACGACGAGACGGTCAAGGCCTACGAGGCCGGGCGCTGCGACGTCTTCACCACCGACCAGTCGGGCCTGTACGCCAACCGCCTGAAGCTTGCCAATCCCGGCGATCACATGGTGCTGCCGGAAATCATCTCGAAAGAGCCGCTCGGACCAATGGTGCGCCACGGCGACGACCAATGGTTCGACATCGTGAAATGGACGCTGTTTGCCATGATCACCGCCGAAGAACTCGGCGTGACCGCGAAGAACGTCGACGAGAAGACGAAACAGGAAAATCCGGAGTTGAAGCGCGTCCTCGGTACCGACGGCAATTTCGGTGAACAGCTCGGCCTGAGCAAGGACTGGGTGGTGCGCATCGTGAAGGCCGTCGGCAATTACGGCGAGGTGTTCGACCGCAACGTCGGCGCAGGCTCGCCGCTTGGTATCAATCGGGGTCTCAACAATCTCTGGAACAAGGGCGGTCTCCAGTACGCGCCGCCGATCCGCTGACCCCGCCTGATCCGCGCTCGCGGCGATGAGCATCGAGGCTCGCAAACCCCCGCCCCAGATCGCGCTGAAGATCAGGCGCGTGCTGGGAGGCAAGACAGGCTGGAACGGCATCGCCGTCCAGTTTGCCTTCGCTGCGGTCCTGGGCTGGATTGCCTATGAAATCGTCTCCAACGCCCGCGCCAACCTCGAGAACCAGCACATTGCGGCCGGCTTCGGCTTCCTCGCGAACAACGCCGGTTTCGACGTCAATCAGACGCTGATCTCGTATACCGGCTCAGACACGTTCCTGCGCGTATTCCTGGTCGGGCTCCTCAACACGCTCGTGGTCTCGGTGGTGGGCATCGTGTTCGCCACCGTGATCGGCTTCATTGTCGCGCTGTGCCGGCTGTCGCCCAACTGGCTGCTCGCGCGCATTGGCGAAATCTATGTCGAGATCATCCGCAACCTGCCGGTGCTGTTTCAGATCCTGTTCTGGTACCTGGCGGTGCTCGCGGCCTTGCCCAATCCACGACAAAGCATTTCGCTGCTCGGCATCGCTTTCGTCAGCAATCGCGGTCTCGTCATTCCCCGCCCGATCGGCGAGAGCGGATTCGAGGCGTTTCTTGTGGTGCTGGCGCTCGGCATCGTGGCTTCGGTGGCGCTGCGCATCCATGCGCGCCGGGCGCTGTTCCAGCGCGGTCAGGTGATCCGGATCTGGCCCTATGTGCTGGGGCTGCTGTTCGGACTGCCGCTCGTCACCATGCTGGTAGCGGGTCTGCCCTTCACCTTCGAGCTGCCGCAGCTCAAGGGCTTCAATTTCGCCGGCGGCTCGCGCATCATCCCGGAGTTCGTGGCGCTCACGTTGGCCTTGTCGACCTATACGGCCGCCTTCATCGCCGAGATCGTGCGTGCGGGCATCCTCTCCGTCCATAGCGGGCAGATGGAGGCGGGGTCGTCACTGGGCCTGAGCCGCGGCACTACGCTGCGCCTGGTGGTCGTGCCACAGGCGATGCGCGTCATCGTTCCGCCGCTGACCAACCAGTACCTCAACCTCACCAAGAATTCGTCGCTGGCCGTCGCGATCGGCTATCCCGACCTCGTCTCCGTGTTCGCCGGCACGTCGCTGAGTCAGACCGGGCAGGCCATCGAGATCATCGCCATGACGATGGGCGTCTATCTCCTGATCTCGCTGATCACCAGCGCCGTCATGAGCGTCTACGGTTGGCGCATCAGCCGGAGTCTCGGCGCATGAGCGATATCAGCTCGTCCAGTTTCGTCCGCCAGGATCTTCTCGATGAGCGTCCCGCGCCGGTGAAGACCACGGGCTTCGTCGGCCTGGTACGGACGCGCCTGTTCAACTCGCCGACCAACATCCTGCTCACGATCGTCGGCGCCTTGCTGCTGTGGTTCACCGTCATTCCTTCCGTCAAATTCCTGATGGTCGACGCAGTCTGGACCGGCAAGGATCGCACCGCCTGCCTCGCCGAGAACGCCGGCTTTGCGGTCGGTGCCTGCTGGCCCTACATCCAGGCCAAGCTGCCGCAACTGATCTACGGCTTCTACCCCGAAGCCGAACGCTGGCGGGTCGACCTCACGCTCGTCCTGTCAGTGGTTCTGTTGGTGCCGTTGCTCATTCCGCGGCTGCCCTCGAAAGGATTGAACGCAGGCCTGTTCTTTTTTGCGTTTCCAGTGGTTGCATTCTTTCTGCTGCATGGCGGCGGCATCAAGGGATTTGGCCTGAGCTGGACCGCTGACCTGCTGCAATTATTCGACGACAGCATCATCGGCGCCGGGCAGGCTCTGCTCAGTCTCGGCAAGACGTCCTCTGCCGCACCGGTGTTGTGGGTCGTCGGCAATGTCATCGTGCTCGTGGGTAACCTGATCTACTGGCTGATCTTTCCGCTGACCTGGCTGCGAGATCAGCTGCACGGGACAGGCCAGTCGATCTGGGCCGATTTCGCCATCACCGCCGCGATCGTCTCCCTGATCGCCTTCGTTCTCGGCGGCGGCCTCCGCACCGGGGGGCGGGCCCTGACGTCCAGCATCGCCACCTTCGTCGCCATCGCAATCGTGATCAAGCTGATGGGGCTCGATCACGGCGGACTGCCGATCGTGCAGACCAACCTGTGGGGCGGGCTTCTGGTGACGCTGGTGGTCTCTGTTACCGGCATTGTCACCTCGCTGCCGATCGGCATTGCGCTGGCGCTTGGCCGCCGCTCGACCATTCCGCTGATCCGGATCTTCTCGATAGCCTTCATCGAGTTCTGGCGCGGCGTGCCGCTGATCACCGTCCTGTTCTTCGCCACTTACATGCTGCCGCTGTTTCTCCCGGGCAATTTCACGGTCGACGGGTTGGTGCGTGCGCTGATTGGAATTTCGCTGTTCACCGGCGCCTATCAGGCCGAGAACGTCCGCGGCGGGCTGGCCGCCATCCCGCGCGGGCAGGGCGAGGCGGCCGCGGCATTGGGGCTGTCCTGGTGGAAGACGACCTCGCTGATCGTTCTGCCGCAGGCGCTGCGCCACGTCATTCCGAACCTCGTCAACAGCTTCATCTCGCTGTTCAAGGACACATCGCTGGTCTCGATCGTGGCGCTGTTTGATCTCTTGGGCTCGCTGCGGGCGTCGTTCTCGGATCCTAAATGGTCGTCGCCGTCGACCGCGTTCACCGGGTTCGCCTTCGCCGGGATCATCTACTTCATCTTCTGCTTTGGAATGTCGCGCTACTCGCTCTTCGTCGAGCACCGCCTCAACGCTCACCGCCGCAACTGATCGAGGTCACCATGTCCGACCCCATCGTCAAGATATCCGGCCTGAACAAATGGTACGGCGAGTTTCACGTGCTGCGCGACATCGACCTTGCGGTCGAGAAGGGCGAGCGCATCGTGATCTGCGGCCCCTCCGGCTCCGGCAAGTCGACGCTGATCCGCTGTATCAACGCGCTCGAGGAGTTTCAGGAAGGCGAGATCGTCGTTGATGGCATCGAGCTCGGGCCGAACCTGAAGCACGTCGACGCGGTGCGGCGCGAAGTCGGCATGGTGTTCCAGAGCTTCAACCTGTTTCCGCACCTCTCTGTGCTGGACAATTGCACGTTGGCGCCGATCTGGGTGCGCAACATCCCCAAGAAGGACGCCGAGGCAGCGGCAATGAAGTTTCTGGAGCGGGTCAAGATCCCGCACCAGGCCAACAAATTTCCGGGACAGATGTCCGGCGGTCAGCAGCAGCGCGTCGCGATCGCCCGCGCGCTGACGATGAACCCGAAGGTGATGCTGTTCGACGAGCCGACCTCGGCGCTCGACCCCGAAATGGTCAAGGAGGTGCTGGACACCATGGTCGACCTCGCCGAGGAGGGCATGACCATGCTGGTGGTCACCCACGAGATGGGCTTTGCCCGCG
>NZ_JADPIT010000015.1:622728-624282 GCF_023073035.1 Bradyrhizobium sp. 62
GGTCGCCAACCGCGTGGTATTCATGGACGCGGGCCAGATCATCGAAGCCAACACGCCCAAAGAGTTCTTCGCGGCCCCGCAGCACGCCCGCACGAAACTGTTTCTGAGCCAGATCCTGCGCTGAGCGTCTGCAATCCGTTGGCGTCGCGGGTCCAGCCGATCCGCCAGCTTGGCACCATGCGAATCGGCCAACCTCTTTTCGGGCCATCCTCCGGAGAGAGACTTTGCAGAGCAGCGCCGGCGCGCGCGCATTCCAGAACGCGCGGTTGCAAAAGAAATTGAAGAAGCAGGCGGACGCGCTCATGTCCGCCGCGGTTCAGGCACTCGGGCAGGGCCGACACGCGGAAGTCGAGACACTCTGCCGCCGGATTTTGACGGAGGTTCCGGATCATTTCGACGCCGCTCACCTGCTCGGCCTGCGCGCGTATGATGGCGGGCGGCTGGACGAGGCGCAACAACTGCTCGAGCGCGCGACGGCGCTCGATCCGCGTTCGCCTGATGCCCATGGTAATCTCGGGGCAGTGTATTTCACCCTCCAGAAGTTTCAGGACGCTCGCGCATGCCAGGAGAAGGCGATTGCGCTGAAGCCGAATTCTCCGATCGCCTTGACCAATCTGGGCAATACGCTGCTGCACATGGGCCTCGCCGAGCAGGCTATCGAGCTGCACGAACGCGCTATCAGGCTGAAGCCGGACTATGCCGATGCATTTTGCAATCGGGGCATGGCGGAGCTGATCGAAGGTCAGTTCCAGCGCGCCAAGGGGAGTTTCGATCGCGCCCTCGCTTTTCAGCCGCGCCACGCGGAAGCGATCGCGGGCAAGGGCATGGTATGCATCGAGCTCCGGCACTACGAAGAGGCGGCCGCGGCGATCGCGGCAGGGCTCGCGATCAAGCCGGATTCGCCGAAAATTCTGGCGCAGCGCGGACGGCTCAATCTCGATCTGTCGCGGCTGGAGCAGGCGCTCGCGGACTTTGATGGGGCGCTGGAGCTTTCGCCAAGGCTCGAAGTGGCCTTGCAGGGAAAGGCGCAAGTCAACCTTGTCAGGGGCAACACGGCCGGAGCGATTGCGGCGGTCAAGACGTTGCTCGAGGAAAATCCGCGGTCCGACATCGGAATTGCGCTTCTGGCTTCCTGCTATGCGAGCCAGGGAGACATCGCGACTGCGCTCGAACATCTCGACGCGGGGCTGGCAATCGCGCCTGATTATGCGGACTTGATCGGGCGCAAGATCTTCTTTCTGGACTATCTCCCCGACGCCGATTTTGCGGTTCAGCAGGCCGCACGAAAGCAGTGGTGGGACGCGATCGGCGCCAGATTGCCGCAAAGGGCGTTGGCGCCCCGCACGCTCGATCCGGACAAGCGGATATTGATCGGATACGTCGCTTCCGAATTCAGGAACCACTCCGCAGCATTCGCTCTGTTACCGGTACTGCGCCATCATGATCATGCCAGTTTTGAGATCGTCTGCTATTCGTGCTCGCCGGTACGGGATGAGATAACGGACGAGTTCAGGTCGATGGCGGATGTCTGGGTCGACGCCTGGCAGATGTCGG
>NZ_JADPIT010000015.1:624292-624546 GCF_023073035.1 Bradyrhizobium sp. 62
TGACGAGTTGGCCGATCGTATCCAGGCCGACGGGATCGATATCCTGATCGACGTGTCCGGGCATTCGACCGGCAACAGGCTCCATGTCTTCGCCCGCAAGCCGGCCCCGATCCAGGTCACGGGGTTTGGTCACGCCACTGGTACGGGCCTTCAGACCATGGACCATGTGCTCGCCGATCCCATCTTCATTCCGCAATCGGCGCGACATCTGCTGGCTGAAAAGGTTTACGACCTGCCGTGCCTGATCACGATCG
>NZ_JADPIT010000015.1:624556-624800 GCF_023073035.1 Bradyrhizobium sp. 62
TCGAAGTTGCCGCGAAGGATTCTTGCCCCCCGGCAGCTTGATCCCGACAAGCGGATCGTGGTCGGCTATGTTGCTGCCGAATTTTGGCATCACTCGGCAGCGTTCGCTCTGTTGCCAGTGCTGCGCCACCATGACCACGCCAGGTTCGAGATCGTCTGCTATTCGTGCTCGCCGGTAAGAGATGAGATCACCGCCGCATTCAGATCCTCGGCGGACGTCTGGGTCGACGCCTGGCAGATGTCGG
>NZ_JADPIT010000015.1:624867-625162 GCF_023073035.1 Bradyrhizobium sp. 62
TCGGGGTTTGGTCACGCCACGGGCACGGGCCTTCAGACTATGGACTACGTGCTCGCGGATCCGGTCTTCATTCCGCAATCGGCGCGCCATCTGCTGGCTGAAAAGGTCTACGACCTGCCGTGCCTGATCACGATCGATCCCATTTTGGATCTACCTGCATCGGAGCCGCCCATGCTCCGCAACGGCCATGTGACCTTCGGCGTGTTCAACCGCATCTACAAGATCTCGGACGAGGCCATCCGGGTGTGGTCGAAAGTGATGCGCGAGGTGACGGGTTCGAAGATCATCATCAAGC
>NZ_JADPIT010000015.1:625172-625415 GCF_023073035.1 Bradyrhizobium sp. 62
CCTGGATGTGCCGCCCTCGGAGCTTCCCATGCTCCGCAACGGCCATGTGACCTTCGGCGTATTCAACCGCATCTACAAGATCTCGGATGGAGCCATCCGAGTCTGGTCGAAAGTGATGCGGAAAGTGACGGGTTCGAAGATCATCATCAAGCATACCCTGCTTGACGATCCCATGCTGCGCGACAATTTGGTCGCGCGGTTCGTGGCACAGGGCGTTGCCGAGGAGAATGTCACCTGCCTGGG
>NZ_JADPIT010000015.1:625425-629461 GCF_023073035.1 Bradyrhizobium sp. 62
CGACGATCCCATGCTGCGCGACAGCCTGGTCGCGCGGTTCGTAGCACAGGGCATTGCCGAGGAGAATGTCACCTGCCTGGGCTCGTCGCCGCGCCACGAGCATCTGCTGGCGTTTGCGAACATCGACATATCGCTCGACACGTTCCCGCAAAACGGCGGCGTCAGCACCTGGGAATCGCTCTATGCGGGCGTGCCGGTCGTAGCCAAGCTCGGCAACGGTGCATCGTCGCGCGCCGGCGGGTCGATCGTGGCTGCGGTCGGTCTCAATGACTGGGTCGCCGATAATGACGAGGGCTATGCCGCGATCGCATCCAAATATGCGGCACAGCCGGCGCATCTGGCGAAGCTGCGCGCGGACTTGCCGGCTCGGATCGCGGCTTCGCCCGCCGGCAACGTCGAAATTTACACGCGCGAGGTCGAAGCGGCTTATCGCCAGTTCTGGCGCGACTATGGCGCCGCGGCTTCGAAGGGCGGCGACGTGCGTAGGAGGCCAGCGGCGCCGGGCCGCTGAGCCCCGGGAAATCCCGGGGTATCACCGCGCCGGCTGACCGGCCGGCCAGGCCTGCGAATCAGTTAGACTCTCGCCGGGCTATCCCTCGGAGAGACACCTTGCAGACCAGCGGCGCCGGCGCGCGCGCATTTCAGAACGCGCGATTGCAGAAGAAATTGATGAAGCAGGCCGACGCCGTCCTCTCCGCCGCGGCTAGCGCCTATGGCCGGGGTCGATATGCCGAGACCGAAGCACTCTGCCGGGATATCCTGAAGGCGCTGCCCGATCATGTCGACGCGATGCACCTGCTCGGCATGTGCGCGCATGACGGTCGCCGCCTGGAGGAGGCGCAACAGCTGCTCGAGCGCGTGATTGCACTCGATCCGCGACTGCATGATGCCCACAACAACCTCGCCACCGTGCATTTCGACCTCGGCAATTACGAGGAGGCGCGGCGGTGCCAGGAGAGGGCCATCGCGCTAAAGCCGAATTTTGCGGTCGCGCTGACCAACCTCGGCAACACGCTGATGCATCTGGGGCAGTACGAACAGGCGCTCGAGCTGCATGAGCGCGCCATCAAGATCAAGCCGGATTATGCCGATGCATTCTGCAATCGCGGCATGGTCGAAGTTGTGCTTGGACAGATCATGCGCGCCAAGGAAAGCTTCGACAGGGCCCTGCTGTTTCAGCCCCGTCACGCCGAGGCCATCGTCGGCAGCGGCATGGTCGCCATGGAGCTGCGGCACCACGACGAGGCGGCCGCCAAGTTTGCCATGGCGCTCGCGATCAAGCCCGGCTCGCCGAGGATCGTAGCCCAACGCGGGCGGCTCAGTTACGAGTTGCAGCGCCTGGAGCCCGCGCTTGCGGATTTCGAGGCGGCGCTTGCGATCTCGCCCAAGCTCGAGCTGGCTCTGCGCGGCAAGGCCCAGACCTGCCTCGTCATGGGAAAGACCGCGCAGGCGATGGCGGCCGCAGCGGCCCTGATCGAGCAAAATCCGCGCTCCGAGATGGGGCTGGCGCTGATGGGCTTCTCGTATTCGAACCAGGGGGACATGGACGCCGCGATCGAATATCTCGATCGTGCGCTGGCGCTCCGGCCGGATTATGGGGATGCGATCAGAGGAAAGATCTTCCTGGAGGACTACCGCGCCGAGGCCGATTTCGTGGTCCAGCAGGCGGTGCGAAAATCCTGGTGGGACCAGATCGGCTCCAAACAGCCGCGAAGGGAGCTGCCGAAGCGGCCGCTGGATCCGGAGAAGCGGATCGTGGTCGGCTATGTCGCTGCCGAATTCCGGCAGCACTCCGCGGGGCTCACGCTGCTGCCGGTGCTGCGCCATCACGATCACACCAAATTCGAAATCATCTGCTACTATTCCTGGCCGGGCGGGGACGAGTACACCGCCATGTTCAAATCGTTGGCGGACGTCTGGGTCGAAGCCTGGGGGCTTTCGGATGACGAGCTCGCCGATCGTATCCAGGCGGACAATGTCGACATCCTGATCGACGTTTCGGGGCACACGACCGGAAACAGGCTGCTGACTTTCGCTCGGAAGCCGGCCCCGATCCAGGCCACTGGCTTCGGACACGCGACAGGCACGGGCATGCCGACCATGGACTACGTGCTCGCGGATCCCATTTTCATTCCGCCGTCGGTTCGGCATCTGTTTGCCGAGAAAATCTACGATCTGCCGTGCCTGATCACGATTGAACCAGTCTCGGATCTGCAGCCCTCAGAGCTGCCGATGCTCCGCAACGGCTACGTCACTTTCGGTGTGTTCAACCGCATTTACAAAATCTCGGATGATGCGATCCGTGTTTGGTCGCGCATCATGCGGGAGCTGCCGGGATCGAAGATCATCCTCAAGCATGGTCTGCTCGATGATCCGCTGCTGCGCGATAGCCTGATCGCGCGTTTCCTGGCGCAGGGTGTTGTCGAAGAGAGCCTCACCTGCCTCGGCACCACCTCGCGCGACGACCATCTGGCGGCTTTCGCCCAAGTCGATATTTCCTTCGACACGTTCCCGCAAAATGGCGGCATCAGCACCTGGGAATCTCTCTACAAGGGCGTTCCCGTCGTTGCCAAGCTCGGCAACGGTGCCTCCTCGCGTGCTGGCGCCTCCATCGTGACCGCCGTCGGCCTCGGCGACTGGGTCGCGGAAGATGACGATGGCTATGTCGAGATCGCCCGCAAATTTGCGTCACAGCCCGAGTATCTGGCGAGATTGCGCGCGGATTTGCCGGCTCGGATCGCGGTTTCGCCCGCGGGCAATGTCGAGACCTACACGCGCGAGCTCGAGGTGGGTTACCGAAAGTTCTGGCGCGACTATTGTGCCGCCACCTCGAGTGACGGCGGCGTTGCGTAGGCGAGGCCTGCGTTGAGCACCGGCATCTTCCGGAGATTGCCGGGCCGCCTAAACCGGACGGGCCTTGGCCGCGAATCAGCTAGAATCCTCCCGGGCATCCTCCGGAGAGAATCCTTGCAGAGCAGCGGCGCCGGCGCACGCGCGTTCCAGAACGCGCGGTTGCAGAAGAAATTGAAAAAGCAGGCGGACGCGATCATTTCGACCGCGAATACGGCCTATGGCCAGGGCCGGTATGCGGAGACCGAGGCGCTCTGCCGCCAGATCCTCAATGAACTTCCGGAGCATTTCGGCGCCTTGCACCTGCTTGGCTTGGGCGCATTCGCGAGCCGACACTTCGAGGCAGCGAAACAGGCGCTCAAATATGCCGTGACGGTCGACCCACGCTCGGCACAGGCATTTTCCGATTTGGGAGCCACGCATTTCGCGCTTGGGGAGTATGAGGAAGCGCGTACGTCCTTGGAGAGGGCCATCGCGTTGAAGCCGAGCTTCCCCATGGCCTTGGCCAACCTCGGCAATACCTTGTTGCATCTCAACCGCGTCGAGCAGGCTATCGAATCGTACGATCGCGCGATCGGGCTGAAGCCCGATCATGCCGATGCGCTCTGCAATCGCGGCCTGGCAGAGCTTGCGCTGCGCCAGCTTGATCGCGCCAAACAGAGCTTCGAGCGCGCACTGTTGTTTCAGCCGCGAAACGTGGAGGCGCTCGTCGGCAAAGGTTTGGTCAATATCGAGCTCAAAAACTTCGACGAGGCCAAGGGCGCGCTGGAGGCGGCGCTCGCGATCAGGCCGGGTTCGGCGAAGATCTTGGCGAATCGTGGACGGCTCAATCTTGAGGCGTCGAGCCTGGAACAGGCGGCGGCGGACTTTGATGCGGCCCTTGCGCTTGCGCCCAAGCTCGAGGTGGCCCTGCAGGGGAAGGCACAAGTCGCGCTTGCCATGGGAAACACGGCGCAAGCGATTCTGGCGTGCACCACGTTGCTGGAGGAATATCCACGCTCCGCGATCGCGATGGCGCTGCTGAGCGCTTGTTTTGCCAACCAGGGCGAGATCGCATCGGCGATCGAGCTACTCGATGCGGCGCTGGCCATTGTACCGGATGCGTCCTTGATCGGCCGGAAGATCTTCTTTCTCGACTATCTTTCCGACGCCGATTTCGCGGTTCAGCAGGCCGCACGAAAGCAGT
>NZ_JADPIT010000015.1:629728-629821 GCF_023073035.1 Bradyrhizobium sp. 62
CGACGAACTGGCCGATCGCATTCAGGCTGACAAGGTCGATATCCTGATCGACGTGTCCGGGCACACGACCGGCAACAGGCTCCATGTCTTCGC
>NZ_JADPIT010000015.1:629831-652444 GCF_023073035.1 Bradyrhizobium sp. 62
GAAATCTACACGGCCAGGGTCGAGGCGGGTTACCGCCAGTTCTGGCGCAACTATTGTGCTGCGGCCTCGGAAGGCGGCGAGGGCGCCTGACCGTGCCGGGTGGAGCGAAGCCTCGAATCGCGCCGGCCACCTTAGTCCTCCGGAAACCATGCGGCGCTGCGCGACCGTGCAGGTTCATGGCTCCGAAAGCTATCTCTGGGCATGTGGCGCCAAAAAGGGTGCGCTAATGCTCGGTTTCGTCTTCGGCTTGAACGCCCGGCTCGGGCGATTGCATTTCTTCCTCGCGACGGTCGCGCTTGCGATCGTGATGACGGCGATCTGCTTTGCAATCGCAATGGCCGTGCTGAACAACACCTCGCCCGGCGCGATCCGACCCGAAGACCTCACCAAGAGCTGGGCGATGATGGTCGCAATCGTGTTCTTCGGAGTTGCGACCGTCACGCTGCAATCGATGCGCATCCGCGACATCGGCTGGGATCCGGTCTGCGTGGTGCCTGCCTGGTTCGCGCTCATGATCGTCGACCATGTCGTCGCGGGCCGGTTTCCGGCCTGGGCAATTGGGCAGGAGCACCAGGCAACGGCGATCGGCGCGCTCGTCAACCTCGCGCTGATGCTCGCGCTCATGTTCTGGCCGAGCGGCGACAGCGAAGGCTCCTACGGCGCTCCCCTCCCGCCGCGCACGCGCGCGAACAAGCCTTCGCTATCGAACGAGCGCCTCGCGCGGGTGTCGCAGGGATCGTCGCGGCCGACTTGGGGCTAGACGAACGGCAGCTTGATGTTGCTGCGCTTCTCCAGCCATTCAGGCACCGGAAGGCTCTTGGCGCGCATGAAGTCGGCGTTGAACAGCTTCGACTGGTAACGGCTGCCAGAATCGCAGAGCACGGTGACGATCGTCTTGCCGGGCCCGAGCTGTTTTGCGAGACGCATCGCGCCGGCAACGTTGATGCCGGTCGAGCCGCCGAGGCACAAGCCTTCGTGCTGGAGCAGTTCGTAGATCACCGTAACTGCTTCCGCATCGGGAATGAGATAAGCGTCATCGACCTTTGCGCTCTCGACGATTGCGGTCGCGCGGTTGAGGCCGATGCCCTCGGTGATCGAGCCGCCCGGCGTCGCCTTGGCATCGCCCGTTCTGAAATATTCATACATGCCGGCGCCATGGGGATCGGCGCAGGCGATCCTGACGTCCTTGCTCTTCTCTTTCAGGAAGCGGCTGGTGCCGGCGAGCGTGCCGCCGCTGCCGACCGAGCAGACGAAACCGTCGATCTTGCCGCCGGTCTGCTCCCAGATCTCGGGACCTGTGGACTCGTAATGCGCCTTCGCATTGTCGAGGTTGTTCCACTGGTCGGCGAACAGCACGCCGTTCGGCTCCGTCTTGCGCAACTCGTCGGCGAGGCGGCGGCCGACATGCTGATAGTTGTTCGGATTGGAATAGGGCAGTGCCGGTGATTCCAGCAGCTCGGCGCCGCACAGCTTCAGAAAATCCTTCTTCTCCTGGCTCTGCGTTTCCGGGATCACGATCAGCGTGCGGTAGCCGCGGGCGCTGGCCACGACCGCAAGGCCGATGCCGGTATTGCCGGCGGTCGATTCCACCACGAGACCGCCGGGCTTGAGCTCGCCGCGCTTCTCGGCCTCAAGGATCATCCATTTGCCGGCGCGATCCTTCACCGACTGGCCGGGATTCATGAATTCGGCCTTGCCCAGGATGGTGCAGCCGGTCAGTTCGGAAGCGCGCTTGAGCTTGATCAGCGGGGTGTTGCCGATGGCTTCGACAACGTCGTTGTTGATGGTCATGTCTGGGCAAATCACTGGCAAAGGGGTTGATCAGGTTGGCCAGAACCTAGTGCTTGGGAGGCCAAAGGGGAAGGCTTTTGCGCTGCGGCGAAACCGGCGGAAGTGCCCGTCGAAGCAGTGAAATTCTTGCGAGGGACGATGGCCGATGATGCTGGGCTACGCGGCGCCGACAACAGTAGGAAGATCGGGTCGGACTCTGCCAAAACATGGAAGATTACGGCCGTCGTCGGCGCACTCGCGACAATTCATCGCCTTTGGGCGGGACGCGTCGATAACGACGCGCGTGGATAGCCTGCAGAAGCCGGCAGACATATCGGCACGACGAATGCCTGTTTATTTTCGACGGTAAACAACCTCGTGGACCGGCTCGGCCGGCTTCGCGACCAGCTCTGAAGCCGGATTGCGAGCGCTACGGACGAATTAAAGCCACTGAAGTTGGTGTGGCGGCAATATCACATGAAATGTTGGTAAGCTTGAATGCGCTCCGGAACGGCTTCGAGATTCAAGAAAGTACTGCAGGACAGAGACTTTTTTCAATTTGTTCGCCGCGGGATCGTCGCACTTTGGCGACCATCTCGCAACTGCGGGACTGTCCCGCTGTTCCGCACCCGGCTAGTATGGGTGTCCGGTTCCGTAGAAAGCCTCACCTTGTGAACGAGTTGTCCAAAGCCCCCCGACTGTGCCGCCGCGAATCGGTTACTCCAGCTGCGCGGTGGCGGCTCGATCTGCCCGGCGGGGGGTATGTGTGACACAGGATGTTCCTGCGATCGCTGTGCGGCGGTCTCCAGGCGCCACGTCCCGGACGCGACGT
This sequence comes from Bradyrhizobium sp. 62, assembly GCF_023073035.1. Classification (NCBI taxonomy): domain Bacteria; kingdom Pseudomonadati; phylum Pseudomonadota; class Alphaproteobacteria; order Hyphomicrobiales; family Nitrobacteraceae; genus Bradyrhizobium; species Bradyrhizobium sp. 62. Next base: position 632,434 of record NZ_JADPIT010000015.1, read on the forward strand.
GCGGCGCGCTGGCTTGCGGTCGTTTGCCTTGCCGCCGGCTCGGGCGCTTGCGTGTTGACGCAGGATCTACCTGATCCCGCGCTCGACGTTCCCACGCAGTACAAATACGCGGGCAAGGCGGATGCCCCGCCGTCGCTGGATTGGTGGCGCAGCTTCCGCTCGTCGGAGCTGACACAGCTGATGGAGGAGGCGCAGACCGTCAACCTCGACATTGCCGCCGCCGTGTCGCGCATCGTCGAGGCTGACGCGCAGGCGCGGCAGGCGGGTGCGGCGCTGCTGCCGAGCCTTTCCGGCACCGGGCAGGAGGCCTATTCGCGCACCTCCGGCTCCTCCGCCTCGGGGCTCACCAATGGCGGCCGTGAGGTCGTCAACTACCAGGCTTCGCTGAGCGCAAGCTACCAGCTCGATTTCTGGGGCCAGAACCGGGACGCCCTGCAAACGGCGGAAGAGACGGCAAATGCCAACCGCTTCGATCGCGACGTCGTTGCGCTGACCACGCTCGCAGGCGTCGCTAACGCTTACTTCCAGGTGCTGGCCTCGCAGGATCGCATCCGGACGTCACAGCGCAACATCGCGAGCGCGCAGCGCATCCTCGATGCCGTCAGGGAACGGCGCAAGGCCGGCACCGGTACCGATCTCGACGTCGCCCAGCAGGAGAGCGTGCTCGCAAACCAGAAGGCACTGGTGCCGCCGCTGCGCCAGACGCTCGACCAGAACGTCAATGCGCTTGCAGTCCTGGTGTCGCGGCCGCCGGAGAGCGTGCGCGTGCTCGGCGGCTCGCTGAACCGGATCGCTATACCCCGCGTGACACCCGGTCTGCCGTCCGAGCTCTTGACCCAGCGCCCCGACATTCGTCGGCAGGAGGCGCAGCTCGCCTCGGCGACGGCGAATATCGGCAATGCCCGCGCGCAGTTCTTTCCGACGATCCAGCTGACCGGCAATGGCGGCTATCAGAGCTCCGCCCTGGTCTCGCTGTTTCAGCCGCATGCGGCGTTCTTCCAGCTGGTTGGCAGCGCGACGCAGCCGATCTTCGACGGCGGCAAGATCCTCGGCAATTTCGAGTTTGCCAAGGCGCGGCAGGACGAACTGCTGCAGACCTACCGCAAGACCATCATTCAATCCTTTGCCGACGTTGATAACGCGCTGTTCTCGATCAAGCAAACCACGATCAGGCTGCAATTGCAGCGTGACGTCCTCAACGCCTCCCGCCGCGCATTCGATCTCTCCGAACAGCAATTGCGCGCCGGCACCGCCGACATCGTCACCGTGCTCAACACGCAACTGACCCTGTTCCAGGCGGAAGACGCGCTGTCGCAGGCGCAACTTGCCCGCCTTCTTGCTATCGTCAGCCTGTATCAGGCGCTCGGCGGCGGCTGGGAGCCGAGGATGGAGAAACCGGTCAATGCTCTTTAAGCCGGATACGAAGCAAGGCGCGAAGGAGGGAACGGCGAAGAAGCCGCGCGGGCGCGGCTTCATCATGCCCCTGATCACGCTGGCGATCCTCGGCGGGCTTGGCTACTACGGCTGGAGCACCTGGCACCAGCAGCCGCAGCAGGCGAACGGCCGCAACCAACGGCCCGATCTGCCGGTACCAGTGCTGGCGGCGACGCCGCGTATCCAGGACGTTCCCGTTTATCTTGACGGCGTCGGCGCGATCCGCGCGCTCAACACCGTGACCGTCCGCTCGCAGGTCGACGGCAAGCTGATCGCGGTGAATTTCACCGAGGGCCAGGACGTCAAGAAAGGCGACGTGGTCGGCGAGATCGACCCGGCGCTCTACCAGGCGACGTACGATCAGGCTGTCGCGAAGAAGGCCCAGGACCAGGCCCAGCTCGCCAACCAGCGTATCGACCTCACGCGCTACGAGCAGTTAGCTGCCTCCAATGCCGGATCCAAGCAGCAGGCCGACACCCAGCGCGCGCTGGTCGCGCAGACGGAGGCGCTGGTGAAGGCCGATCAGGCCGCGATCGACAATGCGGCGGCGACGCTGAGCTACACCAAGATCGTGGCACCGATCTCGGGCCGCGCCGGCCTGCGCCAGGTCGACCAAGGCAACATCATCCACGCCTCCGACACCACCGGCCTCGTGGTGATCACGCAATTGCAGCCGATCGCGGTGTGGTTCAGCCTGCCGCAGCAGCAGATCATGCGGGTCAACGCCGCGGCGGCGAAGGGCGCGCTCGCGGTCGACGTGTTCGGCAATGACGGCCTCACCGTGATCGACACCGGCAAGCTCACCGGCATCGACAACCAGGTCGACCAGACCACGGGAACGCTCAGGCTCAAGGCCGAATTCCCCAACGCCAATTACCAGCTCTGGCCCGGCCAGTTCGTCAATGTCCGCCTCAAGGTCGAGACCTTGACGCAGGCGCTGGTGGTGCCGACCTCGGCCGTGCAGCGCGGACCGATCGGCACCTTCAGCTATGTCATCGGCGAGGACAACGTGGTTGCGGCCAAGCCGGTGACGGTGACGCAGCAGAACGAGCATGACGCCGTGATCGCCAGCGGCCTGTCGGCGACCGACAACGTCGTCACCACCGGCTTTGCCAATCTGTCCGATGGCTCCAAGGTGGTCATCGGGCGCGACGACCAGACCCCGTCGGCCGATCTGGCGCCGCGCAAGCGCTCGCGCGGGCCGGATGGTCAGAAGAAGGGCGGCGCAAAAGACGGCCAGAAGGACGGACAAGACAAGGACGGCGAGTTCCGCGCCAAGCGCAAGAGCAGCGAAGGCGACCAGAAGGGCCAGACCGGACCGGCACCAGGGCCTCCGTCAAGTCCTGGTGCATCGGGAAGTGGAGCCAAGCAGCCATGATCCCGACAACAGCCGCCTGAGCGCAGGCGCATCCCATGGGCGTCTCCGAACCCTTCATCCGACGGCCGATCGCGACCTCGTTGCTCGGCATCGCGCTTCTGATTGGCGGGCTGCTCGGCTATTTCGCGCTGCCGGTGTCCGCGCTGCCGCAGGTCGATTTCCCGACCGTGCAGGTGACGACGCAATTGCCCGGCGCGAGCCCCGACGTGATCGCCTCGCTGATCACCGCGCCGCTGGAGCGGCAACTCGGCCAGATCCCGTCGCTGTCGGCGATGAACTCGACGAGCTCGTTCGGCGTCAGCCAGATCTCGCTCCAGTTTGATCTCAACCGCGACATCGACGGCGCGACCCAGGACGTCCAGGCCGCGATCAACGCTGCGGCCGGCGTGCTGCCCAAGACGCTGCCTTATCCGCCGACCTACGCCAAGGTGAACCCGGCCGATGCGCCGGTGATGACGTTGGCGCTGCGCTCCGACACGATCTCGTTGCGGGCGATGAGCGACATCGCCGACACGCTTCTGGCGCAGCGGCTGAGCCAGATTTCCGGCGTCGGGCGCGTCTCTGTGCTCGGCGGACTGAAGCCAGCCGTCCGCATCCAGGCGGATCTCGCGCGGCTGGCCGCCTATGGCATCGCCATGGAAGACCTGCGCACCGCGATCGCCAATGCCAACGTCTCCGGGCCAAAAGGTTCGCTCGACGGCGCGCAGCAATCCTACATCATCGCCGCCAACGACCAGATCGCCGCCGCCGACGCCTACAAGCCCGTCATCATCGCCTACCGCAACGGCTCCCCCGTCACCATCGCCGACGTGGCGCAGATCGTCGATGGGCTCGAGAACGACCGTACCGGCGGCTGGTACCAGGGCTCGCCCGCCGTCATCATCGACATCCAGCGTCAGCCGGGCGCCAATGTGATCGACGTCGTCAGCCAGATCCGCGCGGAAATCCCAAAGGTTCAACGCGCTATTCCGGCCGGCGTGAACCTCACCATCGTCTCCGACCGCACCGTCACCATCCGTGCCTCGGTCCGCGACGTGCAGTTCACGCTGATCCTGAGCGTCGTGCTGGTGACGCTGGTGGTGCTGCTGTTCCTGCGTTCGCTGCGGGCCACGCTGATCGCCGGCGTGGCGCTGCCGCTGTCGCTGATCACCAGCTTCGGCATCATGTATTTCGCCGGCTTCAGCCTCGACAATCTGTCGCTGATGGCGCTCACCATCGGCACCGGCTTCGTCGTCGACGACGCCATCGTCATGATCGAGAACATCGTCCGCCACATGGAAAACGGCGATAGCGCGATGGAGGCTTCGCTAAAGGGCGCCAGCGAGATCGGCTTCACCGTGATCTCGCTGACGGTGTCGCTGATCGCGGTGTTCATCCCGCTGCTGTTCATGTCGGGCCTTGTCGGCCGCATGTTCCGCGAATTCGCGCTGACGCTGACGATCGCGGTCGTGACTTCGGCCGTCGTCTCGCTGACGCTGACGCCGATGATGTGCTCGCGCCTGCTGAAGCATGCCCATGAAGAGCTGGCAGTGCCGGGTCTTGCCGCGGTCAGCCATTTCATCGACCGCACCGTCGAGTTCTATCACCGCACGCTGCTCTGGGTGCTGGAGCGCCAGCGCGCGACGTTGGTCGTGACCTTCGCCACGCTGATTGCGACCCTGGCGCTCTATGTCGTCGCGCCAAAGGGCTTCCTGCCGCTGCAGGACACTGCCTCGATCACGGCGGTGACGGAAGCCGGTCCGGACGTGTCGTTCGCGGAGATGCAGAAGCGGCAAGCCGCGGCGGCCGACGCCATCAAGGCCGACCCCGATGTAACAGGCGTGGTCTCGGTGATCGGTGCTGGTTCGGTCAATCCGACCACCAATGTCGGCCGTCTTGTCATGACGCTGAAACCTCGCGGCGAGCGGCGCGATGATGTCAGCGTGGTCATCACCCGGCTGAAGGAGCGAGTGGCCGCCATCCCCGGCATGACCGTCTATTTCCAGCCGGTGCAGGACGTGCAGATCTCGACCCAGTCGAGCCGCTCGCAATACCAGTACACGCTGACCGGCACCGACGCTGCCCTGGTGTCGGAATGGACGCGCAAGCTGGTTGCCGAGATGCGGCGCGATCCGCTGTTCCGCGACGTCTCCTCGGAGGCGCAGGAAGGCGGTCTGCGGGCGCAGCTCACGGTCGATCGCACCCGCGCCGGCCAGCTCGGCGTCAGCCTCCAGGGCATCACCGACACGCTCAACGACGCCTTCGCGCAGCGGCAGATCTCGACCATCTACGGCCAGGCCAACCAGTACCGCGTGGTGCTGGAAGCGCTGCCGATGTACCAGCGCGATCCCTCGATCCTGTCGAAGCTCTATCTGCCGGGCGCGGCGAGCGCGACTGCCGGCGCGCCCAACGCACAGGTGCCGCTCTCCGCCGTGGCGACGTTGACCCGCACCACCGCGCCGCTCGCGATTTCGCACCAGGCGCAATTCCCGTCGATCTCGCTCAGCTTCAATCTCGCCCCGGGCGCGGCGCTCGGCGACGCTGTCGAGGCCGTTAAGACCATCGAGACCCGGATCGAGATGCCCAACAGCATCGTCGGCGTCTATGCCGGCGACGCCGCCGAATTCGCCAAGGCGTTGGCGGGCCAGCCCTGGCTGCTGCTCGCCGCCGTCATCACGATCTACATCGTGCTCGGCGTGCTCTATGAGAGCTACATCCACCCGATCACGATCCTCTCGACGCTGCCCTCGGCCGGCGTCGGCGCGATCCTGGCGCTGATGCTGTGCGGGCAGGATCTCTCGGTGATCGGGTTGATCGGCATCATCCTGTTGATGGGCATCGTCAAGAAGAACGCGATCATGATGATCGATTTCGCGCTCGAGGCCGAGCGCGGGCAGGGGATGCCGGCGCATGAGGCGATCGTGCAGGCCTGCCTCTTGCGCTTCCGCCCGATCATGATGACGACGCTGGCCGCGCTGTTCGGAGCGCTGCCGCTGGCGATCGAGAGCGGCACCGGCGCCGAGCTGCGCTTTCCGCTCGGCATCTCCATCATCGGCGGCCTGCTGCTCAGCCAATTGCTCACGCTCTACACCACGCCGGTGATCTATCTCGCACTCGACCGCATCAACCGCCGCCTCGAGCACGCGCTGCCGCCGGCGGAGTCCGGCGGGCCGCCCGTCGCGGGCGCGACCGAGGGGATGCAGTGATGGCATCGATCTCGGAGCCCTTCATCCGCCGCCCGGTCGCGACCACGCTGCTGTCGATCGGGTTGTTCCTGCTGGGTATCGTGGCCTACGAGTTCCTCCCGGTCGCCTCGGTTCCGAACGTCGATTTCCCCGCCATCTTCGTTTCCGCCAGCCGTCCCGGCGCCGACCCGTCCGTGATGGCCGCGACGGTCGCCTCGCCATTGGAGCGGCGGCTCGGCGAGATTGCGGGCATCAACCAGATCACCTCCACCTCGTCGCTCGGCACGACCAACATCCAGCTCCAGTTCGACATCGGCCGCAACATCGACAAGGCCGCACGTGACGTGCAGGCGGCGATCAACGCGTCGCTGGTCGACCTGCCCAGCGATTTGCCGACGCTGCCGCGCTTCCGCAAGGCCAACACTGCCGGCGCTCCCGTGTTCGTGCTGGCGCTGACCTCGAAGACGCTGTCCGCAAGCGCAATCTACGACGTCGCCGATACGGTTTTGGCGCAGCGCATCTCGCAGGTGCCGGGCGTCGGCGACGTCACGGTGTCCGGCGCCGATCAGCCGGCGGTGCGGGTGCAGCTCAATCCCGTTGCGCTGTCGAACGCCGGCATCGCCACCGACGACGTGCGGACTGCGATCATCAACGCCAACCCGCTCGGTCCGGTCGGCATCTTCAACGGCGAGCGCCAGAGTGAAACGCTGTCGCTCAACAGGCAGATGCGGACCGCGAAAGAGTTCCGCGACATCGTCATCAAGAGCTCGAACGGCAATTTCGTCCGGCTGGCCGACGTCGCCGACATCGAGGACTCCGTCCGCAACGCCCGTTCCATCGCCTGGTTCAACAAGCAGCCGGCGGTGCTGATCCAGATCACCAAGCAGGGCGATGCCAATGTCATCGACACCGTCGACCGGGTGAAGGCGTTGATCCCCGCGCTGAAGCAGTGGATTCCGGCCGGCGTCGATATCTCCACCTTGGTCGACCGCACCAGCACGATTCGCGCCAGCGTGCTCGACATGCAGTGGACCTTGTTCGCGACGGCCATTCTCGTGATGGTCGTCGTGTTCGTATTCCTGCGGCGGCTCACGCCGACGATCGCGGCCGGAATCTCCGTGCCGCTGGCGCTGGCCGGGACCTGCGCCGGCATGTGGGTCGCGGGCTTCTCGATCGACAATCTGTCGCTGATGGCGCTGGCGATCTCCGTCGGCTTCGTGGTCGATGACGCCATCGTCATGATCGAGAACATGTACCGCAATCTCGAGCACGGCATGCGGCCGCTCCAGGCGGCATTGGACGGCGCCCGGCAGATCGGCTTCACCGTGGTGTCGATCAGCCTGTCGCTGATCGCGGCGTTCACGCCGCTGATCTTCATGGACGGCATCGTCGGCCGGCTGCTGCGCGAGTTCTCGCTGACGCTGACCTTCGCGATCCTGGTCTCGACCCTGGTGTCGCTCACGGTGACGCCGATGATCTGCGCGCACTACATCCGGCAGACCACGTCCGGCACGGCGACCCTGTTCGACCGGATCATCGAGGGCTCGCTGTCGCGCATCGTCGCTTCCTACACCCGCACCTTGCGCACCGTGCTGGAATATCCGCTGCTGACGCTGCTGGTGTTCTTCGCCACCATCGCGTTGACGGTGACGCTCTACATCAAGATTCCCAAGGGCTATTTCCCGACCGACGATTCCGGCTTCGTTATCGGGGCGACGCGCGCCTCGGCCGACATCTCGTTTCAGTCGATGTTGAGCCTGCAGCAGCGGCTCGCCGACATCGTAATGCAGGATCCTGCCGTGGCCGGCATCGGCTCCACCGTCGGCAGCGGCGGCGGACCGGGCGGCGCGACCTCCAATCGCGGCACCATGTTCATCAGCCTGAAGCCGCCGGAGGAGCGCGACCACGTCTCGACCCAGGTGGTGATCGACCGTCTCAGGCGAGCGTTATACCCGGTGCCCGGCATCCGCCTGTTCATGTTCGCCGCCCAGGACGTGCGCGCCGGCGGACGGCAGAGCGATTCCGACTACCAGTACACGCTGACCAGCACCGATCTCGGGTTGCTCCAAAAGTGGGCGCCGATCGTGGCCAAGCGCATGGAGAGCGTCGAGGGCATCACCGACATCTCCAGCGACCGCGATCCCGGCGGGCTTCAACTGACCTTGTCGATCGACCGCCAGAAGGCCTCGGCGCTCGGCGTCCGCGTCCAGGATATCGACAACGCGCTCAACAACGCGTTCTCGCAGCGGCAGATCGGGATCATTTACACCCAGCGCAACCAGTACATGACCGTGCTGGAGATCGACCCGAAATTCCAGGTCGACCCGTCCAACCTCGAACGCATCTATGTCGCCGGCGCGGGCGACGCGCAGGTGCCGCTGTCGGCCGTGGTGCATGCGACGCGCGGGCTGGCCGCGCTCGCGGTCTATCATTCGCAATCGTTCCCATCGACCACCGTGTCGTTCAATCTGTTGCCGGAGGTGCAGATCCAGGCCGCAACGCAGAACATCCAGCGCGCGGTCGAGGAGCTGCACATGCCGGAAGGCATCCGCGGCAGCTTTGACGGCAATGCCGGGGATTTCGCCAAGACCAGCGGCCGCCAGCCGCTCCTGATCCTCGGCGCGCTGGTGGCGATGTATATCGTGCTCGGCGTACTCTATGAGAGCCTCGCCCATCCGCTCACGATCATCTCGACGCTGCCCTCGGCGGGTCTGGGCGCGCTGCTGGCCTTGCAGCTCACCAACACGCCACTGACGGTGATCGCCTTCGTCGGCATCATCCTGTTGATCGGCATCGTCAAGAAGAACGGCATCATGATGGTGGATTTCGCGCTCGATGCCGAGCGCCAGCGCGGCCTGTCTTCGGCGGAGGCGATCTTCGAGGCCTGCCAGGCGCGCTTCCGGCCGATCCTGATGACGACGATGGCGGCGCTGTTCGCCGGCATTCCACTGGTGGTCGCGACCGGGCCCGGCACGGAGCTCCGCCGACCTCTTGGCATCACCATCATCGGTGGGCTGTTCGTGTCGCAGATCCTGACGCTCTACACCACGCCCGTGATCTACCTTCTGATCGACCGCCTGCGCCGACGGCGCGAGCCGCGCCCGCTGGCCGCGCCGGCGGAATAGGCGGGTTGTTGAACCGCCCTGCAAAGCGTATAGCGGCGACCATGTCGCACCCCACCGCCGCCGCGCCGGCCGATTCGATCCCCGAATGCCCGCACTGCCAAAAGCCGATGCCGCTGTGCATCTGCGACAGCGTCACGCCGCTCAAAAACCGCCTTGGACTCCTGATCCTTCAGCATCCGCAGGAGCAGGACAGGGCGCTCGGCACCGCCCGGCTGCTTGCGAAGCATTTCGCCGGTGCCACGCTGCGGGTCGGCTTGTCCTGGCCGAGCCTGTCCAAGGCGCTGGGGCAGCCGATCGAGAACGCCTCGCACTGGGCCGTGCTCTATCTCGGCTCCGCGCACGCCGCCGATCTCGAGGCCGAGGGCGAAATCCTGGCCCTCAACCGCAAGGGCGAGGTCGCGGACAACCAGCGCGCGCGCCTCGGCAAGCTCGAAGGTGTGGTGCTGCTCGACGGCACCTGGAGCCAAGCCAAGGCCCTGTGGTGGCGCAATCCCTGGATGCTGAAATGCCAGCGCGTCATCCTCAATCCGGCCGCGCCATCGCGCTACGGGCGCCTGCGCAAGGAGCCTCGGAAGGACGGACTGTCGACCATCGAGGCCGCAGCGACGATCCTCTCCGTTCTGGAGAAGCGCCCGGACATCGCCGAGACGCTGAATGCCTGTTTCGAACGGATGTTAACCCGCTACCGCGAGGTTCAGACCGAGATGCCCGAATTGGCGCCAAAGCCGCCGGTCAAGGACCGCCGGCGGGGTGTCCGGCGGCGCAAGCGAGCCTGAGTCCGGTCCGGATCATCCGTACGGCCGATTGTCCCGCGAGAGGCGGGCGGATAGAGACCATCGGCCAACAGGCCGCGATCTGCTATTCTGTCGCACCATCGGAACGCCGGAAGCGGAAAGGGCCGTCGCATTCAGCTTGCAGCCAAGGAGATCCTTGCCCAGGCGACGCGGTTCGATCGTTGGGGCACGCTTGCCCTGATGGACATTTCGCTGCGCTACAGGCGCACTGTGATCGGCCCGCTCTGGATTACGCTGACGCTCGCTGCGACCATTGCCAGCGTCGGCACGGTCTATGCGGCACTGTTCAGGCAGGACATCGCGAGTTTTCTGCCGACCTTCGCTGTCGGCCTGATTGTCTGGACGCTGATCGCGACGACGCTGCAGGAAGGTTCCAACATCTTCGTGGCTTCAGGCCATTTGATCAAGGCCGTGCCGGCGCCGCTGATCGTGCATGTGCTCCAGATGATGGCGCGCAACGTCCTCATCTTTGCGCATCATCTGGTGATCGTCGTCCTGCTCTATCTCGTGATGCCGTGGCCGCTGCATGCGAGCATGCTGCTCGCGGTGCCGGGCATTGCGATCCTGCTCGTCGTGCTGCTCGGCGGCTCGGTTGCGCTCGGCATGCTCTGCGCGCGGTTTCGTGACATCGGCTCGGCGATCGTCAGCGGCCTGCAATTCGTATTCTTCCTAACGCCGATCATCTGGACCGAGGACACCGTGCGCGGCACCGCGTTTTATTGGCTGATCCGCGCCAATCCGTTTGCAACGCTGCTCGATCTGGTCCGCAGGCCGCTGCTGTCGCAGCCGACCGATGCGGAGCAGTGGCTGCTCGGGATCATCTATGCGGCCGTCGTGGCCGTCATCGGCCTCGGCTGCTACGCGAAATACCGCCATCGCGTGGCGTATTGGCTGTGAGGCGCGAGATATGACCCCCGCAGCTCATATCGCGCTTCGCAACGTCTCGGTGAGGTTTCCGGTGCTGTCGTTCCGCGACCGCTCGCTGCGCAGCCGGTTCGTCAGCGCCGTGACGCTGCGGCGGAACACAGCGGTCCCGCACATCGTCTCGGCGTTGAACGACGTCAGCCTCGATATCCGTGCCGGCGACCGCGTCGCCATCATCGGCGCCAATGGCGCCGGCAAGACCACGCTGCTTCGGGTGCTCGCCGGCATCTACCATCCGACGTCCGGCAGCGTGGACGTGCTGGGCCGCTGCCAGCCGCTGTTCGATCTCTCGGCCGGATTCGACGAGGAAGCGACCGGCTACGAGAACATCATGCGGCGCGGGCTCGTGATCGGCGCACGGCGCTCCGAGATCGATGCCCGGCGCGCGGAGATCGCCGAATTCACCGAGCTCGGGGACCGGCTCGACCTGCCGCTGCGCACCTATTCCAGCGGCATGATGCTGCGCCTGATCTTTGCGGTCGCAACCGCCGTCGAGGGCGAGATCGTGTTGCTCGACGAATGGATCGGCGTCGGCGACCAGCAGTTCCGCAAGAAGGCGCGGCAGCGGCTCGACGAGATCGTCGTGCGCGCCGGCATCCTGGTGCTCGCCTCGCACGACGTCGCGCTGATCAAGAGCACCTGCAATCGCGCGATCCTGCTGGAGGAGGGGCGGATCGTGGCGGCCGGCGCGACCGATGAGATTCTCGGCCAATATCTCGGCGGCGCGAAGGCGTAGCTGCCCGGTCGGGGTTGCCTAAATCCGTGATCCCCTATATTGCTCCGCCCTCGTTGGGGCCACGTGGCGGAGTGGTTACGCGCCGGTCTGCAAAACCGTTTACTCGGGTTCGAGTCCCGACGTGGCCTCCATCACAACCTCCTGATATCTCAGCAATATTCGATCGGGTCGCGCCTGCTATGGGCCCGCGCGAGCGATGCATGCTGGCCGCGCACACCGGGTTTGCCCGGGGCCCGGCGGAAACCCGTCATTCAGCCTGCTGGCATAGTCTTCGCATCTGCGAAGTGATGCATCCCAACGATCGAGCGCTGGAGAGCACGTGAGCGAAATCGTCCGATTTGTCCCGAAATCCGAGCTGGAGCGGGCTCGCCTCATTCGCGAGGCCCGCGCGATCTATGACAGCATCTTTCCGCCGGCCGCACCCGACCAGGCGCCGCAGGACGGCGGAGAGCGCCTCAAGACCTGATCGCGGGCATGCCGAATCTCGCGGCGTAGGGCCCATAGCAAAACGCCCGCAGAGCGCGGGCGCATCGGCTCACGGTGAAATTGGTCTTAGCAGGCCGCGTACCAGCCGTCGGGAAACGGCAGCAGGGGCCATGCGCCCTCGTTGTCATTGGCGGCTTTGGGCTTCGCGTAATAGGTCCACGAGCGCGGCACGAAATCCTCCCCCGGCACGACCGCCAGATCGTCATGGACTATGGCGTCCTGGACGGCATCCAGCAGCAAGTTGAATTCGGCTTCGCTCATCACACCCTCCGGACCGGATGGCGCAATGTCGCAAAGCCGGCTTGTTTCCCGATTGAGCCGATCGTTCGCATTTTAACGATCGGCCAATCGGGTCCCGATTGGTGAGCGATTGATGAAATCCCGTTGGGAAACTTAGGTTCCTGCCGGATGCCCGCAGTGTGAAGGAGGTCACATCTTCGGCTGTTTATTTCTCCTACCCGTTCGCACACCGGCCAACACAGGCCGGCGGGCAGGGCAGAACGGGAGACTGGTCATGAAGGCGAGATTCTTGCGGTTTGCGGGTGTGAAAAGCCGGGCGCGTCGCGCCTCGACGGTCGGGCTGTTCCTGACGCTGTTTGCGTCCGCCGCCCATGCGCAGCAGGGAACGCCCGAGCAGCGCCGGGCCTGTACCCCCGACGTCTACCGGCTCTGTGCCGGCGAAATCCCCAACGTTCGCGCCATCACGGCCTGCCTGCGCCGCAACAGGCCAAGCTTGAGTGAGGCTTGCCGCACCGTGTTCGATCAAGCCGGCGGCTGACATACCGGCCCTGTGGGCCTGTGCGCAGCAAGTGGCTCGCGCGGGCTCGCGAATCCGGCATAGTCGGCCTGTGGATATACCTGTGGGTATGCTGCGGACAGGCTGTGGAACAGCGGTGATGTGCTTCGGATGCCGCCCGCAGATGCGTCCTTTGATCGTCATATCTCTGCCAAATGACCTCACCGCATGATTCCCTGATCGTGCAGATCGCGGCGTATCGCAGGATCATGTGGTTCTTCCGAATCCGGAATTGCGCGCTGCGGCGTCCGCATTCACGAATAGTTTTTGTGCAGCCGCCTGCCCAAATGGCGGGCTCCCTCCATCCAATTTTTTGTACGCCCGCGGACAAGCTTTCCGGTCCGCTCTCCTCCTAGGCTCGCTTCCGAGATCTGGAACATGGCCATTGCCATGACAATTCGAAGGAGCTGGAGATGGAGAGACCGGTATTGCCCCTGGCGCGGGGGAACGCGCGTGCATCGCTGTCCTGGCGCAAGGCCGCGGTCGGCGCCGCGGTCACTTTCGGCGCGCTGGCAGCCGCGCCCCTGAGCGCGCAGGCTGCGGCGCCTGCGGCCTGCGCCGCGCTCCAGGACAAATATCCGGACTGGAAGGGCAAGACCCTCGTCAACGCCATCAACCCGCACACGCCCGGCTATGAGACCATCGATCCGAAGGACCCGAGCAAATATATCGGCTTCGACATCGATCTCGGCGAAGCCATCGGCGAATGCCTCGGCTTCAAGCTGACCTACAAGCCGGTGACGTTCGCGGCGCTCCTGACCACGCTGGCCGCGGGACAAGCCGACATCGTCATTTCCGATATCTACGCCACCAAGGAGCGCGCCAAGGCCGCCGACTTCATCACCTATTCGAAAGTGTTCGACGGCGTGCTGGTGGCCAAGGGCAATCCGAAGGGCATCAACGGCATCAACATGTCGATGTGCGGCGCCGCTGCCGCAGAAAACACCGGTTATGTCGAGGTGCCCCTGATCCAGGCGCTGATGCCCGAGTGCAAGAAGGCCGGCAAGGCCGAGCCGACCGTCCAGCTCTACGACAACAACGCCAACTGCATCCAGGCGATCCTCGCCGGTCGTGCCGACACCTATGTCAACGACGTCAACACCGTCGACAGCGCGGTCAAGGCCTATCCGGACAAGCTGGAGAAGGCGACCGCGGTGACGATCCCGTATTCCGTCGGCATCGCCGTTCCGAAGGACAAGCCGAAATTCCGCGACGCCGTGCTCGCAGCCCTGATCGAGGTCCAGAAGGCCGGCACGCATATGGAGCTTCTGAAGAAGCATGGGCTCGACGTGAACAACTTCAAGGAGCCTGACATTCTGACGGCCGACTGATGTCGCTGTTCCTCCATTACCTGAGCATGCCGTATCTGCTCGAGGGCATCGAGCTCACCCTCGAGGTGACTGCCCTCGGGCTCGGCGGAGGATTGATCCTCGGATTGATCCTCGCCGGCATGCAGCTCTCCCGCTTCTGGCTGCTGGCGGCGATCGCCAGGGCCTACACTGTGATCTTCCGCGGCACGCCGCTGATCCTGCAAATGGTGTTCGCCTACGACGCGTTGCCGCATATCGGCATCAAACTGCCGGCGGTGCTGGCCGCCGGCCTTGCGCTGGCCTGCAACGAGGCGCCGTTCATCGCCGAGATGCTGCGTGCCGGCGTGCTCGGCGTCGATCGCGGGCAGGTGACGGCGGGCCAGGCGCTCGGCATGACGCCGCGGATCCTGATGTGGCGGGTGATCGCGCCCCAGGCGATCCGCACCATGATCCCGGCCTTCGGCAACGAGGCCGTGAGTGCGCTGAAGAATTCGTCGCTCGCCTCCGTGGTCGCGGTCCAGGAGCTGACCTTGCGCTCGACCCAGCTTGCGTCCTCGACCTTCGACTTCTTCTCGATCTTCTTCGCCTCGGGCTTGCTGTATCTCGTGCTGACCTTTGCCATCAGCATCATCCAGCTTTTTGTCGAATGGCTGCTCGATCTCGACCGCGCCAAAGGTCGCCAGCGCAAGCTCGCCGATTATCTGCCCTGGCGCCGCGTCGATCTCGCCACCAAGCTCGAACTTGCCGCAGCGACCGTCGACGTCCCGGTGTCCGCACAGGCAGAGCTCACCGACACGCCCCCGCGGGCGCTGACCCGCGAGGAGCGCACCCGGCGTGCGGCAACGATTTCTCGAAACAACATCGCGGTCGAGACCAGGGACCTCACCAAGAGCTACGGCACGCAAAAGGTGCTTGGCGGCCTCGATTTTACGGTGCGTGTCGGCGAGGTCGTCGCACTGCTCGGGCCCAGCGGCTCCGGCAAGAGCACGCTGCTCCGCTGCATCAATCATCTCGAAAGCTGGGACGGGGGCACCGTGCGCGTCGGGGGACGCCGTCTCGGTTTCGACGACAACGGCAAGCTGCTGCCGCCCCGCGCGATCGCCAATGAGCGGGCAAGCGTGGGCGTCGGGATGGTGTTCCAGCAATTCAACCTGTTCGCCCATCTCTCGGCGAAGGAGAACATTGCCGGTCCCTTGCGCTGGGTGCACGGCATGACCCGCATCGATGCCGATCGCCGCGCCGCCGAGCTGCTCGACCGGGTCGGGCTGTCGCACCGCGCCGACGCGCTGCCGCGGCATCTCTCCGGCGGTCAGCAGCAGCGCGTCGCGATCGCCCGAGCGCTCGCACCGAACCCCAGCGTGCTGCTCCTGGACGAGCCGACCTCGGCGCTCGATCCCGAGCTCGTCAGCGAGGTCCTGGAGGTGATCCGGCGGCTCGCCATCGATGATGGCCTCACCATGATCATCTCGACGCACCAGATCCGCTTCGCGGACGAGGTCGCCGACCGTGTCGCTTTCCTGAGCGGCGGCACGATCATCGAGGAGGGGCCCGCGCATGAGGTTCTCTCCAGCCCCCGCAATCCGCTGACTGCGCGTTTCCTCAGCGTGATGGAAACCGACAAGACTCCGGAGGCGGTGCGATGAGAGCCGCACCCGCAACGTTCAAGACCGCGTTTCCAGAAGAGGCCACCTCATGAAGCATTTCACGCTGCCGGTTTCGCCGAAAACCGTCCACTGGGGCTATTTCTCCAAGAAGGTCGCGCCGGCCCTGACGCTGCGCTCGGGCGATCGCGCCACCATCGAGACGCTGACCCACCACGCCAACGACGATTACGAGCGCATGATCCAGGGCGATCCCGGCGCCGAGAGCGTGTTCCAGTGGACGCGCGAGCACAAGGCAGTCGCGCGGCGCGGCTCGGGTCCTGTCGAAGGCCCATTCATTCGTGGCGCAGGCGAGGGGATCGGCGTGCATCTCCTCACCGGTCCCGTCGCGATCGATGGCGCCGAGCCCGGCGATATCCTCGAAGTGCGCATCCTCGATATCAGGCCGCGGCCCAGCTGCAGCGCCTGTCATGCCGGGCGGTGCTTCGGCTCCAACGTCGCCGCGAATTGGGGGTTTCACTATCACGATCTGATCGAGGAGCCGAAGCCGCGCGAGGTCGTCACCATCTTCGAGCTCGACACCTCCGGCGAGCCCTGCGCCAAGGCGGTCTACAACTATGTTTGGACGCCGCAGACCGATCCTGACGGCATCGTGCATCCGACCATCGATTATCCCGGCGTGCGCGTCGATCACGCCACCATCACGAAGCGGGAGAACATTCTCGCGAGCGTCAAGGTGCCGGCACGGCTGCATTTCGGCACCATGGGGCTCGCACCGTCGGAGGCCGATTTCGTCAGCTCGATCCCGCCGAGCTATACCGGCGGCAACATCGACGACTGGCGCATCGGCAAGGGGGCGCGGATGTTCTATCCGGTCGCGATCCCCGGCGCCTATTTCTCGGTCGGGGATCCCCATGCAGCCCAAGGTGACAGCGAGCTTGGCGGCACCGCGATTGAGACCTCGCTGACCGGCGATTTCGAGTTCGTTCTGCACAAGAAAGCCGATCTCGCCGGCACCAGCCTCGAAGGTCTCGACCATCCGATGCTGGAGACTGATCAGGCCTGGTCATTCTACGGCTTCACCTATCCGAACTACCTTGCCGCGCTCGGCGTCGACGCACAAACCGAAATTGCCAATCACTCGAGTCTCGACCGTGCGATGCGCGACGCGTTCAGAAAACTGCGCCGTTTCCTGATGACCGTGCACGGCCTCAGCGAGGACGAGGCCATCTCGCTGCTGTCGGTCGGCGCCGATTTCGGCGTCACGCAGGTGGTCGATGCCAACTGGGGCGTTCACGGCACGATCCGCAAGAACATCTTCCGATGTGACTAATGCTTTGAAACACATTCCATTTTGGGATGAGGACGTGACCAAGGAGCGTCACTTGCGGCCCGTCGCTGCGACGGATGATCGCGTGCGTCTGGCACAGAGGTTGCTTCGATCCACTGCAATCTGGGTCGATCCGATGAGCTTCCGTCCCTTCACCAGCGAGTCCTACGCGCAAGACGACCGCCCCGAAGCCTGGCGGGACGTGCTGGCCGCGGTTGGCCTGCAACCTGCTACCGGTCATTCCTTCTTCGACGGGCATGCGACCGCATCGCATCGTCAAGCCGCGGGTGTTGCGCTCACGCGCATGGCCGCGGGCGCACAGACCATCGGACCGCTCGCGCAATCCGACGACGACGTTCCGATTGCGCTGATGCCGGTCGAAGACGGCATGGTGCTCAACAGTGCCGGCGGCCATCGCATCGTTCCGGTGGGCCATCTCGTGCTGCTGCCGCGGAGCGGGGACTGGAGTATCGTGTTCCAGCGCGACATGCGCGCCATCGTGCTGTCGGTGAAGTCGGAGGCGCTGCACGGCCGCCTCTCGGGCAGGCCGCGGCTCGGCGAACCCAGGGTCGTTCCGCCCAGCGGCTTCGCCGACGTCTTCGCGCGCTTGATGGACGCGACCGCGCGCACGCTCGACACCCTGAGCGATGCCGAATGGAATGCGGTCACGCAGTCGCTCGTCGATCTCCTGCTGACACTCGCCCATCAATTGGCGGCTTCGACGTCCGACGCCGGATCGAGCGCGACGCAGTCGGCACTCCTGCACCGGATCTGCCAGAGCATCGAACGCCGCCTCGACGATCCCGAGCTGGTGCCCGCGCGCGTCGCGCAGGCCGAAGGAATCTCCGAGCGCTATCTGCAAAAGCTGTTCGAGACGGTCGGCGACAACTTTACTCACTACGTGCGCGAGCGGCGGCTGCAGCGCGCCTGGGCCGATTTGTCCAATCCGTCCGAGGCGCATCGTTCGATCTCGGAGATCGCCTACGCCTATGGCTTCGGCGATTCCGCGCATTTCAGCCGCGCCTTCCGCCATCGCTTCGGGCTGCCGCCGCGTGAGTTTCGCCAACAGGAGGCGGAGCGGGCGACGACGCAGCAGGGGATAACCGGTCAGCGCGGCTGGCCGCAGGATGCGCTGGCGCAGCTTCGCGTGCACCAGGCGAGTGCCGAGGCGCGCGGCAATCTCGCCCGTACCGACATCGATGAGCCGAGGACGGCCGAGCGCAAGCATCATCATCTTCCGGTCGAAGCCGACCGCGTTCATTGGGGATATTTCAGTCGCGCGTTACGGCCGCAGCTCGAGATCGCCTCGGGCGATACCATCACCATCGAAACCCTGACGCAGCACGCCTCGGACGATCCTGAGCTGATGATCGCGGGCGATGCCGCCGCCGAAGACGTATTCGGCTGGACCAAGGCGAGGAAGAACGTGGATCGGCGCGGCGCGGGTCCAATGGATGCCAGCATATTCGGACGCGGCGCCGGCGAAGGCTTTGGCGTGCACATCTGCACCGGGCCCGTGTCGGTGAAGGACGCCCAGCCCGGCGACGTGCTGGAAGTGCGGATCCTCGACATCGTGGCGCGCACAAGTCGCCATCCCAAACATTCAGGCCGCGTGTTCGGCTCCTCGGTCGCGGCCTGGTGGGGCTATCATTACGACGAATTTCTGTCAGGGCCGAAGCCGCGCGAGGTCGTGACGATCTACGAAATCTTCGACGACGCCGATGCGCCGCACGCCCGCGCGCTGTATTCCTATCGCTGGGAGCCGCAGACCGACCCGTTTGGCGTGGTGCACTCCACTTACGACTATCCCGGCGTTCCCGTCCTGCCCGGCACGGTAAAGCGCCGCCACGCCGTGCTCGACGGCATCCGCATTCCCTTGCGCCCCCATTTCGGTGTGATCGCGGTGGCGCCGCGCGAGGTGGATTTCATCGACTCCGTGCCGCCGTCCTATTTCGGCGGCAATCTCGACAATTGGCGCCTGGGGAAGGGGGCGACCGTCTATCTTCCGGTGTCCGTCCCCGGCGCATTGCTGTCAGTCGGCGATCCCCATGCCACGCAAGGCGACGGCGAATTGAGCGGCACCGCGATCGAATGCTCGATGACCGGAACGTTCGAGGTGATCCTGCACAAGAAGGCCGATCTCGCCGGCCAGCCCTTCGCCGATCTCTCTTATCCCCTGATCGAGACCGAGACCGACTGGGTCCTGACCGGATTCAGCCATCCCAACTACCTCGCCGAGTTCGGCGCTCAGGGCCAGAGCGAGGTCTACGCAAAATCCTCGCTCGACCTCGCCATGAAAGATGCGTTCCGCAAGATGCGGCGCTTCCTGATGAACGTGAAGGGCCTCAGCGAGGACGAGGCGATCGCGCTGATGTCGGCCGCCGTCGACTTCGGCGTCACGCAGGTGGTCGACGGCAATTGGGGCGTGCACGCGATCATCAGCAAGCGCCTGTTTCAAACCTTCCCCTAGACAAGCCTTCCCTTGAAAGAAGCGCCGTAACAAGGAACCCCAGTGAAATTCCACATGATCAGCGGCGGACCGAAGCCGGTCGCGCCCTTCAGCCACGCGGTGGAGACCGACGGTTTTGTCTTCGTCACCGGCCAGATGCCGGACACGCCGCAAACACCGGGCGTGTTGCCCGACGGCATCGTCGCGCAGACGGGGGCGGTGATGGAGAATTTGAAGGTAGTATTGGCGGGCGTCGATCTCGGTCTCGAACACGTCGTGATGACACGCATTTATCTCACACGTTTCAAGGAAGACTACACCGCAATGAACGAGACTTATCGCGGGTTCTTTCCGCCCGACCGCCTGCCGGCCCGCACCTGCGTCGGTGTCACCGGGCTTGCCTACGACGCGCTGATCGAGATTGACCTGGTCTGCCGCCGGCCGTGAGGCGACAGCCCGTAGCCCGGATGGAGCGAAGCGCAAT
>NZ_JADPIT010000015.1:652454-667977 GCF_023073035.1 Bradyrhizobium sp. 62
TTCCGCGGATACAAGGCCCCGGATTACGCTTCGCTCCATCCGGGCTACAAGACCTTGCGTTGCCCGTCCGCATGCGGCGCCCGCGCCGGAGACTGCAAGCCGCGCCGATCTATGAATGCCGGTTCATTGCTGCGGAGAATTCGAATCGGTAAGAATTAGCTCGTTGCGCGTCTCGCGTCGTGCAACGCGCCGGAGGCGGATCGATCGCGTCTTGAACCTTTCGATTGCGCCTCCGACGAATCCTTCGAGGCAACGCCATTGGTTGCCGCGGCGCCTGCGCCGATCGACGTCAGGCGCCGAAAGCCCGTTTCGATCGGGGGAATTTCATATGAAGTATTTTCTATCTGCACTGATTGCGATCGGTCTATCGATTGCTGCCGCGCCGTCGTTCGCGGCTGACGCCCGCAACGTCACTGTCGTCAACGAGACCGGCTATGCGATCAAATTCCTGGGCTTCAACGCCCCGGACGATGGCATGGACGAATGGGACAACGAGCTGGACAAGGTTTTGCAGAACCAGGCGAGCACCTATGTCGAGTTTGACGATGACGACGAAGGATGCGTCTGGAACGTCCGCGTCGACTGGCAGAACTATGACGAGACCGTGCTCTGGAAGAACGTCAACCTCTGCAAGTTCACCGCGCTGCGGCTGCGCTACGATTCCGGCACCAAGACCACTTCGTTCGTCGCCGAGTAACTTGACCTGAGGCCAGGCGGAGGAGGGGCCACGCGCCCTTCCTCGCCGCAATGTGAGAGATGGCGAATTCGTCCTTTGCAAGCGCAAGCGGCTTTGTTATACGCAGCCGCGCGCGAACGACGGGTTCGCCCTTTTCCTCGGTAGCTCAGCGGTAGAGCATCCGACTGTTAATCGGATGGTCGCTGGTTCGAATCCAGCCCGGGGAGCCAAATTCCGCATCATTTTCAGCGACTTGCGCCCAGACTCTGATCTGTTGTGCGATCTCGTTGCGGCAGATTCTCAATTTGATGTGTACCGCGGCGAGCCTGCATCCTCCTTGGTGACGCCAAAACGACTCAATTGAAATCGAGCTTCCAGGGGCCGGTCCTTTACGGAGCTGATTCCCATGCGAGACATCCAGGTCGACCGTTCCCCGCTGGCTCCCTCCATTCTGCCGGCGGACATCCCCGAACTCAGCGACGACGAATGCCTCGCCTGTCTGGCGCGCGCGGTCGAGACCCACGATTCGGCACGGCTGGATGAAGTCGCCGCATTGATCGGCCGCCTCGCGGTCACGATCGAGTAGGCCGGCTCACCCTCGACGTTGCGAGTTGCGGAAGGGCCCGGTTCGCGGGCCAAAGCCATGTTGCGTTTTTGCAGGGCCTGCTCCAAAGATGCCGCCAACTTTCGTCCGCGGCATCGTCCGCCTTGCAGGGTCCGCAAATGTCCGTTTTCTCGACGGCGCGCCTAAAAATGGTCGATGGCCAGGTGCGCACCAGTGACGTCACCGACCGTCGTGTTCTCGACGCCATGCTCACGGTTCCGCGCGAGGCCTTCGTGCCGGCCAGCCGGCAGGCAGTGGCATATCTCGACCTCGATCTCGACGTCAGCGAGGGCGGCGTCAAGCGGTTCCTGATCAAGCCGCGGCTGACCGGCAAGCTGCTCCAGGCCGCCGAGATCGGCGAGGACGACAACGTGCTGGTCGTCGGCTGCGCCACCGGTTATCTCGCTGCGTTGACCGCCAAGCTCGCACGCCAGGTCACCGCGACGGAATGCGATTCGGCGCTGGCCAAGAAGGCCAATGACGCCTTCGCCGCCCTCGGGCTTGCCAACGTGGCCTGCAAGGCCGCGGCCTGCACTGAGGGTGATACTGCTGCTGGTCCCTATGATGTGATCGTCCTCAACGGCGCCACCGAGGTGACGCCGGCAGGGCTGCTCGGGCAGCTCAAGGAGGGTGGGCGCCTGTTGGGGGTTTCGGCCGAATCCAGGCCGCCGCGCGCCATGATCGTGACCCATACCCACGGCGAATTCGGCCATCGGGCGCTGTTCGATGCCGCGGCCCCGGTCCTTCCCGGGCTGGAACGGGCCGCCGCCTTCGTATTCTGACGGCCCGATAGCGGCTTTAGCCCGTTAAAATCCCGTTCTGAATCAGAAGTGTGGCCGGGATGCTGCACGTGAAGAGTTTCCACTGAGAACCACCCTCAGGTAGTTCCGTCGCGCTTGACCGCGTCCTATGTTGCGGCGGGGCAACGACTCCACTCGTAGACGGTAACCCAGCTCGCGGGCACGAGCCGGGCGTTAGAATGAACGGAATTTTTGGATGCATGGGGTGAAGCTCTTCACCGGAGCAGCGGTTTCGGTCCTGCTGCTGGCGCTTGTCGCGCCGACGCCTGCCTTGGCGGATACGATCGAGGCTGCGCTGGTGCGCGCCTATCAGAACAATCCGCAGCTTAACGCGCAGCGCGCCCAGGTGCGCTCGACTGACGAAAACGTGCCACAGGCGCTGTCGGGCTATCGCCCCAAGGTCGGAGTCAACCTCAGCACCGGCTATCAATATCAGGACATTCAGCAGCAGCAGAAGGGTCTGCCGATCCATAGCGACCCGCCCCTTCAGCCCAATAGCGCCAGCCTGACCATCAACCAGACGCTCTACAACGGCAATCAGACCGCCAACAGGACGCGCGCGGCGGAGAGCCAGGTCTCGGGATCCCGCGAGGCGTTGCGCGTGCTCGAGCAGACGGTCCTGTTGCAGGCCGCCACCAGCTACATGGATTATCTTCGTGACTCCGCCACCCTCGAAGTTCAGCGCAGCAACGTGCGCGTGCTCGAACAGACGCTCAAGCAGACCCGCGATCGCTTCAATGTCGGTGAAGTGACGCGCACGGACGTGGCGCAATCCGAAGCGCAGCTCGCGGCCGGCAGGACCCAGGCACTGACTGCCGAATCGAATCTCACGACGACGCGCGCGAATTTCCGCCGCATCATCGGCAATGAGCCGACGAACCTTGCGCCGGGCTCGCCCGTCGATCGTTTCCTGCCCGGGACGCTCGCCTCCGCCGTCGGTCTCAGCCTGGTGGAGAACCCCAACGTCACGGCCTCGATGTTCGGCATCGATGTCAATTATCTTCAGGTCAAGATCAACGAAGGCGCGCTGCTGCCGACCCTCACGGTTCAGGCTGGCATCACCCAGTCGTACCAGCAGACCCTGACGGTCTTCCGAACGACGACCGCTTCCGCCATCGCGACCGCCTCCGTGCCGATCTATCAGGGCGGCGCTGAATATGCGCTCATCCGCCAATCGAAAGAGAACCTGGCGCAGCAGCGCCTGAATCTTGAAACCACCCGCGACCAGACCCGTGCCAACGTCGTGCAGGCCTGGGGGCAGTTGGAAGCCGGCAAGGCGCAGGTACAATCTGCGCAGGCGCAGGTCACGGCTTCCGAGATCGCGCTGAACGGCGTGCGCGAAGAAGCCAAGGCCGGCCAGCGTACCACGCTGGACGTGCTCAACGCGCAGCAGGCGCTGGTGAACGCACGCGTTGCGCTCGTCACTGCCCAGCATGACCGCGTGGTGGCGTCCTATTCGGTGCTCAATGCGGTCGGCCGTCTCGCGCCGCAAGTCCTCGGCCTCAACACCACGGTCTACGATCCCAGCGTTCACTACCAACAGGTTCGCGACAGCTGGGCCGGCGTGCGCACGCCTGACGGACGCTAGAGTCCCGTAATCGTCCGGTCGGCCTCGCGAATAGTCGAAGCCGACCGGTGCTTTGCTTGCAATCAGCAAAATCCCTGACATAGCCTTGCCAAGAAGATGCGGGCCGATTCGCTCTGCATCCGATGCCGTGTGCGTAAAGCATGAGTGCCGAGGGCAGGGGCGCACCGCTGCACGTTGGGCCGTCATCTGGGGACAAGTCGGGCTGCCGTGACGAAAATGTCGGGCCACCCATCCGGAACCGGCCAATCCTGTCGTGCTTGGTGTAAAACAACGCATGCGAGGGCGTTGATGATGTGGAGTCGGAGATGACGCAGCCTGCAAAGGTCACAGAACCCTCGATGGAGGAGATTCTGGCCTCGATCCGGCGCATCATTGCCGACGATGAGGCCAAGCCGCCGCCGGCGGATGCTGCCAAGCCCGAGAAAGCTGCCGCCCCCGCCGCGCCACCGAAGCCGCAGGCGATCAACGATATTCCGCCATCCAAGGTCGCGCCGCCTAAAGCGGCCGCCGAGAAGCCCGCACCGGCTCCGGCTGCAAAGTCGGCAGCGCCGCCAGCCCCGGCACCCGAGGCGGATGCATCCAACAATCAGGACGATATCGACGCACTGCTAGCGGGCCTCGACACGGCCACCGCTGCGCCGGAAATCCGTGCTCCCGAGCCGGAGCCCGAACCTGAGCCCGACGTGCTGGAATTGACCGACGATATGGCGCTGGCGATGGAGCCAACGCCGTCTCCGCCGCCGCCGAGCTTCCGCAAGGTCGAGCCGCGCGACGATCTCGAATTCGCCGAATCGCCGCCGCCGCGCCCGACGCCGGCATCCTATGCGCCGGTGGACTTCGATGCGCCGCCACTGCCGCCCCAACAGCCGATCCTGGCGCAATCGACGGTCTCCGCGGTCGAATCCGCCTTCAATTCCCTGGCCCACACGGTGCTCAGCAGCAATGCGCGAACGCTGGAGGATCTGGTCAAGGAGATGCTGCGTCCAATGCTGAAATCCTGGCTGGACGACAATTTGCCGGGCCTCGTTGAACGCATCGTGAAGGCGGAAATCGAGCGGGTATCGCGCGGCGGCAGGTAGATCGGGCCGCAGAGCCCTCAAAAACCCTGCTTGTGCGATATATTTTGTCCCCTGACCGGACCGGAAAGCCCTGTTGCCGCCTGGCTTTCCGTTGACTTGTCCGTTGACTTGGACCCCGTGCGCGGCTTTCTAACAGCACCATGATCGAGAAAAATTACCAGCCCGCCGATATAGAAGCCCGCATGTCCGTCGTGTGGGAGGACAGCCTTGCCTTCAAGGCCGGCCGCCCGGACCGTCGCGACGCAGTGCCCTTTACCATCGTGATCCCGCCGCCGAACGTGACGGGCTCGCTCCACATGGGCCACGCCCTCAACAACACGCTCCAAGACATCCTGTGCCGGTTCGAGCGCATGCGCGGCCGCGACGTGCTGTGGCAGCCCGGCACCGACCATGCCGGCATCGCCACCCAGATGGTGGTGGAGCGGCAGCTGATGGAGCGCCAGCAGCCCAGCCGTCGCGAGATGGGCCGCGAGAAGTTTCTGGAGCGGGTCTGGCAGTGGAAGGCCGAGAGCGGCGACACCATCATCAACCAGCTCAAGCGGCTCGGCGCCTCCTGCGACTGGTCGCGCGAACGCTTCACCATGGACGAGGGCCTCTCCAAGGCCGTGGTCAAGGTCTTCGTCGAGCTGCACCGCGACGGCCTGATCTACAAGGACAAGCGGCTGGTGAACTGGGACACCAAGCTGCTCACCGCGATCTCCGATCTCGAAGTGCAGCAGACCGAGGTCAAGGGCAGCCTCTGGTACCTGCGCTATCCGATCGAGGGCAAGACTTTCAGCCCCGAGGATCCCTCGAGCTTCATCGTCGTTGCCACCACGCGCCCGGAGACCATGCTCGGCGATACCGGCGTCGCCGTGCATCCCGATGACGAGCGCTATCAGAAGCTGGTCGGCAAGAACGTGATCCTGCCGCTGGTCGGCCGCAAGATCCAGATCGTCGCCGACGATTATTCCGATCCGGAGAAGGGCTCGGGCGCGGTCAAGGTGACACCGGCGCACGACTTCAACGACTTCGAGGTCGGCAATCGCCATGGCCTCGCCCGGATCAGCGTCATCGACAAGGAGGGTTGCCTCGATCTCCTCGACAACGAAGATTATCTGCGCGACCTGCCGGCAGGTGCCGCGCAGTTCGCCGAGGAGTTCAACAAGCTCGATCGCTTTGCAGCGCGCAAGCGCATCGTCGAGCGGCTGGAATCGTTCGGCTTCGTCGAGCGGATCGAGCCCCACACCCACATGGTGCCGCATGGTGACCGCTCCGGCACGGTGATCGAGCCCTATCTTACCGACCAATGGTATGTCGACGCCAAGACGCTGGCGAAGCCGGCGATGGCCGCCGTGCGTTCGGGCGAAACCACCTTCGTGCCGAAGAACTGGGAAAAAACCTATTTCGAGTGGATGGAGAACATCCAGCCCTGGTGCATCTCGCGCCAGCTCTGGTGGGGCCACCAGATACCGGCCTGGTACGGTCCCGACGGCAAGGTGTTCGTCGCCGAGACCGAGGAGGAGGCCGTCAGCCACGCCCTCGGCTATTACGTCGAGCAGGAGGTCATCACGGTCGAGCAGGGCCGCGAGATGGCGCTCGACCGCAACAAGCGTGACGGCTTCATCACGCGCGACGAGGACGTGCTCGACACCTGGTTCTCCTCGGCGCTGTGGCCGTTCTCGACCCTCGGCTGGCCCGCGGACGCGCCGGAAGTGCAGCGCTACTATCCCACCAACGCGCTGGTGACCGGCTTCGACATCATCTTCTTCTGGGTCGCCCGCATGATGATGATGGGGCTGCACTTCATGAAGGAGGTGCCGTTCTCGACGATCTACATCCACGCCCTCGTCCGTGACGAGAAGGGCGCCAAGATGTCGAAGTCGAAGGGCAACGTCATCGATCCGCTCAGCCTGATCGACCAATATGGCGCCGATGCACTGCGCTTCACGCTGGCCGCGATGGCCGCGCAGGGCCGCGACATCAAGCTCGCCACCAGCCGTGTCGAGGGCTATCGCAATTTCGCGACCAAGCTCTGGAATGCCTCGCGCTTTGCGGAGATGAACCACTGCGCCGTGCCCGAGGGTTTCGAGCCGGCGAAGGTCAAGGAGACGCTAAACCGCTGGATCGCGCATGAGAGCGCGCACACCACGCGCGAGGTGACCGAGGCGATCGAGGCCTATCGCTTCAACGACGCCGCCGGCAGCATCTACCGCTTCGTCTGGAACGTCTATTGCGACTGGTATCTCGAGCTCGCAAAACCCGTGCTGCTCGGCCCCGACAGCCCTGCCAAGGCCGAGACCCGCGCCATGGTGGCATGGGCGCGCGACGAGATCCTGAAACTGCTGCACCCCTTCATGCCGTTCATCACCGAGGAGCTGTGGGAGGTGACGGCCAAGCGCGACGGTCTGCTCGCGCTGGCACCGTGGCCGCTGAAGCCGGCCGGACCGACGCCGGAGCAGCTTGCGATGCTCGCGGCGACGACGGGGTCGACCGACGCGCTCGTCTCCCCGGTTTGGGTGCTGCCGATCTTCGACCATGCCGACTTCACCGATCCCGCGGCCGAGGCCGAGATCGGCTGGGTCATCGATCTCGTCACGCAGATCCGTTCGGTGCGTGCCGAGATGAACATTCCACCGGCGACTCTGACCGCGCTGGTGCTCGCGGGTGCCTCGGCCGAGACGAAGGAGCGCGCGCCGCGCTGGAGCGACGTCATCAAGCGCATGGCGCGGCTGTCGGACATCTCCTTCGCCGACCGTGCGCCCGACGGCGCGGTCCAGCTCCTGGTGCGCGGCGAGGTGGCTGCGCTGCCACTGAAGGGCGTGATCGACGTCGCCGCCGAGCGCACGCGTCTCGACAAGGAGATCGGGAAGGCCGATTCCGACATCAAGCGCGCGGAGTCCAAGCTGGCGAACGAGAAATTCGTCGCCAACGCGGCCGAGGAGGTCGTCGAGGAGGAGCGCGAAAAGCGTGAGGCTGCGCTCGCCCGCAAGGCCAAGCTCCTCGAGGCGCTGGAGCGGCTGAAGCAGGCCTCGTAGGCTTATTTCGGAAACGGCTTGCTGAGGAATTTCGAGCCCCTGACGCCATAGCGCCAGGGCAGCTCGACGGCCTTGGTGATGCCGATCCGGATTCCGGCCACGACCTCCAGATCCTCCGTCCGCGCATGCAGCGCGATCGGCGGGCGATCCAGCGGCAAGGCATTGTGCGCGATGGTGATGCCGAGCGCTTCGGTCAGCTTGCCCGGGCCCGAGCACAACGCGTGCAAATCCTGGAGATGGCGCCGCCGACGCATCGCGGCGATTCCGTGGGTCGGCTCCAGCGCGCGGATCAGCACGGCGCTCGCCGAGCCTTCTTCCTCGCAGACGAAGTTCACGCACCAATGGATGCCGTAGGAGCGGTAGACATAGGCAAAGCCGGGCGGGCCGAACATCACCTGGTTCCGCGGCGTGGGGCCATTGTAGGAGTGCGCCGCCGGCTCGGTATGATGATAGGCCTCGACCTCGACGATGATCCCGCCGACGCCGTCGACAAGCATCGTCGCGCCGATCAAGTCGGGCGCGACCTCGTGGACGCTGCGCGCGAAAAAGGCACGCTTCAGGGCTTTGCCGAGCCGGGGTATGGAAGGTTTCGAGACTGGAGCCATTCGAGGTGAGAATCGCCAGAGAACAGAGCAGGATATTGCCCATATCTGCCATGTTCCCTGAAGCGGGGCGAGCCGGGTTGCGATGCCCGGCCAGACCGACTAGGTAGGACTTGGTCAGACCGGACACCCCATGGTCGTTATTGTCGATACCATCTCGAACCCGCTGCGCCCACGTCACCCCGAAAAGGTGAATCGGCCCGATTCCGCTTCGCCGCCGAAGCCGGACTGGATCCGCGTACGCGCCCCCAATACCCGCGGCTATGCCGACACCCGCAACATCGTGCGCGCCAACGGCCTGCATACGGTGTGCGAGGAGGCGGGCTGCCCGAATATCGGCGAGTGCTGGGACAAGAAGCACGCGACCTTCATGATCATGGGCGACACCTGCACCCGCGCCTGTGCGTTCTGCAACGTCAAGACCGGCATGCCGAACGCGCTCGACGCGGCCGAGCCGCACAACGTCGGCGAGGCCGTAGCCAAGCTCGGGCTTGCCCATGTCGTCATCACCTCCGTCGACCGCGACGATCTCACTGACGGCGGCGCCGAGCATTTCGCCCAGACCATCCGCGCGATCCGCGCCGCGTGCCCCTCGACCACGATCGAGATCCTGACGCCCGACTTCCTGCGCAAGGAGGGGGCGCTGGAGGTCGTCGTCGCCGCGAAGCCCGACGTGTTCAACCACAATCTCGAGACCGTGCCGTCGTGCTATCTCACGGTGCGGCCGGGCGCGCGCTATTTCCATTCGATCCGGCTGCTGCAGCGGGTCAAGGAGCTCGATCCCACCATCTTCACCAAGTCCGGCATCATGGTCGGCCTCGGGGAAGAGCGCCACGAGGTGCAGCAGGTGATGGACGATCTGCGTTCCGCCGACGTCGATTTCCTGACCATCGGGCAATATCTCCAGCCGACCCGCAAGCATCACGCCGTGATGCGCTACGTGCCGCCGGACGAGTTTTCGTCCTACGAGAAGGTCGCCTACACCAAGGGCTTCCTGATGGTCTCGGCGAGTCCGCTCACCCGTTCGTCGCATCATGCCGGCGAGGATTTTGCGAAACTGAAGGCCGCGCGGGCAGCAAGCACCCGCTGAATCGCCATGCCCAATTTTTCGAGCAAGCGCCGTGTCGATCACAGCGCGTCCGAGATGTTTGATCTGGTGGCCGACGTCGAGCGCTACCCGGAATTCGTGCCGCTGTGCAGCGCGTTGAAGGTCCGACAGCGCCTGGCGAAACCTGACGGCACCGAGGTGTTGGTCGCGGACATGACGGTGTCATTCAAGCTGGTCAGGGAGTCCTTTACCAGCCGCGTGACGCTCGACCGCGCCAATCTGAAGATCCTGGTCGAATATCTGCAAGGTCCCTTCAGCAATCTGGAAAACCGCTGGACGTTCGAGCCCAAAGGCGAGAGCGTCTGCGACGTCGGTTTCTTCCTTGCCTACGAGTTCAAGAGCCGCATGCTGGCGCTCCTGATGGGCTCGATGTTCGACGCCGCGTTCGCGCGATTTTCCATCGCGTTCGAGAAGCGGGCGGATGCGATCTACGGACGGCGGAAGCTGGCGTCGTCGTAGTGGTTGCGGACGGGCACGCTCTCTCCTCCGTCATTGCGAGGAGCCCTTGCGACGAAGCAACCCAGACATCCCTCCGACTTTGGATTGCTTCGCTGCGCTCGCAATGACGAGCTGGGGCAATCACTCCGCCACCAGCGCATGGGGGAGGCAGGCGTGCCAAAAATTTCAATCCACCGCCTTCACGACATCCGGCGGCTGCGAGGCATAATACGCCGCGGCCTGCTCGATTTCCTGCGGGGTCATCGCCCGCGCGATGTTGCGCATCTGCTGGCTGATGTCATTGCGGCGCTCGCCGGAGGCAAAGGCCTGCAGCTGCGCCTTCATGTAGGCCTCGGACTGGCCTTCGAGCCACGGGCTGCCCGTCTTGTTGTCGAGGCTGCCGTGGCAGGCGCCGCAGGGCGCGATGCCGCGCATCGGTGCGCCGTAGATCACGATGTTTGGCTTCGGCAGTTGCGGCGTCGGGTGATAGGCCGGCAGCCGCGGCAGGTAGGCGTAGTAGTTCGAGAGATCTGCGATCTCCTGGTCCGTCAAATTGACGGCGAACGGTGACATCACGGCGTTGGCGCGCGAGCCGGTGCGGAAATCATGCAGCTCCTTGTAGATCACGGCCGCGTACTGGCCGGCAAGATTGGGCGAATCCGCGCGGCTGACACCGGTCGGGCCATGACAGATCGCGCAACGCTGCGCCAGCGTGGCGCCGCGTCCGATCGCCTCCTGGTTCGGGCGTGCCAGCGTGTTCGACGTCAGCACGACCCCCGACAGGCGCCTGGTCTGCTCCGGCGCCGTCACGCTTGCCGCGCGCTGCGGCACGCCGGCAGCGCTGCAGATCGCGTCCCAAACGTTGGCGAACTGAACCCAGGGCTGTGCGAAGGGCAGCACGAGGAAGCCCGCAATCGCCGTGACGATCAGGATCGCGGCGGTGATGATCACACTCGCCTTGAAATGACGATTGGTGAAGGTGAAGAGGTCGCGCGTGCTCATCACTGCGCTCCCACATAAACGGCTGGCACAGAGGTGCCCTCGGTCAGCGCCAGATTCAGGATCGGATAGCCGTAATTGGTGAGGGTGAGCGCGATCATCAGCGCCACCCACAGCGCATGAGTGTTGAGCGCGACGGGGACCGTTGTGGGCTGGTGCACCGCCAGCGCGAAGCGATAGGGGCCGGCGTCGACCTGCGGCGCGCGCATGCCGCGAGCAAGGATAACGATGAACATGATGCCCGACACCAGCAGGATGAAGCCGCCGATGGCCGAGAGGGTGACCGAGGGGGCCTGCGGCGCGATCGCGGGGTCTCCGAAGTCGAAATAGGCCATGCGGCGCGGCATGCCGAGAATGCCGACCCAGTGCCAGGGAAAGGTCGTGACGATCATGCCGATGAACCACAGCCAGAGCTGGCTGCGGATCAGGCGGACGTCGATCAGCTCGCGCGCGGTCAGATGCGGCCACAGATCATAGGCGATCGCAAAATACATGATCACGATGGCGCCGCCGAAGATCAGGTGGAAATGGCCGGTGATCCACTGCGTGTTGTGGATCGACGCATCGAGCTGATAGCTCATGTTGATGAGGCCGCCGGCGCCACCGAAGCCGAGCATGACCAATGAAAAGGCGAGGGCCAGCATCATCGGATTGTCCCAGGGCAGGGCCCTGATCCAGCCGAACATGCCGCGGCCGCCGCGCAGGCGCGCCGCGATCTCGACGGAGGCGCAGATCGTGAACACGGTCAGCAGCGTCGGCAGCGCGACCAGCGCCGTGAAAGCCGAATGGATGAACTTGAAGCCGGCGCCGACCTGCGGATCCGCGAAGGTGTGGTGCATGCCGATCGGCATCGCCACCACCAGGAACAGGATGAAGGAAATCCGCGCCATGCTGTCGGAATAGACGCGGCCGCCGATCGCACGCGGCACGATGGTGTAATAGGCGATGTAGGTCGGCATCAGCCAGAAATAGACGATGGCGTGCAGCGTCCAGGAGAAGAACACGCGCGCAAGGCCGGCGTCGATGGTGGCCTTCAGCCCCGCCGCGACCGGAATGATCTGCAGCAGCAGCTCGAGCGCGGCACCGACCGCAGTCCAGGCCCACAGATACGAGCCCGCGACATTGGCGAACATCGCCAGCGGCACCGGCGCGCCGGGATGGGCCTTGCGCCAGACGCGCAGATTGATCGACATCAGCGCGACCCAGATCCAGGAGCCGACCACGACCAGCACGACGCCAAGATAGTAGAACACGTTGCCGATCAGCGGCGGGTAGAACGTGTAGAGCACCGAAGCGCGGCCGAGCCCGACCGGGACCATCGCCATGATCGCGCCGACCACAATCAGCCAGAATCCCGCCCAAGCCCAGCGCACACCGACCAGCCGCTGCTCCAGCGCGGACTCGCTAATGGCATAGCCAAAGCCCATCGCGACCAGCGTCGGGAAGACATAGCCCATCACCGTGCCGTGCGCGGTCAGCGAGCGGTAATAGAGTTCGGGATTGGACAGCCAAGTGCCGATCGGGCTGCGGATGAACATCTGCCAGGCGCCGAGCATGAGCGCGATGCCGAACACGGCGAAGGCCAGCCAGAAATGGGCGAGGATGAGCTTTCTATTGACCAACACAGCTCAGCCTCCCGCCACCCTTCGCGCGGTTCGCGAAGTCCGTCTTGTCGATCACTTTGACCTTGCCCCACATGCCCTCGTGGCCGAAGGAGCAAAACTCCTGGCAGGGCATCAGATAGTCGCCGCTCTTCGTAAAGCGCATGAGCTGCTCGGAGATGTAGCCCGGCACCAGCATGGTGTTGACGTTGGTGCCCTGGATCAGGATGCCGTGGACGACATCGGCGCTGGTGGCGCGCAGCGTGATCGGCGTGTCGACGGGCACCACGATGCAGGCCGGCGTGAAGGAATATTGCTGGCCAATCGCGCGCACGGTGACATTGCCGTTGGCCTCCAGCACGCTGCCGAGATTGCTTTCGACGAATTCACCGCTCAGATGCAGCCGCGAGGGATCGGTGGTTTCGACGCGCGGCTGCGGCATGGTCGCGCGATGGATACCGGCGAATGCCGCCAGCAGCGCCATCATCACGACGATAATCACGGCGATGGTGGCCCAGCGCCGCTCGACGCGGGCTGCGACCTCGGCGCTGGCGCTACCGTTGCTGTGGGCTCCCTCGACGCTCATTGCAGCGAGCCGCGCGGCAGGAACACGAACAGATAGAAGGCAAACCACATCGCGACCACGCAGGCCGTGGCGATGCCGGCGACCACTATCGCGCCGGATGGGCCCTGCGCCACGACTTCCTCGATGGCCTGGTCGGCGACGGCTGGGCTGGTTGGCGGGTCGGAATTGAACATGGGGCCCTCAGTTCAGCGGTGCCGAGCGCAGCTCGTTGGCCTCGCGCGCCGAGACCGGCGTGCCGCGATTGCCCCAGGCGGTGCGGATGTAGGAGACGACGGCGGCGACCTCGTTGTCGGAGAGGAGGCCGGCGAAGGGCGGCATGCCGTAGGGCATCGGATTGCCCTTGGTGCCCGGCGGATAGCCGCCATTGAGCACCATGCGGATCGGGTTGACCGCCGACTGCATCTCGATGGACTGGTTGTTGGCGAGCGGCGGCCAGTGCGGCGGCTTGCCCTCGCCCTGGGTGCCATGACAGCTCGCGCAGTTCTTGTCGTAGACGGTCTTGCCGAGGCTGATCAGAAGGCTGCTCTCGCTGGTCGGCAGCGCCGAGCTCGCGGCCGGCGGAGGCGAGGGCTCCGCGATGCCCTTGAGGTAGACCGCCATCGCCCTGGTGTCCGCGTCATCGAGATATTGCAGACTGTTGTGCACGACCTCGGCCATCGGGCCGTAAACCACGCCGCGCATGGAAACGCCGGTCTGGAGCAGATCCGTGATGTCTTTGATGCTCCAGTCACCGAGCCCGGCCTCACGGTTCGACGTCAGCGAGGGCGCGTACCAGTTCTGCATCGGGATCAGGCCGCCTTTGAACGCGTCCGATTGCGAGGTGCCGCCGAGCGCGTTGATCGGCGAATGGCACATGCCACAATGGCCGAGGCCCTCGACCAGATAGGCGCCGCGATTCCATTCCGCCGATTTTTTCGGATCCGGCTTGAACTCGCCCTCGCTGAAGAACAGCGTGCGCCAGCCGAGGATGAGCTGGCGGTTGTCGTAAGGGAAACGCAATTCGTGCGGCTTGTTCTTCTGGTTCACCGGCGCAATCGAGCGCAGATAGGCGAAGATGGCGTCGCTGTCGGCGCGCGTGACCTTGGTGTAGGACGCAAACGGCATCGCCGGGTAGATCAGCCCGCCGTCGGGAAAGCGGCCGCTGTGCATGGTCTTGTAGAAGTCGTCGGCTCTCCACTTGCCGATGCCTGTCTCCGGATCGGGCGTGATGTTGGAGGTGTACAGCGTGCCGAACGGTGTCGGCATGGCACGGCCGCCGGCAAACAGACGTCCTTCCGGCGCGGTGTGGCAGGCAGTGCAGTCGCCGGCACGGGCCAGATATTCCCCGCGCGCGATGATGTCGCCGGTCTTGTCTTTGTCCTGCGCGGCTGCTGCCGTGGTGAACGCGGCGATGGCGAGCAACTTGATGGACAGGAGCTTGATCGACAATTTGAAGCCCATCATCCGCCTCGTCAGTTGGGCTGGCTACCGCAGCCGAATGGCAGCGCATAGGTGCCTTTCGGCACGGGGGCTGGGTTCGCGGGGGCAGGCCGCGTCGCAAGCCAGGCTGCGATGGCGGTGACGTCCGCCTCGGTCAAGTGACCGGCGACGAGCTGCATGCAATCAGGGGATTTCGCGGTGCGAGTGCCATAACGCCAGCCGCCGAGCTGGGCGCTGATGTAATTGGCGCGCAAGCCGAGCAGGCCGGGGATGCCGGGCTGCATACCCGTCAGTCCAGGGCCATGACAGCTCACGCAAGCCGGAATGTTGCGGCCGGCATCGCCGCTGGTGGCAAGCAGCTCACCGTGCGCGAGGACGTCCTTGCTGACTTCGCTCGGCGCCGGCGGTGGCAGCGGCGGGTGCTCGCTGGCAAAATATTCCGCCATCGCCTCCAGGTAGGGATCGGGCAGGAATTCCAGCAGATAGTTCATCGGTGGGTATTTGCGCCGGCCGCTACGGAAAGCGAGGAGCTGGTTGTAGAGATAACCGGCCGGCTTGCCTGCGAGACGCGGGAAGTAGACGTCGCGGGTGCCTTCGCCCTTGTTGCCATGACAGGGCGTGCAGGCCTCCACCCGCGCCGCCATCGTATCCGGCGGCTGGTTAGCGGTTTGTGCGGCCGCACCATCAAAGGCGCTCAGGATGGCAATGGCGATTGCCGGAGCAGTGAAGCGAGCGAACACGCCGTCGCCCTCCAGAAAACAGGACCGGGTTGATTCCCGGCCGCAACGTAGCGGATCATTATTGCGCCAATAATTTTCCCACGCCAAGTTCAGACAGAAGCCATGACGTTTGGCCACGGTCGATATCTGCGATCCCGATCGGATTCGACAAAGTTTGCGTGCTTTTTGAAAACTGGACCTAACGCGGCGACCTCGCGACAGTTCCTGCCCGAGTCGGCGTGTGCGTACGCCCTCTGTCAGAGGGCGAAGGGAAGGCCGGGTGCCGG
>NZ_JADPIT010000015.1:668145-681049 GCF_023073035.1 Bradyrhizobium sp. 62
GCGGATGGCTGATGCGCGTGCCCGGTCGGGCCGCCCACATCACCACAAGACTTGACGCACAGACCCCGGGCGTCAGGACGACACGGTTTTGCCGTACGCTAATAGCATCGGTCGTGTGCGCGATGCCTTCGCTCACCGTTTCCCGCCCGGCGAAGCCCTTCGCGCCGATGTGACTAGCGTCCACCGCAGCTCATCCCACGTTTTGTGACGATCGCGATACGCCCCTCTGACAGGGATGAGGTGCGGGCTGAATACGCCAAAGCCGAATTTCGGTAAAATGGAATATCTTTGCGCGAGCGGATTGACCCGTTGTTTGTGTGTTTTGCCCGTCGGGGAACGCAAGGTCTTGTGGCCCGGATGCGCTTCGCGCCATCCGGGCTGCGGGACCGTTCGCGTGGAATGCTGCTCGGCCGCGTGACGGGCTTGGTTTCCCAATCTGGGATATCGTACAAGCGACAGCAACGGGAGACATCGGCAACATGATGGGCGACACGAACGTTCGGGCTGGCCAGTGCCATTGCGGCACGGTGCGTTTCGAGGCGACGCTCAGCGACGGCTTCAATTCGATCCGCCGCTGCACCTGCTCCTACTGCCGCATGCGCGGCGCCGTCGTCGTCATGGCGGCAATGGGCGGGATCAAGTTCCTCCAGGGCGAGGATGCGCTCACAAGCTACCGCTTCCATACCGGATCAGCGCAGCACTTCTTCTGTTCCCGTTGCGGAATCTACACGCACCATCAGCGACGATCCGACCAATCTCTCTATGCCGTCAACGTCGCCTGCCTGGATGGGGTAAGCCCGTTCGATTTCACTGAGGTACCGGTCATGGACGGCATCAACCACACCAACGACACCGGCCAGCCGACGCGGCGGGCCGGCACGCTCCGCTTCATTTCGGCCGACTGACGGTGGTGGTTGCCTGGCTCAGCCGCGCGGCGACCGCGGCGGCCTGCGCTTCGCCACATGTCGGCGCGGCGAGCGTGTCACGCGGGGGCGAAGGCGGGTTACCGCGGCTTCACGACGCGGCTTGGCCTGGGCTGGACCGCGGGCGAGATCCATCAGCATGCGCAGCGCCTCGACCACCGAGCGCTGGCGCACGGCGGTGCGGCCGATGGCACCAAAACGATGCTCGCGGTGAATGATGCGTCCATCGCGCGCGGCGGCGGCGAAATGCACGAGGCCAACCGGCTTGCCGGGCGTGGCGCCGCCGGGGCCGGCAATGCCGGTGATAGCGACTGCAAGATCGACGCCGGCACGCTCCAGCGCGCCGACCGCCATGGCCGTTGCGGTCTCCCTGCTGACGGCGCCGAAATTCGCAAGCGTGCCGGCCTCGACGCCGAGCATCGCGCGCTTGGCGTCGTTGGAATAGGTGACGAAGCCCCGATCGATCACGTCGGAGGAGCCGGGAATGTCGGTCAGCGCACCCGCGACGAGGCCGCCGGTGCAAGATTCAGCGGTCGCGATCGTCAGCTTGCGCATCCGGCACAGATCGAGCAGCGAGCGGGAGAGGGCGCGTGCGTCGCTGCCGGCCATGGCCTAGACACTCCAGGGCAGGCGGATGGTAGCGCTCGCGGTGGCCGCGATGCCTTCCTCGCGGCCGGTGAAGCCGAGCCGCTCGCTAGTGGTCGCCTTGACCGCGACCCGGGAGATGTCGACGCCGGAGATCTCGGCGATGCGCGCGCGCATGGTGTCGCGCAAGGGACCGATCTTCGGCCGTTCGCAGATCATCGTGACCTCGAGATTAGCGATGCGGCCACCGCGCTGGGTGACGCGCTCGATGGCGTATTGCAAAAACTGGTCGGAGGAGGCGCCCTTCCACTTCGCGTCGCTGGGCGGAAAGTGCGATCCGATGTCGCCGTCGGCGAGCGCGCCGAGGATGGCGTCGACCAGCGCATGCAGGCCGACATCGCCGTCGGAATGGGCCAGGAATCCCTTGGTGTGCGGTACGCGCACGCCGCAGATCATGAGA
The DNA here is from genome assembly GCF_023073035.1 of Bradyrhizobium sp. 62. Taxonomy (NCBI): domain Bacteria; kingdom Pseudomonadati; phylum Pseudomonadota; class Alphaproteobacteria; order Hyphomicrobiales; family Nitrobacteraceae; genus Bradyrhizobium; species Bradyrhizobium sp. 62. The sequence continues at coordinate 670,114 of NZ_JADPIT010000015.1, forward strand.
TGGTCGCCCTCGCCGAAGGCGTGGACGTCGTAGCCCGTGCCGGTCCTGATGTCGCCGAGCAGGCTGGCCAGCCGCGCTTCCTCGCGCACGAAATCCTCGGGAGTGGTGAGCTTCATGTTGGCAACATCGCCTTCAAAGGTTGCAACCGTCAATCCCGCCCATTCGGCAATCGCGGCATCGTCGGTGAAATCGCTGCGGCCGTCCTTGGCCGCGCGACGATGCGCTTCGAGGATGACGTCGAAGCGAAAGGATTGCGGCGTCTGTGCGATCCGCAATCGCGCCCGATCCGGCGTGTCCTCGACGTTACCGTTCTCGCCGGTGACCTTGATGGTGTCGGTGACGGGAACGGCGGGGATCGCGGCGCCGGTGCGGCTGGCCGCATCGATCGCGCGGGTGATCACGCCTTCCGAAACGAAGGGGCGCGCGGCGTCGTGGATCAGGACGATGTCGGGCTTGTGTCTGGCGAGCGCTTCGAGACCCGCGAGCACCGAGGCCTGCCGGGTCGCGCCGCCCTTGACCGGCGCCTCGTGGCTGAGCCCTGCGACCGCCGCCGTGAACATGGCGCCGTCGTCGGGGTTCACGACCGGCTGAACCGCGAACACGTCCGCATGACGGCTGAAGGCCTCCATGGCGCGATAGATCACCGGCACGCCGCCGATCTCGCGATATTGTTTGGGGCCGCCGGCGCCTGCGCGCAGGCCGCGTCCGGCCGCGACGAGGACGACTGCGGTGCGCTGTGATTTCGCCATAGGACTCAAATACTCATTTGGTGATGAAGAGAGTCGGGGGTGGGGTGATTGCCGCATGCCTCTAGCACGGCAGGCCCGCAAAAAAAGGGGGTTTCCCCGGATTGTGGGAAACAGCATTTTGCTGCACCGCACTTGAAAGATTGTCAGAACTGTCTAAACTGTAGGCATGACGCTTGACTGCACAAGAATTGTGCGCAAGATAGGTCATGGCAGGCGCGATGAGGCGCTGCCAACGCAACGAGACCCCTGTGACCGGCTCGGCAGTATCAGGCTCTAAGCCATTGAAGATAGGCGATATTGATGTCGCCACCCCGGTCTTCCTGGCGCCGATGTCGGGGGTGACTGACTCGCCCGTCCGCCGGCTGGCCGCGGAGTTGGGAGCCGGTCTGGTGGTGTCCGAAATGACGGCCAGCGACGAACTCGCCAATGGCCATCGGATGTCCCGGTTGCGCTGCGAAGCCACCGGGATCGGTCCGCACGTGGTCCAACTCGCCGGTTGCGAGACGCACTGGATGGCAGAGGGCGCCCGGATTGCCGAAGCCGACGGCGCCGACATTATCGACATCAACATGGGCTGTCCGGCCCGTCACGTCACCGGCGGCCAGTCCGGTTCCGCCTTGATGCGCGACCTCGACCACGCCGTCAGCCTGATCGAAGCGACGATCGCGGCGGTGAAGGTACCGGTGACGCTGAAGATGCGGCTCGGCTGGGACGACCGCACCCGCAATGCGCCGGAACTGGCGCGTCGCGCGCAGGCGTCAGGCATCAAGCTCGTCACCGTGCACGGCCGCACCCGCTGCCAGTTCTACAAGGGCGAGGCCGATTGGGACGCGATCCGCGCCGTACGCGAGGCCATCTCCATTCCGCTCGTCGTCAATGGCGACATCACCACTTTCGAGAAGGCGCTCGCGGCGTTAGAGGCCTCCGGCGCCGATGCCGTGATGATCGGCCGCGGTGCGCAGGGCCAGCCCTGGCTGCCCGGCCAGATCGGCCGGCGCTTGAGGGGCGGGGCGGCGGAAGCCACGCCGTCGCTCGAGACGCAGCTGCATTACGTCCGCACGCTTTATGAGGGCGTCTGCGCGCTCTACGGCCTGCGCATCGGTCTGCGGCACGCGCGAAAACATCTGGGCTGGGCGCTCGACGTCGCGGCCGACGTGAGCCGCGCGCCGGCCGAGAAACTGAAATCCTGGCGCCAGAAAATCCTCACCTCGGAGGATCCGCGCCTTGTCCACCGGTCACTGCAAGATGCCTTCGACGACTTCGCATGGAGCGCCGCTGCATGAGCTCAGCCGCTGAACATCGTCGGCCGTTTCCGTCCGACAGCGATGCCATCCTGGATGCACTGCCCAATCCCGTGCTCATGATCGGACCGGACGGCAAGATCGTCGCCGCCAACATCGCAACCGAAGCCTTCTTCGATATCTCGACGCAGTTTTTGAAGCGGCAGTCGCTGAAAGAGCTGGTGCCGTTCGGCAGCCCCTTGCTGGCGCTGATCGATCAGGTGCGTTCGTCGAACGCGCCGGTCAACGAATACAAGGTCGATCTGGGCACGCCACGCATGGGCGGAGACCGCCAGGTCGATCTGCATGTTGCCCCCGTCACGGAACGGCCCGGCCATATCGTGGTGATGCTCCAGGAGCGCTCCATCGCCGACAAGATGGACCGCCAGCTCACCCATCGCAGCGCCGCGCGCTCGGTCATCGCGCTCGCCGCGATGCTGGCGCATGAAATCAAGAACCCGCTCTCCGGCATCCGCGGCGCGGCGCAGCTCCTGGAGCAGCAGGCCTCCTCGGAAGACCGCATGCTGACGCGGCTGATCTGCGACGAGGCCGATCGTATCGTGACGCTGGTCGACCGCATGGAGGTGTTCGGCGACGAGCGCCCCGTGGTGCGCGGCCCCGTCAACATCCATTCGGTGCTCGATCACGTCAAACGGCTGGCGCAGTCCGGCTTTGCCCGCAACATCCGCTTCGTCGAGGACTACGATCCCTCGCTGCCGCCGGTGCTGGCCAACCAGGACCAGCTCATCCAGGTGTTCCTCAACCTGGTGAAGAACGCCGCCGAAGCGCTGATCGACGTTCCCGACGGCGAAATCCAGCTCACCACCGCGTTTCGCCCCGGCGTGCGCCTGTCAGTCCCCGGTCAAAAATCCCGTGTATCCCTGCCGCTCGAATTCTGCGTGAAGGACAACGGACCAGGCGTGCCTGACGATCTTCTGCCAAACCTGTTCGATCCCTTCGTCACCACCAAGCAGACCGGCTCGGGTCTGGGCCTCGCGCTGGTCGCAAAGATCATCGGGGATCACGGGGGCATCATCGAATGCGAATCTCAGCCGCGGAAGACCACCTTCCGCGTGCTGATGCCGATGTATTCCACATCGGTGAAACATGCCGATCAAAGCAGTCGCGACGGCTCTGCCGGGAAGTCGTCGTCTGCGTCACAGGGGGCAAAATGAGGATTAACGATGCCCGCAGGTAGCATTCTCGTTGCTGATGACGACACCGCCATCCGCACGGTTCTCAACCAGGCACTATCGCGCGCCGGCTACGAAGTGCGGCTGACCGGCAATGCCGCGACGCTGTGGCGCTGGGTCAGCCAGGGAGAGGGCGATCTCGTCATCACCGACGTGGTAATGCCCGACGAGAACGCGTTCGACCTGTTGCCGCGGATCAAGAAGATGCGGCCGAATTTGCCGGTCATCGTCATGAGCGCGCAAAACACCTTCATGACGGCGATCCGCGCCTCCGAGCGCGGCGCCTATGAATATCTGCCGAAACCCTTCGACCTGAAGGAGCTGATCGCCATCGTCGGCCGCGCGCTGGCCGAGCCGAAGGAGCGGGTCTCGACGCCGAACGAGGACGCCGAGATGGAGGCGATCCCGCTGGTCGGCCGCTCGCCGGCAATGCAGGAGATCTATCGTGTGTTGGCGCGCCTGATGCAGACCGACCTCACCGTGATGATCACGGGCGAGTCCGGTACCGGCAAGGAGCTGGTGGCGCGCGCGCTGCACGACTACGGCAAGCGCCGCAACGGCCCGTTCGTCGCGGTCAACATGGCGGCAATCCCACGCGACCTGATCGAATCCGAACTGTTCGGCCACGAGCGCGGCGCCTTCACCGGCGCCAACACCCGCGCCTCCGGCCGCTTCGAGCAGGCCGAGGGCGGCACGCTGTTCCTGGACGAGATCGGCGACATGCCGATGGAGGCGCAGACGCGCCTGCTGCGCGTGCTTCAGCAGGGCGAATATACCACGGTCGGCGGCCGCACCCCGATCAAGACGGACGTGCGCATCGTCGCGGCCTCCAACAAGGATCTGCGCGTCCTGATCCAGCAGGGCCTGTTCCGCGAAGATCTGTTCTTCCGTCTCAACGTCGTGCCGCTGCGGCTGCCGCCGTTGCGCGAGCGCATCGAGGATCTGCCCGATCTCATCCGTCATTTCTTCGCGCTGGCCGAGAAGGACGGACTGCCGCCGAAGAAGCTCGACGCGCTGGCGCTGGAGCGGATGAAGCAACACCGCTGGCCGGGCAACGTACGCGAGCTCGAGAACCTCGCCCGTCGCCTCGCGGCGCTTTATCCGCAGGACGTGATCACGGGCTCCGTCATCGACGGCGAGTTGGCGCCACCTACGGTTAGCCCGGGTGCCGCAGTCCAGCATGGCGTCGACAATCTCGGCGGCGCCGTGGAAGCGTATCTCTCCTCGCACTTTCAGGGCTTCCCGAACGGCGTGCCGCCGCCGGGCCTCTATCACCGCATCTTGAAAGAGATCGAGGTGCCGCTACTCACGGCCGCGCTCGCCGCCACCCGCGGCAACCAGATCCGCGCGGCCGATCTGCTCGGCCTCAACCGCAACACGCTGCGGAAGAAGATCCGGGATCTCGATATCCAGGTGTACCGGAGCGGGGGGTAGCATCCCCGCAACGGACGGTGGCTCAGCTCCCCCTACCAAGCGGAGCTGAGCCTGTCCGGATCGCGCTGGCCGTTGTGGCTGACGCGGTGAGCAGAAGTCCGGACCGGACTGAAATGTTCCTCAGGAACATTCAAACGATGATTTCAGCCGCGGGATGCGGCCTCACACCTATCTGACAAACCGGCCTGCGACCTGTATCGCGCTGGCGACGTTCGCATTGGGCTCCTGCACCCCGACACCGTTGACCAGGAGGTCGGCCGCCACGATCAGCAGCAGCACGGCCGACACCATCATTGCGAGAAAGAACCTGTGCATGCTGGTCAAGCCGTGAGGGCCGGAATGCGTTCCCGCCCTCCGGCATGTCGCTGTGGATGCGCGGGTCGGTCGCGGCGAGGGCGCCGCGGAATTGTCGCAATTCGGCAACAATGTGGTACGAATACATCAGTATCCGCCCGCCGCGGACCCCGTTTTTCAGCACCCATTGCCGGAATGACCAGCGCAGACACCTCGGCCGCATCCTTTGACACGGCCCCAGCTGAAGAGCCCCGGCGTTGGTCGGCGCGACGCTGGCTGGCGCCGTTCGCCGTGGCGCTGGCCCTGCTGTCGGCCTGCCTGACATTCCTGGTCCTGACCGGCCTCACGTCGATCGAGCCGACCCCTGCGGTTGTCCGCTCGTTCTATCTGATCAATGCGGGCACGATCCTGCTGCTGGTCGGCATCATCATCCGCGAGCTCTGGCAGCTGATCCTGGCGCGACGGCGGGGCAGGGCGGCGGCGCGCCTCCATGTCCAGATCGTCAGCCTGTTCTCGATCGTGGCGGTGCTGCCGGCGGTGCTGGTCGCCGTCGTCGCCAACGTCACCATCGAGCGCGGCCTCGACCGCCTGTTCTCCGGCCCGACCAAGGAGGTGATCCAGAATTCGCTGACGATCGCGCGCGCCTACATGCAGGACCACGCGCAGCTGATCCGGGGCGACATTCTCGGCATGGCCAACGACATCGCCCACGCCCGGCCGCTCTACGACCAGGATCGCCGCTCTTTTCGCGAATTGCTGACGTCCAGCGCCGCCTCGCGCAATTTGCCGGGCGCGATGATCATCGACAAGAACACCAACATTCTCGAATCCGCCGATACCGGCATGCGGCTGGCCTATTCGCCGCCGGCGCCGGACTTCCTCAGCAACGTCAACGAATCCGAGCCCGAGATCGCGGTGCTGCCCGATGCGAGCTTCGTCGCCGCGGTGGTCCGCTTGCGCGCCTTCAGCGACACCTTCCTCTACGTCGCGCGGCCGCTCGATCCGAATGTCGTCAACCAGCTCAAGCAGACCGAGGTCAGCGTCGCCGAATACGCCCAGATCGAGTCGCGCCGGCTCGGCATCCAGGTCGCGTTCGCGCTGATGTTCGCGGTGATCGCGCTGACCATCCTGATGGCCTCGGTGCTGATCGGCCTCAACTTCGCCAACTCGCTGGTCTCGCCGATCCGGCGACTGATGAACGCGGCCCAGACGGTCTCGACAGGCGATCTCCATGTGAAAGTGCCGGTGCACCAGTCGGAAGGCGACCTCGCCCAGCTGGGTGAGACCTTCAACAAGATGACGGAGGAGTTGCGCAGCCAGCGCGACGAGCTCGTCAACGCCAGCGACCTCATCGACAGCCGCCGCCGCTTCATCGAGGCGGTGCTGTCGTCCGCGAGCGCCGGCATCATCGGCGTGGATAATTCAGGCAGCGTCGGCATTCTCAACCGTTCCGCCGAAAAGCTGATCGGGCACTCCGAAGCCGAGACGCTCGGCCATCCGCTCTCCGACGTGCTGCCCGAGCTCGAGGAGATGATGAAGACGGCGCGGGAAGGGACCCAGCGCCTGGTGCAGGGGCAGATCACGATCACGCGGGACGGGCAGGAACGCAATCTGTCGGTCCGCGTCAGCGCCGAGAAGACCAGCCAGCCGCACGACAGCTACATCATCACGCTCGACGACATCACCGAGCTGGTCTCGGCGCAACGCACCTCGGCCTGGGGCGACGTCGCGCGCCGCATCGCGCATGAGATCAAGAACCCGCTGACTCCGATCCAGCTCTCCGCCGAGCGCATTCGCCGCAAATTCGGCAAGGACATCACCGAGGGCAAGGACAAGCAGATCTTCGAACAGTGCACCGACACCATCGTGCGTCAGGTCGACGATATCCGCCGCATGGTCGACGAGTTCTCGCGCTTTGCGCGGATGCCGAAGCCGGTGATGGAGGGTGAGGACGTCGCCGACGCAGTGCGGCAGGCAGTGTTCCTGATGAAGGTCGCCCACCCCGAGATCGATATTGAGGCCGAGTTCAAGGAAGACCCGCTGCGCGCCCAGTTCGACCGGCGGCTGATCTCGCAGGCCGTCACCAACATCGTCAAGAACGCCACCGAGGCGATCGAGCAGGTTCCCCTGGAGGAGCTCGGCAAGGGCCGGATCGACGTCGTGGTCTCGCGCGAGGACGAGGACGTGCTGATCGACGTCGTCGACAACGGCATCGGCCTGCCCAAGGTGGCGCGCTCGCGCCTGCTCGAGCCCTATGTGACGACACGCGCCAAGGGCACCGGCCTTGGGCTCGCGATCGTCGGTCGCGTGCTGGAAGACCATGGCGGGCGCATCGAGCTGAAGGATGCCTCGGACTTCCGCGAGGGCCAGCGTGGCGCCTGGATGCGGATGCGTTTTGCGATCTCCGGCGCTCCCGCGAAGAGCGAGGGGGCCGAACCGGCGGGCGGGGCAACGACCAAGCCGGAAATCGGCGAAACGGCCACGCAATCCGTCAAGGATCCGGAAACAAAGCAAGCGGCCGTCGAAACCAAAGAGCCGGCTGAAAAGACCAATGATTCAACGAAGATCGAAGCCTCAACAGGCAGCTGAGAAAACAGGCGACCCATGGCAAGTGAAATTCTGATTGTCGATGATGAGGCCGATATTCGGGATCTCGTTGCGGGCATCCTCGAAGACGAGGGCTTCGTGACCCGGACCGCGCGCGACAGCGATACGGCGCTCGCCGAGATCGCCAACCGCAGGCCGCATCTGGTGTTCCTCGACATCTGGCTGCAGGGCTCCAAGCTCGACGGCTTGCAGCTCCTGGAGCAGGTCAAGAAGGACAACCCCGATCTCCCGGTCGTGATGATCTCCGGCCACGGCAACATCGAGACCGCGGTCGCCGCGATCAAGCGTGGGGCTTACGACTTCATCGAGAAGCCGTTCAAGACCGACCGGCTGATCCTGGTCGCCAACCGTGCACTGGAGAACTCGCGGCTCAAGCGCGAGGTCAAGGAGCTGAAGCAGCTCGCGCCGAGCGCAAGCTCGCTGGTCGGCCGCTCGCCAAGCATGAACCAGCTGCGTCAGACCATCGAGCGTGCGGCCAAGGCCAACAGCCGCATCCTGATCGTCGGTCCCGCCGGCGCCGGCAAGGAACTGACCGCCCGCACGTTGCACACGGCCTCGGGCCGCGCCGACGGCCCCTTCGTCGTCATCAACGCCGCTGCGATCACGCCCGAGCGGATGGAGCACGAGCTGTTCGGCATCGAGCAGTCCAACGGCGAGCACGCGCGCAAGCCCGGCGCGCTCGAAGAGGCCCACGGCGGCACGCTGTTCATCGACGAAATCGCGGACATGCCGCGCGAGACCCAGAACAAGATCTTGCGCGTGCTGGTCGAGCAGTCGTTCCAGCGCGTCGGCGGCAACGGCAAGGTCCAGGTCGACGTCCGCATCATCTCCTCCACCGCGCGCAATCTGGAAGAAGAGATCGCGGCCGGCCATTTCCGCGAGGATCTCTATCATCGGCTCTCGGTGGTGCCGATCCGCGTGCCCGCATTGTCGGAGCGGCGTGAGGACATTCCGGAATTGATCGACTATTTCATGGAGCAGATCTCCGCGGGCAGCGGCCTGCCCAAGCGGCAGATCGGCCAGGACGCGATGGCGGTGCTGCAGTCGCATGTCTGGCCGGGCAATGTGCGCCAGCTCCGCAACAACGTTGAGAGAGTCATGATTCTGGCCGCGGGCGGGCCTGAGGTCATCATCACTGCCGACATGCTGCCGCAGGATGTCGGCTCCATGGTGCCGGCGATGCCGACCAGCAACAATGGCGAACACATCATGGGCCTGCCGCTGCGCGAAGCGCGCGAAGTGTTCGAGCGCGACTATTTGATTGCACAGATCAGCCGTTTCTCAGGAAATATTTCTCGCACGGCCGAGTTTGTTGGCATGGAACGCTCGGCACTGCACCGGAAGTTGAAGGCGCTCGGCGTCGGCTAACGCTGCGACGTCGTTGGAATAGGCGAGGAAAATCATCGATTTCCGTAGTTTTTCGGGGCAATACGGCGCGGCCTGCCGCGTGAAGCGGCTTGCCTAATAAGCCTACCTGTCCTCTAATCGAACCGCTGTCCCTCCGAGGGGGATCTCATGAGGGACGGCACCGGACGAGGACCCCGGATTTTCAAAAGAGGGCCGCAACCGGCGCAATAAAAAGAAACTCAAAGCGAGAAAAAAACAATGGCGGCAGACCGCGCACAAAACCTGCAGGACACATTCCTTAATCACGTTCGCAAAACCAAAACGCCACTGACGATCTTTCTGGTCAACGGAGTGAAGCTCCAGGGCATCGTGACCTGGTTCGACAATTTCTGTTTGCTGCTTCGGCGCGACGGTCACTCGCAGCTCGTCTACAAGCATGCGATCTCGACCATCATGCCGGGCGCTCCGATCCAGTTGTTCGAAGGCGGCGAGGACCAGCCGGCTTGAGAGTGATCTGATTGGAACCCCGGAATTTCGACGGGGATGCCGACCGTCCGCGGTCGGCAGGGGGTACGCAGACGGGGCGGGTGCTTGTCATCGGTCCCTATTTGCGGGTGCGCGCAGGCAATGCCGACGCGCAATCGGAAGCTCATGTCCTGCGTGACGCGGAAGCCCGGCTCGACGAAGCTGCCGGCCTCGCGCGCGCGATCGATCTCGTCGTTGCCGATGCCATCATCGCGCCGATCAACCAGATCCGCCCTGCGACCTATATCGGCAAGGGCAAGGTCGAGGAGATCGCTGCGCTCGCCAAGAGCCTCGACGTCGAGCTCGTGGTGATGGATTGCGCGCTTGCGCCGATCCAGCAGCGCAATCTCGAGAAGGAGCTGCAGGCAAAGGTGCTCGACCGTACCGGGCTCATTTTGGAAATCTTCGGCCGCCGCGCCAAGACCAAGGAAGGCTCGCTCCAGGTCGAACTCGCGCATCTCAACTATCAACGTTCGCGCCTGGTGCGCTCATGGACCCATCTCGAACGCCAGCGCGGCGGCTTTGGATTCATGGGCGGTCCCGGCGAGACCCAGATCGAAGCCGACCGCCGCCTGATCCAGGAGCGCATCTCCAAGCTCGAGGGCGAGCTGAAGAAGGTGCAGGCCACACGCCGCCTGCATCGCGCAGGCCGCCAGCGCGTGCCGTACCGCGTCGTGGCGCTGGTCGGCTACACCAATGCAGGCAAATCGACGCTGTTCAACCGCCTGACCCGCGCCGACGTGCAGGCCGCCGACATGCTGTTCGCCACGCTGGATCCGACCCTGCGCGCGCTCACCTTGCCGCATGGCGGCAAGGCGATGCTGTCGGACACCGTCGGTTTCATCTCCAATTTGCCGACACAGCTCGTCGCCGCCTTCCGCGCCACGCTGGAGGAGGTGCTGGAAGCCGACGTCATCCTGCATGTGCGCGACATCTCGCACGACGACGCCGAGGCGCAGCAGAGCGACGTCGACGCCGTGCTGCGCCAACTCGGCATCAATCCCGATGACTCAGGCCGCATCATCGAGGTCTGGAACAAGATCGACCGTTATGGTCCCGAACAGCGCGAAGAGCTTTTGAACATCGCGGCGCGCAGGCCGCAGGATCATCCGGCGATGCTGGTGTCGGCCGTGTCGGGCGAGGGGGTCGACGCACTGCTCGCCGCGATCGAGGAGCGCTTGGCTGCCAAGCGCATCACGCTCGACCTCTCGATCGATGCCTCCGACGGCGCCGGCATCAGCTGGCTGCATCGGAATTCCGAAGTGCTGGCGAAAGAGCTGCACGACGGCCGCTTCAACATGACGGTCCGGGTGGACGAGACCAAGCGGGACATCGTGGTGAACCGGTTTGACGCCGTGCCGCGACTGTCGGCATAACAGGTGTCGTCCCGGCGAAGGCCGGGACCCATACCCCGTGATCTATCGAGGCAGGGCGGTCTTCATACCGACGAACATTTTCACTCCAAGCCTTCGCCCAACTCCTCCCTGTGGTTATGGGTCCCGGCCTT
>NZ_JADPIT010000015.1:681059-701303 GCF_023073035.1 Bradyrhizobium sp. 62
GTTAGCCGCTCGCCTGGTTACTTCTCTCGGCCGGCGCGGCGCTTTTCTCCTCGCTCTTCGCCGCGTTCCACAACGCGTCCATCTCGGCGAGCGACGCCTGCTCCAGCGTGCGGCCCTGCGCCTCCAGCGCCCGCTCGATGAACCCAAACCGGCGCTCGAACTTCGCGTTGGTCGCGCGAAGCGCGGCTTCCGGATCGGCATCGACATGGCGGGCGAGATTGACCAGCGCGAACATCAGGTCGCCGGTCTCTTCCGCTAGGCCCTCGCTGTCGTCGCGGTCGAGCGCGGCCTCGATCTCGTCGGCTTCCTCGCGGATTTTTGCCAGCACCGCGCGCGGATCGTTCCAGTCAAAGCCGACAGTGGAGGCCTTGCGCTGCAGCTCCATGGCGCGCGTCAGCGCGGGCTGGCCGGGCTTCACGCCTGACAGCAGCGACTTGTGGGACGGCACTTCCTGCGGCGGCCGGCGCGCGGCGCGCTCGGCTTTCTCCTCCGCCTTGATGCGGTCCCAGACTTCCTTGACGTGGGAGGAGGCGAGGTTGCCCTCCTTGTCGGCGAAAACGTGAGGATGGCGCCGGATCATTTTTCGCGTGATGGCCTCGACGACATCGCCAAAAGCGAACGCGTTCTGCTCCGATGCCATGTGGGCGTGGAACACGACCTGCAGCAGGAGGTCGCCGAGCTCCTCGCAGAGATCGTCGAGGTCGCCGCGGCTGATGGCCTCGACCACCTCATAAGCTTCCTCGATCGTATAGGGCGCGATGGTCGCAAAATTCTGCTCGAGGTCCCAGGGGCAGCCTGTCACCGGTGTGCGCAGCGCCGCCATGATCTCGATCAGGCGGGAAATGTCGCGGGAAGGGGTCATTGCGGGGCAGTCTCCTGGCTCCCAAGCCTTATGCCAAAAGCGAGCTCCCGTTCCCAGCGCAGCGCGGCGGAACAGGGTGATTTCCACCGGTTGGCGGGCCGGATTGGCGAGCAGCGTGCGCAATGCTAAAGCGCGGGCCATGAGCGACGTATTTTCATCCGAAACCGCATTGGTGCTGTTCTCCGGCGGCCAGGATTCCACCACCTGCCTTGCCTGGGCGCTGAACCGGTTTGCGCGCGTGGAGACGCTGGGGTTCGATTACGGCCAGCGCCACGCCATCGAGCTTGCCTGCCGTGACCGACTGTTCGACGGCATCAAGGATCTGCGCGCGGATTGGGCTTCCAGGCTTGGCGAGAGCCACACGCTGTCGATCCCAACGCTCGCGGCCGTATCCGAGACGGCGCTGACGCGCGACGTCGCGATCGCGATGGGCGCCGACGGCCTGCCGAACACGTTCGTGCCCGGCCGCAATCTGGTGTTCTTGACATTCGCCGCGGCACTGGCCTACCGGCGCGGCATCAGTCACATCGTCGGCGGCATGTGCGAGACCGACTATTCCGGTTATCCCGATTGCCGCGACGACACCATTCGCGCGATGCAGGCCGCGCTGTCGCTCGGCATGGCCCGCAAGTTCGAGTTGCACACACCGCTGATGTGGATCGACAAGGCCGCGACGTGGAAGCTCGCCCATGAGCTCGGCGGCGACGGGCTGGTCGATCTCATCCGCGAGCAGTCGCACACCTGCTATCTCGGCGAACGTGGCGCGCAGCATGATTGGGGATACGGCTGCGGCGAGTGCCCTGCGTGCAGCCTGCGGGCAAAGGGGTGGCGGGAGTACGTGGCGGGCCGGTGAGGTGCCTCACTCCGCCGTCATTGAGAGGAGCTCTTGCGACGAAGCAATCCAGACTGCCTCTGCTGAGGGATTCTGGATTCGCTACGTTCGCAATGATGGGTGTGCGCGATCTTACCGAAAATCCTCCGCCTTCAGCTCGATCGGCTTGCCGTGCGGGGTGCGATCTGCCGCGTGATCCCAGGCGTCGCGGTAGCGATGCAGCGTCTCCGCAGACGCAACGCCCTTGCGCGCGACGAGACCTTCCAGCGTGGCGAGCCAATGGAGATAGTAGGTCTCGCCAGTATCGGGATCGCCGGCCGCCTGCGCGCGCTTGATCTCGGAGGTCAGGGCTGCCGCCCATTCGGGCCAGGTGAACACGCCGCCCTCGTGCAGCGTCAGCGCCATCGCGAAGGCGTGCGCTTCCCAGGGCGCGCGGAACACGGGGCCGTCATCGTCGCGCGGAATGCTCGGGATGGCTGCCGTCGCGGCAGCAGCAGCCGTGCTGCTCATCACGCCGGGTCCAGATACGGCTCGAACGCATCGATCGAGACTTTCGAGGTCGGATCGCCGTCCGCGCCCCAGAGATCGCGGCCCTCGAATACCACCGTGTAGAGCCATTGCGGATTCTCGCCGAGCTCCATCGCCGCCGAGTCCGGAAATACGTGGCAGCCATGGTTGAGCTCGACGACGCCGACATGGCCGCGCACGTAGCGCGGCAGCCGCGTGTGGGTCGCCGGATGAATGTTCTTCGCGCGGACCTTGTCACCGATCTTGTATTTCGCCAGTGCCGGGGCAGGGCGGGCGAACTTGCCGCGCACCATGATGCGCTCGACCTGGCCGAGATCGAACTTGCCGTGCTTGAGCGCCTTGGACGGCTGCATCGCATGGCCGGCGGCGACTTCCTCCCGGGTGAGATAGCCTTTCTCGATCAGCATCTCCTCGAGCCCGAGAAACCATTTCTTGTAATAGGAGCTCGACAGGTACACGTGCGGCGGAATCGTCTCGCGATAGAAGCGCGAGGTATCGATGTTGAAGGCGCCGGCTGCGCCCATCGCACGCACCATGGCGAGAACACGCGACTCCCATTCCTCGTGGAACACCGGCTCGTTGGGCTCGGGCTCGACCTTGCCGAAGCCGTCCATGCCGCCCATGTCGTGCACGCCGTTCATGACGGCGCTCCGGGCGCTTTGGGAAAGCCGGTGCCGATCATGGAATCGCGCGTGACCAGCTCGGCGAGCTGCTCCTCGCTCCAGCCATCGGTCCCCGCGGGGCGCATCGGCAGCACAAGAAAGCGCGTTTCGGCGGTCGAATCCCATACCCGGATTTCAACGTCCTTGGCGACCTGCACGCCGAAATCGGCGAGCACGCCGCGCGGGTCCTTCACCGCGCGGGAGCGATAGGGCGCGGCCTTGTACCAGACCGGCGGCAGCCCCAGCATTTCCCAAGGGTAGCAGGAGCACAGTGTGCACACGACCATGTTGTGACGCTGCGGCGTGTTCTCGACCACGACGAGGTGGTCGCCGACGCGGCTGACATGGCCGAGCGTGCCGATCGCCTTCGAGCCGTCCTCCAGCAGTGCCGTCTTGAAAGCCGGATCGCTCCAGGCCTTGGCGACGACGCGCGCGCCGTTATGGGGACCGATCCGGGTCTCATAGGCCTGGATGATGGCGTCGAGCGCGGCCGGCTCGACATAGCCTTTTTCGGTCAGGATCGTCTCGAGCGCGCGCACGCGCAGCTCGGTCTCCGACAGCTCGGAATGGTCGTGATCGTGGTGATGATGATGGTCGCTCATAGGGCGAAGATAGTCCCAGAATCCGGGCGTTGTCGAGGCGAAGACTCTGCTAACATCGCACCATGGGCTGGGCTGCAAGAACTGGGATAACCGCCGCAATCGCGGCTCTTGGCGCATTCGCGGCGCAGGATGCGCGCGCCGCGAATGGCGCCTATGCGGTCGATGCCGCCGACATTTCCGAGGTCGGCTCCTGTAAGGTGGAGAGCTGGCTGTCGACGGCTTCCAACACCGATTTTTCGGCGGTCGCCAATCCCTCCTGTGTCGTCGATCCCTTCAGGCCGATCGAGCTGAGCCTGCAGACCGTCCGGGCCCGGAGCGACGGCGACTGGAGCACGACGCTCGCGCCAAAAGCCAAGACGAATTTCATTCCGACGGGAATAGGCCGGTGGGGATTGTCGGCCTATGGCGGTGGATCGTTCGACGCGGCGACCGGCGAGGCGCTATCCGCCTTTGCCGTCATCCCCGCGACCTTCCGCCTGTCGGAGACCATGCGCATCAACGTCAACGGCGGCTGGCTCTGGGATCGCACGGTGGATCGCCATTACCTGACCTACGGCATCGGCTTCGATTGGAAATTCACCGACACCCTGCAATGGACGATCGAGGCGTATGGGCAGGCCGGCGCGTCCGAGGTCGCAAGCGTCGTGCAACCGCGTTTCCAGACCGGCGTCCGCTACCGGCCGAACGAGATCTTCTCCGTCGATGTGATCTACGGCCGCAACATCACCGGCGAAAATGCCAACTGGATCACCATCGGGACCACGGTCTGGTTTCCGATCCATGGAAGCGAACCCGAACATCGGCGTACCGGGCATCTGTGAGCGCCAGGAAGACCAAGACCAGGGGAGTTTGCGTTGCCTGATTATGTGAAGATCGAGAAGGGCATCGGGCCGGAGGGGCGGATTGCGGTGGTGCGGTTCGACCGCGGCGACGGCATCAATGCGCTATCGCCAGAGGCGCTGCGCCAGCTCACCGCGGCCGCGCGCAGTTTCGAGGATGACGCCGCAACCTCTGTCGTGGTGCTGACAGGCAGCGCGGCTGCGTTCAGCGCCGGCTTCGACCTCAAGGATGCCGAAGGCCGCGCGCGCAAGGACATGGACCTCGGCACGCTGCGGCGGCATCTCAAGCTCGGACCGCGCCTGACCCACGCCTGGCAGGAGATGGAGCAGATCACGATCGCTGCCATCGAGGGCTTTTGCGTCGGTGGTGGCGTGGCGCTGGCCGTGGCGCTCGACTTCCGCGTCATGGGACGCGATGCCCATCTGCGGGTGCCCGAGATCGGGCTCGGCATGAACATGAGCTGGCAAAGCATTCCGCGCATGCTGCATCTGATCGGCCCAGCTCGGACCAAGCAGGCGGTGATCCTGGCCGATCAGCGCATCAGCGCGGATGAAGCCCATGAGTGGGGCCTGGTCGAGCAGGTGGTCGATCCCGGCCATGCGTTCGATGCCGCGATGGAGCTTGCGCGCAAGGTGGCAGCGCAGCCGCCGCTCTCCGTTGCCATGACGAAACTCACGGTCAACCGGCTGGCGCATGCGCTGGATAATCTCGCCAGCCACATGGACGTCGACCAGTTCGCTCTGGCAAGCCTTAGCGAGGACCACAAGGAGGGCGTCGATGCGTTCCTGACGCGACGCAAACCGAAGTTCAGAGGGCGGTAGAAGCAGGCTCGGGCCATTGATTGCGCCGCGGACTATCCGTATACGCGGCGCTGGGACAAAATAGGCCCGATCAACGGGCCGGCAGACGACAATGACGATCGAGGGGGGAGGGCCCATGGCCGGTAGCTCGCAGGCGCCTGAGGCGAAAGGGTCTCGCTGGAAGCTGATCGCGCCGCTCGCGGTGTGGCTGGCGATCTATCTGTGGCCGGTGCCGGCAGGGCTCAACGCCAATCAGTGGCACTATTTTGCCGTCTTCGCGGCCGTCATCACCGGGCTCATCCTGGAATCGATGCCGGTCGGCGCGGTCGGCCTGATCGGGCTGACGGTTGCCGGCGTCGGCGGTTATATCGATCCCGATCCGACCAAGTCGCTACGCTGGATGCTGGCGGGCTTTGCCGAGAGCACGGTGTGGCTGATCGTCGGCGCCTTCGTGTTCTCGATCGGGTACCGCAAGAGCCACCTGGGCCGCCGTATTGCGCTCGTGCTGGTGCAAAAGCTCGGCACCAACACGCTTGGTCTCGGCTATGCAGTGGCGATGTCGGACTTTTTGCTCGCGCCGGCGACACCGTCCAACACCGCGCGCAGCGGCGGCATCGTCTATCCCATCATCAGCAACATCCCGCGCATCTACGGCTCCGAGCCGGGACCGACCGCCGGCAAGATCGGCACCTACGTGATGTGGACCGCGTTCGCGTCGACCGCCGTCACCAGCTCATTGTTTTTCACCGCGCTCGCGCCCAATGCAGCGGCGCTCGCCATCGCCAAGAAGACCGTCGGAATCGACGTCAGCTGGGCGCAGTGGTTCATCGGCTTTGCGCCGCTCGGCCTCCTCCTGATGGTGCTGGTCCCGCTGCTCAGCTACGCGGTCTGCCGCCCCGAGGTGAAGAGCAGCCCGGAAATTTCCGAATGGGCATCGAAGGAGCTCGCGGAGATGGGCCCGATGTCGCGCAATGAGTGGATCATGCTGGCGCTGATCCTGCTCGCGATGTTCCTGTGGATCGCGGGCTCGAGCCCGGACATCCGCGTGCCGCTACTGGGCTCGAATTTCGTCAACGCCACCACCGTCGTGTTCATCGTGATCTCGCTGATGCTGGTGACGGGCGTGATCGAGTTTGCCGACATCGTCGCCGAGAAGGGCGCCTGGGAGGTGTTCTTCTATTTCACCTCGCTGCTGACGCTGGCTTCGGGCCTCAACGAGATCGGCTTCATCAAATGGTTCGCGACCGAATATGCAAAGCCGCTCGCCGGGCTGTCGCCGTCGACCGCAATGCTCCTGCTGGTCGCACTGTTCTTCTGGATCCACTATTTCTTCTCGAGCATCACCTCGCATGCCGCCGCCGTGCTGCCCGTGGTGCTCGCGGTCGGATCCGGCATCCCCGACCTGCCGGTCACGACGCTCGCCATGCTCTGCATGTATTCGCTCGGCCTGATGGGGGTGATCTCGCCTTACGCGACGGGGCCGGCGCCGATGTATTTCGGCAGTGGCTATATCGGCAAGGGTCAGTTCTGGGGTTTTGGGCTGATTTTCGGGATGCTCTATTTCGCAGGGCTCCTGCTGATCGTATGGCCCTGGTTGCGGGTCACCTGAGCCGGGGCGAGGGCCAAGACGGCGGCAGATGAATTTTCTTCAGTGGGGAGAAATCTGGAAAACTTCGTCCAACTCCCCACGAATATCTGACATTGCCAGAGAGACCTGAAAGGGCGATGGTGCCTGCTGCGGTGCAGCGCGCTCCAGCTGAGTCCTCATCGCGGTTTCACTCTCCGTCGCTTGATGCGACCGGTTCCCGGATGCCCCAGGGGCACGCGGAACTGTTGTGCACGAAGGCCGCCTCCATGAACGTCCACCCGTCGCTCGCGATCGGACAGCCGATCGAAAAGCCTGACGCGATCTCAGGTCAGACGATCTCGCCTGCCGCGACTGCGCCTGACGCGATGGTCCGCTTCGAAGGCATCTCGAAAATCTATCCGGCCTATCGCGGCAAGCCCGGCGTCAATGCCCTGCAAAACATCGACTTCGCGATCCCGCGCGGTTCGATCACCGGCGTCATCGGCCGCTCCGGCGCCGGCAAATCGAGCCTGGTCCGGCTCATTAACGGCCTGGAGAGGCCGACCACGGGCCGCGTCATCGTCGATAAGAGAGATATCTCGGCGCTCGCAGGGCGCGAACTGCGATTGGCGCAGCGCTCGATCGGCATGATCTTCCAGCACTTCAACCTGCTGTCCTCGCGCACCGCAGCCGCCAATATCGCGCTGCCGCTCGAGATTGCCGGCTGGGCCAAAGCGGACATCAAAACCCGGGTCGCCGAGCTGCTTGCGCTGGTGGACATCGCCGACAAACACGACCGCTACCCGTCCGAACTCTCCGGCGGCCAGAAGCAGCGCGTCGGCATCGCGCGAGCGTTGGCGACGCGACCCAGCGTGCTGCTGTCGGACGAGGCGACCTCGGCGCTCGATCCGCAGACCACGCGGGCGATCCTCGATCTGCTCGCGAACATCAACCGCGAGCTGGGCGTGACCATCGTGCTGATCACCCACGAGATGTCCGTGGTGCGCCAGCTCGCCAAGGACATCGTGGTGCTCGACGCCGGCCGCGTCGTCGAGAGCGGCCATGTCGCCGACATCTTCACCCACCCCAAGCATCCGATCACGCAATCCTTCCTGGCCGAGGTGATCGGAGACAGCCTGCCGGTGTCGCTGGCGAGCCGTATCGTTTCGGAGCCGCCTGCGGGCGGACAGGCCGTGATCCGCGTCCAGGTGCGCGGGGCAGGGAGCGGCGACACGCTGGTGGCGCGGCTCGCGCGCGAACTCGGCCTCGACGTGTCGCTGCTCTCGGCCCGCATCGACGAGATCGGCGGCCAGCATGTGGGCTCACTGACGCTAGGTATCCCTCTCGGCATGTCCAGCGGCGAGGACGCGACGACGCGCACGCTGGCCTGGCTGTCACAATATCAATTCCCCGCGGAGCGTCTCGGCTATGTCGCCTGAACTCATCAACCTGATCGTCCAGGCGACCGGCGAGAGCCTGTACATGGTCGGGCTCGCCGCTCTGGTCGGCACCGCCTTCGGCCTGCCGTTCGGCGTCTTTCTCGCGACCAGCCGGAAAGGCGAGCTGTTCGCGGCGCCTCTCGTCAATCGCGTGCTCGGCATCGTGGTCAACGCGACACGGTCTACGCCCTTCATCATCCTGGTCGTCGCCATCATCCCGTTCACGCGGCTGGTGGCCGGCACCTCGATCGGATCGACGGCCGCGATCGTGCCGTTGACGATCGCATCGGCGCCGTTCATCGCGCGCCTGGTTGAGGCCGCAATCCGCGAGGTCGATGGCGGCCTGATCGAGACCGCATCCTCGTTCGGGGCATCGCCGATGCAGATCGTGCTCAAGGTGCTGATCCCCGAAGCGTTGCCGGGTCTTCTGCTGGCGCTGACGCTCGCGGTGGTCAGCCTGCTCGGCTACTCCGCCATGGTCGGTGCCGTCGGAGGCGGGGGCCTGGGCGATCTCGGTATCCGCTACGGCTATCAGCGCTTCATGCCGGAGATGATGCTCGCCGTCGTCGTGGTGCTGATCGCGCTGGTGCAGCTGGTGCAGAGCGCTGGCGATTATCTCGCGCGTCGGGTCAACCGCCGGCTGCGACATCGCTGACGCCGTTTCAGACATTTCGAACAAGCAGGTTCTTGTCGGTCTGGAAACATTCCAAACTTCCAAACACGACTGAGCGCATTCGTCGCACGCGTTGCGCACGCGTCTGGAGAAATTCTAACGCAGTTCCTGTCGCACTCCGAAATCGCCTGCGTTAGGGCGAGGCATCAAAAACGATACCGGCGAAGCCGGCAGTGCGTGGGGCCTCGACGTGACCAACTTCCAACTTGCTTCGCGTTCCGACACGCGTCGTCGACAGATACAGACTCTCTTCCTCGGAGCGGCCAGCACATTTGCTCTCGTCGTACCCTTCGGTGCCGTGGAGGCGCAGACGCAGATTCCCGCCGTCACCGTCGAAGCCCCGGCCCAGCGCGCCCGGCCTGCGGCGGTCGCATCAACGCGACGCTCAGGGGCGACACGCACCGCACGCGCCAATCGTCGCTCTCCGGCGCAGCAAGTCGCGCCGACCCAATCGGCATCCTCGAACGGTGCCACGGGTGAACGCGCCAATGGTCCGGTGCGCGGTTTCGTTGCGACGCGCAGCGGCACCGCGACCAAGACGGATACGCCGCTGATCGAAACCCCGCAGTCCGTCTCGGTCGTCACGACCGACCAGGTCAGGAACCAGGGTGCGGTCTCGATCGGCGAGGCGTTGCGCTACACCGCGGGTGTCAGCGGCGACGTCAACGGCGGCTCGGATACCCGTTTCGGCGCCCTCCAGATCCGCGGCTTCGATACCACCATGTCGGGCCTCTACGTCGACGGATTGCGGATTCCCTCCAGCAATTACGTGCACTTCAACGGCCTCGATCCCTACGGCGCAGAGCGCCTCGAGGTCCTGAAGGGCCCATCCTCGGCGATGTATGGCGGCAGCGGCACCGGCGGCATCCTCAACTACGTGACCAAGCTGCCGACGGCGCAGCAATTCGGCGAGGTCTCGATCTCCGGCGGTAGCTTCAACCGTTATCAGGGCCAGTTCGACATGGGCGGTCCCGCCAACAGGGACGGCACCGTGCTGTGGCGCCTGACGGGCGTGGTGCGCGACGGCGAGACCCAGGTCGACTTCACCAAGGACAACCGCGTCTTCATCGCGCCCGCCGTCACGTTCAAGCCGAACGAGGACACCACCATCACGATTCTCGCGAACTACCAGCGCGACCGGGCAGGGTGGGGCCTTCAGTTCCTGCCGGCCTCGGGCACGGTGTGGCCGATCAACGGCCGCACCATCTCGGTCTCGTTCTTCGCGGGCGTGCCGAGCTTCAACGCGTTCAACACCGAGATCGCGACCGCCGGCTACCAGCTCTCGCACAATTTCACCGACAACATCACGTTCCGTCAGAATTTGCGCTATGCCTATCAGCACAACGAGGAGAAGGTGTTTTTCGGCGGAGGCTATACCGACGAGGCCGCGGGACAGCTCGCGCGTTTCGGCAGCTACAGCAACTCCTACATCAACTCTTTCGCGGTGGACAATCAGCTCCAGGGCAAGTTCACCACGGGTTTCCTGAGCCACACCACGCTGGTCGGGTTCGACTATCGCAACACCAGATTCCGCGACACCGCCTTTGGCGTCACGACGTCCGCGCCCGAGATCAACGTCTTCAACCCGGTCTACAGTTACGACTGGACCATGGGCGCCATGAGCGACGACACCGGAGTCAAGCAATCGCACGTCGGCCTCTACGCGCAGGACCAGATCAAGCTCGGCCGGCTCTCGTTCCAGCTCAGTGGCCGTCAGGATTTCGTCACGACGCAGGTAGACAGCGGAATCTTCAATACGTCCGTCGCGAAGGATGCATCGGCCTTCACCGGCCGCGCCGCATTGATGTACAATTTCGACAACGGCATCGCGCCTTATTTCAGCTATTCGGAATCGTTCCTGCCGGTGCTCGCCACCGGCCCGAGCGGACAGCTGCTCAATCCCGAGACCGGCGTGCAGTACGAGGTGGGCGTCAAGTATCAGCCGATCGGCTGGAACGCGCTGTTCACCTTCGCCGCCTTCGACCTGACGCGCGACAACGTCGTCACCTTTGCGCCTCCACTCAACATTGCCGAACAGACCGGGCAAGTAAAATCGCGCGGCCTTGAGCTCGAAGGCACGATGTCGCTCGCCGACGGCTGGAACCTGCGCGCGGCCTACGCCTATGTCGATGCAACGGTCACGCAGGATCCGGTGAATGTCGGCAAGGCGCCGGTCACCGTGCCGCTCAACCGCGCCTCGCTGTGGAACGACTACACGCTTCAGACCGGGCCGCTCGCGGGCCTGCAGTTCGGCGGCGGCGTCCGCTATGTCGGCGCGATCTGGGGCGATGACGCCAACACGTTCAAGGTCGGATCGTCGACCGTGCTGGACGCGCTGCTCGCCTACACAAGGGACAATTGGCGGCTGTCGCTGAACGTCACCAACCTCGCCGACACCCGCTTTGTCGCCGCCTGCTACAGCCTGTCAGGCTGCTTCTACGCGGAGGGACGCAAGGCCATCGGCAAGCTGACGTATCGGTGGTGAGTTCGACGTGAGGACGGACCGGCGATGGCGGCTGGGCCCGCTTGATGAGAGACGACGATGAGAGCGATATTCGGCAAGCTGCATCGCTGGGCGGGACTGCTCACGGCCGGCTTCCTGTTCTTCTCCGGCATCACCGGGGCGATCATCTCCTGGGATCACGAGATCGACGAGGTCCTGAACAGCCATCTGTTCGACGTCAGCAGCAAAGGCCCGGCCATTCCCTCGATCGATCTCGCCAAGATGATCGAGCAGCGCGATCCCCGTGCGCGCGTGGTCTACCTGTTCATGACGCCGGAGGAGGGCCACTCGCTGTGGTTCTTCGTCATGCCCAGGATCGATCCCGCGACCGGCAAGCGTTACGCGCTCGACTACAATCAGATCTTCCTCGATCCCAACACCGGCGCGGAGCTCGGCCGGCGCTATTGGGGCGCGGTGTGGCCGGTGACGCGAGAGAACTTCGTCTCGTTTCTCTACAAGCTGCACTACACCATGCACATCCCGGAATTCTGGGGCAGCGACCGCTGGGGCATGCGCCTGCTCGGAATCATCGCCATCATCTGGACCATCGATTGCTTCGTCGGCTTCTACCTGACGCTGCCCTCGCGCCGGCGCGCCAGGGCGGAGCGGGCGCCTCAAGTCACGCGCCAGCTCGAGCTCGGCTTCTGGGCGCGCTGGGCGCCGGCGTGGACCATCAAGACCTCGGGCAGCGCCTACCGGATCAATTTCGACATCCACCGCGCCTTCAGCCTGTGGACCTGGGGCGTGCTGTTCATCATCGCCTTCACGGCATTCTCGCTGAACCTCTATTTCGAGGTGTTCTCGCCGCTGATGAAGATGGTGTCGAACTACACGCCGACACCCTATGAGCAGCGGCCATATCGCGATCTCGACGACCCCATCGAGCCCAAGGTCGGCTTCGCCGACATCGCCGCGCGCGCAGCGGCCGACGGCAAGGGGCGAGGATGGACCGTCCCGGTCGGCTCGGTCAATTACGGCCCGGCCCATGGTGTCTATGCCGCGGCCTTCTTCCATCCGGGCGACGATCACGGCGCCGGCGGCGTCGGCCCGGCGCAGCTCTATTACGACAGCGAGGACGGTCGCCCGATCGGCGAACGGCTGCCTTGGGTCGGCACCGCCGCCGACATCTTCGTGCAGGCGCAATTCCCATTGCATTCGGGCCGCATCGTGGGACTGTTCGGCCGCATTCTGATCTCGATCATGGGGCTGGTGGTGGCGGCACTCTCGGTTACCGGCGTCGCGATCTGGTGGCGCAAGCGCCGCGCCCGTATCCGCGTCCGCGAGACGGCGGCGATGCGTCCGAGCCGGCAGCAACTGACGCCGGCGGAGTAGGGCTCCTGGCCGCTCGCGGATGAACCTTCCCGCACGGCACCGGCACAAAGACTGGAGATCAGACCCAGCCCTGTCGGAAATCACATGAGATCGCTCGCCTTGCTCTGCCTGCTCGCTTTCGCCACGCCCGCACATGCGGCTGGCCCGGAGCAGCATTATCTCGACCTGCGCGATCGCTACATCGCAAAGTTCTCGAAAGCCACGGAGAATGACGAGACCTATAAGCAGCACGATGCGGCACTCAAGGAATTGACGGGCGTCCTGCGCGGCATGGTGGGCGCCGTCGCGATCAAGGGACTGCCGGCCGACGGCAAGACGAACGCGGACACGCTTTTCAAGGGCGATTCCGGCTTCGGCCATCTCGACGGGCTCGGCTTCGCCTCCGAGGGCGACAAGATGCAGGCGGTGGTGACCACGACTGGCCTGCTCAAGCACTGGCTGCGCGAGCACCGCGAGGACGGCATGCCGCAGGAGATCGGCGCGGCGTTCAAGTCGGACCGCTTCTACCATCAGGCGATCCAGGACTCCGCCTTCGCCAAATATGCCGAGCTGCCGATCACGAAGCCCGCGGGAGCAAGCGCTGCGGTCGCTGTACTGGGCGTGCGCGGCAATGGCGATTTGAAGGGACCGCCGCATGAAATCGACGTCGTCGCAATCCAGGGCGACAAGGTCTTCTTTCTCGCCGCAAGCGACGCGGTGAAGACGGCTGAGATCCCGGCCTGCGAAAAGGTCTGGAAGCAGATGATGGCCAAACCCATCGACAAGAAAGACCCCCGCGGCGACATCACCCGCGAAGACAACGCGATGACCGCGTACACGGCGTGCTTCGCCAAGGAGGCACCAAGCCAGAGCTGGTATGCGACGGCGGTCAAGAAAGCGCAGAGCCAGCTGGAGTTGCTGCCGCTGCGCTAAGGCGATCATCCAGTTGCCTGCGGGGGCTGCAGCGTTGTGCGGCGCCATGGCTCGAGAATGCTCAATCGGAAATTGCAGCTCGTCCTGCAGGCGCAACCGAGGCGGATCAGCGCGATGTTGCCAAGTCCGCATCGACGAGCTCGTCGGCAACAGGGTGCTCGGATTCGGCCGCGCTCATGGAACTCGTTCGCGACGAGGGGGTTGCACTGCGGTTGGAACCGAACGGGTAGCGCAGTTGAATCGCCGACAATTCCTGGAAGCCTCGGCATTGACGCCCTTGGCAACACTACTGCCCGGCGCACTCTCTCCGGCATCGGCGGCGGAGTTGCCGTTTGGCCCCTCTTATGTCCGCGAGCTTGCCCGCAATTTGGCGAGTAAGCCCTTTGAGCCACCAGATGAAAAGGTCCCGGACGCGCTCAAGGATCTCACCTACGATCAGTACCGGTCAATTCGCTTTCTGCCGGAGCGCGCGGCTTGGCGCAGCGAGAAGCTGCCCTTCGAGGTCCAGTTTTTCCACCGCGGCTTTTTCTACAAGAACAAGGTCGACATTTACGAGGTCTCCGGCGGACGAGCCGTACCGATCAGGTACCGGCGCGACGATTTTGCATTCGGCGACAATATCGGCCAGATACCGGACGCCGATCTCGGATTTGCCGGGTTTCGCATTCACACCCCGATCAATCGCCCCGACTATTTCGACGAGGTTTGCGCGTTTCTGGGCGCCAGCTACTTCCGTGCCGTTGCCAAAGGCGAGACCTACGGCCTTTCCGCGCGCGGCCTGTCGATCGATACCGGCGAGAGCAAGGGGGAGGAATTTCCCTTCTTCAAGGCCTTCTGGCTGGAGAAGCCCGCGCCGGGTGCCACATCTGTCGTGGTACACGCGCTGCTTGACAGCAAGAGCGCTACGGCAAGCTATCGTTTCACGATCAGGCCCGGCGCTCCGACGGTCTTCGACGTGGAGATGTCGCTCTATCCGCGGATCGAGCTGCAGCATGCCGGCCTGGCGCCCATGACGAGCATGTTCTTTTTCGGTCCGAACGACCGACACGACGTCGACGATTTCCGCCCCGCGGTGCACGACTCCGATGGGCTCGCCGTGTTCAACGGAAAGGGCGAGCAACTCTGGCGTCCTCTCAACAATCCGCGCGATCTGCAGGCCAGCACATTCAATGACCTCAATCCTCGCGGCTTCGGCCTGATGCAGCGGGAGAGAAACTTCTTTGCCTACGAGGACATCGAATCGCGCTTTGAGCGTCGCCCGAGCCTCTGGGTCGAACCGATCGGAGATTGGGGAGAGGGCAGTGTGGTCCTCTTTGAGATCCCGACCAAGGAGGAAGTTCACGACAACATCGCCGCCTTCTGGCGCCCGAAAACAGCTCTCCAGGCCAAGAGCGAAAACAACTACACCTATCGTCTGCACTGGGGTCCGGACGCGCCGAAGCCCAATTCACTGGCCCGGTTCACCCGCACAGGCATTGGCGCCCGGGGCGACGACAGCAAATTGTTCGTGCTCGAGCTGCTCGGTGACAAGCTGAAGGAGGTCGACCCTGACAAGGTGAGGGGCGCCGTCAGCGCCGACAAATCCGAGATCAAGAACGTCGTCACACAGCCAAACCCGGAAACCGGCGGCTGGCGCCTGAGTTTTCAATGCGCCGTGAAGGACGCGCCTATCGAGTTGAGGGCGGTCTTGATGCAGGGCGACCAACCGATCTCCGAAGTCTGGGTTTACCGATGGGCGCCCTGACGCCGTCGCCCGCGCTTTCGCCTGAGCTTGGCATTCGGTATCTTCCCGACGAAACGCCTCTCCCGATGCTGCCCTGCCGATTGGACGGGACAAATCGTGCCTATCCGGCGCGACTGCGGACCGCCCCTGCCGTTGCAGCGCGGCGCCTGTTCATTCTTGGCGGAACGGTCGCGATTACCGCTGCGGGCGCTGTTGAGATGTACGACGTTCTCAAGGTTGGTGGCGTCACGGTCCTCGAAGGCATGGTGTTCGGGCTATTTCTCGTGCTGCTCGCCTGGATCGCGTTTTCGTTCGTGTCTTCAGTCGCCGGTTTTTTTGTGCTCCTGCGGGGCCGACCGGATGTGCTGCCAATTAACAGCCACGGTCCGTTGCCCGGGATCACCGGCCGAACGGCGATGCTGTTGCCGACCTATAACGAGGATCAGCACCATCTCATGGCGCGACTCCGCGCCATGTACGAGTCGGTCGGCGAGACCGGACAGGCCCCGTTGTTCGATTGGTTTCTGCTCAGTGACACCACAGATCCGGACATCTGGATTGCCGAGGAGCTTGCGTTTCTGGAACTGCAGCGCAACTGCGGTTCGGGCCATCTCTACTACCGTCACCGATCCGACAACACCGCCCGAAAGTCCGGCAACATCGCCGAATGGGTGAGGCGGTTCGGTGGTGCCTACGACTACATGATCATTCTCGACGCGGACAGCCTGATGAGCGGAGAGACCATCGTTCGGCTGGTGGGCGCGATGGAAGCAAACCCGCAGGCCGCGCTGATTCAAACGCTTCCGATCGTCGTCAATGCGCGAACCCTGATTAGCCGGCTTCAGCAGTTCTCGGGTCGTTTGTACGGTCCGCTGATCGCGGCCGGGAACGCCTGGTGGCACGCCTCAGAAGGCAACTACTGGGGACATAATGCCGTCATCCGGGTGCAGGCTTTTGCGCAAGAGGCGGGTTTGCCCGAATTGCGCGGGAGGAAACCTTTCGGCGGCCACATCCTCAGCCACGATTTTGTCGAAGCCGCGCTGATGCGGCGGGCGGGGTGGGGGATTTTCATGGCTCCAGGCCTCGGTGGAAGTTTCGAGGAGGTGCCACCGTCGCTGCTGGATTTCGCGGCGCGGGACCGCCGCTGGTGTCAGGGCAATCTCCAGCATCTTGCCGTTCTGCCTGCTCGAGGCCTGCACTGGGTCTCCAGGCTTCACCTGTTGACCGGCATCGGCTCCTATCTCACCGCGCCCCTATGGCTGCTGTTTCTATTGCTCGGAATCCTGATCTCCTTGCAGGCCTATTTCGTCAAGCCGGAGTACTTTCCCAAGGGCTTTTCGTTGTTTCCAACCTGGCCCGCACAGGATCCCGTGCTTGCCGCCTGGGTCTTTGCCGCGACAATGGGGCTGCTCATCCTGCCCAAATTGCTGGCCTACCTCGTTTTGCTCACCAGGCGTGCGGAACGGCAGGCATTCGGCGGCGGATTTCGCGTGCTGCTGGCGGTAGTCGCCGAGAGCCTGCTTGCCGCCTTGATCGCCCCATCCATGATGATCTTTCAATCCACCGCCGTTGCGGAGATCCTGCTGGGCCGTGACGCGGGCTGGCAAGTTCAACGGCGAAGCGATGGCAGGATCACGCGCGATGAAGTCTATCGCAAGTTCACGGTGCCGACCCTATGCGGTCTGGCAATGGCGGCAAGCGCCTACGCCGTGTCGCTTCCGCTGCTGCTCTGGATGTCGCCAGTGATCATCGGCCTCGTTTGCGCCATTCCGATCGGTCTCGTCACGTCGACGGCGCCGCGAATGGCGCACCTGTTTGCGACCCCCGAGGATAATCGCGCGCCGGCGCTGTTGCAGAGGGCGAGAGAGCTTGCCAGCCAGGCTCGGATCCAGGCACATGGAGCTCTGATCGAACTTCGACAGAACCCCGCGTTGCTGGGACCGCACATGCAGTCCCTCGAAACGCCGCCTCGCAAATCGGGCCAAATCGACATAGACCTCGCGATCGGCCGGGCCAAGATCGAGCAGAGCGACGACTTCGAGGAAGTCGTCAGCAGCCTCAGCGCACGCGAGACCCTTGCCGTGCTGAAGCACCGAAATGCCCTCGAGCAAGTCATGCGAATGCCGAGAGCTACCGCTTCCGTCTAGGTCATGGCAGTGTAGGTGAGGGCGCTGACCACCCAGTGGTGCTCGGGCAGAGGGCGAATGTCTGCCGTAAGCGCCGTGTGTGGTGCCGGCCTAGAGCGCACTGCCCCCCAGATTCCAGCCGCGGCCACCCTCGCCAAAGATCTCGTAGCCCGTCGCCGTCACCGCAACCGTGTCCTCGAGCTTGATGAACCCGCGCTTCGGATGCTTCATCGTGGTCTCGATCGACACCACCATGCCTGCTTCGAGCGGCAGCCGGGCGTCGGTGTCATCGTAGGGGTTTGGGCCTTTGGCGGTCAGGCGAGGGGCCTCATGGCTGACGAGGCCCATGCCGTGGGCCAAAAACTCCGTGCAGTCACTCTGGCTGATCTTCGCGAGCTGCCGCTCGGCCGCGACGTAGATGTCACCGCCCACGGCGCCGGGCCGGACCGCCGCGAAGGCCGCGCGCTGGACGGCTTCAATCTCGGCCAGGCACTCCTTCAGCTCGGTATCGGGATCGCCGAGCACCGCCATGCGCGCGAGATCGCCGATATAGCCGTGATAATTGCCGCCGGAGTCGAGCGACAGCACGTCACCTCGCTCCCAGCGCTGCGGCGACGGCGCCCGGTTGTGGCTGTTGCCGCAGGCGAGCAGGCAGTATTCGAAGGTCAGCCCGCGATTGGCTTCGGCGATCCGCAAGGCGTCTGACAATTGCTGCTTGGTCGTCCCAGGCCCGTGCCCGGCGATCACCTCCAGCATCGAGGCGATGACGAGCTCGGAGGCCGTCTTGAGTTTCGCCAGCTCGTCGGCCGACTTCACCGCGCGCAGCCGCTCCAGCACCAGCAGTGCGTCCTTGAGCTCGGCGCCGGGCAGGGCGTCGGTGAGCACCCGGCCCGCATCCATCGGCAGGAACGCCATCTCGACCCCGACCCGCTTCAGAGGCACGCCGGCATCCCGGATCAGGCTTACAGCCCGCGTGATGGCATCGACCGAGCCGTTGGACTCAGTCCGGACCTGCGCAATCCATGGCGGCGCGACAGCGCGCTGATGGGTCTCCAGCCGGTGCCCGACATAGACCGCGTGCTCCGGCGCGCCCTTGGGATAGATCAGGACCGGCAGATAGCGGCTGACGCCCAGCGCATCCATGTAGTCGAAGAAGATCGCGCGCTCGGCACCGAGCATGTACTGCACATTATGCTTGGAGGTCGCGACCAGGACGTCGAGGCCGGCGGCTTCCATCAGACGATCGAGCTTGGCCGCATCGAATGGAATTGCGCGCGACCGATCTGCGCGGGCGACGTTCTCCTGCATGACGAACCTCCAATGCTGCCGTGGGCATCAAACCGCTGCGTCGGTTTGCCCGGGGCTTGTTTGGCGGCAAGTGTGAGCCGAGAGAGGGCTTCTGAGTAGGTGCGGAATGATCTGGCTGATCTGCACGGCTATATCCATGATTCGCATAAGGTATATTATGGAATATCTTTATATACAATCAGATCAGTTATTTAGCCAGAATTCCTCTCATCGGACCTTCGTTCCTCGTTCTCTTCCGGGCCGGCCCGTCGCACGTCGCCCGACTTTCGACGGCTACTGTGCATGGGGTTGTTTTTCGGTTTTTGAATCCGGCCCATGCCTCCGAAAGCCGATATTGCCGTGAGGATGTCCGGCTGCAATAAGCGAAGCTTCGCGAGATCGCAGATGACCTTCTGACCTTCCGTCCGTATAGATTTGCATCTCAGAACAACAACAAACTTTCCGAGGAAGCAGACCCATGAGCTTTTCCCGCCGCACGCTTCTCAAGGCCTCCGCCGCCACCGCGGTCCTGGGCGGCCTCAGTGCGCCCCATGTGGCCCGCGCCCAGAGCGCCGAGTTCACCTACAAATACGCCAACAACCTGCCGGACACTCATCCGCTGAACGTGCGCGCCAAGGAGATGGCGGCGGCGATCAAGTCCGAGACCAACGGCAAGTTCGACCTTCAGATCTTCCCGAACAACCAGCTCGGGTCCGACACCGACATGCTGAGCCAGATTCGGTCCGGCGGCGTCGAGTTCTTCACGCTGTCGGGACTGATCCTGTCGACCCTGGTACCGGCGGCCTCCATCAACGGCATCGGATTCGCGTTCCCGGACTACGGCACGGTTTGGAAGGCCATGGACGGCGATCTCGGCGCTTTCGTCCGCGGCGAGATCAAGAAGGCCGGGCTCGAGGTCATGGACAAGATCTGGGACAACGGCTTCCGCCAGACCACGTCGTCGAGCAAGCCGATCACCGGTCCGGACGATCTCAAGGGCTTCAAGATCCGCGTGCCGGTGTCGCCGCTGTGGACCTCGATGTTCAAGGCGTTCGATGCGGCGCCCGCCTCGATCAATTTCGCCGAGGTCTATTCCGCGCTGCAGACCAGAATCGTCGAGGGCCAGGAGAACCCGCTGGCGATCATCTCGACCGCCAAGCTCTACGAGGTGCAGAAATACTGCTCGCTGACCAACCACATGTGGGACGGCTTCTGGTTCCTGGCCAACCGCAAGGCCTGGAGCAGCCTGCCCGAGGATGTGCGCACCATCGTCGCCAAGAACATCAATGCCGCAGCGCTCAAGGAGCGTGAGGATACCGCCAAGCTCAATGCCAACCTGCAGCAGGAGCTCGCGGGCAAGGGCCTGACCTTCAACCAGCCCGCGGTCGCGCCGTTCCGCGACAAGCTGCGGTCCGCCGGCTTCTATGCCGAGTGGAAAGGTAAATACGGCGATCAGGCCTGGGACCTGCTGGAAAAGGCGGTCGGCAAGCTGTCGTAACGCGTTGGAGCCGTCATGGCTCATATCGAGGTCGAAGTGAACGGAGTGGCGGGCGAGG
>NZ_JADPIT010000015.1:701313-724591 GCF_023073035.1 Bradyrhizobium sp. 62
GACCTTCGTTGCTGGCCTCGACGGAGCGCGCACTCGGGCTCCTCGTCGAAATCCCGGCGGCCATTTTGGTGGTCGCCGAGATCGCAATCCTGTTTGCCGGCGTGGTCGCGCGCTACGGGCTGCACAGGCCGCTGATCTGGTCGGACGAGCTTGCCTCAATCCTGTTCCTGTGGCTCGCCATGCTGGGCGCGGCGGTCGCGTTCCGCCGCTCCGAGCACATGCGCATGACCGCGGTTGTCGCCAGCACCAGGCCGGCCACGCGGGCCTGGCTCGATCTGGTTGCGACCTGCGCGGCGCTGGCCTTCCTGGCGCTGATCGTCTGGCCGTCCTGGGACTACGCCTACGAGGAAAGCTTCATCACCACGCCGGCGCTGCAGATCTCCAATATGTGGCGCGCCGCGGCGCTGCCGGCCGGAATCTGCCTGATGGCGGTGTTCGCGCTGTTGCGGCTGCTGCGCGCAGCCGATTACCGCATGGTGCTGACGGCCGCGGTTGCCGTTGCCGTCATCGTCGGCTTGTTCTGGCTGGCGCAGCCTTATCTGCGGCCGCTCGGCAATCTCAACCTCGTCATCTTCTTCGTCGGCGTCGCCGGCTTCTGCGTCTTTGCCGGTGTTCCCATCGCGTTCGGCTTCGGGCTCGCCATCTTCGGCTATCTGGCACTGACCACGCGGACGCCGGTCATGGTGCTGGTCGGGCGGATGGACGAGGGCATGAGCCACCTCATCTTGCTCTCGGTGCCGCTGTTCGTATTTTTGGGGCTCCTGATCGAAATGACCGGCATGGCACGGGCCATGGTGGCGTTCCTGGCGAGCCTGCTCGGCCATGTCCGCGGCGGGCTGCATTACGTCCTGGTCGGCGCGATGTATCTGGTCTCCGGCATCTCCGGCGCCAAGGCCGCCGACATGGCGGCGGTCGCGCCTGTGCTGTTCCCGGAGATGAAGCAGCGCGGCGCCAAGCCCGGCGATCTCGTCGCGCTTCTTGCGGCCACCGGCGCGCAGACCGAAACCATTCCGCCGAGTCTCGTGCTGATCACGATCGGATCCGTCACGGGCGTCTCGATCGCCGCTTTGTTCACCGGCGGCCTGCTGCCCGGGGTGGTGCTGGCGATCACGCTGTGCATGCTGGTGTGGTGGCGCTACCGCCACGAGGACATGAGCCATGTCCGTCGCGCCACAGGCGGCGAGATCGGCAAGACCTTTATCATCGCCCTGCCCGCGCTCGCGCTGCCATTCGTGATCCGCTACGCCGTGGTCGAAGGCATCGCGACTGCCACCGAAGTCTCCACCATCGGCATCGTCTATGGCGCCCTGGTCGGCCTCTTCGTCTACCGCCGCTTCGACTGGCGGCGGCTGTTTCCCATGCTGGTCGAAACCGCCGCGCTGTCGGGCGCGATCCTGCTGATCATCGGCACGGCCACCGGCATGGCCTGGGGCCTGACGCAATCAGGCTTCTCGCGCGCGCTGGCGGCGGCCATGACCGGACTGCCGGGCGGCGCGGCGACCTTCATCGCCGTCTCGATCCTGGCCTTCACCATCCTCGGCAGCGTGCTGGAGGGCATCCCGGCGATCGTGCTGTTCGGGCCGCTATTGTTTCCGATTGCGCGTGCGGTCGGCGTGCACGAGGTGCACTATGCCATGGTGATCATTCTCGCCATGGGTATCGGGCTATTCGCCCCGCCCTTCGGGGTCGGCTATTATGCCGCCTGCGCCATCGGACGCGTCGATCCGGCCGAAGGCATCAGGCCGATCTGGGGTTATCTGCTGGCGCTGCTGGTAGGATTGATCGTCGTCGCCGTGTTTCCGTGGATCTCCATCGGATTCCTGTAACCGGCGCGTGAGGGAGGTGTCGATGAGCGAGCGGCAGAACCAGTACAATATCGGTCTCGACAAGACGCCCGCCAACTACGTGCCGCTGACCCCGTTGAGCTTCCTTGCGCGCAGCGCCGCGGTCTATCCCGATCACGTTAGCACAGTCTACGAGGGGCGCAGCTTCACCTGGCGCGAGACCCATGAGCGCTGCAAGCGCTTTGCTTCGTATCTTGCCGGCAAGGGTATCGGCGTCGGCGACACCGTCGCGGCGATGCTGCCGAACATTCCGGCGATGAACGAGGTGCATTTCGCCGTACCCATGACGGGTGCCGTGCTCAACGCCCTGAACATCCGGCTCGATGCGCCTTCGATCGCATTTCAGCTCGACCATGGCGGCGCAAGGATCATTCTGGTCGACCCGGAGTTTTCCGGCGTGATCACCGATGCGCTCACGCAGATGAGTGGTCCAAAACCGTTCGTGATCGACGTCGACGACGCCGCCTTCAAGGGCGGCAGGCGCATCGGCGAGATCGAGTACGAGACCGCCGTCGCGCAAGGCGATCCTGACTTCACCGCCATCCCGCCGAAGGACGAATGGGATGCGATCGCGCTGAGCTACACTTCTGGCACCACGGGAAATCCCAAGGGCGTCGTGACCCATCATCGCGGCGCCTATCTGAATGCCGTCAGCAACATCCTCGCGGGCCAACTCGGCCAGCATCCGGTCTATCTCTGGACGCTGCCGATGTTCCACTGCAACGGCTGGTGCTTCCCTTGGACCATTGCGGCGGCCGCCGGCATCAATGTCTGCCTGCGCAAGGTCGAGCCGACCAAGATTTTCGAGCTGATCAAGCAGCACGGCGTCACCCACATGTGCGGCGCGCCGATCGTCTACAACACGCTGATCAACGCGCCCGATGCACCGAGGAACGGCACTGCCCGCCGAGTCGTCGGGCTGATCGCCGGTGCCGCGCCGCCGGTCGCGGTGCTCGAAGGCGCCGAGAGCATCGGGATCAAGCTGACGCACGTCTACGGCTTGACCGAGGTCTACGGCCCCGCCTCTGTCTGCGCCGAGCAGCCAGGCTGGGATGATCTGCCCGCAGCCGAGCGCGCCAGCTTGAAGCGGCGGCAGGGCGTGCCCTACCCGCTCGAGGAAGGCGTCACCGTCATCGATCCCCAGACCATGAGGCAGGTGCCGCGCGACGGCGAGACCATCGGCGAAGTCATGTTCCGCGGCAACATCGTGATGAAGGGCTACCTCAAGAACGACAAGGCGACGAAGGAAGCTTTCGAAGGCGGCTGGTTTCACACCGGAGACCTCGGCGTGCTCGACGCGCACGGCTACGTCATCATCAAGGATCGCTCCAAGGACATCATCATCTCCGGCGGCGAGAACATTTCCTCTGTCGAGGTCGAGGACATCCTTTACAAGCACCCCGCCGTGCTGTTCGCCGCCGTGGTCGCAAAGCCCGATCCGAAATGGGGCGAAGTGCCCTGCGCCTTCGTCGAGCTGAAGAACGGCGCCAGCGCGAGCGAAGCCGACATCATCGCCTTCTGCCGCTCGCATATGAGCGGCTTCAAGACGCCGAAGGCCGTCGTGTTCGGGCCGATCCCGAAAACGTCGACGGGAAAGATCCAGAAATTCCTGCTGCGCAACGAAGCGGGATCGGCGAAGGCGATCTCGGCCTGAGCTTGTCTCGACCTCCGCGGCGGTTGCGTGCCGCCGCGAAGTCGTTTCGCAGTTTCGACGAGGTCGGGTTCGCCGAGCCTCCCGC
Organism: Bradyrhizobium sp. 62; assembly: GCF_023073035.1. Lineage (NCBI taxonomy): Bacteria > Pseudomonadati > Pseudomonadota > Alphaproteobacteria > Hyphomicrobiales > Nitrobacteraceae > Bradyrhizobium > Bradyrhizobium sp. 62. The sequence continues at coordinate 704,897 of NZ_JADPIT010000015.1, forward strand.
CCTCACATCTTCTTATAGGCGTCAACCAGGGCCTGGCCGTCGGCTCCCGCCTTCTTGAGCCAGTCGGCGGTGAGCTGTTCGCCGATCTTCTGGAATCCGGCCTTCAGGGCCGGGCTCGGCGGCTCGACCGTCATGCCCTTGGCCTTGAGCTGATCGATGTACCAGGTGCTCTTGTCCTGCCAGGCCTTCCAGCCGCGAGTTTCCGCGGTCGCGGCGGCCTTGAGGATGGCCTCCTGGGTCGGCTTGTCGAGCGCCTCGAACGCGGCCTTGTTGACGAAGGTGTAGTCCTTCGGGATCCACGCCTGCACATCATAGAAGTATTTCAGCGACTCCCATGCCTTCGCATCGTAGCCCGTGCCGCCGGACGACATGAAGGAGTTCACGACGCCGGTGGCAAGCGCCTGCGGCAGCTCGGCGGCCTGAATGGTGACCGACTGCGCGCCGACCAGCTCGCCAATACGCGCGGTCCCAACGTTGTAAGCCCGCCATTTCAGGCCCTTCATGTCTTCGATGGTCGCAAGCGGCTTGCTGACATAGACGCCCTGCGGCGCCCACGGCACGACGAACAGCAGCTTGAGCCCCTGCGCATCGAGCTTCTTCGTAATCAGCGGCTTCGACGCCTGATACAGCTTCATGGCGTCCGGAAAGCTGGTCGCCAGAAACGGCACCACATCGACCCCGTACACCGGATCCTCGTTCTCGTGGATCGACAGCAAGACTTCGCCCATCTGCGCCTGCCCGGTCATCACCGCGCGCTTGATATCGGGCGCCTTGAACAGCGAGGCGCCGGGATGAACCGTGATCTGGAGCTTGCCGGAAGTGGCAGCTTCGACGTCCTTGGCGAAAGCAACGAGGTTCTCGGAGTGCGGATTGTCGGCCGGATACGCTGCCGGCAGATTCCATTTGGTCTGAGCCAAAGCGGGTGTCGCGGCCAGCACGGCGCCGGCGATCAGGGATGCGCGGAATAAACGAGACATCATCGGGCTTCTCCTCACAGTCAATTTCAAAACGGTACGCTCAGTCTGGGAAGGCGAGCTTGGGCAAGAACATCACGATCTGCGGATATTCCGTGATGATGAACACGGCCGCGAGCAGCAGGACAAAGAACGGGAACGCCGCCCGCGCAACGGTGAAAGTGTCTCGCCCGCTCATGTTCTGGAGCACGAACAGATTGAAACCAACCGGCGGCGTGATCTGCGCCATCTCGACGTGGATGATGAGATAGACCCCGAACCAGACCAGGTCGAGACCGGCCTGCCTAACCATCGGCAGCACGATCACGGCGGTGAGGACGATCATTGAGATGCCGTCGATCAGGCATCCCAGGATGATGTACATGATACTCAGATACAGCGCGAGCATGCCCGGCGTGAGCTGCTGGCCCTGGACCCAGGTGGCAAGCGCCGCCGGAATGCCCGTATAGGCCATCGCTGCGGTCGTGTAGGCTGCGCCCGCCAGGATCAGCATGATCATGCAGGTCAGGCGCGTCGCGCTCATGATGCTTTCGAGGAAGTTCTTGCGCGTCAGCGTGCGGCTCCACCACGCCAGCAGCAGCGCGCCCGAAACGCCCCAGGCGGCGCATTCCGTCGCCGTCGCAAAGCCGAGCACGAGCGAGAGGAAGACCGCCAGGATCAGCAACAGGCAGGGCGCAAGCCTGGCCGACTCCCGCAGCTTCTGGCGGAACGGCATCGGGGGATCGCGCGGCGGAATCTTCTTCGGGTTCAGCAGCGACCAGATGATGATGTAGCCGGAATAGAGCACCATCACGAGCACGCCGGGCAGGAAGCCGCCGAGGAACACCTGAAGCACGGAGACATTCGCCGTGACCGCATAGACCACCATCGGGATCGACGGCGGGATCAGCAGGCCGAGCGTACCGGAGCCCGCGAGCGAGCCGAGGCTAAGGCTCTTGTCGTAACCACGCTTGTCCAGTTCGGGCAGCGCGATCTTGCCGATGGTCGCACAGGTCGCCGCCGACGAGCCCGACACCGCCGCGAAGATGCCGCAGCCGATCACGTTGACATGGGTGAGACGCCCCGGCAGCCACTGAACCCAGGGCGACAGGCCTCGAAACATTTCCTCGGATAATTTGGTGCGGAAGAGGATCTCGCCCATCCAGATGAACAGCGGCAGCGCGGCCAGCGTCCATGACGAGCTTGCGCTCCATGTCGTGGTCGCAAGCACCGAGCCGAGCGGCAGGCTCGTGGTCAGCGCCATCGCCACGAAGCCGACGAGCCCGAGCGATACCGCGATCCAGATGCCGCTTCCCAGCAGCACGATCATGACCCCGAGCAGTATGAACGACAGTTCGATCATGCCGAGATTGGCCATCGTCAACCTCCGCCGCCCTGTGAGATCCGCTCGATGAATTCGTCCGGGGTCTCGTCCGGCGAGCCCTTTTCGTAGCTCGGCCGGTTGCCGCTGACGACACTGATCATTTCATCTATGAGCGCGATCGAGAGGATCACGAGTCCGCCGGAAAACCCGAGCTGCGGAATCCAGAGCGGAAGCGCGACGACGCCCTGCGCCACATCGTTGAAGCGCCAGGAATCGTAGGTCATCTGCACGGCATGCCGGGTGAAATAGAGGATGAAAGCGGCGGCAATACCGAGGGCCACGACCTCCGCAACCTGCTTGGTGCGTCCATGCAGACGCTCCAGCAGCAGGCCGACGCGGATCATCTCGCCGCGCTTGAAGGTGTGAGCGAGGCCGAGGAATGCCATCGCCGCCATGCACCAGGAGGCGAAATCATCGCCGGCGGGAATGTTGACCGCAAACTGGCGCCCGATCGACATGATCATCATGATTGCAAAGATCGCAACCATGAAGGCGCCGGCGGCGTAGCCCGCACCGAGATAAAGGAGATCCAGCGCGCGTCGCACCGGTCCCCGGCTCGTGACATCGTCCCCTGCCAACGCGATCCCCATCCTCACACGAGGCGATTCAGACAGTCCCGGCGATCGTACGTCGCACGCCGGTCCTGCATGGATATCACCTCTGCCCAGCGCCCTGTCTTTCAGACGTTAGATCAACATGATGGGGCTAGCGCAAGCAAGCAGTATGCCGGCTCTCGCCGAAATTTCCACCGCAGGTTCAGCGGGTCTCCAGCCGCAGCCCATCATACGCGGGCACCACGCCCGCCGGCAGCGACTGCCGGATCACCTCATAATCGACATCGGCCGTCATATTGGTGATGACGGCGCGCTTCGGCTTGAAGCGCTCGATCCAGGACAACGCGTCGTTGATGCTGAAATGACTGACATGGCTGGTGTAGCGGAGGCCATCGACGATCCAGAGATCCAGATTTTCCAGTGCGCCCCAGCTCTCGCGCGGGATGTCGTTGAGGTCGGGTGTGTAGGCGGCATCGCCGATGCGATAGCCCAGCGCGGGAATGTTGCCGTGCTGCACCAGGAAGGCGGTCATCGTCACCGCGCCACCCTTTCCCTGGATGGTCTGGCTTTCGCCGGCCTCGATCGACTGCGCCGTCAGGATCGGCGGATAGTCGCTGCCCGCCGGCGAGACGAAGCAATAGGAAAACCGCGACATGATGTCGTTCGCGGTCGTCTGATTGAGATAGGTCGGAATCCGCCGGCGCATGTGCATCACGACCGAACGCAGATCGTCCATGCCGTGGGTCTGATCGGCGTGCTCGTGGGTCAGGAACACTGCATCGATGTGGTCGACATTGGTCGAGAGCAATTGCTCGCGCAGGTCCGGCGAGGTGTCGATCACGATACGCGTGGTGCCCTCGTCCGATGTCTGCTCCACCAGCAGCGAACAGCGGCGACGGCGGTTCTTGGGATTGGTGGGATCGCAGGCACCCCAGCCGAGTGCCGGGCGCGGCACGCCGGCGGAGGAGCCGCAGCCCAGGATCGTCAGCGTCAGCGTCATGCGGCTCCCAGTTCTAAGCTTTCACCCTGGAGAACAGGCGAAAGAAGTTTTCGCTTGTCTGGCGCGAGATCTCGTCAAACGACACGCCGCGTGTTTCGGCGAGCACTTTTGCGACCTCGACCACATAGGCCGGTTCGTTGCGCTTGCCCCGGAACTTGCCGGGCGCAAGGTAGGGCGAGTCTGTTTCAACCAAAATGCGGTCGGACGGCAGTTCGGCCGCAAGCGCGCGCAGGGCCTCGGACTTCTTGAAGGTCAGGATGCCCGTGAAGCCGATATAGAGCCCGAGCGAGACCGCCTTCAGCGCCAGCTCGCGCCCGCCGGTGTAACAATGCAACACGGCGCGAAACGATCCTTTTTCCGTCTCCTCTTCTAGGATACGGCCGCAATCATGGTCCGCCTCGCGGGTGTGGATTACCAGCGGCAAGCCGGTGGCGCGGGCGGCAGCGATGTGGGCACGAAAGCCCCTCGCCTGCGCCTCCGGCGAGCCGTTGTCGTAGAAATAGTCGAGCCCGGCTTCGCCGAGCGCGACGACCTTGGGGTGCTGCGTCAGCGCAATCAGCTCGTCCGGCGCGATGCCGTCTTCCTCATCGGCGTTATGCGGATGGGTGCCGACCGAGCAATAGACGTCGTCATAGCGCTCGGCGATAGACAAAAGCTGGTTCAGCTTTTTCACCCGAGTCGAAATGGTGACCATGCGGCCGATGCCGGCCGCTCGCGCCCGCGACACGATCCCGTCGAGATCCTCCGCAAAATCCGGAAAATCCAGGTGGCAGTGGCTGTCGACCAGCATGGTGCGAACGCCTTTAGGCTGCCGGCTCGATGTAGCGCGGGAAGGCCGGCGTCGGCGCGGGCAGCGTCGTACCGGGCGCGATGCGCGTTGCACCGCCGAGCGCGGCGAAGTTGCGCTCCCCTTCGGGGATCCCGAGGCTGTTCAGCAGCAATCCCGAGGCCGTCGGCATCGCCGGCTGGGCCAGGATCGCGATCTGGCGCGCGACTTCGGCGGTGACGTAGAGCACCGTCCTCTGCCTGACTGGATCGGTCTTGGCGAGCGCCCACGGCGCTTCGCCCGCGAAATAACGGTTGGCTTCCGCGACCACGGCCCACACGGCATTGAGCCAGTGATGGATTTGCTGCGTCGCCATCGCTTCGCGGGACGCCGCGAGCATGCCGTCAGCCTGTGACAGGATCGCCTTGTCGTTGTCGCTGAATTCGCCGGGCTCCGGGAGCACGCCGCCGAGCTGCTTGGCGATCATCGACAGCGAGCGCTGCGCGAGGTTGCCGAGATCGTTGGCGAGATCGGCATTGATGCGCGCGACGATGGCCTCGTGATTGTAGTTGCCGTCCTGGCCGAACGGCACTTCGCGCAGAAAGAAATAGCGCATCTGGTCGACGCCGTACTGGTCGGCGAGGTTGAAGGGATCGACCACGTTGCCGACCGACTTCGACATCTTCTCGCCCCTGCTGAACAGGAAGCCATGGGCATAGACCCGCTTCGGTAGTGGGATCCCGGCCGACAGCAGGAACGCCGGCCAGTACACGGCATGGAAGCGGATGATGTCCTTGCCGATGATGTGCACGTCGGCAGGCCAATAACGCCAGTTCTTGTTGCTCTCGTCGGGGAAGCCGACGCCGGTGATGTAATTGGTCAGCGCGTCGACCCAGACATACATCACGTGCTCTTCGTCACCGGGCACCTTGACGCCCCAATCGAACGTCGTGCGCGAGATCGAGAGATCGCGCAGGCCGCCCCGTACGAAGCTCACCACCTCGTTCTTGCGGGAGTCGGGACCGATGAAATTGGGCTGCGTGTCATAGAGCTTGAGCAGCTTGTCCTGATAGGCCGACAGGCGGAAGAAGTAGCTCTTCTCCTCGACCCATTCGACCGGCGTTCCCTGCGGCCCGAGCCGCACCCCGTCGTCGTTCAGGCGCGTCTCGTCCTCGGCGTAATAGGCTTCGTCACGCACGGAGTACCAGCCGGCATAAATGTCGGCATAGATGTCCCCGTTCGCTTCCATGCGCCGCCAGATCTCTTGGCTGGAGCGATGATGCTGCTCCTCGGTGGTGCGGATGAAACGGTCGAACGACACGTTGAGGCGCTCGTCCATCTGCTTGAAACGGCCGGCATTGCGGGCCGCGAGCTCCGAGACGGACATTTTTTCGCTGGCCGCGGTCTGAACCATCTTCTGGCCGTGCTCGTCGGTGCCGGTCAGGAAGAACACGTCCTTGCCGTCGAGTCGTGCGAACCGCGCCAACGTATCGGTCGCGATTGCCTCATAGGCGTGGCCGATGTGAGGACTGCCATTGGGATAGGCGATCGCAGTCGTGATGTAGAAGACGTTGTCGCGCGCGGGGACGGCCACTGGGGTGGTGGCCTGCGGCGTGGCGACGGACTTCGGTGCGCGCGGGGCCTTGGGCTTCGATACATCGGGCTTCGCAGCCTTCGGCGGCGTGGCGACAGGAGCTAGTGTGGTGGTCACGGCAGGCGCAGCCACCCTCGCCGTCTTGGCTATCTTCTTCGCCGACGCCTTGTTTTTTGCCGAAGTCTCGTTCTTCGCCGAAGCCTTGGCTGGCTTTTTGGTCGCTGTCTTCACCGTCTTCTTGGCAACGACCTGCTTCTTCGCTGCCTTCTTTGCCGTCTTCGCGGCGCTCTTCTTCCCGTTTTTTTTGGCAGCCGTCTTTTTTGTCGTCGTGGCTTTCTTGACCTTCTTGACAGCTTTGCGCGCGCGCGCCTTCACGGCCTTCTTCGTGGCTTTCTTGACGGCTTTTGTGGCAGCCTTCTTCTTGCTGCTCTTGCCCTTAGCGGTTTTCTTAGCTCGCGCTGCCACGACGAATTCCTTTACCGGCTTCTCGAAATTTGGAAACGAACCTGCGTTAGTTTATTGTCTTGAGCATGATCCCATTGGAAAACCGCTGCACAGTTTTCCGGATCATGCTCTAGCGCGTTGCGTCCGCCAGCCAGCCGAACACCGAGAAAACCAAGGGCTTTCGCTCCAGATTGTAGGTTTCGGTGTCGCGCGCGGCGCGGACGATCTTTTCCCATACCTCAGCTAGGCGCGCAAGGCGCGGCAGGTTCTGGTTGGCATTGGCCTCGTCGGCATGCAGGCGTTCCGCGATCCAGCGATCGATGCCGTCGATGAAGGCGGCAAGCGCAACGCGGTCGCTGGTGCCGAGCGATTCGCCGAGCGTGTGCAATTCGCGCGGATCGACCTGCGGCAGTCGCGCCAGCAGCGCGGCCGTACGTTGCTGGAGCTTCAGGGCGTCACCGCCGAGCAGCGTCAGCGCCCGCGCGACGCTGCCCTCGGACGCCTCCGCCGCCTCGCGCAACGCCGGATCATTCGGGTCGAGATCGGCCGCGGTGGCGGCTGCTCCAATCACGTCGTCAATTGCGAGCGCGCGCAGGCGCAGCTTGCGGCAGCGCGACTGAATTGTGGCGAGCACGCGCGCCGGCGCGTGGCTCACCAGCAGGAACAGCGATTGCTGCGGCGGCTCCTCGAGAATTTTCAGCAGCGCGTTGGCGGCATTTGGATTGAGCTCGTCGACGGTATCGACGATGCAGACGCGCCAGCCTTCGGCCGCCGCGGTCGAGCCGAAGAAACCGATCGTCTCGCGCGTCTCGTCCACGGTGATTACCGTGCGCATCACGCCGCGATCGTTGGCGGTGCGCTCCAGCGTCAACAGGCCCCCATGCGAGCTCGCCGCAACCTGCCGCGCCACGGCGTCATCAGGATTGATGGCGAGATCTTCGGCGCGCTGCACCGAAAGCGCCAGCGGCTGGCCGTGAGCGAGCACGAAGCGAGCCATCCGATAGGCCAGCGTCGCCTTGCCTATGCCTTGCGGCCCGCCAATCAGCCAGGCATGCGGGATGCGCCCGCTGCGATAGGCGGCGAGCAGCGCGGTCTCGGCCTCGCGATGGCCGAACAGAACGCTCGTCTCGCGCGGATGAGAAATGGCGGTTTCGCGCTCGGTCTGACGCGGGCTCATATGGACACCACCGATGCCGGCGTCGGAAGCAGGCGATCACGCAACGCGGTCCAGATGCGTCCGCCAACCGTATCAGGGTCGGAATTGGCGTCGATCAGCACGCAGCGCGCAGGATCGTCCGCTGCGATCTTGCGATAGGCCTCGCGCAGACCTTGATGGAAACCGAGCTTCTCGGCCTCGAACCTGTCCGGCGTGCCGCTGCCGCGGCGTGCGGCCGCGCGCTGCAAGCCGATCTCGACCGGCAGATCAAGGATGATGGTGAGGTCCGGCTTGAGATCTCCGATCGTGACCCGCTCCATCGCGTTGATCAGCGCCGCCGGTACCCGGCCGAGGCTGCCCTGATAGGCCCGCGTCGAGTCGGCGAAGCGGTCGCACAGCACCCAGGTGCCCTGGTTGAGCGCGGGCTGGATCACGGTGCGGACATGGTCGTCGCGCGCGGCCGCGAACAGCAACGTCTCGGCCTCGGGTCCGAGCAGTTTGCCCATGCCTGACAGCACCAGATGCCGCATGATCTCGGCGCCCGGCGAGCCGCCCGGCTCGCGCGTGACGAGGATGCGCATCCTGGCTGCCTTGAGACGATCGGCGAGCTTCTTGATCTGGGTCGACTTGCCAGTGCCCTCGCCGCCTTCAAAGGTGACGAAACGCCCGCGTCCGGACGGCCACTTTACCGCACTTTCACTCATGATCAGAGCTTCTCGGCGCCCGCACGGAACATGCCGATCACGAGCTCGCTGGCGCCGTCGATCGCGCGGCGCACGGTCGAGCCAGTGCCGATCGCGTCTGCAGCATAGACCGGCGTCTCCACCGCGATGTTGCCGCTGCGCCAGACCCTGACCAGCCCGACCTTCTGCCCCGCCTCGACCGGCGCGCGCACCGGGCCGCTATAGACGACGCGCGCGATCAGCTTGTCGCTGCCGTTCTTGTGCACCATCACTTTCACGGGCGTCTTGGCGACCAGTTTCACCGAACGGCTCTCGCCGCCGAACACCTTGGCGTAGCCGACGGGCTGATCGGCCGCGATCAGGGTGCGGGTCTCGAAATTGCGAAAACCCCATTCCAGCATCTTCTTGGCTTCGGTGGCGCGATCTTCGGGGTCTTCCAGCCCGTTGACGACGACGATCAGCCGCGTGCCGTTCTGCACGGCCGAGCCGACCATGCCGTAGCCGCCTTCCTTGGTGTAGCCGGTCTTCAGACCGTCGGCGCCTTCCATGGAATTGAGCAACGGATTGCGGTTGGGCTGGCGGATCTTGTTCCAGGTGTATTCCTTCTCGCCGAACAGTTTATAGAATTCGGGGAAATCGAGAATGATGTGCCGGGCGAGGATGCCGAGCTCGCGCACCGTCATCTTGTTGGCGGGGTCGGGCAAGCCGTTGGAATTGCCGAAGGTCGACTTCGTCAGGCCAAGCTCGCGGGCGCGCTTGGTCATGAAGTCGGCGGCGAAAATCCGCTCGTTGCCCGCCATGGCTTCGGCGAGCGCAATGCAGGCGTCGTTGCCGCTCTGGATGATCGCCCCGTGCAGGAGATCGTCGACGGTGACCTTGCTGTTGATCGCGGCGAACATGGTCGAGCCGCCGGAGGGGGCGCCGCCCTTGCGCCAGGCGTTCTCGCTGATCCGGTATTCGTCGGTCAGCTTGATGTCGCCCTTCTTGATGGCGTTGAAGACGACCTCGGCGGTCATCAGCTTCATCATGCTGGAGGGCGCGCGCAGTTCGTCGGCGTTCTTCTCGAACAGCACGCTGCCACTGGAAGCTTCGATCAGGATCGCGGTCGGGGCGTCGCCGTCGAAGCCGGCATCATCTGCTTTCTTGGCGCCCTGGACGCTCTGGTTGGCGGCGTAGAGCGCCCCGCCCCAGCCGATGGCCGCGACCAGAGCCGTCGCGATCAGCCCACGCGCCAGCGCTCCGGCGGTGAACCGGCTGCGCCCCAACGAGGAAAGATGAAATTCCATGGCCAAGCCCTGAGAGCGGCGTTCTAACAGTTGGAGCCAGTGCGAACAACACGGGGTGGCCGCTTGTCCCGAGATTGCACGATTCTCGTCCCGCCCCTATCGTGGCACCTCAGATTTTCTGACCAAACCCCTGAAACAAGGCGGAAAAGCGATGTCCTCCACCCGCGCGATCAAGGCCAATGGCATCGACCTGTTTATCCGCGAAGCCGGTCAGGGGCCGCTGGTGGTGCTGTGCCACGGCTGGCCGGAACTCTCCTACTCCTGGCGCCACCAGATCCCGGCGTTGGCGCAGGCCGGATTTCGCGTCGTCGCCCCTGACATGCGCGGCTACGGCCAAAGCTCAGCGCCGCCTGAGGCGACGGCCTATTCGATCTTCGACACGGTCGGTGACGTCGTCGGCCTCGTGCAGGCACTTGGCGAGACCAAGGCGATGGTGGTCGGCCACGATTGGGGTGCTCCGGTGGCCTGGCACGCGGCGCTGTTCCGGCCCGACATCTTCACGGCTGTCGCTGGCCTGAGCGTGCCGCCGCCCTTCCGCGGCCGCGGCAAGCCGCTCGACCTCCTGCGCCAGGGCGGCATCAGCAATTTCTATTGGCAGTATTTCCAGGCGCCCGGCATTGCCGAGGCCGAGTTCGAGCACGACGTCGCGCGCACCATGCGCATCGTGCTCGGCGGGCGGGGCCTTGCCGATCCCTCCGCGGCAATGTTCGTGCAGGAGGGCAAGGGCTTCCTCGGCCACGGCAACCCGGAGGAGCCTCTGCCGGCCTGGCTCAGCGAGACTGACCTTGCCTATTTCACTGAAGCCTTCCGCAAATCCGGTTTTCGTGGCGGGCTGAACTGGTATCGCAACCTCGACCGCAATTGGGAGCTGACGGCGCCCTGGCAGGCTGCGCAGATCCACCAGCCCTCGCTCTTCATTGCCGGCTCGAAAGACGCCGTCATCACCGGCCTGATCGGAGCCAAGCGCGTCAACGAGCTCGAGCGCGTGCTGCCCAATCTGAAGCGAAAGCTGATCATCGAGGGCGCCGGCCATTGGGTCCAGCAGGAGCGGCCCGACGAGGTGAATGCGGCGCTGGTGAGGTTCTTGAAGGAAAGCGCGGCTCAGTAGAGGCCGCGGCCGCTCAGGATGCCGCGGGCCTCAGCAGCCCCGTCCGAGGCGTAGGCGCCGGACGGCGCGCTCTCGGTCGCATAGCGTCCGTCCCCATCATAGGACACGGCGCGGGCGTTCTGGAGCGCCCGGCCCCGGTTACGGCTCGAGGCCGACATTTCCGAGGTCGCACTGAGTGAAGCCATGTCGGCGGAGGTGTTGCCGAGATTGTAGGGCCGTCCCTCCGGCGTCGGAACGTCGCCGCGCATGGCGCCGCGGTTCGACGACGGCAACTCCGGCACGAACGGCCTCGCCGAGGCGACACGGACCATCGAGGGTGACGGCGCCGGGGTCCCGGTGCGCAAGGTCGCCATCAGCTGGCGGTCGTCGGAGCCTTCCAGCGGCGCCCGCCCGACATATTCGACACGGACCTTGGCGATGCCATTGCCTTTGAATTCAAGCAGTTCGGCGGCCTTGTTCGAGACGTCGATGAGCCGGTTGCCGTGGTAGGGCCCGCGGTCATTGACGCGGACGATCAGCGACTTGCCGTTCGAGACGTTGGTGACCCGCGCATAGGACGGCATCGGCAGGGTCGGATGCGCCGCGGTCAACGAGCCCATGTCGAACACTTCGCCATTGGCGGTCAGGCGGCCGTGGAAATCGTCGCCGTACCAGGACGCCATGCCTTCGGCGCGGTAGTTGACGTCCTCTTCGGGCACATAGGTCCGGCCACCCACCACGTAGGGCTTGCCGACGCGGTAGGCGCCGCCGCCCTTCGGCACCGGATCGCCCAAAGCCACCACCCGGGGGCTCGAGGACACGCCGTATTTCGGATCGACGCGGCTGGCGAATTTGTTGGAGGAGGCGCAATTGGCGAGCGCAAGGCAGGTCGCGGCCATCGCAGCAGCGCGCGCGACCCGCAAAACCGAATCTGACCGACGGATCCCCATTCGCCCCAAATACCATTTCGCCGGAGGCGTACCTAACCCGCTTTGGCTACGGGGCAGCGCTATCCGATCCTTTGCTCCGAGGCGGCCCACCACCGCGTCGGAAGTGGTAACGATAACGCAACCCGAACACGGCGGAAATGGGGAGCCCACAGCGTTCACGCCGGGATGGTAAACGGGGCGTATGCGTTCGCCCCGTTGAACTACGGGGCGCGGGCGCCCTGCTCTGTGCCGTGGCCGGACATTCTGTTGCGCCAAATCCTCACTCCACCCCCATTGTCGCGCCGCTCACTGGAATTCTTTTGACTGTGCAAGGCCGCCCGCGTTTTCTCGCGTGCAGGGCGGAATGGAATAAGACGATGATCGAGACGGTTTCGGCACTGATGGGTTTGGTAAGCGCGGGGATCTTCCTGGCCCATGCGTTTGAAGGTTACCGCACGAGGGCCTGAGGCACTCGCGCGGGCGGCTAGCATCACCCTTTCAAGACGGCGCGTTCGGACATTTTTAAGCGATCCGATCGAGCATCGCAGACGAGAGCGGCAGGTGTCTCATGCGCAACCATGACCTCGTATCCGATGGCTTCCTGGCATTGACCGCCGGTGGTTTGGTCCTGCTGTGCTCCAGCCTCGTGGCCTTGGCCTTCGCCTGAGCACCCGGCATTTCCCGAAAAAATACGCTTAGCGCAGTCCAAGCAGCGATCGCCGGTAGAGGCTGTCACGGGCTTCGCTCAGGCAGACGAAGCTGCCGTCAAATCCCTGGGCGTACCGCTTCTGGCCTTTGCCGTAGTAGACGCCTTTGCTGAAATCGAGCCAGACGACCCGGTCGTGCGGGCAATGACGCTGCGCCTGCGCCTCGTAGCGAAATGGCGTCAGCGGCGTGGCCGATACCTCAGCGCCGCTGCAGCCGACCAGGATCGCAGCAGCGAGCGCGACCGCGCCGGGCGATGTGCCGAAGCTGCTCCAAAATACTCCTCCGCAAGACACCACCCGCCTCCCGATCCCAGCCGTCGAGGGCCGGCTTGCTTCACTTGTCCGCTTCGAGTTGCTGCAACGCCTGGTGCAAGCATTCCTGAAGCTTGGCTGCGACCTGGTCGCGCGCGACGCCTTTGGCGGCGAGATCGCCTGCCACCTTGTCGAGGATCTCGCCCATCGACTGGTTCTCCAGATGGTCCGTCACCAAGGCCGTCGCGTAGCTGGCCACGGCATCGCCGCTGAGGCCGAGTTGGGTTGCAGCCCAGAGCCCGAGCAGCTTGTTGGACCGGGCCGTGGCCTTGAACATGAGCTCCTCGTCGTGGACGAATTTGGCCTCGAAGCCCTGCTCGCGCTTGTCGAACGTGGTCATGGTCAGCTCCAATGTCGTTTTCGCTGATCGGGATCGGACTGGCTGGAAGCGAACGTCTCCGTGGTTCACGTCAGGGTCATCTGAAGCTTCCGGCGGAAGCCAAGCGCCGTCAAGCCCGCTCGGCTGCGCCCACCGGGCGTCTGCAGGGCACCGAACAGCTCTACGCCAGCCAGCTCAGCTAGGGAGGGATGTTCACTATTTGTTAAGCAGACTCAGCGCCGCATGGCCCGGGGACATCGAGAGCTGACGCATGAACAAAGAACTGCGGGAGTTTCGACGGCTTGAACGGGTCTGCCTGGAGCAGGCAGCCCTCTCCACCATGGACCTCGCGCGAGGCGGGTTGCTCAAGGTCGCTGATGATTGTCGCGTCGCAGCCGAAGCGATCGAGGCACAATCGCCTCGCAGACCTTTCGCAAGTGCCGTCCAGGCGCTGAAGCAGGCGTTGAGCGTGACGCGCGTCCCGAACCGGCACTGAGGCCAGCGCTCGCGGGCAATGACATCTTTGACGGGGCGACCGCGTGCGGTCAGCCCTTGGCCTCCGTCTGCTCACGTGCCAACCTTTCGGCTCTCAGCCGTTCCTTGTTGGCATAAAACGCCTTCTGCGCCGCTTCGTGATCGCGCATGGCTTTCTCGGCTTCGATACGGCGTGTCGCATCGCGCGCCTGCCGCTGCTCGGGAGTCAAAGGCTTGCGCCGGTAGGAAATGTCTTCCGTCATGGCCAGATAACGCGGGGGTGAGGAAAGAGTTCCTCATAATCACGCTGAGCGGCACTGCGGCCGACTTCACAATGTGCGAAAACAATCCCATGCACAGTAGCCAAGCCCTTCTGCAGACAACACTTTTTATCGCGCTGACGGTGCGTTTGAGCCGATGGAGATCTCGATGTCTGCGATGACAGGCAAATGGTCCGAATAGGCCCTCGCCCCTTCGTCGGTCCAGACTTTCCCGATCCGGCTGTCGGACGTTGCATAGATCCGGTCAAGCCGCAGCAGGGGCAAATGCGACGGGAAAGTTCGCAGCCGCGTCCGGTTCGGGCAGACCTGCGCGAGCACGCGCCGCACCGATTTGATCCAGAACCAGTCGTTGAAATCCCCGAGCACGACGGTTCTTCCAGGTTTCACCAGGCTCACCAGCGCCTGAGCCTGCGCATGGCGCTCGTGGATGCTCAAGCCGAGATGCGTGGCCACCACGCGGACATCGCCAACCGGCGTCAGCAGTCCCGCGGCGATCGCTCGGCGCGGCTCGCGCTCACGATACGACACGTCGACGATCTCGGGCGGGCCGGAGAATGGGAAGCGGCTCAGGAGCGTCTGGCCATATTCGCCATCCGCCGTGACGATCGACTTGGCATGAACACGGTGGTCGCCAACGACACTCGCCAGCTTCGCAAACGGATCGTCCGATCGGGATCGCGAATCCACCTCCTGAAGCGCGACGACATCGGGAGCCCATTTGCGAATGATGGAACAGATCCCCTCCAGATCGAACTTCGGATTGAGATTGAAGGTGCCGTGCACATTCCAAGTCATGAAGCGCATCGGCGCCATCAACGCCTCCCGGCGAGCCACGTCGCGACGAATTGCGCGCCTGCGCAGATCGCGAGCCAGCCCAGGAACGCCAGTGCAAGCAGCAATATGTTGACCCAGGACGCATTCCTGGCGAGATCAGCGATCTGAGCACCCAAAACTGCCATCGCGAGAATGCCGGGCGTCATGCCGAGCAGCGTTCCGATCAGGAAGTCACGCAGAGGCAGCGTGCTCGCGCCAGCCACGACATTCACCACCGAGAACGGCGCGATCGGAATCATCCGGATGACGACGACAGCCAGAATGCCCTTGCCGACCACGCGTTCCTGGATGCGCGCGGTACGTCGTCCGAGCAAACGCTGCAGGCGTTCGCGGCCGAGTGCCCGTCCGATCACAAACAGGATAAAGGCGCTGAGCACGACGCCCGTCATCGCGGTAACGAAGCCTAGCCAGGGTCCAAGTGCGGCGGCAGTTGCCGCAATGAGCACGAGAACCGGAAACACGACCAACCCGCCGACGACGAAAGCCGCTATCGCGAATGGCGGCCCCCAGACGGACTGCGAATAGGCAGACAGAAGCGTCGACATCCGGCCCGCGTCGGCGAAATCGCTCAAGGACGTGTACGACCAGGCCATCGCCAGTCCAAGAAGCGCCACGGCTATCGAGACCATCCCGATGATCGTCTTCGTGCTCCACATGCGCGATGCCGCGCGCTCCAGATGTAGAGGCCGCTCGGGGTCCGCCACGGGTTGAACCATCGTGGCCAGAGCGCTGGTCAGCACGGAAGATTCCACGTCCCGCAGCGCCTTCGTCGCACCTTCTCTTGAGACGTCGTCCAGGAGCGCAAAAAGACGATCGTCGTTTTGCGCAACCGTCTGTTCATCGAGACCGCAGAAATGGGCGATCAGGCGACGGCGGACCGAGGCGATGAAATTCCGATGCTCGTCTGAGGCGGCTTCAAAGATCAGGTCGCATTCGCTGTCGGCGCCCATCGATCGATTGTTCAAATTGGCCGAACCGATCCTCAAGATCCGATCGTCGACGATCATGAGCTTGCTGTGCACCATCACGGCCGCTTCCGTATCCCCGTTCCCTGACACCGGGTAGACGAAGCGGATGCGATCGGCGACGCCGGCCGAATTGAAGCAGTCGATGAAGGCGCCCCGGCCATTCTGCATGGCCTGGGATTCCAGCCACGAGGAATGCAGTTTTGGCGTGACGACCACAACCCGAAGCGAAGGCACGCGCAGCATCTGCTCTGTCAATTCGCGCGCGATCTTGGTGGCGCTGGTGAACTGGTTCTCGATGTACACGAAGCTCGTCGCGGACCGGATCGCTGCGATCAACGAGCGTTCCACCTCCCTGATTGTCGAACCTGCCGGACAAACCACCTCGGTCCTGGCGATACCCACCGGCATATGCCGGGCCTCGACCGGCACATTCGCTGGCCAGCGCAAGCTTTTCAGCGGGCGCCGATCATCAATCTGTTGGCCCGCCGCGCGCCAGCGTTGCTCCACGAGGTCGAACAGCCACGCCGCCGCATCCCTGTCGACCACGCATTGAACATCATGAAACGGCAAATATGGCTTGCCCTGGGGATCGCAGCGCAAGGCGTGATCGGCGCTATGATCACTTGTGTCCCAGCGCCTGATCGTCAGATCGAGCCCGCCGACGAACGCCAGTGAACCATCGACACAGACGATCTTCTGGTGTTGGGCCGAACCAAATGGAAGTGTGGAATCCAGGTGAAACCGGACGCGGCTGTCGGTGTCGGCGCTGAATTTGGCCGCGGAATTCCATTCCCTCTCGGAAGCGTAGAACGAGACGAAGTCCCAGACGAGAATGTTGATCCGCAAGGTGGGACACCGTTGGACCAGCGCGCGCAGCAATGGGCCGAGCTGTTCCGGCAAACCATCATCCGCTCGCCCGGACTCTCCGACCAGCCTGGTTTCACTATGAATATCCCAACCGACGATATAGACGAGATCCTGCGCCTGCAGCAGGGCCTCGCGAAGGGCCGCGAAATACGCGGCAGCATCGTTCAGAACCGCCACACGCTGCGCCTCGCACCGCCGCCAGACGGTGTCGCCGGGGATCAGGGTCGATGAGCTCTGAAGCAGGTCAACCTCGCCATTCGCATTCGCGTCTAAACGCACCGAACGCGCGAGGGGTTCCTTGTCGTCATGGCCACGATTCGCGTGCGGCCTGCCCGCATGCTGAGCCACGGCGCTGACCCGCACGATTGCCGCTACTTGGTTCGGACCGCCTTTGCACCTGCGCCCTTCAAGGCGTCCGCGATCTTCTCGGGCGCATCGCCGTGAAAATCCACGGAAACCTCGATCCGGCCTTCCAGTTTCTGATGCCCCTCCGGCGCGGGCGCGGCCTTGGCGTCAGGACCGGCCGGGCGTGTCCCCGACGTGTTCGCGCCACCGACTGCCTGGACGAAGACGTCCGTTCGCGGCACGCCGCATTCCTGCACGACATGCTCAACCGCAAGCTCGGCGCCGCGGCGCGTGTCGAATTCTCCGATGATCGTACTTTCCAAGGGCGCCCTCCGTGGCTGGACCAGCGTGCGAACAACTGGTCAGCGAGGGCCAGGTTCCTGAACGCGCGGGCGTTTAGAACCGAACGATCCCAAACATGAACAGCAGCGCGAGAGTGATCAACCCGGAGACCAGCAGCGAGCCGAGACATCCCAGCCGGTTCGAGAAAAAGAAGAACATGCCTCGCCCGTCCCATAGCTTCGTGCTTGGCTAAGTTCTCCCATTCGACAGCGTTCCTGGAGACGTTTTTGGACGCGCGAACAAGAACTAATCCAAGAACCAATCATCGAGCGGAACGTTTTGTCCGCGATGTCAGACGCTTTTGATTATTTCCGGGCGCATGCGGTCCGAGCCCTTTGCAAGGCCCGGGCGATGCCGCGCGGACGCATGAAACATCTGCAAACCGTCGTGGCCCGGATCTACCACCTGCTGACCAAGGAGGCCGCGTACGGGCCGAATCTGCAGCATATGGACGACTTCCGCGCAGCCCAGAAGCTCGAGAAGTCGCTCGACTGAACTGCAATGACGGCGACGCTGCACGCCCTCCCCCGACGCGTTCAGCGTCCTTTGGGAGTGGTCCCCGACTGCGACTTGCCAAGCCCGGGATTGATGGCGAGCGACGCGCCGGCGGCGCCTCCGGCTTCATAGGCCGTCATCGACACCATCCGGCTGGCGCTACGCTGGGTCCGCATCTTCAGGTCGAGCTTGTCGAACTCCGCATCGACCACCGACGTCTTGAGAACCACCAGCCCGCGGCCGGTGCTTTCGTTGACCTGATCGCGACCGGCCTTGATCGCGACCAGCTTGTCCGCGATCGACGCCACCATCCCGAGCGCGAAGGAGGCATTGGCCAGATGCCGCTCCTGGTGCCGGAACCTGCCGTAGTCGACCGAGGTCTTGAAGCGGCCAAGGTCAGCGCGCACGGCACCGTCGATCAATTCGGCCAGATAATGCGCGACCTCGACATCCGCGCCGAGACCGAAGAACACATAGCGGTTGTCGCCGGCCGCGTTCTTCTCGCGCCAGACCCGACAATCGCAGAAATGAGCGATCGCGCCGACGCAGTCGTCCAGCGGAATGCGCTTCTTGCGAAAAGTCTCGTAGACCCTCCGCTCGCACGACGACGCGCGCAGTTCGACGTCGGAGAGCGACAGATCATGTCGATCCAGCAGCTCGGCGACCTTGGCGGCCGCAGACAGTGCCTCGTCCTCGGTGCAGCCATTGGCAATGGTCTTGGAACGCAACGCCTGAATGCGGAGCTTCAGCTTGTCGAGGGAGGCCGGAGTGGAGGTCTGATGCACTGATTACCTGCCGGGTAAACGCGACGGATAGAACTGGTCGGATAGACCGGCGGGAGGGGTCTCTTGTCAACTGTATTGATCTTCGACTTTTTTCGAACGGACCTCACTCCTTCTACGTGCGGTGCACGACTCGCCGCACTGACTATAAAATGCAGAGACGAGGATTCACTACAATCGACGTTCTCGCTCTATTTCCACCGCAGCTGACAAATCATTGTCGGGAGCAGACCACCACAAGCCCAACGAGGTTGCGTTGGCGCCTTGGCGTTGGCGGCTGCGTCTTGTTCACAGTATCGCGAGCTTGCAGTCAGCCGGCTTTGATCCCTGCGCTTGCTGAGTAGTCGGCAGCAGACTGGTGGATTGAAAGACACACTGATCAAGGCCGTCGATCGGTTTTGTGCCGCGACACATTCCTGAAGGGACTGGACCACTGTTAAGGTTTAGCGGTCAGGTTAACCCCAGCAAACGTTTTGCTGAGAGCGTCGAATTCGATATGACCTCGAAATAGAGGAGCATTCGAATGTCCAATAGAACCGCATTTCAAACTGCAGATGCAGACGAGCCCCACAACTTTTTTGATCTCGTCATTCCCCTCACCTTCAGCGCTGTAGCCCTCCTGGCCACAGCTGTTTCGCTGGAGGCGATTGGGTTCATCGCTTGGCAGCCAGCCACCTTTTTGCTTGCCTATATCTTTGGCTGACGCGCGATTGGCTGGCATGAGCGAATTCGAAGGCCTATCTGACCAGTTCATTCTGCGGATGCACGAGTTCATTCGCCAAGAGGTGCAAGCAGATAGGCTAGCCGGCACGCGTTTTATCGGATTGCCAGCGAGGCTGCGCGCGGAAGCTCTTGCAGGGGAAATCAAGCGACGCGGCTTGTTCTGCACGGCAATTGAATGGCCTCAGCATCTTGAGCCTGGAGCGGACAAATACGCACCGACCATTGGACACCGGAAGACGATCTAAAACTCATCGTGCTCACGGCGCGACGCGTCCCGGCTGACCGGATTGCTCGCCTGCCAGACCGCAGATCGCAAATATCGATCCGCGATCGATTGCAACTCCCGCGAACCTGCATCGTGAACAAGAGAATGCCAAAGCTCCCGCGTCGCGGCCTCGGTCTAACCAGTC
>NZ_JADPIT010000015.1:724601-762808 GCF_023073035.1 Bradyrhizobium sp. 62
CCCGGGGCCGCCTCTCCATGAGCCTACCGCCTGGTTGGCGCCTCGCGCAACTAACTCCCGGTCCAGATCTTTCAGTCGCCCGAGCAGGTTCTCGACGATCTCCATGCAATCGGAATGTCCCAACGATTGCACGCCGCGCGCTGTTAGCTCGCGCTCCAGCATGGCGGCTATAATAATTTGAATGCTCACGAATTCTCCGCCGACTTCGCCCCAGAGACGGTACGGCTCAACTTGGAAATGGGTTTCGCTAAAGCGAAAGGCCGCAGGGTGGTTCCAGCCCCCACTGCGGCCATCCCGGGCAAATTAAAAACTGGTACTTAAATCTCGCCGGTGTTCTCACAGTAGAACACCGTGTTCCGAAAAAGGATTCCGTAAGACTACCGGAATCCCAAGCGGCCCGGATAGTCATTCGGATGTAGAAATGGCACCGCTTCCTTACCAGCCCCCATGCTCCCGGCTGCCGATCAATTGCGGATCAGAGCGCCGGGAGCGACGCTAGGACTTCCCAGATTCCGGGGGTCGCTATCGCCACAGCCGGCGCGTGATGTTGAACAACGCCGCAAGCGGGACGCCCGCCAAGACACCCAGCATGCCGTACGACGTGACCAGCAGCGCAGCGCTAAGCGGCCCCGCGCTTGTCGCAAATCCATAGGCTGCGCCTAAGCCTCCCAGCGTTCCGGCAAAGACGACCATGTTGCGGTCGTTGCGCGCCTCGACGTTATAGATCGGGGGTCTTTTGCGGTGAAGAATGGGAGGACCGAACGGCACCTTCGAGCCGCAATGTGGGCAGGCCGACGCACTCGGTGAAACCGGGTGGTCGCAGTCGTGGCAATCGATCAGCTTTTTGGTCCGTCCCATGCCGCAAATCGTAGCGGCGGGGCGGCCAGTCCACAAGTTCGGCAGCTACTCCCAGCACACCGTCGCATGACCACAGCAGGGCCGCTCTGATCCCCGCATTCCCCGCGTTTGACTGGCGTTGAAAACCTGCGCGCCGTGCGGAAAGTTGACCAGCTCGGGACCTTTCTCGCCGACCATGGAGAGTCCACCCGGCGCCGAACGGGTGCCGCTTGCGAACATGGGAATGGAGAGGCCGTCCGTTCCGGCGCCGAGCGGCACCAGACCACGTGGGCACGCTGCCGGACCCCGCGCTGCCACCAAGCCCAACCAACGAACCCGGCCGATTTAGATCAAGCGCCTCTTCGACAGAGAAAGACGGATTAGGACGCCATCGGACTAGAAGATGGCGGAAGGGGTGGGATTCGAACCCACGGTACCCTTGCGGGCACGCCGGTTTTCAAGACCGGTGCCTTAAACCACTCGGCCACCCTTCCAAGTCCGGAATGGCTGTCGCTTAACGCAGTCGACGGCGCATAGCAACGCGAAGTTGGCGCCCGCCCCTTTCCCCGGCATCGGATCTGTCAGGCGAGCGTCAGCCTGTTCCCTTACCCTATGCCCTCTCGGCAATCCCGGACACTGGCGACATCTCCCAGGGCGTCGCCGGTTGCGAGGCCCGGTTTGGAGTCGCTTCCGTTTCCGGGCCTCGTTTGCCAGCTGCAAAGAAAAGCGGCGCCCCCGAGGGAGCGCCGCGCGAAGTCCGTTCATTGTTGCTTTAGCTCAATACCCGCAGGACGCACAGTTCATCTGCACCGGAGCGTAATAGGAATAGCCCGGCTGGACCATCTCGACGCGCTGGCGCGTGGCGTATTGGGGCGGGATGCGCTCGTACTGGACGCTCGGCGGCGCCACCATCACGGTCTGCGGCACCATCACGGTGCGGTACTGCGCCGGCGCGCGGTGCGCCACCACGGAGCCGGGCGAAACCATCACGGTCTCGTCGACAGTCCGGTATTGCGGCTGCACGTATTGCTGCTGGTAACAGGTCGTGCACGGCGGCGGCGTGTAGCAATTGTAGCAGCCGGCGGAAGCAGCGCTCGTCATGGAAATCGCAGCGACGACGGTCGAGGAAACGACAGCGAAAGTGCGAGACATTGTTGTGGTGCCCCAATTGCCCGAAATGGATTTGCGAAGGTCGCTGCCAGTATACGCCGCAAAACCTTGCTTTGCCGAAGTTCGTCGGGGCATCCTTAATGCAAACGGCCGGCTTGCGCCGGCCGTTCAGAACTTGTTGACCATGCGCGGTGCGTGATGCTTGCGATCACGCCGGCACGTGACGCTGTTACTTCACGCGACGCTTGACCTCGCGCACCGCGCCGCGCGCGGCGCTGGTGGTGAGCGCAGCGTAAGCCTGCAGCGCGGTCGAGACGTTGCGCTTGCGGCCGATCGCCTGCCAGGCGGCATCGCCCTTCGCCTCTTCGGCGGCGCGACGCTTGGCCAGCTCGTCGTCGGAGACCTCGAGGGTGATGCTGCGGTTCGGGATGTCGATGGCGATGCGATCGCCGGTCTGCACCAGGCCGATGTTGCCGCCTTCGGCCGCTTCCGGTGACAGATGGCCGATCGACAGGCCCGACGAGCCGCCTGAGAAGCGTCCGTCGGTGACGAGCGCGCAGGCTTTGCCGAGGCCCATCGATTTCAGATAGCTGGTCGGATACAGCATCTCCTGCATGCCGGGGCCGCCGCGCGGGCCTTCATAGATGATGACCACGACCTCGCCGGCGACGACCTTGCCGCCCAGAATGCCTTCCACGGCAGCGTCCTGGCTTTCGAACACGCGGGCCGGGCCGGAAAATTTCAGGATTGAGGCGTCCACGCCGGCGGTCTTCACGATGCAGCCGTCCTGCGCGAGATTGCCGTAGAGCACGGCGAGACCGCCGTCCTTGCTGAAGGCGTGCTCGAGGTTACGGACGACGCCCTTCTCGCGGTCGGTATCGAGCTCGTCGTAGCGACGCTCCTGGCTGAAGGCGATTTGGGTCGGGATGCCGCCGGGCGAGGCACGGAAGAAGGTGCGGACGGACTCACTCTTCGAGCACTTGATGTCCCAGCGCTCCAGCGCGTCGTTCATGGTCGGCGCGTGCACGGTCGAGACCGAGGTGTCGATCAAGCCGGCGCGGTCGAGCTCGCCCAGGATACCCATGATGCCGCCGGCACGATGCACGTCCTCGACATGCACGTCGGCGACCGACGGTGCGACCTTACAGAGCACCGGCACGCGGCGCGACAGCCGATCGATGTCCTGCATGGTGAACGCGACCTCGCCTTCATGGGCGGCGGCGAGCAGATGCAGCACCGTGTTGGTCGAGCCACCCATCGCGATATCGAGCGTCATCGCGTTCTCGAACGCCTTGAAGTTCGCGACATTGCGCGGCAGCACGCTCGTGTCGTCCTGCTCGTAGTGGCGGCGCACGATATCGACGATGGTGTGGCCGGCCTCGACGAACAGGCGCTTGCGATCGGCGTGGGTCGCGACCACCGTGCCGTTGCCGGGGAGCGCAAGGCCAAGGGCTTCCGTGAGGCAGTTCATCGAATTGGCCGTGAACATGCCCGAGCACGAGCCGCAGGTCGGGCACGCCGAGCGCTCAATCACCTTGACGTCCTCGTCGCTGACTTTGGAGTCGGCGGCTGCGACCATGGCATCGATCAGGTCGACCGCCTTGGTCTTGCCCTGCAGCGTGACCTTGCCGGCCTCCATCGGTCCGCCCGAGACGAACACGGCGGGGATGTTGAGCCGCAGCGCGGCCATCAGCATGCCGGGCGTGATCTTGTCGCAATTCGAGATGCAGACCATCCCGTCGGCGCAATGGGCATTGACCATGTACTCGACGCTGTCGGCGATGAGCTCGCGCGACGGCAGGCTGTAGAGCATGCCGTCATGGCCCATGGCGATGCCGTCATCGACCGCGATGGTGTTGAACTCTTTCGCCACGCCGCCGGCCTGCTCGATCTCGCGGGCGACGAGCTGGCCGAGGTCCTTGAGATGGACATGGCCGGGCACGAACTGGGTGAAGGAATTGACCACCGCGATGATCGGCTTGCCGAAATCGCCGTCCTTCATGCCGGTCGCGCGCCAGAGGCCGCGGGCGCCTGCCATGTTGCGGCCGTGGGTGGTGGTGCGGGAGCGATAGGCTGGCATGGCGGTTTCCGTCCTCGGGTTTGGCTGGCCGGGCGCGGCAAAATTTCGAAGCCGCCTCAGGCCTTTCCGGCCGGATAGCGCACGGGGGGAACGCGCGCAACGGGAACTTGAGCCGGACAGGGCTCCCCTGCTCCCGGCGCGGGCTCTCGTAGCGCGGATGGAGCGCAGCGCAATCCGGGGCAAGTGCGCGCCGGCGGACGAGACCGGCCCCCGATTACGCTGCGCTCCATCCAGGCTACAAGTCGGCGCGCGCTTGCATTGGTTTCGGGCAATCGCGCGTGCAGGCCCATGCACCGCGCAAATGCAAGCGCGATAAAATCCGTAGTCGTCCGGAATGGAATCCTATTCCGATGTCGCGTACATCGCGGGACATCGATCGGCGGCCTTCCAAGGGCATCACCCTCTGATCGCGCACCACGGGGTTGGGGGACCACATGGGGCGGGGGGATCAAAGGCTGGGGCAAGGTTACGAGGTCCGGACTCCTAGGCACTCCGGACCTCGGGACTTTCTAGATTGAACGTGATTTCGCGCCGCCGGCTTGATCAGCCGTGCGGCGCGAAGTCGTTGTGGCGTCGTTATGCCGACCCGGGCGCTTAACGCGTCTGCGGCTCGATCGTCACCGTGCAGTCGCCCTGCCCTTGCGTCGCGACCACGATGTTGCCCGCGGCAGCGCCGAGGGCGATCGGCGCGGACGAGCCGCCGCCGGGCATCTGGACGGTCACGCTCAGGGAATCGTTTCGTGCGGTCGAGCCTACGGTGGAGGGTTCTGCCTGGGCCACATTGCCCGAGGCGTCACGCCGCATGATCTGGCAGTTCACATTGCTGCCCCCCGCGGCCGCCATTCCCGATGAGGTGTCGCCGCTCATCTGGGCGCGGGCTCGCGACGGATCGCGAGGGACCTGGCTGACGATGCGATGCGTCCGCGGCTCCACAATGACGACGTCGTCACCGGTCGCGAAATATTCGTAGTCTCGATATTCGGGCTCGATCGAGACGATCTCGGGCGGAAGCCTGTGAAGGCGCACGCGCGAGGGAATGGTCTCGCCGACCCGGATCGAAATGTTCAGATTACGCTCCGGCTCCGCCAGGCGTGCACGGCTCACCGTTTCGGAGATCCGCACCTGCTTCTCGGACGTCACCTGCGTCTGCTGATTGGCCTGCGTGTTGGTCTGGTTGGCTTGGTTGGTCTGCGTGCCCGAATTGGCGGGCGCGGTCTGCGCGTTGTTGGTCGGGGCCGTGCGGTTCGTGTCGGTCGCGGTGGCCGGCCGGTTGTTCTGTTGCGCCGGCTGCTGCTGCTCAGCCGCGTTGCGCGGCGGCTGGGTCTGGTTGCGCTCGTTCTGGTTGGTCGCGGCACCCGTGCGCTCGTTCTGCTGGCTAGACGTGCCGGATTTGGACTTCTCGGACTCGGCCGTCGATTTCTGCGGCGCCGATTTGTCCTGCTTCGTCTCGGCGCTGCTCTTGCTGTCGCGTCCCGGTTTCGTGCTCTCGGCATCGCGATTGCGATCGCGCGAAGGCTCGCGGGATTCTTGTGCCTGATCTTTCGACTTCGGCTGGTTGCGCTCGGCAGAACTCGCCGGCTGGCGCTTGTCGTCACTCGCGTCCTGCCTGGCAGCGCCGCCCTTCTCCTCGCGGCCAGCGCCCTGCAATCGGTCCTGGGCGCCCTGCGCGCGCTCTTGAACACGCTCCTGGGCGCCGCCGCGCTGCGGCGCGGCGCCTTTCGCCGGCTCCTCGTTGCGTCTCGGTTCGTCCCTCCGCTCACCGGGCGCCTGGGCGTGGGCGAAGCCGGAAGCAAGCATCAGCCCGATCGCTGCAGTCGATAACATCAAGTGCTTGCGCATGGTCCCTCTCCTCGGAAATTCGCGACAACAGACGCGAACGTTCTGTGGGTGCGAAGGTTCCTGGTCAGGAACGAGGGCCGATCACGCGGGTCTCACATCTCAGGCCGGTCTCACATCGGGTCCTTCATCGTGAGCCGCGCCGTGAATGTCACGCTGGTCTTGCCAACCAGCGCCATGCCTTCAACCTCGGCGCCGTCCGCGGAATAGTCGCCCGAAAAGCCGCAGGTCACTTCCCTGCCGCCGAACGCGAGCGGCTTGCCGACGGCCTCGGTGTGCTGATTGACGGTCATATCGCCGCGCCATTTTCCGTTCCGGAAGGTGTAGCTGCCGGTGTAGTAGAAATAGCTGTCGCCGCCCATGATGCGGCCGTCGCAGAGCACGACGACGCCTTTGGCCTGGCCGCGCTTGCCGTCACGCATCTCAATCTCAAAGATGTAGAGGCCGTTGAGGACCTTCTGTGGGTTGCCGCCCTGCTCGGGCCCATCGCCGGCCGACATCGCTCATCTCCCGTTCAAACCGGCACATTCCGTTCGAGATCTTCAAGCCACGCTGCCGCGCTCGAATCCGACGGCGCGCGCCAGTCGCCGCGCGGCGACAATGAGCCGCCGGCCGAAACCTTGGGGCCGTTCGGCATCGCCGAGCGCTTGAACTGGCTGAAAGCGAAGAAGCGGCGCAGGAACACCTCCAGCCAGCGGCGTATTTCCTTGAGATCGTAGGCCTTGCGCTTGTCGGTCGGAAATGCCGGCGGCCATTCGCCCTCGGCGACGTCCTTCCACGCCTGCAACGCCATGAAGGCGATCTTGGACGGCCGCATGCCGAACCGCAGAGTGTAGAACAGGTTGAAATCCTGGAGCTCGTAGGGACCGACCGAGGCTTCCGTGCTCTGCGGCTTCTCGCCGGGCTCGACCGGAACCAGCTCGGGCGAGATTTCAGCAACTAGGATCGAGCCAAGCGTTTGGTTGACGTCGTCGCTGAACTGCTTCGACGCGATCACCCATCGGATCAGATGCTGGATCAGCGTCTTCGGCACTCCGGCGTTGACATTATAGTGCGCCATCTGATCGCCGACGCCATAGGTGCACCAGCCCAGCGCGAGCTCTGAGAGATCACCGGTTCCGATAACGAGGCCGCCATGATGGTTGGCGAGCCGGAACAGATAGTCCGTGCGCAGCCCCGCCTGCACGTTCTCGAATGTGACGTCGTAGACCTTCTCGCCCTTGCCGAAGGGATGGCCGATGTCCTTCAGCATCTGCGTCGCCGTGGTGCGAATGTCGAGCTCCTGCCAACGCGTCCGCAACGCCTTCATCAGCGCCAGCGCATTGGTCTTGCTCTCGCTGCCGGTGGCAAAGCCCGGCATGGTGTAGGCGAGAATGTTCTCGCGCGGCAGGCCAAGAAGGTCGACGGCCTTGGCGGCGACGATCAAAGCGTGGGTGGAATCGAGCCCACCCGAGACGCCGATGACGACGCGCTTGGTGCCGGTCGCGCGCATGCGCTGGACGAGGCCGGCGACCTGAATGTTGTAGGCCTCATAGCAGTCCTGCTCGAGCAGGCTCTCGTCGCTCGGCACGAACGGAAAGCGTTCGACCTTGCGCAGGAATCCGATGTCAGCGGCCGGCGGCTTCAGGGCAAAGCTGACTTTCCGAAAGAAGCCTTCGCGCTGCCGGCGATTGTCATCGAACGTGCCCATCGCTGCACGTTCCTGCCTGAGCAGGTCGAGATCGACGTCGGCGTACGTGATCTGACCCGCTTGGCGGAACCGCTCGCCTTCAGCCAGCAGCACGCCGTTCTCGTAGATCGAGGTCTGGCCGTCCCAGGCCAGATCGGTGGTCGATTCCCCTGCCCCGGCGGCGGAATAGACGTAAGCCGCGAGGCAGCGGGCCGAAGTCGATTGACACAAGAGCGCGCGCGAGCGGGCGCGGCCGATCGTGATCGGGCTGCCCGAGAGATTGATCAGCACGCTCGCGCCCGCGAGTGCGAGCTCGGACGCCGGCGTCACCGGGATCCACATGTCCTCGCAGATCTCGACGCCGATGGTCAGGCCCGGAACGTCCTCGGCCGCAAACAGGAGGTCGGCGCCGAACGGCGCATGGAGCCCACCAAAGGCGATCATCTCACCGGCGATGCCGGCGCCGGAGGCGAAATGCCGTCCCTCGTAGAATTCGCGATAGGTAGGCAGGTAGCTCTTGGGCACGACGCCTAGGACTTTGCCGCGATGAATGACGACCGCGCAATTGTAGATGCGATTGCCAAAGCGCAGCGGCGCCCCGACGATCAGGACGGTCATCAGGGCCGAGGATGCCTCGACGATGGCCGCGAGCCCGCGCTCGACCGCATCGAGCAGCGGGTCCTGCTTGACGAGATCTTCGATCGCATAGCCGGACAGGCACAGCTCGGGAAACACGGCAACCGCTACCGACTGCGCGTGGCAGTCCTTCGCCGCCGCCAGAACCGCCCTCGCGTTTGCCGTGGGATCGGCCACATGAGAGGTGGTGACGCAGGCCGCCACGCGCGCAAATCCGTGGGCATAGATCGAGTGGAAACTCATCGAGCACAGTCCCTTTGTCTCGTCGCGACCGGCCTCCGCCAGCTCTGGACTCCATTTAACCCATCGACATCGCCCCGTGCAGGCCATTCAACGGCATGCATAACGGATTTGCAGCTTTCGCTGCCCGGCCCTTGGGGCAGTGTCAGGCTGTGCGCACCAGCATGCCGGGCAGATCGTCGCGCAGCCATTCGGCGATCCGGGGCCAGGCATGGGCGTGGGTCCGCGCGCCCATGAACAGGCCAAGGTGGTTACTGGGCTCGGAGGCCGCCGCAATGAAGGCCGGTGGTGTGCCGAGCAAGCCGGCGGTGGCGAGCGCCTGCGCAGCCGGCACGACGTCGTCATCAAGCCCGGCCAGCAGGAAGACCGGCGCCTTGACGTCCTTCAGATCAACCACGCGGCCGAGGGCCGTGAATTCGCCGCGCGCGATCCGGTTCTCCCGGAAAATCCAATTGACGATCTCGAGATAATAGGTGCCGGGCAGATTGAGAGGCTCGGCATTCCAGCGCTCGAAGCGTGCCAGCAGCGCCGCACCTTCCTCGCCGGAGAGGTCGCTCTGCAGCGCCCTCACGATGTCGTCGCGGCTCGGCGCCTTCGACCAGACCCGCAGCATCTCCTCGCCGCTGACATTGCCGCCGCCGCGGGCGACGAGCTGGTCATAGACCATCTCCGGTGCGTTGCGGGCGAGCTGCGACAGCCTGGAGTCGATCGAGAGGTCGACGGGCGCGCCTGCCAGCACCAGCCGCCGCACCTTGGCGGGAAAGCGCGCCGCATAGCACAGCGACAGCCAGCCACCCTGGCACAGTCCGACGAGATCGACCGGCGCGCCGATCTCGTCGATGGCGACGTTGAGATCGCCAAGATAGCTGTCGATCGAGAGATAGCGCATGTCAGGCGTGGCTGAGCACCAGTCGGTGAGATAGACCCGGTCGATGCCGCCATTTTGCAGGGACTGCACCACGCTGTGGCCGGGGGCGAAATCGGCGATCAGGGCCCGGTGCAGCGCATAGGGCGCGCAGACCAGGGCCGGCTGACCGGACCCCGTCCGCGCGCAATTGCGCAGGCGCATGGTCGCGAGCTCCAGCGCGACCGAGTTGGGCGTGGTCCACGGCAGGCTGCTGTCGGACTGCTCCGGCGGAGCGCGCTCGAGCCATCCGAAGCAGGCGTCCATCGCAAGCCGAGCCGCAGCGAACGGCCACAGCAGCGGGTCATCCGGGACCGGGCCCGGTGCGCGCTGCTGTTTGCCGGTCTTCTCTGCCATGGCTAACTCACGGTCCTCACAGGAAGGCCTCGAAGCTGACGAGCGAAATGCCGCGCTCCCGAAAACTCTGATGGGTCGCGGCCACCGAGCCGTCGAGATCGATGCCGCGGCAGGCGTCCTCGATGACGGCGACCTCGAATCCCGCCTTGCGGGCATCCTCCGCCGAGAAGCGGACGCAGAAGTCGAGCGCGAGGCCAACGACGAAGATCGTCTTCAACTCGCGCTCGCGCAAATATCCGAGCAGGCCGGTCGGCGTTTTCCTGTCGTTCTCGAACAGCGCCGAATAGGAATCGATGCCGCGCCGAAACCCCTTCCGCACCACCAGGCTCGCGCGGGTGACGTCGAGATCGCGATGAAATTCCGCGCCCGCCGTGCCCTGGACGCAATGGCTCGGCCAGAGCACCTGGACGCCATAGTCAAGCGCGATAGTCTGGAACGGCTGTTTGCCCGCATGGTTCGGCGCAAAGGAGACATGATCGCGGGGATGCCAGTCCTGGGTCAGCACCACATTGGCGAATTTTTGGGCGATCCGGTTGATGGCGGGGACGACCGCCTCGCCGCCGGGCACGGCGAGCGCCCCGCCCGTGCAAAAATCGTTCTGCACGTCGATGACCAGCAGCACGTCGCGGTCGGAAAGCTTCATCGCAAGGTCCATTCCAGGCCATCCCGCGCGACCGGCGCAGAACGAACGTCTCCAGTGTCGATCTTCCCGCGCTGCTTCGCAACCACCGAAGCGGTGCGGCGATCTGCGCGAATGCACCACGTCGGTGCCGGGATGCAACGGTTTGGGCTCATCCGTGTTGACTAGATCCACCAGGGGACGGATTCTAAAAGCCGTTCGCATTTTGCGACCGGATAGAGCGGAGGAAGCGGTTCCCGCAGCCTGAAAGGGGCTGTGGCAGCCATACCCACATGACCATCGGCAAGACAGGACAGATTCTTCTCGCCGATATCGGCGGCACTAATGCGCGCTTCGCGCTCAGTCAGGGCGATGAGACCGGACCGATCGACTACGTCAAAGTGGCAGACTTCCCGACGGTCCGGGAAGCCATTGCCGATGTTCTCGCGCGTCGCTCCGACGGCAAAACGCCCCGAAGGGCTGTGCTGGCCGTCGCGGGGCCGGTGACCAACAACCGCTGCGTCATGACCAACAGCCCGTGGGTCATCGACGGCAACGAGCTTCAGCCGGCTCTCGGCTTCGACAGCGTCCATGTTCTCAACGATTTCGAGGTGGTGGCCTGGTCCCTGCCCGCCCTGCAGCCCGCCGACCTCATCCCGCTCGGCGGACAGGAGGGTCTTCCCGGAGAACCGTTGCTGGTGGTCGGTCCCGGAACCGGCTTTGGTGTTTCCTGTCTGGTCGAGCGCCACGGCTCACGGTTGGCCGTCGTCACCGAGGCGGGCCACGCGACCCTGCCGGCAGAGGACGAGCGCGAGGAACGCGTAATCGCGTGCATGCGCCGGCGCCTCGGCCATGTCTCCATCGAGCGTGGCGCATTGTCCGGTTCCGGCCTGCAAAGCCTGTACGAGGCGCTGGCCGAAGTGGAAGGCGCCGAGGTGCCGCATCGCGATGCCGCTGCCATCACGAAGGCGGCCTTGGAGGGCAGTTGCGAACTCTGCCGCGCGACGCTGGACATGTTTTGCGCCATCCTCGGCTCGGTCGCCGGCAATCTCGCGGTGACCTTCGGCGCCCGCGGCGGCGTCTATATCGCCGGCGGAATCGTGCCGCGCTTTCCGGAGTTCCTTGCGGCTTCCGCATTCCGGGCGCGCTTCGAAGCCAAGGGACGCTTCCAGGACTATCTCCGCGACATCCCGACCAGGCTGGTCACGAAACCTGATGCGAGTTTCCTCGGCCTGAAGATGTTCGCGGAGCACAACCAGCCTTAACGGCGCGCGCCTCCGTCCGCGGATTCCAGTCATGCACAGCTGATTGCACGGCACGCCCGCTCGACGCGGGATCGTGCTTGCGCGTTCGTCCCGGATGAGAAACAATCCTGGCTTGTGTGTGGCGTAGTTGCGGGGGCGTGACATGCGTAAGCAGGATCTGGGTTTCGACTATCACCGCTATCACCGCCTGCTGCTCGAGGCGGACGACGATGGCAAGCGGCTGGCCCTGATCGAGCTCTTGATCGAGGAAAAGGCGCGTGACCGCCTCGCCGCCCAGCGCGCTTCGGACCGCGCCGCCATGACGGCCCACACTATCGCTACCGTGCTGAAGAACGGGCGCCAGTGAAACGAGTGGTTGCGCTACGGTGCCCGAAAACGCGGCATCAATTGCGATTTCGTTAACGATCCCTCGAAAGCTCGCGTCAAACTTTTTGCTCTAGGAGTTCCCTTACCTGATGCAATTCAGGGGCAACAAAGGGGGGAATGAACATGAGCATGATTTCGATCGCCGCGATGCCGGCCACCAGCGAAACGCGTTTGGCCGATTCTTCGTTTTCTTCATTCAAGACCATCTTGCTGTTTTGCTGCACGGGCCTGGTCGCCTCGTTCGGCCTGATGGCGCGCGGCATCGATCTCGGCGCCGGCCTGATGTGAGACCGCGACGAATTCCGTCGCGAAATGGCCGCCCCTGACGGGCGGCCATTTTTGTTTTTGGTCTCAGTGCGGCGTCTTTGCTGCCGCTTCCGGAAACATCGAATCGATCATTGCCTTGAGCTGATTGATCGAGATGGGCTTGCGCAGGATCGGCCGGCGCCGGAGCAAGGACGGCAGCAGTTCCGGACCGTAGCCCGTCGCAAACAGAAACGGCTTGCCGCGTCGCTCGATCAGGTCGGCGACCGGATCGACGTAGAGGCCCTTGAGATTGATGTCGAGGATCGCAAGATCGTACTGCGCGGTCATGGCGAAAGCGCTGGCGTCCCGAACATTATCCGCTTCCGCGATGACGTGGTGGCCGAGTTCCTCCACCATGTCCGTCATCATCATCCGGATCAACGTCTCGTCTTCGACCAGGAAAACGGAGAGTCCGTCCGCCATATCAACCCCGCCCATCAGCTTCCGAAGCTGATCATAACCGAATCGCGAAGAGGATTCACGAATTCGTGGCGGGGTCCGTTAATTCAGACGCGCCCGATCCGATTCAACTTGATCAATCCAGTCCTCGTTCGTGGCTGAGCCGCACCATCTCCTGTACGAACACCTGCTTCTGCTTGTCATCGAGGCTCGAATAGAGGGGCTCAGCGGCGTCGGCGACATTGCGCTGGTCGGCAGCGCGGTCGATGAGGAATTGGGCCTCGTTGCGCATCTGCTCGACGATGTCGTCGGGCGGATCCCGCTTGGCGCGCGCGACCCGCAGGTTTAGCCGCTCGGCACCGTTATGCCCGAGGTAGTGCATGGCGCTCGAGAAGCCGTACCAGTGCTTCTCCTGGTCGGGCGTGAGGTTCAGTTCGGTCTTGATCCGCTCGATATAGGAGTCGCTGTTGGTGACGATCTGGTCGGCGGTCAATTGCGGTGCGCCGGTCTGGGTGAGGACGGTGACATCCTTGTCCTGCGGCGCGTTCT
This sequence comes from Bradyrhizobium sp. 62, assembly GCF_023073035.1. Lineage (NCBI taxonomy): Bacteria > Pseudomonadati > Pseudomonadota > Alphaproteobacteria > Hyphomicrobiales > Nitrobacteraceae > Bradyrhizobium > Bradyrhizobium sp. 62. The sequence goes on from NZ_JADPIT010000015.1 coordinate 737,775, forward strand.
TCGCCTCCTTGCTCGCCTTGGCGCCCTTGCCAGCCTTCGCGCTCTTGGCATCCTTGTCCTTGCCGGCGCCCTGCTTGGCGTCTTTGGCAGCGTCCTTGCTCGAATCCTTGCTTGAATCCTTGGCGGGAGGCGCCTGATTGCCATTGTTGCCAACACCGAGCACGCCGGTGAAGACGCCGACCACACCGCCGATCGCGCCGCCGAGCACGCCGCCGACCGGACCTGCCGCCTTGTTCCCGGCCGCCGCTCCTTCCTGAACCCCTTTGACCAGGCCTTGAGCGTTCGCCACCGCGGCTGCGCCGAGCAGCAACACGAAAACGGATCCCAGCGCGAACCATCGTCGCAGGTTAAGCCGCGCGAGCGGCGCCGGGTTGATCATTCTGGTCTCCATCTCGATCTGATTAGGCTGCTGGGGGTGAGAACCACTTGCCAGTTGCAACTCTATCGTTTTCACCGCTTCGAGGTCTAGCCACCGATAATTGCTATACACGCCCGAAAAGTGTTTGCCGCGAGGTGCTTATGCAGGCTCCTTGGAAACTGCGGCGTAATTGCGCACGTATCGGTCCAGCGCGCCCGCGCCCAGTGTGCATCGCAAAACGACCGACTGTGGTTTAGGGCTCGCGCGTGACGTCGAGGGCAGCGCCACCTCGGCGGACACAACGTTAGTTCTAGGCGCAAGCCGCTCGGTTTTCTCGACAGACGCAATCAATCATGATCTGATCGCGCTACCAATTTGCCTTCGAAGCCGATGGCATCAATAAGAAACGTCGAACGAGAAACTTAAAAAAAGAAAATCAAAAGTAGAACTCGGAAGAGTTCAGAGGAAACGCCAGAACAATAAAACACCCAAGCGAGGAAACGAGATGTCACGCAAGACACTGACGCGACGTCAATTTGTGGCTGCCACTGCAATGTCCTCCGCGGCGCTGATCACAGCGCCCTATGTCCGAGGCGCTTACGCCGCCGGCAAGCTCTCGATCGGCTTCTGGGACCATTGGGTCCCTGGTGCCAACTCTGCCTCCACCGCGCTCGTCAATGAATGGGCAGCGAAGGAGAAGGTCGAGGTCTCCATCGACTACATCACCAGCAACAACAAGAAGCTCGAACTAACCGTCGCCGCCGAGGCGCAGGCAAAATCCGGTCACGACATTCTCCAGATGCCGACCTGGTGGCCGCATGCCTATGCGGAGCAGCTCGAGCCGGTCACCGACATCATGGAGCCGATCATCAAGCAGAATGGCGAGGTGAACGGCACGACCAAATATCTCGGCCAGGCCGGCGGCAAATGGCTTGCCGTCCCTGCCACCGTCGGCAGTCAGATCAAGGGCCCCTGCTCGCGCATCGACCTGATGAAGAAGCATGCCGGCATCGACGTCCAGGAGATGTATCCGGCCGGTAGCGTGCCCAAGGACGAGAACTGGACGATGGAAGTCTTTCTCAAGGCCGCCGAAGCCTGCAGCAAGGCTGGCGTCCCGTTCGGGATCGGCCTCGGCGAGACCACCGACAGCGTCGATACCGCCGGCGCGATCTTCCAGTCGTTCGGCGCCGAGCTCGTCAATGCCAAGGGCGACATCACCGTAAAGACTGACGCCGTGCGTCAGGCTCTCGAATTCTACAAGAGATTGATCGCGGTGCTTCCGGCGGACGCGGCCTCCTGGGATGACGCGTCTAATAACAAATGGCTGATCTCGGGCCGCGGAGCACTGATCTTGAATCCGCCGAGCTCCTGGGCCGTTGCGAAACGCGACGCACCACAAGTCGCTGAGCAATGCTGGACGCACGGCATGCCCGCCGGTCCGAAGGGCCGTTTTGCACCGTTCCTGCCCTACTTCTGGGGCGTCTGGGCTTTCGGCAAGAACAAGGAAGCCGCCAAGAGCCTGCTGACCCATCTGTCGCAGCCGTCGTCGATCGAAAAGTTCGTCGCGGCGAGCGGCGGCTACGATCTCCCGGCTTTCGCAAACATGACGAAGCTCAAGACGTGGGCCGAGGAAGGGCCGCCGAAGGGCACGCTTTATAGCTATCCCGACCCACACGGCCGCCAGACGATGTCGATCGCGGCCTCGCCGGCGCCGCCGAAGATCGCCCAGCAGATCTACAACCAGGCGACGTTGACCAAACTGGCGCTGCGCTATGCCCGTGGCGAGACCATCGAGCAGGCGCTCGCCTGGGCCGAGGGCGAGTGCGAAGGCTTCATGCGCAGCTGATGCCGGGTATGTGGCATGGCGGTTCACGGGTTCGCGCGTGAGCCGCCGGGGATTCGCCCCCTTTTTCCATCGCCTTGCGAGAGAGGCCGACCGATGCGGCCGGCTTCCCTGTTGAATGTACCGTAAGAAAGTCTGACCATGGCCGATGTCGTCGTTGAGCAAGCTCGCTCCGTCCGTGCCGCCAGGCCGCGCAAACGGGCGAGCCTTAAAAATGCACTCAGGCGGAAGTCGACGATGGCGTTCTTCCTGACGCTGCCGCTGATTCTCCTGATCGCGCTGTTCGTGCTCTATCCTGCCTTCTACTCAATGCATCTCGCCACGCTGAACAAGTCGATGCAGAAGTTCGTCGGCTTGAGCAATTTCACCTTCCTGTTCAAACGCGACACGTTCTGGATGGTGGTGAGGCAATCCTGCATCTTCGCCCTCACCGCGGTGTTTTTCAAAGCGCTGATGGGCTTCATTGTCGCTCATTTCGTCCACAACCTCCCGGCCAAGGGCCAGCGCAAGTGGCGCGGCATGCTGCTGGTCCCTTGGGTGATCCCGCCGGCGATGAGCACCCTGGCTTGGCTGTGGCTGTTCGATCCCTCCTACAGCGCCTTCAATTACACGCTGTCGTTCTTCGGTGTCGGCCCGATCCCCTGGCTTGGCGACACCTTCTGGGCGCGTTTCTCCGTCATCCTCGTCAACGTCTGGTACGGCGCACCGTTCTTCATGATCATGTATCTGGCCGCGCTTAAATCGGTGCCCGACCAGCTCTACGAAGCGGCCGCCATTGACGGTGCCAATTGGTGGCAGAAGATCTGGCACATCACCCTGCCGATGATGCGCAACATCATCGCCATCACAACGCTGTTCTCGTTGATCGTCACTTTCGCCAATTTCGACATCGTGCGCATCCTGACCTCGGGCGGCCCGTTGGATTCGACGCATCTGTTCGCCACCTGGGCCTTCCAGGTCGGAATCCAGAGCAGCGATATTCCGCTCGGCGCATGCGTCTCGCTGTTCATGGTGCCTATCCTCGCAGTCGCGGCGGTCTTCATCCTGCGCGATGTCAACAAACGTGGGAACGAAGCCTGATGAGCACGCTTGCAATCGACAAGGGCGGTCCCACGCGCAAAGTCAAGTACCGGAGCATGAGCCGGGATCGGACATGGGCCCTGCGCTGGTCCTACTTCTTCTTGGTGCTGTTCGCGATTTTTTCGCTCGTCCCGCCGATCTACATGCTGATCACCTCCCTTAAGAGCAGCGCGGAGATTTCGGCGGCCACCAATCCCTGGTGGGTGTTCCATCCCACCCTGGCGAACTACGTCGAGCTGTTGACGTCGAACCAGTTTTTGCGCTTCTTCTGGAATTCGGCGGTCGTCTCCATCGTCGTTGTGTGCGTCACCATGCTGATCAGCATTCCTGCGGCCTTTGCGCTGGCAAGGATGAAGTTCTGGGGCTCGACGACGCTGGCGACCGGGGTTTTTCTGACCTACCTGGTCCCGGACAGCCTCTTGTTCATTCCGCTGTTCAAGATGCTCGCTGCTGTCCAGGACATCACCGGCATCACGCTCCTCAACCGATGGTACGTGCTGCTGTTCATCTATCCGACGCTGACGGTGCCGTTCTGCACCTGGATCATGATCGGTTATTTCGCCTCGATCCCGAAGGAGCTGGACGAGGCGGCTCTCATCGACGGCGCCTCCTGGCTCCAGACCCTGACTCGGATTTTCATCCCCGTCGCCCTGCCGGGCCTGATCGCAGCGACCATCTTCGCCTTCACCGTGTCCTGGGCGCAGTTCCTCTATCCCCTGGTGTTCACGACATCCATCGACCAACTCGTGCTGCCGGTCGGCATCACCACCACGCTGATCAAGGGCGACGTCTTCAACTGGGGTCAGATCATGACCGGCGCGCTGCTTGGCGCTGCCCCGCCGCTGGTCATCTACGCCTTCCTGATGGACTATTACATTGCCGGCCTGACCGCCGGCGCGACAAAGGGTTGATGTCTTATGGCTGAGGTTGCGTTGCGGAAGGTGGTCAAGCGTTACGACGACGTCGAGGCGGTGCGCGGCATCGATCTCGACATCTCCGACCATGAGTTCATCGTGCTCGTCGGCCCCTCCGGCTGCGGCAAGTCGACGACGTTGCGGATGATCGCCGGACTCGAAGACATCACCGACGGCGACATCATGATCGGCGGCGACGTCGTCAACGACGTGCCGCCGAAGGACCGCGACATCGCGATGGTGTTTCAGAACTACGCGCTCTACCCGCACATGACGGTCGCGGAGAACATGTCGTTCGGGTTGCGGCTCAAGCATTACCCGAAGGCCGAGATCAAGGCGCGGGTGACCGAGGCCGCCCGCCTCCTCGACATCACCGACCTGATCGACCGCAAGCCGAAGCAGCTCTCCGGCGGCCAGCGCCAGCGCGTTGCCATGGGGCGGGCCATCGTGCGCAACCCGAAAGTCTTCCTGTTCGACGAGCCGCTGTCCAATCTCGACGCCAAGCTGCGCGTGCAGATGCGGATCGAGATCAAGAAGGTGCACCAGAAAGTACGCACCACCACCGTCTACGTCACCCATGACCAGGTCGAGGCGATGACCTTGGCCGATCGCGTCGTGGTGATGAACAAGGGACGGATCGAGCAGATCGGCACGCCGAACGAGCTCTACCACAAACCCGCGACACGCTTCGTCGCGGGCTTCATTGGCTCGCCGGCGATGAACTTCATTCCGTGCCGGCTCGAGGACGTCGGCGGCAAGCTCAACGTCCGCCTGACGGACCGCATCTCGTTCCCGTTGCCGCCGGCCCGCGCCGCCCATTACAGCGCGCTGCCCCGAGCTGAAAACCTGTTGCTCGGCATCCGTCCCGAACATCTCACGGAATCGCATGCGCATCTGGAGCCGGGTGTCGAGACCTTCGACACCGTGCTTGACGTCACCGAGCCGATGGGAATGGAGACGCTGGTCTATTTCGGACTGGAGGGCACGCCGATCTGCGGCCGTGTCGATCCCAATGCGGGCGCCAAGGACGGGGGCCCCATGCGTTTGGCGATGGACCTGAACAATATGCACCTGCTAAACGAGGCGACCGGCGCCGTATTGTGACGGCCGGGCAAGAAACTCGTGCAGGTAGGGACGATGTCGACCAACAAGAAGAAAATCTTTGTTACGCAAACTTTGTCGCAAGGGGCACGCGCCCTCCTCACCCAGCGCGATGACATCGAGCTCATCGAGTTTCCGAACCTGATCTCCGCCAGGGATTTTGAGGCTTTGCTGAAGAGCCACGCGCCGGTCCATGGCGTGGCGCTTGGCGCTACCGCGTTCGGCGAGACCGAGCTTGAAGCCTCGAAGGACATGAAGGTGGTGACCCGGATCGGCGTCGGCTACGACGCCGTCGACGTCCCCGCCCTCTCCCGCCGCAAGGTGCCGCTGATGGTCGCGGGCAGCGCGAACTCGCCCTCGGTCGCCGAGCAGGCCCTGTTCATGATGCTGACACTGGCCAAACGTGCGCAGGAGATGCATTCCTGCGTCAAGGACGGCAAATGGGCCGACCGGCTCGGCATGCTGCCGTTCGACCTCTACGGCAAGACCGTCCTCATCATCGGCTTCGGCCGCATCGGCACCCGCACCGCCAAGCGCTGCCTGGCGATGGACATGAATGTGCAGGTCTATGATCCCTACAAGGCAGCCGTAGAGATCAAGGCAGCAGGCTGCGAGCCGGTCGCCGATCTCGATGCCGCGCTGCCTCACGCCGATTTCGTCACCATCCACTGCCCGAAGACGCCGGAGACCGTCGGCCTGTTCGACGCGGCGCGGATCGGCCGGATGAAGCCGAAATCCTACCTCATCAACACCGCACGCGGCGGCATCGTGAAGGAAGCGGCGCTGTACGACGCGCTGGTCTCGGGCAAGCTCGCCGGTGCCGGCGTCGACGTGTTCGAGGTCGAGCCGCCACCGGTCAGCAACGCGCTGTTCGCGCTGCCCAACGTTATCATGGCCCCCCATGTCGCCGGCGTCACGGTCGAGGCGGTGAGCCGGATGAGCGAGCAGACCGCGCGCAACATCCTGAGTGTGCTGGACGGCGATCCCATCCGGCAGAACATCATCAATCAGGATGTCCTGGGCTGAGCTATCTCAAGGGCGGGCGGCCGACCCCCGCCTTCGGAACGCCAGAATGAGTCCCATTTTGGTGCAGATCGAGCCCTCACTCAGCCTTAATCAAACCCGCGTAATAGGTCCGGCCGCGGCGGCAGTGGGACAGACTGGCCGGCCGCGTCGAGCTGGAGGATGGACCCTTGTCAGAGATCGACCCGACCGACCACGCGTTGGCGACCATCGCCAGCATCCTGGAGCATCCTGAACCCGTTCTCGTCGTGCGCGAGACCGAGACCGTGCGCGAGACCGAGACCGTCACCGTGACCGAAATGGTGGTTGCCGGTGAGCATGGGGTCGCCGACGAGCACCCTGTGGTCGATGAGCATCCGGTGGTCGAGGAGCAGCCGCTGGTGCCGGAGCACACCGATGCCGACGGCTACAGCAAGGTCGGCCCCGGGCCGATGGTGGCGATCCGTCTGAAATGGACGGTCCATCGCGGCGATGACGGCCAGTTCTACGTCCACGAGACCATCGGCGAGCAGTCGGTACCCGTGGTCAGCGGCCCGATGACCGGCGAAGCCGCGGTGCATTTCGTCGACGCGCATGAGGACGAGGCCCATCGGCGCTTCGAAGAGCTGCGCAGCGAGATCGCCGGCCGCAGCTCGCTCGCCGATTACGAGCGCAAGGGCGAAGCCTAGCGCGTTTTCGCGCGAAGTGGACGCCGGTTCGGCTTATCGTCGTCCGAGATAATCCTTCTTCACGAGCTCGACGCCTGCGTGCCGCAACAGGTCGTAGGCGGTCGTGACGTGAAAGAAGAACTGCGGCATGCTGAAGGTCAGCAGCAGCGTCCGCCCGGTGAAGGGCAACTCGGTCCCGTTCTTCAGCCTGAAGAAGACATTCCGTTCCGCCGCAGCATCGATCTCCGCGCGCGGCAGGCTTTCGATGAACTCGATGGACGTCGCGATGCGGGCCTGCAGTCCGGCCATGTCGTGCTCCAGCACCGGCAGCGTCACCGGCTCGCGCTCGGCCAGCAAGGCCGCGGCAACCGTGGCATGGCGGCAGGCCTCGCCGATCTGTTGCGCCAGATCGTACATGTCGGGCGCGATGCGCATGCCGAGCAGGACGGCCGGATTGAACTTCCGGGCTTCGGCATAGGCAACGCCCTTGTCGAGCAGTGCGGACAGGTTGCGCAAGTAAGGCACGAAGACGCCGACCGAGGCGTCATACATCGAGATCGTCACTTCAAAATTCCCTTCACTTCCGCCTCGCCAGCCACGGGCATCTGGTCTAAATCCAACCCTCGAGAGCTGCACAATGACAGCTTGGGCATGGGTGGAAAAGAGATGATCGTTCGAATGACCATTCGAATTCTGGCGACTTTGGCCGTGGTGCTGCTGGCAAACCTTTCGGCGCAGGCACAGCAGGCGGCGCCGTCCCGCCTCGACGAGATCGTCAAGCGCGGCACTTTGCGCGTCGGAATGACCGGCGACTACAAGCCCTTCACCTATCTCGACAAGACGACGCAGCAGTTCAACGGCTTCGATGTCGACATGGCGGAGGCGCTCGGCAAGGCGCTGGGCGTCAAGGTCGAATTCGTGCCGACGGCGTGGCCGAAGCTGATGAAGGATTTCGAGGCCGATCAGTTTGACATCGCCATGGGCGGCGTCTCGGTCACGCTGGACCGGCAGAAGAAGGGCTTCTTCTCGACGCCGATCATGCGCGAGGGCAAGACGCCGATCGCGCGCTGTGCCGACGTCGGCAAATACCAGAGCATCACCGACATCGACAAGAAGGGCACCCGCGTGATCGTCAATCCCGGCGGCACCAACGAGCGCTTCGCACGTGCCAACATCAAGGACGCCGACATCACCGTCTTCCCGGACAATACCGTGATCTTCGACGAGATCGCCAAGGGCAATGCAGACCTGATGATGACGGATGCCTCCGAGACGCGCTACCAGCAGAAGCAGCATCAAGGCGTGCTCTGCGCGGTGCATCCCGACAAGCCGTTCGACTTCTCAGAGAAGGCGTATTGGCTCCAGCGCGACATGGCGCTGAAGGCGTTCGTCGACCAATGGCTGCACATTTCCATGCAGGACGGCAGCTACAAGAAGATCTACGCCGCCTGGTTCGACTAGGACCGCGTCCTCCTGTCGCTTGCCCCGGCCAAACTTTGGACCGGCTCCGGTGTTATTGAACCCGAAACGCAGAAAGCACGACTCATACGGTGACAGTGATCTAGATCACTTTTTGCGATCGGACCGGGGCGTAAGCGTCGGTGCGGGGACCACCTGTTTCAGGAGATGCGAAATGAGGAAGCTGTTGGCCACGGCCGCATTCCTTTTGGCGAGCACCGCTGCGCAGGCGCAGTACACCTTCGACTATGGCGGGCGTACCATCCGCATCGATCCCGATCGCGGCACGGTGCAAATCCCCGGCGTCTACGACAACACCGGCCAGGGCAAGGCGAAGAAGGCCAAGAACGATGCCAAGGGGGCTCCAAAAGCGGACCCGCAGGCACCGCAACAAGCCAAAGCTGACCCGCAGCCGCCGGCCTATCCGGCCCCGCCACCCGTCACGGCGGCTCCGGCTGCGGAGCAGGCACCTGCCCAAGCTCCCGTCCAAGCCCCCGTGGCCGTCGCGCCTCCTGCCCCGCCAGCGCCTCCGGCCACCACTGCGAACAACGCTCCGGCCGAAGACGCGCTTGTGCCGCCGCCTCAACCGGCCCCGAGTGTTGCCCCGACGGTGGCCGCAGTACCGCCCGCACCGCCGCCACCGCCCGCTCCGACCGTCGCAGCCGCGCCTCCGGCGCCATCTCCGCCTCCCGTCCCGGCGCCTGCGCCCGCCCCCGTTCAGTCGGCCGCCGTCGCGCCGCCGGCTCCCGCAACCGCGCCCACGCGCGACCTCAATTCACCGCTCGGCGTCTGGCTCACCGAGGAGAAGGAAGGCAAGGTCCGGATCGAGCAATGCGGCAGCAATCTCTGCGGCTACTCGGTCGATTCGAAATCGAACCAGAATGGCGAGCAGGTTCTGATCAACATGAAGCCCGGCAAGGATCAGAACAGGGACCAGAAATGGTCCGGTCGCATCCTCGATCCGAACTCCGGCTCGACCTACGATTCAACCATCGCGCTGAAGGGCACCGATCGCCTGCGCGTGCAGGGCTGCGCCTTCGGCGGCATGTTCTGCGGCGGCCAGACCTGGACGCGTGTGAACTGACTTCGGGGCGACACTCTGACCGACACAAGGGGACCCGCAGCGCGGGTCCCCTTTGCTTTTGCCGCCAAATCGATTGCGACGTGCGCGACATCACAGAGCCCGTCGCGCGCGTGACAGCCCTCACATCGCCGGTTCCGCGTCCGTGACACGATGCCCGCATGATCAACCCCAGGGGCGTGTCATGAACGGATTTCGCAAGGCTCTCTTCGCCACCATCATCGTCATCGCGTTGCCGGCCGCCCAGGCCAGCGCCAGCACTTTCGACGGTGCATGGAATGTCCGCATCTCGTCGTCGAGCGAGACCTGCGGTAACGGCTCGACCGTCGCGATCGGCATCAACAACGGTCAGATCGCCTCGAGCAGCGCCATGGTGACGGCGTCAGGCCGCGTTGCGGATGCCGGCAGCATCAACGTCACCTTGAGCACCGGCATCAAGCGCGCCGTCGGCTTCGGCCGGCTCAGCGGCACCTCGGGCTCCGGCACCTGGCGCGGCAGCATGTGCACGGGCACGTGGACGGCGGAGCGGATGTAGGGTGCCGTGTCCCGGACGAACAGCGACGCAAAGCGTCGCTGCGCAAAGCCGGGTCACGCAAACTAGCCGACCGCCGCGCCGTATTCCGCGTCGGTCACCGGATCCAACCAGTTCGAGAACACACCATCGAGCGCTTCCTGCATGGCGATGTGGGTCATGCCGTTGGTCGGCGACCCGCCGTGCCAGTGCAGCTCGCCCGGTGGAATCCAGACGGTGTCGCCGGGACGGATTTCGATGACAGGGCCGCCCTTGGTCTGGACCCGGCCAACCCCCGAAATCACATAGAGCGTCTGCCCGAGCGGATGGTGATGCCAGTTGGTGCGCGCGCCCGGCTCGAACGAGACGCGCGAGCAGTTCAGCCGCGCCGGCGCGGGCGCCATGATCACGGGGTCCTGCCACACGGTGCCGGTGAAGTGTTCCCCGGGCGCACGGCGTGTCGGCCGCGTGCCTGCTACAGTGATCTCCATTGGATTTACCTCGTTTCCTTCCCGATTACTTCTTGCTTGCGGCGTAGCGCGCCTTGGTCTCGGCGTTCATGGGATAGAGGCCCGGAAGCACCGCGCCGTTGTTCACCTCGTTGACGATCCAGGCTTCCATCCGCTCCTGCTCGACGCCCTCATTGAGCACGTGCTCGAGCATCACCTGCGGGATCAGCACGCAGCCGTCCTGGTCGGCGACAACGATGTCGTTCGGGAACACCGCAACGCCGCCGCAGCCGATCGGCTCCCCCCAGCCGACGAAGGTCAGGCCGGCAACCGACGGCGGCGCGGCATAGCCGTCGCACCAGACCGGCAAGTTGGTGCCGAGCACGCCCTCGACGTCACGCACGACACCGTCGGTGACGAGTGCGGTGACGCCGCGCTTCATCATGCGCGCGCACAGGATGTCGCCGAAGATGCCGGCGTCGGTGATGCCCATCGCGTCGACCACGGCGATGCAGCCCTCCGGCATCGCCTCGATCGCGGTGCGGGTCGAGATCGGCGACGACCAGGATTCCGGCGTCGCCAGATCCTCCCGCGCCGGCACGAAGCGCAGCGTGAAGGCCGGTCCCACCAGGCGCGGCAGACCCGGGCGCAGCGGACGCGCGCCGCGCATCCAGATGTTGCGCAGGCCCTTCTTCAGCAGGACCGTGGTGATGGTGGCAGTGGTGATGCCGGCGAGGGTCTTGCGGGCTTCGGGGGACAGCGACATGGAAACAGACGAGCTCCGGATGGGCGGGAAAGAACGCGCGCATCTTGCGGGGTGCGGGCCTTGCGTCAAGGGCCAAGAGGATACCAATCATGCAGGGCCGCAGCGCAGTTATGCGTCGCGATAACAAGGCTTTATCGCCTCCCCCTGCATTAATTTATTGGACTTGCGGGCGCATTTACGCGAAGCAGGAACGAGCGGAGCTCAAGGCCGAGCCCGCGTAGCTCCAGAAGCCCGATTTCGACAGCCCATGTCCGCGACGCTTCCCCCGCCCCGCCTTCTGCCCAGTGGCGACAGCGCCGTCACGGTCGAGTTCAGCCGTACCATCGACGACGACGCCAACCAGCGCGTGCTGGCGCTCGACAAGGCGCTCGCGGCAAGCTCGATCGATGCCATCACCGAGTCCGTGCCGACCTATCGCTCGCTGCTGGTGCATTACGATCCCGGCAAGATCGGCTTCGACGCACTTGGCGAAAAGCTGCTCGCGCTCGCCAGCCAACCGCTGCCGCCAGCCACTAAGGCGCGCCGCTGGCGTATTCCCGTCGCCTATGGCGGCGAGCACGGCATCGACCTCGAGGACGTCGCGAAGGCGCTGAACACCACAGCCGACGACATCGTCGCGCGTCACGTCGCCGGCGACTACAAGGTTGCCATGATCGGCTTTACACCGGGCTGGTCCTATCTCAGCGGCCTCGACAAATCCCTGCAGATGTCGCGGCGGCAGAATCCGCGGCTGCTGACGCCTGCCGGCACGATCTCGATCGGCGGCATCCAGGCCGGAATCCAGTGCCTGGCAGCGCCGAGCGGCTGGCACCTGCTCGGCCGCACACCGGTACGGACCTATCAGCTCCACCGCAATCCGACCTTCCTCACCGAACCCGGCGATCGCGTGACGTTTTTCGCCATCGACCACAAGACGTTCGAGGAACAGGACTGCGCCGCCGAGGCCGGCGAGATCATTGCCGAGCAGGTGGTCGCATGAGCCGGCTCGTGATCGCCAGCATCGGGCCAGCAAGCTCGGTCCAGGACGGCGGACGCCATGGCGCGCAACGCTATGGCCTGACGGTCAGCGGAGCGATGGACCGCCTGTCGCTCGCGGCGGCGAACACGCTTATCGGCAACGAACCATTCGCAGCCGTTGTCGAGGTCGGCCCGTTCGGCGCCGCCTTCACCGCGCGCGACGGTGCCGTGCGCGTCGCGGTTTCAGGCGCGCCGCGCAATGCGGACGTCGCGGGAAGTCCGGTCGCCATGGAAACATCGGTGACGTTGAAGGACGGCGAGACGCTGACGCTGGGCTTTGCCCGCGGCGGCGCGTTCACTTATCTGGCGATCGAAGGCGGGATCAAGGGCGAGCCGGTGTTCGGCAGTCTCGCGGTCAACGCCCGTGCCGGGCTCGGCAGCCCCTACCCGCGCCCGCTGCAGGCCGGCGACGAGTTCACCGTCGATGCCGCAAGCGGTGCACCGGAACTGCGCATCGAATTGCCGAAGCCATCGAACGGTCCGATCCGCGTCTTGCTGGGACCGCAGGACGACGAGTTCGACGACGCCAACAAGGCGCTATTCCTCGACAGCGAGTGGAAGATCTCGGCGACCTCCGACCGCATGGGCTACCGGCTGGAAGGCCCCGCGATCAAGCATCTGCATGGCCACAACATCGTCTCCGATGGCACCGTCAACGGCAGCATCCAGGTGCCCGGCAACGGCGCGCCGATCGCGCTGATGATGGATCGCGGCACCTCCGGCGGCTATCCGAAGATCGCGACCGTGATCACGGCCGATGTCGGCCGTCTCGCGCAGACCTCGGCAGGAACGGCGTTCCGCTTCAAGGCGGTCAGCATGGCCGAGGCGCAGGACGAGGCAAGGAAATTTGCGCAGCTGATCCGCAACCTGCCCGATCGCCTGCGCGTCGCCGACACCGTCGCGCTCAACATCCAAGCGCTCAGCGATGCCAATGTCGCGGGCTATGCTGTCAGTGCCGTCGACGCCGGGACCTGGCAGGTTGCGGACGAGCCGTAAACGACAAGACGACCAGAGACGGAGAGCACCCCATGAAGACGATCGATCTCAATTGCGATCTCGGCGAAGGTTTTGGCGCGTGGGAGATGGGCAACGATGCCGCCATGATTGAGCTGGCGAGCTCGGTCAACGTCGCCTGCGGCTTCCACGCCGGCGACCCCGATATCATGCGCCGGACGGTCGAGCTGGCGAAAGCGCGCGGCGTCTCCGTCGGCGCGCATCCCGGCTATCGCGACCTGCACGGCTTCGGCCGCCATCCGATCGCGGGCCTGAAGGCCTCCGAGATCGAGAATCTCGTCGCCTACCAGATCGGCGCGTTGCAGGCGATCGCGACGGCGGCCGGCCACAAGGTGACGCATGTGAAGGCGCATGGTGCGCTCTCCAACGTCGCCTGCGAGGATGACATGACCGCGAAGGCGATCGCCGCCGGCATCAAGGCGGTCGATCCGAGCCTAATATTCGTCGTGCTCGCCAATTCGAAGCTGGTGAAGGCTGGCGAAGCCGCCAATCTGCCGATGGTGCACGAGGTGTTCGCCGACCGCGCCTATGAAGACGACGGCAATCTCGTCTCGCGCAAGAAGCCCGGTGCGGTGCTGCATGACGCCAAGGCGATCGCCGACCGCGTGGTGCGCATGGTGCAGGACGGCGCGGTGGTCTCGGTCACGGGCAAGGTCATTAAGATGCGCACCGACACGGTCTGCATCCACGGCGATACGCCCGGCGCCGTCGACATCGCGCGCGGCCTGCGGCAGGCGTTGAAAGATGCAGGGATCGAGGTCGCGCCGTTCAAGCGCGGGGCGTGAGGCTTGCTCGGTACCGTAGGGTGGGCAAAGCGAAGCGTGCCCACCAAAATCCATCCTGCTTGCTGAGAGATGGTGGGCACGGCGCAAGCGCGCCTTTGCCCACCCTACGAGAGCTGCGAAGACTCGTTAAAACGGGTGCACCGAGAGCGTGCCGAACACGATGGCGGCGATGACCGCGAAGGCGCTGTACATCGCAGCATGATGCACGCTCGCACCGGTCCGCCGCGAGAGCGAGCGCGCGTAGAAGTGCAGCCTGGCTTCCGCCGATAGTTCGCGCATGGTCGATCTCCAACGCCCCATTTGCGGGATTATGAGGGATCAACGGGGGTGGCGGGCAAGAGACCCGCGGAAATAGCGATGCGGGTTCTCTAAAAACCCTGCATCGCAGGAGCAAATTCTCCCCACCCCCAAGTTCCGAGAATCTTATTCGTTCAAATCCGAGCCAGTTGGAACCGGCCCGGACGACGGCAGGATGACAGCTAGTAGACGTCAGCCTGGAAGCGCCCCGTCTTCTTGAGCTCGGCGACAAAACTGACGGCTTCGTCAGTCGAACGCGCCCCGAACTGGGCGACGATATCGACCAGTGCACGCTCGACGTCCTTGGCCATGCGCTTGGCATCGCCGCAGATGTAGAGATGCGCCCCCTCGGCGAGCCACGTCCACAGCTCGCGGCCGACCTCGCGCATGCGGTCCTGCACGTAGAACTTCTTCTCGCCGTCGCGCGACCAGGCCAGCGACATGCGCGTGAGCAGGCCCGAGGTCTTCATCGCGTTGAGCTCCTCCTGGTAGAAGAAGTCGCAATCGCTGCGCTGATGGCCGAAGAACAGCCAGTTCTTGCCGGGCGCACCGGTCGCCTTGCGGTCGAACAGGAAGGCGCGGAACGGCGCAATGCCGGTGCCGGGGCCGATCATGATGATCGGCGTCTTCGGATCCTGCGGCAGGGCGAAATTGTGCGCCTTCTGCACATAGACCTTGAGCTTCTCGCCCTCGGCGATGCGCTCGCCGAGGAAGGTCGAGGCGACGCCGATGCGCTTGCGCTTGCCAATCACGTAGCGCACAGAATCGACCGTCAGCGACAGCCTTCCAGGCGTCGCATTGTGCGAGGACGAGATCGAATAGAGCCGCGGCTGCAGCGGCTCCAGCGCCTCGACGAAGGCTTCCGGATGCGGCCGCGTGCCCGAGAATTTCTGCAGCGCCGCCATGACGTCGAGCGTGGCGGCATCGCCATCGGGATCCTCGCCCTGCGCCAGTGCCCGCGCCCTCTCGCGCTGCGCGCCGCCGGTGATGAAGGAGAGCAGCTCGAACAGCGTGTCGGGCGCCGGCGACAGCGAGACGTCGTCGATCAGCACCTCGCGCAGCGTCTTGCCATTGACCTTGGTGGTGTGGGACGCGCCAAGCAAGGCGATGACCTGGTCGACGAGACCGAGCTCGTTGCGCGCGAACACGCCAAAACTGTCACCGACGACATAGTCGAGCTTGCTGTCGGAAAGGTCGAACTCGACGTGATAGGTTTCCTTCTCCGACTTTCCCTTGTTGAGAAGACGGCGCGACAGGAAGGTCGCCGCCACGGGGTTGTCGCGCGAGCGGCCGGGCTCGGCGATCGTCACGGTCACGGCGGGGGCCGCCACCGCGTCGACCTTGTCGGACGCCTTGGCCCCCGGCGCCTTGTCCAGCTCTTCATGCAGCGACTTCAGCATCCGCGCGGTTTCCTTGCCGCCGGGGACGCAGAGGTTGAGCCGCGCTTCACTGCGGCTCGCGATGGCCTCCGAATAGTCGTGGCAATTGTAGCCGCATTGCCCGCAATCCTGCTGCGCCATGGCCGCCATCATCTTGCGCCGTACGGGACGGCCTTCGGCGAGCTTCATCCGATCGGCGATCGGCATGGTCTGGTCGTGCCACGGTGCTTCACCGTCGTCACCGTCACCAGCCTGCATGACGGCGGCGCCCTGCTCCGCCGACAGCGGCGTGGCCGCGTCAGGCGACAACAGCCCGGCAAAGAAGCCGTTCAGCCAGGAGCGTTGGGCGTCGGAGAACGGAGCGCTCGTGGGAATGATGTCGAGTTTGGGCGGAGGGCTGATCTGGTTCATGAGGACACCTCGGCATCGGCAAGCTTGCGCAGCGTCTCGCCGTCGTGGCGGCGCGCAAATGACAGGAAGGTCTCGTCGGGAGACGAGCGATGGGCGATATAGGCCTTGAGCAGCCCTTCGACCGTCTTCGGCGCGTCCTCGGCCTTGAGGTCGTGATAGACTTCCTGCCCGACGTCGGCGTCAGGACCGAACCCGCCGCCGGTGAAGAGATGATAACCCTCCACCGTGTCCTCCTCGTTGACAGGCACGCGCGCCCCGATCAGGCCGATGTCGCTGATGTAATGCTGGGCACAGGAATGGTGGCAGCCGGTAACGTGGATGTTGACCGGCTTGTCCATCTCGACGCGCGGCTCGCACCAGTCGCCGATCTCGGCAGCGTGGCGCTTGGTGTTGGAGGCGGCAAAGCGGCAACCGGCATTGCCAGTGCAGGCGATCAGGCCGGCGCGGATATGCGACGCCTCGACCGCGAGCCCGATCTGCTTGATCGCCGCAATGGCAAGCTCGACATTCTCGTCACGCACCCCTGATATCAGCAGGTTCTGCCAGACGGTCAGACGGATCTCGCCGTCGCCGAGGTCCCGCGCCACCTTGGCGAGGCCCCTCATCTGATCGCAGCTGATCTTGCCGAGCGTCAGCGACACGCCGATCCAGTTCAGGCCGTCCTGCTTCTGCCTGTGCACGCCGATATGCGCCATGCGGTCCGCGGCCGGCCGTGGCGCAAACGCCTCTTCCGGCACGCGCGTAAATGGTGTCTTCAGCCGCTCTTCGACGATCTTGAGAAAGCCATCATGGCCCATGGCGTCGAGCACGTATTTCAGCCGCGCCTTGTTGCGGTTGGTGCGGTCGCCGTGCTCGATGAAGACGCGCACGATGGCGTCGGCAACAGCGGTCGCCTGCTCCGGCTTGACGATGATGCCGGAGTACCTTGCGAAATCCTTGTGACCGGTGATGCCGCCGAGGCCGAGGCGGAACCAGATCCCGGGCTCGACGCCGAAGCCGTCCTTCACCTCATACGCCGTGAAAGCGATGTCGTTGGTCTCTTCGAGCACGGCGATCCTGCCGGCACCGTCGAAGGCGACGTTGAACTTGCGCGGCAGGCCATACAGCGAGCGATCATTCAGGATGTGGTAGTGCCACTCGCGCGCATAAGGGCGCGTGTCGATCAGCTCCTGCGGATCGATGCCCGCCGTCGGCGTTCCCGTCACGTTGCGGATGTTGTCGGCGCCGGAGCCGCGCGAGCACAGGCCGAGGTCCTGAATGCCCTCGATCAGCTTTACGGCGTTCTTCGGCGGGATCTCGCGAAGCTGCAGGTTGGCGCGCGTCGTGACGTGGCTATAAGGCCCGCACGTTTCATCGGTGAGATCGGCAAGGCCGGACAGCTGCCAGTGCTTCATGATGCCGTTCGGAATGCGCAGACGGCACATGTAGGAGTCCTGCGTCGGCGCGACGTAGAAGATGCCGTAATAGCGCCAGCGGAAATTGTCCGCCGGGCTCGGCGGCGTATTGTCGAGCGCCTGCTGACGAAGACGCGGATACGCGTCGAAGGGATGCTCGTCGCGCTTGACCTTCTCCTGGTCGGCGAGCTTCTTGCCCGCGGCGATGACCTTGTCCTGCGCCTTGATGTGCACGGCATCGGGACCGGTCGGCTCCGCGTTCGCCTTGCCGGCGCCGCCGCCGAGACCGCGACCGACGCGACTGATCTGCAGACCGGTCGTGAAGCCTTCGAGGTAGCGTTTCTGGTCGTCGGTAAAGTCGACTGAGACGGTGTCGATTTTCATGGTCAGTAACGAAGCTCCTGCGGCCACCGGGGTGGTATCGACGGAAAGTGCACGACCCGCGAGGAGCTCGGCTGGCTCGATAGCCGGCTGTGCGCCCAACGGTCCGATCAGCTTCGTTGCTGGGGACTTGGCTCAGTAGGCATCTGTGACAGGCTGGCCGCACTGCAACATTCAAGTTGCGTGCCAGCTTCGGCGAAATGAAAATGTGTGGGGTATCAGGCGCGTAAGGCCGCCCGTGGGAACTCCGGCCTCTGGAACTCTTATGAAATTCGAGCAGGCGGCCTAAAATTTAGACTCGGATCTCCAGCGCTCAAAAACGATGCAGACCCGAATCACGCCCTCCAGCGGCCCACCTCGAAGGCTTCAAGATGCCCCCGAATATTGGCGGGATCGAAAGCGGGGCCGGCGAATGCGCCGAATGCCGCGGGGGCCTGGGCGGGCGGCCGGCGGCCGAGGGCGCCGTCGTAGAGATCGGGCCTGAACACGGCCATGGCCGTCTTGACCCCGTCGGGCGTCAGCGTCGTCTGCCCCCAGCGCACCATCTGCGCATAGAGCCAAGCAGCCTGGACCGGATCGGGGCGCCCTGCTTCCTCGCGTCCCACCAGAAGGTAGCTGCCGCTCTCGCGAAAGGTGCCGTCCGGCGAAATCTTGAGGCGTCCCGTGAGGGTGCGCTGGATGACTTCGGCATCGACGCCGATCCGCTCGGGCTGCGCCAGGATCCGCGCCGCTTCGGTCCGGTTTTCCGGATGCTCGATGAACTCGGCGGCTTTCACCGCCGCGCGCACCAGGCTGGCGACCACGTCCGGATTCTTGTCGGCCCAGACCTGGCGGAGCGCCAGCACCTTCTCCGCCGCATGGGCCAGGATGTCGGAGACGAAATGCAGGATGTGGCCGATCCCGAGATCGACCGCGATCGAATTCCAGGGCGCGCCGACGCAGAACGCATCGACATGACCATTGGCGAGGCTGTCGACCATATAGGGCGGCGGCAGCACCACCAGCCGCACGTCCTCGTCGGGATCGACTCCGGCCGCCGCCATCCAGAATCGCAATTGATAATTGTGGGTCGAGAACGGGAAGGTCATGCCGAAGGTTAACGGATCGGCTCCCGCCCTGCGCCTCTTGGCGACCACACGCGCCAACGCTTTTGCCGTGGCGAGCGGATCGAAGCGGTCGCCGTCGATCTCCTCCATCAGCGCGGCATGAAGCGTCGGCGACACCGTGATCGCATTGCCGTTGATGCCGAGATTGAAGGGCGCCGCGATCGGCACCTTCACGTGGCCGAGACCGAGCGAGGACGCAATCGCGACGGGCGCGAGCAGATGCGCGGCGTCGAACAAGCCGATATTGAGCTTGTCGCGGACGTTGGACCAGGAGACCTCGCGGACCAGTTCGACCTCGAGCCCTTCGGCCGCGGCAAATCCCTTGTCGACAGCAACGATCAGCGCTGCGGCATCGACCAGCGGAATGAACCCGATGCGGAGGGGAGCGGTCATTTCAGCATCTCCGACGCGGTGATGATCGACTGGGCGATCTCGCCGATTTTCTTCTTCTCGCGCATCGCGGTGGAGCGCAGCAGCACATAGGCCTCGTCCTCGGTGAGGCCTTTCACCTTCATCAGGATGCCCTTGGCCTTCTCGATGACCTTGCGATCCTCGAGCTGCGACTTGGTGCGCTCCAGTTCCTCCTGGAGTTTTGCGAAGGCATTGAAGCGCGAGACGCAGAGGTCGAGGATCGGCTTGATGCGCTCCTTCCTCAGCCCGTCGACGATATAGGCGGAGACCCCCGCCTCGACCGAAGCCTGGATCGAGGATGAATCGCTCTGGTCGACGAACATCGCGATCGGCCGCTTCACGGCGCGGCTGACCTGGAACATCGCTTCCAGCACGTCGCGGCTGGGGTTTTCCAGATCGATCAGGATGATGTCGGGATCGACCGCATAAATACGGGCGAGCAGGCTCTGCATCTCGCGGATATGGACGATCTGCGTGAATCCGGCCTCCCGCAACCCTTCCTCGAGGATCGCAGCCCGGATCGGGCTTTCGTCGACGATCACGATTTTGGGCGACTGTTCGGCGCTCATTGCTCACTCACCACCAGTGATTCATCCATAGCATGCCCGCAGGCCATGCAAAGGGTTGTAATTATGGGCAATTGGGACTAGCTCAACCCTGTCAATCAGGCAGATTTGGATATGGATCAGACGGCTGCGCCGAAGGTCAGCTTCGTGTCGCTCGGGTGCCCCAAGGCTTTGGTGGATTCCGAGCGCATCATCACGCGCCTGCGCGCCGAGGGCTACGAGCTTGCCCGCAAGCATGACGGGGCCGACATCGTCATCGTCAACACCTGCGGCTTCCTCGACAGCGCCAAGCAGGAATCGCTCTCGGCGATCGGCGAGGCCATGGCCGAGAACGGCAAGGTGATCGTCACCGGTTGCATGGGTGCGGAACCCGAGCAGATCGAGCAGGCCTATCCCGGCGTGCTCTCGATCACCGGCCCGCAGCAATATGAGAGCGTGCTGGACGCCGTGCATCGCGCGCTGCCGCCCGCCCACAATCCGCATCTCGATCTGGTGCCGCCGCAGGGCATCAAGCTGACGCCGCGGCACTACGCCTATTTGAAAATCTCCGAGGGTTGCAACAACCGCTGCACCTTCTGCATCATTCCAAAACTGCGTGGCGACCTCGTCTCACGTCCGGCCAACGACGTGCTGCGCGAGGCCGAGCGCCTGGTCGCTGCCGGCGTCAAGGAGCTGCTGGTGATCTCGCAGGACACATCGGCCTACGGCGTCGATCTCAAATACGCCGAAAGCCCGTGGAAGGATCGCCAGGTCCGCTCCAAGTTCATCGACCTTGCGCGCGAGCTCGGCGAGCTAGGGGCCTGGGTGCGGCTGCAATATGTCTACCCCTACCCGCATGTCGACGAGGTCATCGCGCTGATGAACGAGGGCAAGGTGCTGCCCTATCTCGACATCCCGTTCCAGCATGCGAGCCCCGAGGTGCTGAAGGCGATGAAGCGCCCGGCCGCGCAGGACAAGACGCTGGCGCGCATCAAGCGCTGGCGCGAGCAATGTCCCGATCTTGCTTTGCGCTCGACCTTCATCGTCGGCTTCCCCGGCGAAACCGATGCCGACTTCGCCTATCTGCTCGACTGGCTGGACGAAGCCGAGATCGATCGGCTCGGCTGCTTCAAATACGAGCCGGTCGCCGGCGCGACCGCGAACGCGATCGAGAACCCCGTGCCGGAAGAGATCAAGCAGGAGCGCTATAATGCGCTGATGGCGCGCCAGCAGAAGATCTCTGCGCGCAGGCTGAAGCGCAAGGTCGGCACGCGCCAGCAGATCATCATCGACGAGGTCGGCCCGACCGTCTCGAAGGGCCGCTCCAAGGCCGATGCGCCGGAGATCGACGGCGCCGTCTACCTGTCGAGCCGCCGCCCCTTGCGCGTCGGCGAGATCGTCACCGCCAAGATCGAGCGCGCCGACCAATACGACCTGCACGGCAGCGTCGCGGGATTCTGATCTTCGGCTGTCACGGCCGGTGCAGCCACGATCTCGCTGCAAGCTCTCCCGCAAGCGGGAGAGGTCGCGAGCCGCCGCTAAGCTACGGCAACATCACGCCCGCCGTTCGCTTCTCCCGACGCCTGCTGTTCGTCGCGTGCGGCGAACACTTCCTTGGCTGCGAACAGCCCGTTCAGCGCCGCCGGGAAGCCCGCATAGACGGCCATCTGCATGATGATCTCCACGATCTCGTCGCGAGAGAGCCCGACGTTCAGACCTGCCTCGAGATGGACTTTGAGCTGAGGCGCGGCATTTCCGAGCGCCGTCAGCGCGGCGATGGTCGCGATCTCTCGATCGCGCAGGCCAAGGTCCGGGCGGCAGTAAATGTCGCCGAACGGAAACTCGATCACGTATCGTGCGAAATCCGGAGCGATGTCTGCGAGTGAAGCGACGACCGCTTCACCAGCTCTGCCGTCAATGCGTGACAGGGCCCGCTGGCCGCGATCGAAGCGGCTTTCGTCTTGTGTTTGGGCGTGCGTCATTTTCCTTCGTCCTCTGTTCGTCGCTGGCATAGCCGGCGATCTTGGTATCAAGGACGAGCAGGCATTCCTGGAGTTCGGCAATCTGCGTGCGTACCTGTTCCCGGTGGACTTCCAGAATCTGCCGCCGGCTTGTGCCGGTAGCGTCGCCTTCATCCCGAAGCGCCGCGTAACGCAACATGTCCCGGATCGGCATTCCCGTGGTCTTGAGCCGCCCAAGGAATGCGATCCATGTGAGGATCGATGCGTCAAAGTCGCGCTGGCCGGAGCGATCCCGGTCGGCGTATGGAAGCAGCCCGATGCGCTCATAGTAACGCAGCGTGTGCGTCGACAGGCCGGTCCGTTTTGCGAGGTCGCCGATCTTCATGTGTGCCCGTTCTCGTACTGACGCACGTACAGATACCCCTTCGAGCGCGCTCTAAGTCAAGGGGGATCGAAGGTGCAAAGATTTCGGCGCGCCGGCTGGGCGGCAGCGTCGCGGCATTCCGAGCTTCAAGATCCCGCCAGCCATTTCGGCACCCAGCGCTCCGGCCGAGGCGCGCGGGCAAGATCAGCTTGCGCCTCGGACAGCTTCGCAGGCTCGCCGTCGATGGTCGGGCGCACATCGTATTCGAAGTTCGGCATGACACGGCCATCGGCATAGAGCCCGAATTTCATCGCGTACCACAGCCCGAGCTCGGGCTGCGCCTTCCGCATCTCCTCGCGCAGATCGCGCAGCAGGGATTCGATCGCGGCGGCTTCCTCGAACGGCTGCGGTCCGCGCGACAGGACGCGCGCCTGGTATTGCCTGCCGACGATCGCGATCTCGAAGCTCGTCTTGTCCCGGGGCTTCTTGCCCTTCGGCAGATGCGCGGCGAGGCGCCAGCCGAGTTCGGCCATCAAGCGATGATTGGCCCAATAGTCTTCGCGATCCCGGCTCCATTTTTCCATGAAGCCGCGAAAGTCGGGCAGCTCCGACGGATCGTCATCGGGCGCCACCATCTCCCCGCTCAGGCGTCCGGTGAGCCACTGCGCGAGCTCGACCGTCTGGCATTCGACCTCGTCGTGCGGCTTCAGATCGCTCCAAGCCTTGTCGAATTGTTGCGACGTCAGTTTTGCGAGCAGGCCATCGAGGCTCGGCGCCAGCAGCTCGTAATCACCCTCGGAGCCAAGCCCCACGATCGGCGGATTGTCGCGGTCGAGACCCGCGCCATACCAGCCGCCAACCGTAGAGCCATCCGGCAGCCGCATGAACAGCGAAAACCTGTCGCGCAAGGGACTGCCGTCGACAATCGGCGCGTGATCGGAAAACTGGCCTTGCAGCGAGAAGCAGCCGACGCTGCCCCAGGGCCGTCCCTTCAGCCAGCCGGCGAAGTCCAGCAACAGCGGCGGCGCCTCGATACCCGGCGGAAACGCGCCGCGAATGCTGTCGAGGTCGATCGGATAAGGCGTCTCGGACAAGGCTTAAAACTATCTGGTTGGTCCCGCCCTCTTGGTCTGAACCGTCATGCGTTCGGTTCGAACCAATTCGCGTCCTGTGATCACAAACGCGCTAGAGACGTAATGGTTTCCAGGCGCGCATCTTTCACCTGCCCATGCACGCTGCGCGTGTGTCTTGGAAAGCGCCCGCTTGACAAGCCCCGCCATTCGCATGTATGCCGCGCCCCATGATCAACGCTCGGACCCATCAGCGCACCGAAATGCTCCGCCGTCGCTTCCGCGACGATGAGAGGGTGCGCCATGTCCGACGACGCCGCTGAACCACTGAATTCAGCGTAAGTTTTCGAAAAGGCCGCACCCGCAAGGTGCGGCCTTTTTTTTGCTTTTCGCGCGCCCTTTCCACCCGCCTCCAGAGGAGTTCGACATGACCAACGCTACCCATCCGTACGACGCGTTGATGGACATCACCGCTCGGCCCAAGGCCGTGTTCGTCCGCGGCGCCGGCTCCTACCTCTGGGACGACAGCCGCAGGCGCTATCTCGATTTCGTGCAGGGCTGGGCCGTCAACTGCCTCGGCCACTCCCCGCCCGCGATCGCCGACGCGCTTGCCGCGCAGGCCAAGCGGCTGCTGACGCCAAGCCCGGCCTTCTACAACGAGCCCAGCCTGAAGCTCGCGCAGGCACTTGTCGCAAACAGCGCGTTCGATCAGGTGTTCTTTGCCAACTCGGGTGCGGAAGCCAATGAGGGCGCGATCAAGCTCGCGCGCAAATATGGCAGCATCCATAGAGGTGGCGCGTTCGAGATCATCAGCTTCGAAGGTGGCTTTCACGGCCGCACGCTGGCGACGATGTCGGCGTCAGGCAAGAAGGCCTTTGAACCGCTGTTCGAGCCGAAGGTCGCCGGCTTCAAGAAGGCGAAGCTCAACGACATCGCGTCGGTCGAAAAGCTGATCAACGACAACACCGTCGCTGTGATGCTCGAGCCGATCCAGGGTGAATCAGGCGTGTGGCCGGCGTCCGATCAGTTCTTGCAGGAATTGCGTGCCCTCACCGACGCGCACGGCCTCCTCTTGATCTTCGACGAGATCCAGACCGGCATGGGCCGGACCGGCAAGCTCTTCCACTACGAGCACACCGGCATCGCGCCCGACATCATGACGCTCGGCAAGGGCATCGGCGGCGGCGTGCCGCTCGCAGCCTTGCTCGCGACCGAACGCGCGGCCTGCTTCGAGCACGGCGACCAGGGCGGCACGTTCAACGGCAACCCGATCATGTGCGCGGCGGGGCTTGCGGTGCTCGACGAGGTCAGCAAGCCGGACTTCTTGAAGACGGCGACCGAAACCGGGCTGCTGCTCGAAAGCGAATTGCAGAAGGTCTCGGCGCGGCATGGGCTCGGCGAAGTGCGTGGCCGCGGCCTCCTGCTGGCGCTCGACCTCAAGCTGCCGATCGCGCCCGGCATCGTCGCGCAGGCGTTCGAGGCCGGCGTTCTCCTCAACGCGCCGCAGGTCGATACGCTGCGCTTCATGCCGGCGCTGAACGTCACGCGGGCCGAGATCGGCGAGATGATCGATTGTCTCGACGGGATCTTGACCAGGGCCGGCGCGGCACGGCGGGTGGCCTAAGCTCGTCATTGCGAGAAGCGCAGCGACGAAGCAATCCAGACTGC
>NZ_JADPIT010000015.1:762818-772441 GCF_023073035.1 Bradyrhizobium sp. 62
TGAGTTACGGCTTCAAGATCGACGCGCCCGTGGTCTTGCGGCTTTCGAGATCGATATGCGCCTTGGCGGCGTCCTTGAGCGCGTAGGCATGGTTGATCGGCACGTGCAGCTTGCCGTTGATGACGGCAGCGAACAGCGTGTCGGCGCCTTCCAGCAACTCCTTGCGCGTACCGATATAGTCGTTGAGCTTGGGCCGGGTCGCAAACAGCGAGCCGTGGGTATTGAGCTCGGCGATCGAGAACGGCGGCACCGGCCCTGAGGCATTGCCGAAGGAGACGAACATTCCGCGCGGCTTCAGGCAGGACAGCGAGCCCGGGAACGTCGCCTTGCCGACGCCGTCATAGACCACGTCGCAACCCTCGTTGCGGCTGATCTGTTTGACGCGCGCGACGAAGTCTTCCTCATTGTAGAGGATGACATGGTCGCAGCCATTGGCCTCGGCAAGCGCAGCCTTTTCGCGCGAGCCAACGGTGCCGATGACATGGGCGCCCATGGCCCTCGCCCATTGGCAGGCGAGCAGGCCGATGCCGCCGGCCGCGGCATGGATCAGCACGCGATGATGCGGCTCGACCTTGAAGGTCTTGTGCAGGAGATACCAGACCGTCAGCCCCTTCAGCATCAGCACGGCGCCCTGCTCGTGGGTGATGTGGTCGGGCAGCTTGACCAGCCGCTCCCAGGGGATGTTGCGCTCCCCGGTATAGGCGCCGAGATTGTGGTAGTAGGCGACGCGGTCGCCCGGATGGAAATTCGTCACGCCTGGCCCGACTGCGAGGACCTCTCCCGAGGCCTCGTTGCCGGCGATGAAGGGCAGCCCCGGCGCCTTGTAGAGGCCGGTGCGGTAATAGACATCGATGAAGTTCAGGCCGACGGCATGCTGGAGGATGCGCACCTCGCCGGGGCCGGGCGCCGGAACATCGACGCTCTCATAGACCAGGGCTTCGGGGCCTCCGACCTTGTGCACACGGACGGCTTTGGTCATCACCTGACCTCCTCTTCTCGCGGGGCCAGCGAAAGACATCGCGCCCGCCTTGTCAACTCGACGCCGGCTGGAACGCCTAGATCGACGGTTTTTTGCGGGTGTTCCTGCGGTTGCGCTTGGCCAGCACATTGAAGAACTCGACCGCCGCCGAGAACGCAATCGCGAAATAGATGTAGCCGCGCGGGATGTGGAATTGGAATCCGTCCGCAACCAACGCGACGCCGATCAGCACCAGGAAGGCCAGCGCCAGCATTTTCGTGGTCGGATGCTCCGCGACGAATCGCGACACCGGTCCGGCCGAAATGTACATGATGAGACAGGCGATCACGACCGCCGCGATCATGATCTCGATGTCCTGCGCCATGCCGATCGCTGTGATGATCGAGTCCAGCGAGAACACGATGTCGATGATCACGATCTGGACGATGACCCAGAAGAAAGCGCTACGAGGGGACTTCGCGTCGCCTTCGCCGTCATCGGCTTCGACCTCACCATGGATCTCGTGCGTCGCCTTCGCGATCAGGAACAGGCCGCCGCAGATCAGGATGAGGTCGCGCCACGAGAAGCCATAGCCCGAAAACGAAAACACCGGCGCGGTCAGGCCGATCAGCCAGACCAGCAGGCTGAGCAGGATGATGCGGAAGACCAGCGCCAGTGCGAGCCCGATCTGGCGGGCGCGGTGCGCCTGCTTCTCGGGAATGCGCGAGACGATCACCGACAGGAAGATGACGTTGTCGATGCCGAGCACGATCTCGAGCGCGGTCAAAGTGAGGAGCGCGGCCCAGGCTTCTGGGCTGGTCAACAGGTGCATCATGCGAAGGATCTTGTCAGCCGTATTAATGCGTCGCTGAAGCTGATCCAGAGCGCGATCGCGCAGAGCACGACAGTCACGCCCGTGCCGACGCGAAAGTCCATCTGCAGGGTATAGAAGGAAAGCAGAGCCCAGATGGCGATCAGCGACATCGTCAGCCAGCGCAAGCGCACGACGCGCACCGGATGCAGCACGTGGAACGGCACGAAGGTCAGCACCACCAGGCTTGCGACCAACAGCGTCGACAGCAGCGGCGGCCAGTGCAGCAGGAACAGATAGAACGCCGCCGCATTCCACAGCGCCGGAAAACCGCGGAAATGATTGTCGTCCGCCTTCATGCGCAGATCGGCGAAATATAGTGCGCTGGTGACAATGATGGCGACGCCGAGCAAGGGTGCTGCGACCGGCAACAGCAAGCCGCTGGCCACGATCGCATAGGCCGGCACGAAGACGTAGGTGACGAAGTCGACCACGAGATCGAGCACGTCGCCCGACCAGTTCGGCTGCACGTCCTTGACGTTGAGCCGGCGCGCGATCGGCCCGTCGATCGCGTCGATGATGAGGGCGACGCCCAGCCATTGAAACATCGCCGCCCAGTGCTCGCGCACGGCCTCAAGCATCGCCAGCAGCGCGATCGCCGCACCGAACGCGGTGAAGATGTGCACCGAGAAGGCAGCGGCGCGGATCGCGGGCCTGGGCTTCAGGGAATCCTCTTGGCTGTCCATGGCTTCTGCTATCAGAATGACACCGGTTTGCACATAAGCCATTGCGGCGCCCGGTCGCACAATTCGTCATAAAATCAGGGCAATATGACTGGGCTTGAATTTGCCGCGGGGCGTGTCCAATGTCGTTCCATGACAGATGCATCGACACTCTTTGACGCGGCCGTGATCGGCGGCGGACCGGCGGGACTTAGCGCGGCCATCGCACTGGCGCAGGCGGGCGCACGGACCGCGCTGGTGGCGCGTCGCGTGCCCTATGCCGACAATCGCACCACGGCGCTACTCGGTGCCTCCGTCGATCTGCTGGAGAGCCTCGATGTCTGGCCCCGCTGCAAGGACAAGGCGGCCGCGCTCGAAATCATGCGGCTCGTCGACGACACCGGCCGGCTCTTCCGCGCGCCTGAGGTCCGGTTCTCCTGCCATGAAATCGGCCGCGATGCCTTCGGCTACAACATCGACAACCGCTCGCTGATGCTGGCGCTGGAAGCGCGCGCGGCCGAACTGCCCGGTCTCGTCCGTTTCGACGACGAGGCCGAAACTGTCGTCATCGAAGCCGATGACGTCGCGATCCGCACGGCGGCTGCGCAATTTCTGTCGGCCCGCCTCGTGGTCGGGGCCGACGGCCGGCATTCGCTTTGTCGCGAAGCCTCCGGCATCGCGGTGACGCGGCGCGAGCTGACCCAGACGGCGCTGACTTTCAACGTCGGCCACGCGCGGCCCCATCGCAGCGTCTCGACCGAGTTCCACACGCCGCACGGTCCTTGCGTGTTCGTGCCCCTGCCCGGCGATCGCTCCAGCGTCGTCTGGGTCTCGGCGCCTGCGGAGGCCGAACGGCTTCGCGGATTGAGCGACGAGGAATTGTCCGCCGCGATCGAGAAGCAGTCGCATTCAATCCTCGGACGCATGACGGTCGAGCCGGGCCGCCATCTGTTTCCGCTGGCGATCGAACGTCCCATATCCTTTGGCCGCGATCGCATCGCGCTAGTCGGCGAAGCCGCCCATGTGGTTCCGCCGATCGGCGCCCAAGGCCTCAATCTCGGCCTCCGCGATGCCGCCGACATTGCGCGGCTTGCGGGCGAGGCCATCGCGTCCGGTCAGGATCCTGGCGCAGCAGACGTGCTCAAGCGTTACGACCGGGCCCGGCGTCCCGACATCCTGAGCCGGACCTTTGCGATCGACATCGCCAACCGCTCGCTGCTCAACGATTTCCTGCCGCTCCAGCCGGTCCGCGCGGTCGGCATGCACCTGCTCGGCGCCATCGGCCCGCTCCGGCGTTTTGCGATGCGCGAGGGGCTGACGCCGACCTGGCGGAAGTAACGACCGCTCAAGGAAACGCCAGCCGGCCGGTCTGAATCGCCCACATCACGCTGGTCAGGGTGACCACGGACGCAAACGTCCCGAGCAGCACCGCGACGGAGGCGGACTCGATCCAGGCGTCGTTCTGCCGGGCGATGACGAACACGTTCAACGCCGGCGGCAGCGAGGCCATCAGCACGGCGGTCGCCGCCCAGGGCTGCGCGAACGGGCCGAACGCCAGCATCAGGCCGAACGCTGCGAGCGGGTGGATCAGGAGCTTGACCGCGATCACGCCCGGCACTTCCCATGGGACCCGATCGAACGGGCGGAGTGCGACGGTGACGCCGAGCACGAACAGTGCGGTCGGGGCGGCTGCGTTCTGGAGGAATGTGATGGTGCGATCAAGCGCGACAGGCATCTCGATATGCAGCGATGCGAAGGCCGCGCCAAAACAGGCCGACATGATCAGCGGGTTGAGCACGATCTGCTTCAGCACGACGCCGAAGGCATGCACGATCGAGGGATGATCGCGGTCGGAAAGCTCGATCAGCAGCGGCACGATGGTGAACAGGAAGATGCTGTCACAGCAGAAGATCAGCGCAGTGGGCGCCGAGGCCTTGGGCCCGAGCACGGCGAGCGCCAGGCCGGGTCCCATGTAGCCGATGTTTCCGTAGCCGCCGGAGAGCCCGGCGAGCGTCGCCTCGCGCAATGTCAGCCCGCCGAGAACCTTGCCGACGACCAGCGCGAGTGTGAACGCCGCAACGGTCGACAGCGTGGTCGCGACCAGGAATGGCGGGTTGTTCAATTCGGAGAACGGCGTCTTCGACATGATCGCAAACAGCAGCGCCGGGAGCGACACGTAGAGCAGGAAGAAGTTCATCCAGGCGAGGCCCGATTCCGGCAGGGATTTGACCTTGCCGCAGGCGAATCCAACGAAGATCAAGCCGAAATAAGGTAGAGCCAGATTGAGGATATCGACCATTGATGAAGTGTTTTCTGAAGATTTGGGGGCTATCTGCCCCGCACCCGCGGGTTAATTCCAGATCAGGGCACTAGCATCGGCCACAATCCTGGTCTATCGACGGGGAATGATTAAAGCGCGGACCGCCAAATTCCAGATCGGACAGGTCGTGCGCCACCGGATCTTCTCGTTCCGGGGCGTGATCTTCGACATCGATCCGGAATTCAACAACACCGAGGAGTGGTGGCTGTCGATCCCCGAGGAGGTGCGGCCCCACAAGGACCAGCCGTTCTATCACCTGCTCGCGGAGAACGCGGAGTCGGAATACGTCGCCTACGTCTCCGAACAGAACCTGGTGCCGGACGATTCCGGCGAACCGGTCCGGCATTCCCAGGTCGCCGAGATCTTCGTCAAGGACAAGACCGGCGGTTACCGCCCGCGCAATCCGTCGCTGAACTGAGTTCGCAGCCATCAACTGGCCAGCAAAAAAGGCGCTCGAACCGAGCGCCTTTTTCATGTCCGGGATCGGGTCCCGATTACTTCTGTCCAGCCGGAGGGGCGCCAGGCGCTTGCTGCTGCTTCTTCTGCAGCTCTTCAGCCTTCTTCTGGAGCTCTTCCTGCAGCTTCCTCTGGGTTTCCTCGAACACCTTCGGGTCGGTCGGCGGACCGTCATAGGCCTTCTGGAATTCGCCGGCGAGCGGCAGCGGCAGCGTCAGCGGCGCACCGTTGGCATTGATCGCCTGAACAACGAGGTTCTGGCCCTTCTTCATGCTGTTGATGAACTCGGGCGTGGCCTCGTAGTCGGACATGCAGCCGTTCTGGAAGCAGATCACGTACGGGCTCTGCAACGGCGCATTGTTGTCCACGATGATGCGGGTGCCGTGCACCAGCTGCATGCCGAGCGGCAGCGTCACACGCAGGATCTTCTTCGGCTCGCCTTCCGGCTCGATGATGACGGCCGCGATGACCGGCTGGCCCGACTCGATACGGCCGTCCTTGCCGGTGAAGCAGACCTGCTTGGCATTGGCGTCCTGGCCCTTGAGGCAGAACTTGGTCCAGGGGGCATAGATCAGCTGAATCTGCTGATCCGCGGGCTGAGCCGCGCCCTGCTGAGCCGGAGCGCCTTGGGCGGGAGCCGGCTGGGCGGGTGCCTGAGCGGCCGGCGCCGGCGCCTTGGGGGCAGCCTTCGGAGCCGCCTTCGGCGGAGCCGCCTTGGGCGCGGGCGCGCCCGGAGCTGGCGCGGGAGCCTGAGCCTCGGCGGCAAACGGGACGGCCAACGCTGTCGCCGTTAACAAGGCGAGAAGTCGCCCGCGCGGCCGGACGGACGCGGCCAAGTAACGGAAATTCATTGCGGAAAACCCTTTCTAAACGGGAAGTGCCCGAACCGCTTCGACGCACCGAACCTGGCCGCGTTGGGCGCGGCTCTCTCCCCGTCAAATGAGGCGGATAAGTGACGGCTCGGCGCTCGTGCGCGATTGCGTGCCTTCTTAACGTGGCCGACGAAAAGATCAATGCCGACAAGCGTCTTTGGCCGCTCGCCGGCGTGCGCCCCCGGGAAAATCCCTGTGATAGCATTCAGGCCCGCAGTCCTCGAATCAACGTGTGCAGATGTTCATGTTCCAGCGCCTTCTCGAGGGCCGCCCTGAGGGTCTTTGCGTCCGCCTCTGCATCCTGGCTTTCGCCTTGGGGCTCCCGGCAAGCGGCGCAAGGGCCGCGGAAGCCCACGCCATCGCCATGCACGGCAAGCCGGCGATGCCTGCCGATTTCACCCACATGCCTTACGTCAACCCTGAAGCCCCCAAAGGCGGCCGGCTGACCTGGGGCGTTCTCGGCACCTTCGACAGCCTCAATCCCTTCATCGTCAAAGGACTGGCCGTGCAGCCGGTCCGGAACTACGTGGTCGAGAGCCTGCTCGCGCGCGGCAATGACGAGCCGTTTACGCTCTACGGCCTGCTCGCCAGATCGGTCGAGACCGATGACGAGCGCAGCTTTGTCACGTTCCACATCGATCCCCGCGCCCGCTTCTCCGACGGCAAGCCAGTCCGCGCCGAGGACGTGCTGTTCTCCTGGCAGTTGCTGCGCGACCACGGCCGCCCCAATCACCGGCAATATTACGGCAAGGTCGCAAGGGCCGAGGCGCTGGATCCCCTCACCGTCCGCTTCGACCTTGCGGGAGCCAATGACCGCGAACTGCCGCTGATCCTCGGCCTGATGCCGATCCTGCCGAAACACGCGGTCGACGTCGCGGCTTTCGAGGAGACGACGCTGACGGGCCCGGTCGGCTCCGGCCCCTATCGCGTCACCGCCGTGAGGCCCGGCGCCAGCGTGACGCTGACCCGCAATCCCGACTATTGGGGCCGCGACCTCCCAATAAATCGCGGGCTCTACAATTTCGACGAGATCAGGCTCGACTATTTTCGCGAGGCCAACGGCCAGTTCGAAGCTTTCAAGCGCGGCCTTTATGATTTCCGCATCGAGCACGAGCCGCTGCGCTGGCACGACGGCTACGACTTTCCCGCGGCGAAGAATGGCGACGTGATCCGCGACACCTTCAGGCCGGGCGTGCCGCAACCTTCCGAATTTCTGGTGTTCAACACGAGGCGCCCCATCTTCGCCGACATCCGCGTGCGCCAGGCCTTGACGCTGCTGTTCGATTTCGAGCTGGTCAACCGCAACTACTTCTTCAACCTCTACTCGCGCGTCGCCGGCTATTTTGCCGGCTCGGATCTTTCAGCGTATGGCCATCCCGCCGATGCGCGCGAGCGCGAGCTGCTCAAGCCGTTCGCCGCGCAGATCCCGCCTGACATCCTGGACGGCAGCTACCGCTTGCCGGTGACCGACGGTTCGGGCCGCGACCGGACCACGCTCCGCACGGCCCTGAAGCTGTTGTCGGAGGCCGGCTACGATCTCGACGGCACCGTGCTGCGCAACCGCGCGACCAAGGCGCCCTTCACCTTCGAGATTTTGGTCACGACCCGCGACCAGGAACGCGTCGCGCTGGCGTTCCAGCGCGACCTCAAGCGTGCCGGCATCGAGCCGAGCGTGCGATCGGTCGATCCCGTGCAATTCGACCAGCGCCGGCTCGCCTACGAATTCGACATGATCCAGAACCGCTGGGACCAGTCGCTGTCGCCGGGCAACGAGCAATATTTCTACTGGGGGAGCGCTGCCGCCGACAATCCGGGCACCCGCAACTACATGGGCGCCCGGAATCCCGCGGTCGATGCGATGATCGCCGCACTGCTGGAAGCCCGTGAACATACGGATTTCGTATCCGCAGTGCGGGCGCTCGATCGCGCTTTGATCTCCGGTTTCTACACAATCCCCCTGTTTAACGTATCGGAGCAATGGATCGCGCGCTGGAATCGGATAGAACGGCCAGAGGCCACCTCGCTGTCCGGCTATTTGCCGGAGGCCTGGTGGTCGAGGGGGCCGCCGCAAGCTCATCAAGCAAAGTGACGCCGTGAACCAGCCAGCCGTATCGCCGACGCTCGACACGCTGTTTCAGCGCACGCTGATGCGGCAGCCGCACGCGACCGCTCTGCTCGACCCCCTGAACAAGTTCCGCGTGACCGGTCACCAGCCGCGGCGGATGAGCTATGCCGAGGCTGACACGGCCATCGAGGCGCTGTCGGCCTATTTCGTCGAATCGGGCCTGCCGGCCAATTCCGTCATCGCGATCCAGCTGCCGAACACGGTCGAGTTCGTGCTCACCGTTCTCGCCGCCCATCGCGCCGGCCTCGTCGTCGCCGTACTGCCGCTGCTCTGGCGCCATGCCGAACTGACCGCCGCTCTCAACCGCACCGCGGCGCGCGCCATCGTCACCATGAGCACGGTCGACGGCGTCAGCTATTCCGATCTCGCGATGCACGCGGCCGCGGAAGCCTTCTCCATCCGCCATGTCTGCGGCTTCGGCACCAACCTGCCCGAAGGTATGGCCTCGCTCGACGACGTGCTGGCCCGTCCGCCCGGCACCGCGCGCGCCGTGATTCAGGATGGCCGCAAGGCGGCGATGATCTCCTTCGACGTCACCGCGGAAGGCTTTCGGCCGGTGCCGCGGCCGCATTTCAGCCTGATCGCCGGTGGGCTCGCGATGTCGCTGGAAGCCGACATCAGGCAGGGGGCGACCGTGATGGCGGCGTTCACGCCGATGTCGTTCGCAGGACTCGCCTCCTCGCTCGCGGTGTGGCTGCTGTGCGGCGGCACGCTGGCGCTGCATCATCCGTTCGAGAACGACGTGTTGGAGCAGCAGATCAACGCGCACGAATGCGACGTGCTGATCGCACCGGCGCAGTATGCCCAGCGGCTCGGCGATTCCGATCTGGCGGCGCGGATGCCGACCTTGCGCAACGTCATCGGCCTGTGGCGTGCCCCCGAGCAGGTGGCGGCGAGCGAGGCATGGATCGCGCCGCATGCGCCGTTCACGGACGTCTATCTGTTCGGCGAGGCCGGATTGTTCGGCGCCCGGCGTGGCGAGGACGGCATGCCGGTGCCGGTGATGCCGGGACCGCACGGCGCGCCGCGCGAGCAGTCGGGTTCGTCGATCGCCGGCGAGATTCTGCTGACGCCGAAGGGCACGCTCGGGCTGCGCGGCCCGATGGTGCCGATCGCGGCCTACGCCCCGCCGCCGCCGGTCGGCGACAGCCTGATCGCGCAGCCGCCACGCGACTATGTCGACACTGGCTATGCCGCGCGGCTCGATCGTCCCAGCGGCGCGATCTGCATCACCGCGCCGCCCTCCGGGATCATGGCGGTCGGCGGCTACCGCTTCCTGTCCAACGACCTCCAGGAATGGGCGCGCCGGCTCGGCCAGGGCGCCTTGCTGACCGCGCTGCCCGACCGGCTCTCCGGTCA
>NZ_JADPIT010000015.1:772523-778444 GCF_023073035.1 Bradyrhizobium sp. 62
TTAACCCCCTGATGGTCGAAGCTTTTCGCGACCGTTCCGGGGCGGTCTAAGCGTAGTTTCGACCGTTCCATTGACGCTGCATTAAGGCGGCCGGACTAGATTGCGCGGCACCTGTCGCGTGATCAGAGTCTCTCGATGTCCCAGGCCGGCCCGATCCTGTTTGTGTCCAATGGCGAGCGGCCGGCCTTCATCGCGGCGCTGGACGAGGCGCGATTCTTCCCCGTGATCGACACCGCCTGGGCCGGCGCGGTGCGCGCGGTCGAAGAGGTACAGCCGGCCGTGGTTCTCGCCGCGATGGATGCCGGGCACGAGCCGCATCTGGCGCCGCTCGCCAGAAAGATCGCGGAGCAATCGCCCTACCTTCCCTTCGTGGCGCTGGATGCGGCAGGCGCACTCCCGCACAACGCCCTGCCCTTCTCTTCCTCGCGCGCCGGCCATTCCGAACGCCTGATCGCGCGGCTTCGCGCCGCACTACGGATTCGCACGCTCCATGCCACGGTGCTGCGCCGGCTGCCCGAGGTGAAAGTCGCGCTGCCGGAGGCTGATCCCGTTCGCGATGCCACGGTGCTTCTGATCGGTCGCGGCGCTGCTTACCCCGCGCTTTCCGTCGCGCTCGGCGAGCGCGTCGGCGTCATCGGGGCGCTGTCGATCGAGGCGGCGGCCAAGCATCTCAACACCCGCGACCTCGACGGCGTCGTGCTCGCCGAAGGTTTTACCCCCCGCGTGACCGATGCCTTCCTCACGGTGCTCGCCGAGGACACCCGCTTCCGCAGCCTGCCCGTGATCGTCACTGCGCATCAGCTCACGCAGACTTACGACCTGCCCAATCTCGAGCTGATCCCGGGCGAGCCGGCCAAGGTCGCCGCCAACGCGCTGCCCCTGATCCGCCAGCACGCGATGGAAGCCCAGCTGAGCCGCACCCTGCGCTCGATCGATGCCGGCGGCTGGCTCGACCCGCGCAGCGGCCTGCTCACGGTGGAAGCCTTTGCACGCGATTTTGCCAAGGCGGTCGAGCAGACACTGGCCCGCGGTGGCGGCCTCTCGGTCGCGCGTTTCGCTTTCGATCCCGGCAATTCCCGCGCCCAGCTCGATGCCGCGCGTATTCTCAGCCGCCTGATGCGGCAGATGGATTTCGGCGTGGCGCAAAAGGACGGGTCGGTCGTCGTCGTGTTCGCCGAGACCGACTTCCGCACCGCCCACATGATCGCCCGCCGCCTCTCCGCGGTGATGCGGCACACCTCGAACGGCAAGCACGAGATGCGCAGCGATCCCGTCGTCACGGTGGATTCGCTGTCGCCGTCGGATACGGCACGGTCGCTGCTCGGGCGGCTGTCGGCCGATGCGTCGCGGGCGGCGTCATAGTCATCTGCCAGCGATCGCTGCCGTCGGAGTTCGACTGCTCTTATGTGGAATTTTTACGCGAAACACCGTTCGCATTCTCATTCGCGACGGCCGGCAGCCGGCGCAAAAAACCCGCGGCCGATGAACGGTCGCGGGTCCAAAGATCCGAAGCTCTGCCAGTACATCCGTGGTCAAAGCAACGTCAATGAGATTGCGGCAGCCTATGCGGCGCGCAGATCTTCAGCAGCAGACTTGCCGGTCCGGCGATCTGCAACGATTTCAAAAGAAACCTTCTGCCCTTCGTTGAGGGTATTCATGCCGGCGCGTTCAACGGCGCTGATATGAACGAAGACATCCTGGCTGCCTTCGTCCGGCTGAATGAATCCGAAGCCCTTTTGGCTGTTAAACCACTTCACAGTTCCCGTCGTCATGGGGATCGTCCTTTAAGATAGATGCACGTTTAGCCGCGCTCAGATGCGCGGTGGGTGTCGTCGAGATCTGGAGGGAGGGTCGTCAGTCAGGCGCGCTTTTCAGCGGCGAGGCCAAGTCGTTCGGCCGAAACTCGATAGATTGAAGGTAGCAACTGTTCGATCATTCCGCAAGTGATCATATGTCGCTGTTCCGGGATCCGGGTGCGGCGCGTCGTTTCGCGCCGCGCCGCCTCCGGAAACTTCTACGCCGCCTTCTTGCTCTGCGCGAGCTGGGCCAGCTGGCGCATGATCTCGGTGGTGCCGGCCAGACGCTCCTCCGGCGTCTCCCAATCCTGCAGGAACACCACCTTCATGTCGGGCCGCACCTTCGCGGCCTGGCCATGACTGCGGATGAACGACACCAGGCGGTCGGGATGGGCGAATGAATTATCACGGAAGGCGATGACGGCGCCCTTCGGACCGGCATCGATCTTCCCGACATTGGCCTGACGGCAGAACGCCTTGATCGCGGCGACCTTGAACAAATAGCGCACCTCGTCCGGCAGGACACCGAAACGATCGCGCATCTCGGCGCCGAAGTTCTCGATCTCCTCCTCGCTGTCGAGGTCGGCGAGCCGTCGGTACAACGACAGCCGCACCGAGAGATCGCCGACATAGTCCTCCGGAATGAGCACGGGCATGCCGATGGTGATGGTCGGCGACCAGCGATCGGCGGCGGGCTCGGACACGCCGGCCTTGAGGTTGACGATCGCCTCCTCCAGCATCGACTGGTAGAGCTCGAAGCCGACCTCCTTGATGTGGCCGGACTGCTGCTCGCCCAGGATGTTGCCGGCGCCGCGGATATCGAGGTCGTGCGAGGCGAGCTGGAAGCCCGCGCCCAGCGTCTCCAGCGATTGCAGCACGGTGAGCCGGCGCTCGGCCTGCGCCGTGATCTTCTGCTGCGCCGGCAGCGTGAACAGCGCATAGGCCCGCAGCTTGGAACGGCCGACGCGGCCGCGGAGCTGATAGAGCTGGGCGAGGCCGAACATGTCGGCGCGATGCACGATCAGCGTGTTGGCGTTGGGAATGTCGAGGCCGGATTCCACGATCGTGGTCGACAGCAGAATGTCGAACTTGCCGTCGTAGAACGCGGTCATGATGTCCTCGATCACGGCGGGCGGCATCTGCCCGTGCGCGACCGCGACCTTCATCTCCGGAACGTTCTTGTCGAGGAAGTCCTTGACCTCGGCGAGGTCGTCGATGCGCGGCACCACGTAGAACGCCTGGCCGCCGCGATAGCGCTCGCGCAGCAGCGCCTCGCGGATCATCAGCGGATCGTGCGGGGCGACGAAGGTGCGGACCGCGAGACGGTCGACCGGCGGCGAGGCAATGATCGAGAGTTCGCGCACGCCGGTGAGCGCGAGTTGGAGCGTGCGCGGGATCGGCGTCGCCGACAGCGTCAGCACGTGCACCTCGGCGCGGAGCTGCTTCAGCCGCTCCTTGTGGGTGACGCCGAAGTGCTGCTCCTCGTCCACGATCAGCAGGCCGAGGTCGCGGAACTTGATCGACTTGCTGAGCAGCGCATGGGTGCCGACGACAATATCGATCGAGCCGTCGGTGAGGCCCTTCTTGACCAGATTGAGCTGCTTGGCCGGAACCAGGCGCGAGGCCTGCGCCACCTGGACCGGGAAACCCTTGAAACGGTCGGTGAACGTCTTGTGGTGCTGGCGGGCGAGCAGCGTGGTCGGCACCACGACCGCGACCTGCTTGCCTTCGAGCGCCACGGCGAAGGCAGCGCGCAGCGCCACCTCGGTCTTGCCGAAGCCCACGTCGCCGCAGATCAGCCGGTCCATTGGACGGCCGAGCTCGAGGTCCTTCAGCGTGGACTCGATCGCGCCAAGCTGATCCTCGGTCTCGTCATAGGGGAAGCGCGCGCAAAACTCGTCGTAGAGGCCCGGCTGCACCGGCAACTTCGGCGCTTCGTGCAGATGCCGCTCGGCGGCGATCTTGATCAGCTCGCCCGCGATCTCACGGATGCGGTTCTTGAGCTTGGCCTTGCGCGTCTGCCAGCCCGAACCGCCGAGACGATCGAGTTCGACCGAGGTCTGGTCGGAGCCGTAGCGCGACAGCAGCTCGATGTTCTCGACCGGCAGGAACAGTTTTGTCTCGGCGGCATAATGCAGCTCGAGGCAGTCATGCGGCGCACCGGCGACGTCCAGCGTCTGCAGGCCGATGAAGCGGCCGATGCCGTGATCGACGTGGACCACGATGTCGCCGGCGGCGAGGCTCGTCACCTCCGAGATGAAATTGTCGAGCTTGCGGCTCGCCTTGCGCGGCCGGACCAGCCGATCGCCAAGGATGTCCTGCTCGCTGATGAGCGCGATCTCGTCGGTCTCGAAACCGCTTTCGAGGCCGAGCACGGCGAGCATGGTCTCGTTGCGCGGGGTCGCTTGCACCGTGCGCCAGCTATTGACGCTGGTCACAGGCGTGAGCTTGTGATCGCGCAGCATCGAGGTCATGCGGTCGCGCGAGCCCTCCGTCCAGAGCGCGATGACCACCTTCTTGCGGCTTGTCAGTAGCCCATGCACATGTGCGACGACGGCTTCGAAGACATTGACATTGTTATCGTTGCGCTCCGGCGCGAAGTCGCGGCCTTTGCGTGCGCCGGCATCGACCACGCTGGTGCCATCGGCAGGCACCGAAAACTGCGTCAGCCGCACCAGCGGCATCCCGCTCTCGCGCTTGGCCCACTCCTCCTCGGTCAAATAGAGCCGGTCAGGCGGCAGCGGCTTGTAGATGGCGCCGCCGCCCGGATGCTCCATCGCGTCGCGGCGGGCCTGGTAATAATCGAGGATCTGCTTGAAGCGCTCGCGGATGGCATCCTCGGCCTGCGGCTCGATCGCGACGGCTGCTCCTTGCAGATAGTCGAACAGCGTGTCCATGCGGTCCTGGAACAGCGGCAGCCAATGCTCCATGCCGGGATGACGGCGACCCTCGCTGACGGCCTCGTAGAGCGCATCGTCGCGCTCGGGTGCGCCGAACTCGGCGACATAACCCATGCGAAAGCGGCGGATGGTGTCGGTGACGAGCTGGAATTCGGAGATCGGCACGAGATCGAGCGCGCGCATGTCGAGCAACGTGCGCTGGGTCTCGGCATCGAAGGTGCGGATCGACTCCAGGCTGTCGCCGAAGAAGTCGAAGCGGACGGGCTGGTCGAGGCCTGCCGGAAACAGGTCCAGAATGCCGCCGCGCACGGCATATTCGCCGGGCTCGCGCACGGTCGAGGAACGGTTGTAGCCGTTGTGCTCGAGCCAGGCGACGATGGTGTCCATCGGCACGACGTTGCCGGGCGCGACCGACAGCGCCTGCGCCGCAACGAGGTCGCGTGCCGGCACGCGCTGCACCGCGGCGTTCACCGTGGTCAGCACGATCAGGGGCTTGTCGCTGCCGGTCAAGGACGCCAGCCGGGCCAGCGTCGTCAGCCGCTGCGCGAGGACGCCGCCATGCGGCGAGACGCGGTCATAGGGTTGGCAATCCCAGGCCGGAAATGTCAGCACGGGCAAATCGGGCGCGAAGAATTGCAGCGCGCGTTCGAGCTGCTGCATCCGCGGGCCGTCGCGGCAGATCACCGCGAGGCTGACAGCCGGCTTCTTCGGCCGCGCCGCGATGGCGCGCGCGAGATCGGAAACGACGAGGCCCTCGGCACCCTCGGCGACATTGGCAAGCGTGAGCGCGCGGCCGGGCGTGAGCAGCTCGGCCGGCGATTTCATCCCCTGCTTCATACGTCGCGGTCCGCGATCGGAAACGCCTTGATGCGCGCAAACAGCGGGCCGACGACGTCGGCGGCAAGCACCTTGTCGCCGGTGATGGCGGCATAGAGGTCGGGATCGGCCTCTTCGAGCAAGGTCTCGAGCTGCGTCAGCTCGTCATCGGACAGGTTGCCGATCTCGGCATCCGCGAAGCGGCCGAGGATCAGGTCCATCTCGCGCGTGCCGCGGTGCCAGCAGCGGAACAGAAGCCGCTTGCGGCGGTCGTCCAGCCCGTTGCTCGATCGTGTCGTTCCCGTCATGTCTCAATTCCAGTCAAACGCCAAAAGCCCGGACGTGCCGGGCCGGGGTGATATAGCCACTCGGGCGGGCCCTGTCAGCCCTCGATTTGTCATGGCCCGCC
>NZ_JADPIT010000015.1:778489-794183 GCF_023073035.1 Bradyrhizobium sp. 62
AAACACGTGGATGCCGCCCACAAAGCCGGGCATGACGAGCGAAAACGATCCTAGGTTCGCCTGATGCGCCCCAGCCTGCTCAATCCGCTGTTTGCCCCCGTGACCAGCCTGCCCGGCGTCGGTCCGAAGCAGGACAAGCTGCTGCAATATCTGCTCAGCCGCAATGAGACGCCGCGGCTGGTCGATCTGTTGCTGCATTTGCCGAGCCAGGTCATCGACCGCCGCGCGCGGCCGAAGATCCGCGATGCCGTGCAGGGAACCATGGTCACGCTGGAGGTCACCGTCGACCGCCACCGCCCGCCCCCGCCGCGCAATGCCCGTGCGCCCTACCTCGTCTACGCCAGCGACGATACCGGCGACGTCGTGCTGACTTTCTTCCGCGCAAAGCCCGGCTATGTCGAGAAGCTGCTGCCGATCGGCGAGAAGCGCTTCGTCTCCGGCACGCTGCAGATGTACGACGGCATCCCGCAGATCGTGCATCCCGACCGGGTGCTGGACGAGGAGGCGATTTCCAAACTCTCTGGCATCGATCCCGTCTATCCCTTGACCGAAGGCCTTGCGCTCGGCTCGCTGCGCCGCGCGGTCGCGCAGGCGCTGCAGAAGCTCCCGGCACTGCCGGAATGGATCAGCCCGGAGGTGCTGCGCCGCTGCGGCTTCCCGCCGATCACCGAGGCGCTCATCCGCGTGCATCAGCCGGTCGAGCTCACCGACATTCTGCCCGACCAGCCGTTCTGGTCGCGCCTCGCCTTCGACGAACTCCTGGCCGGGCAACTCGCCCTTGCCCTGATTCGCGCGCAATTGCGTCGCCCGGCCGGTGTGCGCAACGCCGGCGACGGGCACCTCCGCAACAAGATCATCGATGCCCTGCCCTATGCGCTGACAATCTCCCAACGCGATGCCGCCGCGGCCATCGCCGACGATCTGCAACAACCGGTGCGCATGCTGCGCCTGCTCCAGGGCGACGTCGGCTCCGGCAAGACCGTGGTCGCGCTGCTGGCCGCCGCTGCCGTCACCGAGGTTGGCAAGCAGGCGGCGCTGATGGCGCCGACCGAAATTTTGGCCCGTCAGCACATCAAGACCATCGCGCCGCTCGCCGAGCGCGCGGGCATGCGGGTCGCGATCCTCACCGGCCGCGAAAAGGGCAAGGAGCGGCGGGACCTGCTGGCACAACTCGAAGCCGGCGAGATCGACCTGCTCGTCGGCACCCATGCGTTGATCCAGGACGACGTGATCTTCAGCGATCTCGCCCTCGCCGTCGTCGACGAGCAGCATCGATTTGGCGTGCGCGAGCGGCTGGCGCTGACGTCAAAGGGCGAGGCCGTCGACGTGCTGGTGCTGAGCGCCACGCCGATTCCGCGCACGCTGGTGCTGACCTATTTCGGCGACATGGACATCAGCGAGCTCAGGGAGAAGCCGGCCGGCCGCCAGCCGATCGAAACCCGCACCATATCGATGAGCCGCCTCGGCGAGGTCACCGATAGCATCGGCCGCGCGCTCGAATCCGGCAAGCTGGTCTACTGGATCTGCCCGCTGGTCGAGGAATCCGAGGCCGAGGGTACCGAGCACCTGACCAATGCGACCAAGCGCTTCGAAAGCCTGCAAAAGCGTTTCGGCGACCGTGTCGGCCTCGTCCACGGCCAGATGAAGGGCACCGAGAAGGACCGCGTCATGGGCCAGTTCGCCGCCCACGAGATCGGCTTGCTGGTCGCGACCACCGTGGTCGAGGTCGGTGTCGACGTGCCGGCGGCGACCATCATGGTGATCGAGAACGCCGAACGCTTTGGCCTCGCCCAGCTTCACCAACTGCGCGGCCGCATCGGGCGCGGCTCGGAGGCCTCAACCTGTCTGCTGCTCTACTCCGAGCCACTCGGCGAGATGTCGAAGGCGCGGCTGAAGGTGATCCGCGAGACCACCGACGGCTTTCGCATCGCCGAGGAAGATCTGAAACTGCGCGGCGAAGGCGATGTGCTCGGCGTGCGCCAGAGCGGCTTGCCCGGCTACCGCATCGCCCGCTCCGAGGTGCACGGTCAGCTCATCACGCAGGCCCGCGACGAGGCGCTGCGCATCCTGAAGGACGATCCAAAGCTGAAGGGCGAGCGCGGCGAGGCGTTGCGATGCCTGCTGTATCTGTATGAGCGGGATGAAGCGATTCCGCTGATCGGAGCGGGTTAGCCGGCCGCTCGTTGCCGTCCAATTTCATAGGCCGCCACATGCGCGCGGGCCAAATCCAGCAGCGGCGTGTCGATGCCGAGTGCACGGGCCCGGTTGGCCATATCGCCGAGGATATGCTCCGCCTCGGTCATCGAGCCGCGCTCGATATCACGCAGCATCGAGGCCTTGAGCGGGGAATCCGGGGTCGTGAACAGCTTGCGGTCAAACTCGATGAAAGGCGCTCGCGGCTCAAAACCCGCGGCCGTGGCGACGGCGCAGCATTCGGCAAACAGCCGGAAGATGGATTGCTCGCCGTTCGGCACCGCCAGAATGTCTCCGATGCTTGCACGCATCAGGCAGGTGATGCCGGCGAGCGTCGAGAGCTGGACGAATTTCTCCCACATGTCCTGCATGATCGATTCGCTGGCGCGCACGTCGATACCGGGCACGTGCAGCAGCGTCTCCAGGGCGAGCACGCGCTCGCTCAACGCCCCCTCGATCTCGCCGAAGACGATGGTTTGATTGGCCATGAACTGAACGACTCGGCCATCCGCATCGAGTCCGGCACTGACGTTTGCGAGCCCGCCGAGGACGGAGCTCGCGCCGAACCGCGCAGTCAGGGCGTCGACATGTTTCAAGCCGTTGAGGATCGGCAAAATCACCGTGTTGGCGCCAACGGCCGGGGCAAACTGGGCCATCGCGTCGTCGAGCGAGTAGGACTTCACGCCGACGAGCACGACGTCGAACGCTTCCTTGAGATCGTTGGCGAGGATGACCTTCGGCTGCACGGCGAAATCGCCGTGCGGGCTCACGACCTGCAATCCATTCCGCTGCAACTGCTCCGCCCGCCCGGCCCGCACCAGAAAGGTCACGTCGCCGCCGGCTCGGACCAGGCGCGCGCCGTAATAGCCTCCAAGCGCTCCCGCGCCGATCACAAGGACTCTCATTCGAACTCCCAATGCGGAGTGACCGCTTCCGCAGAAACAATAACAGATGAGCCTCGCGACGTCTCCTCCCCGTCATTGCGAGCCCAGCGACTTGTCCGCCGAAGCTTTAGCGAAGGCGGAAGTCGCTGCGTTCGCAATGACTGTGTGGGTCGAGCCTGCCACATAGCGACCGGTGGAATCGCAGCGACGCCCCCTCACCCCGAATGCGCTTGCAAAAATTTGCCGTGCTCCGCTTCGGTCGCATCGTTGGCCGGGAACATGCACTCGAGCCTCAGCTCCTCCGCAGTCACCGTCTGCGGCGTTCCGACCGTCGTGATCAGGGAAAAGTAGTCCAGCGCCACACCGTCCTTGACGAAGGACAGCGGGATCATCGGCATCGCATCGGAGGCCGACGGCGCGCGCCATTCAGGCTTCACCCCGGGATATTGCGACAATTCCTCCAGCAGCGCCTTCGTCCTGATGTCAACCACATGTCCGACTGCC
This sequence comes from Bradyrhizobium sp. 62, assembly GCF_023073035.1. Taxonomy (NCBI): domain Bacteria; kingdom Pseudomonadati; phylum Pseudomonadota; class Alphaproteobacteria; order Hyphomicrobiales; family Nitrobacteraceae; genus Bradyrhizobium; species Bradyrhizobium sp. 62. Next base: position 782,071 of record NZ_JADPIT010000015.1, read on the forward strand.
TCGCGATACACCCGCGCGAGCAGCCCGCGTGCGGTCTGCGGCCAGTTCGCGATGAAGGGACGCATGCCGTCCGGGTCGAACATGAGATGCAAAAGATTTCGTGGCGCCGGCCGCGCCGACATGTCGATGAAGCAATTGAACAGAAGCGGCGCAGCCTCGTTGGTCATCAGCACGTTCCAGTAGCGGTCCATGACGATGGCGGGAAACGGCTCGTGCTGACGCAGCATGCGTTGCAGGGCACGCTTGATGCTCGTCATGGCGGGCGCCTCGAGCGCGGGATCGGAATAAGACGGCGCATAGCCTGCAGCCAGCAGCAGCTCGTTGCGTTCGCGCAAGGGCACGTCGAGGGCTTGCGCAAGATCGAGCAGCATCTGGCGGCTCGGAACGCTGCGGCCGCTCTCGACGAAGCTGATGTGTTTCTGCGAGACGCCGGCGTCGAAGGACAGATCGAGCTGCGTCTTGCCGCGAATGTCCCGCCATTGACGCAGCAGCGCGCCCGCGGAACTGGCGCGCGTCTTGAGGGCACTGGCCGTCGCTTTCATGGCCGACTGATCCTTCCTGTCAATGTGGGGCATCGTCAACGCGCATCGGCGGCGGTGCGTCGGCTTATCCGAGGCACCGCCGCCGATGGTAGCAGGTTCGAAGCGATCAACCGAAGGCGACCGGTCCCACGGCGCCGACCCAGTGCCGTACCTTGGTAGCGTCCCTCTCGTCCATGTAGAAGAAGTGCGTCATCGTCGGATGAACCGTCTTCATCGAGGGATCATCGGGTGTCATGTCCACGATACCGCGAAACACCTTCAGGGCGCCGGCGTCCCAGTATTCGGTGACGTGATGCAGCGCGGTGAAGCCGGTGTCGATGAAGGCCTTGAGGTTGGCGCGGATCGCCTCGCGCCCCTTCCAATCGGCGACGCCGAGGTTGCAGACGGCATCCTCCACAAAACAATCAAAACCTCGTCCAAAGGTCTTGTCGTCGATCTCCCGCCACATGTCGAGCAGCCATTGCGGCGGCTCCTTCTTCGTAAACATGACTTGCATAGCTCTCTCCTGATGCACCGACACACGCGCGACAGGAGGCTTGATTGAATGCGTCCTGTCGGGTGATGACCGGGACAGTAGCCAGGCTGCGGATGGGCTCAATTACATGCCAGGTAATAAAGCGCGTTCGGGAAGCCTCCTCTTTCCCTGGCCCCGACTTTATGGAACCCTACGACGATGCGCCGGATCATCGTCGTGGGCTGTCAGGGCAGCGGAAAGACGAGCCTCTCCCGGAATCTCGGGCGAAAGCTCGGGCTGCCCGTGGTGCATCTCGACGTGCTCTACTGGCGGCCGGGCTGGAAGCCGTCCGACAAACCGAGCTTCCGGGCGCGCGTCACTGACGCGATCGCGGGCGACGCATGGGTTGTCGACGGCAGCTTCTCGGGACTTGCCTTCGATCTCACGCTCGCGCGCGCCGATACGCTGGTCGTCATCGACCGCCCGCGCTGGCTCTGCCAGTGGCGCATTCTCCTGCGCTCCGCCTTCGATCGCGACAAGACCCGGCCTGACCTCCCCGAAGGGTGTCCCGAACAGTTCGATTGGAAATTGATGCGCGAGGCATGGCGCTACGACACCGAGCGCGCGCCTGTCATCGAGGCCGAGCGCGTGCAGTATGGCGCTGACGTCCCGGTCGTGCGCTTGAGACGCGATCGGGACATCCAGGATTTTTGGATTCGGTGCACGGCAGATGATCGATGGCCGTGACGTGAGACCGGACGATCAGGATTTCTTCTGCGCGATACGCGCGGCGAATGCCTTCATCAGGTCGGTATCCGCCGCGTCGCCTTTGGCGTCCTCGGCGAGATGCTCGAACCAGCGCGCAAAGCCTTCGTAAACCTGGCTCGCCGGATGATCGGGGCCGAGAAAGCCGGAAATCTCCCGCATCTCCGCAACCCAGCGATAGGCTTTCGGAATCATGTCCGGCAGCGCGACTTCGAGCCGGGCCAGAACCGCGGGCTGGCTGAGTGCGAGTTCGTCGCGCAGCGCATCCGCAGCCCCCGCTTTCGTTGCCGCGACCACCATCGCCGCGCCGATGCCGGCGAGGCCCTTGACGATACCGGCATAGGACATTTTCAGCGCGGACGCGGCACCGACCGGCCCTTCGACGATCCGCACGTCGAGCCCGAAATCCTTCAGCACGGCGACATCCTTGGCGTGCTCGCCCGACATGTAGAAGGCCGGGCTCTTGCCGCCGGGCTGGGGCGGGAACCCGATGATGCCGGCATCGACGAACGGCGCCTGTGCCGAGCCGATGATCTGCTCGATCCTCATCACGGTATCGACGTTGACGGCATTGCAATCGACCACGACCGGCTTCTTCTCGCGCCGGACGATCAGCCCGGCAAGCCACTCGGCGAGCGCCACGGCTTCGCCCGGCGGCACGATCGAGAGGATGATGTCGGCGTCCGCGATCGCGTCGTCCTCGGCGCCGATCATGCCGGTATCCACCGCGCGTTTGCGCGTCGCCTCGCTCCGCCCTCTCAACGACGTCAGCACGCGCGCACCGTGCTCGCCGAGACGGCGGGCCACGGCACTGCCCATGGCACCGGGCGCGAGGATCGCAATGGTTTTGGACATCGTGCACTCCAGATCGAATTTCGAGCAACGCGCTCGGTTCAACCGGAGACTAGCAGAGGACGGGACGCCAGCGTGAGCGCCGGCCATCCCGCAGAGGAATGGCCCTACTCCACCTTCGCAGGCTGAGGCTGGAGCGCCGAGGCGTTGGCAATACGCGCGGCATTCGCCATGCCAGCGAGGGCCGCCGCCTTCTTCGAATCGGGCGCCGAGCCCGGCTGCACCACGCCGGCCGACATGATCAGCGTCGCGGCGTCTTCGGTGCTCATGTCGACCTCGACGATCTTGCTCTTGGGCACGTAGAAGAAGAAGCCGGTGGTCGGGTTCGGCGAGCAAGGCAGAAACACCGAGACGTGCTCCTCCTGACCCGGCAGACTGCGGGAGACATCCTCGTTCGGCGATTGCGAGATCAGCACGATCGACCACATGCCCGGCGACGGAAACTCGACCAGACCGACCTTGCGGAAGCTCGAGCCCTTGCCCGAGAACAGGGTCTCGAACACCTGCTTCAGGCCGCGGTAGATGGCGCGCACCGCCGGGATCCGGCCGAGGAAGGTCTCGCCGACATCGACCAGTGTCCGGCCGATCAAATTGGCCGCGAGGAAGCCGACCAGCGTCAACGTGAAAAATGCGACGATCAGTCCCCAGCCGGGGATGACGTACGGCATGTAGGTTTCAGGCCGATAGGCCAGCGGTACGAATGGCCGCACCACGCCATCAACCCAGGTGACGAACCACCAAACCAGATAAAAGGTGATCGCAACCGGTCCCGTCACCACGAGCCCGGTGAGAAAATAATTGCGGAAGCGGCCTATCAGGCCGGTATGCGGCTCCGGCACGGGATCAAGAGGCGCAGGCGCGTCGTCACGGGGGTTCATTCGGGTTCCAGGTCGGTCGCTTCGTTCAAGCTAGGGTCTTCTAGCAGGTTTTGGAAGACCACGAAGCGTTCCGGCCCGACCCTTCCGCCTATTCCACCGTCACGGATTTCGCGAGATTGCGCGGCTGGTCGACGTCGGTCCCCATGATCACCGCCGTATGATAGGCGAGCAGCTGAACGGGGACGGCATAGACCATCGGCGTGAACGCCGCCGCCATATCAGGCATGACGATGGTGACGAGGGATTCGACGGTCGCCTCCGCCGCGCCTTTGGCGTCGGTCATCAGGATGATCTTGCCGCCGCGGGCAGCGACCTCCTGCATATTGGAGACGGTCTTTTCGAACACCCGGTCGTAGGGCGCGATGACGACGACGGGCATGGTCTCGTCGATCAGCGCGATCGGACCGTGCTTGAGCTCGCCGGCGGCATAGCCCTCGGCGTGGATGTAGGAGATCTCCTTCAGCTTCAGTGCACCTTCGAGGGCGAGCGGGAAGCTGGTGCCGCGGCCGAGATAGAGCACGTCGCGCGATTTCGCGATCTCGCGCGCGAGCTTCTCGATCTGGAGCTCGGTGGTGAGCGCATCCGACATCAAACGCGGGATCTCGACGAGCCCGTGGACGAGCTTGGTCTCGTCCTCGTCGGACAGTTCGCCGCGGGCTTTGCCGGCCGCGATCGCAAGATTTGCCAGCACCATGAGCTGGCAGGTGAAGGCCTTGGTCGAAGCGACGCCGATCTCTGGGCCGGCCAGCGTTGGCAGCACGGTCTCGCTTTCGCGCGCGATCGTCGAGGTCGGCACGTTGACGACGGCGATCGTATGCACGCCCTGGTCCTTGGCGTAACGCAGCGCGGCCAACGTGTCGGCGGTCTCGCCCGATTGCGAGATGAAGATGGCGAGATCGCCCTTGCGCAAGGGCGCCTCGCGGTAGCGGAATTCGGAGGCGACATCGACCTCGACCGGCACGCGCGCGAAACGCTCGAACCAGTATTTTGCGACGAACCCGGCGTAGCTCGCAGTGCCGCAGGCCGTGATGTTGATGCGCTGGATATTCTTGAAGTCGAACGGCAGCTTGACCGGCAGCGAGACCCGCTCGGTCGCCATGTCGACATAACGTGCCAGCGTGTGGCCGACCACTTCCGGCTGCTCGTGGATCTCCTTGGCCATGAAGTGGCGGTAGTTGGCCTTGTCGACCAGCGAGGTCGAGGCGGCGTGCTTGGTCTTCTCGCGCTGGGCGAGGTGGCCGTCCTTGTCGAAGATCGAAGCGCTCGTATGGGTCAGCACGACCCAGTCGCCGTCCTCGAGATAGCTGATCGTGTCGGTGAACGGCCCGAGCGCGATGGCGTCGGAGCCGAGATACATCTCGCCGTCGCCATAGCCGATCGCGAGCGGCGGACCGTTGCGGGCGCCGATCATCAAATCGTCCTCGCCGGCGAAGATGAAGCCGAGCGCGAACGCGCCACGCAGCCGCGCCAATGTCAATTTCACCGCTTCCACGGGCTTGTTGCCGCGCGTGAGCAGATCATCGACGAGATGCAGCACGATCTCGGTGTCGGTCTGGGTGTGGAACACCGTGCCTTTCTTCTCGAGTTCCTCGCGCAGCTCGCGGAAATTCTCGATGATGCCGTTGTGAACCACGGCGACACGTTCGGTCGCGTGCGGATGCGCATTGTTCACGGTCGGCTTGCCGTGGGTGGCCCAGCGGGTGTGACCGATTCCGGTCGTGCCCTTGAGCGGCTCGGCCTCCAGCCGCTTCTCCAAATTCTTCAGCTTGCCCTCGGCGCGTCGGCGCTCGAGATGCTTGCCCTCGAGCGTGGCGACGCCCGCGGAATCATAGCCGCGATATTCAAGACGTTTGAGCGAATCCACCAATTGCTCTGCAACCGGCTCGCGCCCGAGAATGCCGACAATCCCGCACATGCGGATCAATATCCCCCAAATCGTCGAAAAATCGCCTAAACGACGCGCTCGGTTTTTAGCGAAGTTCCTAAGGAACCAGATACTCAATAATTATTGCTGATTGAGACAGCACCGACGGCGACGAGCCTCGCGTGCGTCGAACTGGCTGGGCCTTAAACCGCGCGCGTTAACTTGTTGTCAACAAATTTGGCCAACCCTTGCGTACCAAGGAGAGAGGCCATGAAAGGCTCATCCAACCGCAAAGATCTGCCATCGATGACAGTGCGCGCCAGCGAGACCACCGGCACGCACCTTGCGCATTGGCCGCCGCCCCAGCGCGGCAAGGAAAGCAAGCCCGTCTTCATCAAGCACGTCGCCGGCGAGCCGGCGAAGCGTGCCAAGCCGCGCGGCTGGCGCCTGACGCGCGCGATCTTCTCGGAATTTGCCGACGACGAATAGCGGCTCATTTCTCCGGCTTCTTTTCAAGCTTCTTGCCACCCGTCTTCATCTCGCGATAGCGCGCCGCACCACCTTCGCGGATGGTCTGCGCGCTGCGCTCCAGCGCCAGGGCGTCATCAGGCACGTCGCGGGTGATCACCGAGCCCGAGCCGATATAGGCGCCGTTGCCGATCGTCACCGGCGCGACCAGCGAGGAGTTGGTGCCGACGAAGGCGCCCTGCCCGATGATCGTCTTGTGCTTCTTGAAGCCGTCGTAGTTGCAGGTGATGGTGCCGGCGCCGATGTTGGAATTGGCGCCGATCGTGGCGTCGCCAATGTAGGAGAGATGGTTGACCTTGACGCCGGCCTCCAGCGTCGCGGCCTTGGTCTCCACGAAATTGCCGATGCGCGCGCCGTCGCCGAGCGACGTGCCGGGCCGAAGCCGCGCATAGGGGCCGATGGAGACCTTCTTGCCGAGCTTGGTCTCGACGATATGCGAGAAGGAATGGACCACCGTGCCGTCGCCGATCGAAACGCCGGGGCCGATCACCACGAACGGCTCGATCGTCACGTCCTTGCCGAACACGGTATCGGCGGCGAGATAAACGGTTTCGGGCGCGATCAGCGTGACGCCGGCCTCCATCGCCACTTTCCGCAGCCGCGCCTGCATCACGCTTTCGGCCTCGGCGAGCTGCGCCTTGGTGTTGATGCCGCGCACTTCGTCCTCGCTGGTTTCGATCACCACGGCATCCCATCCCTGTTCGCTGACAATGCCGACCGCGTCGGTCAGATAATATTCGCTCTTGGAATTCGCATTGCCGATCTTGTCGAGGATCGCGAGCGCGCGGCGCCCGTCGATCGCCATGACCCCGGCATTGCAGAGGTCGATCTTGCGCTCCTCTGCGCTGGCGTCGGCCTGCTCGCGGATCGCGACCAGGCGGTCGCCGTCCACGATGAAGCGGCCATAGCCGGTGGGATCGGCGGCCCGGAAGCCGAGCGCCGCAATCGCGGCGCCTTTGGCGAGCGGCGCGCGCAGCCGCGCAAAGGTCTCGGCCGAGATCAGCGGCGTGTCGCCGAACGCAATCAGCAGGTCGTCCACGCCCCGCACAATGGCATCGCGCGCCGCCAGCACCGCATGCGCGGTCCCGAGCCGGTCCTGTTGCGCGAAGGTGAGCGCGTCGGGGCGGATGCGCTTTGCTTCGTCCGCCACCGCCTGATGGTCGGGTCCGATCACGACCGCGAGCGAGGTGCCGGTTCCCTTGGGCGCCGCGGCGAGCACGTGGGCGAGCAGGCTCTGATGCGCGACCGAATGCAGCACTTTCGGCAGGTGTGAGCGCATACGCGTGCCTTCGCCGGCGGCGAGCACGATCGTGAGGCTGGAACGGGCGGTCATCGAAATCCTGTCAATCGGCCGAATCAAGTAGCGCCAGCGGGCGACGGCCGCCCTGATGAGCTATCGCCTTGCTACCCCCGCAAACGCCCGGAGTTCAAGTGCGACACGCTTTTCCTGTTAATGTTCCCTGATTGATTCGGGGAAGCCGGACAGGGGTTGGGCACTTAACGTTCATGGCAAAGGATTCCGACCCACTGGCGGATGCCTTCGGCGCCAAGGAGACCGGCGGGCTGTTCTCCGGACTTGTGGCCGAGGAGAGTTCGTTCGATCGCGGCATGATGTGGCGGCTGGGCTCATGGGGCGTGGCGGCCGTTGGCGCCGTGGTGCTTGCCGTGTTCGCCAACCAGGCCCAGCTCGGCTGGCGGCGCGATCAGGTTGCGTCCGCCGATCTCGCGCGCCAGGCCGACCGGCTCCAGATCCTGACCAAGGAGAGCCAGAACGAGGCCCGCCGCCTCGCCTCAGCGATCGAGACGCTGAACACGGATCGCGACCGGCTCTATTCGCGCGTCACCGTGCTGGAGCAAGGGCTCGATTCCGTTACCGGCGCCATCGCCAAGCAGACGACAACCCCGCCGCAGGCGTCCGTTGCGAAGCCGCAGGACGCGCCGGCTTTGATCGGGCCGCCGGCGCCCGGCATCGGGCCGGTCGCCTCGACACCAGCTCCGGCCAACGACAAGCCGCGCACTGAGGCCGCAAAGGAGCCGTCGAGCCCGCCGCCACAGAGCGCAGCGGCGGCCTCGCTGGTCGCGCAGTCGCCGGCGACGAATTCGGCACTGCCGATGCTTCCGTTGGTCCCATCCAAATCGATCATAGCGCCGCCCGATCCGGCCGCCCCGAAACTCGTTCAGCCCGAGGCCGCTGAGAAGACCACTGAGAAGGCTGCCGAGAAGAAGCCCGATCCAGTGCCCGCCCCGATCGAAGTCGCCGCGGCACCAGCCAAGCCGCCGGAGGCCGCCGAAAGCGAGGCTCCCGCGATCGCGGTCCAGCAGACGCGCTTTGCGATTGATCTCGGTGGCGCCAACTCGCTCGAAGGCCTACGTGCACTGTGGCGCGGGGTGACCAAATCCAATCCCGAGATCGCGGCGTTGCGGCCGATCATCATGATCAAGGAAGGCAACACCGGCCTCGGCATGCAGCTCCGCCTCGGCGCCGGCCCGCTGATCAATGCAGCGGCTGCGGCAAAACTCTGCGCCGGCCTCGCCGAGAACGAGCGCCACTGCGAGACCACTGTGTTCGACGGTCAGCGGCTGTCGATGCGCGGCGGCCAGGAAAAGCAAGAGAAGACTCAGGATCGAGTTCAAGAGAAGAACTCAGACAAGAACCAGGACTCGGTGCCGCAAGCCGAGACCGCCCCGGCGCCCGCGCCCGCCGCCAAGCCCGACAAGCATCGTCGCAGCTATTCCTCGAAACGCTCGTCGAAGCGCGAGGAGCCCGCGCCTGCTCCTGCGGCGCAGCCGGCCGCACAGCCGAAGCCGGAGACGGCGTCGGCGGGATCGACGCTGTCGTCGTTCTTCAGGCGGTAGACGCGGCAGCCGCTCTGCGGCGGGAAGACCATCTCGCGGCTAACGTATCAAACGATACGGAGGTGCCCGACATAAAACGGCAGGATCCGCGACGAAGATGATTCGGAGCGGAGATGGCGGACGAGATGTTTCTGCGCGAGCACCTCGCGCTCATCCGCGAGTTGGCCGAACAGGCCGACCCCCATATCAAGAAGCGATTGCTGGCCTTGGCCGAAAAATACGAACGTCGGCTGAGAGACCAGAACCGGACGATACAAACTCGCCCTTGAGAGCTCATCGGCGCACGCAACCACCTACTCGATGCGCGCTTTTTCCTTCAGGTCGCGAATGCGGTTGTCAGCCTCATCCTTCGACTGAACCAGTTCCGACCAATCCTCGACCCGAGCTTGCTTGCTCAGCCGCTTGAGTTCGTCCGGTTGCTCCTGAGTTGGCTTTTCCATGCTCGCTCCTTGTATGCAGCGTGTGTTGCGCGGTCACACCGTTTCAAAACCTGCGCAGCCCCAGCCTGTTCCTGGATATCTTCGGGCCAGGCGCGGCCGCCTTGCTCCTCCTTTAACTGGGCGCGATCGACATAAATTCACCTTCCCTGTTGCCCGTCCGCGCCATCCCGACCATATTGCCGCCATGACAAAAAAGCCCTTCCGTCTCACGCCCTACCAGGTGCAGTTCCTGATCGTCGTCGGCTTCGCCAGCGTCGGCTATGGGCTCTATCTGCGCTACCTCGGAATCGAAAACTCGCAGGTCGGTCTCGCCTGCGACGCCGGGCTTCAGACCCTGGTCTGCAAGGCGCGCTCGGTCTCGACCGTGCTGTTCAAGAATTCGGTGTTCGGCATCGTCGCGCTGGTGGTGGCCACGCTGAACCTGATGCGGCCGTCGATCGTGCTGCTCACCGTCGGCATCATCGCCGCCGGCCTCGGCATCGTGCTCTACAATGTCGTGCTGTCGGGCCTGGCGATCGGCCTGTTCATTCTTGGATTTGCTCGGCCCGCGCCCGCCACAGCGTGAGCGCGAACAAGAGATAAATCGCGCAGGTCCACAGCGACTGCCAATTGTCGCGGCCTTCGTTGAACAGCACATAGGCCGCCGACAGCGTCAGCACACCGGCGAACACCGACTCCGCGATGGGACGCTGGCCGATCTGCGGCCGGTTCAGCATCAACAGCGCGAACGGCACCACCGCCATCGTCAGCGAGGCGTAGGGGAAGTCGTGGTAGCGTGGGTCGAACACGAAGGCGAGCGCGGTCTGCGCCGCGATCACCGCCGTCACCGCCAGCGTCAGACCCAGCACGGCGGTGAGCTTCGACCATTTCCGGCCCTCGCGCGGACCGAGCAGATCGAGGAAGGTCGGAAGGCTGCGGCCGATCACCATCGCCTGCGCGCAGAAGATCGGCGACAGGATGCCGGCCGCGAGCAGCGTGCCCCAGAGCAGCCAGCCGCCGATGCCGTAGCTCTCGTAGTACATCTTGTCGGCGCCGATCCCGAGCAGGATGCCGGCCGAGGTCGCCGAGATCGCCACACCAAGCCAGGCCGAGAAGCGCGGCGTCCAGGGCCTGCGCCGCAACGTCAGGCCGGCCACCGCGAACACCAGCACGCAGAGGCCCATGCCGGCGCCCATGTACCATTTCCAGTAAGGGAAGTTGCTGATCGGCTGGCCGGGCGGATATTTCAGGCTCCGGCGCACCGAATCATAGAGACCCCAATAGCCGCCGACGGTACCTTCCAGCTTGCGCTTCCACGGCTGGTCGTAGGACTCGATCAGATTGACGCGGAATTTCTGCGCTTTCGCGAGACTCAGGATCTCCGAGACCACGCGCGCCTGGTTGGTGCGCGACGGCAGCGCGCCCTCGCGCATGCGCCCTTCGCTCGGCCAGCCGGTTTCGCCGATCAGAATCTCCTTGCCGGGAAATGCGACCGCCATGCGCTCGCGGATCTGTTCGACATGGGAAGCGGCAAACTTCGCCTTGACCGGGAAGTCCTCCCAATAGGGCAGGATGTGGATCGTGACGAAGTCGACGGCGTCATATATCTCGCGATTCCTGAGCCAGAACTCCCAGACATCGGCATAGGTGACGGGCACGCTGACTTGGGCCTTCACCGAGCGGATGATGGAGACGAGGTCCGCGGTCGTCATCTCGCCGCGCAGCAGCACCTCGTTGCCGACGATGATGCTGGCGATGATTCCGGGGAAATCCTTGGAAAGACGAATGGCGAGCGCGGCCTGCTCGAAATTCTTGGTGCGATTGCTGGAGAGCCAGATGCCCTGGAGCACTTTCAGCCCCCCGATCCGGGCCGCGATCGCCGGCACCTGGTCGAGCCCGTTCTCCATCGAATAGGTGCGGACGCAGTCGGTGATCTCCTTGAGCTGGCGCAGGTCCTGCTCGATCTGGTCGGCCTCGATATGGGTCCATGCGTTCAGCGGCGACTGCTCGCCGCGGAACGGCGCGTAGGAGACGCACTGGACCTTGTCGGCGGGATCGATCGGGGCGCGCGCGAGCGAGATCGGCGTGGCAAGCCACCACCACACGGCAGCGATCGCACCCAGTGAAACGAGCAGAAGCGCCAGTGGCGTACGAAGAGAAATCGGTTCCGTCCTCCGCGAAGGGCCGTCGATTACCTGCTAGCACGCCGTCTGCCAAGGGGGTGACTCCGTTATGGATCCATCCCTCCCCTGAGGAATTTACCTGCGGCCGTTCGACCGAGGCCTAGGATCGTGACTTTGCTGGACAAAATTCCAGATTCAGGCCATGGACTCGGGAGGACTTTTCCGCCGCATTGGAGACCCATTTGGACGCCATCACCGGCGCGTCCGCGAAGGTCCTGACGCGGACGGTCAGTGATATATTGGGGAATTCATGCGGCAACGGGTGTTCGAGTTACGAAATGCGGTCCTGCGGCAGTTCGCCGCCACCTTGGCCGTTTCTTCCCTTGTCATCCTGATGGGTATCGGCGCCGCCTCCGCCCAGAGCGGCACGCCCGCCCCGGACCAGAGCAAGGCAGCAGCCCAACCCGCCGACGCGGCCAAGGATGCCGCCCAGAACCAGCGCCGCACCGACGAATTCGCCGAAGCAGCCCAGGTCATCAGCGGCCCCGCCGGCAACCCCGAATGCGTCTGGCTCGGCCGCCGCGTGGTGCGGCTGATGTGGCGGGATGACCTCGATACCGCATTCCGCCATCTCGACCTCTACGACCGCTTCGGCTGCCCCGGCGGCCACATCCAGGCTGCGTTCCGCTGCCTGACCCGCTTCGGCGGCCAGATCGATCCCAAGGTCGCCGAGACCCTGGACAGCCGTGTGCACGCTTGCTGGATCAACCCGGCGTCGCAGCCGCAACAGGCGGCGGCCGCAGCCTCGCAGCCCGCCGCACCGGCCGCCGGC
>NZ_JADPIT010000015.1:794259-827454 GCF_023073035.1 Bradyrhizobium sp. 62
CACCGGCGCCCCCGAAATAGCCGCGATTGTTTCAGCCTCCGTTCAGGAACGATAGGCAATAGAGGCAATTGGCACTGCTGCGAATTCCGAAATGTGCATGCCCTCATATGGTCATGAGGCGATGACAGTTGTGAAACCGCGCGGCAGAGGTATGCTCCATTTGCCGCGGACTTGGTCGGATCTCGGGGTCGGATCCGCTTCCCTGCCCCCTCAGCCCCTTTTGGTTTAGCCGCGATGCGGGTTGTCGCCGCCGTTCTGTTGCTTGTGTCCGCGCTCCACGCCGGCCTCTGGGGAGTCTTGCGCGACAAGGAACCCGCGCCCGACTTCAAGGGCTTGCTGCCCAGTGTCTCCTACGCGCCGTTCGAGGGCTCGGCTCACCCCGACATCGACAACATCCCATCAGTGGAGAAAATCCGCGCCGACCTGAAGACGCTGTCGACGATGACGCGCGCGATCCGGCTCTATTCGTCCACCGGCGGCGTGGAACTGGTGCCGCCGATCGCGGCCGAGTTCGGCCTCAAGGTTACCGTCGGCGCCTGGATCGACAAGGACAAGGATCGCAACGAGCGCGAGATCAAGGCCGCCATCGAGCTCGCCCGCAAGAACAGCAACGTCAACGGAGTCGTGGTCGGCAACGAGGTGATCTACCGCGGCGAGCAGAAGGTCGAAGACCTCATCGAGATGATCAAGAAGGTCAAGGGCTCGGTCCGCGTGCCCGTCACGACCGGTGAGATCTGGAACATCTGGCGCGACAATCCCGACCTCGGCTCGAACGTCGACTTCATCGCCGCCCACGTCCTGCCTTATTGGGAAAATTTCCGCTCGGACCAGGCGGTCGATCAGGCCGTCGACCGCTACAATCTGTTGCGCAACCTGTTCCCCGGCAAGCGCATCGTGATCGCCGAGTTCGGCTGGCCGAGCGCGGGTTACAATTTGCGCAACGCCGACCCCGGTCCGTTCCAGCAGGCACTGACCTTGCGCAACTTCGTCAGCCGCGCCGACGCCATCGGCATGGAATACAACATCGTCGAGGCCATCGATCAGCCCTGGAAGTACTTCGAAGGCGGCGTCGGTCCGTACTGGGGCATCCTCAACGCCAGCCGCGAGCCGAAATTCGCCTGGACCGGCCCGGTGGAGAATCCCGACTATTGGAAGCTGATGGGTGTCGCGCTTCTGGTCGGAATCCTGCTGTCGCTGCCGATCCTGCGGCTGCAGCAGCCCACGGCGAAGCAGGCGTTCCTGCTGTCGGCCACCGCCAACGGCGTCGGCGCCTGGGCCGCAACGGTGTTCGCGTTCTGGAACGGGCACTATTTCATCTTCGGCTCCGCCTTCGCGCTCACGCTCGGCATGATCCTGCTTGTTCCCCTCGTGCTGATCGCGATGGCGCGCGTCGACGAGATCGCGGCCGTCGCGTTCGGCCGGCCGCCGCAGCGGCTGCTCACAAAAGGCAAGCCGGTCGAGAGCGTTCCGGAGAATTACTTCCCAAAAGTCTCGATCCACATCCCCGCTTATTTCGAGCCGGTCGAGATGCTCAAGCAGACGCTCGATGCGCTGTCGCGGCTGAACTATCCGAATTACGAATGCGTCGTCATCATCAACAATACGCCGGACCCTGCCTTCTGGCAGCCGATCCAGGATCATTGCCGCGCGCTCGGTGAACGCTTCAAGTTCATCAACGCCGAGAAGGTGCAGGGCTTCAAGGCCGGCGCGCTGCGTATCGCGATGGACCGCACCGCCGTCGACGCCGAGATCATCGGCATCCTCGATGCCGATTACGTCGTCGATCCCGACTGGCTGAAGGATCTCGTGCCGGCTTTCGCCGATCCCAGCGTCGGCCTGGTGCAGGCGCCGCAGGAACATCGCGACGGCGACCTGTCGATCATGCACTACATCATGAACGGCGAATATGCCGGCTTCTTCGACATCGGCATGGTCCAGCGCAACGAGACCAACGCCATCATCGTGCACGGCACGATGTGCCTGATCCGCCGTGCCGCGATGGACATGGCCGGCGGCTGGTCGTCCGACACGATCTGCGAGGACAGCGATCTCGGCCTTTCGATCCAGCAGCTCGGCTGGACCACGCACTACACCAACCACCGCTACGGCCAGGGCCTGCTCCCCGACACCTACGAGGCCTTCAAGAAGCAGCGTCACCGCTGGGCTTATGGCGGCCTCCAGATCGTCAAGAAGCACTGGCGGAATTTCCTGCCGGGACGGAGCCGGCTGACGCCCGACCAGAAGCGCGAATATGGCCTGGGCTGGCTGAACTGGCTGGGCGCCGAAAGCCTCGGCGTGGTCGTGGCCCTGCTCAACCTGGTCTGGGTGCCGATCGTCGCCTTCGCCGACATCGCCATCCCCGACAAGATCCTGACGCTGCCAATCATCGGCGCCTTCGTCGTCTCGCTCGCGCACTTCTTGTCGATGTACCGCGCGCGCGTCGCGATCAAGCCCGGCCAGATGCTAGGCGCGATGATCGCCGCCATGAGCGTGCAGTGGACGGTGTCGCGCGCGGTGGCGCAAGGACTGATCACCGAGCACATCGCGTTCGCGCGCACGTCCAAGGGCGGCCTGTCCAGGATGTCGATCGAGTTCCAGGCGTTCTGGGAGGCGGTGATCGGCGCCCTGCTCCTGATCGGCGCCGGCGTGCTGGTGGCCTCCAACAGCTATCGCCAGATCACCGAGATCTACATTTTCGCTGGCGTGCTGGTGCTGCAGAGCCTGCCGTTCCTGGCTGCGGTCGCGATCGCCATCCTCGAGCTCAGCCGCATCAACTCGTTCCAGTTCTGGCGCGACAGCGCGATCCGCACCGCCGAGCTGATCGGCCTGCGCCCGGTCGCGTTGCCGACCCCCGCCGGCACGCCGCAGCAATTGCCGGTGCCGAGCGAGGTCCGGCGGGAAGCGAACTGACAGGGCCCCGAACGCGACATCCGGCCCATGGACGGATGTCGCGGCTTCTTCGGCGTGGATGACGGCCGCCATTCCGGTTGAGAATCCCGGCTCAAGCATTGGAAACGGCGAGCGAATTCCCGCTCTTGCCTTCAACTTCGGCAGCCACCCGAGCTATTGACCTCCGCGCCCCATCCCCCTACACAGCGCGGGCCGAAAGCATGATCCGGAAACAGCCGGTTTTTCCGCAACGCTTGCGTCGATGTGGCGGCAAGACATGCTTTTCCAAATGTCCGAAGACGATGGCGATTTCTTTGAAGCCATCAGCGGCCATGGGAGCGCGTAGCTCAGCCGGTAGAGCACGTGACTTTTAATCACGGGGTCCTGGGTTCGAGCCCCAGCGCGCTCACCAAATCAATTAAATACTTACGCCGAGACGACGCGCTCCGAAAAGACTGTGTGTCTGCAGATCGGCTGCCGGTGTTGGCACGCGCGGCGCTTCGATGCCCCCTCTGCACCGCGCGACATAGGCCCGACTGGACGGCAAAAGTCCTGCATCGGTGATCGCTGCCCCGTCGCTCTGTGACTATCGCCGGAATGAATGCTCGATCTCGCGCAGCATTGCCAAGACACGGTCAGTATACCGCCCGTAGGACAACTGCTGGTCCGCGAGACTCGCCGCCGCCAGGACGAGAGCAGCTATGGCCACGCCCTTGATCATGGGCCCTTCCGCTTTTGCGTCACCAGTCGCAATGGAATGTTGTGCAAATTCGCGCGGCCTCGCACGGCCGGTTCTGT
The DNA here is from genome assembly GCF_023073035.1 of Bradyrhizobium sp. 62. Lineage (NCBI taxonomy): Bacteria > Pseudomonadati > Pseudomonadota > Alphaproteobacteria > Hyphomicrobiales > Nitrobacteraceae > Bradyrhizobium > Bradyrhizobium sp. 62. The sequence continues at coordinate 797,947 of NZ_JADPIT010000015.1, forward strand.
CCTGCCCAACGCCTGCGCGATCTCGTCGGGTCGGTGCCCAGCCGCCGCCATCGCCAGCAGTTGTTGATGCTCCTCCGGTGTCCACCTCCGGATCAACGGATAGCGTGACTGTGCCATCGCCCGGCGTCCCCAGCCTGTTGCCAGTTTATCCTCGGCTGCATTTGCTGAGTCGCGCTTTAACCTATGATAGCCAACCCCCGCAGGACGGGGGCGAGCGGATGGCGCCGGACTGGCGCGTCCACAGGGCCAGGGCTTGGACGTAGGCTCCACGGCGGCGTAAGCCGGTAGTTTTCCGGGCTGTAGATTTTCGCCGGTCTTAATAATTCTGGCGAATGATTGCTCCGATGATTGGAGACCTCGACCATCAAGCAGAAGCCATCGCCGCGATGCAGAAGGCGATCGCCGCGACCTGTCCCGCCGAGCGGTTGAAGTGGTTGCGGACCGCCTTGGCCTGGAAGGACCTTGCAAGCTTGGCGAAGGGCAAGGCGGCAGCCTGAAGGTCACACAGCCAACCCCTGCTAGCCGCTCAAGATCTCGCGCAGTTTTCGATCATCTTCCCGAGTGCGGAGCGGAGAACCGGCTTCTCCAATCGGGGACATCGCGGAAGCCAACTGACAATCCATCGGATGTGTGGCTGATCAGGAAGAAAATGGCAAGCCGCGACCACGAGTGATCTCCGCCACCAGTTCGGTCGTTTCATTGCCAAGCCTCAGGTCGAGAATGGCCAAATCGAAGTCAGCCACCCGCGCGACTTCGATTGCTTCCTTCAGGGTGCCTGCTTCGGCGACGACTTCGCGACCCAACTCCTCCAGCATGTCGCAGACCATCATACGGATGACGGATCAGCGCGACGTCCTCCACGACCAAGATTGAGAGTGCGCCCATGCTTCGTCTCGTTGGCCTGATGTCAATGTATGTCGCGTCATGCGGCCCGGCAGTTCCTGGGGCCTCCGCACCCTCTTATGTTTCACTTTTGGACACATTTTGGGGAAACAAAGCCGGGCAACATTGTAGGTCAGCCATCGGAGACGGAGTAAACATGACAGCGCCGCCGCCTCTCATCTTGGTGGTTGAGGATGAATATCCATTGCAGGCCGTGGTCGAGGAAGCCCTGCTGGAGGCAGGCTTCGCGACTGACATCCTGTCGTCTGCCGAGGAAGCTCTGACTCTCTTCAGAAGCGGTATGAAGGAGTACCGGGCGCTCGTCGCGGATGTAAACCTCAAGGGCAGGCTCAGCGGCTGGGACTTGGCCAGACAGGTCAGAGAACGAGAGCCGACGTTGCCCATAGTCTACATGACCGGTGGCGTGGCGGACGATTGGGGCTCGCAAGGGGTCCCAAGCAGCATCTTGTTGCAGAAGCCGTTCGCGACGGCCCAGCTCATCACTGCGGTTTCGCAGCTCCTCAATCACGTCACTCGTGAGTAAAACCGCCGTCACCCATTCACTGGCTCTCGTAGCCGGCCACCATCCCAAGCATGGCGGCGGGAACCAAGCTCGGCAATGAAAGTTTTTCATCTCAGGTGGCCGTTCAGGCTTTGCCTGCAATGACGCAGGATATCTTCATGTGCGGCAAATGCGATGAAATCGACGAGAAGATCGCGCACCATAGCCGGTTGTTGTCTCTTATCACTGACAAGATCGCGAGAGACGGCATCGCCGGCTTGATCGAGGAAATGAAGACGGAGAAAGCTGCACTTCATCCCGAACCAGAGGAGAAGTAACAGTGCACTCGCTGCCGAGCCAAGTTTTGCACGGAGCCTTTCGTCCGGATTTCAGGCATGCCGCGCTATTTTTTCCACGTCCGGGGTGTTGAACCGAGCACCGACACTGAAGGCGAAGACCTGCCGGACGCTGAAGCGACCTGGCGAGAGGCCACGGTTTTTGCCGCCGACCTTCTGATGAACATGCAGGGTCGACTTGAACCGGGCCACGAATGGTACCTGGAGGTCACCGACGAGGCCGGAACGTCGATCTTCAGCATTTACATCAGCGCGCAGAACGGCCGATAGCCTCACTCTGTTGGAGGGGTTTGGCCGGAACGATCCAACGGCCGGGCGATTGCCTCTTTGAGTAGGAGTTGCGTCATGCGTCATGCGCCGTCGATTGTGCCGCTGGATCGGCTCGACCGTGAGATTTACCTGGTGCTGGAAGACTTCGGCGCGCGCGCCGGCTGCTCGTGGCGCGAGACCGACGAGCAGGATACCGATGTCGAGACCATCATCCGCGACCTACTCTCCGGGCAGTACGCCTATCCCGTCCATATTGTCGCCTTCAACGCGATCGAGGGCTGGTCTCGCGATGCCACCAGCGAGATCGCAGATGAGCTTGCGGTGCGTGTCAGGGGTAGCGAGATCACGCCGGCCTTGCGGGCCTTCGTCCAAGCAAATGCTTCCCGACCTTTTGCTGTACAACTGGCGCTCCCTCTAAGGGGAGCCGCCTGACAGCAAATCTGCGATCACAATGTTGCGTGGGATTGATGCGATGACAGTGCGCTAAACAGGCACAGTTATCGAAGGTTCGCGCTTCCCTTTGGCTTTATTTTTTGGTACCAAAATAAATGAAACCAGCAAAAAAGATTCGTGCCAAAAAACATCGCGGCCGCCCCGCGACTGGTCAGGGCGTCCAGATCGGCACGCGCTGGCCGGAATCGACTGTCGCTCAGATCGACGAATGGGCGTCGGGACAGCAAGACACTCCCGCTCGTTCTGAATCCATCCGTCGGCTGGTCGAGATTGGCTTGGGCAAGTCCGCCCCTGCCCTCACGGTTACGTCTGCCGCCAAGGCCTCGTCCGAGCGGGCTCGGGAAATGGCGGGCAGCGCGATCGACAAGCTCAAAGACAACAAAGCGAGCCCGGATGACCAGGCCAGCCGCAAGCGGCGGCTCGTCAAGGGACCCGAGGAATTCCAGAACGTTCGACGCGACCGGCCAAATCGAAAATGAATTGACCGGCGCCCGCTTGGTCAATCTCGCCCGAAGGCAGAAAGCAAATGATCAAACCCAAACGGTCCGCCGCGCAACAACTGGCGGATGAAGCCGAACGAAGGACCCTCAATCCGATAGGATCGAGACAGACGATAGCCGACAGTCAAGCCACGCCGGAGTTTCAGGAAAACCTGAAACGCCTGAAGTCCGAGCGGCTGGAGCGTGAGGCTCGACTGAATCCGAAGCGCAAGGTCTGATTTGGGCTGATCCAGCTTTCGCCTCGCCTCGCCTGGTGGGGCCGGTCAGGCGAACGAGCCGCGTCGGATGGAGGGTGCAGAAGGTCATGGGAATGTTGAATCGTCGGTGGATGATCTTCCTGTTGGTTTCCGTGGTGATTGTTTGCTCGATCTTCGCAGGCGCTCGATACTATCTAAGCAAATGCCATGGCATGGATGCGTGCGCGGCCGCCGAAGCCGAGAGCCACGAGCGCGACAAGCCAACCGAGCCACAATAGTTTTCGGGTGAAAAGCCGGCCTGCAATAGCGGCTCCGGAGCCGCGGCGGGTGCAAGGTCGAAGGTGCCAATCCACCGTTTTACAACCTGGGGAAAACTGCCTGCAGGTCAGCGCGCCTGCATTTTCCGAATCGCCTGTGCGTGCTCGCTGCCTCAGTATGTTCTGCTTGTGGGGGGCGCGTGAGCCAGTTTTTGTCCGTGCTGCTGTTGGCGACCGCCATGACTCTGACCCTGTGCTTCGGGGTGGCGGCGTGGCGCCAATCCGCTGTGAGAGACGTCGATATCACTGCCACCATTCCCCATCAGGAAAACGGCTGGCGAGCGAGGCCGACGAACTAAAGCACCTTCCGTTGCGCTATCCACCGTAGTTCTAACAGTTCGATGAACGGTCTCTTGATCTCGCGCTTGGGCCTGTACCCATAACTGGGTACGCGTGAATGTCAGCGGCCGCTGATCGTAGCAATCAACGACCATGTCGAGCAGATCATCGGTAACGGACAAAGCTGCACGCACCGCACCACCGCTGCCGATGAAGCGCCGGCGAATTTCGCGACGAAAGTCAGAAGACCGCGACGGCGGACTACACCACGCCGCCGAAGTCGATGCCTTCCTTGGCGAGCGCCTCGGCTTCCTCGGCGGACGCTGTCGGCTTCGTCTCGAGGTAGGGACGCTCAGTCGCCGGCAGAATGGTGCGAATGTTCTGGCCGTCTGTCCGCGTGATGCGAGCAACCCAGCGCTTGGGGCCGTGCTCAACTTGCTCGATATGGTACTGCTTGTACGTAATCATGACTCACGGACGCAACTGACGCTGGCGGAAGGTTCCCTTTATATCCAACGGGACGCCTCCGGACAACGATTTCTTAGAGTGAGGTTAAGATCGCCGGCGTGAACCCGTTCAGCGATCATTCAGCCGCTCAGTCGTAGGCATATTGCGATTGGGAGGAGATCCGATGATCGGTGCAGTCGTCGCAACCTTGCTGGCTCTACAGCTCGGTGAGGTTCATCAGGTTCAATACCGTGTCCCTGTACACCCACCGCCGTGCGGCAACGGCTGGGACGTCGGCGCCCGCGACGGCATGTGCTACCCCAACGGCTACTTGCCGCCGCAAGAACAGGCCGCACGGCAATATTATAGTGGCGGCAGGGGCTCTGGCCACTACCCCGTTCCTTGCGGACACGGTGCCGATATCGATACCCGCGACGGCCAGTGCTACCCGAACGGAACGGTTCCGCCGCAGTTTCAACAGGGCCGGCAAGGCTATTACGGCGATGATTATTACGAGCGCCGTCCACGGCGCCGTTACTATTGAACGGCCCCTCGGGGTAAGCCCGCGGGCCCCTAATAATCGCTTCTTCGGATCCGTGGTGACGGTGCCGGACTGCACTGTCACCTGCATTCTTGTAATTCCAAGTCGGGCAAAAGCCCCGCTCGCGTGAGCCCGCCAAGTGAGCGCGGACATAGTCCCAGATCACTTGGTCCCAGATGACTTGGTCCTAGATGACTTGCCTGACCCTATCTTCAGCTCTCCGGGGCCGAAACTGTAGCAGGCACGCTCAGCGGCGCTCCTCCAACTGAAACGGGACCTACAGATTTGGACTGCCGGGCGAGCCGCTTGCGGATCGCTGCGGACAGTCCGTAGCGCGCATGCGCTCTTCGAACGGAGGACGTGACGTCCGACATCATGGCATTTTGCAGCGAGTCGATCTTCGCAATCAGCGTGGACAGCTGCGAAGATACCTTCTTCACATCGACGCGTTCGTCCGTGATGCTCTGTCGCAGCGAAAGCAGCACCATGGAATCCGCCTGCAGCACAGCCGCGTTTTGCTGCAGTGCCTGGTTGCTCTCCTGCAGCGAAGCCGTGTGTTGCTGCTGGGTCGACTGAATGTCCTTCAAGGCGGCGACAACCGGATCCGGCTTTGGCGCTGAAGCCTCTTGCCGCGGTAGCAGATCGGCCAGGCTGCTCAGGTTCAGCGATGGCAGGCCGGACGGCCATGTGTAGATCGCCGCCGCGCCGTTGATGGCGAGGGCACACAGCGACAGCGCCATGACCGACGTGCGGCTGGAGCGCTTGATCGGTTCTGGAGCGCCCAAGCTTGCGGGTTCGTCGGCCGCGATGGCCGCAGCCAGTGCTGCAGGGTCGAGCTGTTCGACAAGGCCTTGCGTTTCGAAAGTCGTGGTCATGGCATTGACCCCAAATGAGCGAGCAACAGGAAGCCGTCGCCGGAACGTCCTCGCGACGGCTCCCTTACGCAGCACCCATCTACAACTGTCTAAAATTGTGGGCTTTTCAGCTTAATTCCACGTTAGCGACCGCGGCCTGCTGCAGACCCCGCCACCCCGGCCGACTACGGGGGCGTGCGACAGACATGACACGCAGGCCGGTGCGAGAGCTCCTCCCGATCCCGGGAAGTCGCCGTGGTCCGAAGCTGATTTTCCGAAGTTGGCAAACTACCCCTGTTTTGCCCGACGAGTCAACGGCGTCTCCGCCGGATGCAAGACCGCCGTGTACCAAAAAGAAAGCGTTGCGCCAGCGGGACTTAGCTACTGTGCATGGGGTTGTTTTCGCGATTTTGGCCACCGCCTGCTCCTGCGCCGGGCCCCCTGTCCCAAAAGCCGCGAGACAACCCGCTCAAAAAGTGTAGGATTCGACAAAACAGGGAGGAACGGCATGTTTGAAATCAGCGGTTTCGACACGGCAGGAATCGTCAGCCTCAAGCGGCTGTCACTCACCGCCGCCCTCAAGAAGGCCAAGGAGCTTATTGCTGACGGGTGCTGGGGCGTTCAGGTGATTGGTCCAGGTGGCCAGGTCTACACCTCGTTCGAGGAGCAAGCCGCGTAGCCGCCCGCCTTCGGCATCAATCTTCGGCATCATTCGGAAAGCACCCGACCGATCGCGCGCCGCGCGCTCTGGCCGTTGCGGTGATCGACGTGAAAACCCCAGCGCCTGGTGGAGCGCTGGGGCGTTTTCAAAATATCAATTGGTGAAGCAATGAGGCCTTCGTAGCAGCGATCCCGACCATCGCTTGTGAACTGCTTCACACGTCCTTCGATCTTTCCACACCTTGCCGAGGCTCAACTGCCGCGCGCCGTGCCGTTGCCAATCAACTCGTTTGGGAGCACGCTCTCTCCAGGCGCGCAGACGCCGCTCAGGGAGAAAGCCATGAAGGACACGGGCCTGGATCATCGCCACCGCGACAAGGATGGCGCGATCAGCAAGAAGCACGGCAACACGCTGGTCGGTACGTTGCGCAAGATCTACGGCAAGGGTTTTGCCGCCGGCTATCCGGATACGACTGAACTCAGCGAGGTCTTGCACCAGCTGAACGAGACATCGCTAAGCCAGTTGCGTCGCGATCACGACACCGGGCATCTCGGCCACAAGATCGACCACGTCCCGAAGTGACGGCCTCCCCTCGTCCCAACTTCAGGTAGCTGAAATCAACTTCGCTGCCGGGTGTCTCGGCGAATTTGCCGTTTGAGCCCTCGCCGCCCGAGCGCTAGGATGAGCCTTTTACGGAGGCTCATTTGAAACAGCTCATTGTCATCACCGCCCTTGCCCTCGCCGTGACGGCTCCCGCCCGCTCGCAGGCCCTCGTCGATCCCAACAAGGTTGCTCCCGAATATCGCGAGGCGGCCGAGAAGCGGCGTGCCGAGCAGATGCGGCAGCGCGAATGCGCGCTGAAGGCAGATCTCGAGAAGGTGCTGCCCAGGGATCGCACCGTCTATCTCAACCATTGCCTGGACACGATGGCGGCCAAGCAATAGGCGGCTGTTTCAAGCGGCTTGGCGTCCCGGACGCGTTCAAGCTTTCTTCAGACATTTGGGATCACCTGACGATCCATTTCCATCAGTCATTGTCGATCGACCGCGCATGAGTTTCGTCCAGATTCAGTGCACGCGCTGCAAGACCGTGTTCCGCGACCGCGCGGGACGGTTGCAGGACGGCTATTCCAGGCAATGTCCGAGCTGCGAGGTGGTGCTGTTCTTCGCGGAGGATTCGCCGAACCCTCAGGTCAAGCAGGCCATGAAGCGCGCGCGCAAGGTTCGCAAGGAGCAGCGCGAAACCGAAATGGCCAGGGTGTCCGCGCCGCAACCGCGCGCCAATTTTTCGCGGGCCCACACCGGACGGATACAGCTCTCCTCGGAGGACGACGGGGACTAGCTCACCCACGCTTCCGCGGAAACAGGCGGTCGCGGATATAGCGCGAGGTCGGCGTCAGGCGGATGCCGCGCGGCTTCTGCCAGACGGCGCGGTCGATCTCGTTCTTGTCACCGATCGCGAGCCTGCCCTTGGCGCCCTTGGCGATGAAGATCGCGTCGCTCATCTTGCGGCCGGAGCGCTTGTTCCTGGCCGTCACTTCCTTCCAGAGGCTGATCCGGCCGAGCTTCAGCTTGGGCAGCTCTTCCTTGATCTCCCGCCGCAGGCAGTCCTTGTCGGACTCGCGCGCGCGCTTGCGGCCGCCCGGGAACATCCACAGGCCGTCCGACCGGCGCCTGACCAACAATACCTTGCCGCGCTTGGCGGCGACCAGCTTGGAAGACTTCGCCATGTCCGCCGTAATCGAGAACAGAATCGAGCCCATGGTAACTTGTCTAGTCGGATAGACAAGTTCCATGGACCTTGATCACACGGGGCTAAGGCCGCCAGGTCTGATTGACTCCGGCAGGCAGGCCGATCCGCCGTTCGAGGGGGCCGGATCAGCCCTCGCCCGTCGCTGTCCCCGCCCTCGACCCCGCCTCTGCCCGGTCCTCCGTCCTGATCCAGGCCATCATCATCTCCCAGGCCACCGACAGGATGATCGGGCCGATGAACAGGCCGACGATGCCGTGGGCAAGCGTGCCGCCGATCACGCCGACGAAGATGACGATGGTCGGCGTGGTCAGGCCGCGCCCCATCACCAGCGGCTTCAACATGGTGTCGAGGAAGCCGACGACGACGAGAAACACGGTGAGCAGCAGCGCGGTGGTGACGTCCTTGGCGGTCCATATCCAGATGATCACCGGCAGCAGCACCAGGAAGGCGCCGATCTGCACGATCGAGAGCAGCAGCACGATAAAGGCGAGCAGGCCTGCGCTCGGCACCGCGGCAAGCTTGAAGCCGATGCCGGCGAGCAATGCCTGCACGATCGCGACGCCGATCACGCCTTGCGCCACGGCACGGATGGTTGCGCCTGCGAGCCCCAGGAAATGCTCGCTCTGTTCGGGCACGATGCGAAACAGGAAGCCGCGGCCGGCCGCAACCAGCCTTGGCCCGTGCGGAAACAGGAAGCCGGCCACGAACACCGAGACCAGGAACTGCAGCGTGCCGACGCCGGCGTCACCCGCGAGCCCAAGCAACGGTCCCGCCAGCGGCTGGAGATACGGCGCCACCTCGCGCAGCACCGCGCGGATGTTGTTGTAGGCCTGCTCCCACAAATCGAATAGCCAGGGGCCAACGAGCGGCCACGATTTGAGCTGCTCCGGCGCCGACTGAAGCGCGAGGTCGCCGGTGCCGAGCTGGTGCGCCAGCTCGCGCACGCCGTCCACTGCGCTGATGCCGAGCCAGGTCGCAGGACCGATGACGATGCCGAGCGTGATCAGGGTCAGGATCGCCGCTGCGGTCTTGGGCCGGCCGCCCAGGATCTTCGCGACCCAGCTGAAGGCCGGGTAGAACGCGACCGCGAGCACGCCGCTCCAGGCAAGGATCGGCACGAAGGGGCGGATGATCAGGAAGGTCCAGATGATCAGCAGGCCGAGCAGGCCGACGCGGATCACGAGCTGGATGATGTCCTCGCCCGTCAGGAGCTGACGCAGACTTTTCACGGGCACGGCTTTCCTTGCGGCATTGACGCGGGTTCCGCCACTTGCGCGGCCCAGCGTTATTGCCAGCCGCGCACCCTGCGTCAAGGCGACGGGGCCGGCCCGAGCCGGTGATTAGGAACGCATCGGGCCATTCGGCATTCGGAGACGATGGTACGCCGCCCCAGAGAGCCCGTCGCACACGCAGGCATTCACCGCGGCGTGCACTTTTCGCTGAAGCCAAACGCGGCACCGGGCTATTGGCGCTACGCCTATGCCGTCGGCGACAGGGCCCGCTGCGGGCGCGTGCAAGGCAGGCTGCCGTTGCTCGCCATCAGGCGCGTACAGATGCGCATCGACCGGGACATGCGGAGCATTAACGACGATTAACCGGATTTCGGCCGACCGGTTTACGCCGTTGCAAAGGCGGGCACCTAGGCTTCCTTCGAGGTCCCCCAAACCACTTTCGGTGCAATGGCCAATAGCATCTGGACGATCGAAGAATTCACCTGCCCGGGTTGCAGCATGAACTACACCGCGACAAGGGAGGAGCACGCCGAAGCGCATTCCGGCAGCTTCAAGTGCAGCATCTGCAGCGGCGTGGTGCACACCTGGTCCGGCAAGCATCATTTCTTCGGCTGGGAAGCGGTGAAGACCAAGCCGCCCGTGTTTGGAAGGCGCTGGGCCGGAGCCGGATGGTAGTCTGCTTCCAGCGGACCCAGACCAGCTACTCCCGTCAACGCTGCCTGCCCGAACTGCGGCTTCTGCTACTCTGCGGCACCGGTTAACATCCGCGCCCCGCAACTGAAGCCGACACGCAATGACCTCACCCTTCGTTCCCCAGATCGCCCTTTACCGCACCTGGCTCGCCGAACAGCGCGGCCTTACCTTCGCAAGCTACGAGGAGATGCGGCAATGGTCGGTGCGCGATCTCGACGGGTTCTGGCACAGCATCTGGGACTATTACGATCTGCAATCGCCAACGCCGTTTGCGGCCGTGATCACCGAGCGCAAGATGCCCGGCGCGGTCTGGTTTTCCGGCGCCCAGGTTAACTATGCCCGGCAGGTGTTCCGCCATGTGGAGGCGGCTGACGCCGCCGGCCTGCCAGCGATCGTCAGTTCCGGCGAGGACGGCAGGCTTTGCGAGACGAGCTGGCCGGAGCTGCGGCGCAAGGCGGTTGCCCTCGCGCTGCATCTGAAAGAAAAAGGCATCAGGCCCGGCGACCGGGTCGCCGCCTATCTGCCCAACATCCCCGAGACCATCATCGCATTCCTGGCGAGCGCCAGTATCGGCGCGATCTGGAGCGTGTGCGCGCCCGACATGGCCGCACCCGCCGTGATCGACCGCTTCAAGCAGATCGAACCGAAAGTGCTGATCGCCTGCGACGCCGTCACCTATGCCGGACGCTGGCACGATCGCAAAGACGTTCTCGCCGAGCTGCGGCGATCGCTGCCGACGGTCGAGCACGTCATCCTGCACAGCGAGGCCGCCGCGCGCCCAGCGGCGGACGCCCTGCTCTCCGAGATTGTCGCAGCAACGGGCGCCGCGATCGACGCGTTCGAGCCAGCGTGGCTGCCGTTCGATCATCCGCTCTGGATCGTCTATTCGAGCGGCACGACCGGCCTGCCGAAGCCGATCGTGCACGGCCATGGCGGCATCGTCATCGTGGTGCTGGCGCTGCTGGGATTGCACAACGATCTCGGCTGCTCCTACCACGAGAACTCGTTCGGCGAGCGCTATCACTGGTACTCTTCGACGGGCTGGATCATGTGGAACAGCCAGATCGGCGGCCTGCTCGGCGGCACCACCTGCTGCATCTTCGACGGCAGCCCCGGCGGCGCCAGGGACAAGCCGGACTGGACCACGTTGTGGCGCTTCGTCGCGCAATCCAAAGCGACCTTCTTCGGAGCGGGCGCCGCGTTCTTCGCCAACTGCGCCAAGGCCGAGATCGACCTCACCGCCGCCGGTGATCTCTCACAGCTTCGATGTCTCGGCTCGACCGGCTCTCCACTGAGCGCCGACACGCAAGCCTGGTTCAACGACCGCTTCGCGGCGCTCGCGAAGATCAATGGCAGCAAGGCGCAGGCCGATATCTGGTGGGCCAACATCTCCGGCGGCACCGATTTCGCCGGCGCCTTCATTGGCGGCAATCGCGAACTGCCGCAGACGCCGGGCGCGATGCAGTGCCGTCTGCTGGGTGCCGCCGTGGAAGCCTTCGACGAACAGGGCCGCGCCGTCATCGGCGAGGTCGGCGAGCTCGTCTGCACCGAGCCGATGCCGTCGATGCCGCTCTATTTCTGGAACGACAAGGGCGATGCGCGCTATCGCGCGAGCTATTTCGAGACCTATCCGGACAATTTCGACGGCAGCGGCCGCGGGCCGGTGTGGCGGCATGGCGACTGGCTCAAGGTCGACCCGGACGGCTCCTGCATCATCTATGGCCGCAGCGATGCCACCATCAACCGGCATGGTCTGCGCATGGGCACGAGCGAACTCTACTCCGCGATCGAGGCGTTGCCGGAGGTGCTGGATTCCCTCGTCGTCGATCTCGAATATCTGGGCCGTGACAGCTACATGCCGCTGTTCGTGGTGCTGCGCGAAGGCGTCGCCTTCGACGGCGCAATGCAGGCGAGGATCAACAAGGCGATCGAGGCCGGCCTCTCCCGCCGCTTCCTGCCCAACGAGATTTTTGCGGTCGCCGAGATCCCGCGCACGCTCTCGGGCAAGAAGCAGGAGCTGCCGATCAAGAAGCTGCTGCTCGGCCAGCCCGTCGAGAAGGTCATCAACCGGGAGGCGATGGCCAATCCCGCCTGCCTCGACTGGTACCTTGCCTTTGCACGCGACTATCTGGCGCGGACCGAGACTTGAGGGGAGATCGCCCCAATTGCGCCGATGCCGTTTGGACTCCGTTCACCGATCGTCGCTAGAGCAGGATGGATCTTCCGAAAACGAACGCGCGCCATGGCCGACCTCAACGCCGTCCTCACCAGGCTCAACGACCGTCTGCTCCGCCTCGAGGGCGAGTTGTTCGTGCTGCGCTCGCTGGCCCGCGCGACGCTGACGGCGGGCGATGACCACGCGGCGCGAATGCGCAAGCTGGTCGAGGCCGCAAAGGTCGCGCTCGACGATGAGGCCACCCGCCCCCTCGACAAGCCGACGCGCAAATATGTCGATGCGGCGACCGCGCTGGTGGAGGAATTGCTGGTCGAGCCGACCCAGGCACGGCCGTTGTTCACCGTCATCGACGGCGGCCGGCGCGACTGAGCGTCAAATTGACTGACCGTCGTCCGTCGCAGCGATATCACCTGACTTGAGCCGGCTGAGGCCGGCTTCGATGATCGCGATCTCCTCGTCGATCTGACCGATCGGCAGGCTGAAGTCGTAGCCGGACCTGCTCTTCAGATCGACCGCAAGCCGCTGTCTATGCATCATCAGCTCGTCAAGGCCGCGCCGGTTCTTCAGCCGGACATAGACGTCGACGATCTGCTCAATCGCGCTCGGCATGAAATCGGTCCCGGCGAAAAGCCCGCACGGCGCACCCACGCCGGCGGGACGATCTCGGTGTCGCGGTACGCAATACAAATCCGCGACGGATTCGTCGATACGCCAAGCTGGTTGAGATCATGTTACCGTCAGATGATTTCGTGATGGCCGCGCATGAAAAAGCCGCTGGCGATCATGCCAGCGGCCAAATCCGGGTTCGAAAACGGATACGGGTTGAAATGTCGCCAGCCCCGGTTGGTCCACGTTCTACCGGCAAATCCTGGATCTCTGTGTTAAAAACGAAACACAGGAACAGGCCTATCTCTAATCGCCGCCCGACCGTGGCGGCGTGGCACGGCTAGTCTGTGACGCAGAAATATTTGCGCGGCAGCCTGCGGTAGGCGCTGTAGCGGTAAAGCGGCCGGTACGCGTAGCCGCGATAGAGCGCCGGCGGCTCCTGGCCGTAATAGGCGCCGTGATAGAAATTGATGACCGGCCCTTCCGCGCAGCGATAGGTGTCCCAGGTCGGACCGATGAAGGGCGCCACACCAACCTCAGGCGGAACCACCGGATAGGGCTGTCCGCCGGCGCGCACCGGAAGGGTTGCGACCAGGGCCGCGAGAAGGACAAACCACGCGCTCCGCATGCGTTCGCTCCGAGCCGATGCCATCCGCGTATGGAAGCACCGGACCGGCCGACGCCGCAATCGCGGAATTCATCGCGCAGCCTCGCTCGGTGCATTGTTGATAACCGGCGCAAACGCAGTGCGGGTGGTGACAGGACGTCCGGACGTGTTATCGGGAGATGACGCAGTTGCGAGACGGATCGGACACCCATGCGCATTACCCTCGTCGGCTCCCGCCATTTCGGCGTGACCACCCTGAACATGCTCCGGGAGCACGGTGTCCCGATCGTGCGGGTTGTGGTGGCCGACGCCGAGGATCGTCTCGCCGCGACGGCCAAGGCGGCGGGCATCGAGGTCGTGGTCCAGGCCAATCCCAAGCTGGTGGTGGCCTCCGAGATCGCCCCCGACACCGATCTGATCGTCACCGCGCACAGCCACGCCCGGATCGGCAAGGACGCGCTCGAGGCCGCGAAGCTGGGCGGGATCGGCTATCATCCCTCGCTGCTGCCGCGTCACCGCGGCAAGGCGGCCGTGGAATGGACCATCAAGGAAGGCGACCCGATCGCCGGCGGCACGATCTACCACCTCGCCGACCGCATGGACGCCGGCGCCATCGCGGCCCAGGAGTGGTGCTTCGTCAAGAAGGGCGAGACGGCGCGGGAGCTGTGGGAGCGCGCGCTCGCCCCGCTCGGGCTCAAATTGCTGGCCGACGTGATCGATTATGCCAAGGTCCACAAGGCGCTGCCGTCCAAGACTCAGGACGAGCAGTTCGCTACCTCGGCGCCAAGCCTTTCCTAAGGCTCTCTCCTGAGTCGCTGTCCCGACGTTTACCCTTAACGTGAAGGGGCGTTGATTCTGCTTCGAAAATTGCAGCCGGAAACCCGAATAAACCATTGTTCCCACAGGAACAATTTTCGATTTGGCACCGCACCAAATTTCCGTCACATTTGGCCCGAATAAGGGTCAGCATATCAGACAAATTCAAGGACGGATTTTATGCGTTTTGCTCGCATTGCGGCGTTCTGTGCCGCTTCAGTTTTCACCCTCGCCGCGCCCGCTTTCGCCCAGACTCCCTATGACGGCAACTGGCAGGTCACCATCGTCACCAAGAGCGGTTCCTGCGAGCCGACCGCAAGCTCCTTGCTGACGGTTGCCGACGGCAAGATCACCGCGCCGGGCGCAAACGTTTCCGGCACCATCGGCAGCGGGGGACTTGTGAAAGTTTCGATCAATGGTGCATATGCCAACGGTCAACTCAGCGGCAACGCCGGATCGGGGAAGTGGAATGGAGCATCTGCAGGCATACCGTGCAGCGGGCGGTGGGAAGCATCGCGCCAATAGAAGAATCGTGACCAGCGGTCTGGGCCAGCGGCTCCTGATTGCGGCTGCCGTCATGTTTGCGGCCGGAATTGCTAATTCCGAGAGCAAGGCCCAGTCGGGCCCGTTTGCCCCGCTGGCAGGCAGCTGGAGCGGCTCGGGAACGGTCACGTTGGATGACGGCTCGACCGAGCGGATCCGCTGCCGGGCCAAATACGCTCCGGTCGGACCGACGATGGAGTTGTCGCTGACCTGCGCCAGCGACGCCTACAAGTTCAACCTCGGCGCCAACGTAAAGGCTGAAGGCAGCGCCATCGCGGGCAGCTGGTCCGAGGCCAGCCGCAATATCAGCGGCTCCCTTTCGGGCCGCGGCGCGGGTGGAAACTATGAGCTGCTCGCCTCCACCGCCGGCTTCAACGCCAATATCTCGCTGAAGACGTCCGGCAACAAGCAGAACGTCACGATGCGCGCCGACAGCCAGTTCCGCGGCGCCAACATCTCGCTGTCGCGCTAAGCCGACACGAGCAGATGACAATCGACCCGGCGATCTCGCCGGGTCGATTTTTTATGTGCCCGGCACGAACGCCGTGACCTCGATCTCGACCTTGGCCCGGTCGTCCACGAGGCCGCCGATGTAGAGCAAGGTCGAGGGCGGGAAATTGCGCCCCAGCGTTTCCTTCCAGGCCGCGCCGATGCCGGACCCGGCTGCCTCATATTCGCTGCGGCTGGTCAGGTACCAGGTCAGGCGGACGATATGCTCGGGGCCGGCGTCGGCCTCGCCCAGGAGCTTGATGATCCGCTTCAGCGCGGTCCCGACCTGCGCTGCCATGTCAGGCGCGTAATTGCCGGTCTCGTCGCCGCCGGTCTGCCCGGCCAGCACCACCCAGCGGCCCGGCCCCTCGACCGCGACGCCATGGGAAAAGCCGCGCGGTTTTTTCCACTCGGCCGGCTGCAAGATGTGCATGAGCGAAGATCTCCCGATTTTTCTCGTTGTTCAGTGATGCCTTAGCACGCCGCCATGCATCGCTGCACCGGCAGATTTGGCCGTTGCAAACGGCGACGATGTCGCCGATACCGGCCCTCCCTCAGAACCCTCGCCTCCCAAACCTGCGCCGATGAACACCACACCGTCCAAAACGATGGCTGCCCTGTGGATGGCGGGCTGGCTGTCGC
This sequence comes from Bradyrhizobium sp. 62, assembly GCF_023073035.1. Taxonomy (NCBI): domain Bacteria; kingdom Pseudomonadati; phylum Pseudomonadota; class Alphaproteobacteria; order Hyphomicrobiales; family Nitrobacteraceae; genus Bradyrhizobium; species Bradyrhizobium sp. 62. Next base: position 813,762 of record NZ_JADPIT010000015.1, read on the forward strand.
TGATGCTGGTCATGGCGGTCGCCGGGCGCGAGACCACGCGCGAGCTGAATGTATTTCAGATCATGGAAGTGCGTTCGGTGATCGGGTTCACGCTTCTGCTGCCGATCGTCTACCGGTCCGGTGGCTTCAAGGCGGTCGCGACCAAGCGCCTGCCCCAGCATCTCGCGCGCAATGGGGTGCATTATTTCGCACAGCTCGGCTGGTTCTACGCACTGACGCTGATCGGGATCGGCCAGGTCGTCGCGATCGAATTCACCATGCCGATCTGGACGGCACTGCTGGCCGCAACATTCCTGTCCGAACGCATGACCGTCTGGAAGATCGCCGCGATCGTGCTCGGTATCGTCGGCGTGGTCATGATCGTGCGGCCCGCCACCGGCGAGATCAATCCGGGCCAGCTGATCGCGCTGGGAGCCGCGATCGGCTTCAGCATCTCCATGATATTGGCGAAATCGCTGACCCGGACCGAGAGCGCATTGTCCATCCTGTTCTGGATGATCGTCGTGCAGATGGTCGTGGGTCTGCTCCCGACGCTCTACGTCTGGACCTGGCCGTCAGCCTCCCTGTGGGGTTGGCTCTTCGTCATAGGGGTCTGCGGCACATTCTCGCACTACTGCCTCGCCAGCGCGCTCCGGTATGCGGATGCGACCATCGTGGTGCCGATGGACTTTCTGCGGGTTCCGCTCACGGCCACCGTCGGCTGGCTGCTCTATTCCGAGCGGCTCGACTCCTGGACCGTGCTCGGCGCGGCGCTGATCCTCTGCGGCAATCTCCTGAACTTGAAGCCGGCTTCGCCGGTTCCCGCCCGCGCACGCTGAACCTCGCGCCGCTTCGTGCGACAAAACCAAGTAGCCGTGTGATTTAGATCACGTTGGAAGGGTATTCCATCGTGCACATTCTGCCACACAGCAGCGGGTTGAACGCGACGAACTACCGTTTTGGTGGCGCCAAATCGGCCACTTCGTGTAAGTTCGTTGCCAATCTGTTGCTGCCTGCAATTTCGATTCTGTTGGGGATTCCAGATGCGCACTCTCACCCTCCTCGCGTCGCTGATGTGCATGGTACTGTCGGTCAGTGCCGCGAAGGCCGACCGCCGTGTTGCTTTCGTCGTCGGCAACGGCACCTACAAGAACGTCGCACAATTGCCGAACCCGCCGATCGACGCCAAGGCGATGGCGGCAACGCTGCGCAATGTCGGCTTCGAGGTGATCGAAGGTTCGAACCTCTCGCGCGACCAGATGACGGAGAAGCTGCTGGACTTCGGCCGCAAGGCGCAGGGCTCCGATGTCGCAGTGTTCTATTATGCCGGTCACGGCATCGCGGTCGGCGGCTCCAACTATCTTCTGCCTGTCGACGCCGATATCAAGTCGGAGATGGACGTCAAGCTCGGAGCCGCCATCAACATCGATCTGACGCTCGAGCAGACCATGGGCGACGCCAAGGTCAAGCTGGTCTTCCTTGACGCCTGCCGCGACAATCCGTTCGCCGCCAAGATCAAGTCGAACTCCGCGACCCGCAGCGTCAACGTGCAGAGCGGTCTTGCCGAGATGAAATCCGGCGAAGGCACGCTGATCGCGTTCGCCACCGGTCCGGGCCAGACCGCGCTCGACGGCCAGGAGGGCAACAACAGCCCGTTCACCCGTGCGCTGATCGACAACATCACCAAGCCTGGCATCGAGATCCAGCAGGCGATGACGTCGGTCCGCGCCCAGGTCAACGAGGAGACTCACAAGGGTCAGCTGCCCTGGGGCCACACCAATTTGATCGGCGCGGTCTATCTCAACCAGGCTCCGACGACCCAGGTCGCGAATGCGGCACCGACGGCTGCTGGCGTCGTGCCCGCGGCAACAGGCGGCAATTCGGACGGTGTCGAGCTCGAATACTGGCGGTCGGTCAAGGAGAGCAACAAGCCCGAAGAGCTCAACGCCTACCTCTCCACCTACCCGAACGGCCAGTTCAAGGCACTGGCGCTGGCGCGGCTCGCGGCAATCAAGAGCGGCCCGTCGACGACGACCCGCAACCTCAACGCCGGTGTCGATCCTGCCACCTTCACCGACGACGCCAGCCAGCTCACCGAGGACCAGATCGGCCTCGACAAGGGGCAGCGCCGCGACGTGCAGCGCCGCCTGACCGGACTTGGATTCGACACCAAGGTCACCGGGGCGTTCAGCGAGGACACCCGTACGGTGCTCAAGCGCTGGCAGGCGGCACGTGGCTATCCATCGAGCGGCTATCTCAACAAGCTCCAGCACAAGGCCCTGCTGTCGGAGATCGTGGCCTCCGCGCCGACCACTGCGAGCGACGACAGCGCGAAGCCGGCCCGACGTGCCCCGGCCCAGGCGCAGAGCGCCCCCGCCCAGCATCGCGGCGGCGGCGACGCCGGCGCAGCCTTCGTCGGTGGTGTCGTCGGCGGCATGATGGGCGGCATGTTCCGCCGCTGAGGCGAGGCCAATCGCAAATACAAAAGCCCGGCTCGCGCCGGGCCTTTTCGTTGCGACTAGCCAAACCTTTGGCGCCTACTTCCCCGCGGCCTTTCGCAGCGCCTCGTTGATGCGATCCTGCCAGCCGGGCCCGCCGGCCTGGAAATGCTCGAGCACGTCCTGGTCAATGCGCAGCGTGACCTGCTCCTTGACCCCCGGCGCCACGTTCTGCTTTGGCGGCGCCGCGGCGACCTTCGCCGTCACCTTCTTGAACGCCGCCTCGGCCTCCGTCCTGGCGTCGCCCAACGTCCGCGGCCGCCTCGGTGGTTGATCCGCCATGTCCTAGATTCCCTCAAACAGAGCCGTCGAAAGATACCGCTCGGAGAAGGACGGCACTATAGCCAGGATGGTTTTTCCCGCAGCTTCCGGCCGCTTGCCGATCTCGAGGGCCGCGGCGATCGCTGCGCCCGAGGAGATGCCGCCCGGAATGCCCTCGTGCCGCGCCAGCGCCCGCGAGGTCTCAATCGCCGTCGTGGAGTTGATCTTCACGATCTCGTCGATCACCGAGCGATCGAGGATGTCAGGGACGAAGCCCGCACCGATGCCCTGGATCTTGTGCGGCGTATGCTGGCCACCCGACAGCACCGGGCTCTCCTCCGGCTCGACCGCGACCACGCGCAGCGAAGGCTTGCGCGGCTTCAGCACCTGGCCGACGCCGGTGATGGTGCCGCCGGTGCCGACGCCGGCGACGAAGAAGTCGACGTTGCCGCCGGTGTCATTCCAGATCTCCTCCGCGGTGGTGCGGCGGTGCACCTCGGGATTGGCGAGATTCTTGAACTGCTGCGGCATCACCGAATTCGGCGTCGTCTTCAACAGCTCTTCGGCCGTAGCGATGGCGCCCTTCATGCCTTGTGCGGCCGGTGTCAGCACCAGCTCCGCGCCGAGAAAGGCCAGCATCTTGCGTCGTTCGATCGACATCGACTCCGGCATGACAAGCTTGAGCCTATAGCCGCGCGACGCGGCGACGAAGGCCAGCGCGATGCCGGTATTGCCGGAGGTCGGTTCGATCAGCACGGTGTCGGGCTTGACGATGCCGGCCTTCTCCATGGCGATGATCATGGCCGCGCCGATGCGATCCTTCACGCTTGCGGCGGGATTGAAATATTCAAGCTTTGCCAAAATGGTCGCGTTCACGCCGTGCATGCCCGGAAGCCGGCGCAAGCGCACGATCGGCGTGTCGCCAAAAGCATCGACGATCGAGTCATAGATCCGGCCGCGGCCGGGTTGGTGCGCTGCACCCGTGGTGGACGAAGCATCCATGATGAACTCCCTGTGGCTATGAATGTGCTTCTGTTGCAGCTCTTGCGCAGTTAGAGACAGCCTGCGGCGACACGCAAGCGAGATTGCGGCACATGTTAAATACGCTGCATCGCAAAATCGCGTGAGCAATAATTATCAGAAAACCAACGCATTTGTGTTGCGACCTCGTCAACTGATTCTGCTTATGTTAGACTTAGGTCTCAAAGCTGGGAGGTCACCACGATGTCAGCAGTCGCTGAAGTGTTGTCGACCGTCGCACCGAACCGCGCTCCGCGTTGCAGTGAGTTGCCGACCTGTCCCGTCTGCGCCGACTCCATGATCGCCGCCGAAGGTTCTGCGTATCTGTCGGAACACGTGATCAGCTATCTCTGGACCTGCGACAATTGCGGCTACGGCTTCGTGACCAAGCACTCCGTCAAGCAGCGTTTCCTCTGCAACTGACCTAGCGCGGGGCGATGTCGCCCCTCGCCCAGTTCTCGCGCGTACGCCGATAGAACTCCTCGAACGTTCCCTGTGCGACCGCGTCCCTGATGCCTTGCATCAGAAACTGGTAGTAAGCGATATTGATCTCGGACAGCAGCATCGCACCCAGCGTCTCGCCCGCCTTGACGAGATGATGCAAATAGGCGCGCGCGTAGGTGCGCGCCGATGGCCAGGTACTCTCTTCGTCGAGCGGCCGGGGATCGTCGGCGTGGCGCGCGTTGCGCAAATTCACCTGGCCGAAGCGTGTGAAGGCTACGCCATGCCGGCCATTGCGCGTCGGCATCACGCAGTCGAACATGTCGATGCCGCGCTTGACAGCCTCGAGGATGTCGTCGGGCGTGCCGACGCCCATCAGATAGCGCGGCCGCTCCCTCGGCAGCAGCGGCGCTGTCTCGTCGATCATCGCGAGCATCACGGCTTGCGGCTCACCGACGGCAAGGCCGCCAATCGCATAACCATGGAAACCGATCTCGACGAGGCCTTGCGCGCTGGCATGGCGAAGCTGGGGTATGTCGCCGCCCTGCACGATGCCAAACAGCATGTAGCCATCGGGCGCGCTCTCGAAGGCGCGCTTGCTTCGCTCGGCCCAGCGCAGCGACAATTGCATTGCGCGGTCGATGTCGGCGCGCTCGGCGGGCAGCCGCACGCATTCGTCCATCTGCATCGCGATATCGGAGCCTAGCAAACGCTGCACCTCAATCGAGCGCTCCGGCGACAGCTCGACCTTGGCACCGTCGATATGCGAACGGAACGTCACGGCGTGCTCGCTGACCTTGCGCAAATCCGCCAGCGACATCACCTGGAAGCCGCCGGAATCCGTCAGCATCGGCCCGTTCCAGCCGGTGAATGTCTGCAAGCCGCCAAGTGCTGCGATCCGCTCGGCGCCGGGGCGCAGCATCAGATGATAGGTATTGCCGAGCACGATGTCGGCACCGGCCTCACGCACCTCGCGCCAGTGCATCCCCTTCATCGCGCCGGCGGTACCGACCGGCATGAAGGCGGGCGTGCGCACCACGCCGTGCGGGGTGGTCAGGCGCCCCGTGCGCGCGGCGCCATCCATGGCGAGCAGTTCGAAATGATTGGGCAGACCGGTGTCAGGACGATTCATGACGGTGCTTATTGCGTGTCGGAGCGGGCCGATCAACCCGCCCAGGCGCTGCATCGGCCGGCTTATGCATCGGATTGGGACAGGGCCACCAATATTTGGAACACGGAAATTTGCGCCTGCCACGCTTGTTGAAAAAAACGATACAGTGTAGTTTTATCCCGGGGCTGGATGAGCTGCCGCGACGATGTTGCCGGCGGCGGTAGATGCGTGATCGCCAGCCACCGACAATGCCCTTCCCTTTAAATTCGACTGACACGTCCGGCAGTTCGCATGGCTGGGCAAGGCAGACCTGCGCCCGCCTGTTCGGATGGCTGGTCCTGACGTGTAGCCTGGCGCTCGGCGCCTGCACCTCCCTGCCCCGCACGCCCTATACGGCCGCTGAAGCCAGCACATCGCGCGTGCTCGATATCGACGGCCTGCGGCGCTACGCCGACGAACCCATCACGAGATTCAGCTTCGAGAAGGACACCAGCACCGCGACCAAGTCCTACCTGGCGCTGTCAGGCGGCGGCGCCGATGGTGCCTACGGCGTCGGCGTGCTCAACGGCTGGACCGCGGCCAGAACCCGTCCCACCTTCTCGGTCGTCTCGGGCGTGAGCACCGGCGGCCTGATTGCACCCTTTGCGTTTCTCGGCTCGCGATATGACGACACGCTGAAGGAGGTCTACACCAGCGGCGTCGCGGAGAGCCTGTTGAGCGATCCCAGCATCATGCGCGTGCTGTTCGGGTCCGGCCTGTTCGGCAACACGCGGCTGCGCGAGCTCGTCGCCCGCTATGTCGGGCCCGAGATCATGGCGCAGGTCGCGCGTGAAAACGCCAAAGGGCGCAAGTTGCTGGTGGTGACGACAGATCTCGACACCCAGCGCACCGCGATCTGGGACATGGGCAAGATCGCCACGATCGGCACGCCCGAGGCGCTCAAGCTGTTTCGCGACGTGATGGCGGCCTCCGCCAGCATCCCGCTGGTGTTTCCGCCGATCATGATCGACGCCGAAGGCGAGGGCCGCAGGTTTCAGGAGATGCATGTCGACGGCGGCGTGACGGCCCCGGTGCTGACGCTGCCGGAAGCCCTGCTTTTCCAGGGCAGTCGCCTGCCCGGCCCTGCGAAGCTGGACATCTACATCCTCGTCAACAAGAAGATCGAACGCAATTTCGAGCTCGTCTCCAACAGCACCATCGACGTCGCCTCACGCAGCCTGTCGTCGATCACCCAGTCGCAAACCCGCTCGATCATCTTCTCGACCTATGATTTTGCCAGGCGCAACCGCCTGGGCTTCCATCTCTCCTACATCGCGCGCGATTATCCGGCGGCCCCCTCGGAAGGGTTCGACACCGCCTATATGCGGGCGCTGTATCAGTACGGATATGAGAAGGCGGCTTCGGGCCAGGCCTGGACTTCGACGCTTCCGTGAGCGCTCGCTGAGGAACGGGGCCGTGCCGAGACGGTTGACGATGCGGCCCATTCGGCCAGATTGGCCATGACGCACCCGTTGCTGCGCGTTATAGAGCATCACTGATGTCACGACTGCGCAGGAATCATTGGGCATGGGATTGACTGCGAGCAGGACCAGACCGGCAGCCCAGCGGCGCGAGGTGCCGAAATCGCGCGGCGGCCGGCCGACGAAAAGCGCCGCGATCGAGCGCGATCAGCGGCTGATCGAGGTCGCCACTCGCCTGTTCCTGGATCGCGGTTTCGACGCGACTTCGCTCGATGCAGTCGCTGAAGCCGCCCGAGTGAGCAAGCCCACCGTCTATGCCCGTTACGGCGACAAGCGCGGCCTGTTTGCCGCCGTGCTGCGGCGTGAGATCGCGCGATGGCTTGCACCGCTGTCCGCGGCTGCCGAGACGAAGCTCAGCAGCGCCTCGGACATCTCGGTCGAGCAGCGGCTGGTCGAGATCGGGCGCGAGATGCTGACATTCACCTGCGGTCCCGATGCCGTCGCCTTCAGCCGCATGATGACGTCGCAGGCCATCAACTTCCCCGACATCGCCAAGCTCGGCAAGGAGGAAGGCTGGCTCAAGGCCGTCGCCACCACGGCGCGCTTCTTCGACCATCTGGTGGCGCAAGGCGCGCTCGACGTCGACGACACCACCATCGCGGCGGAAGTGTTTCTCGACGTCGTCGTCGGTCACAACCATCGCCTGGCGACGTTTGGAACGCCGCCGGAGATGAAGGTCGCGGAAAAGCGCATGCGCGCTGCGATCAAGCTGTTCCTGGCAGGCGCGCTGGGATCTGCGGACGACAGCCAGGGTGCAGCCAAGACCACGCAGCGGCGGCGCCCCTCGCGCTGACAATTCCGTGAGGTTGCGATCTTTCCTAGGGATCCCAAGGCCGTGCCGTTGACCAAAACAAAACGATACGGTATGGTTTAATTATAGGGCGATGCGGATCGCTTTTTCACCAGCCCCAAAGAGGTCCGCACCGCCTCGATCGCCGCGGCGGACAGCCCGTCACGACGCTCAGCGGCCGACCGATGCCCAAGGTCGGCCGCAAATTCTTTACGATCATCCGGCACACTCGCTGGCCGAGGGGTTCGAGCATGACGACGGCCAAACGACGGATCTCGGGATTGCTCGCAATCGCCCTGTCCGCACTCCTGCTCGCTGCGCCGGCGCGGGCGATCGTGAGCTCGGGCACGCCGACCACGCTTCACAGCGACACAGATGGTGACGCCGAGGCCGATCGCCAAGCGGTCAGTCGCGAGATCGAGCGCTTCCGCAGCTCGTCGATCTCGATCAACCAGGCCATGGCGATTGCGGAAGCCCGCCACGCCGGTGCCACCACGGCGGATGTGAGTTTCGACGGAGCCTCCGGCGTGCCGGTCTACCGGGTGAAGACCCTGCACAACGACCGGATCTGGCGCCACACCATCAATGCCGCGACCGGCGAGCTCGTCGGCGGCGAAGCCGCCCTCCCTCTGGCCGAGCTCGACCTCGACGATCGCAGCAACCTCGCAGCGCTCGGTGCCATCAAGCACCGACTTGCGGATGCCGTGCACGTCGCCGAACGCGCGGCCTCCGGCAAAGCGATCAGCGGCGGGCTGGTGCGCGAAAGCGGCCGGCTGAATTTCGCGATCGTCGTCATCAGTGGCGACAACCTCAAGGAGGTCATCCTCGAACCGCCGGGCGCCCGGACCAAATAGCGGCAGCCACAATCCCGCCGAAAAGCCATTGACGGGCGCAAAACTCTCCCGCATAAGCTCCCGCCATGTTCACGACCACCAAACGCACGACTAAAACCACCACGGCCTTCGGGGCCCGGGGAGGCGTGCGCGTGTAGTCGTCGACTAGAACGCAATCCACTCTACCGAAGCCCCGCCCTCGTTGGTCCGGGGCTTTTTTGTTGTCTGAATTCTCAAATCAATGGAGGACACAGTGAGTAACGATCCCGTCGTCGCGATTGTCGGCGTCACCGGTGCGGTGGGCGCCGAATTCATCGCCACCATGGACAAGCGCGGCTTTCGCGTCGGCAAGCTCAAGGCGTTGGCCAGCGCCCGCTCGGCCGGCAAGACGGTGTCGTTCCGTGGACAGAACGTGGTCATTGAGGAGCTGACCGAACGCGCTTTCGAAGGCGTCGACATCGCCCTGTTCTCCGCCGGCGGCAGCATTTCGAAGAAGTTCGCGCCGATCGCGGTCAAGGCCGGAGCCGTCGTCGTCGACAACTCCTCCGCCTTCCGCATGGACCCGAACGTGCCGTTGGTGATCCCCGAGATCAACCCGAACCGCATCCGCGACCACAAGGGTATCATCGCCAACCCGAACTGCGCCGCCATCACGGCGCTGGTGCCGCTGTGGCCGATCCACCAGAGCAACCGCATCAAGCGCGTGATCATCTCGACCTACCAGGCGGCCTCCGGCGCCGGCGCTGCCGCGATGGACGAGCTGGTCGAGTCCACCCGCGCCAACCTCAACGGGCAGGTTTATACGCCGAAGGTGATGCCGCATCCCTACGCCTTCAACCTGTTCAACCACAACACCGCGATCGACCCTGACACCGGCTACAACGACGAAGAGACCAAGGTCATCAACGAAACCCGCAAGATCTTCGAGGACGAAAAGATCGCGATCGGCGTCACCTGCGTGCGCGTGCCGGTACTGCGGGCTCATTGCGAGGCCATCACCTTCGAATGCGAGAAGCCGATCAGCGAGGATCAGGTCCGCGCCATCATGGCGCGAGCGCCGGGCGTCAGGATCGTCGACGACCGCGCCAAGAACTACTTTCCGATGCCGATCGACGCCTCGGGCCAGGACGACGTCCTGGTCGGTCGCATCCGCAAGGATCTCAGCGATCCCTCAGGGCATTCGATCTCGATCTTCGTGGCAGCGGACCAGCTGTTGAAGGGCGCGGCGCTCAACGCGGTGCAGATCGCGGAGCTGTTGCCACAGCGGGTGATGGCGTAACGGACGGTGCCGTAGGGTGGGCAAAGGCGCGCAAGCGCCGTGCCCACCATTTCCCTCGCGCATCCACGAAAGATGGTGGGCACGCTTCGCTCTGCGCACCCTACTCCGCCAAAATTAGTCGTGCGCCCGAAACAACAGACACGCATCGCCATACGAATAGAACCGATAGCCGGTCGCGATCGCGTGTGCATACGCCTGCTGCATCGTCTCCAGCCCGGAGAACGCCGACACCAGCATGAACAGTGTCGACTTCGGCAAATGGAAATTGGTCAGCAGAACATCGACGGCGCGGAAGCGGTAGCCGGGAGTGATGAAGATCGACGTCTCCGCGGCGAACGGCTCAATGGTGCCGTCCTCGCTGGCTGCGCTTTCGAGCAGGCGCAACGACGTGGTGCCAACCACGATGATACGGCCGCCGTTCTTGCGCGCGGTGTTGAGTCGTTCCGCCGTCTCGGCCGAGAGCGAGCCCCACTCGGCATGCATCTTGTGGCCTTCGGTGTCGTCCACTTTCACCGGCAGGAAGGTCCCTGCCCCGACATGCAGCGTGACGCGATTGATGCCGACACGGCGCGCGTGCAGCGCCTGCTCCAGCTCCGGCGTGAAATGCAGGCCGGCTGTCGGCGCGGCAACGGCGCCTTCATTCGCCGCGAACATGGTCTGGTAGTCGGCGAGATCCTGATCGTCAGGGGTACGTTTCGAGGCGATGTAGGGCGGCAGCGGCGGGCTGCCGAGATCGGCGATCGCTTGATCCAGTGTCGGGCCGTGGAACGAGAATGACAGCGTCACCTCGCCCTCCACGCCCTTGGCCTCGACCTCGGCGTCGAGATGGCCAAGCAAGCAGACCTTGCCCTCATTGCCGAAGCGGATGCGGTCGCCGGCTGCGAGTTTCTTGGCCGGCTTCACCAGTGCCTGCCAGCGCGAACCGCCGAGGCGCTTGATCAGCGTTGCCTCGATCTTCGGCTCGGTCTCGCGGCCAATGCGACGGCCTTTCAATTGCGCCGCGATCACCTTGGTGTCGTTGACGACGAGCTGGTCGCCCGGCCTCAACCATTGCGGCAGATCGGCGATGATATGGTCGCGCAGCGTGCCGTGGTCGACAACCAGCATCTTCGCGGAGTCGCGCGGGCTCGCCGGGCGCAATGCGATGTGCTCGGCGGGCAGGTCGAAATCGAAGAGGTCGGTGCGCATCGCGTGCTCACGGCCGTACAGTCAGACCCTCATGGTGAGGAGGCGCGGAGCGCCGTCTCGAACCATGAAGGCCGGGCTGCAGCAGCGGGGCCTTCATCCTTAGAGACGCGCGTTCCGAGCGCCTCAGGATGAGGGTTGAACGCCTACTCCGCGTCAGCCGCCATTCGCGCCTTGACGATCTTGTCGGGGTTCTGCACGGGCTCGCCGCGCTTGATCTTGTCGACGTTCTCCATGCCCTCGGTGACCTTGCCCCACACCGTGTACTGGTTGTCGAGGAAGCGGGCGTCGTCGAACACGATAAAGAACTGGCTGTCGCCGGAATCCGGGCTGGCGGCGCGCGCCATCGAGGTGGTGCCGCGCACATGCGGCTCCTTGTTGAACTCGGCCTTCAGCTTCTTGCCGGAGCCACCGGTGCCGGTGCCCTGCGGGCAACCGGTCTGCGCCATGAAGCCGTCGATCACGCGATGGAACACGATGCCGTCGTAGAAGCCTTCACGGACGAGTTCCTTGATGCGCGCGACGTGGCCCGGCGCCAGATCAGGCCGCATCTCGATGGTGACGGGGCCCTGCGTGGTTTCGAGGATCAGTGTGTTTTCGGTGGCGCTCATGCTCGTCTCTCTTGGGTTGGGGGTGAAGTCCTGTCAGGTGAAGATTTGCGGTTGCGAAACTGGATCGCGAATGGACGCCCCGCAGCGGCGCCAGCCATCGCATCGGTAAATGGCATCGGCGTGCAGCGTTGCAATGCCTCCATCACCGCGACCCGGTATTGCAGCCGGTCATCGTCGGAGGCCTCCGCGGATTCATAGGTAATCCTCGGATGGCCCAGAATGTTTCCAGCCCGGTTAAAGCTCACGACGACGGTGATGTCGATCGGGCGGGCCTTGGCGGCGGGCGGCGGCTTCCAGCAGGTGCGCAGATGCCGGAAGATGTCCTGGATGGTGTTGACCTGTGCGTCCTCGGCGAACGCGCCGGGGACGCCGAGCAGCAGCACCGCGGCAACCAACAGGAGCTTGCCACCGCAGCGCGCCATCGCCTCTCCTACTTGATGTCGGAAGCGACCTGCACCTTCACCATCTTGTCGGGGTCGGTGACGGTGCCGCCGCTTGATCCGGGAGGCGCCTTCTTCAGCTTGTCTACGACGTCCATGCCCTGCACGACCTCGCCGATCACGGTGTACTGGTTGTCGAGGCTGCCGCCGTCGGCGAACATGATGAAGAACTGCGAATTGGCGGTGTCGACGCTGTCGCCGCGCCGGGCCATGCCGACGATGCCGCGCGCAAAATGCACCTTGGAGAATTCCTGCTTCAGGTTCGGATATTTCGACCCGCCGGTGCCGTTGAAGTTCTGACCATCGCCGGTCTGCGCCATGAAGCCGTCCATGACGCGGTGGAACGGCACGTTGTTGTAATAACCCTCGCGCGCGAGCTGCTTGATGCGCTCGGCGTGCTGGGGCGCAAGGTCCGGCCTCAGCTTGATGACGATGCGGCCCTTCGTGGAGTCGATGACGATGGCGTTGGCCTTGTCGAGGCCGGCCGGCAAAGTTTGCGCGAACGCCGGCACCGCGAACAGAACCGCGGCAAGAAACCCGACAAGAACTGCGAGAATTCGGATCATGACAACTCCGGATCAGAGATGAGAAAAGGAAACGCGCCGTTATCAGGCGAATTTTGCCTTGAGCTGGGCCGCAACCAGCGGCGGGACGAAGGTCGAGACATCCCCGCCCATGGCTGCGATCTGGCGCACCAAAGTGGCGGTGATCGGGCGGACCATGGGAGAAGCCGGCAGGAAGACCGTATGCACCTCGGGCGCCATCGCCTCGTTCATGCCGGCGAGTTGCATCTCGTAGTCAAGGTCGGTGCCGTCGCGCAGGCCCCGGATCATGATCGTCGCCCCGTGCTTGCGCGCCGAGGTCACCGACAGATCGTCAAACGTCGCGGCTTCGAGCACGCAGCCTGCCTGGGCCGCCACCGGCCCGCAGACGTCGTGGAGCATCTTGAGCCGCTCCTCGGTCGAGAACAGCGGCTTCTTGCCGGGGTGGACCCCGATCGCGACAACGAGCCTGTCGCACAGCGACACGCTGTGCCGGACCACGTCCAGATGGCCGTTGGTGATGGGGTCGAAGGAACCTGGATAGAAGGCAATGCGCGGCATGGCCACGTCCTACCGCGCCCGGCCCGGCCCGGCAAGCCGGTCGGGTTCCCTGGCGGTTTTTCCGCAAAACTGTGTCGGAATGCGCCGAATTGTTTCGTCCTGAGGGGGCCACGAAACAAAACGGGGCGAGAACGAAACCATTTCCCACGTTCGCGAAGACGTCCGGAAACTGGCCATGGTTACTAATCCGGCCAACGAACGACGGGCCGCACAACTGGGCGTAGCGGCCGCATCACAGGGGACTGTCATGATCAAAGCTCTTTCGGCGATCGCCATCTCTGCGTGTGTTGCTGCCGCTCTCACCCTCCTGCCCGGCTTCGCCCCGACCGTCGAGGCGAGCGTGCCGCAGCCGCTCGCCAAGAGCGACCGGCTCGATATCCGCACCATCGGCAAGGACTGCTCGCAGCAGGCCTGGCCGAATTTCGAGGCGTCCTGCCTTCGTCAGGCCGGCACCAAAGCCAACATCCGCGAGGCTCGTCTCGTGACCGCCAACCGTACTCCGTAGCGGGGTGTGTCAGTTTCGCGTCAGGAATCCTCGCGATAAGTCCCAACGATAAACCCCCGAAGATAGCCCATGGATATTTGCGACGTCCCGTCGCAGACTGCCCGATGCTCGCGCCCG
>NZ_JADPIT010000015.1:827505-842607 GCF_023073035.1 Bradyrhizobium sp. 62
TCCCATCGAGGGGTCGCCATTGTCCAGCACGCCCGCAGTCGCCTCCGGCCATCAACCTGATCCACTGCCGCTTGCCATGACCATGGGCGCCCTCGGGGTGGTCTATGGCGATATCGGCACTAGCCCCCTCTATGCCCTGAAGGAAGCCGCCAAGGCCGCTGCCCACGGCGGCACATTGACGAACGATGCCGTTCTGGGCGTTGCCTCGCTGATCCTCTGGGCGCTGTTGCTGATCATCTCGCTAAAGTATGCGCTGCTGATCCTGCGCGCGGACAACCGCGGCGAAGGCGGCATCGTCGCCCTGCTGGCGCTGCTGCACGCGCGCAACGCCCAACCCGGCACCTGGCGCGCGCATCTGCTGGTCGTCGGCCTCGTCGGCGCCGCGCTACTGTACGGCGACGGCGCGATCACGCCGGCGATCTCGGTGCTGTCAGCCATCGAAGGTCTGAAGGTCGACGCCCCCTCGCTCGCGCCGGCGGTGGTGCCCGTGACCGTCGTCATCCTGATCGGACTGTTCATGATGCAGAAGCAGGGCACCGGCTTCATCGGCCGTATCTTCGGACCGGTGATGCTGGCCTGGTTCTTCGTGCTGGCAGCGCTCGGCATCCACGGCATCGTCAAGGCGCCGGCGGTGCTGGCGGCGCTGAGCCCGCTCTATGCGTTCGACTTCCTGATCCACCAGGATTTTCATGTCTCCTTCGCGATCCTGGGGGCGGCATTCCTCGCGGTGACCGGCGGCGAAGCCATGTATGCCGACATGGGGCATTTCGGCCGCCTGCCGATCCGCCTGGCCTGGTTCGCGATCTGCCTGCCCGCGCTGGTGCTGAACTATTTCGGCCAGGCCGCGCTGCTGATCACCGACCCCACCATGATCGAAAATCCGTTCTTCCAGCTCTGCCCCGACGCACTGCACTATCCGCTGGTCGCGTTCTCGGCGGTCGCGACCGTGATCGCCTCGCAGGCCATCATCTCGGGCGTGTTCTCGCTGACGCAGCAGTCGATCCAGCTCGGCTTCCTGCCGCGCATGCAGATCCGTCACACCACGAGCGCAGCGATCGGCCAGATCTACGTGCCGTTGGTGAACTGGCTGCTCGCCGCCGCAACGCTCGGTGCCGTCCTGAGCTTCGGCAGCTCGGAGGCGCTGGCCGGCGCCTACGGCATCGCAGTGTCGCTGTTGATGGCTATCACCACGCTGCTCGCGGCCCTGGTCGCGATCCAGTGGGGCTATTCGCCATGGCTCGTGGTGGCCGTGAACGGCTTCTTCTTCGTAATCGACGTGATCTTCTTCTCGGCCAATTCGATCAAGCTGTTCGAGGGCGGCTGGTTTCCGTTGATGCTCGCGGCCTTCGTCGCCTTCCTGATGCTGACTTGGCGCAGCGGCGTGAAGCTCGTCGAAGCGGCACGCGCGAAGCTGCGCCAGCCCGAGGAGGATCTGATCCAGACCGCGGTCAACAAGTGCAGCGCCAGACTCCCCGGCACCGCCGTGTTCCTGG
The DNA here is from genome assembly GCF_023073035.1 of Bradyrhizobium sp. 62. Classification (NCBI taxonomy): domain Bacteria; kingdom Pseudomonadati; phylum Pseudomonadota; class Alphaproteobacteria; order Hyphomicrobiales; family Nitrobacteraceae; genus Bradyrhizobium; species Bradyrhizobium sp. 62. The sequence continues at coordinate 828,999 of NZ_JADPIT010000015.1, forward strand.
CGTCGGCGCCGCGCGGCGTGCCGCTGGCGCTGACCCAGTTCGTCAAGCACAACCACGTGCTGCACGAGCGCATCGTCCTGGTCACCGTGCTGATCGAGGAGCTTCCTCACATTGCCGACGAAGACCGCACCGAGGTGATCGAGATCATTCCCGGCATTACCCGCGTCATCCTGCACTACGGCTTCATGCAGAACCCGACGATCTACGAAGGACTGACCCTCGCCTGCCGCCACGGTAAGTTGCCCGGCATCGACCTCTCCGACATCACCTATTACGTCGGCCGCGAGACCATCATCCCGCGCGAGGACGTGCCGGGCATGTGGGTCTGGCGCGAAACCGTGTTCGCCTTTCTGCAACGCAACGCCGAGCGCTCAGCCGCGTTCTTCGGCGTGCCGACCAAGCAGGTGGTAGAGTTCGGCACGGAGCTGGAGATTTAGCAGGCCCCGGCCCGGCTAAAGCAAGCATCGACGTCGAGCCGCAGCTGGACCACAAATTACGCTCGCGGCGGCGAGCTGATGCTGGCCCACGATGACAGTGAATTAAACTGAGGTATCAACGTTCCGACAATGCGTTCCCCTCCGCCGGAAGCTCGCGAGTGGGATATGACCACTTCAATATCGATGCACTGTCAGCCGGCACAGAGCTGGAGCGAGTAGCTCGGGAGCCACGTTGATAGCGCGGCTCCCTCGCTTGTCCGTTATGGACAGGCGTAACGCTGCCCGTCGTAGGCCAGATACGTTCCCGAGGCCGGATCGTAGGACTTGTAGCGTTGGGCACAAGAGCTCACAGCATCCTGGCGTGCCTGGCTGTTTGCGATCGCGCCGCCGATAATCGCTCCGGCCGCCAGTCCGCCGATCACAGCTGCACCGGTTCCGTAGCCCCGATGTCCGTAGCCATGGTGATATCCGCGATGGCCATGACGCCAACCGGGGCGATACTGGACCGTCTCGACATTCGCTCCATTCACACCGAGCGTTTGATCTACTTGAAGCGGCGCAGCCGAGGCAGATTGCATAGTGGCCAGAGCGGTCGCACCAGCGAGAGCGGCAGCAAGCAGAGTTCGGGATTGTCGCATGGTAAACTCCGTCATTTCATCAACGCGGAGCCAACAAGCGCATCCTGATGCAGTTCCTGCATGAAACAGGTTTAATCAATCGCGTCACAAGGTCAAACGCATGGACGCAGGCGCGCGGCAGGGCGCATCACTCCCCGTTTGCGTCTCCGTTCGCTCCGTTCCCGCTCTCGGCCTCTTCCGTGATGTGCTCGACCGAGACGACGTGCTCGTCCTCGGCGGTGTCGAACACGATCACGCCCTGGGTCGAGCGGCCGGCGACGCGGATGCCTTCGACCGGGCAACGGATCAGCTGGCCCTTGTCGGTGACCAGCATGATTTGATCAGCATCTTCCACCGGGAAGGAGGCCACCAGGTTGCCGTTGCGGTTGTTGACGCTCATGGCCACGATGCCTTTGCCGCCGCGGCCCGTGGTGCGGTACTCGTAGGACGAGGTCCGCTTGCCATAGCCGTTGACGGAGACGGTCAGCACGACCTGCTCGGCCGCCGACATCTCGATGTAGCGCTCCTGGGCGAGCTGGTAGCTGCCGGAGGTCTCTTCGGCCTCGGCGTCCGCCGCCGGCTCCTCGGCCGCAGCTTCGCCGGCGACCGCACGACGCATCTTCAAATACGCCGAGCGCTCGTCGGACGTCGTCTCGACGTGGCGCAGGATCGCCAGCGAGATCACCTTGTCGCCCTCGGCAAGCGCAATGCCGCGCACGCCCATCGAGGTGCGCCCGGTGAACACGCGCACGTCGGTGACGGGGAAGCGGATGCACTGGCCGCCGGCGCCGGTCAAAAGCACGTCGTCGTGCTCGGTGCATATCTGCACGTCGACAATAGCTTCGTTGTCGTCGAGCTTCATCGCGATGATGCCGGAGCGGCGGACGTCGACGAAGTCGGACAGCTTGTTGCGCCGGACGTTGCCGCCTGTCGTGGCGAACATCACGTCGAGATTGCCCCAGGTGGACTCGTCCTCCGGCAGCGGCATGATGGTGGTGATGCGCTCGCCCTGCTCTAGCGGCAGGATGTTGATCAGCGCCTTGCCGCGCGCATTCGGCGCGGCCATCGGCAGGCGCCAGACCTTGATCTTGTAGACCTGGCCGCGCGAGGAGAAGAACAGCATCGGAGTATGCGTGGACGCCACGAACAGCCGGCTGACAAAATCCTCGTCGCGGGTCTGCATGCCGGCCCGGCCCTTGCCGCCGCGGCGCTGGGCCCGATAGGCCGACAGCGGCACGCGCTTGACGTAGCCGGCGTGAGAGACGGTGACGACCATGTCCTCGCGCTGGATCAGGTCCTCGTCCTCGACCTCGCCTTCCTGCTCGATGATGACGGTGCGGCGCGGGGTGGCGAACTCGGCCTTCACTTCGGCGAGTTCGGACTTGATGATTTCAAGCACGCGGTCGCGCGAGCGCAGGATGTCGAGATAGTCGGCGATCTCGCCGGCGAGCTTGTCGAGCTCCTCGCGGATTTCGTCGCGGCCGAGTGCGGTGAGGCGTTGCAGGCGCAAATCGAGAATGGCCCTCGCCTGCTCCATCGACAGCCGGATCGTGCCGTTCTCGCTGATGCGGTGGCGCGGATCGTCGATCAGCGTCAGCATGTCCTCGACGTCGCGGGCGGGCCAGTCGCGCGACATCAGGGTGTCGCGCGCGGTCGTCGGGTCGGGCGAGGTCCGGATGACGCGGATCATCTCGTCGATGTTGGCGACCGCGATCGCGAGACCGACCAGGATATGGGCGCGATCGCGGGCCTTGGCGAGCAGGAACTTGGTACGCCGCGTGACGACCCGCTCGCGGAAGTCGACGAAGATCGCCAGCAGGTCCTTCAGATGCATGATCCGCGGACGGCCGCTGTCGAGCGCCACCATGTTGACGCCGAAGCTCGTCTGCAGCGGCGTGAACCTGTAGAGCTGATTCAGCACCACATCCGGCACGGCGTCGCGCTTCAATTCGATGACGACGCGGTAGCCGTCGCGATCGGATTCATCGCGCAGGTCGCCGATGCCCTCGATCTTCTTTTCCTTGACCAGCTCGGCGATGCGCTCGACCATCGTCGCCTTGTTCACCTGGTAGGGAATTTCGGTGATGATGATCGCCTCGCGCTCCTTGCGGATGGTCTCGATCGCGACCTTGCCGCGCATCATGACCGAGCCGCGGCCGAGGTGATAGGCGGCGCGGATGCCTTGCCGTCCGAGGATGACGCCGCCGGTCGGGAAATCCGGTCCCGGCACGATGTTGATGAGCTCGTCGATGGTAAGCGCAGGGTTGTCGATCAGCGCGACGCAGGCGTCGATGACCTCGCCGAGATTGTGCGGCGGGATGTTGGTCGCCATGCCGACCGCGATGCCGCCGGCGCCATTGACGAGCAGGTTGGGGAACTTGGCCGGCAAGACCGACGGTTCGGTCTCGTTGTTATCGTAGTTCGGCTGGAAGTCGACCGTGTCCTTGTCGATGTCGGCCAGCAGAGCCAGCGCCACCTTCGTCAATCGGGCTTCGGTATAACGATAGGCAGCCGGGGGATCGCCGTCGACCGATCCGAAATTGCCTTGGCCGTCGATCAGCGGCACGCGCATGGAGAAGTCCTGCGCCATCCGGACCATGGCGTCGTAGATCGACTGGTCGCCATGCGGATGATATTTACCGATGACGTCACCGACCACGCGGGCGGACTTGACGTACTTCTTGTCCGGCGTGTGCCCCTGCTCGTTCATCGAGTACAGGATGCGGCGATGCACCGGCTTCAGACCGTCGCGGGCGTCAGGCAGCGCCCGCGCCACGATCACGCTCATGGCGTAGTCGAGATAGGACTTCTTCATCTCCTCGAAGATGGAGACGGGGCGAATATCCGAGGGTTGCGCCGGCTGGTCGCCGGGCTTGTCGTCGTCGTCAGCCAAGGGGAAATCCGGTGAGGTTTTATCTGGGAATCATATAGCGCATCGAGCCTCTGATAACCACCCTCGCGGCGATCTGGGAAGCGCTTTTTCCGCCTATTTTTCCAACAACTTAAGCCCTTGCGAGCGGTGTCTTGGACAGCCCCCGCATCGCCCTTGCAAAATCGCCGCTCACGCGTCGAAAATCGCGCGGCGAGCTTGCCCCGTCAGCGCGCTTGCCAAGCCGCAATCCGAGCTCTCCCGAAACATGAAGCGGGCCCGGAAATCCCGAGCCCGTCCTGCCGATTAGTGGGATTTTCTGACACGAGATGAGAAGCGCCGACCATCCGGCCGGCGCGTCCGCATCGAAACGCCCCGCTCTCAGAACGGGATCGCTCAGAACGGGATATCGTCGTCCATGTCGCTGTTGCGGCCACCGCCGCCAGCGGCAACGGGGCGCCGCGGTGCGCTGCTGACCGGACCGGAGGAGCCGAAATCGCCGCCCGGCTCTTCGCCGAAGCTGCCGCCTCCCCCACCGCCGCTACGACCGTCCAGCATCGTCAGGGTGGAGTTGAAACCCTGCAGCACGACTTCGGTCGAGTACTTCTCGACGCCGCTCTGGTCGGTCCATTTGCGGGTCTGGAGCGCACCCTCGACGTAAATCTTGGCGCCCTTCTTCAAATACTGTTCGGCGACCTTGCAGAGCCCTTCATTGAAGATCACGACGCGGTGCCACTCGGTCTTTTCCTTGCGCTCGCCGGTGGCCTTGTCGCGCCACGTCTCCGAGGTGGCGACGCTCAGATTGGCGATCGGCCGCCCGTCCTGGGTGCGGCGGATTTCAGGATCCTTGCCGAGATTTCCAACCAGAATGACCTTGTTGACGCTTCCCGCCATCTCCGCTCTCCGCTCCGAATGCCACTGAATTCAAGAAGGCCGGTCCGCTCCGCGCGTTCCGCCGTGCCTGTTGAGGCGACCCTATACGCTCGCCGAACGCTTGCGGACGACGATCAGTCCGTCGCCCCTCCGGTTATCCCCACATATAGCATCGACCTCCTGTTCGTTCCAGATTTGTTCTTGGCGAAACGACGCATCGATGTGTGGCGTCGATCGGCCAATGTAGTGCGGGAATGCGCGCAGCGGCTGGAGCCTTTGTAGGTTCCCGAAAACGAGGAAAGAACTTAACGTTCAGTAAGTTATGGGTACTCGCGCTGCCCCGTTCTTGTTGCATTTCGGAGACGGACTTTGCCGCCCCGTAGAGCTACGGTTTCCTCGCACTTAGTTCATATGGGCCCGCGCGCCTGATCAGCCGCTTCGGGAAAGAAAGAAGCGGACGAACCTGGGGAGACTGGCAATGAATAAGCTTCTTGTTGGTGCAATCGGTGCAGTGGCGATGGGCCTGTCGGCTCCCGCGAGCGCGGCGGATATGGCCGCGCGTCCCTACACCAAGGCCCCCGCGCCGGCGATTGCCACCATCTACGATTGGAGCGGCTTCTATATCGGCATCAACGGCGGCGGTGGCTCAAGCCACACGTGCTGGGACTTCGTCACGCCCGCGACCGGCGTTTTGGTCGGCGAAGGCTGTCACAATGCGACGGGGGGCACCGTCGGTGGCCAGATCGGCTATCGCTGGCAGTCCGCCAATTGGGTGTTCGGTCTCGAAGGCCAAGGCAACTGGGCCGACTTCCGGGGCGACAATGTGAGCACCCTCTTCCCGGGTACCGCTTTGGTGACGGGTGATCGCAACCGTTCCCGCATCGACGCTTTCGGCCTCATCACCGGTCAGGTCGGTTACGCCTGGAACAACGTGCTGTTCTACGTGAAGGGCGGCGCCGCCGTCGTCGGCGACAAGTACGACATCTACGCTGCTACAGGTACGCCCGTCGCGGGCGCGCTGCTGGCTTCGGCGCGGGAGACTCGCTGGGGTGGTACGGTCGGGGCCGGTCTGGAGTTCGGCTTCGCCCCGAACTGGTCCCTGGGCTTTGAGTACGACCACATCTTCCTTGGCGATCGCACGATCGGCTTCACAACGCCCCCGGGTGGGGTCTTCGGCAGCGACCCGATTCGGCAGGACGTCGACATGGGCCTCGTCCGCCTGAACTATCGCTGGGGCGGTCCGGTGATCGCGAGGTACTGATCGAACTGACATCCATCAAAGCAAGGCCGGCCTCGCGCCGGCCTTTTTCGTTGCTGTTCCCCTGGGGGAACCAAAGGCCAGTAATTGCACCATTTTCAGGCCGCTGTGGCTTTCCAGTGACACAACTTGCGGCTTCAATGGTGTAAGTACGGCCTCAGTTGGGCAAGTGAGTCCGATGCCCTTCCCTATCGTGGAAGGCACAATCAGAAACTGGGACTGGGATTAGTTGAAAATGAAAAAGGTTTTGTTGGCTTCGGCCTGTTTGTTCGCTCTCGCTGCCCCGGCCTCGGCCGCTGATCTGGCGGCGCGTCCCTACACCAAGGCCCCGGTGGCCATGGCTTCGGTCTACAACTGGACCGGCTTCTACCTCGGTGTTGTCGGTGGCGGCGCCTGGGAAAATTCCTCGACCGACCCGAAGATGAAGGGCGGCTTCGTCGGCGGTACCGCCGGCTACAACTGGCAGACCGGCAATGTCGTGTTCGGCATCGAGGCCGATGGTGCCTGGGCTGACGTCAGCGCGTCGGTCACCGGCCCCGTTGCCGTCCCCGGCTTCGGCCTCGTCAGCACCACCCTCAGCTCGAAGACCGATGCGATGGGCACCGTGCGCGGCCGCATCGGCTACGCCGTCAACAACGTCCTGTTCTACGGCACCGGTGGTTACGCCTGGATCGACAACAAGCTCAGCATCAGCGCGCTCGGCGTGACCGTTTCCGACAGCAAGTGGCACTCCGGCTGGACCGTCGGTGCGGGCGTCGAAGCGTTCTTCGCTCCGCAGTGGTCGGTCAAGGGCGAGTACCTCTTTCGCAGCCTCGGCGGCGAGACCTACTTCTCGGGCGCCCTGCCCACCGGCACGCTCGAGTTTCACACCGTGCAGGTCGGCGTGAACTATCACTTCGGGGGCCCGATCGTCGCGAAGTACTGATCTTCCCTATCGACGCCATCGTGTTACGAAAGGCCGGCCTCGCGCCGGCCTTTTTGTTTGCCGGGCACGTTACTGCGCAGTTCCACCGCCCTGCTCCTGCCAGATGCCGCCAGCGTGCCAACAATCGGTTGACGATTCGCAGACGCCACTGGAAATCCGTCCCCGTTCTTCCTACGTTCGCTCACATACCCATCGGCGCCGATCCCGGTTCCGGGCGAAGCGCGCCTATTCAGTTGGCGCGATCGCGCGCTTTTGGATTCCCTGAGGACCACCAGGATGGATGAAGTGATCAAGGCGAAGCGCCAACAACAGAACGCGGGATCAAACCTGCGCGCAATAGCGATCCGTGGCGCGCGCGAGCACAACCTCAAGAACGTCGACGTCGAGATTCCCCGCGATAAGCTGGTGGTGTTCACGGGGCTGTCAGGCTCCGGCAAATCCTCGCTCGCCTTCGACACCATCTACGCCGAGGGCCAGCGCCGCTACGTCGAATCGCTGTCGGCCTATGCCCGCCAGTTCCTCGAGATGATGCAGAAGCCCGACGTCGACCAGATCGACGGCCTGTCGCCAGCGATCTCGATCGAGCAGAAGACGACGTCGAAGAACCCGCGCTCCACCGTCGGCACGGTGACCGAAATCTACGACTATATGCGCCTGCTGTGGGCGCGCGTCGGCGTGCCCTATTCGCCCGCCACCGGCCTGCCGATCGAGAGCCAGACTGTCTCGCAGATGGTCGATCGCGTGCTGGCGCTGCCCGAGGGCTCGCGCCTCTATCTGCTCGCGCCGGTCGTGCGCGGCCGCAAGGGCGAGTACCGCAAAGAGCTCGCTGAATGGCTCAAGAAAGGCTTTCAGCGCGTCAAGATCGACGGCGCCTTCCACGAACTCGCGGAAGCGCCCACGCTCGACAAGAAATTCCCGCACGACATCGACGTCGTCGTCGATCGCATCGTGGTGCGCGCCGACATCGGCCAGCGCCTTGCCGAGAGCTTTGAGACCGCGCTGAAGCTCGCCGAGGGCCTCGCCGTCATCGAATATGCCGACGCACCGGCCGCTGCGGCCGCGCCTGCCGAGGAGAAAAAGAAGACCGCAAAGATCCACGACAAGAGCGGACCCGAGCGCATGCTGTTCTCGGAAAAATTCGCCTGCCCGGTCTCCGGCTTCACGATTCCCGAGATCGAGCCCCGGCTGTTCTCGTTCAACAATCCCTATGGCGCCTGCCCCGCCTGCGGCGGCCTCGGCGTCGAGCAGCATGTCGACGAAGACCTCGTCATTCCCGACAAGGAACTTGCCATCGGCAAGGGCGCGATCGCGCCCTGGGCCAAGTCCTCGTCGCCCTATTACATTCAGACGCTGACTGCGCTCGGCAAGCACTACAAGTTCACGCTGACCACCAAGTGGAAGGATCTGCCCAAGAAGACGCAGAACGCGATCCTCCATGGCTCCGGCGAGGACGAGATCAAGTTCTCCTACGAGGACGGCGTCCGCTCCTACGACACCAAGAAGCCGTTCGAAGGCGTCATCACCAACATCAACCGCCGCTATCGCGAGACCGAGAGCGAGTGGGCGCGCGAGGAGCTGGCGAAGTATTTCCACGACGTGCCCTGCGAGGCGTGCCACGGCTTTCGGCTCAAGCCCGAGGCGCTCTGCGTCAAGATCGGCGGCAAGCATATCGGCGACATCTCCGAGATGTCGGTGAAGGGCGCCGGCGCGTGGTTCGAGACCGTGCCGGAGGCGCTGAACACCCAGCAGAACGAGATCGCCGGCCGCATCCTCAAGGAGATCCGCGAGCGCCTCACCTTCCTGCTCGACGTCGGCCTCAACTACCTCACGCTGTCCCGCTCCTCCGGCACGCTGTCCGGCGGCGAGAGCCAGCGCATCCGTCTGGCCTCGCAGATCGGCTCGGGGCTAACAGGCGTGCTCTACGTGCTCGACGAGCCCTCGATCGGCCTGCATCAGCGCGACAACGCGCGCCTGCTCGACACGCTGAAGCGACTTCGTGACCTCGGCAACACCGTAATCGTGGTCGAGCACGACGAGGACGCGATCCTGCTCGCCGACCACGTGCTCGACATCGGCCCCGGCGCCGGCATGCATGGCGGCAACATCATCGCCGAAGGCACGCCCGCCGAAATCATGCGCAACCCCAACTCGCTGACCGGCAAATATCTCACGGGCGAGCTCGAGGTCGAGGTGCCGGAACGGCGTCCGCCGAACCATCGCCGCACCATCAAGGTGGTCAACGCGCGCGGCAACAACCTCAAGAACGTCACGGCCGAAATTCCGCTCGGCCTGTTCACCTGCGTCACCGGCGTCTCCGGCGGCGGCAAGTCGACGTTGCTGATCGACACGCTGTACAAGGCGATCGCCCGCAAGCTGAACAATGCCAGCGAAGGCGCCGCACCGCACGACCGCATCGAGGGCCTCGAGCACATCGACAAGATCATCGACATCGACCAGTCGCCGATCGGTCGCACGCCACGCTCCAACCCCGCGACCTATACCGGTGCCTTCACGCCGATCCGCGAATGGTTTGCCGGCCTTCCCGAGTCGAAAGCGCGCGGCTACGAACCCGGCCGCTTCTCCTTCAACGTCAAGGGCGGCCGCTGCGAGGCCTGCCAGGGCGACGGCGTCATCAAGATCGAGATGCACTTTTTGCCTGACGTCTACGTCACCTGCGACGTCTGCAAGGGCAAGCGCTACAACCGCGAGACGCTGGAGGTCCTGTTCAAGGGCAAGAGCATCGCCGACGTGCTCGACATGACGGTCGAGGAAGCGGCCGAGTTCTTCAAGGCGGTCCCGCGCGTGCGTGAGACCTTCCAGACCCTGCACCGCGTCGGTCTGGATTACATCCATGTCGGCCAGCAGGCCACGACGCTCTCGGGCGGCGAAGCCCAGCGCGTCAAGCTGGCCAAGGAGCTGTCGAAGCGCGCCACCGGCCGCACGCTCTATATCCTGGACGAGCCGACCACCGGCCTGCATTTCCACGACGTCAAGAAACTCCTGGAGGTGCTGCACGAGCTGGTCGCGCAGGGCAACACGGTCGTCGTCATCGAGCACAATCTCGAAGTCATCAAGACCGCCGACTGGGTCATCGACCTCGGCCCCGAAGGCGGCGACGGCGGCGGCGAGATCGTCGCCTGGGGCCCTCCGGAAGACATCGCGAAAGCGCCAAGAAGCTATACGGGCAAGTTCCTGGCGCCGGTGCTGGCGAAGGCACGGAAGCCGAAGCGGCGGCGCGCGGCGAGCGAGGCGGCGGAGTAGGTTACGCAGCGAGAGCATGCCGACACATTGTCTGAGGGAGACTGAGCTTGCCTGCAGGACTTGTGCAAACCTATCGTGCGTTCGCCCACAATAATGCCTGGGCAAATCACCGGCTGCTCACCGCTTGCGCGACGCTGTCTCAGGCCGACTTCGAAGCCGCACGAACCGGCTTCTTTCCGAGCCTGCAGCGTACGCTGAACCACATCCATGTCATCGACCTCTTCTATGTCGATGCGCTGGAGGGCGGGTGGCTGGGACCGGCGGCTTGGAAGAACGAAGTGCCCCACATTTCGCTTGCCGCGCTAAAACCCGCGCAGTCCGCGATCGACAAGCGCTTGATTGCCGCCTGCGATGGACTGACGCCCGAGCTTCTCGACGGTCTCGTGCGGATCAATCGCGACACCCGCGTGCAGACCGAACGTCGTGACCGGCTGCTCATGCATCTGTTCCAGCATCAAATTCATCATCGCGGACAGGCGCACGCGATGCTGTCTGAAACGCACGTTCCCCCGCCCCAGCTGGACGAGTTCTTCGCCGAGGGAGAGGCGCCGCTCAGGGCCACCGAATTCGACCAACTCGGATGGACGGAGGAAACGGTGTGGAAAGCCTAGCGGTGTAGCTTCGTCTCCATGCCTTACTCCCTCGCCATCTTCGATCTCGACGGCACGCTGGCCGACAGCTTTCCGTGGTTCCTGCGCACCATCAACGACGTCGCCGATCGCTTCGGCTTCCGCCGCGTCGCGGATGAGGATATCGAGGGGCTGCGGAATGCTTCGTCGCGCGAGATTCTCAGCCGGCTCGAGGTGCCCTTGTGGAAGCTGCCGGCGATCGCGCGTCACGCGCGGCGGCTGAAGGGAGAGGCGGCGGCGGAGATTGCGTTGTTTTCGGGCGTCGAGGCGATGTTGAAAAGGCTGGCCGGTAACGGCGTGCAACTGGCGCTGGTGACGTCGGATAGCGAAGCCAATGCGCGCGAGAAGCTCGGTGATTGCGCGGCCCTGTTCGCGCATTTCGATTGCGCGGCCTCGCTGTTCGGCAAGCCCGCGAAATTCCGACGGGTCATGCGGCGCGCCGGCGTGGCGCCGGGCAAGGTCATCGCGATCGGCGACGAGGTGCGCGACATGGAGGCGGCGCGCGCCGTGGGGATTGCCTGCGGCGCGGTGGGCTGGGGTTATGCGGCGCCGGCGGCGCTGCGGGCGCTGGCGCCGGATCACATGTTTGAGCAGATGGATGAGATTGTCTGGACGCTGTGCCCCGGTGCAGTAGCCCGGATGAGCGAAGCGACATCCGGGAACGCCGGTGGATGAGGAGAGCCCTGTCCCGCATGTCGCTCCGCTCATGCGGGCTACACGCCCCCTACTCCGTCCTCCGCAAAAACGCCCCGAACGCGCGCGGACCGTCGCCGGTCTTGACCTCGCCGATCACCTTCAGCTCGACCGCATCGATAATATCGAGCGTGTTGCTCTCCCAGCAGGCGACGATGATCCGCTTGCCGTCGGCGGTTGCATTGATGCCTTCGGGATAGTCGCCGACAGTGATGCGCTTGATCGGCTTCAGTGTCGCCAGGTCGAACACGCTCACGGTGCCGCCATACTGGTCGGTGACGAAGCCGCGGCCCTGCGCCAGCGCCACCGCATAGGGCCGCATCCCGACCGGCACGCGGCCGATCTCGCGCGCTTCGGCGATGTCGATCACGGAGACGTCGTTGGAGCCGACATTGGCGGTGTACGCGCGCCTGCCGTCGGCATCGATGGTGACGCCGAACGGACGCGTTCCGACCTTGATGGTCGCCCTGCGCAGGCGCGTCGCGGTGTCGACCACCGAGACGCTGTCGTCGTCGCGGTCGGCCGAGAGCAGCAGCTTGCCATCCGGCGTCACCGCCAGGCCCGACGGCGAGGCGCCGACCGCGATGCTGGCCGTGACGCTGCGGCTCGCCGCGTCGATCACCCGCACGGCCGCCGCATACCAGTCCGCGACATAGACGGTGCGGCCATCAGGCGCGACCGCAATGCCGAGCGGCCCGCCGCCGACCTCGATCCGCCCCGCAACCTGCCGCGTTGCTGCGTCCACCACGGTCACGGCCTTGGCATCCGGGCTCGTCACATAGGCAAAGCGCCCGTCCGCGCTGACGGCGACGCCAGCGGGCTTGCCGCCGATCGGGATGGTCGCGACGCTGCGTGCCGTGGCGAGGTCCACGACCATCAGATCGTCGCTGAGCTGGTTGGTGACAAACGCCTCTTCGGCGGAGGCGTGCACGATGCCGTCCAGGCAAAGGCTGGCGGCGAGCGCCGCCAGGACCAGCGCCCGCACCGTCAGCTTCCGCCCTCGACCTTCTTCTTCAGCGCTTCGAGGCCGGCCTGGTACAGCCCCTTGACCGCCTTGACCGCGGCCTCGTCGCTCAGCTCCGGCGGCGGATCGTTGTTGGGAAAGCCGCGGTAGAACGCGCCGGCCCATTCCAGCGTCGAGGCCTTGCCGTCGGCGCTCGGCGTCACCGTCAACGTCGAGGAGTAGTTGGTCACCGGCAGCACCTTCACGTCCACATTGGTGATCCGGTAGGAATAGCTCATCGCGGCGGAGTCGAACTTGTAGAGCTCCTCCTCGACGGTCGCGCCTCCCGTCAGCGTCAGCTTCCGCGTCGCGCCGATCTCGTTGCCCTTCTCGCCCTCGGTCTTGGTGACCGGCGGCAGCCAGCTCATGTCCTGGAAATTGCCGACCGCGGCCCACACCTTGGCCGGGGCAGCATTGATCTCGATGGATTCGCGCACCTTCTGCCGGGTCGGCCCATGGGCCCAGGCCGGTGTCGAAGCCGGGCCAAACGCCGCCGTCAAAGCCGCCGCGCCCACGGAAGTCAGCACCGCAGCCAGGACCGTGCGCCGTCCAATCGTCACCCTCATCTCGTTTCCTCATGCGTCTCGTTGATCATGCGCGGCTTCAGGCGCGCTCCGATCATCCTAGCGCATTTTGGGGCCGAGGGGAGACCGGTTCATGGCGGCGTTACGGCGGATGCCTCGCAGGCCCACAACTCCTTGCGCCGCCCTGTGGGCAAAACACCCAATGGCAGGTCAATCACGTCAGGTAAAAATATTTCTCTTTATCCGCATTTCGGATTAGCATATAGAAAGCCATCCCAACCCGGCCGAGGGGCGGATCGCGATCGTCACGAACGCGGGATGGGACGTGGTGGACGCAGGCGGCGCCGGCGCGAAGGGCTTTGCAGGGCGGGAAACCGTGAGCGAAGGCGTCGCGCACACGACCGGTGCAGCCTGCGTACGGCAAAATCGTGTGGTCCTGGCGCCGGGGTCTGTGTGCCAAGTGTTGCGGTGATGTGGCGGCCCGACCGGGTCCGCAGCATCAGCCATCCGCAAGGCGACG
>NZ_JADPIT010000015.1:842794-856004 GCF_023073035.1 Bradyrhizobium sp. 62
GGCATTTTTAAGGGCAAAGAATACGGCAAAGCTCGGGCGCGATGTGCCGCGAGGAGGCGAAGATGTGTCTACGATTCAGAAGCGAGTTGGTGGAGAACAACGAATGCTGCTCGCTCCATCATTGCGAGCACAGCGAAGCGATCCAGAGTACCTCCGCGGAGAGACTCTGGATTGCTTCGTCGCAAGGGCTCCCTCGCAATGACGACCGAGACAGTGAGTGCCGGTCACGCCGCTCGATCACTCCGCCAGCGTCGTCTCTACGAACCCGCGCGGGTCGTCACAGAACTCCCGCATCACCCGGTAATGATCGGTCTGCTCCACCGTCGTCGGCTCCAGGCCGTATTTCCCGAGCCGAAGCAGTTGTGCGTTGGGATAGGCCATCAGCATCGGCGAATGGGTCGCCATGATGACCTGGCAGATGCGGGAATCCTCCATGCGTCGCAGCAGCTTCAGAAATTCGATCTGGCGCGCCGGCGACAACGCCGATTCAGGGTCGTCGAAGATGAAAATGCCCTGGCGCTGGCAGCGCTCCTCGAAGAAGCGCAGGAATCCTTCGCCGTGGGAATGCGACAGGAAATCGGGGCCGACCTGCCCGGCATCACGTGCGGCCTTGTCGAGATATCGCGCCACCGAGAAAAAGCTCTCGGCGCGAAAAAACCAGCCATTCGTGATTTTCGGCAGCCAGCTTGCGCGCAGCGCCCTGGAGAGTTGGCCACCCATCTTCTCCCGCGCTTCGGAGTGATCGACCGGCATGTAACCCTTGCCGCCACCGGCGTCGTCGTAGCCGGTGAGCGCTGCGATCCCTTCGAGGATCGTCGACCTCCCGGTGCCATTCTCTCCGACGATGATCGTGATGGCGGCGTCGAAGTTGAGATCGAAATCATCCGGAAAGATGGGCAGGCAAAACGGATAAGCCTCGCGATCGCGAACTTGCGACGGGTCGAGCCAGACCCGCTTCAGGTAAGGCGCCGGCAGGTTGATCGTTCGGCTGCTTCTTCGGCTCATGTCCGTTCGGCTCATGTCCGGTTTCCGATCCATTCCGTCCCGTCGGGACGCTAGAACATATCCGGAACGCAACCCTCGCGAAAGCTGCATTTGAGAAACATACAGCGACAAACCCGACACGCGTGGCGAGGGCAAACTGGAATCTGGAATTGCGGTCCGAAATCGCCTTAGAGAACGCAGCTCTGAGGCAGTCGGCAGGCATGAGACCCGCCCCCACCTCGCGACCCCGCAATGATTGAGGGACGTCCGGGACCGTAAGAGCCGCGAGGAGTGCGCGATGGTATCAACGTATTTCAGTTACAGCTACATCACGCGCAATCTCAAGCAGTCCTTGACGCGGGTCGAACAGCAACAGGACGTGGCGCGAGAGGCCGCCTACTACAAAGCCCACATCGGCAAGGTGAAGTCCGTCGACGACTTCATGAAAGACTATCGCCTTTATCACTATGCAACGAAGGCGTATGGCCTGGAAGACATGGCCTACGCCAAGGCCTTCATGAAAAAGGTGCTGGAGAGCGACCTCTCCGACGCAAACAGCTTCGTCAACAAGCTGGTCGACAAGCGTTACCGCGAGTTCGCCGCGGCATTTTCCTTCAATGGCAGCGCCACGCCGGTTGCGCAATCGGAGAACCAGACCGATGAGATGATCGGTCTGTACACGGCGACCAGGAAGAGCCAGGTCGATGCACTTGCCAGCGACTCGAATTACTACAGCGCCGAAATCGGCAACATCAGCAGTGCAGACCAGCTCCTGAACAACGACCGACTTCGCAATTATGTCTATTCGGCGTACGGCATCGATCAAAGCAAGTGGTCGCGTGACACGATAAGTCAGGTCTTGCGCAGCGATCCGTCCGATCCAAACAGCTACGTCAACACCACTTTCGCTTCTCAGCTGAGTGGCCTCAACGCCGATCTTGCTCAGGCCCGATCGGATGTCACCGCGGCCACTTCAAGGATCGCAGACTACACCGCCCAATTATCGCAACCGGGCGCGAACGTGACCCAGTTGAACGTCCAGATCCTGGTCGAAAAATATCACCTGGAGTCATATGCGAGCAGCATTTCCAGCCTCAGCGACCAGATAGGGACGATTGGCGGGTTCGTCGACCTGGCCGGCGCGTTCGAGTTTTCGCCCGACGGCTCGCTTCCGTCAGGTGTGTCGGCGCAGACTGCTGCAAATGTCACGATCACGAAACAGAAGTTCGACGACAGCAAGTCCGCCGTCTATTCGGCGGCAAGCCCGTTGAACGAAGCTTTCGCAATCAGGCAATTCAGAACTGCCATCCTCAAGATCAATTCAGCCCAGACGTTCGTATCGACACCAGGCGTGTATGATTTTGCGCTGGGAGCCGTCGGGCTCGATCCCGCAAACGTCCCACCGGCGACTGTCAAGGCCGTGCTCGAAAGCGACCTCAACGACCCCGAGAGCTACGTCTATACCCTCAAGGACAATCGGTATCTGGAGCTGGCCCGCGCCTTCAACTTCGACGCAAAAGGCAATCTGACGACTCCCCTGGTGGCTCAGGACTCGGCTGAAGTCCTCCAGATCGCCAAGGACTACGTCATTGGAGCGGCGAAGAGCGCAAGCACGGCAACTCCCCAGCAGCAGGCCGCGGTTCGGGCACAGGCCACGAAGGATGCGTCGGCCTATCAGCAAGCCATCGCCGGCATCGACAGTGTGTCCGATCTTCTCGCAAACAGGCCGATGGTCGATTTCATTCTCCTGGCCAAGGGTCTGGATCCCAAGAAGGTCAGCACCGAATTTCTCGGGAAGGTCTTCAGCTCCGATCTGAACGATCCAAAGAGCTTCGCGAACACCGAGAGCGATCCTCGCTTTGCCGAAATCGTCGCGTCGTTCAATTTCGACAGCAAGGGCAACGTCGCGCGTCTTCCGATGATGGGTCCACAGAAGCGGGATCAATTTCGGGAAACACAAGCGAACTATGTCGAGCAAAGCCTGGAGCAGCAGCAAGGCGATGCGAATCCCGGCGTGCGCCTGGCGCTCTATTTCCAACGAAAGGCGGGGGACATCACGTCCGCGTACGACATCCTTGCGGACAAGGCTCTTTCAGAGGTGTTCAGGACCACCTTCGATTTGCCTGACTCGATGGCGGCGATGCCGATCGATCAGCAGGCCAAGTTCGTGGACAGGTTCATGAAGATCAAGGATCTGTCCGATCCCGCGAAGGTTACGAAGCTGCTGAACCGTTTCTCCGCCATGTATGACATCAGAAACAGCCAGAGCACCGGCCAGGGTCAATCCCCTCTGCTCAACCTCTTTCAGGGATCCGGTTCGGGGATCAGTGACTCCACGTACTTGGCCATTGCCAAGCTACGCACCCACTGATGATCGCTCGCCGGGACTAGCCCAACACCTCGAGCACCAGCTCCATGGTCATCAGCACGGGATTGTCGCCACGGATCAGACGGCCCTCCGCCAAACCGCCGGTGTAGTCGATCAGGGCAACGTCGAGTGCGGCTTCGAGCGCGCCGGAGGAGCCCACCGCAATCGTGCCGGCTGTTACCGCAAGCTCGGTCGCGAAGGGTTCGGTCACGCCACCATGGGTAAAGAGCGCCCCAATGGTCGAGCCGACCCCGCCGTGGATTTTCGCGCGCGCGATGCCTTGCGCGCGGCAGAAGTCTTCGAGACAGAGGGCGAAATCCTGATTGGGGCGCAGCCGCAGCGCGAAAGCGCGGCTGGTCGTGCGTGCGCCGGTGCGCGCAGCCGCCACCGGCCCGAACAGCTTGAAGTTGGTCTCGGGATCTGGCTCTGCGGTGAACACCGCACCATCGATACCGAAGGCCTCGACCTCGAACGGCTCGGCGACAACAGTCTCGTCCGGCAGCATGTGGCCGCCACTGGCGCAGCCATCGGCCTCCGTCCACAGCCCATGGCAATGAAAGAACGGCGCGCCATCGCGCGTGCCCAGCGTCATGCTGCCGAGCCTGGTGCGCGTCACGCCGCTTGGCCGGAATGTGTCGCTGTAGAACGCGGCGTTCTCGCTGGTCTTCGACAGCGCCGGCATGACGTAGCCGAACGGCCCGAGCGTGCCGTGCCCGAAGTTGAGCACACCACCGGCAAATCCCTCCGCGGCAAAACCGCGGCGCGCCGCCTCCAGCAGCGGCAGACCCGCTTGAAGCGTGAAGGAGAAAGCGCGTCCCCTGGCCTCCACCCATTGGATGCGTTCGGCGACCGGCGCGCCGGGCTGCTTGATGCTGCGCATGACCTTCGCTCAGCCCGCCCGTACCTTGTCGAGATCGAGCAGGCCGCGCGCCTCGAGCTCGTCGCGAACCATCCGTTTCGGAATCTTACCGTAGCCGGATTTCGGCAATGCCTCCCAGAAGAAGAACCGCTTCGGCATCTTGTAGCGCGGCACCTTGGGGCCGAGGAAGGCCGCCATCTCCGCTTCACTCACCGGCTTGGCGCCCTCGCGCGCGACGCAGACGGCAACGCCGACCTCGCCCCAGGTCGCATCGGGCACGCCGAGCACCGCAACCTCGCCGACGCAAGGATGGGTCAGGATTTTCTCCTCGATCTCGCGCGGATAGATGTTGGAGCCGCCGGAGATGTACATGTCGGAGGCTCGTCCCGTGATGTAGACGAACCCCTCCTCGTCCATGTGGCCGAGATCGCCGGTGCGGAACCAGCCGTTGCGGAACGCCTTCGCGTTGGCCTCGGGATTGTCGTAGTAGCCGGCCAGCACCGCGGGGCCGATCACGCATATCTCGCCGCTCTGGTTGGCGCCGAGTTCACGGCCCTCGTCGTCCTGGATCGAGACCTGCATGCCGGTACGCTCGAAGCCACAGGTACCGATCTTCGCGTGCGGCCCGTCCTCGGGATCATGCAGCGCCGCCGGCAGCACCGTGATGTTGCCGGTCACCTCGCCGAGACCGAAATACTGCACGATGACTTTGCCGAGCTTCCTCAGCGCAGCCTTCTGGTCCTCGCGATACATCGGCGCACCCGCATAGATCACCTGGCGCAGCGAGGAGTGGTCGTATTTGTCGGCGGCGGGATGCTCGACCATCATCTTCAGAATGGTCGGCACCACAAAGAGATTGCTGACCCGATGCGCCTCGATCAGGCGGAACGCCTGGTCGATGTCGAATTTCTCCGTCGGCAGCAGCACGGTGCACACGCCGCGCGCGGTCTGAACCAGCTGATGCACGCCGGCGCCATGCGACAGCGGCGCCACCACCAGCGAGGCATCCGCTTCGGTGACGCCGGGCGTGAGATCGGCGAGATGGTTGGTGACGACAAAACCCATCTGGCCGTGGGTGAGCACCGCAGCCTTGGAGCGGCCGGTGGTTCCCGATGTGAAGAAGAACCAGCAGGGATCGTCGTGCTCGACCGCGACGTTCTCGACCATCGTGCCGGCGCGCGACGCAACGGCATCCGCAACCGATGTTTCGGCAAATGGCGCCCGACCGTCGATGCTCCAGGTGAATTCGAGCGCGCCACCGCTCACGGCCGCGGCGTGCTCGGGAAAATCGACGTGGCACAGAAACGCCTTCGCGCCGGAGGCCTGCGCAAGATAAGTCACTTCGTCCGGCATCAGTCGGAAATTGGTGGGTACCCAGACGGCACCGAGCCGGAACGCCGCGAACATCGAGAAAAACATCTCGTCGCCGTTCTTGGAATGGACGAGGATACGGTCGCCCTTCGCGATGCCGCGCGCCGCGAGAGCTGCCGCCAGCGCCGAGACCTGCGCATCGATCTCGCGCCATGTCCAGGATTTGTCACCCCAAACGAAACCGGGACGCGCCCCATGCCGCCGCGCATTCTGGGTCAGCATGTGAGCGAGATTCATGACGCGGCGGGACATGCGCAGGGGCTGCATCGGGCTTCCTCTTCGGCGGCGGACGGCACGCGAGCCGCCCGCTCATTGCAGCCCATTTATCGCCATCGCCCACGACCTCGCAAGGCCGTCGGCCGCACGCCTGCCCTACGGCTGCTTGAACGCGAACGGCGTAGCCGTGATGGCCTTCTCCTTGACGCAGGCCTGCGCACCAAAGCCGCCGCAATAGCTGCCATGCAGATCGAAGCGGATGGTGCGCCCCGCACCCCGCTTCGTTGGCTTGGGCTTGATCTCGTAGCTACGGACATGGCCATCGAAGACGGGTTGCACACTGCCGTCCGGCAACGTGACCAGGATGTTCATGACGCAGCCGCCGGTTCCGCAATAGGTCGTCTCGCGATCGCCGCATTTGGTGTCGCGGAAATCGACGATGTAGTCATCGCGGCCGTCACCGGTCAGGTCGATCCTGCGCACCGTATCGACCGCAAAAGTCACCGCGCCGCCGCCCTGGCTCTCGCATTCCTCGTAGGCGTAGCGCACAGCCTTCTGCACGCCGGGCGGATAGTCGGCGGGATTGAACGGCTTTGCGTTGTCGGCGCGCGCAGCGGTTGCGAACAGTACGAGCAGGAGGATCAGATATCGCATTGGCATTGGTCCTCAGCGCAGCCGCGATCGTTCAGGAAATTTTAAACATGATCGGCGCAACCTTGGTCAGTTCACGCGTAAAGAGTGCCGCATCATGGTCAAAGCGCCCGCCCTCCTCCTGTTATCGCTGGCGCTTGCCGGATGTGCCGTGGGCCCACAAGCGCACCTCGCCTCCGATCCCGCTTTCAAGCCTGCGCGTTACGCCTGGGACGGCGCCGGCGAAAATCCCAATCATTCGCGCGCTGCCTCAGAGCCAACACGGGTCGCCCGATCCGAGCGCAACAGGTCGCAAGCCGGGCTTCAGCCCTATTCGAAGGAATGGTGGCAGGCGCAGGACGGCATCGAGGCGGAACAGGACGCCAGGGTCAACCGTTCCCTAGTCATCTGCCAGGGATGCCTGCGCCCGCAGGCGCAGCCGGAGGATTCCAGGCTCGCCAAGGCGACCGATTGAAGCATCCGGACTCTCAGAGCCTGATGGAGGTGCAGCCCCGTCGTCGCGAGAAGCGGCCGAGAGCTACAACGCCCCGAGCTTCCGTAACGACTCCTGCGCCGTCGCCAAGCCCGGCTTCAATTCCAGCGCCTTCCTGAAATCCGCGATCGCGCCCTGTTTGTCGCCGAGCCGCAGCTTGGCCTGTCCGCGGTTGTTCCACGAGAACACGTCGGAGGGATCGTATTGCAGCGCCTTGTCGTAATCAAAAACGCCGCCCTTGCTGTCGCCCTGATAGAGCCGGATCATGCCACGATTGCGCCAGCCCCGCGCGTCGGTCGGCGCAACACGGATCGCCTCGCCATAATCGGCGGCGGCGCGATCGAGCTGCTCGCTGTCGCGATAGACGTTGCCGCGGTCGATATAAGCGAGCAGATCGGGCGCAAGCTTGATCCGCACGGTGTAGTCGGCGATGGCGTGCGCCATGTCGCGCCTGCGGTAATACACCAGTGCGCGATTGGCATAGGCCATGGCGTATTTGGGATCGCGCTTGATCGCGGCGTCAAAGTCGGCGAACGCACCGTCGAGATCGCCCTTGTTGAAACGCGACTCGCCGCGATTGCCGTAGGCCAGCGCCAGCGAGGGATCAAGCTTGATCGCCTGGTCGTAATCGGCGATGGCGCGATCGTAGTCGCGCTTTAAACTGTAGACACGGCCCCGATTATTGTAGGCGCAGGCATAGCCGGGGTCGAGCCTGATCGCCTCGTCGAGATCGGACAGCGCCGCGTCGAGCTCGCGCTTCTCGGTGAGGCCATGACCGCGATTGCAATAAGCGCCGGCGAGCCGGGGTCCGCTCTCGCTCTTCGTTTCGATCACGGTCGAGCAAGCCTTGATCCGCTCGTCCGGCGTGCTGGCCAATCCGACGCAGGCCTCCCAGGCCGGACCGCCGGCCGCCAACGCCGGATCCGGAGCCGGCGAGATGAGCGCGGCGAGCAGCGCGATGAGGCTGAGCGGGACACGCATTTTCCGGATATCTCCCCTGCGGCAACCACTCTTGGTCGCACCTTGGCAAGGGCCGGTTCAGACGCCTAGATCAAAGGCAAGCAGCAGGTCGGAAGGATTTTCCATGGCGCCATCGGTACGGGACAACAAGGACAGAAGCCGCTTCGAGCTCGATGTCGGCAGCGAGATCGCCTTCGCCAATTACCGGCTGACGCCGTCGGCGGTGATCATCACCCACACCGAGACGCCGCGCGCGCTGCGCGGCCGGGGCATCGGCTCCGAGCTGGTCAAGGGCGCGCTGGAATTGATCCGCCGCGACGGCAGGAAGGTGATCGCCGGTTGCGGCTTCGTCGTCGACTATCTCGACAGGCATCCGGAAGATGCGGATCTCGTCGCCTGAATGCAAAAGGGCCCGCGCGATCGCGGACCCTTGGATTGCGACCGGGCGATCGGTCAGTGCTTGATCTCCGGCGGCAGCTTGCCGCCATTCGCGGCGAGCTTGGACATCACCTGCTTGTGCAGCCAGACGTTCATGGTCGCGGAATCGTTGGTGTCGCCGCTGTAGCCGAGCTCCTTGGCCAGGTCCTTGCGCGCGGCGAGGCTGGAATCGATGTCGAGCGCCTTCATCAGGTCGACGATCGAGGTGCGCCATTCCAGCTTCTCGCCCTTGTGCGCGGCGGCCGCCGCGTCGACGATCGAGGCGACGTCCACCGTCGCCGCGGACGCCGATCCGCTCGGCGCGGCCCCTGCGGGCGCACTGCCCGACGGTGCGCTGCCTGCGGGCGCGGCGGAAGCTGGCTGGCTACCGAAGATCGCGCCCATAATTTTCCCGAAAATGCTCATGTCTGCTCCCCGAAAAGGACCCGCTGGAGGGCCTTGAGTGGCACTTATAGACCAAGTTGCGTCGTTGCACCCGCAAAGTTCCGCGGACCAACAAGCAGCATCAGCTTATCTACGGCGAAATGACGACCGAATGACATCATCGAGGTTGCGCTGCGGCATCGAATCTCACCCAAGCGTGAGGGACAGGACTCGCAAATGGGCGTACGCTTGACATTCGGTTCGCGTGCCATCCGGAATTCGAGCGTCTGGTTGGGAATCGCGAAACTCAGAATAGCGGCCGCTTGCGCCGTTTGCTGGCGCCAGATGCGGCTGCATGGCAAGGGAGCTAGCGACCATGGCCACACTCTACCAGGGCAATGTCCCCACCGTGGCCCAGACCGCAGAAGCGGCTGGACCGGTGATCCGAACCATCCAACTCTCCGATCTGCACGATGCGCTCAAGCGCGGCTGGGACGATTTCAAGGCGGTGCCGAGCCACGCCATCATCCTCTGCGTGATCTATCCTGTGCTGGGCCTCGTGCTCGCCCGCGTGGTGATGGGCTATTCAGTGTTGCCGTTGTTGTTTCCGTTGGCCGCGGGCTTCGCGCTAATCGGCCCGTTCGCGGCGCTCGGTCTCTACGAGCTCTCCAGCCGGCGCGAGCGCTATGAGGAGGCCAGCGCATGGGATGCCATGGAGGTGCTGCGTTCGCCCTCCTTCGGCGCCATGCTCGGTCTGGGCGCGCTGCTGCTGGCCCTGTTCGTAACCTGGGTTGCGACCGCGCAGGCGATCTACGTCGCCGCTTTCGGCTATGAGGGCGCGTCCGGGATCTCGGATTTTTTGACGCGCGTTCTCACGAGCCGGCAAGGCTGGTGGCTGATCGTGGTCGGCTGCGGCACCGGCTTCCTGTTCGCCCTTGCCGCGCTCTGCATCAGCGCCGTGTCGTTCCCGCTGATGCTCGACCGCCATGCCGGCGCGTTCGAGGCCATGGTGACGTCGCTGCGCGTCGTCGCGAAGAACCCGGTGCCGATGGCGGCCTGGGGCCTGATCGTGGCCGTCCTGCTGGCGCTGGGCACGATTCCCGCCTTCCTCGGCCTTGCCGTGGTCGTCCCCGTGCTCGGCCATGCCACCTGGCATCTCTACCGCAAGGTAATCGCCGCCGATCCGGGCGCGCGTCCGGTGCCGCCTCCGCCGCATCGTCCACGCAAGCCGGCCGCCGACTTCCCCGCCAACCTCTTCCCCTGGCGCAATCGGACCGACGCCTGACGATATCGTGACGTGCGATCCTGCCCCGGAGCGGGCAGGATCGCACACTGTCATACGCCTTGCTTTGGCCGCGGTTTCCATCGAGATTGCGCCCGCCGGTCAGATCACTTCACGGAATTTATTTGCTCGAATGACCCCGACGATTTCTCGTCTCGCCCTCGCAGCCTTAGCCATCACCGCATCCATCCTATCCGCTCAGCCAGCGCTCGCCGCGGTTGCCTGCGGTTCGGGCAATTTCGACGCGTGGCTTGCAGACTTCAAAACCGACGCCGCGACCAAAGGCGTCTCGCAACAGGCCATTTCCGCCGGGCTCGCCGGTGTGACGCTCGATCAGAGCGTGCTCAACCGCGACCGCTCGCAGAAGGTCTTCAGCCAGACCTTCGAGGAGTTTTCCGGCCGCATGGTGCCGCCGCGCCTGACGCGCGGCTCCAACATGATGAAGCAATATGGCTCGGTGCTGTCGCGCATCGAGCAGACCTACGGCGTGCCCGGCGAGGTGCTGGTCGCGATCTGGGGTCTCGAGACCGATTTCGGCGTCAATACCGGCAAGTTCGCGACCATCCGCTCGCTGGCGACGCTGGCCTATGACTGCCGCCGCGCCGAACAATTTCGCGCCGAGCTGTTGGATGCGCTCCGCATCGTCCAGCGCGGCGACCTTGCACCGGCCGACATGAAGGGTGCCTGGGCCGGCGAGCTTGGCCAGACCCAGTTCATGCCGTCGTCATGGATGAAATACGCCGTCGATTTCGACGGCAATGGCAAGCGCGATCTCCTGCACAACGCCCCCGACGTGCTCGCCTCCACCGCGAACTATCTTGCCGGTTATGGCTGGCAGAAGGGCAAGGATTGGCAGCCGGGCAGTCCGAACTTCGCGGTGCTGCAGCAGTGGAACAAAAGCGAGGTCTATTCGAAGACCATCGCTTATTTCGCCACGCAGCTCGCGCGCGCCCCTTAGCAGCTCCTCGTCAAAACGCGTAGGGCCGATCGCCTGACGACCGGCCCTCCCCGCGAGAATTGCGTGATGTTGCGCGCCACGCAGAGCCACATGCAAAATTTCTGATTTTCGTTACACGTTGTAATCAACGGCACACGTTCGGCTTGTGTGCACCGCGCCCGGGGCGGCGGTTGGGGCTGACCAAACGGAATGAACTCGTCCCTGCCTGGCCGCCGTTCGTCACGTCGATCCGCGGGCGTCGGGTGAATCGCCGGCCACAGTGGAAAGGTGTCCGCGCAAGCCGTCCAGATGAACTCAAGTTCACTTTTATACTTCACCGAGCATGCGATTCGCGCATGCGAGACTTGGGTATAGGAGCTATCAATCACCTTGCGACGACCGGAAAGCAGCCTATTTGACTTTGGAATGGAACCGGCTGGCTAAGATTAAATCCGTGAATTAACGGGCATTTTTAACAACATGCCCCCTGTTCCGCCTACGCTTTGGGCGGGAGTGCTTTCGGGTTAATCGTCCGTTACCAGTGCCATGCATTGAGCGCTTAGCTGCATCGCAACATCGGAACTTTCGCACTGCACCACTCTCACCTATATTCATTTCAACGATGAGGCTCGGGCAAGAGCTGAATCGAACTACAGGAGACTACCAATGCTGCTCTCGCTCATCCGTATGATCCAGGCTTTCCGGGACTATCAGCGCAATGTTGCCGAGCTGTCCCAGCTCAGCGATCGCGAATTGGCCGACATCGGCCTCGATCGCTCGGACATTCCGCGCGTTGCCGCCGGTCAGTATCAGGGCTGATATCGTTCAGCCCTAAACCGGACGAACCGATAGCGCCCGCCTCGTGCGGGCGTTGTCGCATCCGGAGGCAGAAAACTCGATCTCGGCGATTCCACTGACCGCCGAAAAGCGCTACCTGTCCGCCCCATGACAGGACCCCAATCAAATACCGTGCACGTGATCGGCGCAGGCCTTGCCGGCTCCGAAGCCGCCTGGCAGGTGGCCAAATCCGGCGTGCCCGTGGTGCTGCACGAGATGCGGCCGACCCGCACGACCGAGGCACACCGCACCGACGGGCTTGCCGAGCTCGTCTGCTCGAATTCGTTCCGCTCGGATGATGCCGCCAATAACGCCGTCGGCCTGCTGCATGCCGAGATGCGCCGCCTCGACTCGCTGATCATGCGCGCAGCCGACGCCAACCAGGTGCCCGCCGGCGGCGCGCTGGCGGTGGACCGCGACGGCTTCTCCGCGGCCGTCACCAAAGCGCTTAACGACCATCCCCTGATCGAGATCGCGCGCGGCGAGGTTGCAGGCCTGCCGCCCGCCGAATGGAGTAACGTCATCGTTGCGACCGGCCCCCTCACTTCGGCGCCGCTGGCCGACGCGATCCGCGAGCTGACCGACGAGAACGCTCTCGCCTTCTTCGACGCGATCGCACCGATCGTGCACCGCGAATCCATCGACATGTCGGCGGCCTGGTTCCAGTCGCGCTACGACAAGGTCGGCCCCGGCGGCACCGGCGCCGACTACATCAACTGCCCGATGACAAAGGAGCAGTATGACGGCTTCGTCGCAGCGCTGGTCGCCGGCGAGAAGACCGAATTCAAGGAATGGGAGACCAACACGCCGTATTTCGACGGCTGTCTGCCGATCGAGGTCATGGCGGAACGCGGCCCCGAGACTCTTCGCCACGGGCCGATGAAGCCGGTCGGCCTCACCAATCCGCACGATCCCACCACTAAGGCCTACGCGATCGTACAACTGCGCCAGGACAACAAGCTCGGCACGCTCTACAACATCGTCGGCTTCCAGACGAAGCTGAAATACGGCGAGCAGCAACGCATCTTCCGCACCATTCCGGGGCTGGAGAACGCCGAATTTGCTCGCCTCGGCGGCCTGCATCGCAACACCTTTCTCAACTCGCCAAAGCTACTCGACGGCCAATTGCGCCTGCGCGCGCAGCCGCGGCTGCGCTTTGCCGGCCAGATGACGGGCTGCGAGGGCTATGTGGAATCCGCCAGCGTCGGCCTGATTGCTGGCCTCTACGCGGCAGCGGACGTGCGCGGCGAGACGCTTGCGAGTCCGCCGGTCACGACGGCGCTCGGATCCCTGCTCGGCCACATCACCGGCGGCCATATCGAGACCGTCGAGCCCGGCACGCGCTCGTTCCAGCCAATGAACATCAATTTCGGCCTGTTCCCGCCGCTCGCCAGCGCACCGACGAAGAAGCCCGACGGAAGCCGACTGCGCGGCAACGAGAAGACGGTGGCCAAAAAGCAGGCGATGAGCGC
>NZ_JADPIT010000015.1:856041-888522 GCF_023073035.1 Bradyrhizobium sp. 62
GCCGATCTCGATCGCTGGATCGCCGATCACCTGCGCATTGCCGCTGCGGCGTGAGTTTTCGATGAACCTTCCCAAAGACGACGCCGCAACACTCTCGGCGCGCTGGACCGAGGGCGTGCTGCTCAAGCGCGACGTGTTCTCGACCGTCGAACGCGGCCGCTTCCGCGACGATGACGGCGAGGTCGACGCGGTGCTGCGCCGCCTCGACGAGGCGCCGTGGTGGTCATTCCTTTTGGCGCGCCATCTGTTCGCCCGTGAGACGCATGCGCTGGCACTCGCCAAGGGGCTCGATGTCGGCCCCGAGCTGCTGTGGGCCGGACGCCGCGCGCTGGTGCGCAGCTTCGTCGATGGTGTCGCGCTGCATTTGGCGAAACCGCATGGCGACCTCGCCTATTTTCGCTCGGCCAAGGCCGCGCTGCGACGGCTGCGCCGCGCCGGCATCTGCCACAACGATCTTGCCAAGGAACAGAACTGGCTGGTCGGCCGCGACGGTCGCGCCTATGTGACCGACTTCCAGCTCGCGGCCTGCTTCGACCGGCGCGGCCGGCTTTACCGCATCCTGGCCTATGAAGATCTCCGGCATCTGCTCAAGCACAAGCGCTCCTACGCGCCCGAGGCGCTGACGCCGCGCGAGCGGAAAATCCTGGCGAAGAAGTCGTTCGCCGCCAGCCTCTGGCTGGCTACCGGCAAGAAGGTTTATCGGGCAATCACGCGCGGCCTGTTCAACTTCACCGACCGTGAAGGCGGCGGCCGAAGGCTCGTCAACGACGCGCCGGTGCTGGCGGAATTGATCCGCAGGAACCCCGCCGTGCGCGACACCGCCATCGTCGCCTTTGCCGACCGCCGCTCCGGCGTCGGGCTCTATGCCTTCGTCGAAGCCGATCAGGCCGCGCTCGAAGGCCAATTGCGGAACGAGCTCAGCGCCGCCAAAGGGCCGAAGCCCCCGGAACACATCCAGGTCGTGCACGCGCTGCCACGCAACGCCGACGGCAAGCCGCGCACGGAGATTCTGCAACTGGTCGCCATGAATCAGCTCGACCTGATCGAGCCGATGATGAAGAACGACCAGGACCGCGCTTTCCTCAAGGACATCTTGGAGCAGCGCAAGAACCTGCGCGACCGCTTCAATTTCGAGGCCGACCTGCCTGCCGGCTAGCGTGGATCACGCCTTGAAGCGTCCACATTGGCGATAGAGAAGCGATCCGATAATTCGAACTTGGCGGCGGGGCTTGGCGGGGTCATGGGCACTCGGGGGACGATGATGCATCGTGTGGTTGGCGGCCTGATCGCCGGCCTTCTGCTGCTCGCCGCCGCGCCCGCAATGGCCGAGTCCCCGGCCGAGCTAATCTCCAGCTTCCGCCTCAAACATGGAGAGGTCCGCGTCGTCCGCGATTCGACCCTCGACCGCATCGCAATGGACCAGGCGCGCGCGATGGCGACGAAGGACGACCTCAGTCACGACGCCCTCGGCCCGTTCAACCGCCGGGTCGCACCGGCCGGCGCAGGCCGCGCCGCCGAGAACATCGCCTACGGCTACGACAATTTCGAGAAGACCCTGGGACAGTGGATCGACTCGTCGGGACACCGCAAAAATTTGCTGCTGCACAACGCGTCCCGCGTCGGGATCGCGAGCGCGAAAAACGCCAGCGGCAAACGCACCTATTGGGCGATGGTGATTGCCGGCGACTACGAGCCGAAGGGCAAAGGCAAGAAGGACAAGGAGCCCCTCGTTGCCGTGAAACGCGAAGCCGCTCCTGCGAGCAAGCCCAAATCCGGCGGCTGCCACATCAAGCTGCTCGGCCTCTGCATCTGAGGCGAGACGCCACGCCGGAAGCATTGTTGCGCGCGCTTCTCCGACCGGCCAATATGATCGCGCCGCTATCCTCAACCAACCTGAGGCGATCAATGGCACCGCTCAATGCGCCCTTGGCGCAATCAAGTTCGAATTCAGCACCGATCCGTCCTTCATCGCCAATTGTCATTGCAACGACTGCAAGCGCGCTTCCGGCGGCGAGATGGCGACCTTCTTCGCGGTGCCCGAGGACGATTTTCACGCCTCTCTGCGGCAAGCCGAAGGCGTTTCACTACATCGCCAATTCCGGCAAAGGCCTGGATCGCAATTTCTGCCCGGAATGCGGTTCGCGGGTCTTTACCACTAACCTCGATAGCTTCCCCAAGACGGTCTTCGTCCAGTTGGGCAGCCTCGACCGGCCCGACCTCGTCGCACCGAAGCTCGAGATGTTCACCAGGCGTCGCATGTCGTGGAACACGCTGCTCAACCTGCCGCAGTTCGAGGAAATGCCGCACTGACGCGACGATAGTCCGAGCCGGAGATTGACTTGATCAACATCGAGCGAGTACGTGCCGACACGCCAGCCACTTCCAGACTTGCGTATCTGCACAACGCGGGGGCGGCTCTCATGCCTGTCGCTGTCGCCGAAGCCATGAAGCAGCATATCGATCTGGAGAGCGAGGTCGGAGGCTATGCCGCCGCCGACCGTGAGGCGCCCCGGCTTGAATCCGTCTACGGCTCAGTGGCGCGCCTGCTGAATGCCGCACCCGATGAGATCGCCCTCATGGAGAATGCGACGGTTGCTTGGCAGATGGCGTTCTACGCGCTTCCATTTCGTCAGGGCGACCGGATCCTGACCGCCGAGGCGGAGTACGCTGCCAACTATGTCGCCTTTCTCCAGGTCGCCAAGCGAACAGGGGTCGCGATCGACATCGTGCCGAGCGATGCTAGCGGCGAGCTCGACGTTGACGCGCTCGAACGCATGATCGATGAGCGCGTGAAACTGATTGCGATCACATGGGTTCCGACCAATGGCGGGCTGGTCAATCCGGCTGCGGCCGTCGGCAAGATCGCGCGAGCGCGAGGCATTCCTTATCTGCTCGACGCCTGCCAGGCGGTCGGACAAATGGCGGTCGATGTCGAGGCCATCGGCTGTGACATGTTGTCGGCGACCGGTCGCAAATTCCTCCGCGGCCCGCGCGGCACCGGTTTTCTCTACGTCCGCCGGGCGATGCTGCAGCAGCTCGAACCGCCAATGATCGACCACTTCGCCGCACCCTGGGTGTCCCGGGACGCTTACCGGCTGCGTGACGATGCGCGCCGTTTCGAGACTTGGGAGAACAACTACGCAGCCCGGCTTGGGCTGGGCGCGGCTGTCGATTATGCCCTCGATATCGGGATAGGCCCCATCGAGCAGCGTTGCCGCATGCTGGCGGACCGCCTCCGGGGTGGCCTTGCGTCCATTCGCGGCATCAGAATTCGCGACCTCGGACGCGCTCCGGGGGCCATCGCCAGCTTCACGATGGAAGGGTACGATGCGGAAGCGGTCGTCAGCAACGCGGCCGCCGCCGGCATCACGATCGGTGCCTCAGATCCGTCGAGCACGCGCATCGATGCCGAAATTCGCTCGCTGCCGCCGTTGGTGCGCGCCTCTCCGCACTACTACAATACGGAAGCCGAGATCGATCGGCTGATCGCCCATTTGGCAGGTCTGATGCCGCGATAGCGGCGGGCGTGCACAGCTCAGGTACAGCGCGCACTCAATCCCGATGCGCCAAGCTTTGCCATGACCTCGTCGAGATGGGCGCTGTCGCGGGTCTCGATCACCAATTGCAGCAACGTTGCCTTGGCCGGAAGATCCGAGAAGGTGCGCTGGTGCGAGACCTCGATGATGTTGGCGCCGGCCTCGGCCAGCAGTGCCGCGACCGCAGCCAGTTGGCCAGGCCTGTCGGGGATGTCGAGCGACAGCTGGGTGAGCCGCCCCTCACGCGCCAACTCGCGGGTCAGGACTGATGCAATCAGCCGCGTGTCGATATTGCCGCCGCTCAGCACCAGCCCGACCTTCTGGCCGGCGAAACGGGACGGGTCGGACATCAGTGCGGCGAGACCAGCGGCGCCGGCGCCTTCGACAACCGTCTTCTCGATCGAGATCAGGGTTGCCACCGCGCGCTCGAGCTCGGCTTCGTTAACGAGCGCAATGTCGTCGACAAGGCGGCGAACGATTACGGTCGTGAGCTTGCCGGGCGACTTCACCGCGATGCCTTCGGCGAGTGTGTCGCCACGCGCCGGCAGATTGCCGTTATGGATGGCATTGTACATCGAGGGGTAGAGCCAGGCCTCGACGCCGAGGATCCGCAGCGACGGCTTGATCGATTTCGCGGCAATGGCGATCCCGCTGATCAGGCCACCGCCGCCGATCGGGACGACCAGCGTATCGAGCTCCGGCACGGCCTTGAGTATTTCCAGCCCGACCGTGCCCTGCCCCGCGATGACAAGTGGATCGTCATAGGGATGGACGAAGATCATGCCGCGGGCTTCGCCGTGGCTGCGCGCATACGCGGCCGCCTCCTCCAGCGTGGCGCCCGTCACCACCACCTCAGCACCGTGATGCCTGGTGTTCTCGACCTTCACCATGGGCGTGCCGACCGGCATGACGATGGTGGCGGGAATGCCGAGCCGCTTGGCGTGATAGGCGACGCCTTGCGCGTGATTACCCGCCGACATCGCGACGACGCCTCGCGCGCGCTCCTCCGGCGTCAGCGCCGTGAGGCGGTTGAGCGCGCCGCGCTCCTTGAACGAGGAGGTGAACTGGAGGTTCTCGAATTTCAGCCAGATGTCGCAGCCGCAGATATTGCTCAGCGTGCGGCTGTAGCTACAGGGCGTCTCGACGACGGCGCCGCGGATCGTCTCGGCAGCGGCATGGATTTCGCTCAGCGAGATCGGAAGGCCGCTGAGATCAGTGGCGATGCTTTGGGACAACTCAGCCATGGGACAGCATAGGGCATTTGGCAGTTTGAGGCGATAAGCCAACCGCTATTTGGTAAATTCCCGGGAACGCGAGGCCCGCCACAGCGTCCACAGCGTGCGCAGCCGCGGCGATTGCTCCGGCGTGAACGGATTACGCCCGGGCTGCGACAAGCGCTTGAGGTCGGCCCGTACCTGGCTCAGCGGAAGGAACGCTGGACGCACGGATGCCGGCACCTCCACCAGCAGCGACAAGGCCGTCGTCAAATGTTGCCGCGCCTCGCCCGAGAGTTGGTCCAGCGCGGCGCGCAAGTTTGGCGTCTCCTTGCCGGCGAACACGTCTTCCACGTCGCAATCGTGGCTCGCCAGCACCTGCTGCGGCAGGAACAATTGCCGGCGCGCCGCATCGCGCGGCAGATTGGCGATGACCTGTACGATGCCCTGCGCCAGCCCGGCATGGCGGGCGAGATGCTCGGCCGCCTCCGACGGTGGTCCCATGATCCGGGCGGCGAGATCGAACAGCGCCGATGAGGTCGCCGCGAGGTAGCCTTCCAGCGCCGCCATTGTTGGCATTGGGTCGTTGTAGAGATCGAATTGATGCTCGTCGGCGAGCAGCGACAGCGGCTCGACCGGCAGGTCGAAATCACGGATTGCGCGGAGCAGCTCCGCCGCTACCGGATTGCCCTCGGCGCTGCCATGGACCTGGCCCGACAGCATGTCGGTCCACCATTGCAGGCGGATTTCACCGGGCAAGGGCTGGCTCACCTGGTCGCGGACGCGGACGATCTCGACATTGAAGGCATAGAGCGCCAGCAGCGCGCGACGCTCGGCAGCGGG
The DNA here is from genome assembly GCF_023073035.1 of Bradyrhizobium sp. 62. Lineage (NCBI taxonomy): Bacteria > Pseudomonadati > Pseudomonadota > Alphaproteobacteria > Hyphomicrobiales > Nitrobacteraceae > Bradyrhizobium > Bradyrhizobium sp. 62. The sequence goes on from NZ_JADPIT010000015.1 coordinate 861,635, forward strand.
CGCGAAAAGGGTCGCGGCATAGCGCGGAAAGTCGTGGCTGCGTACGAGGTCAGCGCAGAACGCGGCAGAATCCGGCGCCGGCGCGGAGCCACTCATGGCACGGCGATCAGCGCGGCCGCGACGCGCCGCCGTTCGCCGATCATGATGTTGTAGGTGCGCACGGCGGGACCGGTCTGCATCGTGTCCAGAACCACCCGCGCCGCTTTGAGCGCCTGGCGCAGTTCCGCCGGCGGCAGCCAGACCCCGGTTCCGGTGCCGATCAGGAGCGTGTCGATGCTGTTGGCGGACTTGAAGACTCGATCCAGCGAATAGCGGTCGATCTTCGCGGGGTCGGTAACGTCCCAGGCCCAGATCGCGTCGGGCAGGCAAAGCAGCGATCCCCGATGCGACATGCCGGCAAAGGCAAAGCCGCCCTTGCCATAGGCTTCGATCGGCGCCGAGCGGGGGAAATGCGGTGCGTTGGGATCGCCGGCCATGAGCTTCGTCCGAATGAGCTTACTGCCCTCGCAAACTCCTGCGAGGGCATGCGGTTCGGATCATGCCTTGCTTTTCTTCGCCGGCGTAGCCTTATCGACCGCATCTTCGCGATGCTCGCCGACGCCGAGATAGATCAGGATCGGAGCTGCAATGAAGATCGAGGTATACGTGCCGACCAGCACCACGCCGAACATCATCACCGCGGTGAAGCTGTGGATGGCATGGCCGCCGAACAGCAGCAGCGCCAGCAGCGCCAGCGTCACGGTGAAATGGGTGATGATCGAGCGCGACAGCGTCGAGTTGATTGATTCGTTGAGAAGCTGCGGCATCGGCATCTTCTTGTAGCGCCGCAGCATTTCACGAATGCGGTCGTAGATGACGACGGTGTCGTTGAGCGAATAGCCGAGAATGGTCAGAAGCGCGGCGATGCTGGTCAGGTCGAAATCGACCTGACTGATCGACATGAAGCCGATCGTCAGCACGATGTCGTGCACGTTGGCGATCATGGCGCCGAGTGCGAACTGCCATTCGAAGCGGAACCAGAGATAGATCAGGATCGAGACGATCGCGAGCATCAGGCCGAGCATGCCCCAACTCAGCAGCTCGCCGGAGACACGCGGGCCCACCACCTCGACGCGGCGATACTCCACGGACTCGCCGAGCGCGCCGCGAACCTTGTCCACAGCTGCCTGCTGCGCCTTGTCGCCGCCCGGCTGCTCAGCAACGCGAAGCAGCACGTCAGCGGGGCCACCGAATTGCTGCAGCTGGACTTCGCCGAGTCCCAGGGTGCCAAGGGTCGTGCGCATCTGCGCAAGATCGGCGGAGCCCGACTTGGCTCTCACCTCCATCAAGGTGCCGCCCTTGAAGTCGATGCCGAAGTTCAGGCCATGGGTAAAGAACAGCGTGATAGCGACGATCGACAGCGCCGCCGAGATCGGGAAGCTGATACGGCGGAAGCGCGTGAAGTCGAAATGCGTCTCGTCTGGCACGATGCGCAGCGACGGCAGGAGGCCGAGCACGCTGACCACGGTCAGCACGGCAATCAGGACGCCGAGAGAAATGAGAACGAGTTGAGTAGTGGTCACAGCCGGCCTCGAATGATCAAATCGGCACAGTCTTCGGCCGCGCCCACTGCACCCACCATGCGACGATCAGGCGGGTCATGGTGAAGGCGGTGAAGACCGTGGTGATGATGCCGATGCCCAGCGTCACTGCGAAGCCGCGCACAGGACCCGTGCCGATCATAAACAGCACGGCAGCGGCAATGAAGGTCGTGATGTTGGAATCGAGAATGGTCGCAAGCGCCCGCTTGAAGCCTGCATCGATCGCCGAGATCGGGCTTCTCCCGCCGCGCAACTCCTCGCGGATGCGCTCATAGATCAGCACGTTTGAGTCCACCGCGATGCCGACAGTGAGCACGATGCCGGCGATGCCTGGCAGGGTCAGCGTGGCACTGAGCAGCGACAACAGGCCGAAGATCATTGCGACGTTGATGGCCACCGCGATGTTGGCGAACACCCCGAACAGCCGGTAGGTCAACAGCATGAAGATGACGACCAGGATCGAGCCGACGTAAGCCGCAAGCTCGCCCTTCTCGATCGAGTCCTGGCCGAGACCCGGACCGACGGTGCGTTCCTCGACCACCGTGAGCGGCGCAGGCAGGGCGCCGGCGCGCAGCAGGATCGCGAGGTCGTTGGCCGACTGCACGGTGAAACTGCCGGAGATCTGGCCCTGACCGCCGGTGATCGGCTCGCGAATGACCGGCGCCGAGATCACCTTGCCGTCGAGGATGATCGCGAAGGGCAGCCCCACATTCTCCTGTGTGGCCTGTGAGAACTTGCGCGCCCCCGAGGTATTGAACGTGAAGCTGACGACCGGCTCGTTGGTACGCTGGTCAAAGGTCGCCTGGGCGTTGGTCAGGTCGCCGCCCGCAACCAGCACCTGCTTTTTGACCACATAGTTGGACGGCGGCGGTGTGGCGGCCGGCAGCAGTTCTGACTCCGGTGGAATCCGGCCCGGCTGCGCCTGGTCCGGCGGCACCGAGGGATCGACCATGCGAAATTCCATTTTCGCGGTCTTGCCCAACAGTTCCTTCAAATGGGTGGGATCCTGCAAGCCCGGCACCTGCACCAGAATGCGGTCGTTACCCTGACGCTGGATGATGGGCTCGACGGTGCCGAGCTCGTTGACGCGCTTCTCAACGATCTGAATCGACTGCTCGATGGTCTTGCGCATGCGGTCGAGCATCGCGGCCTCCGGAATACTGAGGCGGATCAATCCGCCACCAGCATCGGCGACCTCAAGGTCGCGCTGACCGCTGGACCCCATCAGGCCGCCAATCGGCTGCGCAAGCTCGCGCAACTTGGCGAGCGCCGGCTGTGCGTCGGTGTCCTTGGTGATGCGAACCTCGACCGCGTCGTTGCGCACGGTGACGCCGCCGGTGAAGCCGATCTTGGCCTCGCGCAGCACGCGACGGACGTCGTCGCGGATCTGGTCGAGCTTTTCCTTCTTCACATAGTTGGAATCGACCTCGAGCTGCAGAGAGGAGCCGCCCTGCAAGTCGAGACCCAACACGAGCCGCCGCTGCGCCCAGGCGGGCCAGGTCTTGACCTGCGCTTCCGGAAAGAAGTTCGGGACCGCGCAGAGGCACACGATCAGCGCCGTCAGGATAATCCCGAGCGCCTTCCACCGCGTGAAATACAACATCGACTGGACCTGTCAGATCAGGGGATTTCAGAGACTCGCGGAAGCGCTCACTTCGCCGCGGCTTCGTCCTTGGCGCTTTCCTTGGATTCCTTGGCCGGCTCGCCCTTAGCGCGCACGCCGGAGACCATCGAGCGCATCTGCCGCACGCGCACACCATCGGCGATCTCGAACTCGATCTGGTCGTCGTCGACGACCTTGGTGACCTTGCCGACGAGGCCGCCCGAGGTCACGACGGTGTCGCCGCGGCGGATGTTCTTCACGAGGTCGGCGTGGTCACGGACCTTCTTCTGCTGCGGACGCAGAATCAGGAAGTACATGATCACGAAGATCAGGGCGAACGGCAGCAGCGACATCAACATGCCGCTGGTGTCGCCGGCGCCCGCAGCCTGGGCATACGCAGGGGTAATCAGCATTCGGACGATCCTCGTGAGAACGGGGGAAAACCGGTCAGGCCCAAATGGCGACCGGTTCGGTCAAATTCGCGCGGACTATAGCGGCCATTGCCCCAATTGCAACGCTGCCAGACCGCCCCTTTTAGCCACCTTGCGGCGCGCGCTCAGGCCCGATAAGGCTGCATTCTCAGGAACTTCGGACATGCCCCAAAAACCAAGCAAAAGCCCGGCCGGCAAAGGCCCCCGTTCCCCTGCCACGAAGCCAGCCCGCGTCGCGGCAAAACGTCCCAAGGCGGCCCCCAAAGCGGCTTCCAAGACGACTTCCAAGACAACTTCGAAGGCCAGCCAAAGCGTCTCCCAGGAGCGCATCGTTCGCGCGCTGGAGACGATTGCGGCGCACCTCTCCGCTCAAGGCAAGCCCGCCGTCGAACGCGAGTCGTTCAAGCAGGCGGATGCTTTCGTCTGGCATCCGGACGGCCGCCTTGCGGCGGTGCCGCGGGTCAGCCGCGTCGAACTGTTCCTGCTCAAGGGCGTCGACCGGATGCGCGACATCCTGATGGAGAACACCCAGCGTTTCGCCAACGGATTGCCCGCCAACAACGCACTGCTCTGGGGCGCACGCGGCATGGGCAAGTCGTCGCTGGTGAAAGCCGCGCATGCCAGCATCAACGCGGAGCGCAAACCGGCCGACAGACTGAAGCTGATCGAGATTCATCGCGAGGACATCGAGAGCCTGCCGGCGCTGATGGAGCAGCTTCGCGCCTCGTCCTTCCGCTTCATCGTGTTCTGCGACGACCTCTCCTTCGACGGCAATGATGCGTCCTACAAATCGCTCAAGGCGGTGCTCGAAGGTGGCATCGAGGGTCGGCCGGAGAACGTCATCCTCTACGCCACCTCCAACCGCCGCCATCTGCTGGCGCGCGAGATGATCGAGAACGAGCGCTCGACCGCGATCAATCCCGGCGAAGCCGTCGAGGAGAAGGTCTCGCTGTCGGATCGCTTCGGTCTCTGGCTCGGCTTCCACCGCTGCAGCCAGGACGAATATCTCGCCATGGTGCGGGGCTATTGCAGCCATTTCGGCGTCAAGGTCGACGATGACGCGCTGGAACGCGAGGCCCTTGAATGGTCGACGACGCGCGGCTCGCGCTCGGGCCGCGTCGCCTGGCAGTTCGTGCAGGAGCTTGCGGGACGGCTTGGCGTGAAGCTGACGGCGACGTAGCAAGCTGCCGCCACTTCCCTGACCTGTCATTCCCCGCGCAGGCGGGGAATTCAGTATTCCGGAGACGGTTTTGATCGATCGAGACGCTGCGGCGTACTGGGTCGCCCGGTCGAGCCGGGCGACGACACCGCGTTTGTGGCGATGGCGCGCCCTATTTCAAGCTCACGCCCCGTTCAGGAACTGAAGCGGGTCAACCGGGCTCGATCCCTTACGGATCTCGAAGTGGAGCTGCGGCGACGCCACCTCCCCGGATTGACCCGACTTGGCAATGACCTGGCCGCGCTTGATGGTATCGCCGCGCTTCACCATCAGCTCACTCGCATGGGCATATGCGGTGACGTAGCCGTTGGAGTGCCGAACCAGGACGAGATTGCCATAACCTTTCAGCTCGTTGCCGGAATAGGCAACGACACCGTCTTCAGCCGCCTTGACCGGCGTACCCTCGGGCACCGCGAGATTGATGCCGTCGTTGGACTTGCCATTGGTCTTGGCGCCGTAGCTCGTGACCACCTTGCCGCGAACCGGCCAGCGGAAAGTCGGCAGCGCGCTGGTGGTCTCCGCAGCTTTCGCCGGAGCTTCCGCGGTCTTGTCTTCGACATTTGCCGTGGCCTGCGCCAGGCGCGCGCTCTGCACCGGCGCGGTAACGGCCGCCATCTTGGTAGCGGGCGCCGTTGCGGCCGCAACGGGCTGCAGCGTCCCCGCGACGGGAGCGGCTCCGACCGGGGTCGCGGCAAGCGGTGCCGCGACAGCGGCGGTCTTGGCGCCGGGCACGGCCAGCCGGGCGCCGAGCTTGAGTTTTGCAGAGGGATCGAGGCCGTTGGCGCGGGCCAGTTCACCCGCCGAGATATGGTTCTTGCGGGCAATGCTGGCGAGCGTGTCGCCGTGGTTCACGAAGTGCGTGCTCGACGGCGCGGCAACGGCCGCAACCGGCCTCGCAGCAGGCGCCAGCGCGGGGGCAGCGGCAACGGGAGCCATGAGCGGCGCGGGCGCAGCGGCCGTAGCCTGGTGCGGAATGATCAGTTGCTGGCCGGGCGAGAGCGCGCGCGGCCCCTTATAGCCGTTGGCGGCAAGAATCGCCTGTGGCGTGACGCGATAGCGTTTGGCAAGCAGGTCGAGCGTATCGCTGGTGCCGACGATGATCTTGGTTCCACCGACCGGCTGGGCGGCTGCAACCGAGCGCGGCGGCACGGTGGCCGTGGTCTCCAGATGCGGCTGCGCCGGGGGTGCGTAGGACCCGACACCCCGGCCGCCTCCGGACACGCCGCCTGCCGCAACGGGGTAGGATTGCGGCGCGGACACCGCCGGCGGCAAAGGCTGCGACTGATAATAACCGGGCTGCGTCTGCGGCCGCGAATATTGCGGCAACTCACGCTGCGGCGGCGGTGCCTGCTGCACCGAACCGGTCGATTCCTGCGCAAAGGGATTGGAGAAGTTCGACTGGGACATGCGCGACGACATGTCGGCGCTGCACCCTGCGAAGCTGAAGGAGATCAGCGCCAGCACCGCGACCTGCGGCACACGGCGCGAGTAAAGCAACTCGGCGGCAACGGACATGGTTACTCACTCGTACGCAACAGAACTGGTGTTTTAAGTAAACACGCGCCGAGTAAATAACGGCTTAACCCTCCCAATAAGATGTTGGCAGCACAGCCAATCCGGAATTCTACAGCTCCCGCGCCACACCGGGCAGCGCCGGCACGAACCGGACCTCGACGAGTTCCTTGCGCTCGATCCCGGCTTCGGTCCGGCTCAGGCGGATCAGCGTCTGCACCCCCTGATGCGGGCCGACGGGCGCGATCAGGATGCCGCCCACCTCCAGCCGCTCGACCAGGTTGTCCGGGAGCTGCTCCATTGCGGCCGTGACGATGATGCGGTCGAACGGGCCGATATTGGGGGGCAGATTGAGTCCGTCGCCCAGCATCACCTCGACGTTGTGATAGTTGAGCTTTTCAAGCCTGATACGTGCGGCATCCGCCAGCTTGCGGTAACGCTCGACCGTCAGCACCTGACCGGCGAGCCGCGACAACACGGCCGCTTGGTAGCCCGAGCCGGCGCCGATCTCGAGCACGCGGTGCTTCTTCTGAAGCTGGAGCTGCTCGGTCATGTAGGCGACGACGAAGGGCTGGCTGATGGTCTGCCCGCAGGCGATCGGCAGCGCGCTGTCGCGATACGCGCCGTCGCGATCGGCGTCGTCGACGAATTGATCGCGCGGCACCTCCTCCATGGTCCGCAGGACCGCCTGGTCGCTGATGCCCCGACGCCTCAGCGTGAGCTGAAACATCATCTTTTCCGGCGGGTGCTGATGGGGGGTCATTGCCTGCTTGTGCTGTCTTTACGGTCCGGGATGCCAACCTGGGGCGCGAGATTCTTGTTCCGGCTCAGGGAACCCATGATAGGCTTCGGATGGCGTAGTTGACCACAAATTGGCTTGCAAGGGGCGAGCCGCGATGGCCATTTTCAGGCATCCGTTCGTCGAAACGCGCATTGCGTCGATTCGTGTTATCTGCGAACGTTTTTGGCGATGGGCAAGGACTCGACCATGACTGCGACGGGGCTTACCGGCCGCTCTGTATTCCTCGTGGAAGACGAGGTGATGATCAGGATGATGGTCGCGGACATGCTCGAAGAGCTTGGCTACAAGATCGCAGCCGAGGCTGGCGACATCACCGAAGCCATGCGGCTCGCCCAGGCAACCGAGTTCGACATCGCCATTCTCGACGTCAACGTCAACGGCAAGGTCATCTCGCCGGTCGCCGATGTCATCAAGGCGAAGGGCTGCCCGTTCATCTTCGCCACCGGATACGGCTCCTCCGGCCTGCCCGAGCAGTATCGCGATCGGCCGGCGCTTCAGAAGCCGTTTCAGCTCGACGCCCTCGGCAAGACCATCGAAGCCGCTCTTCGCGGCGGCTAGGCCGCGTTCGAGGTCGGATTACTTCAGCGTCGGACTTACTTCAGCGTCGCACTCAGCGCCTCCGAAAACCCCTCGTTGGTCCGGTCGAGCCTGAGCGGCGTGACGGAGACGTAGCGCTCGCGCAGCGCCGCGAGATCGGTGCCGTCGGCCGGCGTATCCATCATCGCGGTGCGCTCGAAGCCGATCCAGAAATAGGGATTGCCACGGCCGTCCCTGCGCTCGTCGATCTTGAGGAACCCGAGATTGCGCTTGCCCTGCCGCGTCACCCGAATGCCCAGCACATCCTCCGGCGCGCAGGCCGGGAAGTTGACGTTGATCACCGTGTCCTTCGGGATGCCGGCCGCGATCACCTTGCGCAGGATGTCGGGCCCGAATTTGCGCGCAGTGTCCCATAGCGGCCGGTCGCGGGTCTCGACGCTGAACTCCTGCGACAGGGCGAAGGACGGCAGCCCCAAAATGGTTCCCTCCAGCGCGCCGGCGATCGTGCCGGAATAGACCACGTCTTCGGCGACGTTGCGGCCCTTGTTGACGCCGGACAGCACGACATCGGGCAGCTTGGCGCCGAGGATGTGGCGCGCGCCCATGATGACGCAGTCGGTCGGCGTGCCGCGCACCGCGAAATGCCGCGGACCCACCTCGCGCAGGCGCAGCGGATCGTTCAGCGACAGCGAATGCGACACGCCGGACTGGTCGAGCTCAGGCGCGACAACCCAGACGTCATCGGACAATGCGCGCGCGATCTCCTCCAGAACCTTGAGGCCGGGGGCGTGGATGCCGTCGTCATTGGTGCAGAGAATGCGCATGCGAAAGGTCGATTCCTGAAGCGGGGTCTGAGCCGTCTTATCCGGCCGGGGCCGATCAGGCAAACCGGCCGAATGGGGCCGGCAGCCGGTTGCCGGCGGGCCGGCTATCGGCGAACGCGCCATTGCGGCAGAAAGCGCGCCAGCCGGCCCTCGGCATGCAATTTCATCGCCGGCACGACCGGGGTCACGATCGGCACCTCGATCACGCCGAGCGCCTCCAGCTGTGCAACGAACGGGTCCGCTACCGGCGTCTGCGGAAAGCGTTCGCGCGCCAGCGTCAGTGCCTGGTCGAAATCCGGGGCATTCACACCGGGCTTCGTCCGCCGGCTCTGGACCAGATCGTCGTCCCAGAGCCGCTTGGTCTCAATGTCGAGCACGCCACGCAGCCGCTGATCGACGGCCTGGATGCCGGCACCCGTCACCGCCCATTGTCTGCCGACCCAGAAGATATCGCGGTGCAAGGCCATGAACGATGGGTTCGCGTTGTCGGGTGGCCGGCAGGATAACCGGCCGCCCGATCTTCGCAACCAAACGTTTCTCCGTTTCAGATGGGCAGCACGCCTAGTCGCGTGCGACCACCTTCAGCCCGCCCATATAGGGCTGGAGCACGCTGGGGACCGCGATAGAGCCGTCCTCCTGCTGATAGGTCTCCATCACGGCGATCAGCGCGCGGCCGAGCGCTGTGCCGGAGCCGTTGAGCGTGTGCACGAACCGCGGCTTGCCATCGGGGCCGCGCGAGCGCGCGTCCATCCGGCGGGCCTGGAAATCGCCGCACACCGAGCAGCTCGAGATCTCGCGGAATGCCCCGCCGTCGCCCTGGCCCGGCATCCAGACCTCGATGTCATAGGTTTTTTGCGACGAGAAACCCATATCCCCGGTGCACAGCGTCATCACACGGTAATGCAGGTCGAGCCGCCGCAGCACTTCCTCGGCACAGGCGAGCATGCGCTCGTGCTCGTGCTTGCTCGTCTCCGGCGTCGTGATCGAGACCAGTTCGACCTTGGTGAACTGGTGCTGCCGGATCATGCCGCGGGTATCGCGCCCAGCGGCGCCCGCCTCCGCGCGAAAGCACGGCGTCAGCGCGGTCAGTCGCATCGGCAGCTGCTTTTCGTCAAGGATGGATTCGCGGACGAGATTGGTGAGCGCCACCTCCGCGGTCGGAATGATCCCGAGACGCTCGGTGCGGAGCCGCTCATGGTCGGGCTCGGCGAGCAATTCGCCCTTGATCGCCCAGAACTGGTCGTCCTCGAATTTCGGCAATTGTCCGGTGCCGAACATAATCTCGTTACGCACGAGCAGCGGCGGATTGATCTCGGTATAGCCGTGCTCGTCGACGTGTAGATTCAGCATGAACTGACCGAGCGCGCGCTCGAGCCGCGCCAGTCCCTTCTTCAGCACGACGAAGCGCGCGCCGGAGAGCTTCGCCGCGATCTCGAAATCCATGTCACCGAGCGCGGCGCCGAGATCGTCATGGGGTTTTGGCACGAACGCATAGTTGCGCCTGTTGCCGAAGACATGGCGCTGCACATTGCCATGCTCGTCGACACCATCGGGCACCTCGCCGAGCGGCAGATTCGGGATCGCCGCGAGCTCCTTGGCGAGCTCCTCGTCGGCAGCCTTCGCGGTCGCCTCGAGCTCCGGCATCGTGGTCTTGAGCTCGGTAACTTCCGCCATCAACTTCGCCGCGCGCGCCTCGTCCTTCGCCTTCTTGGCATCGCCGATTTCCTTGGAGGCCGCATTGCGCCGCGCCTGCGCCTGCTCGGAAGCCAGGATCGCCGCACGCCGGGTCTCGTCGATCGCGAGCAGCGACGCCGACAGTGGCTTCAGGCCGCGTCGTGCAAGGCCGGCGTCGAAGGCTTGCGGGTAGTCGCGGATCGATTTGATGTCGTGCATGGCCGAGGTCCTGGGGCTTGTTGCAACCCTGCAAATCCTGGATTTGCACTTATGCAAATGGCTGCTTCCCCTAGCACGGCTGTCATCGCCCGCGAAAGCGGGTGATCCAGTATTCCAGAGACGTCCGTGATTCCCCCGATGGGCGGCGGCGTACCGGATTCCCCGCTCCAGTGCGCAATTGCGCACTGGAGCGGGGAATGACAGCGGAGATCGGGGCGCCTTACTCCGCCGGGTTGGCCGGCGTCGATACGTCAGTGCCGGTGGTGGCCTTTGAAGCGGCCGCCTTCTTCTCCACAATTCCCACCGCGATGATCGAGCCCTCGTAGAGCGCGAGCAAGGGGATCGCGAGCGAGCACTGGCTGAGCACGTCGGGTGGGGTCAGAACGGCCGCGATGACGAAGGCAACGACGATGAAATAGCGGCGCTTCTCGCGCAGCATCTTTGACGTGACGATACCGATGCGCCCGAGCAGCGTCAGGATCACCGGAAGCTGGAAGGCGATGCCGAAGGCGAAGATCAGCGACATCATCAGCGACAGATATTCGCCGACCTTGGGCAGGAGCTGGATCTGCGCGGTCTCGTCGCTGCCGGCCTGCTGCATGCCGAGCGAGAAGCGGACCAGCATCGGCAGCACGACGAAATAGACCAGTGCGGCACCCAACACGAAGAAGAACGGGGTCGCGACCAGATACGGCAGAAAGGCCTGCTTCTCGTGCTTGTAGAGGCCCGGAGCGACGAACTTGTAGATCTGCGTCGCGACGATCGGGAACGAGATGAAGCCGGCGCCGAACAGCGCAAGCTTGAGCTGGGTGATGAAATATTCCAGCAGCGCGGTGTAGATGAATTTCGAGTTCTCGGGACCCGCGACCCACACGAATGGCCAGACCAGCACGTTGTAGATCTGCTTGGCGAAGAAGAAGCAGAAGATGAAGGCAATGCCGAAGCCGAGCAGCGCTTTGATCAGCCGCGAACGCAGCTCGATCAAATGGTCCATCAGGGGAGCTTTGCTGGCCTCGATATCAGCGGCGCTCATGACGCTTTGGCGTCCTTGATCGCCTCGGCCGGCGCAGTGTCCTGCGTGACCGAATCTTGCGTGATCGAGCCTTGCGTGACCGAACCTTGAGCGACCTGCGCCTGCTCGACCTCACGGGTGATGGCGAGCGGCTCGTTCACGGCCGCATGTGCCTCGGCTTCCACGAAGGTCTCGGGCGTCGGCGCTTCCGGCGTGGTGGGCGTCGTCACCGCTTCGCCTGAAGTCGCCGGCGGTTCGGCGCCGGTCGAGGCCGAGGTCTCGGCCGGCTTGTCCAGCGCATCGACGCGGAGCGCGTCGCTGACGTCTTTCTGAAGCGAGGTCATCAGATTGTTGCCGGCGAAACCGGAAGCCGCTTCCTTGACCTCGTCGAAGCTCTTCTTGAGATCGGCCATTTCGGCCTCGCGCATCGCTTCCTGGAATTGGCCCTGGAATTCGGCCGCCATCTTCCGCGCCTTGCCCATCCACTGCCCGACCATGCGCAGCACGCCCGGCAGCTCTTTCGGGCCGATGGCGATCAGGGCCACGACCCCGATCAGGACCAGTTCACTCCACCCGATATCGAACATGAGGTCTTCCGTTCACGCCAGCCGCAGCCGGCCCAATCCCTCGCGCGCAGGATCGGGTCCGCTACCCGCGTCTCGCGTGCTCTCTGGCTCAGACGGCCTTGCTGCCGACGTCGGACCGTGCCGCGGTCGGCGCGGCATTGTTGTGCTCGATGGACTTGGCCGGCTCGGGCTTGTCGGCGACCTTGTCGTCGTCCTGCATGCCCTTCTTGAACGCCTTGATGCCCTGCGCCACGTCGCCCATCAGATCCGAAATCTTGCCGCGACCGAACAGCAGCAGGACCACTGCGATCACCAGGACCCAGTGCCAAATGCTGAGTGAACCCATCCTGCAACCCTCCAAACGCGCATGGCCGGGGACCGGCCGATCTTCACCGAAACCTAGGCTTGGCAGGTGTCAAAAACAAGGACCAAGGCAGCGCCAATTCGCTGTTGGCGCTACGTAATTTTGCTAGTGTTAACTGGTCGCAGGGGGCCACTAAAAGGCCCAGACGTCAGTCCTCGCTGCCGCCCTCGCCACTCTCATGGCCGCCTTCCGGCGGCGTCTCGGGCTCGACAGCAGGCGCCAGCGCGAGATCAAGGTCCTCGCCCGGCTCCAGCGGATCCTCGTCCTCACGCAAAGTCGGGTCATCCGACGGCGTCGGCACGCTGAATCCGGTCGGCAGGCGCGAATCCAGTAGGCCCGTGCCCTTCAGCTCCTCGAGACCCGGCAGATCGCCGAGCTGTTCCAGAGTGAATTGCGACAGGAAGTCCTCGGTGGTTCCGAAGGTCAAGGGACGGCCCGGCGTCTTGCGACGACCACGCGGCTTGATCCAGCCGGTTTCCAGCAGCACGTCCAGCGTGCCCTTCGAGGTGACGACGCCACGGATCTCCTCGATCTCCGCGCGCGTCACCGGCTGGTGATAGGCGATGATCGCCAGCACTTCGATCGCGGCGCGCGACAGGCGGCGAGTCTCGGTGCTCTCGCGGGTCATCAGCCAGGCGAGATCGCCCGCCGTGCGGAAGGTCCATTTGTTGGCGACCCGCACGAGATTCACGCCGCGCAGGGAATAGTCGGCTTGCAACTGCTCGAGCGCGGCCTTCACGTCCACACCCTCGGGCATGCGCTTGGCCAGCGTCGCGGTGTCCAGCGGTTCATTCGAAGCGAACAGCAGCGCTTCCAGCAGCCGCAATTCTTCGGGACGTGCCTGGGACTCGTTCTCCATCGGCTCGGCCTCTTCTACCCGCACTTCAGCCAGGCTTGCCATGGCAGATTCTCCTTGTTGCACTTAAGCGACCGGCGCATCGGGCGCAGGAGCTGCGTCCATGACCGGCTTGGGGCGCCCCTTCCGGAAATAGATGGGCGCAAACGCCTCTTTCTGATTCAGCTCGAGCTGACCTTCGCGCACCAGCTCGAGCGCAGCCGCGAAACTCGAGGCGAGCACCGTCGCGCGCTGCGTCGGATCGGCGACGTGCTGCAGCAGAAAATCGTCGAGAACGCCCCAATCGTCCTGCTCGCTGATGCTGCCGACCAGCCGCTCCAGCGTGGCGCGCGCCTCGGCGAGCGACCACACCGTGCGCTTGGCGAGATGCACGCTCGCCAGCACGCGCGACTGGCGCTGCGCGGCATAGGCGGTGAGCAGGTCATAGAGCGTTGCGGTGTATTTCGGATGCTTGATCTCGGCGATCTGCTCGGGCTCGCCGCGCGGGAAGATGTCGCGCAGCAATTGCTGCCGGTTCATCAGCCGGTTGGCGGCTTCACGAATGGCCTCCAGCCTGCGCAGGCGGTTGGCGAGCGCCGTCGCCATCTGCTCCGCGCTAGGGCCTTCCGCACTCGGCGGCTCCGGCAGCAGCAGGCGCGATTTCAGGAAGGCGAGCCAGGCCGCCATCACGAGATAGTCGGCGGCAAGTTCAAGGCGGATCTTTCGCGCGGCTTCGATGAAGTGGAGATACTGGTCGGCCAGCGCCAGGATCGAAATCTTGGCGAGGTCGACCTTCTGCTGCCGCGCCAGTGCGAGCAACAGGTCGAGCGGACCCTCGTAGCCCTCGACGTCCACCACCAACGCCGGCTCACCCTCGGCGAGCTCTGCGGGCCGCCCGGTTTCAAACGATAGGATTTCTGCGGTCATGCCGATGCCGTGTTTGCCCGTGCGATCAATGCGTCCAGTTCGGCGCGTGCGGCCGCGCGATCGAACGGCTGCGGTCCCTTGCGCGCCGCGAGCGCGGCGTTCGCCCGCTCCAGCGCCCTGCCCGCCAGTTCGGGTGTCTGGCCGGCGACCTCACGCATCTCCTCGATGTTGCCGTTGCAATGCAGGGCCATGTCGCAACCGGCCGCAAAAATCGCGCGGGTCCGCTCGGCGATATTGCCCGACAGCGCATTCATCGACACGTCATCACTCATTAACAAACCCTGGAACCCGATTGTGCCGCGAATCACCTCAGCGATCATTGTCGCAGATGTCGTCGCCGGATGGGCGGAGTCGACCGCGCTAAACACAACATGTGCAGTCATGGCCATCGGCAAATCCGCCAAAGGCTTGAACGCCGCGAAGTCGGTGCGATCCAGTTCGTCTCGCGACGTGTCGACCGTCGGCAGATTGAAATGGGTATCGGCCGTAGCTCGGCCATGGCCGGGGATGTGCTTGAGCACCGGCAACACGCCGCCCTCTTCCAGGCCCTCGGTGACCGCGCGGGCGATCGCGGCGACCTTGCCCGGTTCGGTGCCGTAAGCCCTGTTCCCGATGACGGCGTTGGCGCCAGCCACCGGCACGTCGGCCAGCGGCAAGCAATCCACGGTAATGCCGAGATCCGCGAGATCGGCCGCGATCAGCCTGGCGCTGAGGCGCGCCGCCTTCAGCCCGAGCGTCGAATCAGTATCGTAGAGGCCTGCGAAAATAGCGCCCGGCGGATAGACCGGCCAATGCGGCGGCCCTAGGCGCTGCACCCGGCCGCCCTCCTGGTCGATCAGGACAGGGGCATCAGGAGAGCCCGCAACCGCCCGCAATTCCGCAACGAGTGCAGCGACTTGAGCCGGCGTCTCGACGTTGCGCTTGAAGAGGATGAAACCCCATGGGCGTTCGCTGCGGATAAACTCCCGCTCAGCGGCGGTTAGTTCCGTTCCGGAAACGCCGGTAATGAAGGCCCGCGTGCTCATACGGCCGATTAACCCCGACCGGCGAGAGGGTCAAGGAAACGGCCGTTAATTCCTCTGGACGAAGCAGGCAGAGAGGCCCGCGGATTTCAAACTGTTGCAGGCCTGGTTCGCCTCTTCGAGCGAGCCGTAGGGCCCAGCGAAGGCGCGGTAGACGATTCCCTTGCCCTTGTCGGTCAGGTCGACCCGCTTGACCACCGGTGCGCGGGAGCCGAGCACGCTGCCGTACTTGCCCTGAAGCACCCGGTAGGAGGCATGAGCGCTATCCTCGGTCTGCTGCGAGGAGACCTGCACGACGTAGCCGCCGCCACCGCTGCTCGCGGGCGCAATCTGCGTCGGATTGGTCGCAGCCATCCGCTGCGGCGGCTCCGCAGCCGGCGCCGATTGCGGCGTCAGCGAGAGCGGCTGATTGGCACTGGCATTGGCCGAGGTCGGTGGCGTGCGCGGTGCAGCGGGTGCCGCAACGGGCTTCGGTTGAGCTGCCGGCTTCGCGACGGTGGCGGCTTGCGACGCCGTGGCGTCGGTCTGATCGCCCTTCACGGCCACGGTCCTGATCGCGCGCGGCGAATTGTTCGGCAGCGTGCCGTTGCTCGGATTCGGTCCCGCACTCGACAACGGAATGCTGGACGGCGAGACGCTTGCGACCGGCGGCGGGTTCGCGTTCTGGTTCAGCGGCGGGAACACGACGCGGGGACCTCCCGCCTTGGCGTTGACGTCAACAGGCGCCTCCTCGCGCGGCACGATCTTCTCGGCGCCATCTCCGGTGACCATGCGGTCCGGCACCTTGGCCGAGGAGTCCGACGGCGCCGGCACGATTTTGGTCGGCGTGTTGTCGGCCTTGATGATCGGCGGCTCGCCGCTGCGGGGCGAGCCCACATAGGTCTTGTAGGCGAACGCAGCGCCGGTCCCGACCACGGCAAGAGCCAGGATCGCCGCGACCGTCATCATGCCTCCGCGCTGCTTCTTCGGCTCGTCGAGATCGGCCTCGGGATAGTCGCTCTGGAACGCGTAAGGATCGTCGGGATAGGCGGGATCGCGCTGGTAGTCCTGCTCGCCCGCCTCCAGCCGTCCGTAGAGCGCATCGTCGTAGCGCGCCGGATCGGGCTGCTGATAGGCTTGCTCTTGGTAAGCCTGATCGTGTTGCTGGTAGGCCTGATCCTGATAGGCAGGAGCTTGATAAGCAGGAGCTTGATAGGCCTGATCCGGATAGGCCTGCGGCTGACGAAAATCAGGTTCGGGCTCGGGCGCAGTCGGCTGGGCTGAATAACGATGCAGTGGATGAACCGGGTTTACGGAAGCGGGATAGGCAGGCTCAGCTGGCGCCGTCTGCGGCTGCACATTGGCGCGCCGCATCCATGAGGGCGGTCCGGGCGGCGGCGGGGCCTGCTCGGCATAGTCCTGCTGGTCATCGTCCTGGCGATAGTCGTCGTCCTGATAGCTCCGAGCAGGCGCAGGCGCTGCTGGCGGGTGCGCACCCGGCCGCCCTTGCGCTGCGAACGGATCGGTCTGCCCGATCAGGCGGGCAAGTTCGGCCAAGGGATCGCCGCTCCCATGCTGATCGCCACCGCGATAGTCATCGGAAGGAAACGGTCTGTCCTGATATCGTTCGGCCATCGTGATGATGCGTCCCTTCGGGAAAGCCGCGCGCCCCTCGACCAAGGCACGGCTTTCGACCCACAAGGCTTTCAACCAAGTCTAAGCGATCCGGCTTCTGCCGGTTACCCCCGAAATCCCTTAAGTAGTTCGCCCCAAACTACCGCATCTCGTCCGGAGCATGGACGCCGAGGATGGCGAGGCCCGATGCCAGGACAGAGACGACGCCCTGGACCATGGCCAGCCGCGCCTTCGTTAGATCTGCATCATTATTGATAATGAAGCGTAAATAGGGCAAATCGCGCCCCTTCGTCCAAAGTGCGTGAAATTCACTCGCTAAGTCATAGAGATAGAAGGCAATTCGGTGCGGCTCGTGGGCGCTTGCAGCCGCTTCCAGCATGCGCGGAAAAATTGCGAGCCGCTTAAGAAGGTCGAGCTCAGCCGGGTCCGACAGCCGTTCCACCGCCGACTCACCGAGCCAGGCGACGCGCTTTTCCGTTTCCTCCGGGAGTTCCGGGAACACGTCGGCCCGAGCATTGCGGAAGATCGAATGGCCGCGGGCGTGGCCGTACTGCACGTAGAACACGGGGTTGTCGCGCGACTGTTCCATGACCTTGGCGAGGTCGAAGTCGAGCACCGCGTCGTTCTTTCGGTAGAGCATCATGAAGCGGACGGCGTCCTGGCCGACTTCATCCACCACCTCACGCAAGGTGACGAAGTCCCCGCTCCGCTTGGACATTTTCACCGGCTCGCCGTTGCGCAGCAACTTCACGAGCTGGACGATCTTGACGTCGAGCGCCCCCTTGCCGGAGGTCG
Organism: Bradyrhizobium sp. 62; assembly: GCF_023073035.1. Taxonomy (NCBI): domain Bacteria; kingdom Pseudomonadati; phylum Pseudomonadota; class Alphaproteobacteria; order Hyphomicrobiales; family Nitrobacteraceae; genus Bradyrhizobium; species Bradyrhizobium sp. 62. The sequence continues at coordinate 879,171 of NZ_JADPIT010000015.1, forward strand.
TCGCCTTCACCGCCGCCTGCATGCGCTTGATGTAGCCACCATGGTCGGCGCCCCAGACGTCGATCATCTCGGCAAAGCCACGGTCGAACTTGTTCTTGTGGTAGGCGATGTCGGCGGCGAAGTAGGTGTAGGAATTATCCGACTTGATCAGCGGGCGATCGACGTCGTCGCCATAGGTGGTCGCCTTGAACAGCAACTGCTCGCGATCTTCCCAATCCTCGGCCGGGGCCCCCTTTGGCGGCGGCAGACGGCCCTGGTAGACGTCGCCCTTGGCGCGCAGGAAATCGATGGTCTCGGCGACCTTGTTGTTGCCGGCGTCCTGCAGCGAGCGCTCCGAGAAGAACACGTCGTGGCGGATGTTGAGCGCAGCGAGATCGTCCTTGATCTCGTCCATCATCATCGCGATCGCCTTGGCGCGTACCGCCGGCAGCCACGCGCCCTCGCTCATGGCGAGGAGCTTGTCGCCGTGCTCTTTGGCCAGCGCCTGCCCGACGGGCTTCAGATAGTCGCCGGGATAAAGACCTTCCGGGATCGCGCCGATGTCCTCGCCGAGCGCCTCGCGATACCTGAGGAACGCGGAGCGTGCGAGCACGTCGACCTGGGCGCCGGCATCGTTAATGTAATATTCGCGCGTGACGTCACGGCCTGCGAACTCGAGCAGGCTCGCCAGCGCGTCGCCGAACACGGCGCCGCGGCAATGGCCGACATGCATCGGTCCGGTCGGGTTGGCGGAGACATATTCGACGTTGACCTTGGAGCCGCCGCGGACGCGGCCGTAATCGGCGCCCTCGCGCAGCACGGTCCGCAGTGCCTCGGCCCATGCGGCCGGCTTCAGCGTCAGGTTTATGAAGCCGGGACCGGCGACGTCGACCTTCGTGATCAGCGGGTCCGCGCGCAGCCGTTCGGCGATCTGCTCGGCGAGGTCGCGCGGCTTCGCCTTTGCCTCTTTCGCAAGCACCATGGCCGCGTTGGTCGCCATGTCGCCATGGGAGGCATCGCGCGGCGGCTCGACCACCACGCGCGAGAAATCGATGCCCTCAGGCCAGTTGGATTCCGCCGCGAGCGCGCGGCAGACCGCGTGCACGCGTGCGAGCACGTCGGCGAACAGGTGCAGTGCTGGGGATGTGTCGGGCATGGGCGCCGCCTAACGCAAATCCGGGGTCGAGTCAAAGAGCCGCTGGTGCTCGGTCAGGGCGAAACGATCGGTCATTCCGGCAATGAAATTCCCGATCCGGCGGGCCCGGTCGCCGTCATTGTCCACCTCCGCCCCGACCAGCCATTCCGGCGGCAGCTCGCCGGGCGATGTGAGGTATTTTGCGAACAGGTCGAAAAGGATCTGTTCCGCCTCGCCCATCACCCGCATCACCCGCTTGTGGCGGTACATGTGCTGATAGAGAAAGCGCTTGATGGCTGCCTCCTCCTCGACGACTGCTGCGGGGAACGCGATCAATGCCCGGCTCTGCTGGCGCACGTCCTGAGCGGATTGCGGTTTCACGGCCGCAAGGTTTGTCTGCGCCTCGGCGAACACGGCACCGATCAAGTGTGAGATCAGCTCGCGCACCAGCTCGGCGCCGCGCCTGACGTCTTCGAGATCGGGGTAATGCGCAGAAGTCTCGGCGATGATCTCCGCGGTCAGCGGCATCACCTTGAGGTCGTCGAGGTGAAACAGACCCGCGCGCAGGCCGTCGTCGATATCGTGGGCATCATAGGCGATGTCGTCGGCGATCGCGGCGACCTGTGCCTCCAGCGAGGCGAAACTCCACAATTCGAGATCGTAGGTCTTGATGTAGTCGGCGATGCCGACGGGAATGCCGTGCTCGCGATAACGCCCGACCGGCGCACCGCTGCGATCGGTCAGCGGGCCGTTGTGCTTGACGATGCCCTCCAGCGCTTCCCACGTCAGGTTGAGCCCGTCGAATTCGGGATAGCGGTGTTCCAGCGCCGCAACGACGCGGAGCGTCTGGGCGTTGTGGTCAAAGCCGCCAAAATCCTTCAGGCAGGCGTCCAGCGCCCGCTCGCCCGCGTGCCCGAACGGCGGATGGCCGAGGTCGTGGGCGAGCGCGAGGGTTTCCGTGAGGTCCTCGTCCAGCCCGAGCTGCCGCGCCAGTGCCCGGGCGATCTGCGCCACCTCCAGCGAATGGGTCAGCCGGGTGCGGTAATGGTCGCCCTCGTGGAACACGAACACCTGGGTCTTGTACTTCAGCCGGCGGAATGCGGTGGAATGGATGACCCGGTCGCAATCCCGCCGGAACGGGCTGCGGGTCCGGCTCGGCGGTTCCGCGACCAACCGGCCGCGGCTGCGATTGGGATCGCAGGCATAGGGCGCGTGGGGGGCAGCCATTCCGACGGACACGGCGAATTTAGTCCCTATCCATTTGATTCTGCGTATGGTGGCACTTAACTATGCCGGACGCGGGATACCAACTGAATTGGGCAAGCGACCCTCAGGCGACCTTGGTGTGACCGCGGGCCTATCGGAGACGAACGATGACGACTGACGTGACCATCAGTGACAAGGCCGCACGCCGGATTGGGGAGATCCTCAAAGGCGAAGGGTCTGGCGCGATGCTGCGGATCTCGGTCGAGGGCGGCGGCTGCTCCGGCTTCCAGTACAAGTTCGACATTGACCGTGCCCGCACCGACGACGACCTCGTGATCGAGCAGGACAATGCGGTGGTGCTGGTCGATTCCGCCTCGCAGCCATTCCTGGCGGGGTCGCAGGTCGATTTCGTCGATGACCTGATCGGCGCCTCGTTCCGCGTCAACAACCCCAACGCCACGGCGTCCTGCGGCTGCGGGACCAGCTTCTCGATCTGACGTCGCCGGCTAAGCGCCGGTGATCTGCCTTTCCTCGTCCGTCCAGTCCGCCTCGACCGGCATCTGCTCGGGCTGAAGCGGCGCGCCCTCCGACACCCATTGGCCGTCCAGCGCACGCAGCAGCGCCGTGACCAGCGCAGGCTTGCGCAGCGGTTTGGCGAGGAAGTCGGACATCCCCGCCTCGCGGCAGTCCTTGACGTCTTCGGGGAAGGCGTTGGCGGTGAGCGCGATGATCGGCAGGGATTCGAATCGTCCGCCTAGCGCACGGATCGCCCGGGTCGCGGCAAGGCCGTCCATCTCGGGCATGCGCACGTCCATCAGCACGATATCGTAATCGCCTTCGGACACGGCCGCGACGGCCTCGACACCGTCGGCCACGACGCGCAACTCGACATCGAAGGCACCGAGCATCTTGCTCACGACCATGCGGTTGACGGCGTCGTCCTCGGCGACCAGCACCTTCAGCGGTCGATCGAAGCCCGCGATGCGCGCCTTGAGATCGTCGGCTTCCTCGCGGCCTGCGTCGTGATCGGACGTTTGCACCTGGCTCCACGGCAGCACCAACGTGAAGCGGAAGGTCGAGCCTTCGTCCGGCGTCGAGGTGACGCCGATGGTGCCGCCCATCTGCTCGATGATGCGTCGGGAGATTGCAAGCCCAAGCCCGGTGCCGCCGAAGCGGCGGCTGATCGAGGCGTCAGCCTGGGCGAAGTCGGAGAAGAGCTGGCCGAGCTTCTCGGGGGCGATGCCGATGCCGCTGTCGGTCACGCTCCATTCGACGGTGGCGAGCAGATCGCGGCGGGCCTGACAGACGGCCGTGATCGTGACTTCGCCCTCGTCGGTGAACTTCACCGCGTTGGAAGCGAGATTGAGCAGCACCTGGCGGATACGCGCGACATCGCCGCGCAGCGTCGGCGGCAGGTTGGGATCGAGCTCGACCCTGACCGCGAGCCCCTTGCTCTTGGCGCTCGCGCGCACGACGGTCGCCACCGCTTCGACCAGCGCCTGCGGCGCGAAGTCGATCACCTCGAACGCGAAGCGTCCGGCCTCGAGCTTGGAGAGGTCCAGGATGTCGTTGAGGATGCGCTGGAGATTGTCGCCGGACTCGCGGATCGTGGTGACGGCTTCGTGCTGCTCCGGATCGAGTTTTGTCTCCAGCAGCATGCTGGCAAGCCCCAGCACGCCGTTCATCGGCGTGCGGATCTCGTGGCTCATCACTGCGAGGAAATCCGATTTGGCGCGGCTCTCGGCCTCAGCCTTTTCCGCGCGCCAGCGCTCGGTCACGTCACGGCCGAAGCCGCGGTAGCCGAGGAATTGACCGTCGCGGTCGTAGGCCGGCTTCGCAGTGAGCGACCACAGCCGCGCCTCGCCGCCTGCGACCACCTTGAGGTTCATCTCGTGCAGCGGTTCGGCGTGCTCCATCAGGCCGACGACGTTGTAGGCCGCGCTCTTGTCTTCGGGGCACAGCATGTCGAGCACGTCGGCGAAATGCGCGCCCTTCAGCAGCGGCAGCGGCAGCTGTGCGACGGCGGCGAAGCGCTCGGGCACGTCGACCAGATGCCCCTCGGCGTCGGTCTGCCACAGCCAGTCGCTGGCATTCTCCTGAAAATCCTTCAGCAACAGCGAAATGATCTCTGTCTGCCGCTCGAACTCGAGCTGGGCCTTGAGATTGCCGAGGAACAGATTGCCTTGCGAGACGATGTTGCGCGCCATGAAGAACGCGAACAGCAGCAGGAACACCGCGGTCACGAGATACGGCCCGGTGCCGCACAACAGCAGCGCCGCGACGCAGGCGATCGTCGTCGTCGCGAGATAGACAAGGCCCGCGCGCGGGAAGGTCGAGAGCGTGAAGGCACCGCCGGACATCATACCGACCATCAGGCAGGCGAGAATGAGCTGGCTGGTCGGCTCGATGCGGCTGAACAGCGCGACCGGCAGCGTGCCCCAGATTGCGGCGAGGAAAAACGCCTGCCGCAACATCTGCCGCGCGGCGCGGGACGAGGCTTCCTGCGGCGGGCTCTGGTGGGAGCGCCGCCACGCGCGCACCGCGAGCGAGGCGGCGGTGGCGAGGGTCATGCCCCAGATCGCGAGAAAGTCGTTCCAACCACGGCCCCAGAACAGGACCAGCACGACCGCGACGTTGAGCATGGTGACGGCCATCGTCACCGGGATCAGCCGTATCACTGCGTCGATCTGCTTGGCGCGAATGCGGCTCAGTTCGCGCTCGCTGAGACCGGCGGTCAGGCCGTCCTCGATCTCGAAGCCGCCGAGCCAGTACAGGAACGCGCCGATCAAGCCGTCGCGGGGCTCGGTTCGCATCATGGATTTGTCCGACCGTCCCATCGAAAAACCTTTTCACGATCAATGGCCCAGGCCCGACTTAAGCCGGGTTAATTTTGTGGGAGATTTCGCAGCATCCTTGACGGGCGCGTTTGCATTTTGTTCTAACCATGGCCCCTGCCCGGAGCCGCCAAGATGCCCATCAGAATAGCCACCTGGAACGTGAACTCGGTCCGGCAGCGGATCGATCTCCTCCTGACCTGGCTGAAGGAGTGCCAGCCGGACATCGTCTGCCTCCAGGAGATCAAATGCGTCGACGAGGCCTTCCCGCGGCTGGAGATCGAGGCGCTCGGCTACAACGTGGTCACCCACGGGCAGAAGACGTTCAACGGTGTCGCCCTGCTCTCGAAGCTCAGGTTCGACGAGACCAAGTCGGGGCTTGCCGGCGACGACGAGGATGCGCATGCCCGCTTCCTCGAAGGCGTGGTGACGCTCAAGCGCGGCGTGCTGCGCATCGCCTGCCTCTATCTGCCCAACGGCAACCCGGTCGGGACCGAGAAATATCCCTACAAGCTCAAATGGATGTCGCGGCTTCTTGAGTATTCGAAGGAGCGCCTCAAGACCGAGGAGCCGCTGATCCTCGCAGGCGACTTCAACGTCATCCCGCATGCCCGGGACGTCCATAATCCCGCCGCCTGGACCGAGGACGCCCTGTTCAAGCCCGAGACGCGGGAGAGTTTTCAGTCCCTGCTCGGCCTCGGCCTGACCGATGCGCTTCGGGCCGTCACCGACGAGCCCGGGCTCTACACATTCTGGGATTACCAGGCCGGCGCCTGGCAGAAAAACCATGGCCTGCGGATCGACCATCTGCTGCTGTCGCCACAGGCCAGCGACCGGCTCGCCAATGTCGGCATCGACAGCTATGTGCGCAGCTGGGAGAAGCCGTCGGACCACGTGCCGGTGTGGGCGGACCTCGATCTCGAGGCGGCGTGAGGCCGCCTCAGCCCATCACTCCCGGCGGCCCTGCACCCACTGCTCCAGCATCTGCAGGCACATGGCGCGATCATCGTCGGAGGCCTTTGCGAAGGCGCGGTTGTAGTTTTCCTTGATCCAGGTCTCGTCGCTGCCTGCGCTGTCGCGCGCCAGCGTCAGCCACATCAGGCCGCGCGCGGCCTGCCGCGGCAGGCGGTCGCCGTTGAACAACATCTGGCCGAGCAGCGCCTGGGCCTCGTGCTGGCCCTTCTGCGCGGCGAGCCCAAGCCAGCGCGCGCCGTAGCGAAAATCCTCGCGCGAAGCGTCCGGCGTCTTCAGGTACAGGCGGGCGAGATCGTATTGCGCATCCGCATTGCCGAAATAGGACGCGGCATAGGAGAACATCTCCCGCGCCCGCTCCTGGTCCGGCTTGACCTTCGAATTCGGGATGCCGCTGAGATAATAGCGGCCGAGCGCCACAAAGGCGTTGGCGACGATCTGCGCCTGCGGCGCCGACGGGCTATCCTCGGCATGCGCGTTGGCGATGCGGGTGAAATACTCGAACGCACGCACATCGTCCTGGGCGACGCCGTCGCCATTGGCATACATGCGGCCGAGCTTCCACTGCGCGATGGGGTGGCCACCCTCCGCGGCATATTGCAAGGCGCTGAGCGACGTTTCTTGGGTCACGACCGCTGGCGGCACATTACGCACCTTGCCTGCTGCACCCGGCAAGCTCGTGACCACGGGGATGGTCGCATCCTTCGGGCTGACGGGGGCGCCGTCAAAGGCGAGCGCCGGCGCGGCCAGCGCAGTAGCCCCCAACACAAACGCAACGATGGTACGCCTAGATGTCCGCATAGCACTGTTTCTCGTGCGCGCCGCCCGGGTGGGTCACTGCCCCACCGAGCGCTGGTCCAACCTGCTGAGCATATTTCCAGAGCGCGCCCGTCGTGTGGTTAGTCGCGCGAGCGATCCATTTGGTCTTGCGTTGGGCAAGCTCCTGGTCGCTCAATTTTACGTTAAGGGTACCGGCGACCGCGTCGATCTCGATGATATCGCCGTCCTCGAGCAGCCCAATCGGGCCGCCGATGGCGGCTTCCGGCCCGACATGGCCGATGCAGAAGCCGCGGGTGGCGCCGGAGAAGCGGCCGTCCGTGATGAGCGCGATCTTGCCACCCATGCCCTGGCCGGTCAGCGCCGCGGTGGTCTGGAGCATTTCCCGCATCCCGGGACCGCCCTTGGGCCCCTCGTAGCGGATCACGATGACTTCGCCTTCGCGGTAGGTGCGCTTCTGCACGGCCTCGAAAGCATCCTCCTCACGGTCGAAGCACCTGGCCGGACCGGTGAACCTGAGGTTGGACATTCCCGCGACTTTCACGATCGCACCTTCTGGCGCCAGATTGCCCTTCAGACCGACCACACCGCCGGTGACGGTGATGGGCTTGTCTGCCGGGTGCACCACGTCCTGGTGCGGATTCCACTTCACGCTTTTGAGGTTTTCGGCGATCGTTCGACCGGTGACGGTCATGCAGTCACCGTGAAGAAATCCGTTGTCGAGCAGCGTCTTCATCAGAAGCGGTATGCCACCTACTTCAAACATGTCTTTGGCGACATAACGGCCGCCCGGCTTCAAATCCGCGACGTACGGTGTCTTTTTGAAGATTTCGGCGACGTCGAACAGATCGAACTTGATGCCGCACTCGTGCGCGATTGCCGGCAGGTGCAGTGCAGCATTGGTCGAGCCACCGGACGCGGCGACCACGGCGGCGGCATTCTCCAGCGCCTTGAGGGTGACGATGTCGCGCGGCCGGATGTTTTGGGCGATCAGCTCCATGACCTGCTCGCCCGCGGTCATGCAGAAGGCGTCGCGAATTTCATAGGGTGCCGGAGCGCCGGCCGAGTACGGCAGCGCCAGGCCGATCGCCTCGGAGACCGTCGCCATCGTGTTGGCGGTGAACTGCGCGCCGCAGGCACCCGCAGAGGGGCATGCCACGCGCTCGATCTCGTCCAGGTCCTCGTCCGACATCGCGCCGACCGAGTGCTTGCCGACGGCTTCGAACATGTCCTGCACCGTGACCTGCTGGCCCCGGAAATTGCCGGGCAGGATCGAGCCGCCATAGATGAAGATCGAGGGCACGTTGAGGCGGACCATCGCCATCATCATGCCCGGCAGTGACTTGTCGCAGCCGGCCAGGCCAACGAGGGCGTCATAGGCGTGGCCACGGATCGTCAATTCGACGGAATCGGCGATGCATTCGCGCGACGGCAGCGAGGAACGCATGCCGTCGTGCCCCATCGCGATGCCGTCGGTTACGGTAATGGTGCAGAATTCGCGCGGCGTGCCTCCGGCGGATGCGACGCCCTTCTTCACCGCCTGCGCCTGGCGCATCAGGGAGATGTTGCAGGGCGCGGCCTCGTTCCAGCACGAGGCGACGCCGACGAAGGGCTGATGGATTTGATCGGTGGTCAGACCCATGGCGTAGAGGTAGGACCGATGGGGCGCGCGCGCAGGGCCTTCCGTCACGTGACGGCTCGGCAGCCTCTGCTTGATGTTGCTCTTCGCGTCCATCGCCAACCAGTTTCCCCGGCCAACCCTTTCAGACCCGAAAAATCATAGCCAAGATTTTAATCGACCTTTTGAATCGACCTTGGGGATTTCCCGTCGCCTTCCAGGACCACCGCTGCCGCTAAAACATTCGAGTGATTTTATTCATGTTCAGGTGTGGCCAAAAAGCGGCGTCGATGCGAACGGACAGAGATGATGGTTAAATCGGTGGCGGGTGTTGCATGGACGGCACAATCGTGGCCTGGAGGACACGGGCGGGCGTACCAAGATACCCCCGCTGGGAGGACGATCCACAACTTGAGATTTAGCGGCTCGCTGCTATGCCCAGTTTCGGCCGACGCCAAGGCGCAGCCAGGATGAGTCGCACTCTTACATTCCACCGCGTGTCCGAGACACGCTGCAAAGACGCTGCGCAGCGTCCGGGGTATGTGGAGGAGAGTGAGGCCCACACTCTCTCCACATCGTCATTGCGAGCGCAGCGACTTGTCCGCCGAAGCTTTAGCGAAGGCGGAAGCAATCCAGAATCCCTCCGCGGCGGCAGATTGGATTGCTTCGCTGCGCTCGAAGATTCTGGATTGCTTCGCTTCGCGCTCGCAGACGAGCTGGGGCAATCACTCCGCCACCAGCGCAATGAGGCGGCAGCGGCACTCTTCCAGCTTGCATTCAGATTGCAGACACGCCTTCGCATCCTCGCGGCGCGTTTCGCCCGAGCTTTGC
>NZ_JADPIT010000015.1:888726-916289 GCF_023073035.1 Bradyrhizobium sp. 62
TCTTTTGGCCTCCCTCACCCTCGCGAAATTCACCGACACCACGCCGGTTGACGCAGATGCCGCATTCGCCAGAGCTTGACCGTAGCAACGACGGCCAGGACCACACGGTTTTGCCGTACGCACGGCCCGCCATTTCGTCGCAGTTTTCCCAGCCCTGTCGACAAAGCCGGAAACTTACAGACGAGACGAAGCCTAGCAGCGCCGCTCGTCGGAACGAAGCCTCGGGCTCACGGAGAGCAATCCTCCCTGCCCTTGGCCTCTCGTACCCGAACGCTGCCGCGTCCACCGCAAGCCCGGCTCGCGAACGTGACGACCACAAGATCGCCCCTCAAGGATGAGCCGGGATGGGCGACACATACGCCAAAACCGAATTTCGGTAAAATAGAATATTTTTGCGAGCGCGGATTGACACGGACGTGTCGAGAATTGGTCAGATGTTTTGCCCGACGGACACCGCGACAGCTTCGTGGCGCCTGGCCGTTCGGCTTTGTCGAGACGGTCTGGACGGCGGTCGCCTTGCGGCGCTGGGTCCGTCGTCGCTATGACTAGACCTCAGCGCCTCACCTTCTTGTTCCTTAAACGGGCGGGCTACGCTCGCCCTCTTGCGCGCTGGGCCTGAGCCCAGGCCGCGGTGACGTCGCGCGGCGGGACGTCGACGCGCCGGATCGGCGTCAACTCGCCGGAGGCTGAGATGATCGCAGTCTCCTCGCGGCGGCAGCGCGGGCACACGAAGCGGACCTCATTTGGCGAAGCCGACCAGCTCGAACGTTTCACATTGGCCGCCATCGGCCAGGCCGCGCAATGCGAGCATGACACCAGGAACCGACCGGGATCGAGCATACCCATTCCAAAGGACTCCGCGTCCTGCCATCCCTTCAATGATTAACCCATGTGAATCGTTCCGGTGCCAAAACACCGTCAAGACACCCTCGCGGCCCCAAACCAGGAGGCTGATCGGCTCAGTGGGCGCCCTTGATCGTGCATGACGTGCTGCAGGTGACCGTGTTGCCGTGGTCGCACGCCTTGCAGGCGGCAACGCACTGGGCCATGTCGCGGGGATTGAAGGAGGTGTAGTTCCGCATCGCGCAGACTGGGGTCGAGCCGGTGATGTCCTGCTCCTGGTTGCAGGCTGCCGTCATGAGTCCAAACATGATGACTGCAAGGAGGCGCATGGGATCGCCCTGTGAGGCACGACAAAACAATCTCGCGAGGCGCGCTGCACCGCAGCGAGCCCCCGGCATTTCCACAGCGGAAAATCGCCGCAGGCGTCCCCGCATCTGCACTGAGGATGCGCGCCAAGTGTTAAGAACGGATTGCCGGCGTCAGGCCGCAGCCTTGCTCGCGATTGCCTGCCGCATGTCCACAGCCAATTGGCGGTACTGCTCCGAAAGCTTCAGATAAAACTCGCGCTTGGTGCTGTCGGTGGCGAGCCGGGCAATCAGCTCGCATTCGGCGGTGAGCGTCTCGAAGCGTTCGAGCCTGTTCTCAAGTTCTGTCATCGGCGTGTCCCCGTCAAACGCCTCAAGGACACCAAACCTAAGCCCGGGAAATAGGTCACGGCGAACATCGTTATCGAGTAGAATCAATTTTTCCGCGCGGCCGGCTATTTCTGCTCCAACCGCCATGCGCCGTCCCAGCCCTCGTCCGGCGGATTGGCCTCGAACCGCGTGATACGGGTAAGCATTGCCCGCGACGGGCCGTCGCCGGGAACGGCTTCAAGTGCCGCGTTGAAGGCGGTACGGGCCTCGTCGAAGCGGCGGACGCGATAGGCGGCGAGGCCACCGGCGTAGTGCGAACGCAGGCTCTCATGCGCGGCAGTGAGCGCGCCTCCCCGGCCCATCACCTCGAAAATAGTTTGCGGCACGCTCTGGCCGGCGACCGCAAGACGATCGACTTCGCGCAATTCGAGGTGCGAGCCGATCGCATCCGCCGTCGCCTGCGAGATCAGAATACGGGTACCATAGGTCTTGTTGACGGCTTCGAGCCGCGAGGCAAGGTTCACGGCGTCGCCCATCACCGTGAAGCTCATCATCAGCTCGGAGCCGATGCTGCCGGTCAGGACCTCGCCGGTGGCGATGCCGATCCGCAAGTCGCACGGCACCGGCATGGCGCAGATGCCGAGGAGATCCGGGAGCTGCTTCTGGAGCGCGGGCACCTGGTCGGCCATGTCGAGCGCGGCGAAGCAGGCAAGCTGAGCCTGCTCCTCCTCCTCGATGAAGGGCGGGCCCCAATAGGACATGATGGCATCACCAATATATTTGTCGATGATGCCGCGGTTGCTCCTGATCGGACCGGACATAACGGTGAAATAGTGGTTCATCACCCTGACGAGACCGCGCGGGGTCATGCCCTCGCTCATCGAGGTGAAGCCGCTCATGTCGCAGAACATGATGGTCATCACCCGGCGCTGGCCGTCGATGGCGACCTCCGGCCGGTCTATCAGGCCCTGAACCACCTTGGGATCGATATAGCGGCCGAAGGTCTCGCGGATGCGCTCGTTCTGGCGCAACTGCTCGACCATGCGGTTGAAGGCGGCAGCGAGCTCCCCGATCTCGTCCTGGGTCGAGACGGTGATGGTCTTGTCGAAATGGCCTGCCTCGACCTCGCGGGTGCCTGCCAGCAGCAGCCGGACCGGTCGCGTGATCCCGGTGGAGACCATGATTGCAAAGGCAAGTCCGACGATCGCCGCGAGGATGGTCACGATGCCCGAGACGATGATCGCCTGGCGCTGATGGCGGATGACCTGCGCGGTGCTCACGAACACCTGCGAGAGCATCTCGGCGCGGATCGCATCGATCCGCTGGGTGAAGAGATCGCGGAGCGCGTCCACATGGACGAGCACGTCGCGCGTGGCCGCAAAGTCCTTGGCATCGAGCAGCCGGAGCAGCTTGGCGTCCTCCTCGTCGAGTTCGCGGCGAAGCTCCTTGACTGCATTCTCGATGCGCGTCTCGATCCTGGCGAGTGCCGCGTTGTCCGACGGTGTGCTCTCATCGTCGATGATCGCGTTGATCAGCTTTCGCGCGGCTTCGGCCTCCTGCTCGACCTGGGCGTCCGTTTCCCTGAAGATCTTCAGCCGCGCCGCAAAGCCCTCCTCGTCCGGCGGCGTTTGCATTTTGGCGATCACCATGCGCCGCATCGCCAGCGCCCGCTCCAGCGAACGCACATTGGACCGCGCCAGGTGGCCGTAAGCCGGAATATACCGCGCGGTCAGCTCATCCAGGAGATGGCCGACGCGGCTCGACATCACCATCGACAGGATCGCGGTGACGACCATCAGGATGATGAGGCCGAGCGCAATCCCGACGATCTTGCGCCGGATCGACTGGTTGAAAATCGGCATGGGCGCGGGACAATGGGCTGAAGGGAAAAGGCCTTGGAACCCAATACATCGGATTTGCCGCCGGGAATACGCGCAATTTGGCCGCTTGTGGCGTCCTGAACCGCCGCAATCGTCGCGCGAGCCCTGTTCGTTAATGAAAGGTTAAGAGACCCGCTCGACCCGGCGTTGTACAGGTTCCCTCGCTCCATCCGTATTTCGCCGCATTGTTGGAACAGCTTGAGGATGCGAAACGACGTCGTGTCACCATTTTTGACGCCGTTTTGATTCTCGAGCCGCATCTCGTCGCGGACTTTGGTTTGTACTGGTTTCGCAGGGGGACCACGGAATGAACCAGTGCCTACGCTCGCTCGCGTGTGTCGTTGCCGTGGCCGCTTTGGCCTTCATCCCTACAGAGCTGGCAGCGAAGAGCAGTCACAAATCGTCCGCGCCGAAGAAGACGCATGAGGCGAAAGCCGGCAAGCAGCGCCACGCCTCCGCCGGCAAGGCGCGGCACGGCAAGCATGCCGAGGCCAAGCGCAAGTCGAAGAAGCAGGAGGAGGCCCCTTCAGACAAGCCGGCAGCCCCGCCGCTGACCGGCGATCTCGCCGCGTTGAAGGATGCCATCGATCTCGCACGGAAGGGCAAGACCGAGGACGCGGGCGCGGCGCGCGACCGCATTGCCGACCCGGCGGGGCAGAAGCTCGCCGACTGGTTCATGCTGCGCCATTCCGAAAGCACGGCGAATTTCAAGCGCTACGCCGCCTTCCTCGCCGCCAATCCGGACTGGCCGAGCAGCGCGCTGCTCCGCCGCCGTGCCGAGGCGCGGCTGTGGCAGGAGAAGGCCGACGCGGCGACCGTGCACAAATTCACGATGGACCGGCCGACCAGCGCCAAGGGCAAGTTCGCACTCGCCCGCGTGCTGATGACCGAGGGCGACAGCGACAGGGCCGCGCGTCTGGTGCGCAATGCCTGGCGCATGGACGAATTGTCCGAACGCAGCGAGGAAGATTCCTACGAAGCGTTTCGCGATCTCCTGACCAGTGAGGATCATCGTGCCCGCATGGACAAGCGCCTCGGCGCCAAGGACTATGCGGGGGCGCGGCGCGCAGCCAAGCGGCTCGGCGAGGATGCGCTCGCGATCGTCAAGGCCTGCGCCGCGGTCACCGGCAAGGCCAGCAAGGCCAAGGATTACCTCGATGACGTCTCAGCCGAGGCGCGCCGTGACCTCGGCTATGTGCTGTGCCGCGCGCAATGGCATCTCCAGAATGACCGCATCGACGACGCGGCCGAGGTGATCCTGGCCGCCGCGCCCGATACGATGGCGGCGCAAGACACCGACGCCTGGTGGCGCGAGCGCCGCCTGCTCGCGCGAAAGCTGCTCGACCAGGGCAAGTTCAAAACCGCCTATGACGTAGTGCGCTCGGCGGCCGTGCCCGCGATGGAAGTCTATCGCGTCGACTATCACTTCATGTGCGGCTGGATCGCGCTGCGCTATCTCGACGATCCCAAGGCGGCGATGACGCACTTCACCGCGATTGACGAAGGCTCCGCCAACCCGATCGCGCTGTCGCGCGCGCATTATTGGCGCGGCCGCGCGGCCGAGGCGATGAACGCAAGCGCCGATGCGCGCCTGAGCTATCAGGCAGCGGCGCGCTATCCGACCGCCTATTACGGCCAGCTCGCCCGCGCCAGGCTCGGCCTCGACCGCATCGAGCTGCGCGCGCCCGCGCTCGTGCTGGCGGCAGTCGACGCGCCGCCCGCGGACGAGCGCGTGCGCGCCGCCGACATGCTCTACGGCGTCGGTGAGCGCGACATGGTGTTTTACTACGCCGAGGATTTCGCCAAGGAGAGCACCGACGTGGCGGCACTCGAAGCGCTCGGCGAGCTCGCCGGCCGGCGCAACGATGCGCGCGTGATGCTGGAGGTCGGCAAGTCGGCGCTGGCGCGCGGGCTCGCGCTCGATCACTACGCCTTCCCGACCATCGGCATCCCTGAACATAAGCAGGTCGCGCCTGCGATCGAACCCAGCGTGATCTATTCGGTGGCACGCACCGAAAGCTCGTTCGACCAGCGCGACAAATCGGCCGCCAACGCAGTCGGGCTGATGCAGGTGACGCCGGAAGCGGGCCGCGACACCGCAAAGCGCTTCGGCCTGACCTACGACTGGGATAAGATGGTCTCCGATCCCGTCTACAACACGCAGATGGGCGCGGCCGAGCTCAGCGCGCTGATGTCGGAATACCGCGGCAACCAGATCATGACCTTCGCCGGCTACAATGCCGGCCGGGGCCGCGTGCGCGAATGGGTGCAGGCGCGCGGCGACCCCAGGGATCCCAAGGTCGATCCGGTCGACTGGGTCGAGCGCATCCCGCTGTCGGAGACGCGCAACTACGTCCAGCGCGTGATCGAGAACGTGCTGGTCTACCGCGCCCGGTTCGAAGGCAGCAGCATGATCGCCGGCAAGAGTGATCAGCGCGTGGTGACGAAGGACGCGGCGGCCGTAGCGACGCCGTTGGGGTCTACGGGGACGGAGTGATATCCGCCAACACCGGCTCTATCCCCTCATCCTGAGGAGCCTGCGAAGCAGGCGTCTCGAAGGGTGAAGGGCCCAGCTGCGCCCGCGGCCATCCTTCGAGACGGCCGCCTTGCGGCCTCCTCAGGATGAGGTCGGAGGGTGTGGCGCACAAGCGCCGCGCCGCCTCAATCCACCTTGATGTTCGCCGCCTTGATCATCGGCCACCACTTCGCGATCTCCGCCTTCTGGCGCGAGCCAAGCGCTTCGGGCGTGAGCTGATCCTGCGGCGTCATCTCCAGCCCCTGGCTTTCGAGTTGCTTCTTCACGCCGGGATCGTTGAGCGCTTCCACAGCTGCGGCGTTGAGCTTGGCAACGATCTGCTTCGGCGTACCCTTGGGCACCCACATCCCGGACCACAGCGTCATGTTGAAACCCTTCAGGCCCGCCTCCTCCGCCGTCGGGATGTCGGGCGCTGAGGACAGGCGCTTGTCGTCGGTGATGGCGTAGGCGCGAATGGTGCCGGCGCGGACCTGATTGATGGAGTTCGAGGTCTGGTCGACGATAACGTCGATCTGGCCGGCGATCAGATCGTTCAGGGCGGGCGCGGTGCCGCGATACGGCACGTATTGCAGCTTGATGCCGGAGACGCTCTCGAAATAGACGCCGGCGATGTGGCTGCCCGAGCCCGCGCCCGCGGTGCCGGCGGTCGGCGGCGACGGCCGCGACTTCAGCCAGTCCAGCAGCTCCTTCAGCGAGGTTGCGGGCACCGCGTTCTTGCTGACGACGATCATCGGATTGCTCGGCAGCAGCACCACCGGCTCCAGGTCCGCGACCAGATCGTAATTGAGCTTGTAGACGGCGCCGTTGGCAACGTGGGTGCCGAGATGGCCGAATGATATCGTGTAGCCGTCGGGGGCCGAATGCACGGCACGGCCGACGCCGATCGAGCCGCCCGCGCCAGTGACGTTCTCGATCACCAGCGGTTGCCCAAGCGATGTCCGCATCCGCTCGGCGAGCACACGCGTCATCGCATCCGACGGCCCGCCCGCCGCGAAGGGGACGATGATGGTGATGGGACGTGAAGGATAGTCGTCGGCGCGCGCGGCGCCTGCAACAGCGAGAATAGCAATCAGCGCAGCCCATGCGGCCTTCATTGTCTTCTCCCAACGATGTCATTGTTGTTTTTGTCTCTTCCCGCGTACGGGAAGAGGGATCGTTCGTGAAGAGACGAAATGCCGCGCTAGAACTGCGAATAGTCGATCGGCTTGTGGCGATCGAGCGTGCGGTTGACCGGCGGCAGCGGGTATTTCAGGCCGGTGGCGCAATTGAACAGCATCACGCGGTCACCCTTCGAGACGCGTCCGTCGGCGAGGCTGTCCTTGTAGGCGGCGTAGGTCGCAGCGCCTTCGGGGCACAGCAGCAGCCCCTCCTCGCGCGCGACCTCGTTCAGCGCCGACGAGATCTTGTCGTCGTCGACCGCGATGGCAAAGCCCTTGCTCTCGCGGACCGCGCGCAGGATAAGAAAGTCGCCGATCGCCTGCGGCACGCGAATGCCCGAAGCGATGGTGTGAGCGTCCTCCCACCGCGTGGCATGCTCGGTGCCGGCTTCGTACGCACGCACCATGGGCGCGCAGCCGGAGGCCTGCACCGCAACCATGCGCGGGCGCTTCGAGCCAATGAAGCCGATCTTCTCCAGCTCGTCGAAGGCCTTCCACATGCCGATCAGGCCGGTGCCGCCGCCGGTGGGATAGAAGATCACGTCGGGCACGTCCCAGCCGAGCTGCTCGGCGAGTTCGAGCCCCATCGTCTTCTTGCCTTCGATGCGGTACGGCTCCTTCAAGGTCGAGGTGTCGAACCAGCCGACTTTCGCCTTGCCCTCGCCGACGATCTTGCCGCAATCGTCGATATAGCCGTTGACGCGGTAGACGGTCGCGCCCTGAAGCTCGATCTCGCTGACGTTCACCTCGGGCGTATCGGCCGGACAGAAGATCGTGGTCTTGATGCCGCAGGAGGTGGCATATGCCGCGAGCGCCGCGCCGGCATTGCCGTTGGTGGGCATCGCCATGTGCTTGATGCCGAGCGCCTTGCCCATCGACACCGCCATGACGAGGCCGCGCGCCTTGAACGAGCCGGTCGGCAAGCGCCCCTCGTCCTTGACGATGATCTCGCCGCCGCCGAGCTTTGCGCCGAGCTTGGGCAGCCGGATCAGCGGCGTCGTGACCTCGCCGAGCGAGACGATGTCCTTGCATTTTCGCACCGGCAAGAGCTCGCGATAGCGCCACATGTCGGCGGGGCGCTGGCTAAGCGCATCCTTGGTCAGCGCTTTCTTCACGCCGGCAAGGTCGTAGCGCACCAGCAAAGGCTTGCCGGCCTTGGAGAGGTTATGGACCTGGTCGGCGGCGTAATGGTCGCCCTCCATCGCGCATTCGAGATGGGTGACGAAGGTCGGGCGTTCGATGGTGAGGTTGTCGTTGTCGTGCATGGGGTGGTTTCCTTCTTGTTTTGCAAACAGATCCCTCCGCTCGTCAATTGCGAGCGCAGCGAAGCAATCCAGAACTTTCCGCGGAGGGCGGTCTGGATTGCTTCGTCGCAAAAGCTCCTGGCTTAGCTTCGCTCGCAATGACGGTGGCGGGCGGCGATGCGCGCTCGTCAAATATTCAGCACCCGTCCATACGCATCCAGCACGGCTTCCTTCATCATCTCCGACAGCGTCGGATGCGGGAATACCGTGTGCATCAGCTCCTCTTCCGTCGTCTCCAGGTTCATGGCGACGACGTAGCCCTGGATCAACTCGGTGACCTCTGCGCCGATCATGTGGGCGCCGAGCAGCTGGCCCGTCTTTTTGTCGAAGATCACCTTGACCAACCCCTGGTCCTCGCCGAGGGCGATGGCCTTGCCGTTGCCGACGAAGGGGAAGCGGCCGACGCGGATCTCACGGCCGTTCTCCTTGGCCTTGGCTTCGGTGAGGCCGACGGAGGCGACCTGCGGATTGCAATAGGTGCAGCCCGGGATCAGGTTCTTGTCCATGGCGTGCGGATGCAGGCCCTTGATCGCCTCGACGCAGATCACGCCTTCGTGCTCGGCCTTGTGAGCCAACATCGGCGGGCCGGCGACGTCGCCGATGGCGTAGATGCCGGGGACGTTGGTCTTGCCGTAGCCGTCGATCACGATGACGCCGCGATCGGTTTTGACGCCGAGCTTTTCGAGACCGAGATTCTCGATGTTGCCGACGACGCCGACGGCCGAGATCACGCGCTCGAACTCGGTCGTCACAGGCTTGCCCTTGCCGTCGTCAATGGTAGCAACGACGCTATCGGCCTTCTTCTCGAGCTTGGTCACCTTGGTCGAGGACAGGATCTTGATGCCCTGCTTCTCAAAACGCTTGCGGGCCAGGCCTGCAATCTCGGCGTCCTCAACCGGCAGGATCTGCGGCAGCACTTCGACCACGGTAACGTCAGAACCCATGGTGTGGAAGAAAGACGCGAACTCGATGCCGATCGCGCCGGAGCCGACCACCAGCAGCGATTTCGGCATCCGCTCCGGCACCATCGCTTCGAAATAAGTCCAGATCAGCTTCTTGTCAGGCTCGAGGCCCGGCAGCACGCGCGGCCGCGCGCCGGTCGCGACGATGATGTGTTTGGCCTGATATGTCCCCTCGCCCAGCGTGCCCTTTGGCCCCTCGACGTCGGACTTCTTCACGGTGACTTTGCCGGGCGCATCGATCGAGGCCGCGCCCCAGATCACGCTGACCTTGTTCTTCTTCATCAGGAAGCCGACGCCGTCGTTCAGCCGCTTCGAGACGCCGCGCGAGCGCTGCACCACCGCCTTCGGGTCGAACGAGACGTTGTCCGCCGACAGGCCGTAATCCTTGGCGTGCTGCATGTAGTGGTAGATCTCGGCCGAGCGCAGCAGCGCCTTGGTCGGGATGCAGCCCCAGTTCAGGCAGATGCCGCCGAGATAGGATTTCTCGACGATCGCGACCTTGAAGCCGAGCTGGGCGGCGCGGATCGCGGTGACATAGCCGCCCGGACCGGAGCCGATGATGATGATGTCGAAGGATGTGTCGGCCATGGCGGCTCCCCATTCAACTCAAGAGGCGCCGCGGACGCGGCGCCTGGAAATGATAACCCGGACCAGCCATTCGAGCGGGATCGCGCCGGCCATGATAGCCAGCGCGATCAGAACGACCGCCTGGCCGATGCTCCGTGCCAGCTGCTCGCCGGCAAAGAACGCGGAATGCAGAATATCGAGCCCGACCGGATTGAGTGCAACCACAGCCGAGAGCAACAAGGAGATCCAGGGCCAGCGCGTTCGCATTCACCCCGCGCCCCCCCGGGCTACACCATCATCATGACGGGATTTTCGATCAGCTGCTTGAAGGCGCCGATCAGCTCCGCGCCGAGCGCGCCGTCGATGGCACGGTGATCGCAGGACAGGGTCACGCTCATCATGTTCGCGATCTCGATCTTGCCGCCGCGGACGACCGGCCGCTCCTCGCTGGTGCCGACTGCGAGGATCGTCGCGTGCGGCGGATTGATCACGGCGGTGAAGTGGCTGATGCCGAACATGCCGAGGTTGGAAACGGCCGTGGTGCCGCCCTGGTATTCTTCCGGCTTCAGCTTGCGCGAGCGGGCGCGCGTCGCAAAATCCTTCATCTCGTTGGAGATGGTCGACAGCGTCTTGGTCTCGGCCTTGCGGATGATCGGCGTGATCAGGCCGCCGGGCATCGCCACCGCAACGCCGACGTCGGAATGGTGGTGCTTGACCATACCGCTTTCGGTCCAGCTCACATTGCAATTCGGGATCTTCTGCAGCGCCACCGCCATCGCCTTGATGACGAAGTCGTTGACCGAGATCTTGTAGAGCGGCTTCTTCTCCTTGTCCTTAGGAGCAGCCGCATTGATCTCCTCGCGCGCGGTAAGCAGCTTGCCGATGTCGCAGTCGATGGTGAGGTAGAAGTGCGGGACGTTCTGGATCGACGCGGTCAGACGCTGCGCAATCGTGCGCCGCATGCCGTCATGCGGGACGACCTCGTAGGAGCCCGGCTCGAACAGCGACAGGATCTGCTTGTCCGACATGGTCGGCGCGGTCGAGGGTGCGCCTGACGGCGTCGCCGCGGGAGCCTTGAGGCCCTTGCCGGACCTGGCCTGCTCGACGTCGCGGGCCACCACGCGGCCATGCGGGCCGGTGCCAGTCACCATCGACACGTCGAGGCCGGATTCCTTGGCGAGACGACGCGCCAGCGGCGAAGAGAACACGCGGCCGCCATGGCCGTTGCTCTGCACGGCCGGTGCTGCGGCCTGCAGTGCAGGTGCTGCGGCGGGCGCCGGCGCGGCCTTGGGCGCTGCAGGCGCAGGAGCCGCTGCGGCGGCGGGAGCTTCCGCAGCTTTCGGAGGTGCGGCGGAAGCACTGGGCTTGGCGGCACCTGCCGCCTTCACGTCCTCGCCCTCGCCGGCCAGCACCGCGATCACGTCATTGACCGGGACGTCCTGCGTGCCCTCGGGCACGAGGATCCTGGCGATCGTCCCCTCGTCGATGGCCTCGACCTCCATGGTCGCCTTGTCGGTCTCGATCTCGGCGATGACATCGCCGGATTTGACCTTGTCGCCTTCCTTCTTCAGCCACTTGGCGAGGTTGCCCTTCTCCATCGTCGGCGAAAGAGCGGGCATCAGGATGTTGATGGGCATGCTGACCTCAAGAAGAACTTTGCAAAAATCCGTCTCCGGACCGAAGACGGACAGACCAGGTTAGTTGCCGATGTCGCCCTGCCACAGGCGCTCATTGGCAGGAATAGAACGCCAATTTTTCATCATGGTGATGGAGCGGTCGTCGGCAAGGTCGATCCACGGGATGCCAAACTTGTCGAGAATGTCCTTGGAGCCCTCGAAGGTGACGGACTCTCCGATCACCACGAGCTTGACCTTGAACAGCGCGAGCGCACCGGCACACATCGCGCATGGCGACAGCGTGGTGTACATGACGGTATCGTGGAACGAAATCGCACCCGCCTCGCGCAGGCAACTCATCTCGCCGTGCAGGATCGGGTTGTTCTCCTGCACGCGGTTGTTGTGGCCGCGGGCGATCACCTTGTTATCGCGGGTCAGCACGGCGCCGATCGGCAGGCCGCCTTGCGCGATTGAGGCTTCCGCCTCGCGGATCGCCTCCAGCATGAAATCGAAATGATAGGATTCGATCGCCACGGTCAGTGCCCCTTCCCGCGCGGCGTCGTGGTGCCGGTGTCGGTGGGACGCTCGATCTCGGCCTGGAACATCTCGATGATCCGGTTCAGCGCGTCCTCCTCGGTGTATTCGCTCTCGCGCGCATAGGCGCGCGCGGCGTGACGGGCGAGATCGACGAGCAGCAGGCCCCACATGTCGGGCTCGTCGAAGGCTCGCTGGAACGCCATCGACAGCCCGCCGTCCAGCACGAACACGCGCAGGATCTCGACCGCATCATCGCGGACGAGGACGTCGGGTGGCAATGGCTGCTCCTTCGGGCCCGCCATGGTCTACCTGTAGCAGACGGCTTTGGCGGCCTCGACCACTTCGGCAGCCGAAGGCAGCGCGAGCTTTTCCAGGTTCGCGGCATAGGGCATCGGCACGTCCTTGCCGGAGACGCGGGTTACAGGCGCATCCAGATAGTCGAAGGCATGCTCCATGATCCGCGCGGCGATCTCGGCGCCGACGCCGCTCTGGGCCCAGCCCTCTTCCACCGTGACGGCACGTCCCGTCTTCTTGACGGAGTTGATGATGGTCTCGGTGTCCATCGGACGCAGCGTGCGTAGGTCGATCACCTCGGCCTCGATGCCGTCCTTGGCGAGTTCGTCGGCGGCTTTCAGCGCGTAGCTCATGCCGTTCGACCACGAGATGATCGTGACATGGCTGCCGGAACGCACGATGCGCGCCTTGCCGATCGGAATCACGAAGTCATCGAGCTTCGGCACCTCGCCGGTGTGACCGTAGAGCATCTCGTTCTCGAGGAAGATCACCGGATTGGGATCGCGGATCGCAGCCTTGAGCAGGCCCTTGTAATCAGCGGCCGAGAACGGCGCGACGACCTTGAGGCCCGGGACGTTCGAATACCAGGACGAATAATCCTGGCTGTGCTGAGCGGCGACGCGGGAAGCAGCGCCATTGGGCCCGCGGAACACGATCGAGCAGCCCATCTGGCCGCCGGACATGTAGAGCGTCTTGGCCGCGGAGTTGATGATCTGGTCGATCGCCTGCATGGCGAAGTTGAAGGTCATGAACTCGACGATCGGCTTCAAACCGGTCATCGCAGCGCCGACGCCGATGCCGGCAAAGCCGTGCTCGGTGATCGGCGTGTCGATGACGCGCTTGGCTCCGAACTCCTGAAGCAGCCCTTGGGTCACCTTGTAGGCGCCTTGGTACTCGGCGACCTCTTCGCCCATCACGAAGACGTCGGCGTCGCGGCGCATTTCTTCTGCCATGGCATCGCGCAGGGCTTCGCGGATGGTCTGCGTCACCATCTCGGTGCCGGCGGGCACTTCCGGGTCGGGTTCTGCGACGGCCTGCGGCGCCGGCGCAGCTTTGGGAGCTGGAGCCTCGGCCTTCGCGGCGGCAGGAGCTGCGGATTCGGCAGCCTTCTGCTGCTGGGCAGGCGCGGGCGCCTTGGCGAGATCGGCGGCGCTCTCGCCATCGGCCAGAATCGTTGCGATCGGCGTGTTCACTGCCACGTCGGCGGTGCCCTCGGGGATCAGGATCTTGCCGAGCGTACCTTCATCGGTCGCCTCGCCCTCCATGGTCGCCTTGTCGGTCTCGATCTCGGCGATAACGTCGCCGGACTTGATCGTCTCACCCTCTTTTTTCAGCCATTTGGAGAGGTTGCCCTTCTCCATCGTGGGCGACAACGCGGGCATCAGCACTTGAATTGGCATATCGGCTCCAAAAGAAAGCTTGCGCGCGTTCAGCGGTAAATATCGGTCCAGAGCTCGGCGGCATCCGGCTCGGGATCATGCTGGGCGAAATCGGCGGACGCGTTGACGATGTCGCGCACCTCGGCGTCGATCGCCTTCAGATCCTGCTCGCTGACCTTGGCGGCCAACAGGCGGTTGCGCACCTGCTCGATCGGATCCTGGTCGTGGCGGACTTTTTCGACCTCCTCGCGCGTTCTATACTTTGCGGGATCGGACATCGAGTGGCCGCGGTAGCGGTAGGTCTGCATCTCCAGGATGAAGGGGCCCTTGCCGGCGCGGCACCAGGCCGCCGCCTCGTCGCCGGCGGCCTTGACGGCACGCACGTCCATGCCGTCGACCTGCTGGCCGGGAATGTTGAAGGAGGCGCCGCGCTTGGAGAAATCCTGCTGCGCCGAGGCGCGCGAGACCGAAGTGCCCATGGCGTAGCGGTTGTTCTCGATGACGTAGATCACCGGCAGCTTCCAGAGCTCCGCCATATTGAAGCTCTCATAGACCTGGCCCTGGTTGGCCGCACCGTCGCCGAAATAGGTGACGCTGACATTGTCGTTGTCGCGATAGTGATTGGCGAAAGCGAGCCCCGTGCCGAGCGAGACCTGGGCGCCGACGATGCCGTGGCCGCCGTAAAAGTGCTTCTCCTTGCTGAACATGTGCATGGAGCCGCCCTTGCCCTTGGAATAGCCGCCGCGACGGCCGGTGAGCTCGGCCATGACGCCGTTGGCCTCCATGCCGGTGGCGAGCATATGACCGTGATCGCGATAGCCGGTGATAACCTGGTCGCCCGGCTTCAGGGCCATCTGCATCCCGACCACCACAGCCTCCTGGCCGATATAAAGGTGGCAGAAGCCGCCAATCGCGCCCATGCCGTAGAGCTGGCCGGCCTTTTCCTCGAACCGCCGGATCAGGAGCATGTCGCGGAGCGCCTTGAGCTCCTGCTCTCTGGTGAATTCCGGGGGCGAACCGCCGTCGGTCTTGTCCTGTGCAGTGCTTGCGGCGGCTTTCTTGGGTGCGGCCATGGGAATTCCGGGTCAGAGAAAACTTCAGCCCTCTCTAACCCAAGTCAAATGCCCTTGGAAAGCACCGCGGCGGCATGGCACGACTTTCATTATGCCGCACTGCAACGTGATCGTAATATTGCAAAATCTTTGACGCGGATCGGGCAACAAATCGACACGGTCGCCGCACGCGCAGATTCGTGACCTCATCAAAAAGCGTCGAGCCGATAAAGTCCCGCCGTTTGGAGTGGGCGACACCGAAGCGGCGCCGCCCACTTCCGTCCGATCAGAAGAAGCCCAGCTTCTTGGGGCTGTAGCTGACCAGCAGGTTCTTGGTCTGCTGGTAGTGATCGAGCATCATCTTGTGGGTCTCGCGCCCGACGCCCGACTGCTTATAGCCGCCGAAGGCCGCATGCGCGGGATAGGCATGGTAGCAGTTGGTCCAGACCCGGCCGGCCTGGATTGCCCGGCCGAAGCGATAGCAGCGGTTGGCGTCGCGGCTCCAGACGCCGGCCCCCAGGCCGTAGGGCGTGTCGTTGGCGATCTCGAGCGCCTCCTCGTCGTTCTTGAAGGTCGTGACAGAAACGACGGGGCCGAAGATCTCCTCCTGGAAGACGCGCATCTTGTTGTGGCCCTCGAACACGGTCGGCTGGACGTAGAAGCCGCCGGCGAGATCGCCGCCGAGCTCGGCGCGTCCACCGCCGGCCAGCACCTTGGCTCCCTCCTGCTTGCCGATGTCGATGTAGGAGAGGATTTTTGCGAGTTGCTCGCCGGAAGCCTGCGCGCCGATCATGGTGTCGGCCGCGCGCGGATCGCCCTGCTTGATCGCGGCGACGCGCTTCAGCGCCCGCTCCATGAAGCGGTCATAGATGTCGGCATGGACCAGCGCTCGGCTCGGACAGGTGCAGACCTCACCCTGATTCAGCGCGAACATGACGAAACCTTCGATCGCCTTGTCGAAGAAATCGTCGTCTTCGGCGATGACGTCGCTGAAGAAGATGTTGGGCGACTTGCCGCCGAGCTCGAGCGTGACGGGAATGAGGTTCTGGCTGGCATATTGCATGATCAGCCGGCCCGTCGTGGTCTCGCCGGTGAAGGCGATCTTGGCGATGCGCGGGCTGACGCGAGCGGCTTGCCGGCTTCCAGACCAAAGCCGTTGACGATGTTGAGGACGCCGGGCGGCAGAATGTCGCCGATGATCTCGGCCCAGACCATGATCGAGGCCGGGGTCTGCTCGGCCGGCTTGAGCACGACGCAATTGCCGGCGGCGAGCGCGGGCGCGAGCTTCCAGCAGGCCATCAGCAGCGGGAAGTTCCAGGGGATGATCTGGCCGACCACGCCGAGCGGTTCGTGGAAATGGTAGGCAACGGTGTCGTGATCGATCTCGCCGATCGAGCCTTCCTGGGCACGGATGGCGCCGGCGAAATAGCGGAAGTGGTCGATGGCCAGCGGGATGTCCGCTGCGCGGGTCTCGCGGATCGGCTTGCCGTTGTCCCAGGTCTCGGCGATGGCGAGACGCTCGAGATTGTCTTCCATGCGGTCGGCGATCCGGTTCAGCATCGCGGCGCGCTCGGCGACGCTGGTGCGGCCCCAAGCGGCCTTCGCGGCATGCGCTGCGTCGAGCGCTGCCTCGACGTCCTGCGCGTCGGAGCGCGCGATCTTGCAGACGATCTGGCCTGTCACCGGCGAGGCGTTGTCGAAATACTTGCCGGAGATCGGCGCGACGAATTTGCCGCCGATGAAATTGTCGTAGCGTTCGGCGAAGGGAATTTTGGTGACGCTGAGGAATTCTACCTTGTTCATTGATCGCTCCCGATGTTTGCTGTTTGCGCAATTCGTCGCGTGGTCGCGACTTGCGCCGACGATGTCGCGGGAGGCGTCTTCTGTCAGCCCTGATAGGAGCGATGACGGAGCCGACCTGTCGCAGTTCTGCGACAGGTGACCAGGTTGCACGTCGTGCCGCAGCACATACTGACCTCACCCTGAGGAGCGCGCTCTTGCGCGCGTCTCGAAGGATGGCTGGGGTGATAGCAGGGCATCTTGTGGTTCGAGACGACCGCTTCGCGGTCTCCTCACCAATGAGGATCTACCAGCAGCTCAATGCGCGTTCAGCTCGAACCGTTTGAGCTTTCTGTGCAGCGTGGCACGGCTGACGCCGAGGGCCTTGGCGGCCGCCGAGACATTGCCGCCCGCACGCAGGAGCGCCCGCTGCAACACTGCGCGCTGACCGCCGGCAAGATGGTCGCGCGCGGTGTCGCCGCCGAGGAGATCGGCGGCAGGCATCGGCTGCAACGCCCGGCCGGGCGCAATCCCGAGTCCCGCTCGGGCGGACCGGGTGGCGCCGATCACGAGATCGTCCGCATCGACCGCAACGAGGCCGCCGCACTGGCCGTCCGCAGCTTGCGTCAGCACGATGCGGGCATGGGCGAAGGCCCTGCGAAACAGATCGGCCTCGATACGCCTGGCCGCCTCACCGGCCGCGAGCGCGATCAGACTGGAAAACACGTCGGTGCGGTCGGCGCGGCAGGAGGAGACGTCGAGCACGCCCGCGAACGCAGCCTCATGGTCGTAGATCGGAACGGCGGTGCAGCTCAGAAGCGTGTTGCGGGTGAAGAAATGCTGATCGCGGTCGATCGTCAGCGGACGCTGCTCGACGAGGCAGGTGCCGATGCCGTTGGTGCCCTCATGCTCCTCGCTCCAGAGCGCGCCGGTCCAGAGGCCCCAGGACTGAAATGTCGCATCGTCCGCCGGGGTGCCGCGGCGATCGACCGGCACGCCCTCGCCGTCCGCAAGCAGTACGCAGCAGCCGCTGGCGCCGACCGCCTGATAGAGCCGGTCCATCGCACCCCGCGCGGCGGCGAGCAGCGGCGCGACGCGCTCCCGCGCGCGGTGCAGCTCGGCTTCGCTCAGCCGGTTCGGCAAGCTACGGCCGGCGGGATCGAGACGATGCAATCTGGATGAACGGCGCCACGAGGCCACGAGCGACGAGCGTGCCGCCTGGCCTGACGTAATGGCGGCCTCGACACGGGCCGCGTGATGCCGGGGGGATTGCCCATTCATCACTGTTTCCTCCGGGTGGCAATCTAGACGGTGCCGGCACGGCCCGGTTGATCTGCGTCAACCCTGGCCATGATGATGGAAGCCATGAGCCGGTTGCGGCGCTGCCGTCAAGACGGCAGTCCGGTTCCAGACCTTCAACTTGGAGGCCTTCAACTTTCGGAAGAGCTGTCAGTTCGCCGGGATCGTCCGGACGAGATCGCGCGGATTGACGTAGTCGAGCTGGAAGCGCGCCCGCTCGTCCAGCATGTCGGGGTCGATCTTCGCGGAGCGCAGCAGCGAAACGCGCTGCTCGCTCCTGGCACGCTCGCGCTTGAGCTGGGCAAGCTCGCTCGTCAGCGCCACGATCTCCTGGTCGAGCTCCTGGCGGGCGTTGAGGCCGTATTTGCCGGTATAGGCGTTGACGCCGAAATAGCCGACGATGGCGGCCGCCATCGCATAGAGGGCAAGACCGGTCAGGATCGATTTCAGGCGCGCGCGGGAGACCATCCTGGGAAGATGGGACAGGTTGGTTAAGGGCGTGCTAATTGCCCCCGCCCGCATCGCGTTCCCGTGCCTGACTTAGCCGTGATGCCCGGCCTTGTGCCGGGCATCCACGTTCTTCGTCAATTTAGCGAGCACGTGGATGGCCGGGACATCTAGCGCGAAGACGCGCTTCGCGCTTTTGCCCGGCCATGACGAAGTCCTGGGAATCGCGCCTCAGCCGTGGTGCTTCGCCACGTGCACCGCAAACGCGTCGATATAGGCCTGGAGCACGGGCTTCAGGGACTCCTTCGTCAAATTGCCGTCGGCGTCAAAGGCGTCGCCCACCCCGTTCAGATAAGCCTCCGGCTGCTGTAGGATCGGACCGGAAATGCCCGGCAGGATGTTCTGCAGCGTCTTGGCGGCGCTGACGCCGCCGAGCGGACCCGGCGAGTTCGCGACGATGCCGACCGGCTTGCCGTTGAACGAGCTCTTGCCGTAGGGCCGCGAGGCGACGTCGATGGCGTTCTTCAGCACGCCCGGGATCGCGCGATTGTATTCCGGCGTGACGAAGATGACGCCGTCCGACTTCTGGATCTTTTCGCGAAAAGACAGCCAATCGGCCGGCGGCGCGCCCTCGAGGTCCTGGTTGAAGAACGAGATGCCGGCCGGCGTGATGACCTCGAGCTTGAGCGAAGCCGGCGCGAGCTTGGCGAGCGCATGAGCGATCTTCAGCGAGAAGCTGTCCTTGCGCAGGCTGCCGGCGATCGTGACGATATTGTAGGCCATGGAGTGTCCTCGAAATCTTCAGCGGGAGTGCCGGGGCGGCACTTAAGCGGTCCCGAGCGATGGATGCAAGTGCATGGACCGGTCGGATTTGGAAACGCTGTGTTTCTGAACGGTTGCCCAAACAATCAGGCCGCCAAGTGGCGGCCTGACTCCTCGGCACAAATCTGCAAATCGGCTCAGATCGTCGGATTCCACGCCGACGGGATCAGGCGATATTTGGCGCCGTCCTTCTCGACATGGCCGACTGAGGGGAAGGTGAAGTGGAAGCCGATCACGGTCGCCTTTTCGGCTGCCGCCATGTCGTAGAATTTGTGGCGGGTCTCCTGCGCCAGCGCAGCATCGGTGTCGAACATCACATGCCAGTCCGGATTGCGCAGGAAGAACTCCGGGATGTTGGTGACGTCGGACTGGATCAGCACCTTGGCATCGCCCGAGGCGACCGCGAACGAGGTGTGCCCGGGAGTGTGGCCGGGCGTCGCGATCGACGTGATGCCCGGCGCGACCTCCTTGCCCCACTCGTATTTCGTCACCTTGGATTCGAGGCCGGCAAAGGTCTTCTTCACGTTGGCGAAATAGTTCTTCATCATCGCGTTGGACTCGGCCTTGGCGGCGTTGTCCTCGCTGGTCCAGAACTCCCAGTCCTTGCCCGGCACCATGATCTCCGCATTGGGAAAGGCAAGCGCGCCGTCGGCGAGACGAATGCCGTTGGTGTGATCCGGATGCAGATGCGAGAGCAGCACCACGTCGATGCTCTTGGGGTCGACGCCGGCGGCTTGGAGGTTTTGCAGCGTGCGGCCGACGGCGCCCTTGCTCGCCTCGAAATTCGCAATGCCGTTGCCGGCGTCGATCAGCACCAGCTTGGAGCCGGTGTTGATGAGCTGCGGATTGAACGGCAACGTGACCATGCCCTTCGGCATGTAGGCCGCCTCGCCCGCGGCCAGCGCTTCCTCCCTCGGCGCGTTGACGACGAACTTGTCCGGCATCGGGAAATTGCGCGCGCCGTCATTGATCGAGGTGCACTCGTAGCTGCCGACCTTATAGCGGTAGAAGCCCGGCGCCTGCGTGCCGGCTTGCGGCACCGCGGCGTTTGCGGCGGTCGATCCAAGCTTGGTTACGGCTGCCGCACCGAGGGCGGCGGCGCCTGCGAGCAAATGGCGGCGATTGAGATCGGTCATGGAGAGGTCCCCTTCTGAGCGCGCCTTGCGGATTTTTCCGCTTTCAATGGCGGCGGAATAATCCCCCGCTTCGCTCAGAAGGCAAGACCTTCTTTGGGTGACGTGCAGTCGCACGCCGCGATTATTTATTTGGGTTGATGAGGAATTTTTCGCCGGTGGCGCGTTTGGCGTAGACCGCGATGTTGGCGGGATCGAGCGCCTCTGGAAGTGACACCACCTTGGTGTAGTGGCTGGCAAACGTGGTCTTCAGTTCGTCGACCACGCGCTGGCGCAGCCTGGCCCCGTCCGCCTGGCCGATCTTCATCAGAAACGGAAACAGCAGCCAGCCGCCGACGCTCCAGGCCATGCCGAAGCCGCGCGGCAGCTCGATCGGGCGGACATCGAGTGCGCCGTAGACGTAGACCTGCTTGTGCACGTTGGAGCCGTAGCGGCTGTATTCCTTCGCGGTCTTGTTGATCGCGACTTCCATGCAGTTGAGGATGTCGCCCGCGAGCTTGCCGCCGCCGATGGCATCGAAGGCGATGGTGGCGCCGGTCTCGACCAGCGCATTGGTGAGATCGCCGAGGAAGCTCGGCGCGTTGGAATCGACGACGTATTTGGCGCCGATCTTGTGCAGTATGTCGGCCTGCTCCTTGCTGCGGACGATGTTGACCAGCGGGATGCCGTCCTTGATGCAGATCTTGTTCAGCATCTGGCCGAGATTGGAGGCGGCCGCAGTGTGCACCAGCGCCTTGTGACCCTCGCGCCGCATGGTCTCGGTCATGCCGAGCGCGGTCAGCGGATTGACGAAGCAGGAGGCACCTTCGGCCGGCGTGGTGCCGTCCGGCAGCGGCAGGCACTCGCGCACTTTCAACGTGCGATACTGCGTATACATCGCGCCGCCGATCATGGCGACGGTCTTGCCCATCAGGGCCTTGGCGGCATCCGACGAGCCGGTCCTGATCACGACTCCCGCACCTTCGTTACCAACCGGCATGGACTCGTCGAGCCGGCCTGCCATCGCCCGCATCGCGCCTTCCGGCACCTTCGCGGTGATGACGGGAGCGCCCTTGTCGCCCGAAGCCTTTGCCGTGCTCATGTCGGCCGCGCCGATCAGGAGCCCGAGGTCGGACGGGTTGATCGGCGCCGCCTCAACGCGGACGACGACCTCGTCCGCGGCGGGTTCGGGGGTCGGCACGTCGAGCAGCGAGATTTCGAGCTCGCCGCTCTTCTTGATCAGCGAACGCAGTTGCAGGCCGTTTTTGCCGTCGCTCATGTCGATCCTCCCCTGTTTTTGTCCGACCGCTGGCTTATGCCAGAGCCTTCAGTGCCGCCTTGCCGCCGTAGAGCGCCTGCTTGCCGAGCTGCTGCTCGATGCGCAGGAGCTGGTTGTATTTGGCGGTGCGATCGGAGCGTGCAAGGGAGCCGGTCTTGATCTGTCCGCAATTGGTGGCGACCGCGAGGTCGGCGATGGTGGAATCCTCGGTCTCGCCGGAGCGGTGCGACATCACCGAGGTGTAGCCGGCCTTGTGCGCCATCTCGACGGCGGCGAGCGTCTCGGTCAGCGTGCCGATCTGGTTGACCTTGATCAGGATCGAGTTGGCCCGTCCGGCCTTGATGCCTTCGGCAAGGCGCTTGACGTTGGTGACGAAGAGATCGTCGCCGACGAGCTGGCACTTCTTGCCGACGAGGTCGGTGAGCTCTTTCCAGCCGTCCATGTCGTCTTCCGACATGCCGTCCTCGATGGTCACGATCGGATAGCGCGAGACGAGGTCGGCAAGGTACTTGGCCTGCTCGGAGATCGAGCGGGTCTTGCCCTCGCCTTCGTAGACGTATTTGCCGTCCTTGAAGAACTCGGTCGAGGCGCAGTCGAGGCCGATGACGATGTCGGAGCCCGCCTTGTAACCGGCCTTGCCGATCGCGTTCATGACGAATTCGAGCGCGGCGTCCGCCGACGGCAGGTTCGGGGCAAAGCCGCCCTCGTCGCCGACATTGGTGTTGTGGCCAGCCTTCTTCAATTCCGACTTCAAGGTGTGGAAGACCTCCGCGCCGTAGCGCAAGCCCTCGGCGAAGGAGGACGCACCAACCGGCAGGATCATGAACTCCTGGAAGTCGATCGGATTGTCGGCGTGCATGCCGCCATTGATGATGTTCATCATCGGCACCGGCAGCAGCCGCGCCGAGGTACCGCCGACGTAGCGGTAGAGCGGCATGTCGAGCGAGTTCGCGGCCGCCTTGGCGCAGGCGAGCGACACGCCGAGGATGGCGTTGGCGCCGAGCCGGCTCTTGTTCGGCGTGCCGTCGAGGTCGATCATGATCTGGTCGAGCTGGGCCTGCTGCTCGACATCGAGGCCGCTCAGCGCCTCGAAGATCTCGCCGTTGACGGCGCCGACTGCCTTGGTGACGCCCTTGCCGAGATAGCGGGCCTTGTCGCCGTCGCGCAGTTCCACCGCCTCGTGGGCGCCGGTGGAGGCGCCGGACGGCACGGCAGCACGGCCAAGCGCGCCATCTTCCAGCACGACGTCGACCTCGACGGTGGGATTGCCCCGGCTATCGAGAATTTCGCGGCCGATGATGTCGATGATGGCGGTCATGAGAGCCTCTTTTCGGGGACCAAAGGGGGCAGTTGGCGGTGCTTCTACCGCAATGCGTCGAAGTGGAAAAGGCCGGGTGACGGCCGCGTCTCGATTGGCTAAGAGGGCCGCTACGGAGGCGGCCTGATGTCGAAAAAACCCAGCAAATCGAACAACTCCCCTGCTTTGCAGCTCGGCCGCGCTGTCGAATGGCCAGATGCGCCCGAGAAGGCGAAACTCGACCGCGTGCCCAATCCGCAAGGAGGCACCGATTATCTGGTCCGTTTCACCGTGCCGGAATTCACCTCGCTCTGCCCGGTCACGGGACAGCCGGATTTCGCACATCTGATGATCGATTACGCCCCTGGCCAATGGTTGCTGGAGTCGAAATCGCTCAAGCTCTACATCGCGAGCTTCCGCAATCACGGCGCCTTCCACGAGGACTGCACCGTGATGATCGGCAAGCGCATCGCGAGCGAGATCAAGCCGAAGTTCTTGCGCATCGGCGGCTACTGGTATCCGCGCGGCGGCATCCCGATCGACGTGTTCTGGCAGACCGGCCGTGCGCCGAAGGGATTGTGGGTGCCGGAACAGGGCGTCGCGGCCTATCGCGGGCGGGGCTGAGCTCTCTCTCCTGTCCAGGCCTCAGCGCGCGTCGGATGGCGCGCGCTGTTTCAACAGCCGCGCACACACGAAACCGAGCACGACCATGATCGCGGCGCTCGCGAACAGGGTCGGCATCTTGCCGCCATGCTGGAGGCCAAGGCCATAGGCGAGCGGCCCGACCGTCTGCCCCATGAAGAAGAAGAACGAATGCAGCGACAGCGCGGTCGCGCGTGCTTCGACCGAGAGCTCGCTGGCAAACATCTGAAGGCAGCCATGGGCGATGTAGAAGCCCCAGCCCATCACGATGAGATTGAGCGCCTGCACTTCCCAGCGTAGGCCAAAGGCGACGACAACGAGCTGCGAGGCCACCAGTGTCATGCCCGCGATCATCATTCCCTTCATGCCCAGCCATGGCAGCAGGCGCGACACCGTCAGGGTGTAGAACAAGCCGCCGACCGCAAAGCCCGCGATGACGAGACCCGCGATCGAGAGCGAGGTCTGCCCGAGCTCGAACAGGAACGAGGCGATGTAGGGAAACAGGCCGAGCACACAGCAGCCTTCGATGAACACCGCCGCATAACAGACATAGGCGTTCGGGTTGGTGAAGATGGTGCGATAGCCCGCCTTCAGCGCCGACAGGCTCGTCTTCGGCGGATGCTTGACCTTGGCGCCACGAAAACCGGCGGCGACCGCGATCGACGCAACGATCACGAGCACGCCGAGCACCGCCAGCACGCCGCGCCAGCCGAGGAAATCGCCGATCAGGCCGGAGGCCGAGGCGCCGAGGAGATTGCCGGTCATCGCGCCGGCGAGCGTGCGGCTGATCGCGACCTGGCGTTTCTCCGGACCGACGAGATCGCTGGTCAGGCTGAGCGCCACCGGAAACACGCCGCCGGAGCCGATGCCGGCGAGGATACGGGTCGCGAACAGAACCGAGAACGAGGTCGAGAGTGAGCCCAGGATGTTGGCAAGGCCGAGCAGCGCGAGGCAGCCGATCATCAGCCGCGTCTTGCCGAACAGATCGGCGGCGGCGCCGACGATCGGCTGGATGATCGAGAAGGTGAAGGCGAACACCGCGGCAAAGCCGGCAGCGGTCGCGATGCTGACGCCAAAATCCTCGGCGACGCGCGGCAGCACCGGATCGAGCGCGCGCGCGGAGAGCGCTGCGGCGAAGCTTGCACCGGAGATGACGTAGAGCGCGGCCGGCAGGCCGTGATCGTGCGGCCGCGCTGCGCCTTCCTGCATCAGTGCGGATCGGCTTTGGTGGAATCTTTGGCGAGCGCGTCGAACGCCATCAGCTTTCGGATCAGCGCCTCGAATTCGCGCAGCGGCACCATGTTGGGTCCGTCGGACGGCGCGTTATCAGGGTCGGGATGGGTCTCGATGAAGACACCGGCAACACCGACGGCAACGGCTGCGCGTGCGAGCACCGGCACGAATTCGCGCTCGCCCCCGGAAGACGTCCCCTTCCCGCCCGGCTGTTGCACCGAGTGAGTGGCGTCGAAGATCACGGGGGCGCCGGTGGTCCGCGCCAGGATCGGTAAGGCGCGCATGTCGGAGACCAGCGTGTTGTAGCCGAAGGAGGCACCACGCTCGGTGACGAGCACGTTCGGATTATTCGCGCTCGTGATCTTGGACACGACATTGGCCATGTCCCAGGGCGCGAGAAACTGGCCCTTCTTGACGTTGACGACCTTGCCGGTCGCGGCGGCCGCCAGCAGCAGATCGGTCTGGCGACACAGGAAGGCCGGGATCTGCAGGATGTCCACCGCCTGCGCCACATCGGCGCACTGCGCGGCGTCATGCACGTCGGTCAGAACCGGCAGGCCGAGCGACGATCGGATTTCGGCGAAGATCGGCAGCGACTGGGCAAGCCCGAGGCCACGCGCAGCCGACGCGCTGGTGCGATTGGCCTTGTCGAACGAAGTCTTGTAGACGAGGCCGATCTGCAGCCGCGCGGCGATCTCCTGCAGCGCGGAGGCCACCTCCAGCGCATGCTGGCGGCTTTCGAGCTGACACGGCCCGGCAATGATCGAGATCGGCAGATCATTGCCGAATTTGACCTTGCCAATGGTGACGACCGGCGCCGCTGACGTCGAAGAGCTCAAGGCAAATCCCTCGTTGCGGCGCGACCATAGCCGCGATGAAGGGCGGATCAACCCCATTCGGCCTGGGCTCCCAGAATATCAGGGTTGCGCCCAGGCCCCCCGCGAAGCCTCGCGCCGGCACCCTCTACTTCACCGCCGAGAAGGCGGTCGGCGCCAGAATCTGGCTGACGATGTTGCCGACGATCTGGCCGTCCGCCTCGCTCTCGGCGCGCCCTTTCATCCAGTCCGGATCGGTCATGAAGGCGGCCCACTTCTTCTCGCGCTCGGCGAGCGACTCCCAGGCCAGAAAATAGGTCAGCTCCTGGTTGGATTCACCGATCAGCGTCGTAAAAAACCCGGCCTGCTTGATGCCGTGCTTTTCCCACACCTTCAGCGTGACGGTCTCGAACCGCTTGAGCAGTGCCGGCAGGCGGCCGGGCACGCAGCGATAGATGCGCATTTCGTAGATCATTCTTGTTCCTCCCTGATCAGGTCCGGCGGTTATATCGGCTGGCCCTGACGGTGTCTTGAGGCCCGCTCGGCCGCCCCCTGTGGCGTTCCGCGCATGGCTAAGGTCCGCTCAAAGCCGCTTCATGGAGAGCCGGTTCCCGCAATGCTGCCGCAATGATACGCCCGCTAGATTGGCGCGATTGAGGTTGAGGTGCGGATCATGCGGATTTTGCTCGTCGAGGACGAGGCCGAAATGGCCGACGCGCTGGCGTCGGCGCTGAAGCGCTACGACATGGTCGTGGACCACGCCCCCACGCTCGCCGAGGCGGAAGAGGCCATTTCTGCCGACGTCCACGCCGCCGTCCTGCTCGATCGCCAGCTTCCCGATGGCGACGGTCTCACCCTGATCCCGAAACTCAGGGCGCGCGCCGACGGCGTGCCGATCATCGTGTTGACGGCGCGCGGCGAACTCGCCGACCGGGTCGCCGGACTGGACTGCGGTGCGGATGATTATCTGGCGAAACCATTCGCGGTGGAGGAATTGCTGGCGCGGCTGCGCGCCGTTCTGCGCCGGCCCGCCGGGATGCAGCCCGACATCCTGCACGCCGGCCGCCTCGCCTTCGATTTCGGCCATCGCGAGGCAAGCATCGACGGGGCTCCGCTCGAGCTGCCGCGGCGCGAGCTCCTCGTGCTGGAAGCCCTGGTCCGCCGCATGGGCCGGACCGTACTACGCTCCGCGCTGGAAGAAGCCGTCTACAGTTTCGACGACGAGATCCAGTCGAACGCACTCGATACGCACGTGTCGCGCCTGCGCCGCAAACTCTCGGAAGCCGATGCGCGCGTGGAGATCCACGGCATCCGTGGCGTCGGCTATCTCCTGAAGAAGCTGCCATGAGCAAGCACCACGATCCCTATTGCCTGCGCTCGCGGCTGAGCTGGCGCCTGCTGTCGCTCCAGGCGGTGCTGCTCACGGCGCTCGTTGCCGTCATCGTCGGCGCGTTGAGCGTGTCGGGGTTCGTGCTCGCCGGTCGCGACGAAGATCGTGTGATCGAAATCGTCCAGCGCGCGCTCGCACGCGACGCGCAAGGCGACCTTGCCCTGCGATCGACGACCGAGCTGAAACAATTGCGCAGCGAGACATCCGATCTCTGGTTCCTGGTCCGCGACAGGCAGGGACATTCGCTCAGCGAAGGCGCCGTGCCGGCCGAATTCGCCGCCATCGGCAGCGGCCTCGACCAGATCAGCCAGGCCCGGCTCGGCTGGCAGCTGTTCGAGGACGATCCGCGCAAGGCCCCGGCGCGGCTGAAGCGGGTCGATACCGACGCCGGCAATGTGCAAATCATCACGGCGACGCAAGGCAAGCTCACCGGCGCCAAGGCGTTGTTCATGACCTCGCTTGCATTGCTGGGAATCGCCCTGCCCGGCCTGCTCCTCATGGGAACGGCGACGTTCATTGCGACGCCGATGATCGTGCGGCGCGCCTTCGAGGCGCTCGATGCGACGGCGGACCAGGCGCGGCGCATCGACATCCATCAACGCGGCGCGCGGCTGTCGCTGGACCGGATTCCGCTGGAGGTCGTGCCGCTCGTGACTGCGGTCAACGACGCGCTGGCGCGGCTAGAC
>NZ_JADPIT010000015.1:916338-931582 GCF_023073035.1 Bradyrhizobium sp. 62
CGCAGATGCCGCACACGAGTTGCGCACGCCGATCGCAATCCTGAACACGCGGCTGGAGTCGCTTCCAGCGGGGCCGGACAAGACCCGGCTGCTGGAGGATTCCGCGCGGCTGGCGACACTTGCCGAGCAATTGCTGGACATTCAGCGGCTCGATCGCTGCGGTCATCCCTTCACGCGCGTCGACCTCGTCGCAATCGCGCAAAGCGCGGCCGCAGATCTCGCGCCGCTGGCCATTGCCGCCGGCTACGAGCTGGCGCTCGACGCCCCCTCCACGCCGGTCGAAACGATCG
Organism: Bradyrhizobium sp. 62; assembly: GCF_023073035.1. Classification (NCBI taxonomy): domain Bacteria; kingdom Pseudomonadati; phylum Pseudomonadota; class Alphaproteobacteria; order Hyphomicrobiales; family Nitrobacteraceae; genus Bradyrhizobium; species Bradyrhizobium sp. 62. The sequence goes on from NZ_JADPIT010000015.1 coordinate 916,629, forward strand.
GCGATGCGGCGGCGCTGGAGCGCGCGCTGACCAACCTCGTGCAGAATGCGATCCAGCACGGCCCTCGCCGCGGCACCATCGGCATTCGTATCAGCAGGCCCGCGAGCATCGAGGTCACGGACGAAGGCGCCGGCATTCCGGCCGATCAGCGCGAACAAATATTCGAGCCGTTCTACCGGCTGACACCGCTCGATCGCGGTGCCGGTCTCGGCCTCAACATGGTGCGCGAGATCGTGCTCCTGCATGGTGGCCACATCTCGGTCGCGGACGCAGCGATCGGCGGCGCGTGCTTCAGGATTTCACTGCCGCCCGTCCGGGAGAATTGACGCAATCGGCATACAGCCCGCAATGCTGTCGCAATGCACTCAAGCGATTGTTCGGCCGCCTCACCTCTGACCTGCGAGGTGCAACCAAGATGCCGGAGTGCGCATGCCCAACGATTTCCTCTCGTTCTTCCTGTCATGGATGTCAGCCCCGCGCCGCGTCGGCGCGATCGCGCCGTCAGGCGCGGCGCTGGCCGATCTCATCACCCGCGAGATCACCGCATCGACCGGCCCTGTTCTCGAACTCGGCCCCGGCACCGGCGCGTTCACCTACAAGCTGCTCAAACGCGGCGTGCGCCAGCAGGACCTCACGCTGATCGAATACGGCTCCGACTTCATGAAGGTGCTCCAGATGCGTTTTCCCAACGCGCGCGTCTTGTGGATGGATGCGGGGCGGCTGGCAACGGAGCGCCTCTATGACGGCGCACCCGTCGGCGCCGTCGTGAGCGGTCTGCCCCTGCTCAACATGTCGACGCGCAAGGTCGTCTCGATCGTCGGTGGCGCGTTCAGTCATGTCCGACCCGGCGGCGCCTTCTACCAGTTCACCTACGGCATGAGTTGCCCGATCGCGCGGCCCGTGCTCGATCGGCTGGGCTTGCGCGCAAAGCTGGTGGATCGTGCCCTGCTCAACGTGCCGCCGGCCGCCGTCTACAAGCTGACGCGACGGCCGCAGATGAAGCTCGTCACGGGATCGCTTGCGCCTGCTACGTCAACGCCGGTCTCGCCGGAGCCGATGCATCTCGCACGTGACTGCACCGCCACGCCCTGAGCCGATTACACCAGGCGGCTCTGCACCATCGCCGCGCGAATGAACGACGCGAACAGCGGATGCGGCTCGAAGGGGCGCGACTTCAGTTCGGGATGGAACTGGACGCCGATGAACCAGGGGTGATCCTCGTACTCGACGATCTCCGGCAGCACGCCGTCGGGCGACAGGCCCGAGAATTTCAGCCCGTGCTGCTCGAGGCGATCCTTGTAGGCGGTGTTGACCTCGTAGCGATGGCGGTGGCGCTCGGAAATCTCGGTCGCGCCGCCATAAACCTCCGAGACGCGGCTGCCGCGATTGAGCGCTGCGGGATAGGCACCCAGGCGCATCGTGCCGCCGAGATCGCCGGCGTTGGTGCGCTTCTCGAGCTCGTTGCCGCGCAGCCATTCCGTCATCAAGCCCACCAGGGGCTCCTTGGTCGGGCCGAACTCGGTGGAGTTGGCCTCCTCGATCCCGACGAGATTCCGAGCAGCCTCGATCACCGCCATCTGCATGCCGAAGCAGATGCCGAAATACGGCACGTCGCGCTCGCGCGCGAACTGCGCCGCGCGGATCTTGCCCTCGGCGCCGCGCTGGCCGAAGCCACCGGGCACCAGAATGCCGTTGACGTGCTCGAGGAATGGCGCGGGATCTTCCTTCTCGAAGATCTCGCTTTCGATCCAGTCGAGATTGACCTTCACCTTGTTGGCGATGCCGCCATGCGAGAGCGCCTCGATCAGCGACTTATACGCATCCTTCATGCCGGTATATTTGCCGACGATGGCGATAGTAACGTTGCCCTCGGGATTGCGGATGCGCTCGTTGATCTGCTGCCAGCTCCGCAGCTCCGGCGGAATCCGCGAGCCGATGCCGAAGGCGGCGAGCACCTCGTCGTCGAGACCTGCGGCGTGGTAAGCCTGAGGGACAGCGTAGATGCTGTCGGCGTCGCGCGCCTCGATGACGGCGCTCTCGCGTACGTTACAGAACAGCCCGAGCTTGCGCCGTTCCTCCTTGGGGATTTCGCGATCGGTACGGCAGAGCAGGATGTCCGGCTGGATGCCGATCGAGCGCAGCTCCTTGACGGAGTGCTGCGTCGGCTTTGTCTTCAGCTCACCGGCGCTCGGGATGTACGGCAGCAGCGTCAGATGAATGTAGATGGCGTGATCGCGCGGCAGCTCGTTCTTGAGCTGGCGGATCGCCTCGAAGAACGGCAGGCCTTCGATGTCGCCGACAGTGCCGCCGATCTCGACCAGCACGAAGTCGTAATCGTCGTTGCCGTCGAGGACGAAATCCTTGATGGCATTGGTGACATGCGGAACCACCTGGATGGTGGCGCCGAGATAATCGCCGCGCCGCTCCTTGGAGATGATGTCCTGGTAGATGCGCCCGGTCGTGATGTTGTCGGCCTTGGTCGCCGGCCGCCCCGTGAAGCGCTCATAGTGACCGAGATCGAGGTCGGTCTCCGCGCCGTCATCGGTCACGAATACTTCGCCGTGCTGATACGGCGACATCGTTCCGGGATCGAGGTTGAGATAGGGGTCGAGCTTGCGGAGGCGGACCTTGTAGCCCCGGGCTTGCAACAGGGCACCGAGTGCCGCTGAAGCCAGACCCTTGCCGAGCGAAGAAACCACGCCGCCGGTGATGAATATGTACCGCGCCATGGGGCTTAACCTCTAATCCCTCGAATTCGATTCGCCAAAGCGATTCGTATTCCGCCCCAAACATTTTGCGGGGCTGTGGGTGAGCCAGAACTAAGAGTGGTGACAGAGCCTTGATGGGGATTGTTGATGCAGGACGGTAGAAGCCGCCCTGCATGGCCCCCCTGCTTTATTGCGAACGAGGTACCTGCGGGCCGCTCGGTGCCGGAGCCTGCTGCTGCTCGTCGGCCTTCTTCAGCGAATCCAGGATGCCGCCCGAGGTCGGTGGCGCGATCGGTCCGCCACCGGCCGGCTGCGTCTGCGACGCCGGTGCGCCGATGATCGACGACGGCTTGCGGTCGTAGCCGGCATACCAGGACAGGAACAGGCTGGTGAGGAAGAAGCCGACGGCCAGGATCGCGGTGGTCCGCGTCAGAAGGTTCGCCGTGCCACGGCTCGACATGAAACCTGCGCCACCTCCCATGCCCAGGCCGCCGCCTTCCGACTTCTGGAGCAGGACGGCGCCGATCATGACGGTGACGATCATGAGGTGAATGACGATGACAACGGTCTGCATAGTGTCCTTCCGTCACAAGCCGACAGCGCCGAGACGGCGGCCAATCGTGCTTCGCGGGGTTTTCCTGAAGTTGCGCGGTGTTACACGATCAGACGGGTCATTGCCACCCCCGATCGGCCGGGTCCTAAGGTTTGAAGTTAGCTAGGAACAGCCCTGCGCAATCGCAAGGAAATCGACCGCCTTCAGGCTGGCCCCGCCGACCAGCGCGCCATTGACGTTCTTCACGGCCATCAGCTCGGCCGCGTTCGAGGGCTTGACCGAGCCGCCATAGAGGATGCGCATCCCGGCGCCGTCGGCCTTGAACCTGGAGGTCAGAAATTCCCGGATAAAGCCATGAATCTGCTCGACATCCCCGGACGTCGGGGTCAGGCCGGTGCCGATTGCCCAGACCGGCTCATAGGCCACGACCAGATTTGCGGCAGTGGAGCCGTCCGGCAGCGAGCCCTTGAGCTGGCCGCGCAGGATATCCAGGGTATGGCCCGCATCGCGCTGCGCTTGCGTCTCGCCGATGCAGACAATCGCCGTCACCCCGGCGCGCCCGGCGGCCTCGGCCTTCTGCCGGATCAGAGCATCGCCCTCGCCATGGTCGGCGCGGCGCTCGGAATGACCGACGATGATCGCGGTCGCACCCGAATCCGCCAGCATTTCGGCGGCAATATCGCCGGTATGGGCGCCGGAGGCCTTTGGGTGGCAATCCTGGGCCCCCACCGCGACCTTCTTGCCGCGCGCCTTCTCGGCAAAGGCTGCGATCAGTGTCGCTGGCGGGCAAACCAGCAAATCGGCTTTGCCGGCCACCTCTGCCGCACCATTGAGCATGGCGTCGAATTCGGCAGTCGAGGCCTTCAGGCCGTTCATTTTCCAGTTGCCGGCGATCAGGGGGCGGATGGCATCGGTCATGTCAAATTCCAGCAAAATTTGGTTTGTGCATGCGCTAGCAGAGGTCCCGTGGCAGTTCCAGTGACCAGGGGCTTTTAACCGCAGGCATCGAAAGCCTGTCGGGCCCGAGGTTGCGGGGGGAAAGCCACCACTTTATGATGATTGATCAATTTGGTGACGCGCTTTTGCGGAATCTGCATTAAGACGCGCTCCCGTTCCCCTCCTGCCAAACAAGTTGGACCAAATGCTTCGAGGAATGCGCAAGGCCTCATCAAACTGGCTCGGCAAGACCATTATGGCCGTTGTGATGGGCGTGCTGATCATCAGCTTCGGCGTTTGGGGCATTGCCGACATCTTCAAGGGCTTCGGGCAATCCACCGTGGCCAAGGTCGGCGGCACCGAGATTTCGTTGAACGAGTTCCGTCAGATTTACACCGATCGCCTCCAGCAGATCAGCCGCCAGTTCGGCCGGCCGCTGTCGCCTGAACAGGCGCGCGCCTTCGGTCTCGACCGTCAGGTGCTGCAGCAGACGATCGCGGAAGCCGCCCTCGACGAAGAGGCGCGCCGGCTCGGGCTCGGCCAGTCTGACGACCAGATCCGCCAGCTCATCATGAACGACCCGAACTTCAAGGGCGTCGGCGGCAACTTCGATTCGAACCGCTTTCAGTCCGTGATCCGCAACTTCGGCTATACCGAGCAGCGCTACGTTTCGGAGCAGCGCAAGGTCTCGTTGCGTCGGCAGATCACCGGCACGATCGGTGCTGGCCTCGAGCCGCCGAAGGCGATGCTCGACGTGCTGACGCGCTTCCAGAACGAGCAGCGCGCCATTGAATTCGTCAGACTCGACGCGGCCCAGGCCGGCACCGTCGACGCGCCATCGCCCGAGGCGCTCGCCGCCTATTTCGAGGATCACAAGGTCCAGTTCCGCGCGCCCGAATATCGCAAGATCGCGTTCGTCGTGGTCTCGCCGGAGGAGATCGGCAAGTGGAGCGAGGTGTCGGACGAGGATGCCAAGAAAGCGTTCGACCAGCGCAAGGACCGGCTCGGCACGCCGGAGAAGCGCCAGATCCAGCAGATCGTATTTCCCAACGCCGCCGACGCGCAGGCCGCACGCGAGCGGCTCACCAGCGGGACGTCGTTCGAGGACCTCGGCAAGGAGCGCGGACTGAGCGCGTCCGACGTCGATCTCGGGCTCGTGACCAAATCCTCGCTCGATCCCACAGTTGGAGACGCCGTCTTCGCGCTTCCCGCCGGTGAAATCAGCCAGCCGATCCAGGGCCGTCTCGGCACGTCGATCGTCAAGGTCGACAAGATCGAGCCGGGCGCTGAGGCGAATTATGCGAGCGTTGCCGCCGACATCAAGCGCGAGATCGCCACCGAGCGTGCGCGGGTCAAGGTCGCCGATCTCCGCGACAAGATGGAAGACGAGCGCGGCGGCGGTGCCAGCGTGATCGACGCGGCGCAGAAGCTCGGCCTCACCGCCGTGACCATCGACGCCGTCGACCGTTCCGGCCGCGCCCCGAGCGGCCAGCCGATCTCCGGCATTCCGCAGGGCCTCGACGTGGTGTCGCAGGCCTTCAACACCGATGTGGGCGTCGACAACGACTCGATCTCTTTCAAGGGCGGCTATGTCTGGTACGACGTGCTTGCCATCACGCCCTCGCGCGACCGCAATCTCGACGAGGTCCGCGACCAGGTCGAGGCGCGCTGGCGCCAGGACCAGATCGCGACCAAGCTGAAGGCCAAGGCGACCGAGATGGTGCAGAAGCTCGAATCCGGCGGCAAGCTCGCCGACGAAGCAGCCGCGATCGGCGCCAAGGTCGAGACCGCCACCGGCTTCAAGCGCGACGACTCGCCCACCAGCGTGCCCGCAACCGTGGTGTCGGCCGCCTTCCGTGTCGCCAAGGACGGCGTCGGGCAGACGGCAGTGACCGGCGGCACCGAGGTGATCGTGTTCCGCGTCACCGAGATCGTCGATCCCACGGTCGATGCCGCTTCCGAGACGGTCAAGAAGCTGAAGGACAGTCTCGACCGCGCGCAGACCGAGGAGCAGGTCGCTTCCTACGTCAACAAGCTCGAAACCGACATCGGGACCACCATTAATCAGGCCGCCTTCGCGCAGGTGACCGGCGCGAACCAGTGAGTTGAAAGCACGCGATGGACGACCTGAAATCGATCATTGGAAAAGTGGCGACCGGCGCCAGCCTGTCGCGTGACGAAGCGGCTTCCGCCTTCGACGCCGTGATGTCTGGCGAGGCTACGCCCTCGCAAATGGGCGGTCTGCTGATGGCGCTGCGGGTGCGCGGCGAGACTGTGGACGAGATCACCGGCGCGGTCGCGGCAATGCGCTCCAAGATGCTCACGGTCGATGCGCCCGCGGACGCCGTCGACATTGTCGGCACCGGCGGCGACGGCTCCGGCTCGGTCAATGTCTCGACCTGCGCCTCCTTCATCGTTTCGGGCGCCGGTCTGCCGGTGGCTAAGCACGGCAACCGCGCACTGTCGTCGCGCTCCGGCGCCGCCGACGTGCTGGCTTCGCTCGGGGTGAAGATCGATCTGAGGCCGGAGCAGGTCGGCCGCTGCATACGCGAATGCGGCATCGGCTTCATGTTCGCCCCCGCCCATCATCCCGCCATGAAGAACGTCGGCCCGACCCGGGTGGAGCTTGCGACACGCACGATCTTCAACCTGCTCGGCCCCTTGTCCAATCCGGCGGGCGTGAAGCGGCAGATGGTCGGCGTGTTCTCCCGGCAATGGGTGCAGCCGCTGGCGCAAGTGCTCAAGAACCTCGGCTCTGAATCCGCCTGGGTCGTGCACGGTTCCGATGGCCTCGACGAAATCACCCTCACCGGCCCGACCTTCGTCTCCGCGCTCCACAACGGCGAGATCCGGAATTTCGAGGTGACGCCGGAGGACGCGGGCCTGCCGCGCTGCGAGGCCGGTGCACTCAAAGGCGGCGATGCCGACGCCAACGCTATCGCCTTGCAGAGCGTGCTCGACGGCAAGCCGAGCCCCTACCGTGACGTCGCGCTGATCAACGCCGCTGCCGCATTGGTCGTGGCGGGGCGAGCCAGGGATCTCAAGGAAGGCGTCGTGATCGGCGCAAAATCACTCGACAGCGGCGCGGCGAGCGCGCGGCTGAAACATTTGATCGCGGTCTCGAACGGCTGAGCCTGACATGTCGGACATCTTGACCAAGATCGAAGCCTACAAGCGCGAGGAAATCGCGGCGGCCAAACGCGCGCAGCCGCTGTCGGCTGTGGAAGCGAAGGCCAAGGCGCAAGCAGCACCGCGCGGCTTCCTGCGCGCCATCAAGGCCAAGCACACCAATGGCGACTACGCGCTGATCGCGGAGGTCAAGAAGGCCTCGCCGTCGAAGGGCCTGATCCGCGCCGATTTCGATCCGCCGCTGCTTGCGAGGGCCTATGAGGCCGGGGGTGCTGCCTGCCTGTCGGTGCTGACGGACACGCCCTCGTTCCAGGGCCATCTCGACTTCATGGTGGCGGCACGCGCGGCAACGTCACTGCCGGTGCTGCGCAAGGATTTCATGTTCGACACTTACCAGGTGGCGGAGGCCCGCGCGCACGGCGCCGACTGCATCCTGATCATCATGGCGGCGCTCGATGATGCCACGGCAAAAGAGCTCGAGGACGCCGCCATCACCCATGGCATGGACGTGCTGATCGAGATCCACGACCGCGCCGAGCTTGATCGCGCACTGAAGCTGCGTTCGGCGATGATCGGCGTCAACAATCGCAATCTGCGCACCTTCGAAACCACGCTTGCGACCAGCGAAACATTGGCGCCGCTGATCCCCCGCGACCGGCTGATGGTCGGCGAGAGCGGCATCTTTACGCCCGCCGATCTCGCCCGGCTCGACCGCGTCGGCATGTCGACCTTCCTGGTCGGCGAGAGCCTGATGCGGCAAGCCGACGTAACCGCTGCGACCCGTACGCTGCTGGCGCGCGAGACGACGGCGCGTGCGACGGGCACGCGCTGACATGGCCCGTAAGCCGACCGCGACGAAACCAGCCAAGTCCGAGTCCAAGACCAAGTCCAAGACCGGCCCTGCCCTCACCCATATCGGCGCCTCCGGCGAGGCGCGGATGGTTGACGTGTCGGACAAGCCTGCCAGCGAGCGGCTCGCGGTCGCGGAAGGACGCGTGGTCATGACCAGGGCGACGCTTGACCTGATCGTGTCCGGCAACGCCAAGAAGGGCGACGTGCTCGGCACCGCCCGCATCGCCGGCATCATGGCTGCCAAGCGCACCGCGGAGCTGATTCCGCTCTGCCATCCCCTCGCGCTGTCGAAGGTGACGGTCGAGATCGAGCCCGACGCGAAGCTGCCGGGCTGCCTCGTCCGCGCTAGCGTGAAGGTCACGGGCCCGACCGGCGTCGAGATGGAAGCGCTCACCGCCGTCTCGGTCGCCTGTCTCACCATCTACGACATGATCAAGGCGGTGGAACGCGGCGTGCGCATCGAAGGCATCCACCTGGTCGAGAAGCTCGGCGGCAAGTCCGGCCATTACCGCGTCTGATTGCCGCTGCTACTTCAGCGACGCGCTGATCGACCCGAATTTTGAATTGAGCTTGCTGCCCAAGAAGCTTCCGGCAATTCCTGCAGGCCGCGCGTCCCGCATATTGATTGCTTTTGTGAGCGTCCGTTCACGGCGCATTAACCCAGCTTGCTAACTTCGCCTCCACTCCGTTCCCGTAAACCAACGGATGTTTCCGGGGCCAAGAATTGACCCTGACGTGCGCACGACAACGATCGATCATGATGACGGGATTCGGCAGTCGCCTTTTTGACCGGGCCTTCGTGCGCAGCGGACCGATCCGCTGGCTGGTGGTGGGCGGCACGCTGCTGATCGCTGCGATCGCCGTCGGCGCGACACTAATGGCGCAGAATTTCCGCGAACGTGCGCTGCGCAGCTCCGGCCGCGAGCTGGAAAACACCGTGCTGATGCTGGCCCATCATTTCGACCAGCAATTGCAGGATTTCGCGGTCATCCAGAAGGATTTTGTCGACTACGTCCGCGCGAGCGGCATTACCAGTGCGGCGGACTATCGCAAGCGCCTCGCCGGCCAGGACCTCCATCGGATGCTGCGTTCGAAGATCGAGGCACTGCCCTACATAGGCGGCCTCAATATCATCGATGCCGAAGGCAATTTGATCAATTCGTCGACGGCATGGCCGGCTCCGAACGTGAACGTTGCCGATCGCGCCTATTTCCAGACCTTCCGGTACGATCCCGACGCTCCCGACGTCTTGATCGAGCCACTTTACAGTCGCATCTCCGGCGCCTGGACCATCCTGATCGTGCGCAAGATCGTCGGACCGAACGGCGAATTCATGGGTGCGGTCGGACGCGGCATCGAGCCGGCAAATTTCGAAAAGTTCTTCGAGTCAGCCGTGCTCGGCGAAAGCACGACGATCTCGATGCTGCACCGGGACGGCACGATGCTCGCCCGTTATCCCCATTCCAATGAATTGATGGGACGGAATTTCAAGAACGGTCCGTTCGCGCATCAAAGGGTTTTCGGGCTCGACCATTTTACCGGCCGCTTCATGAGCCCCGTCGACGGCGAGGACCGGCTGATTTCCTCACACGCCCTGCCTCACTTCCCGATCCTGATGATGGCCACCACGACGCGCGCGACGGCCCTGACGGACTGGCGCGAGCAGATCGGCATCCTGATCTCGGTCGCGGCCTCTTCCGCGCTGGCCATCGCGGGCGTGTTGATCGCGATCGTTCGCAAGCTCCTGGAGCAGCATCGTCTTTCGCGGGAACGGCTGACGCTGGAAAAGCAGCGTCTCGACCGCGCCGTCAACAACATGACCCAGGGCCTGCTGCTGTTCGACGCCTCGCAGCAGCTCGTGATCTGCAATCAGCGCTACATCGAGATGTACGGGCTGTCGGCCGAAATCGTGAGACCCGGCTGCAGCTTCCACGACATCATTGCGCACCGCAAAGCCACCGGTTCGTTCACCGGCGATGTGGACCAATATGTCGCACGGGTTCTGCGCGACGTCCACGTGCGCAATTCCATGGTGGTCGAGACCTCCGACGGTCGCTCGATCCAGATCGTGAACGAACCGCTCACGGACGGCGGCTGGGTGGCGACGCATGAGGACATCACGGAGCGCCGGCGTATCGAGGAGCGCATTACCCATCTCGCTCATTACGACGCGCTGACCGACCTGCCCAACCGCACCATGTTCCACGAGCATCTGCGTCAGGAACTCGATCTCGTCGCCGGGGGCGAACAACTCGCGGTGCACTACATCGATATCGACGAGTTCAAGGGCGTCAACGACGCGCTCGGGCACCTCGTCGGCGACGAGCTCCTGAAGTCGGTCGCGCAGAGCCTCCACCGCTGTGCGGGGCCGGCGGACTTCGTGGCGCGCCTCGGCGGCGACGAATTTGCCATCGTCCAGAGCGCGGTGACATCGCTGGATCAGGTCAACGAACTCGTCGCGCGGGTGTTTGAGGCCATCCGCGCGCCGTTCGACTGCATGGGACATCATCTTGCCACCGACGCCAGCATCGGCATCGCGCTGGCGCCGCAACATGGAACGGCGCTGGACCAGATCCTGAAGAACGCGGATATGGCGATGTACGCCGCCAAAGCCGCAGGGCGCCGCACCTACCGCTTTTTCGAGCCGGAGATGGACGCCAAGATCCACGAGCGGCGGCAGCTCGAGATCGACCTGCGCCACGCCATCGCCCAAGGCGGGCGCGAAGGCGGCCTCGAGGTGTATTACCAGCCCTGCCTCAGCCTGAAGGACGACCGCATCACCGGCTGCGAGGCGCTGGTGCGCTGGCGCCATCCCGAGCGCGGCATGGTCTCGCCGGCCGAGTTCATTCCGATCGCCGAGGACACCGGCCTGATCAACGAGATCGGCGAATGGGTGCTGGCGACCGCCTGCCGGGACGCGGCGAACTGGCCTGACGACATCCGCCTCGCCGTCAACGTCTCGCCGGTGCAGTTCAAGAGCGGCACGCTGGCGCTGAAGATCATGGCGGCGCTTGCCGCCTCCAATTTGGCGGCGAGCCGGCTCGAGCTCGAAATCACCGAGGCGGTGCTGATCCGCGACGACGACACGGCGCTTGCGATCCTGCATCAACTCCGCGCCATCGGCGTCCGCATCGCGCTGGACGATTTCGGCACTGGCTACTCCTCGCTGAGCTATCTGCACCGCTTCCCGTTCGACAAGATCAAGATCGACCGCTGCTTCGTCAACGACATCGCCGGCCCCGACGGCTCCGCCAGCATCGTGCAGGCGGTCGTCAATCTCGCGGCCGCCCGCCGCATGACCACCACGGCCGAGGGCGTCGAGACCGAGGAGCAGCAGCGGCTGCTGCGCGCACTCGGCTGCTCCGAGATGCAGGGCTATCTATTCAGCGCCGCAAAGCCCGCCGACAAGGTGCTGGAGCTGTTCGCAGCTCATCGCAGCCGTCTCGCCCAGCGCGGCGGCAACGAAGGCCGCCGCCGCGAGGCAAGCTAGGGCCAAGATCCCGTCCAGCTTGACGGTGACATCGGACCAAAGTCTTTCAGCACTTGCAGCTGCGGCGTGCCGCTGCCGTAGGCGTTACCGTCATCCAACGCGTCCTTTGTCGAGAGGATCCCAGCTGGGAGATCTCGATTCACGAGACGCCACGGTCATGCCATTACCCTCCCCCTTTGCGGACGCTTTCCCGTTCAAGGCATTATTTCCGGCACGGCTTATCCGTGCCTGGATGTTGCTATCGCGCCGGGTTGCTCACCGCCGGGGTTTTCCTGGATTGCCGTGGCCTTCACCTGCACCGAAAGGCAGCAACCATGAAGATGATTGGCAACACGATTCTCATCACCGGCGCCACCAGCGGCATCGGCCGAGGCTTTCCACGACCGCGGCAACCGCGTCATCGTCACCGGGCGACGGAAGGCCCTGCTCGACCAGATCACGGCCGAACGTCCGGGCCTGATCGGCCTGACGCTTGACCTCGCCGATCCCTTGAGCCTGCCGCGCCTCTCGGCCGAAATCCGCGCAAGCTTTCCCGAGCTCAACGTGCTGATCGCCAATGCCGGCATCTCGCGCGCGGAGGATATCACGGCAGACGGCTGGGACGCCGCGGACGCGGAAGCCATCGTCGCCACCAACATTCTGGGCGTGCTGCGCGTCACTGCAGCGGTCCTGCCGCTCCTGAAAGGGCAGCCGAACGCGACGCTCATTGCGACCAGCTCGAACCTCGCTTTCGTGCCCCGCGCCGACTTCCCATCCTACTGTGCCAGCAAGGCGTTCCTGCACTCCTGGCTTCAGTCGCTGCGGCATCAGCTTCGCAATATCCCCGTCGAAGTACTGGAGCTCGCACCGCCCTATGTGCAGACCGAGCTCACCGGCGTGCAGCAGGCGCGCGATACGCGCGCGATGCCGCTTGCCGCCTATATCGCTGAGGTCATGCAATTGCTGGGGTTGCGGGTTCATCCGGGCGGCGAGGTGCTGGTCGAGCGCGACCGCGCCCGCCGCTGGGCCGAGCGCGACGGCCTCTATGAGGCCACCTTCGCAGCCATGAACCCGACCTGACACAGCGTTCCGAAAAAAGTTCGCCCGGGAACGGCTATCCGCTCCCGGGCGATCAATACTTTACCGTCGCGAGCGCCTAGTTCGGCACCGCAGTCTTCGGCGCCGGCTTGGCGGCGACCGCGTTCGCGGTCTGGCCGTGCAGGAAGTCGTAGGCCGTATGCAGCGCCTTGTCGTCTTTCGCTTCCGGCGGGACATAGGACTGCGATCCGGTCTGCTCGGTGCCATCGGCCGCCTGGAGATGGCCGCGCATCTGGGACTCCGCCATGGTGTCCATCCGGCCCTTCAGCTCGGGCGGCACGTCCTGGAGAATCTCGATGTCGGGCGCGATGCCCTGGGCCTGGATCGAGCGGCCCGACGGCGTGTAGTAGCGCGCCGTGGTCAGACGCAGCGCGCCGTTGCCGCTTCCGAGCGGAATGATGGTCTGCACCGAGCCCTTGCCGAACGAGCGCGTGCCGATGATGGTCGCGCGCTTGTGATCGTGCAATGCGCCGGCCACGATCTCGGAGGCCGAAGCCGAGCCGCCGTTGACGAGAACCACCAGCGGCTTGCCCTTGGTGAGGTCGCCGCCATGCGCGGTGAAGCGCTGGGTCTCCTCGGCATTGCGGCCGCGGGTCGAGACGACCTCGCCACGCTGCAGGAACGCGCTCGACACCGACACGGCCTGATCGAGCAGTCCGCCCGGATTGTTGCGCAGGTCCATCACGTAGCCGACCAGCTTCTCCGGCGGAACGTCCTTGGCGATCGATGCGATCGCCTTCTTCAGGCCGTCGGTGGTCTGCTCGTTGAACGAGGTGACGCGGATATAGCCGATGTCGCCGTTCTCGACGTGGAAGCGCACGGGGCGCACATGGATGATCTCGCGCTTGATCGCGACGTCGAGCGGGGCGTCGGCCCCCTTGCGCACGATCGTGAGCTTGGTCTGGGTCTCGACCGGCCCCTTCATCTTGTTGACGGCCTGCTCGAGCGTCATGCCCTGCACGGCATCGCCGTCGATCTTGCTGATGAGGTCGCCCGACATGATGCCGGCCTTGGAGGCCGGCGTGTCGTCGATCGGCGAGACGACCTTGACCAGCCCCTCCTCCATCGTGACCTCGATGCCGAGCCCGCCGAACTCGCCGGAGGTGGTCTCCTGCATCTCGGTCCAGGCCTTGTCGTTCATGTAGCGCGAGTGCGGATCGAGCGAGGTCACCATGCCGGTGATCGCACCTTCGATCAGCTTGGCATTGTCAGGCTTCTCGACATAGCTCGCCTTCACCCGCTCGAACACTTCGCCGAACAGATTGAGCTTGGAATAGGCGTCATCCGCGCTCGCTGCCGCCCGTGCCGCCCACACGCCGCCGTGCGGACTGGCTACCAAAAGGGTCAGACACGCTCCGGTGAGCGCGCCCAGTGGAAACAGCAGGGTTTTCCGCATGGATAGGCTGGCCTTTTTGCTTCGCGGTTCGGTGGGGCTGGAGAGCCGCCATGCAAATGGCGATCCAGCCTGCTTCTCACAATACCATTCTGGTTTCTTCAAGGCCGGGATGCCACGCCGGCGGGTACACCGTGAAAATCCCTTCGTCCGGACCTAAACTTTCGGCAACGTTGCAGGACCCGGTTCGTGCGCAGCGGGGGTCGGACGGCCGGCCCACGCCTCGCAGCCATGCCATTTTAGGATGGTTTTGGCGCCCCGGACGGGTTAGGCGATGAGGGAAGGCTTCAAATTCTCGGGAGGATAACAATGAACGAAGCACCCCGCATCCAACCGGACAGGAACGTCGAGCTCGGCGCCAGCACCGAGCCGTTCCAGAATCTGCATGAATTCATCCGGAAAGCGCGTTCCAACCTCAACCAGAATGCCTGGGATTATATCGTCGGCGCGGCCGAGACCGAGACTACGATGCGTCGCAACCGCATGGCGCTGGACGAGATCGCCTTCCGCCCGCGCGTGCTGCGCGATGTCCGCAAGGTCACCGGCTCGGTCGAACAGTTCGGCCGCAAGATGCGCCTGCCGGTGGTACTCGCCCCTGTCGGCGCGCTCGAGATCTTCGATCCGGATGGTGCGGCGAGCGTGGCACGCGCCTGCGGCACTTTCGGTGCGGCGCACATGCTCAGTTCGGTGTCCGAGCCCGGCCTCGAGAAGACCGCCGAAGCTGCGCCCGACGCGCTGCGCCTCTACCAGCTCTATGTGCGCGGCGATGACGCCTTCGTCGCCGACGTCGTCAGCCGGGCTGAGAAGAACGCCTAT
>NZ_JADPIT010000015.1:931613-932000 GCF_023073035.1 Bradyrhizobium sp. 62
CGCCTTCTGCCTGACCGTCGATACCGCTCATTACAGCCGTCGCGAACGTGACATCGCCAAACGCTACGTTCGCGAGAGCCGCCTGCGCGCCACCGGCGGCGATTACCAGAAGGGTCTGGAGTGGCGGACGGTGCAGATGATCAAGGACAAGTTCAAGATCCCGCTGATCCTCAAGGGCATCGCGACGCCCGAGGATGCGCTGATCGCGATCGATCACGGCGTCGAATGGATTTACGTCTCCAACCACGGCGGCCGTCAGCTCGATCATGGTCGCGGCGCCATGCACGTGCTGCCCGAGATCGTTGACGCCGTGAACGGCCGCGCCAAGATCATGGTCGATGGCGGCGTCTGTCGCGGCACCGACATCGTCAAGGCGATCGCGGCGGG
>NZ_JADPIT010000015.1:932060-967589 GCF_023073035.1 Bradyrhizobium sp. 62
GCGGCGGCCGGCGAAGCCGGCGTGGCGCGCATGCTGGAGCTGCTCGAGGACGAAGTGCTGCGCTGCCTCGGCCTCTTGGGTGCGACCTCGTTCGCCGAGGTCAGCAAATCCTGCCTGCACCAGGCGACCGCAACCAACGCGCCGAGTGTGTTCAGCGCGTTTCCGCTGTTCGACCACGAGCCGTATCGATACTGAGTGAAAGGACGCAGGTGACATCGCTCTCTCCCGGCAGCGCGGATGCGCTTCTGTTCGATCTCGGCCGCGTGGTGCTCGATATCGATTTCTCCAAGGCGATCGCCTGTTGGGCGGCACATGCCGGCTGCAAGCCTGAAGCCATCGTCGCGCGCTATGTGCGGGACAGCGAAGCCTATCGGTTGCACGAGATGGGCAAGATCAGCGATGAGGACTATTTCGCCTCACTGCGAGCCTCGCTCGGAATCGGCATTTCGGATGCGCAGTTCCTGGAAGGCTGGAACGCGATCTTCGCCGGCGAAATGCCTGACATCGCCGCGCTGCTGCCTCGCGCAGCGAAGCAGATGCCGCTGTACGCTTTCTCCAACACCAACCGGCCACACGTAGACCATTTCTCGAGGGAATATGCCGACCTCCTCGGCCATTTCCGCGAGCTGTATTTGTCGTCCAGCATCGGCTTGCGCAAACCGGATGCGGAGGCCTTCGACCACGTCGTCGCGGCGATCGGCGTGCCCGCCGGACGCATCGTGTTCTTCGACGATCTTGCCGAAAACATCGAGGGAGCGCGGGCGCGCGGCTTGACGGCCGTGCATGTGACCTCGCCGCGTGACGTCGGGAACGCATTGAAAGCATTGGGCATCTGACGACGATCTGCCGCCGCGAGACCCCCGGAGATGCGGCCCAACGCGACTAATTTTGAAGAAGTTTAGGAACCCGATCACTTTGTGCATTTTTATACAGAGTTCCCGGAACGGAATACCGTCTTCCGGACTCTAGAGTCCGTTGGGACTTCTACAGACGGATGCATCATCGTGTTGGGCAAAACCTACCTCACCAAGCAGGCCTCTCTTCTTCTTGAATTCGCCAGGACAACTTCAGATTCGGAT
Source organism: Bradyrhizobium sp. 62 (assembly GCF_023073035.1). Classification (NCBI taxonomy): domain Bacteria; kingdom Pseudomonadati; phylum Pseudomonadota; class Alphaproteobacteria; order Hyphomicrobiales; family Nitrobacteraceae; genus Bradyrhizobium; species Bradyrhizobium sp. 62. The sequence continues at coordinate 933,140 of NZ_JADPIT010000015.1, forward strand.
CTTTCCGCCAAGCTTGTGAGCAAGGCCGCCGACCTGAAATCCCAGGCCGATCCGCTGCCCGACAAGGATCAGGGACCAAAGGCGCCCGACGTAACTCACGGGCAGCCAGGGAGCTGATCGATGCAGGCCGGGGCGCTCGTCGTTCTCGTCTTGCCATGACCATTGTCCTGCCGATCTGGCACGTTCTTCGGATCATGCCGCAACGCGCTTGATCCTGCCTTCCGGAACAATGCGGTGGGATGACTGCACCCGCTCGGCTGTTTTGCCTCTGCGCCCGCGCTCGGCTAGAAGACGTGCGGAACATTCGCCCGAACGTGCCGAGCAGGAGTTTTCGCCGTGGCCTTGATGCCGGTTTCCGACGCGCTTGCCGCGGTGCTGGCGGGTGCAGAGCCGCTGCCGGAGGAAATGATCTCCCTCGACCAGGCCTACCATCGCGTGCTCGCGCGTGACGTCGCGGCGCGGCGCACGCAGCCGCCGCAGGCGATGTCGGCGATGGACGGCTACGCGGTGCGAGCGGCCGATGCCGCGACGATCGATTCGGAGCTCACCATCATCGGCGAAGTCGCGGCGGGCCGACCGTTCGCGGGGATGGTCGGCGCCGGCGAGGCCGTGCGGATCTTCACCGGCGGCGTCGTTCCCGGTGGCGCGGACGCCGTCGTGATCCAGGAGGACACCGTCGCCGCCGGCAAGCGTGTCACGATCAAGGAAGCCGCGATCGCCGGTCGGCACATCCGCCCCGCCGGCGTCGATTTCCGCGAGGGCGACGTGCTCCTGCGCAAGGGAAGCCGTCTCACCGAGCGCGACCTCGCCCTCGCCGCCGGGATGAACCATCCGCACCTTGGCGTGTTCAGGCGTCCGAAAGTCGCGATTCTCGCCACCGGCGACGAGCTGGTGATGCCGGGCACCATGCCCGGCCACGGCCAGATCGTCTACTCCAACGGCTACGCCCTGCACGCGCTCGCCCGCAGCGAGGGCGCCGAGACCATCGACCTCGGTATTGCCGCCGACACGCTGGAGGCGACCACCGCCGGCATCCGCCGCGCCCGCGAGAGCGGCGCCGACATCCTGATCACGACCGGCGGCGCATCGGTCGGCGACCACGATCTGGTCCAGCAGGCACTGCGAGTCGAAGGCATCGCAATGGCGTTCTGGAAGATCGCGATGCGGCCAGGCAAGCCGATGATGCACGGGCGGCTCGGCGCAATGGGTGTGATCGGCCTGCCGGGCAATCCCGTGTCGTCCTACGTGTGCGCTTTCCTGTTCATGGTGCCGCTGATTCGCGCCCTGTCGGGCCGTTCGGTGATTCACCATCGCCGTGAACGCGCCGTGCTCGGCCGCGACGTCGGCGCCAACGACCAGCGCGAGGACTATCTGCGCGCGCATCTGGAGGAGCGTAACGATGGCACGCGCGTCGTTCTTCCCGTCAATCATCAGGACTCTTCGCTGCTTGCGAATCTCGCTGCAGCACAGGTACTTCTCGTGCGCGCACCGTTCGCGCCGAAGGCCGAAGCCGGCACGGCTTGCGAAGTGTTGCGGCTCCCCGTCTGAGCGTCCGGCAATGCGCGTTCCGCGAACTTTGCTCTGTTCACGGTAAATTAAGCAGTTGCGGAACATGTATCGAACATATAGTGTCCGTTCATGATTTGTTTCGAGCATGTAGCGGCTTATTGCCGAACTCTGCGTCTCGGAATCGGACGACATCAACCGGGGGACTTTGGTCGAGATGTTAACGCGCAAACAATACGAGCTTCTGCGGTTCATCAGTGAACGTCTGAAGGAAAGCGGCGTGCCGCCCTCCTTCGACGAGATGAAGGATGCGCTCGATCTGCGCTCGAAGTCGGGCATCCATCGCCTGATCACGGCGCTCGAGGAGCGTGGCTTCATCCGACGCCTGCCCAACCGCGCCCGTGCGATTGAAGTCATCAAGCTGCCGGAGCTCCAGGCAGCCGCCGGCAGCCGCCGCGGCTTCACGCCGAGCGTCATCGAGGGCAATCTCGGCAAGGTGCGTGCGAGCTCCAGCCTGCCCGCGGACGACGGCGAACGTCCCGTCGCGGTGCCGGTGATGGGCCGCATCGCGGCCGGCACGCCGATCGAGGCGTTGCAGACCCGCAGCCATACTATCAGCGTACCGCCTGACATGCTCGGCTCGGGCGAGCATTACGCGCTCGAAGTGCGCGGTGATTCCATGGTCGAGGCCGGCATCCTTGACGGCGACATGGCGCTGATTCAGCGCAACGAGAGCGCCGATACCGGCGACATCGTGGTGGCGCTGATCGACGACGAGGAAGCCACGCTGAAGCGCTTCCGCCGTCGCGGCGCCTCGATCGCGCTCGAGCCCGCCAACGCGGCCTATGAGGTCCGCATCCTGCCGCCCAACCGGGTGAAGATTCAGGGCAAGCTGATCGGGCTTTACCGGAAGTACTGATACCGGGCGTCCTTGATACCGGGAGTACTTCATACCGGAGGTGCTTGGCGCCGCGCGCGCTTCCGATCGGCATCGCCGGTCAGGGATTGGAGCGGATCATCGTCCGCTCCGGCTGGGTAGTCTTTCTGGTTCTGCACAGACTATCCGGCCCCTCCTTCGGCGCTGGCTCCTCGCGACGCCCACGAAGCGGAACTGGTTCGCGGCGCAAGTGTTCGAGGAAACAGCGGCCAGCGATCAAGCTCGACCGTTGCAGTCAAGCCGGCGATATTCGCGCACTGGCCTCCCGAATGCATCGCAACTCGCTTTGTTCCTATTGAATTCGGGAAAGATAATGTGATCGCGGCTCGCGGAAACCAGCCGCAGATTTGCCCACAACCAAGCAGAGCGTTCATGCTTCAACTCTGATAGAGGCCTGCGCCTCGATTAAGAGACGCGGGTTGCTATCCCAGCATGAGGAGCACCCGATGTGTGACTACAGCCTGCATGCCGTCGCGTCGCGCCCCGCCGAAGTCGGCGAGACGATCGTCACGACAAGCTTCCGCGGCACCTCGACGCGCGGCTTCGCCTCGGCAGCCGATCCGTCTGTTGCGGTGTGCCTGCTGCCGGGAACGGAGCTCGCCTTCACCGACGACGTCCGCTACGACAATCGCTGGATCTGGACGCGCACCATCAATTCCCGCGTGGGCAAGTTCGGCAAGATCGATCCGCACGTTCCCGACCGCCATCACGACGCGATCGAATTCCCCGACGGCAAATATGTGCTGGTGACGCAGCTCGTCGAAGGCCAGCGCGCGACCGTGCTGCAACTGCCCGTGACCCAGCCGGTGACGGAGCGCGAGCACAAGACGCAGATCATCGCCGACCGGCAGCCGACCGTCACGCACCTGCCGATCGGCTGACATAGCCGCCCTCCGGCTACGAGCTCGGAGGTCAGGATTGAATTGCCATCGCCGGTCGTGGCCGGCGAGTTGGTGTAGTTTGCGCCCGGCGAAATCCGAGCGCATGCACCGACCCACTGCGTCGCTCCGCACCGTCCGATCAATCGTCGGCCTGCAAGTCGGTCTCCGCCGGCGTCGCGTCCTTGATGCGGGGCGCGGTCGCCTTCGGCGCCAGGCTGCCGTCGAAATCACCCTCGCCAGCGCCGGCCGGCAACCAGGGGCGGCTCGTGCCTCTCGCCCTCACCGCCTGAACCACAAAGCCGTCACCACGCTGCGTTAGCGCCAGCGCGCTCTGGCTGGCGAGCCGCTGCCGATCGACCACCATCGCCGCGCAATCGGGCGGCGCGGGACGTGCCGTCACCACCAGCGCGGCCCGACTGCAATCGTCCGCGAGAGCGTCGACGCGCAGCGCCAGCGCGACCAGCCTCCCGTCGGCCAGTGGCGTCACGCAGCCGGATTCGTCACAGGACACGCCGTCGGCCAGCGAGGCTCTGCCGGCATCGCGCGGATCGGCGTCGGCAGCGAGCCATTCCTTGAGCAAAAAGCTGTCCTTGCTCGTCCTGATCAGGTGCAGATATCCGTCCCTGCCCCGCACCGCGACGCTGGCGCCATCCCCGGCAATCAGGATGTCGGGCTGCCGCGCCGACAGTCCCCAGAGGATCGCTGCCAGCAGGACCAGGGCGCCGGACCAGCGTAGCGGCGTGCGCAACAAGCCTAGCACAATGATTCCCAGGCTCGCCGCGATCAGCGGCGTGATCCCGAACGCCGGGATGCGGCCGACCGCGCCCGGCAATGCCGCGACCCAGCGCGAGACCGCGACCATCCACTCGATGCCGATCCCCATCAGCCACCAGAACACGCTGTCCAGCCCGAACGGCGCAGCAAGCAGCCCCAACAATCCCGCCGGCATCACCAGCGCCGAGACCACCGGCATCGCGCCGAGATTGGCAAGCACGCCAAACGGCGTGACACGGTGGAAATGGAAAGCGGCGTAGGGCGTGGTCGCAAGTCCCGCAATCAGCGAGGCCATGAACAGCATCGCGATCTCGCGGCCACCCCACATCGCAATGCGCGCGGTCGCCGAATGGTCCGGCGAGGCAAACAAATTGGGCATGCCGATCTGCACCAAGGCGACGAGCCCGAGCGTTGCCGCAAACGACATCTGAAAACTCGGATGCACCAGTGCTTCCGGCGCGACCGCCAGCACGATCAGCGCGGCGACAGCAAGCGTGCGAAAGGTGATGGCGCGGCGATCGACCATCACCGCGATCAGCACTACCGCCGTCATGAAGAACGATCTTTGCGTTGCGACCTCCGCGCCTGACAGCAGCAGGTAGAACGCAGCAGCGACCAGCGCGGCGGCCGCCGACCATTTCTTGATGGCGAAGCCGGCCGCAAGTCCCGGGATCAGAGCGAGCAGCGCCCGCACCGCGAAGAACACGACACCGGCAACGACGGCCATGTGATAACCGGAAATCGAGAGCACGTGGCCGAGACCGGAGATGAACATCGCATCGTTGACGGGCGTGGTGATCGCATCGCGCCGCCCGGTAAGCAGCGCGGTTGCGATCGCCCGGTTGTCGCCGTCGAGCGTCGCCCGGATGCGGGCATCGATCGCATCGCGCAGGCCTTGCATGAAGGCCGCATAACGCAGCCGCAAGCCGGCGGTCTCAGGCGGCGGCGCCACCGTGATCGCGCCCATCGCGAAGCCGGAGGCGCCGATGCCCTGGAAGAACATGTCACGCGAAAAATCGTAGCTGCCGGGCCGCACCGGCGCGAGCGGCGGCATCAGCCGTGCCTTCAGCTGAACGAAGCTACCGACCTCCGGCGCGGTGCCTTTGCGGACCGACAGGCGCACGCGCTCAAGCGTGACGTCGCTGCGTTGCGCCTCCATCGCAGTGACGCGCAGCACGAAACGATCGGTACGCTCGCGGATGTCGCGAGCCTCGACAAAGCCCGACAACGACACCGAATAGAGCGCCTTTGCCAGCACCGGGTGGGCGATGCGCGCCGTCTTCCAGGTCGCGACGGCAAAGCCGGCCGCGACCGCCGCGATCATGATGGCTGGGGCGAACAGCCGGCTCCGCCGCAACAGAGCCGCGCCAAGCAGGAGTGCGATGGCGGTAGTGGCAACGACCCACAGTACCGGCTCGTGATCGGCAGAGAAATAAAGCGCGATGCCGCAGCCAAACGCTACGGGCACCCACGGCAACAGCCGCCCGGCGCCAGCCTCGGCGCGTAGCCATGCGCGGAGGGTCTCGGCCAGCGAGGTCCAGAGGTCGAGGCCTGCAGGCGCGAGGCCGCCCGCGGACGCGGTGCGGCCCGCGGGCCACGTCCCTGCGATCCCCTGCGACCGTACCGGCCGGCCCGGCTCCGCCATTTCGTGCACTCGATGATACGCAACGAAGTCAGAAGCTACCGGAACGTGCAGGCGGGCGGATAGCGGTACGGATCAGGAACGAAAGGTTGCGATCGCTACTTTTCCTCTTCCATCGTCACAGCGACATCGGCCTTGGCCGACAGCCGGACCTTGTTGCCCTCGATATCGGCGACGAGGCCCTTGTCGATGAAGTGATGATGCCCCTTGTGGCTGCCCTCGCCGCTGTCCTTCTTGGTCAGCTTGATGCGATTGCCTTCGACCTTGTCGACGGTGCCGATGTGGACGCCGTCGGCGCCGATGACTTCCATATGCTCTGCGATGTTCTGCATGGTGGGTTCCTTATTGGGCCCACCCCAACGCGCGAGGTGCATGTTCGTTCTCTCACGAGGATGACGAAGTCGTGTGCTCCACTGGTCAGATCAGCGGCGCCTGCGACGAAGCATGGTGATTGACGATCTTCCAGTCGCCGTCCTCGCGCATGATGACCCAGCTCATCTTGACCGAGAAATCGGGGCGTTCGCCGGCGAGATCGAACGAGATGCTCGCGGCCATATTGATCAGATCAGGACCTGCCTGCGCCGCCTTCACCTCGGAAAATAACGCGCTCGGCTTGCGCCAGCGTGGCAGGCCGTTGAAATAGTCTGCGACGCCGTCCCTGCCCCGGTAGAGCTTTGGGTTGGAGCCGAAGAAGAACGCATTCCTCGCATAGAGCGATGAGAGCGCGGCCGCATCGAGCGTGGCGAAGCCGGCGCGCCATTTCGCGATGATGGCGGAAACGATGGCGTCGGCTTCGTTGCTCATTGTGGTCTCGCAGCTCTTTTCAGCCTTTGGCAACTTCCTTCGCGAACGTGTCGCGCAGACCGATGGTCCTGGAAAATACCGATCTGCCGGGCGTCGAGTCCTTGTCGCGTACGAAATAGCCCTGGCGCTCGAACTGCATCGGCTCGGTCGAATTGCTCTCGGCGACCGATGCTTCGACGCGGGCATCAGCGAGAATTTCCCGCGACTGCGGATTGAGGTCGGCCGCAAAATTCGAGGCGTCCGGGCTCGGATTGGCAAACAGCTGGTTGTAGACGCGGATTTCCGCGGGCACGGATGTTGCCGCCGACAGCCAGTGCATGGTGGCCTTGACCTTGCGGCCATCGGGCGCGTTACCGCCCTTGGTCGCGGGATCGTAGGTGCAGCGCAGCTCCACCACCTCGCCGGCATCGTTCTTGATGACGCCGGTGCACTTGACGAAATAGGCGTAGCGCAGCCGCACCTCGTTGCCCGGCGACAGACGGAAGAACTTTTTCGGCGGGTTCTCCATGAAGTCGTCCTGCTCGATATAGAGCTCGCGGCCGAACGTGATCTTCCGGGTGCCGGCAGAGGGATCGTCAGGATGGTTGATCGCCTCGAGCTCCTCGGTCTGCCCTTCCGGATAGTTCTCGATCACGACCTTGAGCGGCTTCAGCACCGCCATGCGCCGCTGCGAGGTGCGGTTGAGCTCCTCGCGGATGCAGAATTCGAGCATGCCGACGTCGACAACGCTGTTGGCCTTCGCCACGCCGATGCGCTTGACGAATTCGCGAAGGGCGGCCGGCGGCACGCCGCGGCGGCGCATCCCCGCCATGGTCGGCATTCGTGGATCGTCCCAGCCCGCGACATGGCCCTCGCGGACGAGCTGGGTCAGCACGCGCTTGGACAGCAGCGTGTAGGTCAGGTTCAGCCGCGCGAATTCGTACTGGTGCGGCTTCGAGGGCACCGGCAGCTTCTCGATGAACCAGTCATAGAGCGGCCGATGGTCCTCGAACTCCAGCGTGCAGATCGAGTGCGTGATGCCTTCGATCGCGTCCGACTGGCCGTGGGCATAGTCGTAGCTCGGATAGATGCTCCACTTGGTCCCGGTGCGCGGATGGTGCGCATGCAGGATGCGGTACAGCACGGGGTCGCGCAGATTGATGTTGCCCGCAGCCATGTCGATCTTGGCCCGCAGCACGCGCGCGCCGTTCGGGAATTCGCCCGCCTTCATGCGACGGAACAGGTCGAGGTTTTCATCCACGGTGCGATCGCGGAACGGCGAGTTCTTGCCGGGCTCGGTCAGCGTGCCGCGCGCAAGACGGATCTCCTCCTGGGTCTGGTCGTCGACATAGGCAAGCCCGTCTCGGATCAGCTGCTCCGCCCATTCATAGAGGCGATCGAAATAGTCCGAAGCGAAGAACAGGTTCTTGCCCCAGTCGAAGCCGAGCCAGCGCACGTCGGCCTGGATGGAATCGATATATTCCTGCTCTTCCTTGACCGGATTGGTGTCGTCGAAGCGCAGATGGCAGCGGCCCGGAAACTCCTGGGCGATGCCGAAATTGAGCGCGATCGACTTGGCGTGGCCGATATGGAGATAGCCGTTCGGCTCCGGCGGGAACCGGGTCACGATCTCCCGGTATTTGGCCTGATCGAGGTCGGCCTGGATGATGTCACGAATGAAATCGCGCCCAACCTCGTTCGCCACCGGTTCTGTCATTACGAAAATCCTGTAGGGAAATCAGCGGCCCTTCTGCCAAATTCCCTTGGCTGAGCCAAGGGCTTAAGCAAGGTCTCAAGCAACCCTTGGCGGTCCGCTGCCGGGCTTTAGTTATGCTCCGGTCCTGTTATATACCACCGCCTCCAATGCATAGGCCCTGCCAAGAATGACCTCTCCCGTCGTCACCCGCTTTGCTCCCTCGCCGACCGGCTTCCTCCATATCGGGGGCGCGCGCACGGCGCTGTTCAACTGGCTCTATGCGAAGAAGCACGGCGGCAAGATGCTGCTACGGATCGAGGATACCGACCGGGAGCGCTCCACCGAGGCGGCGATCGGCGCCATCCTCGACGGCCTGAAATGGCTGGAGCTCGGCTGGGATGGCGACGTTATCTACCAGTTCAGCCGCGCCGCCCGCCACCGCGAGGTCGCCGAGCAGCTGCTCGCCGAGGGTAAGGCCTATCGTTGCTACGCGAGCGCCGAGGAGCTCACCGCGATGCGCGAGAAGGCGCGCGCAGAGGGACGCACGCGCCTCTATGACGGCCTGTGGCGAGACCGCGATCCGGCGACGGCCCCAACCGACGTGAAGCCCACCATCCGGCTCCGCTCGCCCCAGACCGGCGAGACCGTGATCGAAGATCAGGTCCAGGGCCGCGTGGTCTGGCAGAACGAGAATCTCGACGACCTCGTCCTGCTGCGCGGCGATGGCAACCCGACCTACATGCTCGCGGTGGTGGTCGACGACCACGATATGGGTGTCACCCATGTCATCCGCGGCGATGACCATTTGATCAACGCGGCCCGCCAAAAGCAGATCTACGACGCGATGGGCTGGACGCTGCCGAGCATGTCCCACATCCCCCTGATCCACGGCCCGGACGGTTCGAAGCTCTCCAAGAGGCACGGCGCGCTTGGCGTCGACGCCTACCGCGCCATGGGGTACCTCCCGTCCGCGCTCCGCAACTATCTCGTCCGGCTCGGCTGGAGCCATGGCGACCAGGAAATCTTCTCGACCGAGGAGATGATCGCGGCGTTCGACCTCGCCAGCGTCGGCCGCGCAGCAGCGCGCTTCGATTTCGCCAAGCTGGAAAACCTCAACGGCCACTACATCCGCAATGCCGACGATCAATCACTCGTGAAGATGTTCGAGGACGTGCTCGACCACGTCGTGCCCAGCCGCGACGAGCTTAAGGCCAAGTTAAACGACACCACGCGCGCGCAGCTGCTGAAGGCCATGCCGGCCCTGAAGGAGCGCGCCAAGACGCTGATCGAGCTGATCGACGGCGCCTATTTCATCTTCGCGGACCGGCCGTTGGAGCTTGATCCCAAGGCGGCAGCGCTGCTGACGCCCGAGAACCGCAAGCTGATCGGCCAGCTTCATTCCGCGCTGGAGAAAGTCGAGATGTGGAGCGCAGCCAATGCGGAAGCCGCGCTGCGCGCCTATGCCGAGGAAAATAGTCTCAAGCTCGGCGCGGTCGCCCAGCCGCTGCGGGCGGCGCTGACGGGACGGACGACGTCGCCCGGCATATTCGAGGTTTTGGACGTCCTGGGACGCCAGGAAAGCCTGGGCCGGCTTAAAGATCAGGCCACGGAATAGGCCGAGGACCGCGCTAAGGACCCGGGCCCAAGGACCAGGCTACGACGTAAGTCGACCATGCGTGGCGCCATCTTGCAGCGCACACAGCAATAATATACCCATCTCAGCCGTACCTTCTGGAACATCCGGCCTGCCCCGCGATATCTCATCGGGGCCTCCGGGTCCGGCCCGTTTCACCATACATCGGGGACCTCTGATGGACGCAAAACCAAGCAATAAGACCGCCACACTGACGGTCGGAAACAAGAATTTCGATCTTCCGATCCACAGCGGCAGCGTCGGGCCCGACGTCATCGATATCGGCAAGCTCTACGGCCAATCCGGCCTGTTCACCTACGACCCGGGCTTCACCTCGACCGCGAGCTGCCAGTCCAAGATCACCTATATCGACGGTGACGCGGGCGTGCTGGAATACCGCGGCTATCCGATCGAGCAGCTCGCCGAGAATGGCGACTTCCTCGAGACCTGCTATCTGCTGCTGTTCGGGGAGCTTCCGACCGCCGCGCAGAAGAAGGATTTCGACGACCGCGTGATCCATCACACGATGGTGCACGAGCAGATGGCCCGCTTCTTCCAGGGCTTCCGCCGCGACGCCCATCCGATGGCGATCATGGTGGCGGCTGTCGGCGCGCTCGCCGCGTTCTATCACGACTCAACCGACATCAACGATCCGAAGCAGCGCATGATCGCCTCCATGCGCATGATCGCCAAGATCCCGACGCTGGCTGCGATGGCCTACAAGTACACGGTCGGCCAGCCCTTCGTGTATCCGAAGAACTCGCTGAAGTTCGCCGAGAACTTCCTGCATATGTGCTTCGCCGTGCCGTGCGAGGACTACAAGATCAACCCGGTGCTTGCGGATGCACTGGACAAGATCTTCATCCTGCACGCCGACCATGAGCAGAATGCCTCGACCTCGACGGTGCGTATCGCCGGCTCCTCCGGCGCCAACCCGTTCGCCTGCATTGCCGCCGGCATCGCCTGCCTGTGGGGCCCGGCGCATGGCGGCGCCAACGAAGCAGCGCTGGCGATGCTCGCCGAGATCGGCTCGGTCGACAAGATCCCCGAGTTCATCGCCAAGGTGAAGGACAAGAACTCTGAAGTCCGCCTGATGGGCTTCGGTCACCGCGTCTACAAGAACTACGATCCGCGCGCCAAGATCATGCAGAAGATGTGTCACGCCGTGCTCAAGGAGACCGGCCATGGCGACGATCCGATGCTGAAGGTGGCGCTCGAACTCGAGAAGATCGCGCTCAGCGACCAGTACTTCATCGACCGCAAGCTCTACCCGAACGTCGACTTCTATTCGGGCATCACGCTGAAGGCGATGGGCTTCCCGGTCTCGATGTTCACCGTGCTGTTCGCGGTCGCCCGCACCGTCGGCTGGATCAGCCAGTGGAGCGAGATGATCGAGGATCCGCAGCAGAAGATCGGCCGTCCGCGCCAGCTCTACACCGGCGTCACCCGCCGCGACTACGTCGCGATCAAGGACCGGAAGTAAGTCGAGCCATCACGGCTTTCGAAGCGGCGCCATCTCCGGATGGCGCCGTTTTTTGCTTTGCGCCGATACAATCTTGCTGCCGCGCACAACAACAAGTCGGCGCAATGCCTCGGCCGGCGCTTGACGTCGAAACGCTTCGCGCGCAAATTCTTACTCTAAGTAAGAATGACGACAGGGATGGAAATGCCGGAGCAGCCGAGAAGTCGGCGGCAGACGCGTGCTGCCATTTTGACTCATCTGCTTCAGTCCGGCGGGTCGTTCCGGCCGCCGCTGGCCAAGGCCGTGCGCCTGTCGGAAGCGAGCCTGTCGCGCATCCTGTTCGACCTGAAGGCCGAAGGCCTGATCGAGGAAGTGCGGCGCCCTGCCCCTTACGTCGGTGGCCCGACGGGCCTCGTGTCGCTCGATGGCGAGGTGGCGCTCGCGGCGTTTGAGCTGACCACCCAGCGGCTCAGCGTCGGCGTCGGGGGCCTATCGGGCGAACTGCACCACACCTGGCATGTGCCGCTACCGAAGACGCCGACCGTCGCGACCGTCGGCCGGGCGTTTCGCGAGGCGATGACATTGCTGCACGACTGGACGCGGCGCCGGCGCATCCCCCTCGCGCAGATCGGCGTCTCCATTCCAGGTCTCGGACGACTGGGCGCGTCAGGCAATCCGATCATCCCCTGCGACGTCGGGCGCATCAGCGAGATGTTCGGCGAAAATTTTGCCGGCGTGCCGGTCGAGTTCACCAACTCCGTCGTCGCGCACGCCATTTTTCACCGTTGCCGCACGGAGAACTATCCATTCAGCGGGGCGCATCTCTTCGTATTTGTCGGTCAGGGCGTCGCGGGCACCTGGATGGATGATCCGATCGAGGACGATGCTCTCCAGCCGGTCGAGCTCGGCCACATGGTGTTCGGAGCCGACGGACCAATTTGCCGCTGTGGTCATCATGGCTGCGTCGAGGCCTATACGTCGCTTCCGGCCCTGGCCGAGCTTCTTGGCGTCGCGGAAGCCGAATTGCTTCAGCTCGGCAGCGAATGGGTGACCGCGATGCCGCTCTCATCGCGCGTGCGGCAGGAATTGCGCCGGCGGCTATTCCGGCTTGGCCTTGCGATCGGCAACACGCTGAACGTGAAGCCCTGCAAGGGCGTCGCGATCAGCGGCTGGCCGTCGCTTCTCGCCGAGGACGATCGCAACGCGCTCGTCGAGGGGATCGACGCCTGTCTGTTGGGCGGCCGCAAGCACGCGCAAGTGTCGCTCGCTTTCGTGCCGCCGTCGAATGGCAACGATCCGCGGGCGGCGCTGGCGTTCGCGGCTTTCTGCCTCGCTTGCCGCGGCGGCATGCCGGCCGCATCGAGCGAGGCCGCCTGAGATACCTGATGCCGCGCGGCGCTCGCGCGAAAGAGTTCACACCGGGAGGAACTTGCCATGCCGATCACGACAACAAGGCGCCGTCTGCTCGCCGGATCTGCGGCCGCGCTCGCGCTGCCGGCATTTGCCCGCGCGCAAGGCGCGATCAAGCCGCGTCTGACTGCGATCTCGCAATGGTCCGCAGGCAGCGACGGGGCGGCCATCACGGCGCTCGGCAAGAAGTTCGAGGAGAAAGGCGGAGTTTGGCAGCACTCGCCCGTCCCCGGCTTCACCACCGAGATGATGAACAAGCTGCGTGCCCAGATCATGGCCGGCGATCCACCGGCCTGCTCGCAGCTCAAAGGTCCCGAGATCGCGGCCTGGTCGAAGATTGCCCCAACGGTCGATCTCGATGCCGTCGTCGCTGCCGCCGGCTACGAGAAGGTTGTCGCTCCAGACCTTGCGAAATTGCACAAGCCGGGGGGCAAGTGGATTGCGCTGCCGTTGCAGATCTACAGCACCAACATGCTGTTTCTCTCCAAACGCGCGATGGACAAGGCCAAGGCCGACAAGATTCCCGTCACATGGGCTGAGTTCAACGACCTCGCCGAGAAGATGAAAGCAGGCGGCGTCCCCTATCCCATCGCCAACGGTGGCACCCGCGCGGACGACGGCCAAAAATTCGAGGCCGCTTTGGCGGGCATCAGTCCCACCGCCTACCGCGCAGCCATCATGAACCTCGACAAGAAGGCCCTGGAGGGCCCCGAGATAAAGGCGGCCTTCGTACAGGTGCGCAAGATTGCCGACTGGATGGACCCCAACGTCGGCGCCCAGCACTTTTCGACAAATCTAAAGCGCTTTGTCGACGGCGACATGGGCATGATGATCATGGGCGGGTGGGCGCAGGGCGTCTTGCGCAACGCCGGCTTCAAGTTCGAGGACTTCATTATCGCCCCGGGGCCGAGCGACAATAGCAAGCCGGTCTTCCTGTTGAATGCCGATGCCTTCATATTCTGGCAGCGCAAGGAGCCCGATTTGCAAGCCGGCCAGACGCTGATGGCCCAGCTCGTCATGGATCCAGCGATCCAGACCATGTATTCGCAAATCACGGGATCGATCCCTGTGCGCACCGATGTCGATCTCTCCGGCGAAGGCTGGTCGGACGGTCAACGGCGGACCGCAGCAGCCCTGAAAGACGCGATCGCCAGCAATCAGGCCGTCCTCAGTCTTGCGCACAACATGGCGCAGGAAAACGGCATGACCGCAGCGATCATCGACGTGATCACGGAGTACGTGAAGAACAAGACGATCAAGCCGGAGCAGGCGGCCGTACGCCTCGCCGACGCCGTCGAGAGCTCACGTTGACGATCGCCGTCTCGACAACACCGGGCCGGCCGGCGGCCGCTGACTGGGTACGCCGGCTGCCCGAATATTTGACGATCTGGGTGCCGCTGCTGTTGTCCGCCGCGCATCTCATTGCGTTTACGCTGTGGACGATCTGGATATCGTTCACGCCGTCCACTCTGGTCCCGGTCTCGGGCTGGGTCGGTTTGCGCAACTATTCTTCGGTTGCAGCATCGCGGAACTGGCAGATTGCCTTGGACAATCTGCTGCTGTTTGGCAGCGCCTTCGTGTTGCTGAGCCTGGCGACCGGCCTCATCCTTGCGATCCTGCTCGATCAGCGCATTCGCGGCGAGAACCTGCTGCGGTCTATCTTCCTCTATCCTCTGGCGGTGTCATTCGTGGTCACCGGCACGGTCTGGAGTTGGCTGCTCAATCCTGGCCTCGGAATCCAGAAGCTGGTCCGCGACCTCGGCTGGACCTCCTTCCGGTTCGACTGGCTGATCGATCGCGATATGGCTATTTGGACCATCGTTATCGCTGCGATCTGGCAATCCTCCGGTTTCGCCATGGCGCTGTTCCTGGCCGGCCTCCGCTCCGTCGACGCCGACCTGATCAAGGCCGCGCAGATCGACGGCGCCGGACCGATCCGAATGTACCGGCGGGTCATCCTGCCGACCCTTTGGCCGATCACCATCACCGTCATCGTCATCCAGCTGCAGTTCGCGATTTCGACCTTCGACCTCGTCCGCGCGCTCACCAACGGCGGACCCGGGATCGCGACCCAGCTGCCGGCCCTCGTCGTCTACGACCTGATGTTCCAGCGCAGCCTGCTCGGACGGGGAGCGGCGGCGGCAGTGCTCATGTTGCTCATTCTTCTCGCGGTTTTACTGCCCTATGCAGCGTGGCGCTATGTCCAGCGGCGGCGGGCGATCCATGCGTGAGCGAACCATCGCGCCAGGCCGGATCCTGATCTATCTCGTCGTCTCGCTGGTCGCTGCAGCGTGGCTCGCGCCATTGGCTGTTGTCGTCCTGAATTCGCTCCGTACCAACGAGGAGATCGCGCAGGCCTCGATGATCGGCTGGCCGAAGCAATGGGCATGGAGCAACTACGCCGCGGCCTGGAGCGGTTTCTGCGTCGCCGAGACCTGCGCCGGCATCCGGCCGTACATGCTGAACTCCGCGCTGGTCACGATCCCCGCGACGATTTTCTCGACCCTGCTTGGTGCTGTCGCCGGTTATGCCATATCGCTCTGGCGCTTTCGCGGCGATAGCTGGATCTACGGCATCGTGACTCTTGGGCTCTTCCTTCCCCAGCAGATGCGCTTGCTTCCCTGGACCATCGTGTTGCGCGATACGGGCCTGATGAATACGCTGACTGGCCTGGTCGTGATCCATACGATCCAGGGGCTCTCCTTTACCGTCTTGTTCTGCCGAAACTACTACACTGCCATCCCGCAGGATTTGATAAGAGCTGCGCGCATCGATGGCGCCGGGTTCTTTCGTATTTTCTGGCGCATCATCCTGCCACTCTCGCCGCCTATTCTGGTCGTCACCGTGATCTGGCAGTTCACGCATATCTGGAACGAGTTTCTCTACGGCGTGACATTCACGACCGGTCAGCAGCAGCCGGTCACCGCCGCGCTGATCGCGTTATCCGCCGCGGTCGCCGACATCCCGCAACATGGCGTGCAAAGCGCGGCGGTGATGATCGCCGCCCTGCCGACCCTGCTGATCTATCTGATCGGCGGCAAGTATTTCGTGCGCGGCCTCACCGCCGGGGCCGTGAAATGATCGGATTGTCATGGCAGCCCTAAGCATTCGCTCCCTGTCCAAGCGCTACGCCAATCTGGAGGTGCTGAAGGGCATCGATCTCGACATCGAGAGCGGTGAATTCACCGTGCTCGTCGGTCCATCCGGCTGCGGCAAGTCCACGCTGCTCAACATCATCGCCGGGCTCGACCTCCCGAGCGCAGGCACCGTGGAAATCGGCGGACGTATCGTCAACGACATTCCGCCGAAGGACCGCGACATCGCCATGGTGTTCCAGTCCTACGCGCTCTATCCGTCGATGACGGTGCGCCAGAACATCACCTTCGGCATGGAATGCCGCCACGTACCGAAGGCGGAGCAGGAGAAGGCGCTGGCGAACGTGGCCCGGCTGCTCCAGATCGAGCCGCTGCTCGGCCGCAAGCCCTCGCAGCTCTCCGGCGGCCAGCGCCAGCGTGTGGCGATGGGCCGGGCGCTGGTACGCGATCCCCTGCTCTTCCTGTTCGACGAGCCGCTCTCCAATCTCGATGCCAAGCTGCGCGTCGAGATGCGGATGGAAATCAAGCGGCTGCATCAGCGCATCGGGGCCACCATCGTCTATGTCACCCACGACCAGATCGAGGCGATGACGATGGCGACGCGCATCGCCGTGATGCATCGGGGCGTGGTGCAGCAGTTTGCCGACCCTGACACCGTGTATCGCTATCCCGCGAATCTGTTCGTGGCGCGTTTCATGGGCTCGCCGCCGATGAACACGATGCCGGCACGGCTCGACGCCGATTCCGGCGGCCCGGTGGTCGTGATCGGCGCGGGACGGCCGGACGAGGTCCGCCTCCGCCTTGGCCAATACGACGCGGCGGCCCCCTTTGTCGGCCGTGACGTGGTGGTCGGGATCAGGCCGGAATGCATCGCCGAGGGGAGCCGCGTGTTTTCCGCCGATCCACCCGTCGTCGTCCACGCGCCGGTGGAGATGGTCGAGCCGACGGGAGCCGAAACGATCGTGCTGCTGCGGCTTGGCGGCGAGCCTGCGCTGGCGCGCATCACGCCGGACATCCGCCCCACACCGGGAGCCGCCGCCCCGTTCGCGCTCGACACGCGCCGCATCTGCCTGTTCGACCCCGAGACGGAGCGACTGATCGCATGACACAAACGAGCTATGCCGGCCTTAGGGATCGCGTGGTGTTGATCACCGGTGGTGCCAGCGGCATCGGTGCCGCCTTCGTGCGGGCGTTCGCCGCCCAAGAGGCTCGCGTCGCGTTCCTGGATCTCGATGAAGCAGCCGGCCGGGCGCTGGTCGCGGAAGTGAAAGCTGCGTCCGGGACCGGACCCTTGTTCGTGCCGTGCGACCTCCTCGACATCGACGCCTTGCGCAACGCCATGGCGCAGGTGCACGGATCGCTGGGCGACGCCGCGGTTCTCGTCAACAACGCCGCCAATGATCAGCGTCAGGTGCTGGCCGGGGTTACCCCGGCCGAGTTCGACTGGATGATCGGTGTCAACCTCAAGCACGTCTTCTTTGCCGCGCAAGCGGTGGTGCCGCAGATGCAGGCGCGCGGCGGCGGTTCGATCATCAACATGTCGTCGATTGCCTGGATGCGCGGCGCGCCGGGGCTGCCGGTCTACGCCGCGGCGAAGGCCGCGATCGTCGGCTTCACCAACTCCCTGGCCCGGTCGCTCGGGCCCGACCGCATCCGCGTCAACGCGATAGCGCCGGGGATGGTGATCACGGAGCGTCAGCGCCGGCTGTGGTACCCGGACGACCAGACGATCGCCGAGTTGCGCACGCGTCAGGCCATTCCCGACGCGGTGACGCCCGACGACATCGCGAACATGGCGCTGTTCCTCGCCTCCGATGAGAGCCGGCGCATCACGCGCCAATGTTTTCAGGTCGACGCTGGTCTCGGCTAGACCGTGAACCGAGCCGCTGTCGTAGAGGTCCGCTCCGTCTCCGACAGCAGCCGCGTGAGCGCACCTCACCTTGGGTCCGAGTTGGGCCAATAAGCGACATCGGCACGGAATGGCCCTAGTATGACCGTGGAGCGGCGAGCAATAAAAAGCGCTTACTCGCCCAGATGTTTACTGGGGACGCAAATGAACAGCGAGCAAAGCCACAAAATACACCTAAGTCTCGAGGATCAGCAGCGATTGCAAGAACTTCGGGCGCAAAAGCCGGCACGCAACACACCCAAACCTGCCCTAGCTCCGGGAGCGATCCTGGCTGACCGGGTGGCCGAAACGGTTGGCTCCTGGCGTTTCATTATCATCCAGAGCGTACTACTTGGCATCTGGATCGTTCTGAACATGATGGCATTCATCAATCATTGGGACCCCTATCCCTTCATCTTGCTGAACTTAGTTCTTTCCTTCCAAGCAGCCTACGCAGCGCCCATCATCATGATGAGCCAGAACCGTCAATCCGAGATTGATCGCAGGCACGCAGAACACGACTACCGAATAAATGTGAAGGCTGAACTCGAAATCGAATTGCTGCACAACAAGATTGACGCCTTGCGTGAGCAGGAAATCTTACAGCTACTCAATATCATTCAACGTTTGTCTGCGCACCTTGCGCCCGAGCTTGTCGCGGCTATCGAGGCCGAAGCGGTGCCGCATAAGGCCTAGGTGACCTTCCTTGTCGCTGGACCGTCAAGCGAGTCGCTGCCTCTAGGGATCGAGTGTTACGCGGGTCTTCCACAGTCGCGGACGGCTCCTACTCAATGACTGCTTTGAGTCACAAGCCGCCGATCGCGCTCTAGGTGGGAGACTTCCACTTTGCGCTGGCAAGCCGACGTTTGTGAGTACGCGTCCTAGCTAGCCTGCCTGCCCTTGCGCATCGTCGCCAGCACGATGTCGGCTGCGAGCACGCTCGGCGACTTGTTGCCGGTCGACATGATCATATCGAGCTGGGCGAACGCTTCCACCTGCTGCCGGCGCAGCGGTGAATCGGCCAGAAGCTCCGTGAGCGCGGGCGCCAGCTTCTCTGGCGTGCAGTCTTCCTGCAGGAACTCCGGGATGACATCCTTGCCGATCACGAGATTGGCGAGGATCACCGAGGAGACGCGGATCGCGCGGCGCAGGATGAAGGCTTCGATCGCGCCGACGCGATAGGCCGTCACCATCGGAATGCCCGATAGCGCGAGCTCCAGCGTCACAGTGCCGGATTTTGCCAATGCCGCGCGCGCGATGCGGAAGGCGGCGCGCTTCTCGTTCTCGCCGACCACAATTTGAGGCTTGACCGGCCAGTTCGCGATGCCTTCACGAATGGTGGCTTCGAGATGCGGCATGGTTGGCAGCATCAGTTCGAACGCGCGGCCGTCCGTCCGCAATCGGCCGAGCGTCGCCCCGAACACGTCGAGATGGTGCCTGATCTCACTGCGACGGCTGCCGGGCAACACCAGCAAGACCGGCGGCTCGCCGTCGCGACGCGCCTGCTCCTCCGCGTTCGGCCGCAGCGAGGGCAATTGCTCGATCAGGGGATGGCCGACATAGCTGCATGGCGGCCCGCCGAGCTTGCGATATTCCTCCGGCTCGAACGGCAACAGGCCGAGCACATGATCGACATAGCCGAGCATGGTCCGCGCCCGTCCCGGTCGCCAGGCCCAGAGCTGTGGCGAGACGTAGTCGACGATCGGAATCGCCGGATTGCGCGCCCGCACGCGGCGGGCGACACGGTGGGTGAAGTCGGGGCTGTCGATGATGACGAGCGCGTCCGGCGCGGCTTCGGTCACGGCCTCCGCGGTCTCGCGGATCAGCCGCAGGATCTTCGGCAATTGCTGCACGACCGCGGCGAAGCCGACGATCGAGAGCTGCTCGATCGGAAACAGCGTCTCGAGCCCTTGGCGGGCCATGGTGTGGCCCCCGACGCCCACGAACTGCACGCCGTCGCCGAGCCGCTGGCGCAGCACCTTCATCAAGGCGCTACCGAGCCGGTCGCCGGATTCCTCCGTGGCGATCAGGAATATCTTGCGCTTGGGATCGCGACCCTGCATCACGCCGGCAGGCCGATGACGAAGAGATATTTGGCGTCGGCGAGTGCGATCATTGCCTGCGGCTCGGCCGCGATGGTGTTGCCGGCGACGACGGCAATGCCTGCGAGCCCTGCGGCGGCGACGCCTTCGAGGGTGCGCGGTCCGATCGTCGGCAGGTCGAAGCGCAAATCCTGCCCGCTCTTTGGGACCTTCACCAGCACGCCCCGCCCGGAGGCGGCGCGGATGCGGCCCTCTTCGCGCAGCCGTGCCACGCGCGCGAGCAGCGCATCGGTGCCCTCGATATCCTCGACCGCCACCACATGACCATCGATCACGACCGCGGCCTGGCCGATGTCGAACGGACCGAGCGCGGTCAGCACCGCGCGGCCGCGCTCGATGTCGGTCTTGCCGGTGTCGCTCGGCCAGGCGCGGCTGATGCAGCCCTCGGGCATCAAGAGGTCGGGCGCGACATCCTTGATGCCCACCATCCTAAAGCCGCCCTGCTCGAGAATGCGCCCGACGCCGGACAACAAATGATCGTCGCCGCCGCGGAAGGCGCGGATGACATTGCCAAGCAGCCGGAGCGTCGTGAAGTCGACCCGGACCTCCGATAGCGAAGGCCGTACCAGCGTGCCGATGAAGATCAGGTCGCGGCAGCCCTCCTCGCGAAACAGCCGCATGGCGCGGCCGAGCTGGCCGACCGAGATCCATCGATGACGGAATTTTTCCACCCGTGCCGGATCGCAGGCCCCCCGAAGGGGAAACAGCACTGGTGTGATGCCGCGGGCAGCGAGCGAGTCGGCAACCGCGAACGGCATCGCGCCGCCGCCAGCGACCACGCCGACCGGCGATGAAATCTCCGAAGCCGCCGATGTCATGCCCGGGGCCATCGCATCATCACTTCGCGATGGCGGGAAGACAGAGCGGGCGCTTGCCCTTGCCGATGAAGTCGAGGATTTCGCCGATCGCCGGATCGTCACCGGCGAGCGGCCGCGCCGCCTCCAGGCGTTCGGCAAAGGTAGCGGGGCCATGGAAGAGCTTCTGGTAGAACGCGCGCACGGTCGCAAGCCGCTGCTTGGTGAACTTGCGCCGCTTCATGCCGATCAGGTTGAGGCCTTCGAGCACGGCATACTGGCCGTTGACGAGGCCGAACGGAATGACATCGTCGCGCACGCCGCACACCCCGCCGACCATAACCTGCGGGCCGATGCGGGTGAACTGGTGCACCGCGGACAGACCGCCGATGAAGACGAAATCGCCGATCTCGCAGTGACCGCCGAGCGTGGCCGAGGTCGCGAAGATCACGTCGTTGCCGACATGGCAGTCATGGCCGACATGGCTGCAATTCATGAAATAGTTGCGGTCGCCGACCTCTGTGATGCCGCCGCCTGCGACCGTGCCGGCGTTCATGGTCACGGACTCGCGGATCGTGCAGCCCGAACCGATCTTGAGCTTCGTCAATTCGCCACGATAGCTGAGTGATTGCGGCGGCGTACCGAGCGAAGCGAACGGATAGATGGTGCAATCGTCACCGATCGTGGTCTGCGCGGTGATATGCACATGTCCGATCAGCTTGCAGTTCGCGCCGATCACGGCGTTCTCGCCGATGATGCAGAAGGGCCCGATCTCGGTGCCCTCGCCGATTACTGCGCCGTCCGCGATCCGTGCGGTGGGATCAATCTTACTCATCAAGCAATCTGACTCATCAAGAAGGTCTGATTAGGTGTTGAAGTCGCTCGGTTTTCCGCTGGTTAGCGCGACTATGCCCGATCTGTCCAGTGACGTATGATCTCTCCCTGTTTCAAGTGCCGGATGAGGCAGCCTTCCCGGTGCATCAACAAGTTCACGCGGAGCTTCAGGTATCGTGGTCAGGGCCTTGGCACTTCTCCTCGCGCAGCTCGCTGCCGCGCCGATCGTATCCGAGACGATCGAGACCGGCGAACACCGCCTCGTCGATCTCAAGACATTCGAATGCCGCGACATCACCCGCAGCACGGTGCTCCAGCGGGTCTGTTACGACCGTGCGCAGCAGGCTCTCATCGTGGCTATGGACGGCGCTTACGACCGCTACTGCGGCGTGCCGGTTGAGACGGTCGAGCGCCTGCTGGGCGCACCGTCCATGGGCCAGTTCTTCAACCAGAACATCAAGCGCGAGGTCAGCGGCAGCCGCTACGCGTGTCCTGCACGCGAGCGCATCCAGAGAAGTTGATCTCGCTCAGTCGGTCAGCATGGCGCCGACATCGGCCTCCGCAACCACCTGGCCATTGACCTTGGCGTCGCCGTGAAACCACCACATGGCTTTGCGGCGGCCGATCGAGCGCATGTGGTATTCGATGGTATCGCCGGGCAGCACCGGCTTGCGGAACTTGCACTTGTCGATGGTCAGGAAATACACCGCGCGCGGCTTATCGGTGCCCTCGACCGACTTGATGCCGATCACACCGGCAGTCTGCGCCATCGCTTCGATCATCATGACGCCCGGATAGACCGGGCGATCGGGAAAGTGGCCCTGGAACGGCGGCTCGTTGAAGGTGACGTTCTTGATGCCGATGCCGCTGTAATCGGTGCGGATGTTGATCACGCGATCGATCAGCAGCATCGGAAAACGGTGCGGGAGCGTTTGCAGGATCATGTTGATGTCCACAAGCTCGAACCTGACCGGTGCTTCGTCCGTCACTCCCGTTCCTCCTGCTTCGGATCGGCCTTGCTGTCGCGCGCCAAGCGCTCGACCGCCAATATTTCCTTGAACCACTGCCTGGTCGGCTTGGCAAAAAAACCACCCCAGCGTCCATTGGGAGGGACGTCGTCCTTGACGCCGCTCATGGCAGTCACCTGAGCTCCATCCCCGATCTTGACGTGATTATTGATGCCCACCTTGGCTCCCAGCGCCACGTTGTCGCCGAGGGTGAGGCTGCCGGCAAGACCGATCTGGGCTGCCAGCAGGCAGTGCCGGCCAATGGTCACATTGTGGCCGATCTGGACCTGATTGTCGATTTTGGTCCCCTCCCCGATCACGGTGTCGCGCAAGGACCCGCGATCAATGGTGGTGCCGGCGCCGACCTCCACGTTGTTCTGGATCAGCACGCGGCCGGTCTGAGGCACCTTCAGGTGGCCCTCGGGGCCGAAGAAGATGAAGCCGTAGCCGTCCTGGCCGATCGAGCAGCCTGGGTGGATCAGCACGTCGTTGCCGATCAGCGCGCACTGGATGGCGGTGCGTGCCCCGACATTGCAGTCCCGGCCGATCTTGACGCCCGGGCCGATCACGGCCCCCACGCCGACCACCGTGCCGCTGCCGATCTCCACGTCAGGGCCGATCACGGCCAGGGGATCGACGATCACGCCGTCCTCAAGCCTCGCCGTGGGATCGATGATGGCCGACGGCGCGATACCGTCGTTGCCGGTCCAGGATTGCGGCCGGAGCGCGTCGCCATGCCACTCCCGCGCGATCCTGACGAACGCGCGGAACGGCTGTGGCGCCCGCAGCACGGCTACATGCGCGGGCACCCGGGCCTCGAAGCGTGGGCTCACCAGGCAAGCACCGGCCTTGGTCGCCTTGAGCTCATCGGCATATTTGAGATTGTCGAAGAACGTCAGGTGCATCGGGCCGGCTTCGTCGAGCGAAGCAAGACCCCTGATGATTTGGCCGCCCCTTGCGGGATCGACCAGCTCCGCCTTGGTCAGCGTGGCTATGTCAGCCAGCGCTGAGGCGGGCGGCTGTATGAAGAAGGTCGGCTGCGCCATTCCACCCCGTCGCGGTCCGGCTTCGGCATGAAGCGGCCAAGCCGCATCATGCCTGATCTCCTGGATTGGCACGATCCCTTTCGGAAACCGGCTCCGTAGTCCGGATCGTGCCGTGCTGTTCGAATTAGAACGAGGTGCCGCCGCCGAACCGGAACTCCTGCGTACGGTCGTTCTTGCCCTTGGTCAGCGGCACGGCGTAGTCGAAGCGCAGCGGACCGAACGGCGAGGCCCAGATCAAGCCGACACCGACCGACGACCGGACCGCATTGCCGTTGTCATACACCAAGCCGGTGCAGGTTCCAGCCGAGGCTGGATTGACGGTCGACGGCGTGCAGCTCGAATTCTTGGTCGTGGTCAGTTCGTTGGTCACAGACCACGTCGTCGGACCCTGATAGTCGAACAGACCGCCGGCGTCGGCGTAGACGGCGCCCTTCAGACCCACTTCCTTCGGCAAGAACCAGAACGGCATCTGCAATTCGAGCGAAGCGCCCCAATACTTGGTGCCGCCAAGCGCGTCCTGCGTACCAAAGGGGTTCAAATCGCGTGGGCCGATGCCGTTCGGAGCAAAGCCGCGGACCAGATTCGGACCCATCTGGAAATGATCCAGCATGCGCAGATCCTGGTTGCCGATCTTGTTCAGCATGCCGCCCTGGATGCGAGCGAGGCCGACGATATCGGACACCAGCGGAGTGTAGTACTTCGCGTCCACCACAGTCTTCAGGTAGGAGACGTCGCCGCCGACACCGGCGAAGTCCTGCCGGAAATCGACCAGGAGACCGTCGGTGGGGTTCTTGTTGTTGTCGAGCGTGTTGTAGGTCAGCGTGTAGCCGAGCGCCGAGGTCAGCGTCTTGCCGTTGGCAAGCTCCTTGCGGACCGGCAGCGAAGCCTCGCCGTCGCTGTAGCAGCCGAGGCCGTTGGTCGAGGCATCCAGAGGAATGCCGCTCGCCGCCGAGAAAGCCGGGCTTGGATTGAATGCCGCCGACCCAACTACGTTATTACAGTTCGCCAGGTAGGACGGCAGCGTGATTTCCTGCCTGTAGATCGAGTAGCGCACCTGCAGCGACAGATCTTCACGCAGGGAGAAGCCGAGGCGCGGCGAGAAGCCGAGCGTCTTGGTGCCGTAGGAGATGTAGCTGTTGGACCTCTGCTCGCGCTGATAGAGGTCGAGACCCAACGCGACCCGGTAGTCGAGCAGATAGGGTTCGACGAACGACAGCGAATAACCGCGGGCATACTGGCCGTAAGTCACCGCCGCCTTGGCGAACAGGCCGCGGCCGAGCAAATTGCGTTCGGAGACCGAGACTTCGGCCAGCGCGCCGTCGGTGGTGGAATAACCACCCGAGACCGAGAAGTCGCCGGTCGATTTCTCTTCCATGTCCACGAGCAGGATCACGCGGTCGCTCGACGAACCGGGCTCCGTCGTGATCTTCACGCTCTTGAAATAGTCGAGGTTCTTCAAGCGGCGCTCGGCACGGTCGACCAGCGCGCGGTTGTAGGCATCGCCCTCGGAGACGTCGAACTCGCGACGGATCACGTAGTCGCGCGTGCGGGTGTTGCCGCGCAGGTTGATGCGTTCGATATAGGTGCGTGGACCCTCGTCGATGTTGAACACGACCGACACGGTGTGCGCCTCGAAGTTGCGGTCGCCGCCGGGACGGACCACGGCGAAGGCATAACCGCGCCGCGAGGCTTCGATCTGCATCTCCTCGACCGATTTCTCGACCGATTCGACGTTGTAGAGCGAACCGACATTGACGCGCGAATAGTTGCGCATCGGGGTGGGATCGAAGTTCGGAATGCTGGAGCGGAAGTCGATCGAGCCGACCCGGTATTGCGAGCCTTCCTCGATCTTGAAGGTAACGTTGAAGCCCTTCTTCTCCGGATCGTATTCGGTGAGCGCGGCCACGACCTGGACGTCGGCGAAACCGTTCTTGAGATAGAAGCGGCGGATCAGGTCGCGGTCGGCCTCGACCCGATCGGGATCGTAGATGTCGCTGCTGGCGAGGAAGCTCAGCAGGTTCGATTCGTGCGTCTTGATGACGTCGCGCAGGCGGTAGGACGAGTACGCGTTGTTGCCGACGAACTCGATCGACTTGACGCCGGTCTTGGCGCCCTCCTCGACCGTGAAGATGAGATCGACGCGGTTGTTCGGCTGCTCGATGACTTCAGGCGTGACGCGGACGTCGTAGCGGCCGGAACGGCGATAGATTTCGGCGATTCGCAGCGTGTCGGACTGCACCATGGCGCGGGAGAAGGTGCCGCGCGCCTTGGACTGGACTTCACCGGTGAGCTGCTCGTCCTTGATCTTCTTGTTGCCCTCGAAGGCAATGCGGCCGATCACCGGGTTTTCCACCACGGAGACGACGATCTGGCCACCGGCACCGCGGTTGATCCTCACGTCCTGGAACAGGCCGGTCTCGATCAGCGCCTTGAGGCCGTCGTCGATGGCACCCTGATCCAGGCGACCGCCGGGACCCGGCTTGAAGTAGGAGCGGATCGTCTCCACCTCGACCCGGCGATTTCCTTCAACGGAAATCGACTGCACGGTCTGAGCAAGCGCAGACGAAGACACAAAGGCAGCCCCAACCGGGGCAAGCACCGGCGCGCCGAACATGATCAGGGTTGCGAGCAAGCCCCCCCGGAGTCGCAGTCCAAACTTCATTGCGCAACGCGCCCTTATCATTCCGTACCAGACCCAACCCCAACGCCGGTCTGGAGATTCCCCAAGTTCAAGCCGCTTGTAGACAATTTCACCGACGCCGCAAACGGTCGAGCGCGCCGTAATTTCATTTTCATTCCAAGACGTTGCCCAAGAGCAACGCCCGGGCAACGCCACAAAAAAGCCCCTATCAGGATGCGGCCATCCGCAGGATGTCGTTATAGGTCGCAAACACCATCAACATCAGC
Source organism: Bradyrhizobium sp. 62 (assembly GCF_023073035.1). Lineage (NCBI taxonomy): Bacteria > Pseudomonadati > Pseudomonadota > Alphaproteobacteria > Hyphomicrobiales > Nitrobacteraceae > Bradyrhizobium > Bradyrhizobium sp. 62. The sequence goes on from NZ_JADPIT010000015.1 coordinate 959,537, forward strand.
ACCAAGCCCAGCCCGATTCGAAACCCCATCTCCTGAGTCCGCTCGGACAGGGGCCGACCACGGGCAACCTCCGCCGCATAGAACATAAGGTGACCGCCATCGAGCAGCGGGATCGGGAACAGATTCAGCAGGCCGATCGACACCGATAGCACCGCGCAGAGGTTGATCACGAACTGGAACCCGGCGCTGGCCGCCTGCCCCGACATCTTGGCAATGCCGAGCACGCCGCTGACCTCGTTCGGATTGCCGTTCCCGACGAACAACGAGCCCAGGAACTTGAAGGTGCTGGTGATGATGAACCAGACCTGCTCCACGCCGATCTTGAGCGCTTCGCCGACGCCGACGGGCGACGTCGAGGCTTCACCGGCCTGGGACTTGTGTTCGACGCCGAGCACGCCGAGACGGTGGCTGTTGCCGAAGGGATCCTTGCGCTCGAGCAGCGCCGGCGTCGCGGTCAGCGACACGATGGCACCGTCGCGTTTGACCTGGAAGGCAAGCGGCGAACCAGCATTCATTGCAACCATGCGCTGCATGTCGGCAAAGCTTTCAATCGGCTTGCCGTCGATCTGGACGACGACATCGCCGATCTTGAAGCCGGCTGCCGCCGCAGCACCGTCGGCGACGACACCGTCGACGCGCGCGATCGTGCTCGGCTTGCCGTAATACAGCGCCATGCCGGCGAAGATCAGCGCGCCCAGAATGAAATTGGCGATTGGTCCGGCGGCAACGATGGCGGCGCGCGGGCCGACCTTCTTGTGATGGAAGCTGCCGGCGCGCTCCTCGGCCGTCATGGCCGCAAGCTTCTCGGATGACGGGGTCGAAGCCTCGCTCTCGTCGCCGAAGAACTTGACGTAGCCGCCGAGCGGGATCGCCGAGATCTTCCAGCGGGTGCCATGGCGGTCGTTGAAGCCGACCAGCTCAGGTCCGAAACCGAGCGAAAAAGTTAACACGCGAACGCCCGCCCAGCGCGCGACCAGGAAATGGCCAAGCTCATGGAAGAACACGACGATGGTCAGGACGAACAGGAAGGGAACCGCGTAGCCGAGGAGCCCATGGCTCAACGTATTGAAACTATGGACGAAAAAGTCGATCATCGAATTCCCTCATCCAGCGCCGCAAGGCCCTGGCCCCGAACCATCTAGGATGCGTTTAAGGCAATTTGAGGCAATAGGGCGGCAGCCCTATTTCGCGCAACATGGTCAACAGCAATTGCATCGTCCGCTGATGTCAGCGGGGCCTGGTTCCCGCCACGAATCCAGTCGTCCAGCGTCGCCTCCACCAGCCGGGCAATCGCGCCGAACCGGATCTTGCCCGCGATGAAGGCGGCGACCGCGACCTCGTTGGCGGCGTTGTAGACCGTGGTCGCCCCCTTCCCGGTCCGGAGCGAATCGAAGGCCAGGCGCAGCCCGGGGAAGCGCTCGAAATCCGGCGCCTCGAAGGTCAATTGGCCGATCTTGGCCAGATCGAGCTTGGCGGCCGGACCCTTGATGCGGTCGGGCCAGCCGAGGCAATGCGCGATCGGCGTGCGCATGTCGGGTGAGCCGAGCTGGGCCACGACCGAGCGGTCGGAGAACTCGACCATGCCGTGGATGATCGACTGCGGATGAACGAGGACGTCGATCTCGTCCGGCGAGAGCGCGAACAGATAGGAGGCCTCGATCACCTCGAGCCCCTTGTTCATCATCGAGGCGGAATCGATCGTGATTTTCTGGCCCATGCTCCAGTTCGGATGCTTCAGGGCTTGCGCGAGTGTGGCCTGCTCGATGTCGGCAAGCTTCCAGGTCCGGAACGGACCGCCGGAGGCCGTGATGATGACACGGACGAGCTCGTCACGATTGCCCGAGGCGAGCGCCTGGAACAGCGCGTTATGCTCGGAATCCGCGGGCAGGATACAGGCGCCCGCTTTCGCCGCGCGCTGCATGAAGAAATCGCCGGCGCAGACGAGACATTCCTTGTTGGCGAGCGCGACATGCGCGCCGCGATCGACCGCCGCCAGTGCCGGCTTCAGCCCGGCCGCGCCACTCACGGCGGCCATCACCCAATCGGCCGGACGCGCGCCGGCCTCGATCACCGCGCTTTCGCCGGCGCCGCATTCGGTGCCGGTGCCCGCGAGCGCAGCCTTGAGCTCGGCAAATTTTGAGGTGTCGGCGATCGCGACGAAGCGCGCGGAAAACTCCTTCGCGAGCTTTGCCAGCGCCTCGACATTGCTGTTCGCCGTCAGCGCCTCGACACGGTAACGCTCGGGAGAGGCGCGCAACAGATCCATCGTGCTGTCGCCGATCGAGCCGGTGGCGCCGAGAACCGTGACGCTGCGGACGGTCGATGCCGCAGCCTTGTTGTTACGCAATGGAACCGCGCTCATATCTTCACCAAACCATAAGACCGCTTCCGGCGCTATGCACACCATGGCGGAGGAAGCCGATAATCCATGCCACCAGGATGGCAGCGACAAAACCGTCCAGACGGTCCAATAGCCCGCCGTGGCCGGGAATTAAGTGACTGGAATCCTTGACATCGAAGCGCCGCTTGACCGCGGATTCGAACAGATCGCCGCAGGCCGACACGACCGAGAGGACCGCGGCGACGAGCAGCAATGGAGCCATCTTTCCGATCCCGCAAGCGGCAAAGCCGGCCGCGACCAAAAGGCTCGCGGAAAAGCCGCCGAGCGCCCCTGCCCAGGTCTTCTTCGGGCTGACGCGCGGCCACAGCTTCGGTCCGCCGATGCCGCGGCCGGCGAAATAGCCGCCGATATCGGTCGCCCACACCACGAGCAGCACGAACATCAGCGCGGCGAAGCCGTTCACGAGATCCTTCCGCAGCAGGATCGAGGCGAGTAGCGCCGCCGACGCATAGGCGAAGCCGGAGGCCGCCCAGACAAACTTGCCCCGCGCGATCACCGTCACGATCGCGCCGCCAATCAGGCCGGTGATGATGGCAGTCTTGAGCGCGCCGAAGGCAACGCACAAGCCCATCGTGGCGATGACGATCGTCCCCGCCCCGGTCAGCGCGGTCGAGCCTGCGCCCACCACCGTCAGCCATTCCGCGAACAGTCCGATCGACACCAGGGTGACGAGCAGCGCCCACAGCCAGCCGCCGGCATAAGCGAGCGCAATGGCGAGCGGCGCCAGCACGAGCGCTGCGAGGATTCGCATCACGAGATTGCTCGGGGCAGGCTGAGAGCCGGCCGGTGCGGAGTCGGGGTCGCTCACGAGGCGGTTTTCGCGACCAGGCCGCCGAAACGGCGCTCGCGCCTGGCAAATTCGGCGATTGCGCCTTCCAGCGCCGCCTTGTCGAAATCGGGCCAGTGGATCGGCACGAAGACAAGCTCGCTATAGGCGGCCTGCCACATCAGGAAGTTGGACAGGCGCTGCTCGCCACTGGTGCGGATGATGAGATCGGGATCGGGAATGTCGGGCGCGTCGAGATGCGCCCCCAGTGTCTCGGCATCGATCGTATCAGGATCGCGCCTGCCCTCGGCGACTTCGCGCGCGAGCTTCTGCGCCGCCTTCGCGATCTCCTGCCGGGAGCCGTAATTGAAGGCGACGACGAGCGTGAGCCGCGTGTTGTCGCGCGTCAGTTCCTCCGCCTCGTTGAGGAGCGCGCAGATGTCGCCCTCCAGCCCGTCCCGCTCGCCGATGATGCGTACCTTGACGCCGTCGCGATGCAGGCTCGCCAGATCGTTGCGGATGAAGCGGCGCAAGAGGCCGAACAGATCGCCGATCTCGCTCGCCGGACGCGACCAGTTTTCCGAGCTGAAGGAGAAGATGGTGAGATAGCGGATGCCAAGTTCATGCGACGCGCGAACGACGCGGCGCAGGGCCTCGACGCCGCGGCGATGGCCTTCCGCCCGTGGCAAGCCGCGCGCGGCCGCCCAACGTCCGTTGCCATCCATGATGATGGCGACATGCGCAGGCACATCGGACCGATCGGGTCCTTCCGTTGCGGGCGCGGCGGCGTTGGACATGAGGCTGCCTTAAAGCATGATCCGGAAGAGTGCGAAGCGGCCTTCCGAAAAGATCATGCGCGAACAATAACCTAAAGCGCGATCCAGCGCGCTTTAAACGGTGAGGATTTCTTTTTCCTTGGCGGCCAGCAACTGATCGATCTCGGAGATCGTGCCGTCGGTCGCCTTCTGCACGTCGTCGGCGTGGCGCTTCTGATCATCCTCGGACATCTCGTGATTCTTCTCGAGCTTCTTGAGGACGTCGAGACCGTCGCGGCGGACGTGGCGCGCGGCGACCTTGGCGGCTTCCGCGTATTTGTGCGCGACCTTGACGAGCTCCTTGCGACGCTCCTCGTTGAGCTCCGGGATACGCAGGCGCAGCACCTGGCCTTCGGTCGCCGGCGACAGGCCGAGATTGGAATCGACGATCGCCTTCTCCACCGCCTTGACCATCGACTTGTCCCAGACCTGCACCGAGATCAGGCGCGGCTCCGGCACGCTGACGGTGGCGAGCTGGTTCAGCGGCATGTGGCTGCCATAGGCGTCGACCTGCACCGGATCGAGCATCGAGGCTGAGGCGCGACCGGTACGCAGGCCGCCAAGTTCGTGCTTGAGCGACTGGATCGCGCCCTGCATGCGGCGTTTGACTTCGTTGAGATCGAAATTATCCGTGGCCATCACGTTTCTCCTTCAAAATCCCGGCGACCTCTCCGCACCCTTCCCTCGAGGGCGCAACGACAAGCCGTCAGCCGGCGACAATGGTTCCGTGGCCGCCGCCACGCAGTACAGCGCCGATCGAACCTGGCTCCGCGATCGAGAACACAATGATAGGCAGCGACGTCTCGCGGGCAAGCGCGAAGGCGGTCGCATCCATCACCTTGTAGCCGCCCTCGATCGCCTGCGAATGGGTCAGACGGTCGAATCGCGTCGCCGTCGGATCTTTCTTCGGGTCGGCCGAGTAGACACCGTCGACATTGGTCGCCTTCAGCACCGCCTGGGCGCCGATCTCGGCTGCGCGCAGCACCGCGGTCGTGTCGGTGGTGAAGAACGGATTACCGGTTCCGCCGCCGAGCAGCACGATCCGACCCTCGGCGAGGTATTTGTGTGCCGCGGTGCGGGTGAACAGCTCGGAAATCTCGGGCATGACGAAGGCCGACAGCGTGCGCGCAGGCGTACCCTTGCGCTCGATCGTGGCTTCGAGCGCGAGGCAGTTCATCATCGTGGCGAGCATGCCCATGGTGTCGCCGGTCGGGCGCGACACGCCACGCGAGGAGACTTCGACGCCACGAAAGAGATTGCCGCCGCCGATCACGACGGCGACTTCGGTGCCGAGATGGCGGGCCGCGATCAGATCGTCGGCGACCCGGTCGATGGTCGGCTGATCAATGCCAAAACCCTGCGGTCCCGCGAGATATTCGCCGGACAGCTTGATCACGACGCGACGATAGACCGGATCAGTCATGAGCACTTTCCTTGTCGGGGCGCCGCTTCCGGCGGCACGCCGGAAGGAACGTTCCGGCGCTTACTTCTTGCCGCTGGCGGCCGCGACCTCGGCCGCGAAGTCGCTTTCCTGCTTCTCGATTCCCTCACCGAGAGCATAGCGCACAAAGCCCGCAATCTTCACCGCGCCGCCGACCTTGCCTTCGGCTTCCTTCACCGCCTGCGCCACCGACTTGCCGGTATCGTGGATGAAGGCCTGCTCGAGCAGGCAGACTTCCTTGTAATAGGTCTTCAGGCCGGACTCGACGATCTTCTCGATCACGTTCTCGGGCTTGCCCTGCTGGCGATATTTGTCGGCGAGCACGTCCTTCTCGCGCTTGACGACCGCCGGATCGAGACCGGACGGATCGAGCGCCAGCGGGTTGGCGGCCGCGACATGCATCGCGATCTGGCGGCCAAGCGTTGCGAGCTCGTCCGCCTTTCCCGGCGATTCCAGCGCCACGATCACGCCCATCTTGCCGGCGCCCTCGACGACGGCGCCGTGGACGTAGCTCGACACCACGCCCTGGCTGACTTCGAGCGAAGCTGCGCGGCGCAGCGTCATGTTCTCGCCGATGGTGGCGATCGCGTCGTTGATCGCAGTTTCGATCGTGACGTCGCCGACCTTGGCGGCCTTGATCTTCTCGACGTCGGCGCCGACGTTGAATGCGACCTGGGCGATCATCTTGACGAGGCCCTGAAACTGGCCGTTGCGCGCGACGAAATCGGTCTCGGAATTGACCTCGACCACGACGCCCTTGTTGCCCTTGACGAGCGCACCGATCAGACCCTCGGCGGCGACGCGGCCCGACTTCTTGGCGGCCTTCGACAGGCCCTTCTTGCGCAGCCAATCCTGCGCCGCTTCCATGTTGCCTTCGTTTTCGGTCAGCGCGGCCTTGCAGTCCATCATGCCTGCGCCGGTCGACTCGCGCAGGTCCTTGACCATCGCAGCTGTGATCGTTGCCATCGTTCAAAATCCTTTTTGCCTGCCGGTTTGCCGCGGCGTGGCCAGATCGCCTCGCCGCGGTCCATCTCAGGAATTCGCGTCAACTGAAATGGTGGCCGGAGCTTGTCCGGCCAACCCATCGCTCTTTTTGACTATTCCGCTTCCGCGGTCAGCGCCTTGGCCTTGGCCACCCAGGCGTCCGCGCGGCTCGGCAGGCCGACTTCTTCGCCGATCTTGTGCGCGGTGTCGTGATCGAGCTCGGCCAGCTGCCAGAAGTGGAAGATGCCGAGGTCGTTGAACTTCTTCTCGATCGCGCCCGACACGCCAGGGAGCTTCTTGAGGTCGTCGGAGGTGCCGCGCGGACCGGCGAGGCCCTGGAAGCCGCTCGTGGCGGTCGGCAGCTCTTCTGCGACCGGCCGAACCGAAGCGCCGACGTCGATGCCGGAATCGCCCTGGGCGCGCGAAATGCCGTCAATCGCTGCACGCGCGATCAGATCGCAATAAAGCGCGATCGCGCGGCCGGCGTCGTCATTTCCCGGCACCACATAGGTGATGCCCTTCGGATCCGAATTGGTGTCGACGATCGCGGCCACCGGGATGTTGAGCCGCTGGGCTTCCTGGATCGCGATGTCTTCCTTGTTGGTGTCGATCACGAAGATCAGGTCGGGCAGACCGCCCATGTCCTTGATGCCGCCGAGCGAGCGGTCGAGCTTGTCGCGCTCGCGCTGAAGCGTCAGGCGCTCTTTCTTGGTGTAGGAGGAGGCATCGCCGCCGGCGAGCACGTCGTCGAGATGACGCAGGCGCTTGATCGAGCCCGAAATCGTCTTCCAGTTGGTCAGCGTGCCGCCGAGCCAGCGCGAATTGACGAAGTACTGAGCGCAGCGCTTGGCCGCGTCGGCAACGCCGTCCTGTGCCTGGCGCTTGGTGCCGACGAACAGGATGCGGCCGCCCTTCGCGACGGTGTCGCTGACCGCCTGCAAGGCGTTGTGCAGCAACGGCACGGTCTGCGCGAGGTCGACGATGTGGATGTTGTTGCGAGCGCCGAAAATGAACGGCGCCATTTTCGGATTCCAGCGGTGAGACTGGTGACCAAAGTGCACGCCGGCTTCGAGGAGCTGACGCATAGTGAAATCGGGTAGTGCCATCGTTCTAATTCTCCGGTTGGTTCCTCCGGAAGCGTGTGAGCAGGACAGAGCGTTGTCGCCCCGGCTGCCACCGGACGGCCTTGTGAGCCATGCTTCCGTGTGAGATGGCGCGGTGTATAGCGCGATTTCGACCAGAAGCAAGGAAATAAGGGCCTTTCGGGGCGGCTTTCGCCCGCGAGAGGCCCCCTTCCGTAAAGACCACGCTGCGGCCTAGCCCCTGCCTAGCATCTGGGCTGGTTCGGCGGGCACTTCTTTGCCGCCGGCGGCGGAGCCGGAGGACGCGGTGGGGGGGCTGCCGGGCGCGGCGGCGGCGGTGGCGCGACGGCCATCCGGGGCGGCGGAGGTGGCGCCGGCCGGGCGACCGGCGGCGGCGCGGGTCGCGCCATTGGCGGCGGCGCCGGCCGAGCGACCGCCACGGGCGGAGCTGCCCGTGGCGGTGGCGGCGGCGCAATACGCGGCGGAGGCGGAGGCGCCGGCCGGGCCACTGCCTGAGGCCTCGGTGGTGGTGCCGACGGCCGGGCAGCTTGGGCGGGAGCAGCG
>NZ_JADPIT010000015.1:967679-968967 GCF_023073035.1 Bradyrhizobium sp. 62
GAGGCGGAGGCGTGCGGGCAGCAGACGGCGAACCAGCCGGCTCGCGGATCGCGGACTTGCCATGGTCCCCAGGCCCGGTCCCGGGCGGGGTCTGGGCCACCGGCGGCTTCGGCAGTTGGCCGGGGACAGCGGCCGGGTTTGTCGCCGTGGGCGCCGTCGCCGATGCGCCGGTCGGCGCACCGGGATGGGCTGGCGGCGTGGTGCCGGGAGCAGCAGTGGTCGGCGCCCCCGGATGGTTCGGCAGCGGCGCGCCGGGTGCAGTGGCCGTGGGCAGCACGGGTCTGCCGCCCGGCAGAGGCCCGGCTCCCGCTGGCGGTACGGGCGGACCGCCATGGGTGCCGGGAACCGGCAGCGTGTTGGCTTGGGGCAGCTTGGCCGGTGGCGTGGCAAGTGGACTGACAAGTGGACTGACAAGTGGACTGGCAGGTGAAGCGGTCGGTGGCGTCCCGGTCGGCGCGGCATTGGCGGGCGTCGCCGGGGGCGTTCCTGGCCTCGCCGTCGGCTGCATCGTTGCGCTCGCTGGCATCGGCGCCTTGCCCTGCTGAATCAGGGCGGCGCGCTGCACGGCCGCCTGCGGCATGGCGGGACCAGCCGGATTGGTGCGCCCGGCAATGGCCGGCGTGAGATTGCTCGCTCCGGCACCCGCGCCCGCCGGCGGTGCCGGCGGCTGGTTGATCACCGTGTTGATGACCGTCCGATTATGGATGTTCTGATAGATGATGTTGTTCGGCGGCGGAGCAACATAGAGCGGCGGCCTGACGAACACAGGAATCGGCACGAACATCGGCTGCGGCAGCACGAACAGGCCGATCACCGGCATCGGCGGCGACAGCACGATGAAATCCGGCGGCGGCGGCGGCAGATAGTAGACCGGCGGCGGCGGTGGCGGCGCGAAGCCAAAATCCGGATCGCTGAAATACAGCACGGGACGGTCGACATAGACCACCTCCTCCGGCGACGGTGGCGGCACGTCGTAGTCGATCATCGCGAAGCTCGGCGGCGGCTCGGCCGGCGCGGTGAGAATCGCCAGGCGCCGGCGCGCATCTGCCGCATGCGGACCGCGCGAATAGCGACGCAGGTACGACCAATAGGCTTCCGGCGTGTCGGTACGATAGGTTCGCCGCCAGGTGATGGCCTCACGGCGCGCCGCGACGATCGCCATCACGCGCTTCGACAGCGGATCGCCGGGATAGGCGGTGAGAAATTCTTCGTAGGCCGGCAGCGTGTCGCGCGTGAGCGCGGCGGCATAGGCATCCTGCACGCCGAGATCGCGGATCGGCTTGTTGCG
>NZ_JADPIT010000015.1:969016-984777 GCF_023073035.1 Bradyrhizobium sp. 62
TCAGGCGGCGGCGCGTCGGGCCCGCGCTCGAAGAACGAGAATTGGGCGGAAATCTTCTGCTCGTTCCAGGGCACTTGCGCGCCCTTGCTGGCCTCGTTGACGCGCAGGCGAACGCGGTCGAACACCTCGGGCAGCGGCAGGCCGCCGGTGCGGATCATCTCCGCCAGCGACTGCGCATAGATGCCGTAAGGTCCGGGCTCCTCGGGCGCCACCGTGCCGGGCGCGGCATTGAACGCGATCAGCATGTTGGCGTCGGGCTCGACCAGCGCAAGTCCGCTCGCGATCTGCTGGCCGCCCTCCACGAAGGGCTGCGCCCGCGCAGCGTCGAGCACGATGATGTTGGCCTTGAGCTGAACGGAAGCCAGCTGGCGGAGATAGTCGCCGATGCGCAGGCCTTCGGTCGGAATGTCGGTGTCGCGGGTGATGTTGGAATCGACCGGGATGAAGTAGTTCTCACCCGCAAGCTGCACGCCATAGCCGGCGAGATAGACCATCGCGACGGTGCCCGGGCCTGAGGCCTGCGCCTTCTGGATGAAATCGCGAAAGCTCTTGCGCAGCGTGTCGCCGTCGAGATCGCGCGCGCCAACGACGTCGAAGCCCGCCGCCTGCAGCGTCTGCGCGATCAGGCCGGCATCGTTTGCCGTCGTCGCCAGCGGCGACTTGGCGTAGGCGCCGTTGCCGACCACGAGCGCGATACGCTTTTCCTGCTGCTGCGCACGCGCCGGATCCGGCGCGCCTGCGGCAAGGACCGCGACCGGCAGGAGGAGGCAAATGAAGGCTCTGAGCGTCCCACGCATGGCTTGCTTGCCCGTTTTTGTTGTTGAGGTGCCGCCACGCATCAGACGCGTGGCCAGCTGAATGGCACTTGAACGAAAGGCTTCCAATTGAACGAAAGGCTTCCAAATAGCGAAGGCTTGGATTGAGGCGGCGGCATGGCGCCCGGCACCAACGCCAGGCGCCTGCGTCAGCCTCGCGACAACGAGCCGGCGCGAGCCGGTCCGTCTCGTCAGATCTGCGCGATCAGGTCGACCGTTCCCGTCGTGAGCCGATAGATGCCGCCGACGACCTTCAGCTTGCCCTGCTCCACGGCGGCATTGAGGATCGGCGCTGCCGACTTCAGCTTCGCGACGTTGTCGATGACGTTCTGCCGGATCGCCTTGTCGAGGACGTCCCCACCCTGCTGCATCGCAGCCTTGGCGGCGGGCGCGATCGCATCGACCAGCGAGGGAATATGGCCCGGCGGCGGCTTGTTGTCCTTGATCACCTTCAGCGTGGCATCGACCGCACCGCAAGCGTCATGGCCGAGCACGAGGATCAGCGGCGTATTCAGCACGGCGACCGCGTATTCCATGCTGGCGATGGTCTCGGTGCCGGCGAAATTTCCGGCAACGCGGCAGACGAACAGATCGCCGCGGCCGGTGTCGAAGGCATATTCCGGCGCGATGCGCGAATCGGCACAGCTCAGCACGGCCGCGAACGGATTCTGTCCGCCGGCCAGCGCCTCGCGCTCGTGCTTGAAATCGTGCCGCCGCGACACGCCGTCGACATAGCGCGCATTGCCTTCCGTCAGGCGCTTCAATGATGCGTCGGGCGACAGCACGTTCTGCGGCTTTGGCGGCGTCTTGGTCTCCTTGGCGAAGGCTCTGCCGGTCAGGGCGAGGCCGAGCGCCGAGGCGCCCAACAACATCGCGGACCGCCGCGACGGCGCGATCCTCTCATGTGGGGATTCATTGCACTTGTCGCACATGTCACGATCCCTCCCGGCGCGATGGGCCAACGGCCTCACGGTGATCATAGCCGCAACGCTGTGACGACACCACAAATGACGGTGCGGGCGGGACCGAATTCGCGCGGGGCTATTCCGCCAACCGAAGCTCTGCGATCGTCGTCCGGGCGGCCGGTTCATCCAAAGGCAGGAAATCCAGCGGCCCCTGGTTTTTATAGCCGGACGGCATCGCAAGCGTGAGACCCCAGCCCAGCACCCCAGTGCTCGCATTCGCGATCATGGCGCTCTTGCGCTGACTGAAGCGCGCTACGAAGAACACGGTCTGGCCCGACTGCGCCGAGAAGTCCACGCGCGTGACACCGAGCGCTGCTTCCTCTGCTACGAACTGGTGCTGGCCTGCCGGGCGATCGACATAGACATATGTCCCGGTCTTCAGGCCCTTGATCGGCGTACCGTCGAGGGAAAATTCCCAGTCCGGATCGCCGATGCCGCCGAAGCCCTTCTCGCGAAACACGACGACGCGGGCCTGCCCGGCTTTCGGCGGACCCAGCTTTCGTACCGTCTCCGAATATCCGAGCCCGCTCCTCGCCGTCTCACAGCCGCACAGCAGTGCCGCAGCCACGAGCAATACCAGCCCACGCAATAGCATCACGCCCCCAGATTTTTCCCCGAGCGCATGCTAACGGAAAACAGCGAGAGGTTGCAACAGGGCGGTAGCATCCCCCACGCAAAACATGCAATCGCCTGCAACAGCGTGCGTGTGGCTAGAGCTGCTGCACGTCGACGACGCCAGCGACCGCCTTGATGGCGCCGGCGATCTGCGGCGAGACCTTGAAGCGGCCGGGCAGCTTCATCTCGACCTCGGTCTCGAGGTCGAGCATCATGACCAGCGAGACCTCGCCGTCGCCGTTGGAGCGGGGCGCGGTGCCGGGACTGCCTACCTTCGGCGCGGCGCCGTTCGAAGCGGCCATGTCGGGGCCGGCGAGACGCTTGGCGATCGATTCCAGCGGCTTGGTATCGCGCACGAAGATGCGCAGGCCCTTCTGCGTCTTGGCCGCGGCCTCGTCCAGCGGCTCGGCGTGGAGCACGCGCGCGCGGACGTCCTCGCCCTGAAGCTCGGCGCCGAGCTGGAGCAGCACCGCGGCGCCCGGCTCCAGGACGTCGCGATATTGCGCGAGGCCTTCGGAGAACAGCACCGCCTCGAAGTGACCCGTGGGGTCAGAGAGCCCCATGATGCCCATCTTGTTGCCGGTCTTGGTGCGCCGCTCCATGCGCGACACCACGGTGGCCGCGACCTTGCCTGCCGTGGCGCCGGTCTTCACCGCGCGCGAGAACTCGGCCCAGGACTGTACGCGCAGCCGCTTCAGCACGGTGGCGTAATCGTCGAGCGGATGTCCCGACAGGAAGAAGCCGATCGCGTCATATTCACGGCGCAGCCGCTCGGCCGGCAACCAGGGCTCGATCTGCGGCAGCATGATGGTCGGCGCGTCGGCCGAGCTGCCGAACATGTCGTTCTGGCCGATGGTTGCGGCTTCGTTCGCCCGCTGGCATGCGGCGAGAATCGAATCGGCGCCGGCGAAGACCCGCGCCCGGTTCGGCTCCAGCGTGTCGAATGCGCCGGCGGCGGCCAGGCTTTCGATGATGCGCTTGTTGATCGCGCGCGGCGACACCCGCGCGGCAAAGTCGGCGAGCGAGGTGAACAAGCCGTTCTTGGTCCGCTCCGCGATGATCTGCTCGACGGCCGCAATGCCGACGCCCTTCAGCGCCGCGAGCGCGTAGTAGATGGTCTTGTCGCCGACCTCGAAAGTCGCGCCGGAACGGTTGACGTTGGGCGGCTCGACCTTGATGCCGAGGCGCTGCGCCTCGGCGCGGAATTCGGAGAGCTTGTCGGTATTGTTGAGATCGAGCGTCATCGACGCCGCGATGAACTCCACCGGGTAATGCGCCTTCATGTAGGCGGTGTGGTAGGACACCAGCGCATAGGCCGCAGCGTGGCTCTTGTTGAAGCCGTAGTCGGCGAATTTCGCCAGCAGCTCGAAGATGGTGTCGGCCTGCCCCTTCGGCACGCCGTTCTTCACTGCGCCTGCGACGAAGATCTCGCGCTGCTTCTCCATCTCGGCGCGGATCTTCTTGCCCATGGCGCGGCGCAGCAGGTCGGCGTCGCCGAGCGAATAGCCCGACATCACCTGCGCGATCTGCATCACCTGTTCCTGGTAGATGATGACGCCGAAGGTCTCCTTGAGAATCGGCTCCAGCACGGGGTGGAGATATTCCGGCTCCTCGTCGCCGTGCTTGCGCGCGCAATAGGTCGGGATGTTCGCCATCGGACCCGGTCGATAGAGCGCGACCAGCGCGATGATGTCTTCGAAACGGTCGGGACGCATGTCGACCAGCGCGCGCCGCATGCCCTGGCTTTCAACCTGGAACACGCCGACCACCTCGCCGCGCGCCAGCATCTGGTAGCTTTCGGCATCGTCGATCGGCAGCGTGGCGAGATCGACATGGATGTCGCGCGGCTTGAGCAGTTTGCACGCGACGTCGAGCACGGTCAGCGTCTTCAGACCGAGGAAGTCGAATTTCACGAGGCCGGCCGGCTCGACCCATTTCATGTTGAACTGGGTCACCGGCATGTCGGATTTCGGATCGCGATACATCGGCACGAGTTCGCTCAGCGGCCGATCGCCGATCACGATGCCGGCCGCATGCGTCGAGGCGTGGCGGGTCAGGCCTTCGAGGCGCTGCGCGATGTCGAAGGCGCGCGCCACCACCGGGTCCTCGTCGCGGAACGCCTGCAGCTTCGGCTCGCTCTCGATCGCCGCCGCCAGCGTCACCGGCGCGGCCGGATTCTGCGGCACGAGTTTTGTGAGCTTGTCGACCTGCCCATAGGGCATCTGCAGCACGCGGCCGACGTCGCGGAGCACGCCGCGGGCCTGCAGCGTACCGAAGGTGATGATCTGCGCGACCTGGTCGCGGCCGTAGCGCTCCTGGACGTACCTGATCACCTCGCCGCGGCGGTCCTGGCAGAAGTCGATGTCGAAGTCCGGCATCGAGACGCGTTCCGGATTGAGGAAGCGCTCGAACAGCAGGCCGAACTTGATCGGATCGAGGTCGGTGATGGTCAGCGCCCACGCAACCAGCGAGCCTGCGCCGGAGCCGCGGCCCGGCCCGACCGGAATGCCCTGCCCCTTCGCCCATTTGATGAAGTCGGAGACGATCAGGAAGTAGCCCGCGTATTTCATGCGCATGATGACGTCGAGCTCGAACGCAAGCCGCGCGTTGTAATCTTCTTCCGTCGTGCCTTGCGACAGCCCGTGCACGCGCAGACGGTTGGCGAGCCCCTCCTCTGCCTGCCGCTTCAATTCGGCCGCCTCGACGGAGGCGGCATCGGAGCTTGCGGCAGCGCCGACCGTGAAGAACGGCAGGATCGGCTTGCGCGTCATCGGCCGGAACGAGCAGCGCTCGGCGATTTCGACCGTCGAGGCCAGCGCCTCCGGAATGTCGGCGAACAGCACCGCCATCTCGGCGCGGGTCTTGAAGCGATGATCGGGCGTGAGCTGCTCGCGCTCGGTCTCCGCGATCAGCCGCCCGCCGGCGATGCAGAGCAGCGCGTCATGGGCTTCGTAATCGTCGGTCGCGGCGAAATACGGCTCGTTGGTCGCAACCAGCGGCAGGCCCTTGGTGTAGGCGATGTCGATCAGGCTGCTTTCGACCCGCCGCTCCTTCTCGGTGTTGTGGCGCTGCAATTCGATGTAGAGGCGGTCTCCGAACAGGCTGGCGAGACGCTCGCAGCGCGCCGCCGCGAGCTCGCTATAACCGCCGGCAAGCGCCAGCGAGATCGGCCCGTCCGGACCGCCCGTCAGCGCGATCAGGCCTTCGGTCTCGCCTTCGAGCCAGTCGAACTTGATGTGGGGGGCATGAGTGTCGGGCGTCTCCAGGAACGCGCGCGAGTTCAGCCGCATCAGACTGCGGTAGCCGCGCTCCTGCGCGGCCAGCAGCACCACGCGCGAGGGCAGAAGCGCGTTGCGGGCAGTGGGATCCTGGTCGCCGAATTCGATCGCGAGTTCGCAGCCGACGATCGGCTGGATTCCGGAGCCCGCCATCTTGTCGGAGAACTCCAGCGCACCGAACATGTTGTCGGTGTCGGTCAGCGCCAGCGCCGGCTGATGGTCTTTCTTGGCTAGCTCGGCGAGCTTGGCGATCTTGATCGAGCCCTTGAGCAGCGAATAGGCCGAGTGAACGTGAAGGTGGACAAATCCGGCGCTCGGCATGGTCGCGTGACGGCCTCTTGCAGATGAGATGGAGCGGTCGCCGGCACCGGAGGCATCCTGCACTCGCCTGGCCGACTCGCCCCACAATGGTGGGGCGCCACGCTGCCAGAGTCCACGCCGGAGCGGCCGATCAGCCGCCTCGTCCTGCTTTTCCCCAACCTAGGCCCGCGCCTAGAGCTGCGGGAGCACCTGGGCCCAGATCGCGATCATCCCGACAAACAGCGCGATCGAGGCCAGCGCGGCGGCTTCTTCGACGAAAATCCTGAACATGGCTTGCTCCATGGCGAGAACGTATGAAGAACATTGTTCTCATTTCGTTCTCGGGAGTCAAGCCATCTTCGCCACCTCGAAACCGAATGGTTAACCCGCTGAACTTGAACAACAAAAAAGCCCCGGCCGATGGCCGGGGCTTCCGCCGACCGCTCGAAGTCGAGCGATCGAGATCAGGCTTCTGCTCAGTAACGGCCGAGGCTCGGGCCGCCGAACTTGTAGTTCAGGCGGACGAGGCCCATGTCGACGTCCTGACGGATGCGGTCGGTCGAGGGCACCAGCGCGAAGGTGACGTTCTTGTCCTGCAGGAAGATGTGGTTGTACTCGACGCCAACCGACCAGTTCGGGGCGAAACCGTACTCGAGGCCGGCACCGACCGTGCCGCCCCAACGGGTTTGATCGTTCGAGGACAGCAGTGCGCCGCCAAGGGTCGAGACTTCATACTTGCTGCCGGCGACAGCCGCACCGCCCTTGGCGTAAATGAGGACGTTGTTCCAGGCGTAGCCGATCTGACCGGTGATCAGACCGAACGAATCGATCTTGGAGCGGTTGCGAGTGGCGAACAGCGCGCTGACGTTGTCGCCCGAGAAGTCAGCCCAGTTGCCCTGACCTTCGATGCCGAACACCCACTGGCCCGACTGCATGCGGTAGCCGATCTGACCGCCGACCGTGCCGCCGGTCGCATCGTGCGAACCCTCGCGGCCACCGCCGACGAGATCCCAAGTCGAATGCGCGGAACCGCCGCCGCCGTTGACACCGATGTAGAAGCCGCTCCAGTCGTAGATCGCGGCAACCATCGCCGGCGCCTTGGTGTAAGGCCGCGCAGCGAGGTCAGCAGCCACCGCCGGTGCAGCCGCGCCGAGCGCGACAAGGCTCACAGCAGCAAGCAACAGATTCTTGTTCATTTGATTCCCGTTCCAATTTCGTCGTTAGGCCCCCGGGCCGTGGCGTCGTCATAACAGCGCTCGACGGAATTGCTGTAACCTCGACGCCACAGTCCGCGCCAAAGGATCGCGCTTCATTAATGAAGATTTACCAGCGCGCGCGGGAAACCCTTTGAAACAAGTGTTTTCATGAGTTCCATCGTCGGCTACACGACATCTGCGGCACGTCCGCGTGACAACGTCGCGCGCACGTTCGCGTGATTGGAGAATTGAATGCGCAGACGAATTACTCTCCCCATTGTCGCCACATTTTCGCTCGCACTCGCCACATTTGCGCTCACGCTCGACGCAAGCACGACGGCGCGCGCGTTCGGCACTCACCATGCCTTCTGCCTTACCGGCGATGAATGGCCGGGGCTGAGCAATTGCACGTTCGACAGTTACGCGCAGTGCCAAGCGAGTTCATCGGGCCGCGCCCTCACCTGTATCGCGAACCCGTATTTCGCAGGCCAGAGCGACGATCCCTATGCATATCAGAACAGGCCGCGCGCCCAGGTGCCCGGCTATTCACCCGGTTACTACGTGCCGCGCTGAGATGCGCCGCGCTCGCCTCGCGCTGTTCGCGATCGGCCTGTTCCTCGCGGGCGCGCCTGCGCACGCGCAGACCTACGATCCGAGCTATCCGGTCTGTATGCAGATCTACGGTCCCGTCGGCTATTTCGATTGCCACTACGCCTCGCTCGAGCAGTGCAGATTTTTGGCCGTCGGTCGATCGGCGACGTGCGTGGCGAACCCGTATTTTGCGCAGAAGAAGCCCCCTCGCCGCCCGAGTCGCGTCAACTAAATCGGGACGCTGATATGCGGCCTGCCCCGCATTGAGCGTCCGGTGTTGACGCGGGCTGATCCGGGTTTAAGTACGACAGAGAAATCTTGCAGGGGTGGCGACGTTCGCTGGGCTGGTTCCCGTTGACGCCACCATTGCAGGACATATGACGACATCGAAGCAAGCGACATCGCAGCAAGCGACCTCGCCCCGCGCGACCGCGGCCTCCAGGCCCCCTCATCTCGCCATCGTCCTGTTCTCGCTCGCGATGGGCGGCTTTGCGATCGGAACCACCGAATTCGCATCGATGAGCCTGTTGCCGTTTTTCGCCGCCGACCTTGGGATCGACGAGCCGACCGCGGGACACGCGATCAGCGCCTATGCACTCGGCGTCGTGCTGGGCGCGCCGCTGATCGCCGTGCTCGGCGCACGATTGGCGCGGCGCGCACAGCTCTTGGTTCTGATGGCCGTGTTCGCGCTCGGCAATGCCCTCACCGCGCTGGCACCGGGCTTTAGCTCAATGATCGCGGCGCGATTTCTCTCGGGCTTGCCGCATGGCGCCTATTTCGGCATCGCCGCGCTGGTCGCAGCCTCGCTGGTTCCCCAACATCGTCGCTCGCAGGCGATCGGCCAGGTGATGCTCGGCTTGACCGGCGCCACCATCATCGGTGTGCCTCTGGCCAATCTGATTGGGCAGGCCATCGGCTGGCGCGCGAGCTTCGGCCTCGTGTCGGTGCTGGCGTTGCTTACGGTGCTGCTCTGCGCCCTGTTCGCGCCGCGCGACCAGGCCGGCCGGTCCGATCCGCTGCGGGAGCTCGGAGCGCTGCGAAGCGGCCGCGTCTGGATCACGCTGGCGATCGGCGCCATCGGCTTCGGCGGCATGTTCGCCGTCTATACCTATCTGGCGACGACGCTGATCGAGGTGACCAAGGTCAGCCCCGCGCTCATACCACTTTTTCTGGCCGTGTTCGGCATCGGCGCCACGCTCGGCAATCTGGTCATACCGCGCTTTGCCGATCGTGCGCTGATGCCGACGGCGGGCGGCATCCTTCTGTTCTCGGCGGTTGCGCTGCTGGTGTTTCCGCTTGCCGCCGGCAATCCCTGGGCGCTGGCGGCAGACGTCTTCGCCATCGGCGCCGGCGTCTCGCTCGGAGCCATCCTCCAGACGCGGCTGATGGACGTTGCCGGAGACGCGCAGGCGCTCGCCGCCGCACTCAACCATTCGGCGTTCAACACCGCCAATGCGCTCGGCCCGTTCCTCGGCGGCCTCGCCATCCGCGAGGGGCTGGGGTGGACCTCCACAGGTCCCGTCGGTGCCGCGCTGGCGGTGCTGGGTTTCCTGATCTGGATCGTCGCCTATCGGGACGCCAGGTCTGTTGAAGCCAGGTCTGCTCCGGACGATGTCAGCTCAGGAAAAAGCGCGGCCCCACCGGAGAATCCCCCGGCGAGACCGGCGCCGCCGCTGGCGCCGCATCATCGAAGCCGTTCGGATGCTGCCCGAGAGCCGGTGGCTTGAGGACGCCTCCTTAACCAGCCAGCGTCACGATTAACGGTCCACTTCGCGTGGCGATCACGGTGTGCTCGTATTGAACGGTCGGCGCCTCGGGGCTGCTATAGAGCGTCCACGGATCATCGCCATCCTGTGCCCATTCGGCGCCAAGGGACAGGAACGGCTCGACGGTGAACACCAGGCCTTCGCTCATGATGCGGCGTTCGGAGCGGTCGGGCCATGTTGCGATCTCCGTCGGCTCCTCGTGGAGCGACAGGCCGACGCCGTGGCTGGCAAGGTTCCTGACCAGGCTGTAACCGTTCTTCCGCGCAAAAGTCCCGATGGCCTGACCGATACCGGCAATCGGTTTGCCGGCTCCAACCTGCTGCAGGCCCGTCCACATCGCGCGCCGGCCATCTCTGCAAAGACGTTCGACGGCGCGGGTTGCGGGCGGAACGGCGAACGACGCTCCCGTGTCCGCAAAGAAGCCGTTCTTCTCGGCTGACACGTCGATGTTCACGAGGTCCCCGCGCGCGATCCGCCGATCGCCCGGGATGCCATGAGCGATCTCCTCGTTCACGCTGATGCACGTCGCCCCGGGAAAGTCGTAGGCCAGCTCCGGAGCCGAACGTGCGCCGGCAGCCTCCAGCAGCGTTCGCCCGATCCGGTCGAGCTCGGAGGTGGTCATGCCCGGCTCGAGCGCCTTCCCCATTGCCTCCAGGGTATTGGCGACGATGCGCCCGATCTCTTTCAGGCGCGCGAGGTCGTTGTCATCCGAGATTGTCATGTCGTGCTCTTCCGAAAGCCGGGACATAGCGCTTGGGAAGGCGGCTTGCAAACGAAAGAGATCGTTTCCAAAACGCGTTCAGATTTCGTCGAGCAAGATGCGGACTTTGGCAGCCAGGTCTTCGATAGCGAAGGGCTTTGGAAGCAGATGCTTGCCGGCATCGAGCACGCCATTGTGAACGATTGCATTGCGCGTGTAGCCGGTGGTGAACAGCACTTTCAGCGCCGGGTATCGTCTCGACAGCTCGGCCGCAAGCTCGGCGCCGGTCATGTCGGGCATGACGACATCCGTGAACAGCAGATCTGGAACGAAACCATTTTCGATCGTCCTGATCGCCTCTCTGGCACTGGCTGCCTCGATGACGACGTAGCCGAGTTCGCGCAGGCTTTCGGAAGACATGCTGCGGACGCGCTCGTCGTCTTCCACGACGAGAATGGTTTCGTTCTGATGGCTCGCACCGGCGGGTATCTCTTGCTGCGACAGGTCCGAGCCCGCCTCCTCGCCGGCGAAGCGTGGAAGATAGATCTTCACGGTCGTGCCAACGTCGACTTCCGAGTCAATTTTGACATGGCCGCCCGACTGCCGCACGAAACCGTAGACCTGACTGAGGCCGAGGCCGGTGCCCTTGCCCACGACCTTGGTCGTGAAAAACGGATCGAACACCTTGCCGAGCACATCGGCCGGAATTCCCGTGCCATTGTCCGTCACCGCCACGAGAACGTACTGCCCCGGAGCGAGTGCGTACTCGCTCACATATTTTCGATCGATCGAGGCGTTGCTGGTTTCTATCGTCAGCCTGCCCCCCTTTGGCATGGCATCGCGCGCATTGACCGCGAGATTGATCACGGCGCTTTCCAGCTGGGCCGGGTCTGCCTTGACCCGCCAGAGGCCAGCCGCCAGCACCGTCTCGAGGCGGATAAGCTCGCCGAGTGACCGCTCGAGCAGCTCGCTCATCCCGCCGACCATCTTGTTGATGTCCACGACCTCAGGCGCGAGAGGCTGTTGGCGCGAGAACGCGAGCAGCCTCTGCGTCAACGTTGCTGCGCGATTTGCACCGTCGATCGCGCCCTCGATGAAGCGGTCTATGCTGACCTCTCCCCTGCCGAGCCGCCGCTTGGCAAGGTTCAAGCTGCCGAGGATCACGGCCAGCATATTGTTGAAGTCGTGGGCAATACCTCCGGTCAATTGCCCGACGGCTTCCATCTTCTGGGATTGCCGCAACTGCTCTTCGGCTTTCATGCGCTCGGCGATTTCGTCGGCAACACGTTGCTCCAATCCCGCATTGAGCGCCTCGAGCCGGGTCAAGAGCTGGGCGTTGTCGATAGCGGTGGCGGCATGGCCGGCAATACCAAGCAAGGCGGCCTCATGCTCGGCCTGGAATTTACCCGTCTCGGCGTGGCCGAAGAAAAGTCCGCCGAGGACTTCGCCGGTTCGCGAGATCACGGGGACCGCCAGGTAGGATCGGACCGGAAGATGGCCCTCGGGCATGCCTTTCCGCGGCACGTTCTTGCCATAGCGGGGGTCCTGCAGGATGTCGTCGGACCTCACCACGCCAGAGCCCTCGAAGGTCGGGCCAAAGACCGCGGTGTTGCGGGGCATCGGAAAGTTTTCAAACGCGGATCGCGGCGCACCCGACAGCGAATACAGCATGTAGCTGCCTCCATCCGGCGCCAGAACGTTGTAGAAAAAGGCGCCGAATTGAGCACCCGTGAGGCCGACGCCGGCATCCGTCACGATCTGGACGATTGTCTCGAGGCCGCGTTCGCGAGAGACCGAAGCCCCGGTGTCATTCAGTATTCTGAGATGACGCTCGGTTTTCTTTTGCGCGGTGATATCCAGAACCGTCCCGATGAACCGAACAGCCTGGCCGTTGGCAAAGATGGCTTGACCGGTCGCGGCGATCCAGCGTTCGACGCCGTCCTCGATGCCGATGGTTCGGTATTCCATATTGTAATGTGCCGGCGCGTGCGGCGTCAGCGCTGCGGACACGGCCTCGTGGGCGCGCTGCCTGTCTTCGGGATGAAGGCCCTTCAGGAACGACCCTTCATAGCTGACTTCGGCGTCCGGCGGTAAACCGAACACCTCCTTGCAGCGGCTGTCCCATCGAAGAACGTTGTTGACCGGGTCGTAGTCCCAGGTGCCGATACCAGCGGCGTTGTTCGCAAGCGTCAGTCGTTCGGCAGCCTCCCGCGCGGCCTGCTCCGATCGGACGCGCTCGATGTGAGCCCACGACCGCTCGGTCACCTCGGTGAGCAAGGCGAGTTCCCGCGGCGTCCACTGGTGCGGGCCCCGGTGATGAATCGCCATCAGGGCGGTCAGGCGCCCTTCTTTCACCAAGGGCATGCAAATCGTCGAGCCTATCCCGATGTTCTGGAAAGTGGCGGCTTCCTCAGGCGCAAGCTCCTTCAAATTATCGTTGATGATAAGGGGCCTGCCGGCGCCGAGCTCTCGCACCGCCTTCTTGCCGAAGTCAGCCAGACTGTAGTGCCCGAGGATATGCACCGCGCCCGGCGCCGCCCAATCCCCGCGGATGGTGAAGCCGTCCTGGTCGGGATCCATATCGGCATAGGCGCAGCTCGATACGTCGAGATGCTCGCCGACCATTTTGGTCGTGACCGCCATCACGCTGTCGGCATCGCGAGTCCTGGCCGTCTCCTTGTTGAGTGCGTCCAGGAAAAGTAGCCGGGCTTCGTTCTCCCGGACGGCCGTCTCCGCACGTCGGCGCTCTACGGCCGTGCGCGTGCGCTCGGCAACATCGCGGATAAGCTCCAGCTCTTCGGGGCTCCATTCGCGCGGCCTGGCATTGTTCAGATACAGCAGCGCCACCACCCCGTCGGGTTCGGAGATCGGCATGTTGACGAGCGCGCGCGCAGAGATCGCCTCGAGAGCCTCGGCACGATCGCCGACGCGAGGGTCTTTTTCCGCATCGGCACAGATGACGGTCTCGCCCCGCTTGAGGTCTTCGATGTAGCTGCCATAGTCGCGGAAGCGCAGCACGCCTGCGAGGCTCAGGATGCCCGGTGCGTTCCAGTCGCGGACAATGGTGATGGTCTCGGCTGAGGTGTCGACCGTGCCGTAGCCTGCCCTGCTGACATTCAGGCTGCGGCCAAGCAGCTCTGCCGCGGCATAGGCGAGATCGTCCGGATTGTTGATCTCTCGGATGTAGTCGCCGAGC
This sequence comes from Bradyrhizobium sp. 62, assembly GCF_023073035.1. NCBI lineage: Bacteria > Pseudomonadati > Pseudomonadota > Alphaproteobacteria > Hyphomicrobiales > Nitrobacteraceae > Bradyrhizobium > Bradyrhizobium sp. 62. Next base: position 982,439 of record NZ_JADPIT010000015.1, read on the forward strand.
GTGGCTAAGACGGAATTGCGATCGGCCGAGCGGACCCCGGTCGCTGTCGTCATTGGTCTTCCCCTGCCACTTTCCTGGCTCCACGATGAGCCAGTGTTTGATCGTCCCGCTGCTGCTCGCTTCGACCGTGAGCCCGCCTGACCCTGTGAGTGATGCAGGCAGGTGGCACAAATGTCTGCGCGATAACCGCATGATGGCATTTAGGTTCCCGTCATCACCGTCCCCTGGAAGCCTGGCCATCGACCCGGACTTCCACCAGGTCGGTCCAGCTGCCGCTAGGCGGCTCCAAGCCCCACGCCCACCCTACACCGACGTGTAGATCACGAGCTTCAGCGCCGGATCGTCATTGGCCTGAAAGCTCGTGTGCTCGAACCGGAGCACGCCCTTGGTCGGATGGTTCATGGTCTTGAGGCCCGCGGCAGTGCTGCGGATCTCGTGCGCTTCCCACCATTTGACGAATTCCAGACTGCCCTGGCGCAGCCGCGTCAGCAATTCCGTAAAGGCGGGATCGCCGGCCCAGACGTCGTGAGTGGCGCGAAACATCGCAACCATGCTCTTCGCGACATCCGCCCAGCCGGCACCGTAGAACTTTCGCGTCTGCTTGTTCGTCAGCACCAGCAGCAGCGTGTTGCGGTCCTGCTCGGGCAATTGTCCGAACCCGAAGATCTCCTCGGCCGCCGCGTTCCAGGCCAGCACGTCCCAGCGCCGCCCCGTGATGTAGGCCGGCTGCTTCAGGCTTTCGATCATCCGCCGAATTGGCGGCGGCACGATCTCGCGCGTGAACGCGCGCCTGTCGCCGTCGCGGGCCAGTGCCTTGAGATGGGCGTGCTCGGTCTTGCTGAGGCGTAGCGCACGCGCCAGCGCGTCGATGGTGGTGACCGAGGGGCTGACGGTGCGCCCCTGCTCGAGGCGGATGTACCAGTCGACGCCGATGCCGGCGAGCTGCGCCACCTCCTCGCGGCGCAGGCCCGCGGTGCGGCGCCGCCGGCCGGCAGGAAGCCCGACCGTCTTCGGCGACAGCTTTTCGCGGCGGGACCTGAGAAAGTCGCCGAATTCGACGCGGCGTGGGTCGGCCATGGTGACGTGCCTCGATGGAGGGCCTGGGGAATACTAGGATAATACCAGGCCTTTCTGGGCTTGGGAAGGCGGTGCATATGGGCATCACCCGAATATGAGGTGACCACCATGAAAGCCGCCGTACTCAAATCCCTGGGATCTCCGCTCGTCATCGAGAATGCACCCGAACCGGTGCTCGGGACCGGCGAGGTCATCGTGGACGTCATCGCAACGCGAGTGCTGTCCTACATGAACGAGGTCTTCAGCGGATTGCGCAACTATGCGCTCGAGCTGCCGATCATCCCCGGGCCTGGCGGCATCGGCCGGGTCCGCGCCATCGGCCCGGACGCAACCAAACTCGCAACCGGCGATTGGGTGTTCTGCGACCCGACGGTGCGCTCGCGCGACGACGCCGCAGCGCCCGACATTGCCCTGCAAGGACTCACCGCCCCCGGTGCCGGCGCCATGCGCCTGCAACAGCATTTTCGCCACGGCTCGTTTGCCGAGCAGATGCGAGTGCCGACGGAGAACGTCAAGCGGCTCGGCACGATCACGCCGGAGGACGCCACGCGATGGTGCGCGCTGGGGACGCTGCTGGTGCCCTATGGCGGCTTTCTCGCCGCCAACCTTCAGCCCGGCGAGACCGTGCTGGTGAGCGGCGCCACCGGCAATTTCGGCAGCGCCGCCGTCTCGGTCGCGCTCGCGATGGGCGCGGCCTGTGTGGTCGCACCCGGCCGAAACGACGAAATTTTGGCCGACCTCGTCCGGCGTTTTGGTGACCGCGTGAAGCCGGTCAAACTCACCGGCAACGAAGACGACGACCGTGAGCGCATGAAGCGAACGGCGCCCGGACCGATCGACTGCGTGCTCGACATCATGCCGCCCTCGGTGAGCACGAATGTGGTGCGCGCGGCGATCATGACGGTGCGCGCTTACGGCCGCGTCGTGCTGATGGGCGGCGTCGGCATGGCCGGCGGCACTGGCCTCGAGCTGCCTTACCCCTGGATCATGCGCAACTGCATCAGCATCCACGGCGTCTGGATGTATCCGCCGGATGCGGCAGGCCGCCTGATCGCGCTGGTGCGCGCGGGACTGCTCAGGCTGGAGGAGTACGAAGCCACCGCGTTCGACCTCGACCACGCCAACGAGGCGGTAGCCCATGCCGCCGCCAATGGCGGGCCGTTCAAATTGACGGTGATCCGGCCTTGAGCGCCCCGGGCGTGCGGCCGCCCATTTTTTTCGTCAGCCCGGCCAAGCACTTGGCTACTGTGCATGGGGTTGTT
>NZ_JADPIT010000015.1:984787-998509 GCF_023073035.1 Bradyrhizobium sp. 62
ATTCGAGCTCGATCACCTGGCCGTTCGACAGCGACACGCGGCGGTCCATGCGGCCGGCGAGCTCCATGTTGTGGGTCGCGATCAGCATGGAGACCTTGGTCGCCTTCACGAGCTGCATCAGGGCCTGGAAAACGTGGTCCGCGGTGTGCGGATCGAGATTGCCGGTCGGCTCGTCCGCAAACAGCACCCGCGGAGCATTGGCCACCGCGCGCGCGATCGCGACGCGCTGCTGCTCGCCGCCCGACAGCTCGGACGGACGGTGCGTGATGCGCTCGCCGAGGCCGAGATAGCCAAGGATCTCCTTGGCGCGCTTGACGCTCTCGGATTTCTTGAGGCCGCGGATCATCTGCGGCAGCATGACGTTCTCCAGCGCCGAGAACTCCGGCAGCAGCCGGTGCGACTGGTAGACGAAGCCGATATCGGTGCGGCGAAGCTGGGTGCGCTCGATGTCCGGCAGTTGCGAGGTCGGCGCGCCATTGACGTAGACCTCGCCGGAATCGGGCGCTTCCAACAGACCCGCAATGTGGAGCAGCGTCGACTTGCCCGAGCCGGACGGCGCCACCAGCGCGACGGACTGGCCCGCCCACAGCGCGAGCTTGGCGCCGTCGAGGATCGTCAGCGGCACCTCGCCCTGCAAGTACTGCCGCTTTATCTCGTGGAGATAAATGACCGGCACATCTTCCGCCCCCTGCTGCTCCATCAGCCCCTCACTCGTACCGCAGCGCTTCGACGGGATCGAGGCGCGCGGCGCGCCAGGACGGATACAGCGTCGCCAGGAACGACAGCGTCAGCGCCATGATGACGACGGCCGAGGTCTCGCCGATGTCGATCTCGGCGGGCAGCTTCGACAGGAAATACAGCTCTGGCGAAAACAGCTCGGTGCTGGTCAGCCAGGACAGGAATTGCCGGATCGATTCGATGTTGAGGCAGATCACCAGCCCGACGATGAAGCCGACCATCGTACCCACCACGCCGATCGAGGCGCCCGTGATCAGGAAGATGCGCATGATCGAGCCTTGCGAGGCCCCCATCGTGCGCAGGATCGCGATGTCGCTGCCCTTGTCCTTCACCAGCATGATCAGGCCGGAAACGATGTTGAGCGCCGCGACCAGCACGATCATGGTGAGGATCAGGAACATCACGTTGCGCTCGACCTGGAGCGCGTTGAAGAAGGTCGAGTTGCGCTGACGCCAGTCCACCAGGAACACCGGCCGGCCCGCTGCCTCCGTCACGGCCTGACGGAACGCGACGATCTGATCCGGATTGGTGGTGAAAACCTCGATCGAGGTGACGTCGTTGCTGCGGTTGAAATAGGCCTGCGCCTCCGCGAGCGGCATGAACACGAAGCCGAGATCATACTCCGACATGCCGATCTCGAACACCGCGGCGATCTTGTACGGTTTTATGCGCGGTGTCGTGCCCATCGGGGTGACCGCGCCCTTCGGCGCCACCAGGGTGATGCTGTCGCCGGCGTGCAGCGACAGCTGGTCAGCGAGGCGCCGGCCGATCGCGACCCCCTGCCCGTCGTCAAAGCCCTCGAGCGAGCCCTGCTTGATGTTCTTGGCGATCGAGGTGAGGTTGTTGAGGTCGTCGGAGCGGATGCCGCGCACCAGGACGCCGGAGGCGTTCCAGGGCGATGACGCCAGCGCCTGGCCATCCACCACGGGCGCTGCGAGCCGGATACCCTGGACCTGGCTGAGGCGGTCGGCGACGTCCTTCCAGTCCGTCAGCGGCGATTCCAGCGGCTGGACTAGGATGTGGCCGTTGAGCCCGAGTATCTTGTCGAGCAGCTCCTTGCGGAAGCCGTTCATGACGGCCATGACGATGATCAGCGTCGCCACGCCCAGCATGATGCCGAGGAAGGAGAACCCGGCGATGACCGAGATGAATCCCTCCTTGCGGCGCGCCCGTAAGTAACGCGCCGACAGCATCCACTCGAATGGCGCAAAAGGCGCGGTTTGAACGGTTTCGGTCATGGTCTCATCCATCGCTCGATAGTCCCATGATTCGGGGTCAAATGTGGCCGGATTGGCGGCCGCGATCTCGGGCGATGAACAATATTCAGCCGACCAGCCTTATCAGCCCACAAGTCTTGCGACCGCGTCCGCAGGCAACATGGTCTCGCGGGCGCCGTCACTTCGCCGCTTGAGCTCAACCTTGCCGTCGGCAAGCCCTTTCGGCCCGATCATGATCTGCCAGGGGATGCCGATCAGGTCGGCGGCGGCGAATTTGGCTCCGGCGCGCTGGTCGGTGTCGTCGTAGAGCACGTCGACGCCCTTGGCGGACAGCTCCGCATAGAGCTTCTCGCAGGCCGCATCGACCGCGGCATCGCCCTGCTTGAGGTTGAGAATCGACACGCGGAACGGGGCAACCGCCTCCGGCCATTTGATGCCGGCATCGTCATGGCAGGCCTCGATGATGGCGCCGAGCAGGCGGGAGACGCCGACGCCGTAGGAGCCGCCGTGGATCGGCACGTCGACACCGTCGGGGCCCGCCACCAGCGCCTTCATCGCGTCGGAATACTTCGTGCCGAAATAGAAAATCTGCCCGACCTCGATACCGCGGGTGTTCACCCGCTTATCCGCGGGCACTTCCTGCTCGAAGCGCGCAGCGTCGTGAACGTCTTCCGTCGCCGCATAGACCGAGGTCCATTGCTTGATGATCGGCGTCAAATCGCTCTCGTAGTCGACGTCCTCGCCCGGCACCGGCAGGTCGAGCACGTCGCGATTGATGAAAACGCCGGATTCGCCGGTCTCGGCGAGCACAATGAACTCGTGGCTGAGATCGCCGCCGATCGGGCCGGTCTCGGCGCGCATCGGGATCGCCTTCAGCCCCATCCGCGCGAAGGTGCGCAAATAGGCGACGAACATCTTGTTGTAGGCGACGCGCGCCGCGGTCTCGTTGAGGTCGAACGAATAGGCGTCCTTCATCAGGAACTCGCGGCCGCGCATCACGCCGAAGCGCGGGCGCTGCTCGTCGCGGAATTTCCATTGAATATGATAGAGATTCAGCGGCAGGCTCTTGTAGGACTTCACATAAGCGCGGAAGATCTCGGTGATCATTTCCTCGTTGGTCGGACCGTACAGCAGCTCGCGCTTGTGCCGGTCGGCGATGCGCAGCATCTCGGGGCCATAGGCATCGTAGCGGCCGCTCTCGCGCCAGAGGTCGGCAAGCTGGAGCGTCGGCATCAACAGTTCCAGCGCACCGGAGCGGTCCTGCTCCTCGCGCACGATCTGCTCGATCTTCTTCAGGACGCGGAAGCCGAGCGGCAGCCAGGCATAGATGCCGGCGGCCTCCTGCCGGATCATGCCGGCACGCAGCATCAGCCGATGCGAGACGATCTCCGCCTCTTTCGGATTTTCCTTCAGGATGGGCAGAAAGAACCGCGACAACCGCATGGCAATACTCGAGGAATCAGTGATGGCTTGCAGTGAAACCGGATTGGGAGCCAAAACACAAGACCGGGAATGAGGAAAACCCGCTAACACAGCGGAATTCCTGTCATTTTTCCGTCGACTTCACCTTCGACGCGAGGTGCCGAAGAGCCCGGTTCAGGGCGCCGCCACCTCGAACTCATCCTCCAGGGTGATCTTCTCGAAATCGGTCACGAGCGCGTCGATCCGCACATGCCAGCGACCGGCAAAGGGCAGCTCGACCTTGCGCACGTGCCAGTAGCGGTCCAGCCCGAGCGAGGCGTTCCGCTCCATCGGCTCAATGCCACGTTCGGGCAGGCTCAGCGTCAGCGTCACCTCCTTGGCATCGAGAACCGCCCCCTCGCCAGTCATGAGCTGCAGGACGAAATCGTCGATACCCGCCTTGCCCGGCGAGACCAGGACCTGAAACATCGCCCTGTCGGTGTGGATGTGGATCGCCAGCGGCGTCTCCGGAGTGATCGTTCGCGGCGGCGGCGTGAAGCGCCAACCGGCCACGACGGCGAAGATGCCTAGCGCGATCGCGCATTCGAGTACGATCGAGCGCTTCAGTGCCGGCGCGGCCTTGTGATCCCCCGCCAGAGCTGGAGTCAGGCGGAAGCGGTTGAGCGCGGCAAGCGCCAGCAGCACGAGGACCAGTGCAAGCTTGATCGAGAGGATCAATCCATAGCGGGTCTCGACCAATGCAGACGGCTTTTCGAGCTGGACGATGGCGAGCGCGAGGCCGGTCAATGCGAGAACGCCAACGGCCGGCGCCGCGATGCGAGAAAAGCGGTTCACGACGGGCAATGTCGCGACGGGTCGCTTTGACAACAGGGCGCCCAGCGGCGCGAGGGCCCCAATCCAAAAGGCGACACCGAGGCCATGGAGAAAGATTGCGGGCCGGGTCAACAGTTCGGGCGGTGCCGTAGCAGCGTGCCCGGTCATGGCCAGCGACAAGCCGACGCCGACGAAGGCAATGATCGCCAGAGCGCGCGCGCACCACGCGCTGCCTAGCGCCAGCAATGCGAACAGCATTGCAGCGACGGCCACGAGCAAGGCCGGGCCCGCGCTGGTCCCGGATGCGACTTTCCAGGGAGCCATCGTCGCGAGAGCGGATAGCGGTAGGCCGAGGAGATCCAGCCCCAGCACACCAAGGGACACCACCGCGCTCGGGACGCCGATGGCGAGCGCCACGCACGGAATGGTTATGCCGGTCATCGACCACGCAACCCAGCGTGCAAAGAAAACGCCGCCGACGCCGACGAACAGGCCAAGATAGAGACCGACCCGCGCCAGCCAGATCAGCACGTTCAATCCGCCATCGGCGTTTGCGGGAGGTTGCGTTCCCGTCGGCGTACCGATCGAGAAGATCACCGATCCAGCGACGGGATGGCCATCCTGCGAGATCACGCGATAGCTGACGACGGCCGTGCCTTGCGGCAGGTCCGCCGGCATCGCGACTGAGATGGTCGCGCCCGATGCGTTGACGCGCACGTCATCCCGCGCCGTGCCCGCGCCGTCGATCAGCCGGATCGCGCCCGGCGTCACCGTCTCGTTGAAGCGCAACTCCACCATCTTCGGCGCGCTCGCGAGCATGCTGCCGCTCGCCGGCTCGACCGCGACCAGCGCCGCGTGCGCCGAGGCGCCGGTCGCGAAGCCGACAACGAGGAGCAGCGTCGCGAGCGCGGCGAGCAGGCGCATCAGGGTTTCGGCAGGAGTTTCACGCCCGGCGCCGGCGATTTGCTCTCATGCGAATGCCCTGCCCCCTCCGCGGGGATCTCGATCCAGCGACTGACGCCGGTCTCGCATTCCTGGACGACGGGGAAGTACAGGATCGTGTTCGGCTTGAGCGTGTCGATCAGGGCCGTGTGCATGACGAACTCGTCATAGTTCTTGTCCGGCAGCTTGCCGCCAGACCAAGTCACCTCCTTGACGCCGGACGAGAGCTTGTTGCCGTGATAGTCGTATTCGCCGGCGTATTTGCCCTCGACCACGTCAACACTCCAGCCCGCCTTCGGCATCGGCTTTACCGCGATGACGCCTTCAGGAATCTGCACCCGGATTTTCACCGTGGGCGAGCCCGCGCAACCGTGCGGGACGGCGAAGACGGCCTTGTAGGAAGCACCGACCGTGGCTTGCTTGCCTTCGAGAAAGACGTGCGCAGTCGCGGGCGTTGCCGCAAAGACGCTCAGAACAATCAGCCAGGTTCGCTTCGACATATTGGGTCTCCCGAAGGTCCAGATCACGCTCGTCACATCTTCATTCCCGAATGATCAGGCATTTTCTTCATCATGTGCCCACTGTCGCCGGGCGCCTGCGCGCCGACGCCTTGGACGTCGAGGGAGACGGCGACCTTGCCGGCCTTCTCAAACTGAAGCGTCACCGGCACCTTGTCGCCCTGCTTGAAGGGGCCCTTCAGCTCCTGGAGCATCAGGTGGTAGCCGCCGGGCGCGAACTTCACCGTCTTGCCGGGATCGATCACGAGCCCCTTGTCGAGCAGGCGCATCTTCATCACTCCGTTGTCCATCGCCATCTCGTGGACCTCAGCCTTCCCCGCGATATCGGCGGAAACGCTGACCAGCTTGTCTGCCACCGTGCCCTTGTTCTCGATGGTGAGATAGCCGCCGGCCACCTTGGCTCCGCCTGGTGTCGCCCGGCTCCACGCCTGCGAGATGACGAGATCGCCGGCCTTGATGTCCTCGGCCTGCGCGGCGGCACAGGCGGTCAGCAACAGTGAAATTGCAAGGAGAGTTCGTCCGATAGTCCTCATGTTGATTGCCTCTTTCGCGATTGATCGGGCCGAGAATGGCCCTGCATTCTTCCACGACGATTTTCCGCCGCCACCCGCATCGGCATTCGGAATGCCGGCCTGCGGCGGAGCGAACATAGACCCAAGTGCCATTTGCACGTCACCATCGATACCTCATTCCAGCATACACTGCCCGTCCCGTGCCCGGCTCAAACAATGCTGACGTCGCCGTCGCTCGATCGATGATGCTCGCGCTGGCTATGTAGGTCTTGTTGGTGAGATTGCGCCCCTCGACGTAGGCAGACATCGGGCCACCATTGTCGAAGCCGGCTTTCAATCCCAACAGGGCGTAAGGCTCTGTCGTCAGCGTGTTCATGCTATCGACGAAGTAGGCCTGTGGCACCCATTCGACGTTGGGTCCAACATAGAACCCGGTAGGGTGCTTGTAGAGAAGCTCCGCACGCAGGTAGTGAGTTGGGGCTCCCGGCAATCGATTGTTTCCGAAGGTCGGATCTTTGTCGAAGCGGAAGTCGTTGAACGAATAGGCGACATTCAGCCAGAGCTTGTCCGGCGCCGGGCCATTGACGAAAATGTCACGAAAGATTGCTGCGCCCGCGCCGGCCTCGATGCCTTGATGGATGGTGCGGTCGGCGTTGGTCACATTGCAATTGCCGAAAGTACTATAGAGGCATTGCAATTCGTCGCGAATGTTGGCCCGGTAGACCGTCAGTTCCCAGGCATAATCAGATCGCTTCATGCGAGTCCCGATTTCGTACGTGGTGGCAATCTGCGGGCGGATGCTGGTGAACGGGATCGTCGGAATGCCGAGACCAATAGCGCTTTCGCCAAAGCTCGGCACCTCGGCACTCCGCGAGACATTGGCGAAGACCTGCCAGGCCGGATCGATTTGCCACAACAGACCGCCTTTCGGCGACCAGAAATTAAAGCGCGTTGCCCCCGATTGATCCCCGTCGCTGAGGAAACGATCCTGCCGATTGCGGGTCGCGTACAGAAACTGCGTGCCGCCGATCACTGCAAGATTTGGAAGGACGTAGAAGCTGTCTTCAACGTAGGCGGAGGTATTCTCCGATCGATCGATCGAGGAAGAAAGCAGTGCACCCTTCTGCCCGCCAATGTTGGCGAACTGTTGGTTGTCGATGCTGCCGTTCAGCACATTGACGCCTGCGACCAACTTGTTGCGGAAGCCGCCGATGGTGCGGTCATCCGTGATCTTCGCGAATCCGCCATAGTCCTTGTAACGGTAGTCCAGCCACTGGAAGATCGGATGCATCAAATGGCGATCGACGCCAAAGGCGCCGAATTCGACTTTGGTGTCATCGAAACGAACGGTGGTTTTGTTGGCGAGCCTGACAGTATCGATGTTGCGCTGCTGATCCATCGCAACATTCGCGGGTGCAGCAGCTTCCGGATCGGTCAAAGCGGACGTTTTGGTCACGGTACCCGGAATTCGCTGCCGCACTTCGTTGGCATTGAGGTAGAACCGTGTCTCGACATCCGGGGAGAACTGATAGCCCACATTACCGCTCAAGCGGTTGCTCGAGCCGAAGCTGTGATCGCGAAATCCGTCTGCGGCCTGCGTGGAAGCGGTCACGAACCCGTCCCACGGCCCGTTGACGCCGCCTGCGTTCGCCTGAAGTCGTTTGTAGCCAAATCCTCCGACATCGAAGGACACACCATTCGGAAACGAGTCGCGGCCGGTCGGGGTCACGAAGTTGATCGCGCCTCCCAGCGAATTGGCGCCGAACTGAAGCGCGTTGCCGCCCTTGAAGACTTCGACATATTTGTAGGCGCTCGGATCGATCTCCTGGAAATCGCCATAGCCATCCGCAGTGTTGATCGGAATGCCGTCCATATAGAGCTGCACACCGCGCAGATGAAAATTGCGCGACAGGCCGGACCCGCGAATCGAAAGGCGGGTGTCGTCGCCCCATTTGGGCTGGGCGTACACGCCGGGCACGTAATCCAGAACATCCTTGATCGTGTTGGACGGCGTCGAGTTCCTGTACGCCTCGGCCGACACGAGCGCCACGCCGCCCGGAGTCTGGTTAATCTCCGCCAGCGCTTGTTGCGCCGTCAGAACCGTCAGGGCACCCGGAGCCCCGGCACTCTGTTCGCTCGCGGTTTGCTGCGGCGATGGGGTCGTTCGCGGGCTTCGCGTGACGCGCGCCGATCGCGCCGTATTGCGTGGCGGTCGGACCGCCGACGCGCGCTTCTGCTGAGGCGCCTCGACGGTGATTGGCGGCAGCACTGCGCTGCTGCTTTGGGCAAAGGCGCCGCTCGACGATGCAAGCAGCGCGGCCTGAATGGCAACGACGCTCACACCACGGCGGGCATGACAGCGTAACATGGGGCATTCCTGACGCCGGGCGTTCTCTCCGGCCATTCGACAGCATCAATCGCCTGCGGCGGACCGCGGCGATCACGAGAGTCGTCAGGAAAATTGAGGCGGTGCGCGCGCCTGCGCGTTTGTGCCTTTATGGGCCGCGCCGGCGGATGCCTCCGCCGCGTGCCACACCACGCGCTCGGCGTGGCGGAAGGGAACGGAAAGCGCGGCGTGCGGCGGCGAATCGAGCGACGCGCCCACCTGCGCCAGGCAACAGAGGGCGCATGCACCGGCATGTGCGACCGGCGTACCCGCCGGATCGTTCAGGCCGCCTTGCTCGCCTGCGCTGTGGCAGATGACGGCGGCAGACAACGGATCGGCCACGGCTTGGCCGGCCGCCAGACAGGCGGCAATCGGCGCCAGCACCTGCATCACCAGGGCGAGCAGGACCAGAGGTAGGAATTTTTGCAGCCGTGCGCGCATCCGCCGAACCATTCGTTCGTCTACTAACTAAACACCGGCGGATGGCCAAGTCGAGCCCGGTTCCGCCGCCTCCTTAATCCAGCGCAAATTTCCCGGAAAACTGTGGTCCGGCCGCGCGCGGAAGGGAACCTCCGGTATTCGAGGCAGTCGAGCACGCGGCCCCATCTACGGATTTCTTATATTTGTCATATGCTTACAGAGCCAAACGCCCGATCATTTCGTCAATTGCTCGAATTTTGAACATTCGTTGCCGAAAATGATGACAAGTGAGAAAAGTTGATCTAGCATCCTCTTGCTCAGGCTGGCCGCGAGGTCGAAGTCTGGTGGTCCAAGTCTCGGGAGGAGCCCCTGACGCGCAAAATGCAGCGTCGCCCCGCCAATCAAGATCAAATCTTAGAATCGGGGATAATAGGGTCGACACAATTTTCGAGCGGGGCTAGGGCCCCGCTCTTTTTTTGTCTGCGGGGCTAAAGCACCGATGAATGCTTCTCCCAATCCGATCGAACAGAGCTTTGAACTTGCAGCCTCGCGCTGCACCGATCTCACGCCACACGTCTATCAGCGGCTGTTCGAACAGCATCCCGAAACACGGGCGATGTTCCGCACGCAAGGCAGCGAACTCGTGATGGGATCGATGCTGGCTCTCACGATCGAGGCGATTCTCGACTTCGCCGGTGATCGCCGCGGGCAATTCCGGTTGATCGCGTGCGAGGTCGCCTCGCACGATGGCTACGGCACGCCGCGCGAGCTGTTCATCGCCTTCTTCGCCGTCATCAGGGATACGCTGCGCGATCTTCTCCGCGATGAATGGTCGGAGGACATCGCGCAGGCCTGGGACCGACTGCTCATCGAGATCGACGCGTTCGCGGGTGTCCCGGCCTGACGCTTTGCGCTGCACCAACACGGGCTCGCGGCGACCCGCCGTTGATTGCGGATTGAGTGGCACCAACTCTTGTGAGACACTTTCGGACATCGGTCGCGCAATCAATGACGCGCCGAGATAAAATTGTATGGGAGCGAGCGATGTCCGGGACGAAAGATTTCTCGACGACGAGGCGCGATCTTCTTCAGGCGGCAGCAACCGCCGGCGCCGCGACTGCCATCCTCGGCAGCATGGGCATAAACCCCGCCCTTGCAGCCGAAGTCGGACGAAGCGAGAAGCCGCTGAAGGCGGCGTTCTCCAACGCAGGCCTCCAGGCCACCTGGTGCGCGCAGGGCAAGCAGGCCGCGGAATTCTGGGGCAAGCTGTTCAATGTCGAAGTCACCTGGTTCGACGGCCAGCTCGATGCGGTGAAGCAGCGCGCGGCGATCGACAACATGGCCTCGCAGAAATGGGACTTCGTCGCGATCCAGGCCTTTGGCATCGGCACCCTCACCCAGCCGGTGCAGAAGATGATCGACGCCGGCACGCCCGTGATCGACATGGACACGCTGATCGCGCCGCTGGACCAGATCAACGTCCACTCCTTCCTCGCCCCCGACAACGAGTTCATGGGCGCCTCCGTGACGCAGGCGCTGTGCAACGCCATGGGCGGCAAGGGCAAGATCATCATGACGCAAGGAGCCCTCGGCCACACCGGCGCGCAGGGCCGCGCCAAGGGCTTCAACAATGTCGTGAAGCAATTCCCTGGGATCGAGGTGCTCGATACCCAGCCGGCAGACTGGGATGTGTCGAAGACCGCGCGCCTCTGGGAAACCTACCTGACGAAGTATCCGCAGATCGACGCGGCGTTCTTCCACAATGACGACATGGCCCTCGCCGCCGCCAATATCATGAAGGCGCGGGGCCGCACCAACATCCTGATCGGCGGCGTCGACGCGATGCCGCCGGCGATCCAGGCGGTCAGCGAAGGCCGCATGTTCGCCACCGTGCGCAATCCGTCCTGCCGGATTCATGGCGGCGCCATCATCGCGGGCGTTTCCGCCGTGGTCGGCGGCGAAAAGAGCGGACAGGGCATTCCCAAGAACGTCGTCACCGACGGTCCTGTTGTGACCAAGGCCAACGCCGCAGGCATGCAGTGGATGCAGGATCACTTCCTGATCTGAGCCTCCATGCGAGAGGATCGTTCGCCTATCCTGGAACTGCAGGGCATCACGAAGAGCTTCGGCGGCGTCGAGGCGCTTCGTGGTGTCGACTTCGCGCTCTCACCCGGCGAGATCCATGGTCTCGTCGGCGAGAACGGCGCGGGAAAAAGCACGCTGATGAAGATCATCGCCGGCGTGCACACCGAATTCTCCGGCCGCTTCCTGATCGACGGACAGGAGACGCATTTCCGCTCGGCCCGCGACGCCCACAGCGCCGGCATCGCCATGGTGCACCAGGAGCTGTCCGTTGCGCCCGACCTCACGGTCGCGGAGAACGTGTTTCTGGGCAACCAGCCGACCAACCGCCTCGGCCTGGTGCAATGGCGGCGGATGGCGCGCGAGGCCGGCGAGCAGCTCGCCCGCTTCGGCATCGACGTCGATCCGATGAGCAGGCTCGGCGATCTCCCGATCGGGCTCCAGCAGCTGATCGAGATCGCGCGCGTGCTGTTCTCCGGCGCCCGCATCGTCATCCTGGACGAGCCGACCTCCGCCCTCTCCCCACCCGAGGTCGAGCGATTGTTCGCGACGCTGCGCCGGCTGCGCGAAGAAGGCACGGCCATCGTCTTCATCTCGCATTTCATCGAGGACATCTTGCGCGTGTCCGACACGGTGACCGTGTTCCGCAACGGACGGAAGGTCGCGGAGACGGCAAGTGCCGCCACCAGCAAGGGCGCGCTGATCGAGGCCATGATCGGCCGCGGCGGCGAAGCGCTCGAGCACAGCTATAGCGACGATCTGATGCTGCCGCAGCCGAGCGACAGCTCGGTGGTCCTGAAGGTCGACCAGCTGTCGCTGACCCGCAGCCTGAAGGACATCTCCTTCGAGGCCCGCGCCGGCGAAGTGCTCGGCATCTACGGCTTCATGGGTTGCGGCCAGCAGGAGCTGTCGCGCATCTTGTTCGGCAAGCTGAAGCCGGACGGTGGCACGCTCGCGGTCGATGGCAAGCCCAAGACGTTTGCCAGCACGGCAGCGGCGCGGCGCGCCGGGGTGGCGCTGGTGCCGGAGAGCCGGCGCGCAATGCTGTTTCACCAGGAGCCGGTTTACAAGAACATCTCGATCAGCATTCTCGATCGCATCTCGGCGCTGCTGCTCAAGCCGGCGCAGGAGCGCGACATTGCAAAGCGCCAGGTCGAGCAGCTCCAGATCAGGCCGCCAGTGGTCGGGCTCGATCTCGGCATGCTCTCCGGCGGCAATCAGCAGAAGGTCGCGCTGGCGAAATGGCTGACCTATCCGCCCAAACTCCTGGTGCTGTGCGAACCGACCCGCGGCATGGATGTCGGTGCCAAGAACGACGTCATCAACATCGTCCGCGATCTCCGCGCCAGGGGGCTTGCGATCATCGTGCTCTCGACCGAGCCGGAAACGGTGCTGTCGCTGGCCGACCGCATCCTCGTGCTCAAGCGCGGCGCATTGGTGCGCGAATTCAAGAACGAGCCGGTCAGCAAGGACCGCCTGCTGGAAGCGGCGTGACGGAGAAGCACACCATGGCGAGCAGTGACACGGCTTTGGCGGGGCAGCGGGCGCGAGGCTTAGCTCCGTTCCTGCGCTCGCAGATGCGCAACATCGCTCCGTTCCTGACGCTGATCTTTCTGTCCGGCTTCTTTGCGCTGGCCAGTCCCTCCTTCGCCACGCTGGACAATCTCGGCAACATCCTGACCCAGGTCTCGGTCACGGGAATCATCGCCGTCGGCCTCACCTTCGTGATTCTCTGCGCGGAGATCGACCTCTCGATTGCCAGCATCGCCAACGTCACCGGCATCGCGGTCGCCTACTTCACGCTCCAGGAATCCTACGTCAACATTCCCAACATTCCCCTGCCCGGCGCGGCGGCGATCCTGCTGGCCATTTTGCTCTGCGCGTTCCTCGGTCTCGTCAATGCACTGGGACTGACCGTGATCGGCATCCCTTCCTTCATCATGACCTTGGCGATGATGCAGATCGCGGCCGGAATCTCGGCGCTGCTGGTGCGCGGCCAGATCGCCTATAAGGTGCCCGGCGTGATCACCACGCTCGGCTCCGGATCGATCGGCGGCATCCCATGGATCGTCATCGTCGCCGCGATCATGCTGCTCTTGGGACATCTGGTGCTGACCTACACGCGCTTTGGCCGCTACGTCTACATGGTCGGCGGCAACCGCGAGGCGGCCGAATATTCCGGCCTCAACGTCAAGCTCATCCTCGGCGCCGTCATGGTGATCTCGGCGGTGTGCTCCGGTATCGGCGGCATGCTCGGTGTGGCGCATTTCGGCAGCGCGCAGCAGAACGAGTTCGATACCTATCTGCTCGACTCCATCGCCGCCGTCGTGGTCGGCGGCACCAGCCTGTTCGGCGGTCGCGGCGGCATCGGCAACACCATCGTCGGGCTCTTCGTCCTCGGTGTCCTCAATAACGGCCTTGACCACGTCAACATCGACAGCTTCCTGAAAATCCTGATCCGCGGCCTGATCCTGCTGGCGGCGCTGGTCATCAACGTCTATGCGCAGCGGCTGAGGGAGAAAGCGGTGGAATAGCGGCCCCCGAAAACAAAAAGCGCGAAAACAACCCCATGCACAGTAGAGACCGCGTGGGAATTCAACGAGTTATAAAATCCGAAATTGCGATGATGCGACCGCAGCGACGGTTTGACTCGTCGGGCAAAACAGGAGCAG
>NZ_JADPIT010000015.1:998519-1006266 GCF_023073035.1 Bradyrhizobium sp. 62
TCACGATGGCGCTGGCCAATTGTCTGGTCAGATCTGCCACAGGGCGCGCGGCTTTCCGAAGCGAGCTTTACGCCCGGTTCGCTGCTCCGACTACTGCCGCGCAATCCTTGATCACGACAACGACACTGATTGAGTCCGAATGTCCTGGGCGGTCTTCTGAAGCCGCACGAGATATCGTTTCTTTGCGGCCGCCTCGTTCAGCGTTCCGGAGATCAGATTGATGCTGATCGCCGCAACGACGCTGCCGCCCTGATCGCGAATTGGAACGGCCATGCCGCAAATCGCCGGATCCAGCTCGCCATCGACCCAGGCGTATCCCCGCCCCTCCGTCAGTTGCAGTTCCTGAGCCAGGCGTTTGGGATCGATGATGGTCCGTGGCGTCACTGACTTGAGTGGCGTGGTTGCCAAATATTGGGCTTTCTGCTCCGGAGTAAGGTTGGCCAGAAGCACACGTCCCAACGAGACGAGATGCGCGGGTAGCCGGCTGCCGATCCCGAGATTGGCGGAGAGGATACGCCGCGCCGGAAGTCTCAGGGCATAGACGATATCAGTTTCATCGAGCACCGCGAGCGCGCAGGATTCGCCGATGTCGTTGCGAAGATCTTCGAGCGCACGCTGAGCATAGCCCCAGAACGGCAAGGCGTTCAGGTAGGACAAGCCCAGACCGAGAGCTCGAGGCCGCAAGCGGAAATAGCGGCCGTCGGCTTCGCAATATTTCAGCGTAACGAGGGTGGCGAGCATGCGTCGCGCCGTTGCTCGGTTGAGGCCGGCGTGGACGGCGGCCTCTGACAGCGTATGCCGCCCTGGGGACCGGCCAAGCGCCTCGATCAGGGCGAAACCTCGCTCAATCGCGCGAACGTATCCATCACTCTCTTTTGGCAATGCCACGGCCCCCTTGCGGAGACGGACAAGCTCCGCGCATAGTGGTTCACAAAACGAATAATCTGTTCGCCTGGCGAACACTACGGGAGGAGACGCGATGACGCAAGCGCCGGCATTCGAGACCGATTTCTGGAAGGACGCCAATCTGCGCAAGGTGTGGGACGACATCGTCCCGGGTGAGCCGCGCAAGACGATCCCCTACAAGCTGACGCTGGAAGCTATCCAGCTCTACTGCCGCTCCGTCGGCGAAGATCACCCGCTCTATTTCGACGAGACCTACGCGAAGAAAACTCCTTATGGCGGGCTGATCGCACCGCCGTCGATCCACATCCTGCTGATGTTCGCCTGCACCCCCACCGACGACTGGATGCGAACGCCGGGGACCATTAATGCCGGTCAATCCTGGAGTTACAACAAGCCTGCACGGCCCGGAGACACCATCACGCTGCAGGCACGCGCACTGGACAAATTCATCAAGCGCGAGCGCCTCTTCGTCGTCCACGACAACGTCTTCTTCAACCAGCATGGCGACGTCATTTGTTCCGGCCGCGGCCAGACGATCCGCCCCGCTTGATCGCAACGGCAGACAAGGAAACATGGCATGAGCACCAGCTTCGAGAACCTCACCGTCGGCGACATGATCGACGGCCCAAAGTTCGACGTCTCGCGCGAATCCATCCGTCTGTTTTGCGACGGGTCGCTCGACTACAACCCCCTGCATCTCGACGACGATTACATGAAGAACAGTTTCGGCAAGACCAATTTCGGCGGCATCATCATGCACGGCATGAACAATTTCGGGCTGATCACCCGGATGCTGACGGATTGGGCCTATCCTGCCGGTGCCATTCAGCGGCGGCTTGAGACGCGCTGGCTCAAGCCGGTCAAGCCAGGGGACACCATCCAGCCGCTAGGCGTGGTGAAGTCGAAGCAGTCGACGCAGAAATCAAATTGGGTGCTGATCGACGTACTGGTCCGCAATCAAACGGGCGAGCACGTCGCAGCCGGTGAAGCCATGGTCGAATTTCCGACATCCGGTTCAATCGCGGCCCGAGCCGGGTGAAAAGCCCGGCACCGGCGTCGATCTCGCCCAGCCTTTGCGACGACCATAACGAGATGAGCGCATTTCGACCGCTCGACGGGAGGACTTCATGAACCGGATGGCAAGGGTGAGAACGCTCTGGCTCGCTATCGGCCTGGTGCTGCTATCGTTGACGATCCCGCTGGGCTTGGCGTCAGCCCAGCAGTTTCCTCCGAGCCAGATCAAGATCGTCGTGCCGTTCCCGGCCGGCGGCACCACGGACATTCTGGCGCGCTTCATCGCGCAATACCTCGGTGACAGGCTCGGCGTTTCGACCATCGTGGAAAATCGCGCCGGCGCGTCAGGCACCATTGGGTCCGAGATGGTTGCGAAAGCGCCGGCCGACGGCAGCGTGTTGCTGATCGCCGCGACCCACCACGTCATCAATCCGAGCCTGTTCCGCCAGCTGCCCTATGACACGCAGGTAGCCTTCTCGCCCGTGGCCGTCGTCGCGAGCGCGCCCAACGCACTAGTGGTCACAAAGGACTTTCCGGCGAAAAACGTCGCCGAGCTCATCGCGCTGGCGAAGAAGGACCCGGGCAAGCTTTCGTTCGGCTCCTCCGGAATCGGGGGCGCCAATCATCTGTCCGGCGAACTTTTCAAACAAATGGCGGGCGTCGACATCGTCCACATCCCCTACAAGGGAGCCGCGCCCGCGATGAACGATCTGCTTGGCGGCCATATCCCGATCATGTTCGACACGCTCCCAACCGTGCTTCCGGCCGCCTCGGCCGGCAACATTCGCGTCCTCGCCGTCACCAGCATGACGCGCGCGGCGTCGCTTCCCGACGTTCCGACGCTCGATGAAGCCGGCGTCAAAGATTTTGAAGCGACGGCGTGGTTTGGCATGTACATGCCGGCAGCGAATGGCAATCCTGCCTATGCCAGGCTGGTCGAGGTCATGAGCGAGATTCTGGCCTCCCCGGCAATTGCCGAGAAGTTCGCAACACAGGGGGTCACTACCGGCAAATTATCGGGCGCTGAATTCACCCGCTTCGTGGATGCCGAGATCAGGAAATGGTCGGCCGTGGTCAAGCAGGCCAACGTGCCGCTCGAATAAGCGCGCGCAAGAACCACGCCTCCGTCAGCAGGCGAGCAATTCAGGGCCACCTGCATTGGAATAAGGGAGCGCGGCCTAACTCTCGGCGTTCTCATCCGGCGCAAGCCGCGAGAACCGGAAATTGCAGTGGCTCGCACCGCCCGCGAGCGTCTGCGTCCTCTCCAGGTGGATGCCTCGCGCTGCGTAGGCGACGAAATCGAGCCCGCAAATATTCGGCAGGATTTCCTTGTCTCCATGGCGCGCTGCGAGCTTGCAGAAGCCGCAAGCCTTGTAGTTGATGCCGAACTCAAAACTGTCACCCGTATCGGGATCGACGAAATCGTAGACGAAATCTTCCGGAAACTCGGTTTGATGGCTTTCGGTTGCGCTTCTTGCCGCCTGCTCGCGTAGCAAGGCCTGGTTCTCAGCCGACATGAACTGACGACCCGAGGCGAGACGTTCGGCTTCCGATACGGCGAGCAATTGCGCCTTGTAGGTTTCCCGCTCGATCTCGCCGATCACGGGCACCGGCACGCCGTGGCGCCGCAGCACCCGGCTGATGGCCATGAAGCCCATCAGACGCATGAAGAAATCGCTCATGCGGCTTGCCGCGCCGCCGACATAAGGCATCTGGGTGAGCACGATTTCGAATTCATCCATCACCTCCTGCCTGATGCCGTCGATCTCGGAAAGCTGCGCGCGCCCGCGCAACATCGGTTCGGCCAGGTCGAGCCGCTCGCGCATGGCAGCCTCCATTGCACCGCGATGCGCTTCGTAAAACGGATGAATGATCTCAGCCATGGGACACCTGATATGATTGGCTCATTGCAATGTCGGCCGATTTCAATCGGCCGCGATCGCCTCGATCTCCAGCAGCCATTTGCTGTCGACGGTTTCGACGATCACGACCGTCAGCGCTGGCTGGTGCTCGCCCAGCATCGCGCGACGAATGGAGCGGTTGGCCACGAGCTGATCGCGGTCGGTCAGGAACGTCTTGACCTTGACCAGATGTTCGACGCCAAGGCCGGCGGCGGCGAGGACCTCCTTCACGTTGCGCCAGGCCTGCTCGCACTGCGCCTCAAAACCGTCAGGAACGGTGCCGTCGGATCTCTGCGGTACCTGGCCGCTGATGAACAACAGGCGACGATGCTGCGTCACCTCAAGTCCCATGCAGTAACTACCGGCGGGAGCGTGGACGGTTGCGGGATTGTGGCTGACGATGTGAGCTGGGGGCATAGGGTCTTCTCCGGATTGCGGGTCGACCGTATCCGGAGCCACCGCCGCTTCGCAAAGCATCATTGCTGCGGCTCAGCGCAAGAAAATCTATTGCAAGGCCAAGGTCCGCCGGTGTCAAAATGGAGCCCGATGACCCACGCCCTTCCCCCACTTAACGCGCTCCGCGCCTTCGAAGCCGCCGCGCGGCATCTCAGCTTCAAGCTGGCCGCACACGAGCTGCACGTGACGCCGGCCGCCGTGGGGCAGCAAGTGAAGGCCCTGGAGGCGCGCCTCGGCGTGCAGCTGTTCGAGCGGCTGCACAAGCAGCTCATCCTCACCGCGGCCGGTCAGGCCTATCTGCCCGGGGTCTCCGAAGGCTTTCGCCACATTGCGGAAGCGACCTCGCAATTGAGGCCGGCAGGTGCGGTGCTGCTGCAATTGGGGGTCCATGGCGGCTTCGACCTCCGCCGCCTCGATCTGGCAGAATTTCGCAGCACGCATGCGGAGATCGGCTTGCGGGTGCTGCATCCGGCCGGCCTGCACGAATTGGTCGAAGGCAAGGTCGACCTGCTGATCGCCCGCGGCCTCAGCCGCCATCCGGGCTATCGCTGCGACCGGATCGATGAGGGATCGGGTTTGGGCGATTGGCTGGTTGCGCCTGAAGGCACCGCGGATTGTCCCGAGGTCGTCAGTTTTCGCGCGTGGCTGCGGGCGCTGCCGGTCGAGAAGGCGCTCGCAAATCGTCGCCCTCGTCTGGTAGGTGTCAGCGGATGGCGCATCCGGTGAGCGTTTGGCTCACGCTGAGGGCGCAGACTTCTCATATCGGAGACATTCGCATGACCGCAATTGGTCGCCGGGCCCTGCTTATGGGTGGAGGGGCGCTTCTCATGAGCGCAGGTCCGCTTACCTCGGCTCCGTTCGACTGGCAATCGATGACGCCATCCGAGGCAGGCTTTGTGCCGGATCTCGATGCGCGGCTCGACAAACTGATTGCCGAAAATCGTGCTTGGGGTCTGCATGGTGTCTTCGTCACGCGAGCGGGCAAGATCGTGCTCGAACGCTATTTCGCCGGCGAGGACGAAGCCTGGGGCGCTTCTCTCGGCCGCGTCGCCTTCGGTCCCGACACCCTGCACGACCTGCGCTCCGTCACGAAGAGCGTTCTCGGCCTGCTTTACGGAATCGCCCTCGATCTCGGAAAGGTGCCTGCGCCGGATCAACCGCTGATCGCGCAATTTCCCGACTATGCCGATGTCGCAACCGATGCCCGCCTCAAGCGTCTGACCGTCGCGCACGCGCTCACCATGACCCTGGGGTTCGATTGGAACGAGGACATTCCCTACCAGGATCCCAATAACAGCGAAATCCAGATGGAGAGCTCGCCCGATCGTTTGCGCTACGTCTTCAGCCGACCGTTCATTTCCGATCCCGGAGCGCGCTGGATCTATGGCGCGGCTGGAACCGAGCTTATCGGCAATTTGCTGGTAAAAGGCGTCGGCCAGTCGCTACCCGACTTTGCGCGCACACGACTGTTCGATCCCATCGGGGTTGGTCCGACCGAATGGTCCAAAGGATTCAACGGCCAACCCGCACCCGCATCCGGCCTGCGCATGACGCCGCGCGACCTTGCGCGCGTTGGGCAATTGGTCCTCAACCGTGGCCAGTGGGATGGACGCCAGATCGTTTCGTCGGAATGGCTCGCGAAAGCGTTCCAGCCCTACGTCCCGTGCGACGAGCAGCGTCAATACGGCTACTTTTGGTACAGCGGCAACTTCCAGTACGGCCATCCGCCGAACCGGCCCATCACGCATTGGATCGGCGGCTTCGGTTACGGTGGTCAGCGGTTGTTCGCGATGCCCGACCTCGATATCGTGGTGGCCATAACCTGCGGAAATTACGCCGATGAGAGGCAATGGATGCCGCCCATCCGGGTAGTCCGCGACGTTGTGTTGGCTGGACTGAAGTGAACCTCGCCTTCCACCCTAGAGCGGCTGGCCCTCAGGCAAGGCCAACGCCGCCTGCCCCGCAATCTCCTCCGCCCGCCAACACCTCACCGCGTGCCCGTCGGCTCGCGTCTCCAGCGCCGGCCCCGGCTCGCTCCGACACACGGCCTCCGCATACCGGCACCGCGGGCTGAAGGCGCATCCGTTCGGCGGATTGAGCGGGTTGGGAAGGTCGCCGCCTGTCGTCGCCAGCGGTGCATGACGCAAGGGATCGGGGATGGCGGCGATCAGGGCTTGCGTATAGGGGTGCGCCGGCCGCTCGAAGATCTCGCGCCAGTGGCCGTTCTCGACGATGCGGCCGAGATACATCACGGCGACCTTGTCGCTCATGTGTTCGACGACGCCGAGATCGTGGCTGATCATGATGTAGGAGAGACCGAGGGTTTCCTTCAATTCCAGCAGCAGATTGATGATCTGGGCGCGGATCGAGACGTCGAGCGCCGAGACGGGCTCGTCGCAGATGACGATCCTGGGATTGAGGATCAGGGCGCGGGCAATGCCGATGCGCTGGCGCTGGCCGCCCGAGAATTCATGCGGGTAGCGGTCGGCCTGCTCAGGCCGCAGGCCCACATGCCGCAGCATCTTCGCGACGCGGTCCTCGATCTCGCTCTTGGCCGTGACGCCATGCACGCGCAGGGGATCTTCCAGCGTGCGGCGAACGGTCTGGCGCGGATTGAGCGAGGCATAGGGATCCTGAAACACGATCTGCACGATGCGGGCCAGCGCCTTCCGATCGCCGGATGGCCGGTTGGTCACGTCCTGTCCGTCCAGCACGATGCGGCCGCGCGTCGGGGTCACCAGGCCAAGGATCGACAATGCGACCGTCGACTTGCCGGAGCCGGACTCGCCGACGAGGCCGAGGCATTCGCCGCGCTTCAGGGTGAGATCGACCCCGTCGACGGCACGGAGCAGCCGCCGGCCGCGCCCCAGCAGGCCGCCTCCGAGCGGAAAATGGACCGCGAGATCCCTCACGCTGAGAATGACATCGTCGTCCGGCCGTGTCTCATCCAACCTGTCTTGCGGCTCATGCATGGTGGTGACACCTGACCAGACCGCCGGCCTCCAGAAAATCCGCTCCCGGCGCGACTGTCCGGCAAATATCGGTCGCCTGCGCGCAACGCGGATTGAACCGGCAGCCGTCGGGGAAATTCGTGATGGCCGGGACCACACCCGCGATCTCCGTCAGCCGGGTCCGGCCAAGCGCAGCGCGACTGCCGAGCCGCGGCAGCGAGGCGACCAGGCCTCGCGTATAGGGGTGCGAGGGTGCCCGGAAAATATCGGCCGAGCCGCGCTCCTCGACGATGCGGCCGGCATACATCACGGCCACGCGGCGGCAGACATTGGCGACCAGCCCCAGATCGTGGCTGATCATCAGGATCGCGGTTCCCCGCTCGGCGCATAAATTCCGCATCAGCTCGATGATTTCGGCTTGCACGGTGACGTCGAGTGCCGTTGTTGGCTCGTCGGCGATCAGGAGATCCGGACCGCAGGCGAGCGCGATGGCGATCATCACGCGCTGGCGCATGCCGC
>NZ_JADPIT010000015.1:1006276-1029985 GCF_023073035.1 Bradyrhizobium sp. 62
CGAGAGCTGGTGCGGGTAATCCTTCACGCGCCGCTCCGGCGCGGGAACGCGGACGCTCGCCAGCGCCTCGACCGCCAGCCTGTCGGCTTCCCGCCAGCTCTTGCCCTTGTGCAGCACGAACATCTCGGCGATCTGCCGGCCCACCGGCGAGACCGGGTTCAGCGCCGTCATCGGCTCCTGGAAGATCATGGCGATGCGATTGCCGCGCAGCTGGCGCTGCTTGGCCGCGGAAAGGTGCTGGATCTCCCGCCCCTCAAACCGGATGACGCCGCCGCCGATCGACAATGGCTGCCGCAACAGGCCGATCAAGGCGAGCGCCGTGATGCTCTTGCCGCAGCCGGATTCGCCGACCAGGCCGAAGGTCTCGCCGCGATCGATGCGGAATGAAATGCCCTCGGCCGCCGCAACGCGTTGCGATCCATCGTCGAGATCGATCCGCAGATCCTCGACTTCGATCAGCGGCGCGCCGGTCATGTGCGCCGGCTCCGCGATTGTGGATCGAGGATGTCGCGCAGGCCGTCGCCGAGCAGATTGAGCCCGAGCACCGTCAGGAAAATGGCAAGGCCGGGAAACACCGAGAGCCACGGTGCCGTCGTGATCTGGTCGCGGGCATCCGACAGCATGCTGCCCCAGCTCGGAAACGGCGGGCGGACGCCGAGGCCGAGGAACGACAACGCGGCTTCGGACAGCACCGCGCTGCCCATGCCGAGCGTGCCGATGACGACGATCGGCCCTAGCATGTTCGGCAGCAGCTGCGTGATCATGATGCGCAGATCGCCGTAGCCGAGCACGGTCGCGGCCTGCACATAGCCCTGGCTCCTCAGCGACAGCGCGGAGGCCCGCGCGATCCGGCACGTGAAGGACCAGTTGGTCAGGCCGAGTGCGATCAGAAGGCTGGTGAGGCCGGGACCAAGCACCGCCATGATAGCCAGCGCGAAGATCAGCGAGGGGATCGCGAGCATGAGATTGGTCAGGCCGTTGACGACATCGTCCCACCAGCCGCCCCAATAGCCGGCACTCAGGCCCAGCGCCACGCCGATGACGCTGTTGATGAGCTGCGAGACGATGCCGACCGTCAGCGAGACGCGCGCGCCATAGACGACGCGGGAATAGATGTCGCGGCCCTGATCGTCGGTGCCGAACCACCAGGTCCAGCTCGGAGGCTCCTCCGAGCTGAGCAGATTGGCATCCAGGACGGGATCGGTATGCGCCAGCCAGGGCGCGAGCAGACCGACCAGGATTGCGAGCGCGAACAGCGCGCCACCGATGATGAGATTGGCGCGCAGCTTCATGCGTATCGGATCCTGGGATCGATCACCCCATAGAGCACGTCGATCAGCAGATTGATCGCAAGAAAGGACAGCACCACGACAAGAATGGAGCCCTGGACGGCCGGAATGTCGCGCTGCAGGACACTGTCGACCAGCAGCGAGCCGATGCCCGGCCAGGAGTACAGTTTCTCGACCACGACCGCCTGCCCCATCAGCGCGCCGAACTGGAGGCCGACGGTGGTGAGAATGATGACGAGCGCGTTGCGCATCACATGCCACTTCACGACCCGCGTCTCGCTCATGCCCTTGGAGCGCGCGGTGCGGACGAAATCCGCGGTCATGATCTCGAGCACCGCGGCGCGTGTGGTCCGGGCGAACAGCGCCATCGGCGAGACGCCGAGTGTCACGGCCGGAAGGATCAGGTACTTCAGTCCGCCATCGCCATAGCCGAAACTCGGCAGCCAGCCGAGCTTCAACGCAAACAGATACATCAGCACCAGTCCGAGCCAGAATTTGGCGATCGAAAGGCCTGACACCGCCACGACCATGGCCAGCGTATCGACGATGCCTCCCGGCTTGAGCGCGGCGATGAAACCCAGGGGTACGCCGATCACGACGGAAAACGCCATTGCTGTGAAGATGAGCTGGAGCGTCGGCCATATCCGTTTGGCGATCATAAACGTCACAGGCTCGCGCGTCCGGAACGAGGTTCCGAAATCACCGGTCGCAAGCTTGGCGATGTAGGTGCCGAAGCGGAGATAGAGGGGATCGTCGAGCCCGAGTTGCTTCTTCATGCGCAGCTCGACCTGCGGATCGGCATCGTCACTCATGGACGAGACGATGCTGCCGGGAACGACGCTGAACAGCACGAACACCAGAGCCACCACGGCGAGCACGGTCGGAATGGTCTGCAGGAGGCGGCGGAACAGGAAGGAGAGCATCGGCACTTTTCCTCTCTCCCTCCGTCGTTCATTGCGACGGAGGAAGCGCGAGAGCGCGTGTCACTTCGCGGGCGAGGTCTCGTCGACCCAGAGGTCTTCGACGTTCTGATGGGTCAGCTCGGTTGCGTTCAGCTGAACCCCCTTGAGCCACGGCTGCACCGCCATGACGGCCTTGTTGTAGTTGAAGAACCAGACCGGCGCCTCTTCGTAGAGAACAGCATTGGCCTTCTGCAGCAGCTGGGTACGCTTTGCAGCGTCATCGGACTGCCCGGCTTCGTCGATCAGCTTGTCGAACTCGGCATTCTTGAAGTTCATGTAGTTGCAGGCCGACTGCGGTGTCGATGAGTGGAAGCATTTGAGGGCGGCCTGGGGATCGGGTCCGGTCGCCTGCGAATAGACGAAGGCCTGGTAGTCGCCGCTGCGGACCACCTCCGCCAGCACCGCGGTCTCGACCTGCTTGACCTTGGCCTTGATGCCCACCCGGTCCAGCATCGGGATCACGGCCGAGACGATCGGCAGGCCCCAGCTCTCGTTCTGGCTGGTGGTCCATTCGAATTCGAAGCCCGAGGGATAGCCGGCCTCGGCGAGCAGCTGCTTGGCCTTGGCGGGATCGAAGGCGTAGGGCTTCATGGCCTTGTCGTAGACGGGAGAGGTCAGCGGCAGCCAGCTGGTCGCGCGATAGGCCTTGCCCTTGACCAGCTTGTTGATAATCAAATCGGTGTCGATCGCATAGTTGATCGCCTGCCGGACACGCTTGTCGGCAAATGGCTTGAACGCGGGATTCATCCCCATGTAGCGGGTGAAGACCTCGGCGACTTCGACGACGGTGCCCTTGAGGTCGGCGTCGTTCTGATAGGCGACATATTGCGCCGGTCCCAGCACGGAGGTGTCGATCTCCTTGTTGCGGAAAGCGACATCGCGGGCCGCGGCCTCGCCCATGACCGACACGATGATCTTGTCGGCGTAGGGCTTGCCAGGCTTGTAGAACCGGTCCCACCGCTCCAGGACGATGCGCGATCCCGGCACGTGCTCGACGAATTTGAAGGGCCCTAGACCGATTGGCTTCTGGAGAAAGCTCTCCTTGGCGGCTTCGTCGGCGGGATAGATCGACGTGATCGCGTTCCAGAAGTAGAAGCCAGGATCGACTTTCTCGGTCAGCTTCATCTCGATGGTGAAGTCGTCGATCTTCTTCAGGCCGGAGATCTCCTTGGCCTGGCCCTTCTCAACCGCCGCCGCGCCCTCGATCACGCGGACATAGCGCGCGCCGGGATAAGCCTTGGTGCCGTCCATGATGCGGTTGTAGGTCCAGATGACGTCGTCGGCCGTCATCTTGCGGCCGTTGTGGAAATAGGCGTCGTCGCGCAGCTTGAAGGTGTGGACGAGACCTCCGCCCGAGACGACGTCCTCCTTGGCAAGCTCCAGCACCGGCTTGCCTTCCGTGGAATTCCAGATGTAGAGCGACCGGTGCAGGGCCTTGGCGTAGATCTCGTCCTGGGCGCGCTGCGTGGTAAGAATGTCCAGGCTGGTGAAACTCGAGCCATAAGGCGCGGTCATCCGGATGGTTCCGCCCTTGCGCGGGGTCTGGGCCTCCGCCGAGGCGGCCAGTGCCAGCCCCAGACCTGCGACGATCGCCACTATCCTGAACATCATGGTCCCTCCGACAACGCAAGCCGTGCTCTGGGACCAGAGTTGACCATCCACGGCGGGTCGAGCGCAAGCGCCTTGAAGGGGTTGACGTATGCGAGCGTCGCGCGGGCCCCGCCGATTTGCGAAGACGCCCGCTAAAACTCCGGCTGCCAGTCGCGCAATTTTCGCGCTGCGGAGGTGACGTCCGCGATGGCCGGAAACGCCCCCGCCTCCAGCATCAGCGCGCGCGCCAGCCGCACCGCGCGTGCTTCGCTGGTGGCGCGCCGGCGCGGATCATCGATCAGCTCGAAATCGATATTGTGGGCGAGGCCGAAGATGCGGCGAATGGTTTTTGCCGCGGCGAAGCCGACCGTATCCGCGAACAGCCGCTGCATGTAGGCCTGCCGCTCGGCCTCCAGCCGTGCCGCGCCTGTTTCGCCGGCGAAGAGCGAGGCGGGATAGGCATCGCCCGCGGCGCCAGCGCGCCAGAGATCGAGGAACTTGCGCGCGAACGCGTTCCAGACCTGCTCGACCGTTTCCAGGACCCAGACTTCGAACGCACGCCGTTCGCCCGGGGAGCGTTCGTGGCCGGCGGAGGCAAAATAGGCCATCAAGAGGTTGGCCAGCACGGCGCCGACATCGAAACCCATCGGGCCGTAGAACGCGAATTCGGGGTCGATCACCCGCGTCTGGCTCTCCGTCACCATGATCGAGCCGGTGTGCAGGTCGCCGTGGAGCAGCGCCTCGGGGCTTGCCATGAACTTCAGCTTCAGCCGGGAGATCGCGACATGCAATTCCATATCCTCGCGCAGCTCTGCGGCGAGCGCATCGAGATATGGCGCGGTCCAGCGGTTCTGCTCGGCGATGCGGTAGGGATCGGTGAAGATCAGATCCTCGGTGATCTTGCACAGCGCATGGTTGCCGGCGAAGGCTGCGATGCCCTGCTTCTTCTCGGCCGCCGACAGCGCGAGGTCGGAGGTGAAGAACAAGGTCCGCGCCATGAAGGTGGTGATGTCATCGACAAAGCGCGGATATTGCGAGCCCGCAACCATCCCCTTGCGCATGATGATGTGGGGCTCGAGCAGCTCCATCACCGTCAGCGCCAGGGCCTCGTTGTGATGCAGCAGCGCCGGCACGAGGCCGGGGGCGAGCTCGGCCTGCCGCGACAAGGCGAGATATTCGTAATGAGCCCGGGACAGCGGCAGCGGCCAGCTCTCGCCGACCAGGCGGACATAGGGCAGCGCCTGCTTGACGGCGACGCCGCCGCGGCCGCCCTTGACGATGAAGACGAGATTGAGATTGCCGTCGCCGACTTCGGTGATCGACCAGGAGGCCGGCTCGCCACCGAGGGTCGCAGTGATATCCGGAACGCCTGCGAGATAATCCCGCGAGTCAGCCTCATGCAGAATCCGGTAGTCCGCCTGCCCCTGCGCCATGACGATCCCATCCCATATAGGGGCCGGATCGTTACTCCCGCTCCAGGAAGCTCGAGCCGATCTCGGCCTTTCTTTTGATCGGATCGTAATCACAATAGACGCTGTCCGCCACCAGCGTGTAGCTGGCGCTGACGGTGTATTTGTCTGTTTTGACCGAGTTCAGGCCAATCACCGCGGTGCTCTTGCCTCCGTTCCACTTGAACGGCGTCGAGCTCTTGGCCTGCTCGCAGGCGACCACGGCCTCGTTGAAGACGTAGCCCTCGACGAACGCCTTCAGGGTGCGCACCTGCACGGCCATCTTCCACTCGAAATAGCCGATGGCACCGAGGCCGGCGACGATCAGCACCAGAAGCGCGACGACGATCCGCTGAAAAGTCATTGGTCCCCCAACAAAGCCAACCAAAAATTCTTAGAACGGCATGCCCATCAATTTCGACAGGCGCTCGATCGAGAGATAGCCGGCGTGATAGGCGACCATGGCGATCCCGTAGATGATCGCCGAGATGATCGTGGTCCAGATCAGCTTGCTCCTCATTCGCGTCAGGATCGGCGCACCGGGGTCGCTGCCCGGCACTCCGACGCCGTCCTCGTGCTGGCTGCGCACGCCGAACGGCAGCGTCAGGAACAGCGCGACCCACCAGATGACGAAGTAGATCGCGATTGCGGTTGAGATCTGGATGGCCATGGTTCGGCCTATGCCTGCTCGATTTCGACCAGCGCGCCGGAAAAATCCTTCGGGTGCAGGAACAGCACCGGCTTGCCGTGGGCGCCGATCTTCGGCACGCCGTCGCCGAGCACCCTTGCGCCCTCCTTCACCAGCGTGTCGCGCGACGCAATGATGTCGACCACCTCGTAGCAGACGTGGTGGATGCCGCCGTCGGCGTTGCGATCGAGGAACTTAGCGATCGGCGAGGCTTCGCCGAGCGGCTCGATGAACTCGATCTTGGTGTTGGGCAGCGTCGCGAACACGGTGGTGACGCCATGCTCGGGCAGCGCGACGGCCTCCGAGATCTGGGCCCCGAACGCGGCGCCATAGATCCTGGCGGCCTTGACGGCGTCCTTAGTCGCGATCGCGACATGGTTGAGCCGGCCCAGCATTGTGCTTCTCCCGTTACACTGTCAGGACGTGTACCAGACAGGGGGGCTTTTTACCCCAATGTTCGTTGATCACGGAGCGGACAGCGCGTCGCACCGACTCCGCCAGCGCATCCGCGTCGCGACGGCGCGCCTTCGGTAGGCCCTCGACGGTGGAGACCACGGCGTCGAACACGATGTCGTCGAAGGGCTCGCCCGCTCTGTTCTTCTCGGGGATGCCGACCAGTTCGACCGCGGGATCGTCGGCAAGCTCGCCCTGCTCCGTCATGACGATGGCGACAAAGGCGCAGCCGGAGAAGGCCATGCGGCGCCGCTCGACCACCGCGCGGGACTTGGAGTCCTCCAGAATCGTGCCGTCCTTGTAGAGACGGCCCGCAGGCACTTGCCCAATGATGCCGGGATCGCCGGGGCCGAGCTTGACGAGATCGCCGTTGCGGCAGACCAGCACGCGCGGCACGCCGGCGGCACGGGCGAGCTTGGCGTGCTCGTTCAGGTGCAGGGCCTCGCCATGGACGGGAATCAGGAGCTGCGGCCGGGTCCAGGCGATCATGTCGCGCAATTCGTCGCGGCGGGGATGGCCGGAGACATGGACCAGCTGGTCGCGGTCGGTGATGACCTCCACGCCCTGCATAACCAGGCCATTGATGATCGCGCCGACCGCCTTCTCGTTGCCGGGAATGGTGCGCGAGGAGAAGATCACGCTGTCGCCGCGATTGAGCGTGATCTCGGGATGGTCGTCATTGGCGATGCGCGCCAGCGCGGCACGCGGCTCGCCCTGGCTGCCGGTGCAGAGCGCCAGCACCTTGTCCTGCGGCAGATGACCGTAGACCTCGGCGGAGCGGAAACTCTGCACGCCGTCGAGATAGCCGGTCTCGCGTGCGACCTGCACCACACGCTCCATGGCGCGGCCGACCACGACGACCTCACGGTCGGCGGCCTTCGCAGCGATGGCGACGGCCTTGAGGCGCGCGACGTTGGAGGCAAAGGTCGTGACCGCGACGCGGCCCTTGGCGGCCTTGACGAGCTCGGTGATGGATTTGGCAACCTCGGCTTCCGAGGGCGAGCGGCCGTCGCGCACGGCGTTGGTGGAATCGCCGATCAAGGCGAGCAGGCCCGCATCGCCTAGCTCCCGCAGCCGCTTTTCGTCGGTCGGGCGGCCGATGATCGGGGTCGGATCGATCTTCCAGTCGCCGGTGTGCAGCACCGTGCCGACTTCGGTGTGAATCGCCAGCGCATGCGACTCCGGAATCGAATGCGCGACCGGGATGAACTCGACGTTGAACGGGCCGATATCGACGCGTCCGCCCGACGGCACCACCGTCACCGGGATCTTCGGTGCATTGCGCTCGGCGGCGCACTTGGCCTCGAACAGCGCGGCGCTGAACTGGGTCGCGTAGATCGGGCATTTCAGCTTCGGCCACAGGTCGATGATGGCGCCGAAATGGTCCTCATGGGCGTGGGTCAGCACCAGCCCCATCAGGTTCTTGCGTTCCTTCTCCAGGAAGCTGACGTCCGGCATGATCAGGTCGATTCCCGGCAGATGCTCCTCGTCGCCGAAGGAGACGCCGAGATCGATCGCCAGCCAGGCCCGCTGCTGGCGGTTGCCGAGGCCGTAGATCGACAAATTCATGCCGATCTCGCCGACCCCGCCGAGCGGTGCAAATACCAGTTCTTCAGGCTTCGCCATCACGCAGCTCCCACGGAGGCGACCGTGCCGAAGAACACCTCGCCCGCGGCCACCGGCACGCGCCGGCCCTCCGCGGTGCGGACGATCAGGCAGCCGGTGTCGTCGATCGTGTCAAAAATGCCTTCCAGCGTCATCACTCCCGTGTGGATCGCGACCCGCTCGCCGAGGCCGGCGGCGCGCTCCAGCCACAATTTGCGAATTTCGGCAAAGCCGCGACCATTGTCCCAGATACCGCGGAATTCCACCCAGGCGTCCGAGAGCGCCGAGAACAACTCCTCCGCGCTGATCTGGACGCCGAGCGCGGCCAGTGACACCGCCGGTGTGGGCGTGCCCTCGGGCGCGGCGACGACGTTGGTGCCGATGCCGACAACGATGGCAAGACGCTCGGCGATGGCTTCGGCCTCCAGGCCGATGCCGACCAGCTTCTTGCCGCCGGCCAGCACGTCGTTAGGCCATTTCAGGGTGTAGCGGGGACGGCCCTCGCCGAGGCGCAGTGCCGCCTCCAGGCTGACCTTCTCCAGAGCGGCCTCCTCGGCCAGCCCGGCCGCAAAGCCGATCGTCGCGGCGACGGAAGGGGCGACATCGAGGACTTCGAGGACGCTGGCTGCTAGGTTACCCTTCGGTGCGATCCAGGCGCGTTGGCGGCGGCCACGGCCGGCGGTCTGCTCCGACGTCACGAACCACATCGGGCCGCGTTCGCCGCCCCTTGCGTGCTCGATCGCCTCGGTATTGGTCGAGCCGGTCCGTTCGAAAGCTGCGAGCTTGTAGCCCGCCGACGCCGCACGAGGACCGAGCGCGAATGCCATCCTAGAACAGCGACTTTGCCGCGGCGGAGGCGACGCTCACCACGGGACCTGCGAACAGGGCGAACAGAATGTTGAACAGGCCCGCGACCGCCAGCACCGTCTTGACTTCGACGCGCACCGGATCGACCTGTCCGGCCGGCTCGTCGAAATACATCGTCTTGACGATGCTGAGATAGTAGTAGGCGCCGACCACGCTGGTCAGCACGCCGATGACGGCGAGCGTGAACAAATTCGCCTTGATGGCGGCGACGAAGACGTACCATTTGGCGAAGAAGCCGGCGAGCGGCGGAATGCCGGCGAGCGAGAACAGCAGCATCGCGAACATGAAGGCGAGCAGCGGATTGGTCCGCGAGAGCCCCGCGAAATCGCTGATCTGCTCGACCGGCTGGCCGTTGCGCTTCATGGCCAGGATGATGGCGAAGGAGCCCAGCGTCATCGCGACATAGATCACGATGTACATCAACACGCCCTGCGCGCCCTCGACCGTGCCTGCGGCAAGACCGACCAGGGCAAAGCCCATGTGGCCGATCGAGGAATAGGCCATCAGGCGCTTGATGTTGCTCTGCCCGATCGCGGCGAACGAGCCCAGCGCCATCGAGGCGATCGCCACGAACACCAGGATCTGCTGCCACTGCGAGACGATGCCCGGGAATGCGGTCAACGTAACCCGAGTGAAGACCGCGAGCGCGGCCACCTTCGGCGCCGAGGCGAAGAAGGCTGTCACGGGCGTCGGCGCGCCCTCGTAGACGTCGGGCGTCCACATGTGGAACGGCACGGCCGAGACCTTGAAGCAGAGGCCGGCGAGCAGGAATACGAGACCGAACACCAGGCCGACATTCGAGATCGTCGCGGCCGCCGCGATGCCGGTGAAGGCGACCGTGCCGGTGAAGCCATAGATCAGCGAGGAGCCGTAGAGCAGCATGCCCGAGGACAACGCCCCGAGCACGAAGTACTTCAGGCCGGCTTCGGTCGACTTGGCGTTGTCGCGGTTGGAGGCCGCCACGACGTAGAGTGCCAGCGACATCAATTCGAGGCCGAGATAGAGCGAGATCAGATCGCCGGCCGAGATCAGCACCATCATGCCTAGCGTCGAGAGCAGCACCAGGATCGCGTATTCGAAGATGCGGCGCGACGGATCCGACAGGAACTCGGTCGACAGCACCAGCGTCACCGCCGAGCCGATCAGGGCCAGGATCTTCATGAAGCGGGCAAAATCATCGACGATGAAGCTGCCGCCGAAGGTCACGTGCTTGCCCGCGGGCAACATGTATTCGAGCACGCCGACCACGATCAGGAGCAGCACCGCGAGCGTTGTGACCGTCTTGGTGGTCTCCTGCCCGCGATAGGCGCCGAGCATCAGGAGTGCCATCGCCCCGACCGCGAGCACGAGCTCGGGCAGCACCGGCGTCAGTTGATAACCTGCAGTCTCAAAGCTCATGGCGATATCCTGACCTGCCCGCTCACTGGAGCAGTGCGGCGGCCTTCACGGCCGTCACAGCGGTGTTGTAATTGTTGACGAGTTGCTGGACCGAGGCCGCCGACATGTCGAGCACCGGCTTCGGATAGATGCCGAACAGGATCGTCAGCGCGATCAGCGGGAAGAGCGTCAGGCCCTCCCGGAAGGTGAGATCCTTCATGCTCGCCAGCGACGGCTTGACCAGCGCCCCGAACACGACCTTGCGGTAGAGCCACAGCGCATAGCAGGCCGAGAGGATCACGCCGAAGGTGGCGAAGAACGCGGTCGGGATCGAGACCTTGAAGGTGCCGAGCAGCGTCATGAACTCGCCGACGAAGCCGGAGGTGCCGGGCAGGCCGACATTGGCCATGGTGAAGACCATGAAGGTCAGCGCATAGAGCGGCATCCGGTTGACGAGGCCGCCATAGGCCGCGATCTCACGCGTGTGCATGCGGTCGTAGACGATGCCGACGCAGAGGAACAGCGCGCCGGAGACGATGCCGTGCGAGATCATCTGGAACACGCCGCCAGCGACGCCCTGCATGGTGCCGGCAAAGATGCCCATGGTGACGAAGCCCATATGCGCCACCGAGGAGTACGCGATCAGCTTCTTCATGTCCTCCTGCATCAGAGCCACCAGCGAGGTGTAGATGATGGCGATGGCCGAGAGAGTGAACATTAGCGGCGCGAAGTCATGCGAGGCGAGCGGGAACATCGGCAGCGAGAAACGCAGGAAGCCGTAGCCGCCCATCTTCAGCATGATCGCCGCCAGGACCACCGAGCCCGCGGTCGGCGCCTCGACGTGGGCGTCGGGAAGCCAGGTGTGCACCGGCCACATCGGCATCTTCACCGCGAACGAGGCGAAGAAGGCGAGCCACGCCCAAGTCTGCAGCGAGCGCGGCACGGCGGTGTGCATCAGGGTCGGGATGTCGGTGGTGCCGCCGTTCCAGTACAGCGCCATGATGGCAAGCAGCATCAGCACCGAGCCGAGCAGCGTATAGAGGAAGAACTTGAAGGACGCATAGACCCGGCGCGGACCGCCCCAGACGCCGATGATCAGGAACATCGGGATCAGGCCGCCTTCGAAGAACAGGTAGAACAGCACGAGATCGAGCGCCGAGAAGGTGCCGATCATCAGCGTTTCCAGGATCAGGAACGCCATCATGTATTCGCGGACGCGGTTGGTGATCGCCTTCCAGCTCGCGATGATGCAGAACGGCATGATGGCGGTGGTCAGGATCACCAGCGGCAACGAGATGCCGTCCACGCCCATGTGGTAGGTGATGCCGGTGGCGAGCCAATTCGCCTTCTCGACGAACTGGAAGTCGGCGCTCGACGCATCGAACCGCATGACCAGGATCACCGACACCGCGAAGGTGATCAGCGTGGTCCACAGCGCGATCCAGCGCGAGTTGCGCCTGGCCGCCTCGTCATCGCCGCGGCTGAGATAGACGATCAGCGCGCCGACCAGGGGCAGGAACGTCGTGACGGATAGAATTGGCCAGGTCGTCATTTTACTGGCCCCCAAAGCCGAACATGAACCAGGTGATCAGGCCGGCGGCACCGATCAGCATGGCGAACGCGTAGTGGTAGAGATAGCCGGTCTGGATTTTCACGACGTTGCGGGTGACGTCCAACACCCGGGCAGAGACGCCGTCGGGGCCGAGGCCGTCGATGATGAAGCCGTCGCCCTTCTTCCAGAGCTGGTAGCCAATCCACTTCGCCGGACGGACGAAGATGATGTCGTAGAGCTCGTCGAAGTACCATTTGTTGAGCAGGAACTTGTACAGCATCGGCTGCGTGTTCGCGAGCTCGACCGGCAGATAGGGCCGGCGGATGTAGAACAGGTACGACACCAGGAAGCCCAGCACCATCATCACCGTCGGCAGGAAGGCGATGGTCTCGGGGATGTGGTGCATCTCCTCGATGATGTGCGGATTCATCTTCACGGATTCGCGGAAGAACTCCTCGATGCCGTGCCCGGCGAACAGCTCCTTGAACGGGAATCCGGCCAGGATGGAGCCGACCGCGAGCACACCGATCGGGATCAGCATCCAGATCGGCGCTTCATGCGCAGCCTCGTAGTGATGATCGTCATGCGGCTCGCCGTGGAAGGTCTTGAAGATCAGGCGCCACGAGTAGAACGAGGTCAGGCCGGCCGCGACGACCGTCATCAGGAAGCCGTACATCGCGAACGGATTGTGCGAGGCGTAGGCCGACTCGATGATCGCGTCCTTCGAGAAATAGCCGGCGGTGAGCGGGAAGCCGGTGAGCGCGAGCGTGCCGACCACCATCACTGCGTAGGTGTAGGGGATCTTGCGCCAGAGGCCGCCCATGTTGCGGATGTCCTGCTCGTGATGCATCGCGTAGATCACCGAGCCGGAGCCCAAGAACAACAGCGCCTTGAAGAAGGCGTGCGTGAACAAATGGAACATGCCGACCGAATAGGCCCCTGCCCCCATCGCCACGAACATGTAGCCGAGCTGCGAACAGGTCGAGTAAGCGACGATGCGCTTGATGTCGTTCTGGACGAGGCCAATGGTCGCCGCGAAGAACGCCGTGGTGGCGCCGAAGAACATCACGACGGCCTGCGCGTTCGGCGCGAGCTCGAACAGCGGCGACAGACGCGCCACCATGAACACGCCGGCGGTGACCATGGTCGCGGCATGGATCAGGGCCGACACCGGGGTCGGGCCTTCCATCGCGTCCGGCAACCAGGTGTGCAGCAGGAACTGCGCCGATTTGCCCATCGCGCCCATGAACAGCAGCAGGCAGGTCAGGGTCAGCGCGTCGGCGTGCCAGCCGAGGAAGTCGATGGTCTTGCCGGTCAAGCCCGGCGCGGCGTGGAAGATGGTCTCGAAATCGGTCGAGCCGGCCAGCAGGAAGATCGCGAAGATGCCGAGCGCGAAGCCGAAATCGCCGACGCGGTTGACCACGAAGGCCTTGATGGCGGCGGCGTTCGCCGACGGCTTCTGGTACCAGAAGCCGATCAGGAGGTAGCTCGCCAGACCCACGCCTTCCCAGCCGAAGAACAGCTGCACGAGGTTGTCGGCGGTCACCAGCATCAGCATGGCGAAGGTGAACAGCGAGAGATAGCCGAAGAAGCGCGGCCGGTTCGGATCCTCGTCCATGTAGCCGATGGAATAGAGGTGCACGAGCGAGGACACGGTGGTCACGACCACCAGCATCACGGCGGTGAGCGTGTCGACCCGCAGCGTCCAGTAGACCTGGAGATCGCCGGAGAGGATCCACGGCAGCAGCGGAATGCGGATGTCGTGGTGCATGAAGCCGACATCGACCAGCGTCATCCAGGACAGCGCAGCCGACACGAACAGCAATGCCGTGGTGATCAGCTCGGCGCCGCGCGAGCCCGCCGCGGGCGGCTCGGAGACGTGGTGGTCGTCGTGGCCGTCGCCGGGTTCGTGGTGAGTTTCGTGGATGACCGACGCATCCTCGTTGATCGTATCGGACGCATGGGCGTGCGCGCCATGACCGTGATCATCGTGATGCTCGACCGTGTCGCCCGAGGGGTTGCGGGCATGCGCGCCGAACAGCGCGATGAGGCCGGCCAGAATGGCGCCCAGCAGAGGCAGAAAGACGATTGCCTGGACCATGACTTAATCTTTCCGCATGATCTGGTCGGAAAACCGGTGTCCACTTTTCCGGATCATGCGATCAGCCCTTCATCAGATTGACGTCCTCAACCGCGATCGAGCCGCGGTTGCGGAAATAGACCACCAGGATGGCGAGACCGATTGCGGCTTCAGCGGCCGCGACGGTGAGCACCAGGAGCGCGAAGACCTGCCCGACGATGTCGCCGAGGAAGGTCGAGAACGCCACGAGGTTGACGTTGACCGCGAGCAGGATCAGCTCGATCGACATCAGGATGACGATGATGTTCTTGCGGTTCAGGAAGATGCCGAGGATCCCAAGCGTGAACAGGATCGCGCCGACCGCCAGATAATGTCCGAGCCCGATCGTCATTTCACCCACTCCGCCGCGTCAGAGTCCTGGAGCCCCTGCCCCGGCGCCACCTTGCGTATCGCCATCGCTATTTCGGGCGTGCGCGCGTTCTGAACGTTGATGTCCTGCCGCTTCACGCTCGCCTTGTGCCGCAGCGTCAGCACAATGGCGCCGATCATCGCGACCAGCAGCACCATGCCCGAGAGCTGGAAGTAGTGGATGTATTTGGTATAGAGCACGAGACCCAGCGCCTCGGTGTTCGAGACGTTGGTCGGGATCGCCGCCGTGATCGTCTTGGCGACGCCGGGGTTGATCACCCAGAAGCCGACCGTGAGCAGCAGCTCGAACAGGAAGATGCCGCCGATCACCAGCCCGACCGGCAGGTACTCGATGAAGCCCTCGCGCAGCTCGAGGAAGTCGACGTCGAGCATCATGATCACGAACAGGAACAAGACCGCGACCGCGCCGACATAGACGACGATCAGGATCATCGCGAGGAATTCGGCGCCCATCAGCACGAACAGGCCGGAGGCGTTGACGAAGGCCAGGATCAGGTACAGCACGGAGTGCACGGGATTGCGCGAGACAATCACCATCACCGCCGAGGCGACACAGACGCCGGCGAACAGATAGAAGAACAGCGCGGGAAGGATCATGCTCTCATCTCACCGGTACGGCGCGTCGAGTTCGATCGCTTTCGCGATTTCGCGTTCCCAGCGGTCGCCGTTGGCGAGCAGCTTGGCCTTGTCATAGAACAGTTCCTCGCGGGTCTCGGTCGCGAACTCGAAGTTCGGACCTTCGACGATGGCATCGACCGGACAGGCTTCCTGGCAGAGGCCGCAATAGATGCACTTCACCATGTCGATGTCGTAGCGAACGGTGCGGCGGGTGCCGTCGTTGCGGCGCGGGCCGGCCTCGATGGTGATGGCCTGCGCCGGGCAAACCGCTTCGCACAGCTTGCAGGCGATACAGCGTTCCTCGCCGTTCGGATAGCGGCGCAGCGCATGCTCGCCGCGGAAGCGCGGCGAGATCGGGCCCTTCTCGAACGGATAGTTCAGCGTCGGCTTCGGCTGGAAGAAATAGCGCATGGCGAGGAAGAACGCCGAGACGAATTCCGACAACAGGAGCGAGCGTGCAGTGGCGTTGATGTTGATACCCATGACGGCCCTCACTTCGGCGCGATGCCGGCAAAGTGCAGCACACCGGCGACCACGATCACCATCGCCAGCGACAACGGCAGGAACACCTTCCAGCCGAGACGCATCAGTTGATCGTAGCGGTAGCGCGGCACGATCGCCTTGGCCATCGCGAACAGGAAGAACATGAAGAAGAGTTTCAGCGAGAACCAGATGATGCCCGGCACCCAGTTGAAGGGCGGCAGGTCCACCGGCGGCAGCCAGCCTCCGAGGAACAGGATCGTCGCCATCGCGCACATCGTGGCAATCGCGACATACTCGCCGAGCATGAACAGAAGATACGGCGTCGACCCGTACTCGACCATGAAGCCGGCGACGAGCTCGGATTCCGCTTCGACGAGGTCGAACGGCGGACGGTTGGTTTCCGCCAGCGCCGAGACGTAGAAGATCACGAACATCGGGAACAGCGGCCAGACGTACCAGTTCAGGATGGTGAGCTGCGGCAACCCGATCAGGCTGGCGAGGCCGCGGACATGCTGCGCCTCGACCACGGCCGAGAGGTTCAGCGTGCCGGCGCAGAGCAGCACCGTAATGATGACGAAGCCGATCGAGACCTCGTAGGACACCATCTGCGCCGCCGAGCGCAGCGCCGCCAGGAACGGATATTTCGAGTTCGACGACCAGCCGGCCATGATGATGCCGTAGATCGACAGCGACGAAATCGCGAAGATGAAGAGAACGCCGACATTGATGTCGGAGATCACCCAGCCGAGATTGGTCGGGATCACCGCCCAGGCGGCGAGCGCGAGCACGCATGAGACCAAGGGAGCAAGGAGAAACACGCCCTTGTTGGCGCCGGACGGGATGATCGGCTCCTTCAGCACGAACTTCAGGAGGTCGGCGAAAGATTGCAGCAGGCCCCAGGGACCAACCACGTTCGGGCCGCGGCGGATCTGCACCGCCGCCCAGATCTTGCGGTCGGCGAGCAGGATGTAGGCGATCGCCACCAGCAGGACGACCAGCACCAGGACGCTCTCCGCGATCATGATGATCAGCGGCCAGAGGAACCCGGTCCAGAAGGCGCTTTCGAAAAATTCCATCAGCTCACTCCGCTGCGGTCAGCATCTGCCCGGAGGCAAGCCGCGAACACTCCGCCATCACGGCGGACGCACGCGCGATTGGGTTGGTCAAATAGAAGTCCTCGACGAGCGGCTTGAACGGGGCCTTCTCCGTCGGGCCGCCCTTCCCCGCGAGTTTCTTGATCTGATCGGCCGAGCCGGCCTCGATCTGGTCCAGACGGATTAGATGCGGCACAGCCTTGAAGATCGCCTGGCGCAGGGCCGACAGCGAATCATAGCCGAGCTTCTTGCCGAGCGCCTCCGACAGCGCGCGGACGATCGCCCAGTCCTCGCGGGCCTCACCCGGTGGGAATGCGGCCCGTCCGGTCATTTGCACGCGGCCTTCGGTATTGACGTAGATCGCGGACTTCTCGGTATAGGCGGCTGCCGGCAGGATCACGTCGGCGCGATGGGCGCCGCGGTCGCCGTGGGTGCCGATATAGACGACGAAGGTGCCGTCCGACGGCTTGATCTCGTCGGCGCCGAGCAGGAACAGCAGATCGAGCGTCCCGAACGTCGTCATCTGCGCCGCATTCAGTCCGCCCTGACCGGCGACAAAGCCGATATCGAGCGCGCCGACGCGCGAGGCGCTCTCGTGCAGGACGCCGAAGCCGTTCCAGCCGTCCTTGAGCGCGCCGACGTCGAGCGCGAGCTTGGCCGCGGCTGCGAGAATGGCGGCGCCGTCGTGACGCGAGGCCGCGCCCGCCCCGACCAGGATTATGGGGTTCTTGGCGTTCTTCAGCACGTCCATGAAGGAGTGCTTGCCGGCCGCGAGCTCACCGAGCGTGTCGGTGCCCGCGCCGAGGTGATCATAGTCGTACGTGAGGTCGGGCTTGGCGCCGATCACGCCGACCTTGAAGCCGCCGGCGCGCCAGCGCTTGCGGATGCGGGCGTTGAACACGGCCGCCTCTTTCCGCGGATTGGCGCCGATGATGAGCAGCGCATCGGCCTGCTCGACGCCGGCGAGCGTCGGATTGAAGATGTAGGAGCCGCGGCCAAGCGCGGGATCGAAGGCGTCGCCGCCCTGCACCGCCAGATTGGCCGAGCCGTATTGGGCCAGCAGATCCTTCAGCGCGAACATTTCTTCGACGCCGGCGAGGTCGCCCGCGATCGCGCCGATCCGCTTGCCGTCGGTGCGCGCCGCCTTGGAGGCGATCGCGGCGAAGGCCTCGGGCCAGCTCGCCGCGCGCAGCTTGCCTGCTTCGCGGATATAGGGCCGGTCGAGGCGCTGGGTGCGCAGGCCGTCGACGACGTGACGGGTCTTGTCGGAGATCCACTCCTCGTTCACGGCCTCGTTGATGCGCGGCAGGATACGCATCACTTCGCGGCCGCGGGTGTCGACGCGGATCGCAGATCCCACGCCGTCCATCACGTCGATCGACTGGGTCTTGCCGAGCTCCCACGGGCGCGCGGCGAAGGCATAAGGCTTCGAGGTCAGCGCGCCGACCGGGCAGATATCGACGAGATTGCCCTGAAGCTCAGACGTCAGCGCGTGCTCGAGATAGGTCGTGATCTCCATGTCCTCGCCGCGGCCGGTCGCGCCCATTTCAGGGGCG
Organism: Bradyrhizobium sp. 62; assembly: GCF_023073035.1. Lineage (NCBI taxonomy): Bacteria > Pseudomonadati > Pseudomonadota > Alphaproteobacteria > Hyphomicrobiales > Nitrobacteraceae > Bradyrhizobium > Bradyrhizobium sp. 62. Next base: position 1,024,368 of record NZ_JADPIT010000015.1, read on the forward strand.
CCGGCGACTTCCGCCGAGAAGCGGACGCAACGGGTGCACTGGATGCAGCGGTTCATCGAGGTCTTGACCAGCGCGCCGAGATATTTGTCCTCGACCGCGCGCTTGTTCTCGGCGAAGCGGCTGGTGTCGACACCGTAGCCCATCGCCTGGTCCTGAAGGTCGCACTCGCCGCCCTGATCGCAGATCGGGCAATCCAGCGGATGGTTGATGAGAAGGAATTCCATCACGCCTTCGCGCGCCTTCTTCACCATCGGCGAACGGGTGGAGATTTCCGGCGGCTCGCCCTTGGGACCCGGACGGCAATCGCGCACGCCCCAGGCGCAGCTCGCGACCGGCTTCGGGCCGCCCTTCACCTCGACGAGGCACATCCGGCAATTGCCGGCGATCGACAGCCGCTCGTGATAGCAGAAGCGCGGAATCTCGGCGCCGGCCGCCTCGCACGCCTGAAGCAGCGTGTATTCGGCGGGGACATCGATCTCTTTACCGTCGATGATGAGCTTGGTCATTGTCTCTACTCCGCCGCGACCATGTTCACGGGATCGCGGACGCCGGCATCGTCGATGTCGGCCTTGTGCGAATATTGGTCGATGCGCGCTTCGATCTCATGACGGAAATGCGCGATCAGGCCCTGGATCGGCCACGCCGCCGCGTCGCCGAGCGCGCAGATGGTGTGGCCTTCGACCTGCTTGGTGACTTCCAGCAGCATGTCGATTTCGCGCTTGTGGGCGCGACCGTCGGCCATGCGGGTCAAGACGCGCCACATCCAGCCGGTGCCCTCGCGGCACGGCGTGCACTGGCCGCAGCTCTCGTGCTTGTAGAAATAGGAGATGCGGGCGATGGCGCGGATCAAGTCGGTCGACTTGTCCATCACGATCACGGCCGCGGTGCCGAGGCCCGAGCGCAGCTTGCTCAACGAGTCGAAATCCATCGGCGTGTCGATGATCTGCTCGGCCGGCACCATGCGCACGGAGGAGCCGCCCGGGATCACGGCCTTGAGGTTGTCCCAGCCGCCGCGGATGCCGCCGCAATGCTTCTCGATCAGCTCACGGAACGGAATGCCCATGGCTTCTTCGACGTTGCAGGGCCGCTCGACATGGCCGGAGATGCAGAACAGCTTGGTGCCGACATTGTTGGGACGGCCGATGCCGGCAAACCACGCCGCGCCACGGCGCAGAATGTCCGGCGCAACCGCGATCGACTCGACATTGTTGACGGTGGTCGGGCAGCCATACAGGCCGACATTGGCCGGGAACGGCGGCTTCAGCCGCGGCTGGCCCTTCTTGCCTTCGAGGCTCTCGAGCAGCGCGGTTTCCTCGCCACAGATATAGGCGCCGGCGCCGTGGGCGACGTAGATGTCGAACGGCCAGCCGTTGACATTGTCCTTGCCGACCAGCTTGGCCTCATAGGCCTGGTCGATCGCCGCCTGGAGATGCTCGCGCTCGCGGATGAACTCACCGCGGACATAGATGTAGCAGGCATGCGCGTTCATCGCGCAGCTCGCGATCAGGCAGCCCTCGATCAGGAGATGCGGATCGTGCCGCATGATCTCGCGATCCTTGCAGGTCCCGGGCTCGGATTCGTCGGCGTTGACGACGAGATAGCTCGGCCGGCCGTCGGTCGATTCCTTCGGCATGAACGACCATTTCAGGCCGGTCGGGAAGCCGGCGCCACCGCGGCCGCGCAGCCCCGACGCCTTCATCTCGTTGATGATCCAGTCGCGGCCCTTGTCGATGATGTTCTTCGTACCATCCCAGGCGCCGCGGCGCCGCGCGCCCTCGAGCCCCCAATCGTGGAGGCCGTAGAGGTTCTTGAAGATGCGGTCCTTGTCCTCGAGCATGTCAGTGCTTTCCGATCAACGGTTGGCTTGCTTGTAGGCAAGCCCGGCGGCGCAGACGGCGAAGGTCAGCGCCCAGAGCAGACTGGATTCCAGCGACGCGTTCAGGGCGAAGCGCTGAAGCAGGAAAATGAACGTGGCCGCCACGGCGGAATGCATTGCGACGAAGCCCCACTTCTTCACAACACTGCTCCCTTCAACTGGCGGCGAGAGATCACGCATCAGGTGATCTCCTTCAGCGTGGTCGGCCCACCGGTCGGCGCCGAGAACTGGCGGCCGTTCTGCGGACCGGGCTTGGGCGGATTGCCCGAGGCAAAGCCATCGAGCACCTTGCCGAAGCTTTCCTTGGTCAGATCCTCATAGGTATCCTTGCCGATCAGCACCATCGGCGCGTTCACGCAGGCACCGAGGCACTCCACCTCTTCCCAGCTGAAATTGCCGTCCTTGGAGAGATGGAAGGGCTCGTGATGGATACGGTGCTCGCAGACGTGGATCAGATCCTCGGCGCCGCGCAGGCGGCACGGCGTGGTGCCGCAGACCTGAACGTGGGCTTTCTTGCCGACCGGGGCCAGCTGGAACATCGTGTAGAAGGTCGCGACCTCGAGCACGCGGATATAGGGCATGTCGAGCATGTCGGCGACAGCGCGGATCGCGGCCTCCGAGACCCAGCCGTCGTGCTGTTCCTGTACGCGCCAGAGAATGGCGATGACGGCCGAAGCCTGGCGCCCGGCCGGATATTTCGCGATCTGCTGTTTGGCGAACGCGAGGTTCTCCTCCGTGAACGCAAAGCTCGCGGGCTGGACTTCCTTCGGTGCTAATCGGCGAACGGACATCTCTTCAATCTCTCACTGCATGCGGCGCGCGGTTTTCGCATTCAGGGCATTGATCCTGTCCTGCCAGAATGCGCTTGCGGTGCCGAAAACATTGTAGCCGACGTGGGTCGAGACCTTGATGCGGTCGAGGATCGACAGCTCGGTCACCGTTTCCATACGCCTTGTGCTGGGATCGTAGACGATCAGCTTCAGCGGGGTGTGTTCGAGGATGTAGCGCGAGACCGCGTGCGAACGGTCGCTGCCGTGCTCCTCGCACATGATGACGCTGTCGGCCTGGAGCAGCCGGGCGCCGCCCTTGATCGCCTCGATCTCGACGCCCTCGACGTCGAGCTTGATCAGGTACTTGCCGGTGCTAGCGACCTTGCCGTCCTCGATCAGATTATCGAGCGCGATGACCGGCACGTCCTCGCCGCCCGCCGACGCATCGCCGGCGATGCTGAAGGCCTCGTGCTTGGTGCCTGACAGACGCGCGGTGCCACGGGCCGCGCCGATCGCGCATTTCATGGTCTCGAAGCGGCTGCCATTGATGCGGGCGTTGTTGGCGAGCTTCGGATGGTTCTGCCCGGACGGCTCGATCGCGATCGCCTTGTGCGAGCCGAACGGCTTGCTCGACACCAGCACCGACCAATAGCCGTAATTCGCGCCGCAATCGAGCAGGGTGTAGTCGACGTCGATGGAGTCGGCGAACAACAGCTCCAACTCGTCCTCGTAATTGTAGGAGCGGTTGAGCAGCTTGCTCCAATAGCCGTCGCCGTAGGGAAATTCGAACACGGCGTCGGGGTTGAGCTTGATCGCGATGTTGCGCTCGGGCAGCGTCTTCCGCAGCAGATTGGCGCAGGCGATGTAGCCCATATGCGAGAAGTGCGAGGAGATCTTCGATCCCGTCACCAGCGCCAAGGCAGCCGTCCGCTCCCACAGGTTGGCCCCTTCAAGGGCCCCCGAGGCGCGGTCAAACTGGATCGGCGCCTGCACCATCACCGATCGACCTCTCCGAACACGATGTCGAGCGAGCCGAGGATCGCCGACACGTCGGCGAGCAGATGACCGCGGCAGATGTGGTCCATGGCCTGGAGATGCGCAAAGCCGGGCGCGCGGATCTTGCACTTGTAGGGCTTGTTGGTGCCGTCCGAGATCAGAAAGACGCCGAACTCGCCCTTCGGCGCCTCGACCGCGGCGTAGACCTCGCCGGCCGGCACGTGGACCCCTTCGGTATAGAGCTTGAAGTGATGGATCAGCGCTTCCATCGAGCGCTTCATCTCGCCACGGCGCGGCGGCGCGACCTTGTTGTCTTCGACGACGACGGGACCCTTCCCGTCGGCTGCGTTCAGCTTCTGGATGCACTGCTTCATGATGCGCACGGACTGGCGCATTTCTTCCATGCGGATCAGATAGCGGTCGTAGCAGTCGCCGTTCTTGCCGATCGGGATGTCGAAATCCAGCTCGGCGTAGCATTCATAGGGCTGCGACTTGCGCAGATCCCACGCCGCGCCCGAACCGCGCACCATCACGCCGGAGAAGCCCCACTCCCAGGCTTCCTTCAGCGAAACCACGCCGATGTCGACGTTGCGCTGCTTGAAGATGCGGTTCGCGGTGAGCAGCCGGTCGAGATCTTCGACCACTTTCAGGAACGGATCGCACCAGGCGTCGATGTCGTCGACCAGCTTCTGCGGCAGGTCCTGATGCACGCCGCCGACGCGGAAGTAGGCTGCGTGCATGCGGCTGCCGGAGGCGCGCTCGTAGAACACCATCAGCTTTTCGCGCTCTTCGAAACCCCACAGCGGCGGGGTCAGCGCGCCGACGTCCATCGCCTGCGTGGTGACGTTGAGCAAATGCGACAGGATGCGGCCGATCTCGCAATAGAGCACGCGGATCAGCTGCGCGCGGCGTGGCACCTCGATGCCGAGCAGCTTTTCTGCAGCCATGCAGAAGGCGTGCTCCTGGTTCATCGGCGCGACGTAGTCGAGACGGTCGAAATAAGGGATCGCCTGCAGATAGGTCTTCTGCTCGATCAGCTTTTCGGTGCCGCGGTGAAGCAGGCCGATATGCGGGTCGACGCGAGCGACGACCTCACCATCCAATTCAAGCACAAGACGAAGAACACCGTGCGCAGCCGGATGCTGCGGTCCGAAGTTGATCGTAAAGTTGCGAAGCTGTTCGGGTTGCTCGTTCATGTTCAGACCTTCGGCCCCGCTTTTTCATCACCCGGAAGGACCGGATAGTCGGCGCCCTCCCACGGGGACAAAAAGTCGAACTTGCGGAATTCCTGGTTGAGCCTGACCGGCTCGTACACCACCCGCTTCTCCTGGTCGTCGTAGCGGACCTCGAGGAAGCCGGTGGTCGGGAAATCCTTGCGCAGCGGATGACCCTCGAAGCCGTAATCGGTCAGGAGGCGGCGCATGTCGGGATGACCGACGAAGATCACGCCATAGAGGTCGTAGGCCTCGCGCTCGAACCAGTCGGCGCCGGGAAACACCTCGATCAGCGACGGCACCTGCGTGGTCTCGTCGGCCTGGGCCTTGAGCCGGATCCGGGCGTTCAGGGTCGGTGACAGGAAGTGATAGATCACGTCGAAGCGCTTCTCGCGCGAGGGATAGTCCGCCGCCGTGATGTCGGTGAAGTTGATGAAGCGGCAGTTCGGGTCGTCGCGGAGGTACTTGACCACCTCGACGATCTTGCTGACCTCGACATCCACCGTGAGCTGGTTGAAGGCCACCGAATGACCGATGGCGGCGCCCGGAAGCGCGCTAACGATCGTCTGCCCCAGGGCGTCGAGCTTGGCGTCGTCCATGACGTGAAACCTTAGCGTTCGATGGTGCCGGTGCGGCGGATCTTCTTCTGCAGCAGCAGCACGCCGTAGAGCAGCGCTTCCGCCGTGGGCGGGCAGCCCGGCACGTAGATGTCGATCGGCACGATGCGGTCGCAACCGCGCACGACCGAGTAGGAATAGTGAT
>NZ_JADPIT010000015.1:1029995-1031204 GCF_023073035.1 Bradyrhizobium sp. 62
GCCGCCGTTGGCGCAGGAGCCCATCGAGATGACGTAACGCGGCTCGGGCATCTGGTCGTAGACCTTGCGCAGCGCGGGCGCCATCTTGTTGGTCAGGGTCCCGGCGACGATCATCACGTCCGACTGACGCGGCGAAGCACGCGGCGCGAAGCCGAAGCGCTCGACGTCGTAGCGCGGCATCGACACCTGCATCATCTCGACCGCGCAGCAGGCGAGACCGAAGGTCATCCACATCAGCGAGCCGGTGCGCGCCCAGGTGATGAGGTCGTCGGTCGCGGCCACGAAGAAGCCCTTGTCGGACAGTTCCGAATTGACCTCGAGGAAGAACGGATCATTGGCCCCGACCGGCTTGCCAGTCGACGGGTCCAGGATGCCCTTGGGGGCCGGCGCGAGAACCGGACCGGCGGACGACACAGGGTTCAATCCCATTCCAGTGCGCCTTTCTTCCATTCATAGGCGAACCCGACCGTCAGCACGCCAAGGAACACCACCATGGACCAGAAGCCGGTCGCGCCAAGCTTGCCGAACGCCACCGCCCAGGGAAACAGGAACGCCACCTCGAGGTCGAAGATGATGAAGAGGATGGCGACCAGATAGAAGCGGACGTCGAACTTCATGCGGGCGTCGTCGAAGGCGTTGAAACCGCACTCATACGCCGACAGCTTTTCCGGGTCCGGCTGCTGGAACGCCACGATGAACGGCGCGATCAGCAGCACCAGACCAATGAGGCCCGCTACCCCTATGAAGACGACGAGTGGAAGATAGTTCTGCAGAATGCCGCTCATTGACGAGCCCTTTTTCCCGCAGCCTCGGGACAGCCACGGATTCGTCCAGTTTGGAATTGTTCTGAGCCTTAGCGCAGTGCACCAATGGGCGCAAGACACGCTCTTTTTAGGCCCTTTGTCGCCCTCAGAACGGTGGAAATCCCGGAATCACCCCGCGGCTGGTATGGAGCAGATCGACAGCCCCAGCAAGGGCGCCCCGATCAGTCACACCCGCTGGGCCGTGACGTCCGTTGTTGAGAAGGCTCACTTTATCTAGGCCGCGACGTAGCAATGTCCAGATTACAACGAGGACAGGCGCGCCCACCATCGGGCGGGCGATCTGGGAGCCATGCATCACGATCGGACCCGGGCTCGTCTGGCGAATGCGTCGGGCGGGCGGCGCCCGCTTCCGCCGCCGCGGAAAATCAATGGCGAGCGCGGCGGC
>NZ_JADPIT010000015.1:1031253-1076774 GCF_023073035.1 Bradyrhizobium sp. 62
GCTCGCATGAGCTTCGGGCCGGGGGGCATGGCCCGCGAGCTCATCGATCTCGTGGTTGGAAGCCAGTGACGAGCCGGTCAGGCTCTCACGATGGCCTTCCCTCGCCTGTTCTCGTCATTTGCCTCACCATTTGTAGGAGACGCTGGCGGTGACGCGCCGGCGGTCGCCGTAGAAGCAGGAGGACGCCGCTGCGCAGCTCGCGACGTAGACCTTGTCGGTCAGATTGACCACGTTCAGCGCGGTGCGCCAGTTCTGCCACTCGTAGTGGAGCGCGAGATCGCCGAGCACGACCGCGGGAACCTCGAGGGTATTGGCGGTATCCGCCCACGACGAACCGACATAGCGGACGCCGCCGCCGAAGCCGAACCCCGCGAGCGGCCCGTCCTTGAAGGTGTAGTCCGCCCAGCCCGACACCAGGAGCTCAGGCGTGTTGGTCGGGGTCTTGCCGACCAACGACGGGTCCAGATCCCTGCTGTTGAACAAATGGTAGGCCGTGAACGAGCCGATCAGCTTCAGCTCACGCGTGGCGTTCGCCACCGCTTCGAGCTCGATGCCGCGCGATGTCACCTCGCCGGTCTGGTTCTGCAAGGTCGTGACGACAGGATCAGTGGTTGCCACGTTCTGGCGCTTCAGGTCGAACACCGAAGCGGTGAAGTAGCCGTCAAATCCCCGCGGCGCGACCTTCACGCCGATTTCCGCCTGCTGGCCGGTCTCCGGCAGGAACAGCTGGTTTTGCGCGTTGAGGCCGATGATCGGATTGTAGCTCGTGGCGTAAGACACATAGGGCGCGATGCCGTTGTCGAAATTGTAGATCAGCCCGGCGCGCCCGCTGAACCTGCTGTCGTCGCGGCTGGCGAGCGTGGCGCCGGTATCACGGCCAGCCTGCGTCGTCTCGACCCAATCGTTGCGGCCGCTCAGCACCAGCGTGAAGTTGCCGAGCTTCATCTGGTCCTGAAGATAGGTGCCGGCCTGCTTCTGCGTGATCTGGAAGTTGCGGAACGGTGCGCCCGTCAATGGAATGTCAAATCCATAGGCGGGATTGAAGACATTGATCGAAGGAACGGTGCCGAAGTTGAAAGCCTGATAATCGTCGATCTGGTAGCCCTTCAAATCGACCCCGAACAGCATCGTATGCCGCACCGCGCCGGTGTTGAAGCGGTACTCCAGCTGGTTGTCGAGATTGGCCTGATTGGCGGTGTTCTTTGCATACCAATTATAGCGACCGAGACTGCCCGTGTTGATGTCAGCCCAATTATTGCCGACGTAGCCGCGATAGGTCACATCGACGTGGGCAAACCGCGCATTCTGCCGGAACGTCAGATCGTCGGTGAGATTGCGCTCGAACTGGTAGCCCAGCATCTCCTGCTCGCGCGTGAACTTGTCGACGCTGGGATCGCCGGCGAAAAAGCTGGTGGGGATCTTGCCGAACCGAGCGTTGGTCACCGTGCCCTCATAGGGCAGGAAGTTGATGCCGGGAAGCTGAAGCCAGCACCATGAACGTCGTGTCGGCGTCCGGCTTCCAGGTCACCGACGGCGCGATGAAGTAGTTGTTGTCCGGGGTGAAATTGACCTGCGTCGGGCCGTTCTGGACCTGACCGACGACGCGGTAGAACAGCTTGCCGTTCTCAGGGGTCGTCGCGACCGGACCGCCGACATCGAAGCCGACATAGGCGTTGCCGAAATTGTTGACGCCGGTCTCGATGAAACGGACGGGCTCCGCCGGCGGCATCTTGCTGATGACGTTGACGATGCCGCTCGGGCTCGATCCGCCATAGAGCACGGCCGACGGACCGCGCAGCACCTCGACGCGCTCCATGTTGGGCGTCTGAAGCTTCCAGCTCGCATAGGACGTGTAGAACAGCTGCATGCCGTCGAGAAACAGTCCGACGTCGTCGGACTTGAAGCCGCGGATCAGCCACCAGTCGTTGCGCGTGTCCGCGCCGAAGGTCCCGGCGCGGACGCCGGCGGTATAGCGCAGGACTTCGTCGAGCTTGTTTGCCTTCTGGTCGCGGATCTGCTCCGCGCCAATCACCGACACCGCCTGCGGCGTCTCCATGATCGGCGTGTTGGTCTTGGTGCCGGACGAGCTGCGGCCGGCGACGTAGCCGTGCACCGGGCCGAGCGGGGTCTCCACGGAACCGACATTGCGCTGCGGCTGCGGCTTGCTTCGGTTGGCGGTCTGCTGGGATGATCGCGGCGCGCGGCGCTGGACGGAGGGCGCCGCCCGGCGGCGCGCTTCCGGCGCGGTGACGGTGACCGACGGAATGTTCTGCGCGCCACTCTGCGCAGGAGATTGTGCAAGCGATGCCTGCGGCACCAAAACCCAAGCGGATGCGGTCGCCAATACGGCCGACCGCAGCATTCCAAGACTGTTCAACGCGCAACCCCAAAACTGCATGTTTTGATTTGCCCATGCCGTCAGTCCCATGACGGCATGCGCTTGCGGTGACGCTTAGGGGAGCGCGCGCGAATTCCCTAATTGAAAGCCTCTTAGAAAGAGTCTTGGAAGGGTTCTTGGAAAGATTCTTGGAAGCGATCCAACATGTCCCGGATTGCCGAAACGTCAGCGCGAAGTCTTCTCGCTCTCGAGCATCTCGGCAGCGATCGTCGTCAATTGATCGACCTGCTGCAGCAGCGCCTCGAACTCGGCTTCGCTCAGATGTTTGCGCAAGCGCCGATTGCGCTCCTGCGCACCGGCGACGATCGCATCATGCGCCGCAAGGCCGGTTGCGGTCAGCGAGACCAGAACCTCGCGGCTGTCTTTCGGGTTCGCTGATTTCGCGATCAGCTTGCGCGAGACGAGTTCCGCAAGCGCGCGGCTGATCTGCCCCTTGTCCTGGCCGACAGCTTCCGCAAGCCGCGCCACGCTCATCGGCGGCCGCCGTCCGAGCGAGGCGACCAGGCCAAACTCGACCGAGGACAATCCGGCGAGACGCTTGTAGCGCAGGATGGCGCCGCGCTTGAGCAAATTGGCCAGCACCATCAGCCGCGACGACAGCATCACAGTGATCGGCGCCGGCGACTGACTTTCGTCCGCATCGGACGATGCGCGCCCGGCCCTGCTTGATGTCTGGCTCATGATCCACCTCTGCCAAGAAAGCCGCGGCGTGCCAAGTCTTGGTAGCGCAACCTCCCCAGCCTGATCCGAATGCGACTAAGAGGCATTTGGAAAATCGTTGACATTGTCATCGATCAGCCCTTCACTGGTGTTCAGGGCGTCACAAGCCGAGCCAGTAAGGCCGACAGCGGGAGGATCAGCATGACCATCACCCAGCGAGATCGCGATCTCGGCACGGCCTATGCGATGAAGCCGGCGCACACGCGCACCGAGCTCACCTCGGTCATGCGCGGCACGCCGATGGGCGAACTGCTGCGACGCTACTGGCACCCGGTCGGGCTCATCAGCGATGCCACCGACACCCCGAAAAAGGTTCGCGCGCTCGGCGAGGATATGGTGCTGTTCCGCGACAAGCACGGCCGCGCCGGACTGCTCCACGCCCGCTGCTGCCACCGCGGCACCACGCTCTATTACGGCAAGGTCGAGGAGGACGGCATCCGCTGCTGCTATCACGGCTGGAAGTTCGACGCCGAAGGTCACTGTCTGGAGCAGCCCTGCGAGCCCGACGGCGGCCAGTTCAAGGACAAGGTGCGCCAGCCCTGGTATCCGGTCGAGGAGCGCTACGGGCTGATCTTCGCCTATATGGGCCCGGCCGAGAAACGCCCGGTGCTGCCGGCCTATGATTGCCTGGAGACCACGGACGACGGCGAGTTCGTGGAGGCGGACGATTCCTCGATCGGCGGCGGTGGTCCGGCGATCATCCCCTGCAACTGGCTCCAGCATTTCGAGAACGTGGTCGATCCCTACCACGTGCCGGTGCTGCACGGCTCCTTCTCGGGCCCGCAATTCACCAACATGATGGCGTCGATGCCGGAGGTGACGTTCGACAAGACGCCGCGCGGGATCGCCGTGCGCTCGATCCGCAAGCAGGATGACGGCAAGGTGTTTTACCGCGTCACCGAGGCGGCGCTCCCCACCTTGCGCGTCGTGCCAAACCCGCGCGTGGCGCAGTTCGCCCGTGTCGAGTCGATCGGCTGGACGCTGCCGATCGACGACACCTCGTTCCGCATCTACGTCGCCGGCCGCGTCAAGAACCCCGGCGACATCGGCCGCATGCGCTCGAAATTCAACGGCAAATTCTGGTGGGACATGACCGAGGAAGAGCACCAGCAATTTCCGGGCGACTATGAAGCCCAGGTCGGCCAGGGACCGCAGACCATCCATTCCGAGGAGCATTTCGGCCAGAGCGACCGCGGCATCCTCATGATCCGACGCATGCTGAGCGAGCAGCTCGAGGCGATGGAAGCAGGCCGCGATCCGATCGGAATCTCCTTCGATGTGAGCGCGCCTCCGGTCGAATTCGAAGCGGGGAATTACATCCGCGACGCGTGAAGCAGCCAGCTCCAATCAAAGCTGGACCGACAACGATAACAAAGACTAATTGGGGGAAGCGATGGTCGATGTGACGTCACAAATGTCGGTGCAAACGGCCGCGACGGCAAAACCCCCGGCGCGGCGCTATTACGTGCTGGGCCTGCTCACAATCATCTACGCGCTGAACTTCCTCGACCGCACGATCTTCAACGTGCTGATCGAGCCGATCAAGAAGGAGTTCCAGCTCAGCGACACCATGATGGGCCTGCTCGCGGGCTTCGGCTTCGCCCTGTTCTATTCCCTGCTCGGCATTCCCATCGCGCGCGTCGCCGACCGGCTCAACCGGCGCAACATCGTCGCCGTCGCCTTTGCTTTCTGGAGCGCGATGACGGCGTTGTGCGGCGCTGCTTCGAGCGTCACGTCGCTGGCGCTGGCGAGGATCGGCGTCGGCATCGGCGAATCCGCAGGCTCGCCCGCCTCGCAATCCATCGTCGCCGACCTCTTCGCCAAGAACGAGCGTCCGCGCGCGCTCGGCATCTACGCCGTCGGTACCTATCTCGGCGTCTTCCTCGGCTATTTCGTCGGCGGCTACGTCAACCAGCACTACGGCTGGCGGATGGCGTTCTACGTCGCGGGCCTGCCCGGCATCCTGCTCGCGATTATCCTGTGGCTGACGATCTCCGAGCCGAAGCGCGGCGCCATGCAGGAGAATTTCGTGCCCGAGCCGCTCGGGCCGACGCTGCGTTTCCTGGCCTCGCAGCAGAGCTTCATCATCGTGTTGATCGGCTTCTGCCTCACCACTTACACGAACTACGCGACCGCAGCCTGGATCCCGCCGTTCCTCGCGCGCGTGCACCATCTGTCGAGCGCCGAGATCGGCACCTATGCCGGCACCTTCAAGGGGCTCGCCGGCATGGCCGGCACCCTGCTCGGCGGCTTCGTGGTGGCGCAGATCAGTCGCCGCGACGACCGCTGGAAGCTGTGGGCGCCCGCCATCACCTCGGGCCTTGCCGGCCCGGTGTTCGCGCTGTGCATGCTGACGCAGGACTTTGCGATGATGGTGGCCATGCTGGCGCTGACCTCGTTCCTGGTCGGCTTCCATCTCGGGCCGATCTTCGCGATCGCGCAGACGGTGGCGAAGCCGAGCATGCGGGCGCTGGCCTCTGCCCTGATCGCGCTCACCGCCACCTGCTTCGGCCAGGGCGTCGGCCCGCTCGCCGTGGGCATGGTCAACGACGCCCTGAAGGGCGCTTACGGCGCCGACGCGGTGCGCTATTCCCTGCTCTCGGCGGCGGTCACGACCACGCTGGGGGCGCTCCTGTTCGTTTGGGCGGCGCGCTCGATCCGGGACGATATCGGCCGGGCCGCAGCCTGACGCCGGCCCCGGACGCCTCTCCCTGGCGAAACCCGCTCGCGGGGAGATGAAACCATTTTGCGGAACCCGCGAAACCATCCGGAAACAGACGGTCCTTACAAGAAGAGCCATAGACGGCGGCAAAGCCCGTCGGGAGGCTCAGATGAACCACTCCATTCACTCTGCTGATCGTGCGACCCACCTCAAGATCGTGGTGGTGGCGCTGGTAGCCGGAATCACGGTGGCCGCCTTCGGGATCGCAGCTCGCACCAATGCCGATTACAGCCAGACCGCCCAGTCCGCCCACGTGATCAAGGCCGGCAAGCCGGTCGTCGTCACCAGCGCCGGGACGTCGGAGATCCGCTGAGGACGAAAAGGTCCGGTTCGATACCAAATGGCCGCCTTCGGGCGGCCTTTCTGATTCAGGCGACGAGCGAGTGAGCCAACATGAAGCGGGTCAATAGCTGCCGCAGCAGTGCTTGAATTTCTCGCCTGAACCGCAAGGACAGGGATCGTTGCGGCCGACACCGCTCTGCCCATAACGCAGCCGGTTGAGGGCCTTCCTGTTCTGCTCCAGGATGATCTTGCGGCGCGTCTCCTGCACGCCGATCACGGCAGCATTGTCGCCGGCGTCCCAGAACGCCTGCGGCTTCAGATGGGCGAGCTTGCCGCTGACAAAGACCGGGTAGAACCAGCCGAGCGTTCCGTCGCGCAGGCGCTGCAGCGTCGTCAAATCGTAGAGGAAGAAACCTGCGGCCAGCAGCATCGCGTTGATGTCCTGGAAGTCGTCAACATCGGTCTCGCAGACGACCACGCTGCAATTCTCGAGCACGTCGCGCGCGCCCTTCAGCGCGGCCTGTTCCGCGCCCTGCACGTCGAGCTTGAGCAGGAACGGCGGCTTGAGCGACAGCTCTTCGACCAGCGCATCAAGCGTCGTCGCCGGTACTTTCACCTTGCTGGTGGTGAGGTCGTTGAGGGCGCGCGCGACCCGGGATCGAAGCGAGATCAGGATTTGAAGGTAAGGGTATGAAAGGATTGCCAAAAATGGCGCGAGAGACGGGGCTCGAACCCGCGACCTCCGGCGTGACAGGCCGGCGCTCTAACCAACTGAGCTACTCCCGCGTGACACGCAAATGTCTGCGGAACGAGGGGGGACTTAAAGGCCGGACCTGTTGAAGTCAAGGATGTTGCGTCCACAGCCTGAACGGGGCGGATTTCCGTCGAGGGCGCGCACGGACGTGGCCCGCGCTCATGCCGGCGGCGTAGTCAGTCCGGTCCCGAATCGTCTACGCCTCCGGAACTTGGCGGTTCAGGGATCGTCACCCGACCACCGGCAAGCATCGAGGAGGCCAGATATGGCGAAGAAGGCTGCCGCTCCCGCCACCATCACGCTCAAGCACCTCGCTGCCGACATTGCGGAGAGCCAGGACCTGTCGAAGAAGCGCGCTGAGGCCGTTCTGACCGACATGGTCGACCTGATCACCAAGCACCTGAAGAAGGGCGACCGCGTCCGGATCGTCGGGCTTGGAATCCTCCAGGTTCGCAAGCGCGCCGCCCGCACCGGCCGCAATCCCGCCACCGGCGAGCCCATCCACATCAAGGCCAGCAAGAAGGTCGCCTTCCGCCCGGTCAAGGAACTGAAAGAGGCGATCTGACCCCTCACGTTTCGTTAAGCCTGATCAGCGTCCTCCGGCCTCACCGCGCCCTGCTTTTCTGGTATACCGCCCCTCTCCCCTGACCCGGCGGTTTGACCAGAAATGTCCTCCCTCACCTTTTCGCATACCGTGACCGAGCGCTTCCTGCGCTACGTCACCATCGACACCCAGTCCGATCCGGAATCCCCGAGTTCGCCCTCGACCGAGAAGCAGAAAGATCTCGGCCGTGTGCTCGCCGCCGAGCTCAGGCAGATGGGCGTCGAGGACGCGCATCTCGACGATTACGGCTACGTCTACGGAACGATCCCGGCGAACACGACGAAGAAGGTGCCGGTGATCTGCTTCTGCTCGCACATGGACACTTCGCCCGACGTTACCGGCAAGAACGTCAAGCCGCAGGTCGTGAAGAACTATCGCGGCGGCGACATCACGCTGCCGGGCGACACCAGCCAGGTGATCCGCTTCGCCGAGCATCCGGCGCTGAAGAACCAGATCGGCAACGACATCATCACCACCGACGGCACCACCCTGCTCGGCGCCGACAACAAGGCGGGCGTGGCCGAGATCATGGATGCCGCGCATTTCTTCATCAACAACCCGGACGTGAAGCACGGCACCATCAAGATCCTGTTCACGCCCGACGAGGAGATCGGCCGCGGCGTCGACAATGTCGACATCAAGAAGCTCGGCGCCGAGTTCGGCTACACCATGGACGGCGAGAGCGCGGGCAGCGTGGAGGACGAGACCTTCTCAGCGGACGGCGCCACCATCACCATCAACGGCGTCAGCGCCCATCCCGGCTATGCCAAGGGCAAGATGGAGCATGCGATCAAGATCGCCGCCGCCATCGTCGAGCGACTGCCCCGCGAAGGCTGCTCGCCCGAGACGACATCAGGCAAGCAGGGCTTTCTGCATCCGATCGGCATCGAGGGCGCGCTGGAGCAGGCGACGCTCTCCTTCATCGTGCGCGACTTCACCGAGGAAGGGCTGAAGGAGAAGGAGATCCTGCTCGAGAACATCGTCAAGGACGTGATGAAGGATTTTCCGCGCTCGACCTACACATTCGAGGTGCGGGAGCAGTACCGCAACATGAAGCAGGTAATCGATCGTCACCCGCACATTCTCGAATACGCCATCGAAGCGATCCGCCGCGCCGGCCTGCGCCCGATGCGCACCGCAATCCGCGGCGGCACCGATGGCTCGCGCCTCTCCTTCATGGGCCTGCCCTGCCCCAACATCTTCGCCGGCGAGCACGCATTTCACTCCCGGCTCGAATGGGTCAGCCGGCAGGACATGGAGAAGGCGGTGCAGACGATCGTGCACCTCGCCATGATCTGGGAGGAGAAGGCCTAGCGCCTCTCGTCAAAGGCAACATGGCCGGGATCGCTCCCGGCCATCGTCCTGCACGTCAGGGCACCGGCATCGCGCGCGGAGAGCGATGGAAGCGGTTCGAGCTTGCCATCCAGTTCGGCAACGGCTCTCCATCGCGGTGCCGCCCGCCGGCCACCGCCGCAGCCCAGGCCACGGCAGCGCCGATCAGGGTTGCTGCGGCAACGGAGAAGGCGACGATGATGGAATTGCGCCGCGCCCGATTGATCGCCGTCCTTGAATCCGCGATCAGCGCGTCGACCCGTCGTTCCGAGTCGGGAGCGGCGAGTCCCGTCAGCGCGGCCACCTGCTGCACCAGATAGGTCCGATCATCGGTGCTGATGCCGCTGTGGCTCGATGACGTCATCAAGATGCGTCCTGCTTCGGCGCGGGCTTCCCTGAGGTCGGTGTTAGGGGGCCGCCGCGGCGCGCGAAACAGCTTGTCCAGCTCGTAGCTCAACAGAGGCTCGGCGGCGGAGGTATTGCTCGCCGAACTGCGCATCGGCGAACGATCAATCGCAGCTGCGCCGAGTATCGCGAGCAGAGCGGCACCAAGCAGCACGGCAAGCGCCCAGGACATCAGGCCATGCAGCCCGTCCCGCCGTTCGCCGTCGTCTTCGATCGTTGTGATCGTCGGGGCTGGTCGCGTTGTCCGGCCGGCGACATAGCCGCCGAAGCCGAAGCTGATAATCGCCTGGATGATCAGATACAGCCCCGACAGCAAAGCCAGCGCCGCCGATGCATCGCGCCATGTCGGCGAGGCTGAACTGACGCCCAGGCCGACGGCGACTCCAAAGCCGACCAGGATGAACGACATTGCGCCGGCAGCCAAAGCGCCTGCAATCACCGAGCTCCACTGGATGGTGCGCCCATCGGCAGCGACGCCGCCGCCTTCCATGATGTCTTCCTGTATGAGAGTTTCCATCGTCATCGCCGCTCTCTCAGCGCAGGCCGAAGAACGACAGGATCGCCATGACGACGACGATCAAGCCGATGAGATAAATCAATCCGTCCATGGTCCGTCCTCCTCGATTTCTCCTCGTCGCTAATCACGACGAAGAAAGAACGTTCCAAACTGGACCGAGCCCGCGGGAACGAACCGGCGCGATGCGGATTAGCTGTCCAAGTCCCAAGGATGAAGTTTGTGAGCACGAAAGCCCCAGCCGGTCAGTCCCGGCTGGGGCTTTCTTTTTGGGCGCCGGTTCCTGTCCTATGTTAACGACGCCGGCTCGCCGATCAACAAGGATGCGATCGGGGCGGAACCTCCGGATCGGGAGAGCGGCGTGGATCGCAGAACCGCGTGCCTTCATCAGGCAGATGCATTCCGGGAAAAGGCGATCGCCGATCCCGAGCACCACGACCAGTGGATTGATGAAGCCATCAAATGGCTGGAACGGGCCATGGAAGCCGGCTGTCGCGCCGTCGTGACCGTCGAAGCCGGCGATGTGCCGAACGCAGCAAGCGGAGCGTCAGCCGATGCCCAGTTGAGCCTGATCACGCGCCAATGAGAAGCGCTGTCGTCTTCGCAATCGCTGCGGCAATTGTTCCAGGGGACGTAACAATGTTGCGGGTCGACACTGTTCCCGCCCCCATGCTAGGCCGGACACAGACCGCAACCAGAGTGAAATCGTGCTCGCGAACCGCCAGCCCTCAGGATCATGCCGGCCGCGCCACTGGCGCGGGCTGCTGTCTGTGCTGATCGCGGTTGTCTACCTGCTCGCGGGAGCGCTGCATGGCCTGCACGACATCGACGTCACCACGCCCGGTGGCGGCTCGGAGATCAGCGCCGTCCTTGACGGCTCGGGAGATCACAACGACCACAAGGCCATCGGCGGTCATCATTGCCATGGCTGCTTCTCGGTGACGGTGGCGCAGCCGGCGCCACCGGCCGCATCGATCGGGCTCGTGTCCGCATCGCGCCCGCAACGCGCACCCCGGCTCGCCGGCATTATTCCCGATACCGACTCCCCGCCTCCCAAACAGATGGCCTGAACGGATTGGTCGGGCGCTCCGCGCCCATGAGGTTCATCCTTCACAGGTCGGTTTCATGTTTTACAGGGGAATGGCCGCGCGCCTGGCGTGCGCGGCAGCGTGTCTGATTGTCGGATTGGCGCTTGCGCCATCTCACGCCCAGACTCTGACGATGCGGAGCGCGCTCTCGCGCGCGCTGGCCACGAGCCCGCGGCTGACCGCGGCGGAGCGCGATGTCGGCATCGCCACGGGCCAGCGCATCCAGGCAGGTGCGCTTCTCAATCCGGAGCTGACCTACGAACAGGACAATTCGTTCGGGTCCGGCATCTATCGCGGCACGCGATCGGCCGAGACCACGCTCCAGATCAGCCAGGCCTTCGAGCTGTTCGGCAA
Source organism: Bradyrhizobium sp. 62 (assembly GCF_023073035.1). Lineage (NCBI taxonomy): Bacteria > Pseudomonadati > Pseudomonadota > Alphaproteobacteria > Hyphomicrobiales > Nitrobacteraceae > Bradyrhizobium > Bradyrhizobium sp. 62. Next base: position 1,042,427 of record NZ_JADPIT010000015.1, read on the forward strand.
GCGCGACGCGCGGATCGCCGCGGGTGTCGCCGGCATCGAGGTCGCCGCGATCCAGCGCAAGGCCGTCAGGCTGGAGGTGCTGTCGGAGACCGCGATCGCCTTCCTCAGCGTGCTCGGCGCACAGCGGCGCATCCAGATCCTCGACGAGCAGATCACCGCCATCGACCGGCTGACGCCGCTTCTGCGCCGCCGCGTCGAGGCCGGCGCCTCCTCGCCGGCCGAGACCGGCCGTGCGGAAGTGGCATCCGCCCTGGTGAAGGCCGACCGCGAGCGCTTCAAGGCGACGATGGCCAGCGCCCGGCGCGAGCTTGCGGTCCTGATGGGCGACGCGGCGCCGAGATTCGGCGAGGTCTCCGGACGGCTCGACACCATGGGACGGCCGCCGACATTCCAGTCGGTCGTCGCCGCGATCGATGCCAATCCGCAGCTGGTGCGCTGGACCGCGATCTATGCCCAGCGCAACGCCGAGCTGTTGCTGGCGCGGCTGCGTCCCTATCCCGACGTGCGGATCGCCGCCGGCTGGCGCCATTTCAACGAGACCAATGACGACGCGGCGCGCCTCACCGTCTCGGTGCCGATCCCCGTGTTCGACCAGAACCAGGGCAATATCCTCTCGGCGCAGGAAAGCCTTGCCAAGACCAAGGCCGAGCGCGAGGCCAACCGCAACACGCTGATTGTGGTCGCGGGCCGCGCCTACGACTCGCTGCAGGGCTCGCTGCGCGAGCTCGCGGTGCTGCGCGAGAGCGCCATTCCCAAGGCTACCGAAGCGTCGGACGCCATCGCGCAAGGCTACGGCCAGGGCCGCTTCAGCCTGCTCGAAGTGCTCGATGCGCAGGCCAGCGTCACCCAGGCGCGGCTGCGCGAGCAGGAGGCGCTGCAGAATTTCCACGCGGGGGTGGCGACCATCGAAGGCCTCGTCGGCAATCCCTTCACGCTGGCGCGGGAGAGCGCACGATGAAGACGTCCTCCACCATCCTCGTCGCATTGTTTGCCGCCGCACTTGGCGCTTACTGCTATTCCCTGCTGGCCCCAACAGGGGTCGAGCATGCCGAACACGCCGCGGACAAGAGGCCGGAGAAGCCGAACGACCATGTCGAGCAGGACGAGCACGGCGCCGACCGGATCCGCATCTCCGACGTCAAGCTTGCAGCCGCAGGCGTGACGCTGGCGGAAGCCGCGAGCGTCACGCTGACCGACACGCTCGCCTTCAACGGCATCCTGCGCGCCAACCAGGAAGCCGTGGTGCAGGTGACGCCGCGTTTTCCCGGCGTCGCTAAATCGATCCAGAAGCGCATCGGCGACAAGGTCGGCAAGGACGATCTGCTCGCCGCGATCGAGAGCAACCAGAGCCTCACCGTCTACGAGCTCAAGGCGCCGATTGCCGGCACCATCATCGAGCGGCAGATCTCGCTCGGCGAATACGCCTCCGAGCAGAAGCCGGCCTTCGTGGTCGCCGACCTCTCCACCATCTGGGTCGACCTATCGATCTACCGGCAGGATCTGCGGCGCGTTCGCCTCAACGACGAGGTGCTGATCGATCCCGACGACGGCCGCGGCGAGATCAAGGGCTCCATCTCCTACATGGCCCCGATCGGCTCGAGCGAGACCCAGACCGCGCTGGCGCGCGTGGTGCTGCCAAATCCGGACGGGCGTTTGCGTCCCGGCCTGTTCGTCACGGCACGGCTGATCCTCGCCGCACGCAACGTCGCGGTCGCCGTGCGCCGAAGCGCGATCCAGACCCTGGAGAACCGGACCATCGTGTTCGTCCGCGAGGATGGCGACAAGATCGAGGCGCGCCCGGTGGAGCTTGGCGATTCCGATCCCCGCCATGTCGAGATCAAGGCCGGTCTATCGGCCGGCGAGCATTACGTCGCGGAAAACAGCTTCGTCGTGAAGGCGGAGATGGGCAAGGGCGAGGCCGAACATGATTGAGCGTCTCATCGCGGTCTCGCTGCAGCAGCGCTGGCTGGTCCTGCTGTTCGCGCTCGCGGCCGGCGGCTTCGGCGCCTGGAACTTCACCCGCCTGCCGATCGACGCGGTCCCCGACGTCACTAACGTGCAGGTCCAGATCAACACCCGTGCCCCGGGCCTCTCGCCGCTCGAATCCGAGCAGCGCATCACCTTCCCGATCGAGACCGTGATGGGCGGGCTGCCCAAGCTCGAATACACCCGGTCGATCTCACGCTATGGCCTGAGTCAGGTCACCGTCGTATTCCAGGACGGCACCGACATCTACTTCGCGCGGCAGCTCGTCAACGAGCGTATCCAGCAGGCGAAGGACCAGCTTCCGGCCGGAACCGAGGTCGCGATGGGCCCGATCTCGACCGGCCTTGGCGAGATCTATGTCTACTCCGTCGAAGCCAAGGCCGGCGCGAAGTCACAGACCGGTGCCGAGTTCACGCCGACGGAGTTGCGCACCATCCAGGACTGGATCATCAAGCCGCAACTGCGCACCATTCCCGGCGTGATCGAGGTCAACTCGATCGGCGGTTATGAGCGGCAGTTCCACGTGCTGCCGATCCCCGGCCGGCTGATGGCCTACAAACTCGGCTTTCGCGACATCATGACGGCGCTGGCCGCCAACAACGCCAATGTCGGTGCCGGCTATATCGAGCGCAACGGCGAGCAATATCTCGTCCGCGCCCCGGGCCAGGTCGCCACTATCGCGGAGATCCGCGACATCGTGATCGGTTCGCGCGGCGGCGTCCCGGTGCGTATCCGCGACGTCGCCGACGTCCAGGAGGGCCAGGACCTGCGTTCGGGCGCAGCAACCGCAAACGGCAGCGAAACCGTGCTCGGCACTGCCATGCTGCTGATCGGCGAGAACAGCCGCACGGTGGCCCAGCGCGTGAAGGCCCGGCTCACGGAGATCGCGAAATCGCTCCCTGACGGCGTGATCGCGCGCGCCGTCTATGACCGCACGCATCTGGTGGAAGCCACCATCCAGACCGTCGAGAAGAATCTCGTCGAGGGCGCGGCGCTGGTGATCGCTGTGCTTTTCCTGATCCTCGGCAACATCCGCGCCGCGCTGATCACCGCCTGTGTCATTCCCCTTTCCATGCTGTTCACGATCACAGGCATGGTCGAGAGCAAGGTCAGCGCGAATCTGATGAGCCTCGGCGCGATCGACTTCGGCATCATCGTCGACGGCGCGGTCATCATCGTGGAGAACTGTCTGCGGTTACTCGCTGCCGAGCAGCACAGGCGCGGCCGGCTGCTGTCGCTCGAGGAGAGGATGGAGACAATCCGCGCCGGCAGCAGCGAGGTCATCAAGCCGAGCCTGTTCGGCACGCTGATCATCGCCGTGGTCTACCTGCCGGTCCTGACCCTGACGGGGACCGAGGGCAAGATGTTCACGCCGATGGCGCTGACCGTGCTGATGGCCCTCGCCGGCGCGGCGCTGTTGTCGATCACCTTCGTCCCGGCCGCGGTTGCGATCTTCGTCACCGGCAAGGTCTCGGAGAAGGAGAACATCTTCATGAGAGCGGCCAAGCGGTTCTATGTGCCGCTGCTCGACCGCGCCATCCGCTACCGCGGCATGGTCGCGTTTGGCGCCATGCTGATCGTTGCCGGCAGCGTCTTCGCCGCGACGCGCATGGGAGGCGAATTCATCCCGAGCCTCGACGAAGGCGACATTACCATCGAAACCATCCGGATTCCCGGCACCAGCCTGACCCAGAGCGTCGGCATGCAGCTGCGGCTGGAAATGGCGATCAAGCAGGTACCGGAGGTCGCGACCATCTTCTCCAAGATCGGTACCGCCGAGATCGCCAACGATCCGATGCCGCCGAATATGACCGACACCTATGTCACGCTCAGGCCACGCGACGAATGGCCCGACCCGGACAAGCCCAAGGACGAGGTGATCGCCGAGCTCGAACGCACCGCCAACACCCTGCCCGGCACGGCCTATGGCATGACCCAGCCGATCCAGATGCGCTTCAACGAGCTCATTGCCGGCATCCGCAGCGACGTCGGCGTGAAGATCTTCGGCGACGATCTCGACGTGCTTGCTGGCATCGCCCAGCAGGTCAACGGCGTCGTCCACGCCATCGAGGGCGCGGCCGACGTCAAGACCGAGCAGATTGCGGGCCTGCCGATCCTCACCGTCAGGCTCGACCGCCAGGCGCTGTCACGCTACGGCCTCAGCCTCAGCGAGGTGCAGAACGTGGTCGAGATCGCGATCGGCGGCAAGCCGGTCGGAAAGCTGTTCGAGGGCGATCGCCGCTTCGACATCGTGGTGCGGCTGCCGGAAAGCCTGCGTGCCGACCCTGACACGATCAAGTCGCTGCCGATCCCGCTGCCGCCGGGCGAGGATGTACCGGCCGTCACCAAAACCGCATGGCCGGGCGGAAACGCGGCGTTGCGCTACGTCCCGCTGTCCTCCGTCGCGGCGATCGAAATCGCACCGGGACCCAACCAGATCAGCCGCGAGAACGGCAAGCGTCGCGTGGTGGTTATGGCCAACGTTCGCGGGCGCGATCTGCGCTCCTTTGTCGCCGAGGCCCAGAACGCCGTCGCGGAGAAGGTCAAGCTGCCACCGGGCTACTGGATCGGCTGGGGCGGACAGTTCGAGCAACTGGTCTCCGCCACCAAGCGGCTGACGCTCGTGGTGCCGGTGGCGCTGCTGCTGGTGTTCCTGCTGCTGTTCATGGGCATGGGATCGGCGGCGGATGCGGCCCTCGTGTTCTCCGGCGTGCCGCTGGCGCTGACCGGCGGCGTCATGGCGCTGCTGCTGCGCGGCATCCCGCTGTCCATCAGCGCCGGCGTCGGCTTCATCGCGCTGTCGGGCGTCGCCGTGCTCAACGGGCTCGTCATCATCGCCTTCATCGAGCGGCTGCGCAGCGAGGGCCAGCCCGTTGCCGACGCGGTGCGCGAGGGCGCGCTGACACGCCTGCGTCCGGTGCTGATGACGGCGCTGGTCGCGTCCCTCGGCTTCGTGCCGATGGCCCTTGCTACCGGGGCCGGCGCCGAGGTGCAGCGGCCGCTCGCGACTGTGGTGATCGGCGGCATCATCTCCTCAACCGTGCTGACGCTGCTGGTGCTGCCGGCGCTCTACGTGCTGTTCCGCCGTGACGGGGCTGCCGAAACGCCTACAATGGCGCCTGATTTGGCAGCGTCCAGGGAGCGCTAGAGGTGGGCAGCCACGACCATCACGGCCATCATCACGATGATCATAGCCACGGCCATGATCACGATCATGGTGGCCACGCCCATGCCCATGCGCCCGCCAGCTTCGGCACGGCGTTCGCGATCGGCATCACGCTCAATACCGCGCTGGTCCTGGCCGAGGCCGTCTACGGCTATATCGGCAACTCCACCGCCCTGCTTGCGGACGCCGGCCATAACCTTAGCGACGTGCTCGGCCTGGTCGTGGCCTGGTGCGCGTCGATCGCGGCGCGGCGCGCGCCCAGCGGCCGCTTCACCTATGGCCTGCGCGCCTCCACCATCCTGGCGGCGCTGGCGAACGCGGTGTTCCTGCTGGTCGCGACCGGTGCGATAGGCTGGGAAGCGTTTTTGCGCCTGCGTGAACCGGAGCCCGTCGCCGGCATCACCGTAATGGTGGTCGCCGGCATCGGCATCCTCATCAACGGTTTTACGGCCATGCTGTTCGCGCGCGGGCGCAAGGACGACATCAACATCGAAGGCGCCTATCTGCACATGGCGGCCGACGCCGCGGTCTCGCTCGGCGTCGTGGTCTCGGCGGCGCTGATCATCTGGACCGGCTGGCTCTGGCTCGATCCCGTCACCAGCCTCGTCATCTGCGCCACCATTCTCTGGAGCACCACCAGCCTGCTCCGCGGCTCCATCGACATGTCGATGGCGGCCGCGCCCAGGGGCACCGACATTGCCGCAATCAAGATCCTACTGCTGGAGCGGCCCGGCGTCACTGCGATCCACGATCTCCACGTCTGGCCGATCTCGACCACTGAGACGGCGCTGACCTGCCATCTCGTCATGCCCACCGGCGCCGGCGATGCATTCCTGATGGAGACGGCGCAGATGCTGAAGCGCTCCCACCGCATCGGCCACACCACCCTTCAGGTCGAGACGCATCCCGACAACGGCTGCGCGCTGGCGCCGGATGATGTGGTGTGAGCGACGCAGCGTTGCTGCGTCCCCATCGTCATTGCGAGGAGCGAAGCGACGAAGCAATCCGGACTGCCTCCGCGGAGAACAGTCTGGATTGCTTCGCTGCGCTCGCAATGGCCTGGATTGCTTCGCTTCGCTCGCAATGCGAGCACAGAGCGGCGCCTACGCCGCCTTCGCCGTCACGATCCAGATCGCACCCTGGAGCGCCACGCTCGACCCCTTCAGGAACGGGGCGAGCATCTCGCGGATCGAGGCTTTTGCCGCGGCATACGTCTCGGGCGGATGGCCTTGCAGCGCGCGCCTGGCGGGGCCGATCTGGAGCGAGCCCTCGACCGCGGCATCGAGCCCGCCGCCGATCGCGACATCCATCGCGAGATTGTGCGGTTCCATCGCGACGTCGACGAAGCCCGCGCCTTTCAGGATGCGCGTCACGCGCTCTTCGGAGGCAAAGGCGAACGGGCCCGGCTCGTCCGGCCCGACCGGCGGCATCTTGGGCACGTGTTTGTAGACCGCCATCAGCGGCGCCATCATCCAGGGATTTTCCTTCGGCTCGCGCCAGCAGGCAAACGCCAGCCGCCCCCTTGGCTTCAATGCGCGGCGGAGGTTGGTGAAAGACACGATCGGGTCAGCGAAGAACATCACGCCGAACCGCGAGGCCAGCAGGTCAAAACTGGCCGGCTCGAACCGATGCACCGTCGCATCCGCCAGCACGAAATCGAGCGGCAGGCCCTTTGGCGCAAACGCGCGCGCCTGCGACAGCATCGGCTCGGAGACGTCGAGCCCGAGCGCGAAGCCATCAGGCGCGACAACCTTCGCGAACGCGAACGTCGTCGCGCCGGAGCCGCAGCCGACGTCGAGGACGCGCTCCCCCGGCTTCGGCTTGGCGCGGTCGATCAGCACATCGGCAATGGGTCCGAGCAGGCTCTCCTGCGCCGCATGGCGATCGGCCCAGCGCTGCCCGCTGGGACCGTTCCAGTAGGCGATCTGATCGGCGTTCTGCTCGTGTCCGCTCGGTTGTTCCATTGGGGCCTCTGTCGTTTTGCCGGTCGTGATACCACGCCGGAAGGCCATCAAGCGGTTCAAATGAGCATGATTTGCGGTGCGGCCGCCTCTTGCTCCAACACCCGAGGGGGCGCTAAAGAGGCGCCGTGGGGCGGTTAGCTCAGCTGGTTAGAGCATCTCGTTTACACCGAGAGGGTCCGCGGTTCGAATCCGTGACCGCCCACCAGCCTTCGCTCGCGCGCGGCTGGGCAAGCCGAACCTCAATCTTCCAGCCGGCCCGGCAACAGTGGCACCGCGTCGATCCACACCGCCGCCGACTGGCACCAGATCTGCCTGACGGGCCGCAATTTGTCGCGCTGGCGGATGCTGCCCCAGCGGATGCCCCAATCGTCCTCCTGGTCGCCCTCGCCGCTCGTGAACAGCGGGGAACCGCACTCGGCGCAGAAGTGCTGGAAGCGCATCCGACCGTTATCGCCGCGCTTGCCGTAGATCCTGGGCGTGCCGGCGGTCAGCTTGACGTCGGTCTTGGTGCAGATCGCCGTCACCCGGAACGGCGATCCCGTTAGGGTCTGGCAGTCCCGGCAATGGCAGACCGACACCGTCTCGGGATCGATCTCGGCTTCAAAGGTGATCGCGCCGCAATGGCATTGCCCGTCGATGTGCATTGTCGTCATCCACTGCCCAAAACAAAATGCCCCCCACAACAAAAACGGCGCCCGAAGGCGCCGTTTTATCATCTTTTCGAGCTGCGATCTCAGTGAGCGGTCAGGCCGCCGGCGGCTTCGTCGCCGTCCGGCTTGACCGTGACCTTGGTGTCCTCTTCCCAGACGATCGGCACCGGCTTCTTGACCAGCGCCTTGGCGACGACGTCGTCGAGGCGGGAGACCGGGATGATCTCCATGCCGCCCTTGATCGCATCGGAAATCTCCGTGAGATCCTTGGCGTTGTCCTCGGGGATCAGCACCGTCTTGATGCCGCCGCGGGCAGCAGCCAGCAGCTTCTCCTTCAGGCCGCCGATCGGCAGTACGCGGCCGCGCAGCGTGATCTCGCCGGTCATCGCGACATCGTGGCGGACCGGGATGCCGGTCATGACCGAGATGATCGCGGTGGCCATCGCCACGCCCGCCGACGGACCGTCCTTCGGCGTCGCGCCTTCCGGCACGTGCACGTGGATGTCGCGCCGGTCGAACAGCGGCGGCTCGATACCGTAGACGATCGCGCGCGAGCGGACGTAGGACGCCGCCGCCGAGATCGATTCCTTCATCACGTCGCGCAGATTGCCCGTGACCGTCATCTTGCCCTTGCCGGGCATCATGACGCCTTCGATCGTCAGCAACTCGCCGCCGACATCGGTCCAGGCAAGGCCGGTGACGATGCCGACCTGCGGCTCGCTCTCGATCTCGCCGTAGCGGTACTTCGGCACGCCGAGCAGCTCTTCCAGAGTCTTCTCGGTGACCTTGACCGACTTCTTCTTGGAGATCATCAGCTCCTTCACCGCCTTGCGGGCGAGTGTGGAGAGCTCACGCTCCAAATTGCGCACGCCCGCTTCCCGGGTGTAGCGGCGGATCAGAAGCAGCAGCGCATCGTCGTCAATCGAGAACTCCTTGGAGTCCAGGCCGTGCTTGGACACCGCGTTCGGGATCAGGTGCTTGCGCGCGATCTCGACCTTCTCGTTCTCGGTGTAGCCCGCGATCCGGATGATCTCCATGCGGTCCATCAGCGGCCCGGGAATATTGAGCGTATTCGCGGTCGTGATGAACATCACGTTGGACAGATCGTAATCGACCTCGAGATAGTGGTCGTTGAAGGTCGCGTTCTGTTCGGGGTCGAGGACCTCGAGCAAAGCCGAGGACGGATCGCCGCGGAAATCGGCGCCCATCTTGTCGATCTCGTCCAGCAGGAACAGCGGATTGGACGACTTCGCCTTCCGCATCGACTGGATGATCTTGCCGGGCATCGAACCGATATAGGTGCGGCGGTGACCTCGGATCTCGGCCTCGTCACGCACGCCACCGAGCGACACGCGCACGAACTCACGCCCGGTCGCCTTGGCGATCGACTTGCCGAGCGAGGTCTTGCCGACACCGGGAGGGCCGACGAGGCACAGGATCGGGCCGGTCAGCTTGTTGGCGCGCGACTGCACGGCGAGATACTCGACGATGCGGTCCTTGACCTTCTCCAGCCCGTAGTGATCGGCATCCAGAACCGCCTGCGCGGCTTCCAGATCCTTCTTCACCTTGGACTTCTTGTTCCACGGGATCGACAGCAGCCAATCCAGATAGTTGCGCACGACGGTCGCTTCCGCGGACATCGGCGACATCTGGCGCAGCTTCTTCAATTCATGCTGCGCCTTCTCGCGCGCTTCCTTGGAGAGCTTGGTCTTGGAGATCTTCTCTTCGAGATCGGCGAGTTCGTCGCGACCGTCGTCGTCGCCGAGCTCCTTCTGGATCGCCTTCATCTGCTCGTTGAGATAGTACTCGCGCTGGGTCTTCTCCATCTGGCGCTTGACGCGCGAGCGGATGCGCTTCTCGACCTGAAGCACCGAGATCTCGCTCTCCATCAGGCCCAGCACCTTCTCCAGGCGCTGCGTGACCGACAGCGTCTCCAGGATGCCCTGGCGATCCGCGATCTTGACGGCGAGATGCGAGGCGACGGTGTCGGCGAGCTTGGCGAAATCGGTGATCGCCTGCACGACGCCGACGACCTCGGCCGAGATCTTCTTGTTGAGCTTCACATAGCTCTCGAAGTCGGACACGACCGAGCGCGCCATGGCCTCGGCCTCGACCGACTTCGCATCGGTGTCGGCGAGCGCAATCGCAGTCGCTTCGTAATAGTCGGCGCGATCGGTGTACTTCTGCACGCGCGCACGCTCGAGCCCTTCCACCAGCACCTTCACGGTGCCGTCGGGAAGCTTCAAGAGCTGGAGCACGCTGGCAAGCGTACCGGTCTCGTAGATGGAATCGGGTGCCGGATCATCGTCGGACGCGTTCTTCTGGGTCGCGAGCATGATCAGCGCGTCGTTCTTCATCACCTCTTCGAGCGCGCGGATCGACTTCTCGCGGCCGACGAAGAGCGGAACGATCATGTGCGGGAAGACGACGATGTCGCGCAGGGGCAGCACGGGGTAGGCGTGCGTTTCGCCATGAACGATGGTTGGCCTGGGTTTTGGATTGGTCATGGCCTTTTTCCTTTTGCTTTGCCCCCTTGCACGCAGCCCGCCATGCTCATGCGCAACCGCCACAAGGTGCCGAGGTGATCGGCAAAACCGGTCGGTCCTTTTGAGGTTGGACCGGCTCGCCGGATCGGAACTGAGGCGAATCTTGGAGAGAATTTTTGCTCGCCGCCGACATTAGGTGGCTATCGACCCGGGGGGTGTCAAGTCATTGAAGACGCGCGCCATCAGGCGCTTACGCACGCAAATAAGCGACACAACACCGGCTGCGGAGATACTTTCCGCAGCCCTTGCTTGAGGAGACGATTGGAGCGTCCCAGCGCCGAAATCAGGCGCTGGCGTTCTCGACGGCGCGATCGGACCGATCGGCGTAGATGTAGAGCGGACGCGCCGTTCCTTCCACGACTTCGCGGGAAATCACGACTTCTTCCACACCTTCGAGGCCCGGCAGGTCGAACATGGTCTCGAGCAGGATCGCCTCGAGGATCGAGCGCAGTCCGCGCGCACCGGTCTTGCGCTCGATCGCCCTGCGGGCAACCGCGCCAAGCGCCTCGTCGGCGAAGGTCAGCTCGATGTTCTCCATCTCGAACAGCCGCTGGTACTGCTTCACCAGCGCGTTCTTCGGCTCGACCAGGATCTTCTTGAGCGAAGCCTCGTCCAGATCCTCCAGCGTCGCCACGACGGGCAGACGGCCGACGAATTCCGGGATCAGGCCGTACTTCAGGAGATCCTCCGGCTCGACGTGACGGAAGATTTCGCCGGTGCGGCGGTCTTCCGGCGCGAGCACCTGGGCGGCGAAACCGATCGAGGTCGAACGTCCGCGTGCCGAAATGATCTTTTCGAGGCCCGAGAACGCACCGCCGCAGATGAACAGGATGTTGGTGGTGTCCACCTGCAGGAATTCCTGCTGCGGATGCTTGCGGCCGCCCTGCGGCGGGACCGAAGCCACCGTGCCTTCCATGATCTTGAGCAGCGCCTGCTGCACGCCCTCACCCGACACGTCGCGCGTGATCGAGGGATTGTCGGACTTGCGGCTGATCTTGTCGATTTCGTCGATATAGACGATGCCGCGCTGGGCACGCTCGACATTGTAGTCGGCGGCCTGGAGCAGCTTCAGGATGATGTTCTCGACGTCCTCGCCGACATAGCCGGCCTCGGTCAGCGTCGTCGCATCCGCCATCGTGAACGGCACGTCCAGGATGCGGGCGAGCGTCTGCGCGAGCAGCGTCTTGCCCGAGCCGGTCGGACCGATCAGCAGGATGTTCGACTTCGCAAGCTCGACGTCGTTGTGCTTGGTCTGGTGGTTGAGGCGCTTGTAGTGATTGTGCACCGCGACCGAGAGGACCTTCTTCGCATGGTTCTGGCCGATCACGTAATCGTCCAGCACCTTGCAGATTTCCTTCGGCGTCGGAATCCCGTCGCGCGACTTCACCAGCGAGGATTTGTTCTCCTCGCGAATGATGTCCATGCAGAGCTCAACGCACTCGTCGCAAATGAAGACCGTGGGACCCGCGATCAGTTTGCGCACTTCGTGCTGGCTCTTGCCGCAGAACGAGCAATACAGCGTGTTCTTGGAGTCGCTCGTGCCGACCTTACTCATTCATGTCTCCGTCCGCGGTTCGATCCCGTCCGCTCGATCGCCCTATTCCGGCACGACAGCCGGTACAGTCCTTCAAATAGAGCAAATTCCGTACCAAAAAAGACCCTACGCGTTACATGCCGTGCGAATCACGGTCACTCGATTCCCCGCGATCATAGCCGATCAGTCGTAGCGAACCATGCTGTCACCCGACTATCAAGAATTCGCTAATCGGGGGTCGCCGGCTACCCGTGACAATACCGTGATTTCCGGTCTTGGCACGGGCGAAGTGATCGAAATCACCCCGGCGTTGCTGGATTGCCACGAAAAACAAGCACGAAAGCGGAACTTTCTGCCTGTCGCAGGGCGCAAAACTACGTTTTGCGACGCGCGCACGTGTCCTTAACGTGAACGCTCCCTGATGGCGCCGGCGAGCCCGCAGGGTTCGCCGCCGCAGTAGTGCTACGGGGTCTTCGGCGCCGCGGTTTCCTCGGCGCGCTTGTCGATGACCCTGTCGACCAGGCCGAACTCCTTGGCGTCGCTCGCGGTCAGGAACTTGTCGCGTTCCAGCGCGTCCTCGATCGCCTTGTAGGTCTGACCGGTGTGCTTCACGTAGATCTCGTTCAGCCGCTTCTTCAGGTTCAGGATTTCCTGGGCGTGCAGCATGATGTCGGTGGCCTGGCCCTGGAAGCCGCCGGAGGGCTGATGCACCATGATGCGCGCGTTCGGCAGCGAGAAGCGCATGTCCTTCTCGCCGGCGCAGAGCAGCAGCGAGCCCATCGAGGCGGCCTGGCCCGTGCACAGCGTCGAGACCGGCGGGCGAATGAACTGCATGGTGTCGTAGATCGCGAGGCCCGACGTCACCACGCCGCCCGGCGAGTTGATGTACATCGAGATTTCCTTCTTCGGATTTTCCGCCTCAAGGAACAACAGCTGCGCGACAATCAGCGTCGACATGCCGTCCTCGACCGGCCCGGTCAGGAAGATGATGCGCTCTTTCAGAAGGCGCGAGAAAATGTCGTAGGCGCGCTCGCCACGGTTGGTCTGCTCGACCACCATGGGCACGAGGTTCATGTAGGTTTCAACCGGATCGCGCATGAGTCACCTAGGGTTTTGAAGAGGCGGACATCGCCAGGCCCGGCTGCCAGTCGGGGCTGGATCTGCCGGAGGGCCGATGGACGTCCCGTGATGCAGGAACTTGATAGACGAACTTGGTAGAAGCGGAAGGCGTAGCGACAGATATAGCCCAATTCGCGCCTGACAAGTGCGGAGCGAATTAAGGCTTAATCCGTGAGGCAGTTGAAGCTGATTCGTACAAAGAGGCCCAGCCGGCCACCTGGCTAGCTCGACCTCTTTGCTGATCATCCTTAATGCAAGGCTATCCTAAAGGGTCTTCTGGAGCCCTCAGGCGGCGGTCTTTTCCGCCTCGTCGTCCTTGTAGAGATCGTCACGCGAAACCTTCTTTTCGGTCACGTTGGCGAGTTCGAGGATGAAGTCGACGACCTTGTCCTCATAGATCGGTGCACGAAGCTGGGCCAACGCTTGGGCGTTGCTGCGGTAATAGTCCCAGACCTCCTTCTCGCGGCCCGGCATCGAGCGCGCCCGCTCGATCACGGCGCGGCCGACCTCGTCGTCGGTCACGGAGATCTTGTTCTTCTCGCCGATCTCGGAGAGCACGAGGCCGAGCCGCACGCGGCGGTCGGCGATCTTGCGGTACTCTTCCTTGGCGGCCTCTTCAGTGGTGTCCTCGTCGGCGAAGGTCTTGCCGGCGGAGTCCATCTCGGCCTTCACCGAGTTCCACATCAGATTGAACTCCTCGTCGACCAGCGAGGGCGGAGCCTCGAAGCGATGGGCCTCGTCGAGGCGGTCGAGCAGCGCGCGCTTGACGCGCTGGCGCGTCGCGGTCGCGAACTCGGCGACCAGCCGTTCGCGCGCCGCTTCCTTCAGCTTGTCCAGCGATTCGAGGCCGAGCGTCTTGGCGAACTCGTCGTCGATCGCGAGGTCCTGCGGCGCCTCGATCAGCGTCGCGGTGGTCTCGAACTCGGCCGGTTGGCCCGCGAGCTTGTCGTTCATGTAGTTCTTGGGGAACGCCACCTTCAGCGTGCGGGTCTCGTTCGTGGCGATGCCGGTGAGCTGCTCTTCGAAGCCGGGGATGAAGGTGTTGGATCCGATCACGACCTGGATGCCCTCGCCGGCGCCGCCCTCGAAGGCCTCGCCGTTGATGGTGCCCTTGAAGGCGACGGTGACGCGATCACCCGACTCGGCCTTGGCGCCCTCGGCCTTCGCGGCATAGCCACGGTTCGAATCGGCGATGCGCTTGATCGCCTCATCGACGTCGGCGTCGGTGACTTCGGCGACGGGCTTCTCGACCTCGAAGGTCTTGAAGTCGGCGAGCGCGATCGACGGCACCACCTCGATCGCAACCGTGTAGGTCAGATCGGTTTTGCCGTTGAGCAGCTCCTCGACCTCGGCCTGCTCGGTCGGCATGGTGATCTTCGGTTCGGTCGCCAGGCGGAAGCCGCGCTCGGAGAACAGCTGCGTGTTGGTGTCGCGGATAGTCTGGTCAATGGTCTCGGCCATCACCGAGCGGCCGTAGACCTTCTTGAGGTGCGTGACCGGCACCTTGCCGGGACGGAAGCCGTTGATGCGGACCTTGTCCTTGAGATCGACGAGCTTGGCACCGGCCTTGGCGTCGAGATCAGACGCGGGAACGCTGATCTTGAACTCGCGCTTCAAACCTTCCGAGAGGGTTTCTGTGACCTGCATGGTGTCCAATCTTCTTCTCGTTCGGTCCCGGCGCGCATGCGTCGGGACGCTGTCATTAATCGATCCGGCGCGAGGCGAACGCCTCAACGCCGGTGGTTCATCGGACCGGCTTCCGGCGGACAAACATCCGCGCGGGAGCAGATCGCGTAATCCGTGCAAACGCTGAAAGCGCTTGGTGCGGGCGGAGGGACTCGAACCCCCACAACTTTCGTCACTGGAACCTAAATCCAGCGCGTCTACCAGTTCCGCCACGCCCGCGTAAATTTGCATCAAGACCGGCCGCGATGCCGCGGGCGGCGGGCTTATAGCATGTGCCCGCCTGTTCGCAGCAAAAAAATGGCCCGATAGAGGCAGGCTTCAACTAGGCACGACGGCTGGACTTATCCAGCACGCCGTGGTCCGGATCGGCCATGAAAACGCGGATCTTCGACCCGACGAGGCGCGAGGTTTTGGCCGGACTTGGAGCCGGACTTGGCGCCTCTGTGGCCGGGCTGATGGCGGGCGGCGCAGTCCCGACCGTGACCGCCCAGCTCGCGCTTCAGGCAAGGCCGGCGACGCTGGCTCTGAGGCCGGGGCAGCCGGCCACACCCATCTGGGAGCTGGCCGCCGTCAGCCACCTCGGGGATGTCCGTCTCAAACGTGGCGACCACTGCGAGGTGGTCTTCCGCAACGACCTGCCTGTGCCGCTTGCACCAGTCTGGTACGGCCTTGGCGGCCCGGCCGCGGCCGACCCGCTTCGAGGACGCGCCCCAACGGCCCCGGACGCGACGGAAACATCAATTATTTCAGTGCTAAACGCGGGAACCCTGTTGGCCAACTTCCGGCTGTTCGAGGACGGCCTGAAGCAGCCCGCGCGCCCGCTTCCGATCATTGCCGCCGAGACAAACCCGGTCGCCGCCGATCGCGACGTGGTTCTCTTGATCGAGGAATGGCGGCTACGGCCAGATGGAACCGCACTTCCCCCGGGCCGGGACCCGAAGGACACATCCCCGCTCTATACAATCAACGGAACGACTTCATTCGAACTCTCAGCTGCGGCAAATGAGCGGCTGCGGCTGCGCTTTATCAACGGCTCGCAACGTTCTGTTCTGGCGATCAAATTGGAAAGCCACGAAGTCCAGGTGCTGGCCCTGGACGGACAGCCGGCCGAGCCGTTCCCGGCTCGCAACGGCGCGCTGGTGCTGGCTCCCGGCTCACGCGCCGACGCCTTCGTGGATGCGGCCACATCGGCCCCATTCCTGCTGCATGACGGCAAGGAGGCGCACCAGGTCGGCCGCCTCACTGTCTCCGGCAAGCTTGACCGGCGCGTGCCGCTGTTGCCGCCGCAGCCGCTCCCTCCAAATGACCAGCCCGACCGCCTCGATCTGAGAGGCGCCCTGCGATTCGATGTCGCGCTTGGGGCAGCCGACGTCGGGTGGGTACGGCCCGCAAATTTCTCGACGTCCTCCGCCCCTACCTTTCGCACCAGGGCCGGCCGCACCGTCGTGCTGGCCCTCAAGAACCCCGCACCCGTCGCCACCGTCTTCCATCTCCACGGCCACCCTTTCCGCCTGCTCGACAAGCTCGACGACGGCTGGAAGCCCTATTGGCTCGACACGCTCGCGATCGAACCCGGCCAGACCCAGCGCATCGCATTCGCTGCGGCCTCCCCCGGGCGGTGGCTGATCGAATCCGTCGCAACCGACTGGGCCGCACCGCGGCTGGTGCGCTGGTACGCGGTGGAGTGAGAGCTCAGTATTCCACCCCCAGCGCACCATAGATTCGCCGGTGCACGGCCGGCAGCGTCTCGGTGAGATCCTCCGCGATCAGCCCCGGCCCCGCCTCGCTCGCCGCTTCGCCATGCATCCAGACGGCGATGCTGGCGGCTTCGAATGCCGGCACGCCTTGCGCCAGCAGCCCTGCGATGATGCCGGCGAGCACGTCGCCGGCACCCGCGGTGGCGAGCCAGGGCGGTGCGTTGGCGGCGATGGTGGCGCGGCCGTCGGGCGCGGCGATCGTGGTGTCCGCGCCCTTCAGCAGCACGACCGCGCCGGAGCGCTCGGCGGCGGCGCGCACGCGCTCGATCTTCGAGCGGCCCGGATATTTATTGCTGAGGTCGGAGAACAGCCGTGGGAACTCGCCCTCGTGCGGCGTCAGCACCACCGCCTTGTCCTGCGACGTCTTGATCGATTCGAACAGGCGCTCGGGATTCGCGGCAAAGCTCGTCAGCGCATCCGCGTCGAGCACCAGATGCCGCTGCGCGTTAAGCGCCGTGTGGACGAGATCGCAGGTGCGCTCGCCGACACCCGCGCCGGGGCCGATGATGCAGGTGTTGTAACGCTTGTCGCCGAGCAGCTCGCCGAACTCGATGGCGGTATCGACGGGGCGAACCATGACCGCGGTGAGCGCAGCCGCATTGATCGCGAGCGCATCACGCGGCGTGGCCAGAGTCACCAGGCCCGCACCTGCCCGCAGCGCCCCGCGCGCGGCGAGCCGCGCGGCACCGGTCGCCGCCGCGTCGCCCGAGACCGCCAGCACATGGCCGCGCGCGTATTTGTGGCCGTCGATGCGCGGCACCGGAAAGGCCGCGCCCCAGAAGTCCGGATCGTTTTCGAATATTTGCGGCGCGATCTCGTCCAGCACCTGCGCGTCGATACCGATGTCGGCGACACGCACGTGGCCGCAATGCATCCGCCCCGGCAGCAGCAGATGCGCCGGCTTCTTCCGGAAGAAGGTAAGGGTCTCGGTGGCGTTCACCGCCACGCCCAGCACGGCTGCGCTGGTGCCATTGATGCCGCTCGGCAGGTCGACCGCGAGCACCGGCGCACCGTTGGCGTTGATCGCCTCGATCATCGCACGCGCCTCGCCCTCGGCGGGACGGCTGAGGCCCGCGCCGAACAGCGCATCGATGATCAGCGCCGGTCGCCCGATCGCCTGCGGGTTGAACGGGAGCACCGGGTGCTTCCAGCCCCGCGCGGCCGAGGCCGCATCGCCCTGGAGCTGGTCGCGCTCGCACATCAGGATCACCGAGACCTCGCGGCCTTGCGCGGCGAGCTCGGCGGCTGCGACAAAACCGTCCCCGCCGTTGTTGCCCGGGCCGGCCACGATCAGGATCGGCCCCTCCTCCACCAGCGCGTGGGCGGCCTCGGCGACCGCCTGACCGGCGCTGAGCATCAGCTTGAAGCCGGGGGTGCCTGCCGCAATGCTGAGCTGGTCGGCGCGCTGTATTTCGGCGTTGGTCAGAACTTCCATGCCACTTCCCTGTCCAAAAGCCTTTTCAAGAGGCACGTTCCGCACCAGGCCATCCGACGGAACGACGATCTGCACAGATATTGAACCGTTTGCCTATTTCGTAGTCTGCGGTATTTTGTGCGGGTCGGCGCCACCTATCAGAGCTGCACGTTAAAAGGCTGATAACGCTCCAATAATCAGGGCATTTGCAACTTGGCATAGACCCTGCTTTCGCGGAAGTCGCTTCGGTTCGTCGTGCTCACTGGCATTTATCAGGGTGTGGCCGGCCGTTGTTGCCGGACTGGTCAGGGATCCCGGCATAGCGAAGACAAGATCGTGCGTTAAGAAAAGCGCATCCTGACGAAGACGTTGCTATTTGTTCGAAAGGCCGGGAGGCGCGCAGTGAAGAAAATCGAAGCCATCATCAAGCCATTCAAGCTCGACGAGGTGAAGGAAGCGCTTCAGGAAGTCGGCCTTCAGGGCATCACCGTCACTGAAGCCAAGGGCTTCGGCCGGCAGAAGGGTCACGCCGAGCTGTACCGCGGCGCAGAATACATCGTCGACTTCCTGCCCAAGGTGAAGATCGAGATCGTGATCGGCGACGATCTGGTCGAGCGCGCCATCGACGCAATCCGCCGCGCTGCGCAAACCGGGCGCATCGGCGACGGCAAGATCTTCGTCTCCAACATCGAAGAGGCGATCCGCATCCGAACCGGAGAATCCGGGCTGGACGCTATCTGAGCCGGGTGCTATCCCGCATTTTGCGACATTCTGACAAGAAATAGGCTGCTTCGGCGGCCTCATTTTGTTTGTGCCTCGCGCGCCTCAAGAAGCGTGAACACGGTCGCTCGAAGTTTGGAAACCGACCCGCAGAGCCAAAAGGGGTATGCATGAAGACCGCCAAAGACGTCCTGAAATCGATCAAGGACAACGACGTCAAATACGTCGACCTGCGCTTCACCGATCCGCGCGGCAAGTGGCAGCACGTCACCTTCGACATCAGCATGATCGATGAGGACATTTTCGCCGAAGGGACGATGTTTGACGGCTCCTCGATCGCCGGCTGGAAGGCGATCAACGAGTCCGACATGTGCCTGATGCCCGATCCGGTGACCGCGACGATCGATCCGTTCTTCGCCGAGACCACCATGGTCATCACCTGCGACGTGCTCGAGCCGACCACCGGCGAGCCCTACAACCGCGATCCCCGCGGCATCGCCAAGAAGGCCGAGGCGATGGTCAAGTCGATGGGCGTTGGCGACACCGTGTTCGTCGGCCCCGAAGCCGAGTTCTTCGTGTTCGACGACGTGCGCTTCTCCGCCAACCCCTACAGCACCGGCTTCCGCCTCGACTCTTCCGAGCTGCCGACCAACTCCGACACCGAATATGAAGGCGGCAATCTCGGCCATCGTGTCCGTACCAAGGGCGGCTACTTCCCGGTGCCGCCGCAGGACTCCGTGCAGGACATGCGCTCGGAGATGCTCGGCGCCATGGCCAAGATGGGCGTGAAGGTCGAGAAGCACCATCACGAGGTCGCTTCCGCCCAGCACGAGCTCGGCATGAAGTTCGACACGCTGACCTTGATGGCCGACCACATGCAGATCTACAAATACTGCATCCACCAGGTCGCGCACATCTACGGCAAGACCGCCACCTTCATGCCGAAGCCGGTCTTCGGCGACAACGGCTCGGGCATGCACGTGCACCAGTCGATCTGGAAGGACGGCAAGCCGGTGTTCGCCGGCAACAAATACGCCGACCTGTCGGAGACCTGCCTCCACTACATCGGCGGCATCATCAAGCACGCCAAGGCGATCAACGCCTTCACCAACCCGTCGACCAACTCCTACAAGCGTCTGGTCCCGGGCTATGAGGCTCCCGTGCTGCTCGCCTATTCCGCCCGCAACCGCTCGGCGTCCTGCCGCATCCCCTACACCGCTTCGCCGAAGGCCAAGCGCGTCGAGGTGCGCTTCCCCGATCCGCTCGCCAATCCCTATCTCGGCTTCGCCGCGATGCTGATGGCGGGCCTCGACGGCATCAAGAACAAGATCGATCCGGGTCCGGCGATGGACAAGGACCTCTACGATCTGCCGAAGGAAGAGCTGAAGCAGATCCCGACGGTGTGCGGCAGCTTGCGCGAGGCGCTGGAAAACCTCGACAAGGATCGCGGCTTCCTGAAGAACGGCGGCGTGTTCGACGACGACTTCATCGACGCTTATATCGAGCTGAAGATGACCGAAGTCGCCCGCTTCGAAATGACCCCGCACCCGGTCGAGTTCGAAATGTACTATTCGGGCTAAGCCGCCGGAACGACTACGACGCACGAAAGGCGCCCCTCGGGGCGCCTTTTTTTGTGGTCCTCGAGTTTTGTTCTGCGTCTGACTCCACTTCGTTCTCAAAGAACGAATCGGAATCGAGAAAACTGGCGCGCATCAATTCTTGATATCTGGTTTATTGCGCCCGAGAGATCGCGAGCGCTGTTGGTAATCGCAGGATGCGTTCAGCGCCGCGAAATCCATCCTGGAGACTAGTTCTCGTGCCTGTTTGCGAAAATCGCCAATCCTCCGCCGCCGGTCGCAACGATCGAGAGCCTTATCGGCCTCGGCGCAACCCCGCAGCTACGCCGCCGCGCGCTGCTTCGCCACCATGGCCTGACCGAACGCCTCGAACAGTTTTCGGTTGATCGGATTGTGCTGCGGGTCGTATTCGGCGTGCCATTGCACCCCGAGCGCAAAAGCCCTGGCTTCCGCGATGCGGATTGCCTCGATGGTGCCGTCCTCGGCAATGCCCTCGATCAGCACGCGCTTGCCGGGATCGAGGATGCCCTGGCCGTGCAGCGAATTGACCCTGATCTTGTCACAGCCGAGCAATTCTGCGAACGCGCCGCCCGGCGTCAGATCGACGTCGTGGCGATCGGCGAACACCACTGTCGGATCGGGGTGGATCTCACCGTTCTCGAGCCTCGGCATGCGATGGTTCATGCGGCCCGGGATCTCGCGGATCTCGGGATGCAGCGAGCCGCCGAAGGCGACATTCATCTCCTGGAGGCCCCGGCAGATGCCGAACAGCGGGATACCGCGAGCAACGCAGGCGACCGAGAGCGCCAGCGCCACCTCGTCGCGGTGGATGTCGTAGGGCTCGTGCGCCTCACATGGATCGACGTTGAAACGGGTCGGGTGGACGTTGGCCCGGGCGCCAGTCAGCACGATGCCGTCGACCGTATCGAGCAGCGCGCCGATATCGGTGATGTCAGGCGACCCCGCGAACATCACCGGCAGGCCGCCTGAAACCTCGGCCACGGCGCGCAGATTACGCTCGCCGACCATCTGGACCTGAAATCGATTTTCAACGCGATGGGCATTCCCGATCACGCCGACGACCGGCTTTCTCATCTCCCGCTCAGACCTCCCCGCCGAAGAAGATTCTCCAAACATGCCCCCGGGGTGGAACAAATTCAACAGAAGGGTACGCGGGACGGCAATGCTATTTTCGCGCAAATGCCTCCCGGGCCACGATCGCGCCGCCAAGGGGCAGGCCGGCGGTCTTCAGTGCGGTCGCCGCCGGGTCGCCCGGCGCAGCCAACCAGGGCAGTTTCGTTTCGATTCCGCGCGTCACGGACTCCCCGAGCGCGCCACCGAAATCGATCGGCCAAAGCCCGTTGGGCACCATTTCGGCGGTAAGGCCACGGAGTGCATAGCCGTCGCCCAGGACCGCCTCCGCATGGTCGCCGGCGACAAGGCGCGCCGTCGCAGGGTCCATGGGATCGCCAAAGCTCACCAGCACGGGCATTAGGTCCCCCTGCACCGCGACGACGCCGGTCTGCCGGTTGAGCTCGTTGAACGAGACACGGTTGCCTCGCGCGGCGCCATAAGCGCGGAGCGCGACATAGTTGATGTCGTCGAGATCGAGCTTCGCGCCCTGCTGATGTGCCAGCAATGCCACCACATTCTTTCCCCGGCCGAGGTCGACGAACACAGCCTCGCCGCGCATCGTGGTGCGGCCGCCCCGGCTATAGCCGCGATCGGGCACGACGGCCAGAACACCGGAGCCGGACTTGACGCCTTCGGGCGTCGTCACCTCGACCGTGAGGCGATATTTGTGGCCGGGCCGGTTGATCCGGATCTGGTCGCCAATCACGAGCACGGCCAAAAGCCCGAGCAGACCCACCCATTTGCTGATGAAACTCAAGCGCGCCCCACCTGTTCTCTCCTCGTCCGTCTGCACCGTTCACACGGCAGCGTCAAACCAGCGCGTTGACGCGGTCTTGATCAAAAGCGTGTTTGCCGAAAGACTTCCCCCCGGTCCACCTAAAGGACATTGCGTGATCACATTCCCGGATGAACGACCCCCGACCCGTTTTGATCTGGCTTGGGGCATTTCGGTCGGCGGCATCGGCGTGGTGCTGTTCGCCGTGCTGCTCGCGTTCTCCTGGTACTTCGCGACCACCCTGCTCCTGATCTTCGCCGGGGTGCTGCTGGGCCTTGGGCTCAACGCGCTGACCAACGCGCTTGGCCGGCATGCGCGTCTGCCGCATGCGCTGCGGCTCGCAATCGTCTGCTTGGCCCTCGCGCTCATGCTCGCGGGCATCGCATATCTCGGCGGCGCCACCATCGCCGATCAGGCGGCGGGACTCAGCAAAACCATCAAATCCCAGATCGGCAACGTCAAATCATTCCTGGACAATCACGGCATCGACACCAGCTTCTTCGATTTCGGGAGCTCCGGACCCGATTCGTCTCCCGACGCGCAACCGGAGCCGACGCCGTCGGCCGGCACGACGTCGCGCGGGGCAATACCCGGCGCAGGCGCCCTTGCCTCCAACGGCGGGGCGATCGTGAGCCAGACGTTCAAGCTGCTGCTTGGCACCATCCACGGCGTGGGAAACATCTTCATCGTGCTGTTTCTGGGAGTCGCCTTCGCCGCCCAACCCAGCGTCTATCGCGAGGGATTGCTGTTCATCGCGCCTGCAAAACATCGCGCGCGCGCGGCCGTCATCATCGACCGCGTCAGCGAGACACTTGAACGATGGCTGATCGCACAGATGATCGTCATGCTCGCGGTCGGGGCGGTAACCTGGATCGGGCTTCTCATCATCGGCATCCCGGGCTCCTTCATCCTCGGGATTCAGGCGGGACTGCTCGGCTTCATTCCGACCGTCGGCGCCATCATTGCCGGCGTTGTGGTCGTGCTGGCGAGCCTCGCCTCAGGATGGATTCCGGCGCTGTCGGCCTTTCTCCTCTTCATGGGCGTCCACGCCATGGAGAGCTACGTGCTGACGCCCCTGCTGCAGCGGCAGGCACTGGACATCCCGCCGGCTACGCTGTTCGCGTTCCAGATCCTGCTCGGCGTCGTCTTCGGGATCTGGGGTCTGGCGCTGGCGCTGCCACTGGTCGCCATCGCCAAAGTCGTGATCGACCACTTCAAGACGTACGAAGCGCCGCCTCTGGCGGAGGCGGCCTGAGCCGCCTCAGGTGGTGAGCACGGTTTCGGTGTGCTCGACCTCAGGGGGTGCCGCAAAATACTGGCCGACGAGGCCGCGCCATTCGGTGAAATTCTCGGAGCCGCGGAAATCGACGGTATGGTTCTCGAGCGTTTCCCACTTCACCATCAGACGATAGCGCTGCGGCTTCTCGATCGACTTGTGCAGCTCGAAACCATGGAAACCCTTGGAGCGGCCGAAAGCGGCCTTGGCCTTGGCGACGGCAGCCTCAAAGTCCTTCTCGCTGCCCGGCTTGACGTCGATTTGCGCGATCTCGGTGATCATCTGTTTCCACCCATTTTTGTTCGATGGGAGTGTCTACCGCAGCCCGCGACAAAGAAAAAGGCGCCGAAATGGCGCCCTGCCCGGTCCGAGAATGCAGATCACTCAGGCGAGCAGCAGAGCGGTGCCCGCCACGATCAGCGCACAACCGGCGAACAGCGCAAGCGGCCAGTAATTGCGGCCTTGCGTGTAATGCCCCTGGGCGCGGCGCTCGGTGATCAGCGCGCTCTCATATTCGTCCGCGGTCGAGAACAGGCAGGCGAAGCCGCCGCGTGCCGAAGTCGCCGCGGCTTCGAGCGACATCAGGGCGGTCTGCGGGCTCTGTCGACGGATCGATTCCATGACCGCAATGGTAGGGATCGAATGGTAAACAGGGGATTACCGCAAGGCCTCCGTTGCCTAAGCTGTCGCCGTCTGCGCCTTGGACTGCGTGTTGGAGACGCCTATCCGTGCGGCGCTCTGGCGGCGCCAGTTCTCCAGCGACAATGGCAGCTCCTCCGCCGCCTCGACGCGGTTACGGCCGCCGCGCTTGGCCTGGTAAAGCGCGGTGTCAGCCGAGGCCAGCAGCACTTCGAGTTCGGTGCCGGCCGGACCGCCCGCGACGCCGATGCTGACGGTGGTGTCGACCGGGCCCTCATCGACGACGACCCCGGAGGTCTCGAAGGCTTCGCGCACGCGCTCGGCCACCAGCACGCCCTCCTCCAGCGAACACGGCAGGAGGGCGGCGAACTCCTCGCCGCCGATGCGACCCGACATGTCGCTGATGCGCAGGTTGCTGACGACGACGGTCGAGAACAGTTTCAGCATCTCGTCGCCGGCGGGATGGCCGAAGCGGTCGTTGATCGACTTGAAATGATCGATATCGAAGATCATCACGGTCACGGGACGGCCGGCCTTGGCCTCGCGCTCGATCACGCGTCCGCAGGCTTCCGAGAAGCCGCGGCGGTTGAGCATGCCGGTCAGCGGATCGGTGGACGCGGCGGTCCGGTGCGCAGTGACCGTGCGCTCGGACACCAGCATGAAGATCACGAACACGGTGCCGACGGCATAGAGCACGAGCTCGACCGCGAACACGGTGACCCAGATGCTGTTGGAGAAGCCGGCATCGTTCGGGCGCAGGAAACTGCCGAGCAGAATCGGCAGCATCAAGACGCAGCCGTGCATCACCGGGACCACGAAGGCCGGCCAGCGCCGTTGCAGGCTCTTGCGCCGCTCGACCCAGAGCTCGCTCGCCGTCAGCGCCGCATAGACCGAGACGATGCCGGCGCCGACGATCATGCGCAGCATGGACACCGCGGGATCGAGCAGCGTGGCGGCAGCGGTCCAGGCGAGCGCGCCGACCAGGAGACCCGGCCAGTTCGGCTTGCGGCCATGAAAGACGCGCGCCGCATTCCACACCATGCCGCAGGCGACGAAGCCAACTGCGTTCAGCGCAAGGTAAAGATGCGGGCCCAGCTTGTCGCCGGCCGCCGTCCAGAGCGCGACCGATGCGGCGCCAAGGAGATAGGCGGTGCCCCACCATTTCAGCGCAGGGCTGTTCTCCTGCCTTCCGAAAAATACCATCATGGCGCCGAGCAGTGCGGCGACCATGGTGGCGACCAAATAGAGCGTGATGCTATCGAGCGACATCATGTCGGCCCCCTTCTAGACATAGCAGTTACGCGATCGGCTCCACCGATTTGCGCGCCCTTCCAAATGCGACGCTATGTCTCGCGGGTTCCATTCAGGTTTTCATGCGAGCCCAAGTTTTCAGGAAACACGCCATCAATTTGCATACAAACGAACAGCAAAAAGGGCGCTGAAATCAGCGCCCTTTTGCATCTCATTGAAGCCGCTTTCGCAGCGAATGCGACCGAAGCGATTAACGCTTCGAGAACTGGAAGGACCGGCGGGCCTTGGCCTTGCCGTACTTCTTGCGCTCGACCACGCGGGAGTCGCGGGTGAGGAAGCCGCCCTTCTTGAGCACGGTGCGCAGCTCCGGCTCGAAATAGGTCAGCGCCTTGGAGATGCCGTGACGGACGGCACCGGCCTGGCCGGACAGACCGCCGCCGGCGACGGTGCAGATCACGTCATACTGGCCCGAGCGCGCGGCCACGGAGAACGGCTGCTCAATCATCATACGCAGCACCGGACGGGCGAAATAGACCTCGACCTCGCGCGCGTTGACCGTGACCTTGCCGGCGCCCGGCTTGATCCAGACGCGGGCGACCGCGTCCTTGCGCTTGCCGGTGGCATAGGCGCGGTTGAACTTGTCGACCTTCTTCTCGTGCTTGGGCGCGTCGGGCGCGGCCGCCGTCTTGAGCTGCGAGAGCTGGTCGAGCGACTGGATGGATTCGGCCATGTTATGCGGCCCTCGTGTTCTTGCGGTTCAACTTGGCGATGTCGATCTTCTCGGGCGTCTGGGCCTCGTGCGGATGATCGGCGCCGCCATAGACGCGGAGGTTGCCCATCTGGACGCGACCGAGCGGACCACGCGGGATCATGCGCTCGACGGCCTTCTCGAGCACGCGCTCGGGATGCTTGCCCTCGAGGATCTGGCGCGCGGTGCGCTCCTTGATGTGGCCGACGTAACCGGTGTGCTTGTAATAGGTCTTCTGCTCGCGCTTGCGGCCGGTGAGAACCGCATACTGCGCGTTGATGATGATGATGTTGTCGCCGCAATCAACGTGCGGGGTGTAGGTCGGGAGGTGCTTGCCGCGCAGGCGCATGGCGACGATGGTGGCGAGACGGCCGACGACCAGACCCTTGGCGTCGATCAATACCCACTTCTTCGTCACCTCAGCCGGCTTTGCCGAAAAGGTTTTCATGTCAGAGTTTCCGTGGACGGGGAGCATCGGCGCGAACACCGCACCGGACTGGGCGGTTTTCTAGAGAACGGGGGCGCCGCGGTCAATGCCCAAAGGCGTAATTTACATGTGCAATATCAATTGCTTAGAAATATGGTATTAAGGTACCCTCAAAAAGCTTAAACGTTTGGAATGGAATAGGTCGAGGTGACATGGGCAATCGGATCGGGCGAGGTACCGGACAACAGCTTCACCTCGCCGACCGCGAGGCGCTTCCCGAGCTTGAGCAGCCGCGCCTCCGCCAGCACGTCCTGCCCGGGTTGCCCCTTGCGCAGGAAGTTGATGTTGAGATTGGTGGTGACGGCGAGCCCGATCGGCCCGATTGCGGACAACAGCACCACGTACATCGCGAAATCGGCGAGTGCCATCAGGGTCGGGCCGGACACGGTTCCGCCCGGCCGCAGCATCTTTTCGCTATAGCGTTGACGCAAAAGGCAGGCCTGACCGTCCGCGCTCTCGATCGTGATGTCGTCGCCGCTGAAGGCCTGGGGAAACTCGTTGCGGAGGAACTGCTCGAGCTCCGCCACGCTCATTTTCGCTAACGCCATGCTACCCCTCACCCTCGCTTCACGTCCCCTGTTACATTAAGTTATCTGCGTCATCCAATCGCAATAATCCAATCGGAAACGCTTTGATGTCCGTCCAGGCCGCCCGCGTCCCCTCCCCGCAACCACCGATCCTGCTGCGCGAGACCGTGGGCCTCATCGCGGTCCTGACCCTCAACCGCCCGGCCGCCCGCAACAGCCTGTCGGCGGCGATGATCGCAAGCTTGCATGCCGAGCTCAACGAGATCCGGGACGACAAGTCCGTCCGCGGGGTCGTGATCGCGGCCAACGGTCCCGCCTTCTCCGCGGGCCACGACATGAAGGAGCTGACCGCGCGCCGCACCGACCCGGACCGTGGCCGTGCCTTCTTCGCCGAGATGATGACCGCCTGCAGCGCGATGATGCAGGCGATCGTGCACCTGCCCAAGCCTGTGGTCGCATCGGTCCAGGGCATTGCGACCGCCGCGGGCTGCCAGCTCGTGGCAAGCTGCGATCTCGCCATCGCCTCGGAAGCAGCACACTTCGCCACGCCCGGCGTCGACATCGGCCTGTTCTGCTCGACGCCGATGGTGGCGCTGTCGCGCAACGTGCCGCGCAAGCAGGCGATGGAGATGCTGCTGACGGGCGAGCCGATCCCGGCCGCGCGCGCCCGCGAGATCGGCCTCGTCAATCGTGTCGTCGCGGCCGGCACTGAGCGCGCTGCCGCCATTGCGCTCGCCGAACAGGTCGCGCTGAAATCCGCCTATACCGTCAAGCTCGGCAAGGAGGCGTTCTATCGCCAGGCCGAGATGAGCCTTGCAGACGCCTATCGCTATGCGGCAGAGGTGATGACCGACAACATGATGGCGCGAGACGCCGAGGAAGGCATCGGCGCTTTCATCGAGAAGCGCACGCCGACATGGCGGGACGAGTAATTCGTCATTGCGAGCGAAGCGAAGCAATCTGTCATTGCGAGCGAAGCGAAGCAATCCAACTATTTCCGCGGCACGGATTCTGGATTGCTCCCTCCTCGGAGGCAGACTGGATTGCTTCGTCGCTTCGCTCCTCGCAATGACGGCGAAAAGATGAGCCCGAAAAGATAAGCCAATGAACCACGACGCCTATCCCGACAATTACATCCGGGGCATCCTCAACAACGTGAAGTCGATCGCGATGGTCGGCGCTTCGCCTGCCAACGTGCGGCCAAGCTATTTCGCGTTCAAATATCTGGCCCAGCGCGGCTACGACATGATTCCGGTCAACCCCGGCCATGTCGGCAAGGAGCTGCTCGGAAAACCCTTCGTCGCCTCGCTGTCCGACATCGGCCGTCCCGTCGACATGATCGACATTTTCCGCAACTCCAGCCACATCATGCCGGTGGTCGAGGAAGCCCTCACCCTCGATCCGCTGCCGATGGTGATCTGGATGCAGCTGGGGGCGCGGGACGATGCGGCGGCGCTGAAGGCGGAATCGGTCGGTATCAAGGTGGTGATGAACCGCTGTCCCAAGATCGAATATGGCCGCCTGTCGTCGGAGATCTCCTGGATGGGCGTCAATTCACGCACGCTGAGCTCCAAACGCGCCCCGGTGCCGACGCAGGGCATGCGCTTATCCCTCAATCGGATGAGTGTCGGCGGCGGCGACACCGCGGCATCGGACCGCGCCGCCAAGAACAAGAGCGAGCAAAGCTGACGCAATTGCGAAGGTTTCATTTCGCGAACGCGACAATGCGTAGCACGATCGTTCCGATGTGAAGCCGCGCCTTGACGGCAGCCGCGGCGCCAATCAGCATGCCGCGCGATTTCAGACCACGAGAACAGGACGCCCTCAATGAGCGATCGCCTTCCGGGATTTTCGACCCTCGCCGTGCATGCCGGTGCACAGCCCGATCCCACCACCGGTGCGCGCGCGACTCCGATCTATCAAACGACATCGTTCGTCTTCAACGACGCCGACCACGCCGCCTCGCTGTTCGGCCTGCAGGCGTTCGGCAACATCTATACCCGCATCGGCAATCCCACCAATGCGGTGCTGGAAGAGCGCGTCGCGGCGCTCGAAGGCGGCACGGCCGCGCTTGCGGTGGCCTCGGGCCATGCCGCGCAGGTCGTGGTGCTGCAGCAATTGCTCCAGCCCGGCGACGAGTTCATCGCCGCGCGAAAGCTCTATGGCGGCTCCATCAACCAGTTCACGCACGCGTTCAAGAGCTTTGGCTGGAACGTGGTGTGGGCCGATCCCGACGACATCGCGAGCTTCGAACGCGCGGTCACGCCGCGCACGAAAGCGATCTTCATCGAGTCCATCGCCAATCCCGCCGGCAGCATCACCGACATCGAGGCGATCTCGACGGTGGCGCGCAAGGCCGGCGTACCGCTGATCGTCGACAACACGCTGGCCTCGCCCTATCTGATCCGTCCCATCGACCACGGTGCCGACATCGTCGTGCACTCGCTGACGAAATTTCTCGGCGGCCATGGCAATTCGATCGGCGGCATCATCGTCGATGCCGGCACCTTCGACTGGTCGACCGGCGGCAAATATCCGATGCTGTCGGAGCCGCGGCCCGAATATCACGGCATCCGGCTGCAGGAGACGTTTGGCAATTTCGCCTTCGCGATCGCCTGCCGCGTACTCGGCCTGCGCGACCTCGGACCGGCGCTGTCGCCGTTCAACGCCTTCATGATCCTCACCGGCATCGAGACATTGCCGCTGCGCATGCAGAAGCACTGTGACAATGCGAAAGCGGTCGCCGAATTCCTCGCCGGCCATCCGGCGGTGGCCGCGGTGAACTATGCGGGCCTTGCAAGCGACAAGTACAACCAGCTCGCGCGCAAATACGCGCCGAAGGGTGCCGGCGCCGTGTTCACTTTCAGCCTGAAGGGCGGCTACGATGCCGGCGTCAGCCTGGTGTCGAAGTTGCAGCTGTTCTCGCATCTGGCCAATGTCGGCGACACCCGCTCGCTCGTCATCCATCCAGCCTCGACCAC
Organism: Bradyrhizobium sp. 62; assembly: GCF_023073035.1. Taxonomy (NCBI): domain Bacteria; kingdom Pseudomonadati; phylum Pseudomonadota; class Alphaproteobacteria; order Hyphomicrobiales; family Nitrobacteraceae; genus Bradyrhizobium; species Bradyrhizobium sp. 62. The sequence continues at coordinate 1,072,364 of NZ_JADPIT010000015.1, forward strand.
GCACAGCCAGCTCGACGACGCCGCCAAGGTCAAGTCCGGCGCCGGCCCCGACGTGGTGCGGCTCTCGATCGGCATCGAGGACAAGGAAGATTTGATCGCCGATCTGGAGCAGGCGCTGGGCGCGTAGCTGTCCTGGTCATTCCGGGGCGCTTGAGTGCGCCCCGGAATATGGCTCCAGTTAACAGTCATTAACCATATCTGCCGCATACATCGTCCCTGGATCACCCCTTTTGATTCGGAGCCGACGATGCTGCGCTGGATGGTGCCTGCCCTTGCGGCGATGCTGACGGTCTCAGCTGCGGTTGCGGCCGATTTGCCGGCCACGCCGAGGCGGCGGGCGGCCGCTCCGCCACAGGAGCCGCCGCAGGTCTATGTCGAAACCGATCCGGATGCGCTGATCTCGCCGGCCTATGGCATCGGCAGCTACATTCGCAATTTGCCGGGTACGCCACTACTGCCGGGCTCGCATACGCTGCCGGGCTATTACGGCCGCCCCTGGGACTACGATTACCAGGGCGCGTATTACGGCGGGAAGCAGGTCGATTATTTCTGGCGCCTGCCCTATTCGTGCGGCATCTACGGCTATTGCTGAAGAGCAGATCCGATCAGCCGGCCTGACCGACGGGAACGGCGCGCGGCTGCGCTTCGGTTGCGCCACGCGTCGCGAGCCGTTCGGTCTGCATCACCGCAAGCGTCAGCACCAGGATCGCGACCGCCTGATGCGCGAGCGCGAGATCAATCGGCACCTGGTTGAGCAGCGTGAGGATGCCGAGCACGCCTTGCAGGCTGACCGCGCCCAGCAGCAAAAGCGCGCCGCTCGCCGCAGACCCCGCGCGTGAACGCACCGCATCGAACGCGTGCAACGCCGCCAGCGCGAACAGCGCATAGGCCGTCATGCGGTGCTCGAACTGCACCGTCAGCACATTGTCGAACATATTGCGCCACCACGGCGTCTCGAACCACAGCCGCTCCCCTGACGGAATGAACGCGCCGTCGATCTGCGGCCAGGTGTTGTAGGCGCGGCCGGCGCGCAAGCCCGCAACCAGCGCACCGAAATAGATCTGGATGAAGGTCACGACCAGGAGCAAGGCGCTCGTGAAGCGCAGCCGCGAGGGTGCTGCGATCGGCGGACGCTCGGCGAGCCGCCGCACCGTCCAGACGATGCCGGCGAAGATCACGAGCGCGAGCACAAGATGCGTTGCCAGCCGATATTGCGACACCTCGACGCGTTCAGACAGCCCCGAGGCCACCATCCACCACCCCACCGCGCCCTGGAGCCCGCCGAGCCCGAACAACAGCCACAACCGCCGCTTCAACTCGCCGGACAGGCCGCCGCGCCAGAGGAAGAACAGGAACGGCAAAAGATAGGCGACGCCAATGAAACGGCCGAGCAGCCGATGGCTCCATTCCCACCAGAATATCTCCCTGAACTCGGACAGGCTCATGCCGGCGTTGAGTTCGCGATATTGCGGGATCGTTTTGTAGGCCTCGAAGGCCGCCGTCCACTGCGCTTCCGAGAGTGGCGGAACGCTGCCCGTGACCGGCTTCCATTCGACGATCGAGAGTCCGGATTCCGTCAGCCGCGTCGCGCCCCCGACCAACACCATCAGTGCGATCAGCGCAGCGACTGAGATCAGCCACCAACGCACGGCGCGATGTGGCTCGGACGGGGTGGAAATCGTCGTCATTCGAGGCAAAACCAGAGCTTGAACCGGACTGCGTGCCCCTTATAGTCCCCCGCTTCCGCAGCGCAAGTTACGTGAAAGCCGCGACATTCCATCATGACGATCCGCACCCGCAAGTTCCTCGGCACCATCCTGCTCCTGGTGCTCGCCACCGTCTGGGCCCTGCTCGGCATGGCGCTGGCGCAGATGCCCTGGATCGCCGAGTCCGGCTGGCGGCAGGCAATCTATTACGTGGTGGTCGGCATGGGCTGGGTGCTGCCGGCGATGCCGATCGTGAGCTGGATGCAGCGGCGCGACCGGGTCAAGTCGAGTTCGTAGCGCTTCTAGATCGCGGCTGTGCTGGTCGGCTTCACCGGCGCAAAAGCAACCCCCGACACCAGCCCCCGCATGATGCGCAGCGAGCGCACCCGGCCATCCCAGGAAATGCGCGGCAGCGCGCGCAGATTGGTGCGTCCCTCCGCGTCCACGACACCCGGGATCGTCGTCACCGCGCTGGCAAAGCCGGCCTCCTCCGCCATGATGACATGGCTGCGCCGGAACGAGGCGCGATCGCCGAACGGAAAGGCGAGATGCCGGATGTCGCGATCGAAGGCCGCTTCCGCGACTGCCTTGCCCATCGTCATCTCGCGCAGCGCGGCCGCATCCTTCATGTTGGCGAGAACGGGATAGTTCACGGTCGCACTGCCGATCGTCACCAGCGGGTCGGCCGCAATCCTTGCCAGATCCTCCCAATTCATCGATGCCTCGCGTGAGAGCGCGGCAAGGTCGACCCGGTAGCGCGCGCAGAGGTCTGCGATCGCGGCCGACACATCCGCCGGCGGCAGCGAGCGCAGCCAGGCCTCGACGAACGAAAACAGCGCCTGCTTCTCGGCGTTGCCAGTCACAGTAAAGCGCTGCTCCTTCTCGCCCATCATCAGGCTGACACGGCTCTCGCGCGCGATCACCTGTTCGAGTCCGAGCCACCAGGCCTCACCGACGCCGTCGGGAAACGCCGTGGGCACATAGATCGTGAAGGGCACGGCATGGCGCGCCAGCACCGGATAGGCAAAGTCGATCAGGTCCTTGCCGGCGCCGTCGAAGGTGAGTGCCACGAAGCGCCGCTGTTCCGACAGCGTCACCGCGCGCCGGCAGACCTCGTCCATGCCGAGAAAATCATACTTCCACCGCTTCAGCGCGCGAATGGCGCGATCGAGGAAATGCGGCGTGATCTCGTTTTCGCGCAGCGGCTGAAACCCGCCGCGCCGCCTCGGCCGCACATGCGCAAAACGCAGGATGGCGCCGGCACCACGACTGCGCAGCGCAGCCTGGCCTGTGAACCAAGTCAGCTCAAGGCGCAGCCGTTCCAGCCATCTGTCGTCGGATGCCAATGTCCCACCTCGCGCCCGTCGGCGGCCGTTCCCCCTCTTATAGTCATTACTCTTTGTTGACATTTCTTTGCAAAGGTCGGCCACAGGCCGAATTACGCATATTTTTGATTTCTCGACAGGTTCGCGAATGACCATGGCTGCGGCGATGCAAAGCCGGACGGCAGAATTGCCAGCGCGGTCGAAAGCGGACCGCATCGTGCATGTCGATATCGTGACCGATCTCGGCGCGGCCGAGGCCGCCTGGCGCGCCTTCGAGCAGCCCGGCCAGCTCTTCACGCCCTATCAGCGATTTGATCTGCTCAGTCCCTGGCAGCGTCTGGTCGGCGAGCACGAACGCGCCCGCCCTTTCATCGTCGTGGCCCGCGACGCCGAGCATCAGCCACTGCTGCTGCTGCCGCTCTCGCTGCGCCAAAACCACGGCGTCCGCACGGCCTGCTTCATGGGCGGCAAGCATACGACCTTCAACATGGGCCTGTGGAACGCCGAATTTGCAGCGCAGGTCACCATCGGCGATCTCGACGCGCTGCTTACGCCGCTCGGCGAGCATGCCGACGTTCTCGCACTGACGCAGCAGCCGCTGCACTGGAACGACCAGCAGAACCCGTTCGCGCATTTGCCGCGCCAGAGCGCGATCAACGGCTGCCCGCTGCTCACGATGGAACCGGGCGGTCCGCCGGCATCGCGGATCAGCAACTCCTTCCGCCGCCGCCTCAAGAGCAAGGAGAAGAAGCTCCAGGCGCTCGCCGGCTATCGCTATCATTTGGCGACCACCGATGCGGACATCACCCGCCTGCTCGACTGGTTCTTCCGCGTCAAGCCGGCGCGGATGGCCGAACAGAAGCTTCCCAACGTCTTCGCCGAGCCCGGCGTCGAGCCATTCGTCCGCAGCGCCTGCCTTGCGCCACGCGGTGACGGCCGCGCCATCGACATCCATGCGCTCGAATGCGACGACGAGGTGATCGCGATCTTCGCCGGCGTCGCCGACGGCCAGCGCTTCTCGATGATGTTCAACACCTACACGATGTCCGAGCACGCCCGCTACAGCCCCGGGCTGATCCTGATGCGTTACATCATCGACCGCTGCGCCGAGCGCGGCTACCGCTCGCTCGACCTCGGCATCGGCTCGGACGAGTACAAGCGGATGTTCTGCAAGGACGACCAGGACATCTTCGACAGTTTTGTTCCGCTGACGTCACGCGGAAAGCTCGCGGCCATGGCGATGTCCTCGCTGAGCCACGGCAAGCGGCTGGTGAAGCAGAACCAGATGTTGTTCGACCTGGCGCAGCGGCTACGGCGAGCGTTCGGGTAGCTCTCGCATTGCACGACTGCCCTCCTTCTCCCCTTGTGGGAGAAGGTGGC
>NZ_JADPIT010000015.1:1076903-1091730 GCF_023073035.1 Bradyrhizobium sp. 62
GGGGGAGAGGGTAAGAAACGCCTACGCCGCCACGACGCGTGGCGCGTCCCTCGCATCCGACGGCTGCACGGACCTGCTCAGCATCGTCACTTCGCTGAAGCCGACGGCGCTGAGCTGCTCGCACATCAGCGCGCGCGCATCCGGCGTCATCGACGCCTCGGGCACCACGACGGCGCGGGCATTCGCCGTCAGGAGCTCGGCCGGAAGGTCGGAGGCACTGCCGGCATCGAGCAGCACGTGGTCGTAGGCGCGCAGCAGCGCGTCGATCGCGAGCGTCACGCGCGGCGACTGCAACAGGCTGCGATCGAAGCCGGAGCGGCCGGCCATGACCAGATGCAGCCGCGAGAGCTTGTCGCGAGTGATGATCTGCGCGAACGATGCCTCGCCCTGCATCAGCTCGGCAAGGCCGGGTGCCGAGGCATCGACGGACACGGCGGCCATGGTCGGCGAGGACGCGGCGAGATCGACTACGACGACCCGCGCGTCGCGCGCCAGGTGCCGGGCCAACGTCAGCGCCGACAGCGTGATGGCTTCGCCGCTCGCCGTGCCGAGCACCGTGACTTTCTTCGCCATGGTCCCGGCGGCGCGCAGGCTGTCGGCCAGCTGTTCGATCTCCGCGAATTCGGTGACATCGGCGTCAGCCGTCATCTCCGGCTGAAGCGGCGCGGGTTCTGCCATGACTGGATCGACGAAGGGCTCGACCACCACCGGTTGGACGATCTGTTCCTGGCGAGCCGACGCCCGCGTGAGCGCTGGCGCGAACACCGCTACCGCCCGGGGCGCGGTCTGGCGCAACAATTCTCCGGTGACGACGACGCCGGACGAGAGCAGCAGTGTCGCGATCGTTGCGATCAGCACGATCGGCAGCTTCTTCGGATAGGCCGGCGTGTTCGAGACGACGGCGCGCGAGATGATGCGGCCATCCGTCGGCGCGGTGTCGATGGTCTCGCGGGTGTTGGCTTCACGGTACTTCGCGAGATAGGTTTCGAGCAGGTCGCGCTGGGCCTTGGCCTCACGCTCGAGGGCGCGGAGCTGCACGTCCTGGCCGTTGGTGGCCGTCGCCTGCTTCTTGAGCTGCTCGAGGCTTGCGGACAATTCCTGAACGCGGCCGCTGGCGGCGCGCGCATCGTTTTCGAGCGTGCGGGCGAGCTTGGCGGCCTCGTCGCGGATCTGGGTGTCGAGGTCGGCGAGCTGCGCCTTCAATTCCTTGATGCGCGGATGGTTGCCAAGCAAGGTCGACGATTGCTCGGCCAGCTGCGCCCGCAACGCCACGCGCTGCTGCGAAGGCGTACGCATCGATTCCGAGTTCAGCACTTCGGACGATTCGATCGGCTTGCCGCTCTGGATCATCTCGCGGATCAGGCGCGCCTTGGACTCGGCATCGGCCTTGAGCGCGCGCGCATTGTTCAGCTGGGTGTTGACCTCGCCCATCTGCTGGTTCGACAGCGTCGTGTTGTTGGTGCCGACGAACAGGCTCGACTTGGAGCGGAAATCCTCGGCTTTCGCTTCGGCCTCAGAGACATTCCGTCGCAGCTCGTCGATCCTGCCGGCATACCACTGGCTGGCGTTTCGGGCCTGGTCCTGACGCGCATCCTGCTGGAGCACGAGATAGCCGTCGGCGATCGAATTGGCGACGCGCACGGCAAGATCTGGATCGGCAGACTGGAATTCGATCACGATGACGCGCGACTTGTCCACGGCGTAGGCCTGGAGGCGCTCATAATAGGCGTCCAGCACGCGCTCTTCCGGCGTCATCGAGAACGGATCGCGGCCGATGCCGACCAGCGCCGCAAGCGACTTCAGCGGCGAAATGCCTTGCAGCACCGGATCGAACTCGGGCCGTTCCGCAAGCTTGTTCTTCTTGATGATCTCGCGCGCGAGATCGCGCGACAGCACGAGCTGCACCTGGCTGGTGACGGCTTCGGCGTCGAGCGCCTGCCGTTCCTCGGCGCGATCACTGTTGGGGCGCAGAAAGACGTTCTCGCGGCCGTCGATCAGGATGCGGGATTCGGACTTGTAGCGCGGCGTGATGAGATTGACGATCGCGACTGATGCGACCAGCGCCAGCACCGTCGGCACGATGATCCAGCCGCGCTTGCGCGCCAATGCCGCACCGAGCGCGTGCAGGTCGATGTCGCCGGATTCGACTGGCGCCGGCCGCGGAGCAACGAACGCAGGCTTCGCTTCAATGCTGGGCTCGAGTTCGGCCCGCTTGGCTGCGACCTTCGAGACAGCCCGCTCGACCACCGCCTTGTCCTTGCCGGCACGCCAGAACGCTAAACGCATCGAACACTCCCGCAGGCGCAACGCCACGAACCTACCTCAACCGAGGCGATTACACTCCATTAAGGTTGCCGCTGGGTTAATCGTGGCGTGCGGCAGCTCGCGCGTGCACGTCCGTCACCGTTTGTTAACCACGAGGGCTCTTAATCCGTCTCGATATTTCGTGAGATTGTTCGAGCATTCGCCGTCGAGCGCTGGTTTTGATCATGCCCCCCTCTCCCGACCAGCCGCTTCGCATCCTGCACGCCGTGCGCGCTCCGGTCGGCGGCATCTTCCGCCACATCCTCGACGTCGCCAACGGCCAGGTCGATCGTGGCCATCATGTCGGCATCCTCGCCGACAGCCTCACCGGCGGTGAGCGCGCCGACAAGGCCCTTGCCGAGCTAGCACCGCGGCTGAAGCTTGGCGTGCACCGGATGGCGATCCGCCGCGAACCCTCGCCCGACGATGTCCTGGTCTGGTTCCGCTTGCGGCGCCTGATCGCCACGCTCAAGCCCGACGTGATGCACGGCCACGGCGCCAAGGCCGGCGCTTTCATCCGCATGCGGCGGCGATCCGACGACACCATCCGCATCTACACCCCGCATGGCGGCTCGTTGCATTATCCCCTCAACACCCTCAAGGGCGAATTTTACGCGCGGCTCGAGCGTGCGCTGATGGACGCGACCGACCTGTTCCTGTTCGAAAGCGCGTTTGCCCGCGACACCTATCAGCGCATCGTCGGCAAGCCGAAGGGCGTGGTGCATTGCGTCTTCAACGGCGTGACGCCGGAGGAATTCGAACCTGTCGTCATGGCCGACGACGCCACCGACCTCGCTTATGTCGGTGAGTTCAGGCACATCAAGGGCGCCGATCTGCTGGTCGACGCGGTGGCGCGCCTGCACGAGGGCGGCAAGAAGGTCACACTGACGCTCGGCGGCGACGGCGAGGAGACCGCGGCGCTGAAAGCGCAAGTCGAGAGGCTTGGCCTCTCCGGTGCCATCCACTTCATCGGTCACGTCAAGGCACGCTACGGCTTCTCCAAGGGGCGGCTGCTGGTCGTCCCGTCGCGTGGCGATTCCATGCCCTATGTCGTGATCGAGGCCGGCGCCGCCGGCATTCCGATGATCGCGTCCAAGATCGGCGGCATCCCCGAGATTTTCGGCGCGGAGAACCCGGCGCTGTTTGCGCCGAGCAACGCGGAGGCCATGGCGGAAGCGATTGCCGCTGCGCTCGACAATCCGCAGGGAACAGCGCAGCGCGCCTCGTCTCTTCGCGAGCGCATCTCCGCGCATTTCTCCCAGCAGGCGATGGTCGACGGCGTGCTCGCGGGCTATCGTAACGCATTTGCCAATCATTAACCATCCTTAAGACCGCTTTAGAGAATCTTCCGATTTGTCCGATAATCCAAGCGCCAGGGGATGCTCGCCCGGGGCGCAAGGACGCGGCCCCGCGGGTTTTTGGAATGGACGTGGACGCCCGTGGAACCGCTCAACGCACGCTCGATGCTCGATGCCGCGACCAGCGCCGCGGCGAAGCCGGCTGACCGGCCCTTTGTGGAGCGGCGTCAACGGCTCTCGCCCGCCGCGCTCGACGTCGTCAACCAGAAAGTCGCCCGCGCCTATTCACCGATCGTGATCACCGGCTTCGTACGCCTCGCCGATTTCGCGCTGCTGAGCCTCGTCGGCATCGTCCTCTATCTCGGCTATGTCATGCCGCACGCCGGCTCCTTCAGCTGGATCTATCCCGCGCAGGTCATCGCCGTCGCGGTTTCCGCCGTGGTCTGCTTCCAGGCCGCCGACATCTATCAGGTGCAGCTGTTCCGCGGTCAGCTCCGGCAGATGACGCGGATGATCTCGTCCTGGTCGTTCGTCTTCCTGCTGTTCATCGGCATTTCCTTCTTCGCCAAGTTCGGCAGCGAAATATCGCGGTTGTGGCTTGCCGCCTTTTACGTCCTCGGGCTCGCCGCGCTCCTCTGCGAGCGTCTGGTGCTGCGCTCGCTGGTGCGCGCCTGGGGGCGCGAGGGCCGGCTCGACCGCCGCACCATCATCGTCGGCTCCGACCGCAACGGCGAACAATTGGTCGAGGCGCTGAAAGCGCAGGAGGATTCCGACATCCACGTGCTCGGCGTGTTCGACGACCGCAACGACAGCCGCGCGCTCGACACCTGTGCCGGCGCGCGCAAGCTCGGCAAGGTCGACGACATCGTCGAGTTCGCCCGCCGCACCCGCGTCGATCTCGTGCTGTTTGCTCTGCCGATCTCCGCCGAGACGCGCATCCTGGAGATGCTGAAGAAGCTTTGGGTGCTGCCGGTGGACATCCGCCTCTCCGCGCACACCAACAAGCTGCGCTTCCGCCCCCGCTCCTATTCCTATATCGGCGAGGTGCCCACGCTAGACGTGTTCGAGGCGCCGATCACCGACTGGGACCTGGTGATGAAATGGCTGTTCGACCGCGTCGTCGGCACCCTCGCGCTGCTCGTGGCCTTGCCGGTGATGGGATTGGTGGCGCTGGCCGTGAAGCTCGACAGCCCCGGCCCCGTGCTATTCCGCCAAAAGCGCTTCGGCTTCAACAACGAGCGCATAGACGTCTACAAGTTCCGCTCGATGTACCATCATCAGGCGGATCCGACGGCCTCGAAGGTCGTGACCAAGAACGACTCGCGCGTCACCCGGGTCGGCCGCTTCATCCGCAAGACCAGCCTCGACGAGCTGCCGCAGCTCTTCAACGTGGTCTTCTCCGGCGATCTCTCTTTGGTCGGCCCGCGTCCGCATGCGGTGCAGGGCAAGCTGCAGAGCCGCCTGTTCGACGAAGCCGTCGACGGCTATTTCGCCCGCCACCGGGTCAAGCCCGGCATCACCGGCTGGGCCCAGATCAACGGCTGGCGCGGCGAGATCGACAACGAAGAGAAGATCCAGAAACGCGTCGAGTTTGACCTCTATTACATCGAGAACTGGTCGGTGCTGTTCGATCTCGTGATTCTGCTGAAGACGCCGATCTCGCTACTGACCAAGAACGAAAACGCGTATTGAGTTTTGTGTGCCCGAGCCACGCTGTCATCGCCCGGCTTGACCGGGCGATCCAGTACTCACCGGCAGCGGAAACTGCCACGAACGGCTCGGAGTACTGGATGCCCCGCCTTCGCGGGGCATGACGGCGGAAGTTGTAATTGTGGCGTATGAGTAGCGTGAGCGTGTGATGGCATATGCGGCAACAGCCGGGGAGATCAATGCAGCGGTTCGCGCTGCGCCCGGCGTGCTGGCCCTCCAGCGCGCGCTGGTATGGCTGGTCGGCGCCTCCGGCGCGATCGTCTTCATCGAGCCGAGCCCCTACGAGATCGTGACGCTGCTGGCCACCATCACCTTCTTCGCTACCGGCCTGCGTCTCCGGCTCGCTTTGATGCCACTGGTGCTGATGCTGGTCCTGCTCAATATCGGCTACACGATCAGCGCAATCCCGCTGTTCGAGCAGTCCGAGGTGGTCAGCTGGATTGCGACCTCCTGGTACATGGCGGCGACCGTCGTGTTCTTCGCCATGGTCACGTCGGAGGACACCGCGGCCCGGCTCGACATGCTCCGCCGGGGGCTCGTGGTCGGCGCGATGGTCGCCTCGCTATTGGCGGTCGCCGGCTACTTCCACCTGGTTCCCGGCGGCGACGACCTCCTCACACTGTACGGACGCGCGCGCGGCACCTTCAAGGACCCGAATGTGCTCGGCGCCTTCCTGATCCTGCCGGCGCTGTTCTCGCTGCAGAGCGTCGTCTCCGACAAGTTCGGCAAGGCGTTTCGCAACGTCATCGCCTTCGGCATCATGTCGCTGGCGATCCTGCTGGCGTTCTCCCGCGCCGCCTGGGGCGGGCTGGTGCTGACATCCGCCTTCATGCTGGCGCTGATGGTGCTGACCAGCCGCACCAACGCTCAGCGCTCGCGTATCATCGTCATGGCGATCCTGGCCGCGGTGCTGGGCCTTGCGCTGATCGCGGTGTTGATGTCGTTCGATTCCACCGCCGAGATGTTCAAGCAGCGCGCGAGCTTCGACCAGAGCTATGACGAAGGCAGGTTCGGCCGGTTCGGCCGGCACATTCTGGGAGCGGAGATGGCGCTCGACCTGCCGTTCGGCATCGGCCCTCTACAATTCCACCGCTTCTTCCCCGAGGACACCCACAACTCCTATCTCAACGCCTTCATGTCCGGCGGCTGGCTGTCCGGCATCTGCTATCCCGCGCTGGTCTTCACGACCGTCATCATGGGTGTCAGGCACATCTTCGTGCCCGTGCCCTGGCAGCGCGCTTATCTGGCGGTGTTCTCCGCCTTCGTCGGCACCGTCGGCGAAAGCTTCGTGATCGACACCGACCACTGGCGGCACTTCTGGATGATGCTGGGCGCGATGTGGGGCATGATGGCGGCTGCGCATATCTACAAGGCTAGGGCTGGCGACGAAGCTTCTTCAGCTTGAGATCGGGGCGTTTCTCCGGCGGCGTGTCGAGCAGGCCCTTCAGCGCCGCGGTCGCCGCGAGCACGCCCTTGTAGCCCTCATTGGCGAAGCGCAGCAGCAGGCGCAATTCCTGGTCGGAATAGCCGCCAAAAACCTTCTCCATCGCCTGCTGCATCGGCACGTAGAACTGGCCTAGCCTTTCTATCGCCTCCGGCACGACGGCAATGAAGACCTTGCGACGATCGGCATCGTCGCGCTCACGACGCACCAGGCCCGCCTTTTCGAGCCGGTCGACCACGCCCGTGATGGCGCCGGTCGTGAGCCCCGTGACTTCGGCGAGCCGGCCGGCGGTGACACGGCCTTCGAGATACAGGATGTCCATGCATTCGAGGTCGGAATTGGCAATTCCGGCAACGTTCGCAACGGTCTGGCCATAAAGCACGCCCTGCGCGGACGACCTGCGCATCGCCTCCTCGAGCTCCTGCAGCAGCGCGGCGCGCGCCTTCGTCCTTGACAAGGCAAACCTCGTATCTTAGTAGGTAGATATCTTAGTCACTAAGAGATTTAGCAACCGTAATTCTCATAGCACCACCGAAACGTCGGGAGCAAGCCATGTCCTATCGTCCCCGAAAGGCCCTCATCATCGGCGCCGGCATCGCCGGCCCCGTGACGGCGATCCTGCTGCGCCGCGCCGGCATCGAGTCCGCGATCTACGAGGCCTGGCCCTATTCGAAAGGCATCGGTGGCGGCCTTCAGATCGCACCGAACGGCATGCAGGTCATGGACGAGATCGGCCTTTCGAACGAGCTGATCAGCCGCGGCTCGGTCGCGGAATCGTTCGACTTCTATTCGCAAGGCGGGAAGAGGCTCGGCTCGATCAATCGCGACATGGCGCGGCGCTTCGGCCAGCCCGCGGTCAATGTCTGCCGCGCCACGCTGAACGAGATGCTGATCGACAAGGCCTGGTGCGCGTGCGTTTCACTCTTTTTCGAGAAGCGCCTGATCAAGATCGAGGATCGCGGCGACCAGCCGATCATCGCCTACTTCGCCGACGGCACCACGGCCGAAGGCGATTTCCTGATTGGCGCCGACGGCGTGCACTCGGTGACGCGGCGCCAGGTGGTGCCGGACGGGCCGCAACCGTTCGACACCGGACTGATCGGCTTCGGCGGCTTCGTGCCGCACGCCGTCCTCGACGGCCGGCCGATCGGCCGGCACGTCGAGACCACGTTCGGGCAAAGCGGCTTCTTCGGCTACGGCTATTGCAGTCCCGACCCGAACGACGGCGTGATGTGGTGGAGCACGCAGCCGGCGCACGGCATGGACCCGGCGATGTTTCGCGCTCTCGACCGTGCAACGCTGAAGCAGCACCTGCGCGGCTTCCACCGCGGCTGGCACGATCCGATTCCTGGCATCATCGAGGCAGCCGAGAACATCGTGGTCACCGACACGCTCGACGTCGCCACCCTGCCGACCTGGTCGCGCAAGCGCTCGCTGCTGATCGGCGATGCCGCCCATGCGACCAGCCCCCATGCCGGCCAGGGCGTCTCGCTTGCGCTGGAGGATGCGATGCGCCTCGCTCGGTTGATGCAGCAAGGCCAGGAGCTCGGCGCCACCTTCCAGGCCTTCGAGGCCGAACGGCGCCCGCGCACGGAAAAAATTGTCGCCATGGCCCGCCGCAACGGCAACAGCAAGCGCGAGTTCAGCGCCACCGGCGCGTGGATCCGCAATCAGATGATGAAATGGCTGCTGCCACTGGGCGCGAAGGGCATGGATTTCATGTACGCCTACGACGCGCGGGCCGTGTAGTGGCGAACGCTGTCATGCGCGCGAAGGGCCGTAGGATGGGAAAAGGCACAATGCGCCGTACCCACCATCTCTCCGCAATCGCGATAGACGTGGTGGGCACGCTTCGCTTTGCCCAACCTACGGAAGCTAGGCCCGGGCTTCGACCTCGAACGTCAGCCCCGCGTTCTCGACCAGCCGCTTGATCAGCTTGTGCTGCATCGCCGCGCCCGGGGTCCAGAAGCCGGCTGCGACGTCGGTCGTGTCACGCAGCATGCAGATGGCGCATTCGGAGATCATCTTCGAGGTCGAGCCGTAGCCGGGATCGCGGTCGCCGGTGACACCGGCGCGAACCATGCGGCCATCGGGTGCGATCGCGATATAGAGCAGATCGAACAGACCGTTTTCGCGCTCTTCCTTCGACGGCCCCTCGCCCGGCTTCGGTGCGTCGGGGCCGGTCTTGCCCGCATTGGCAGCCATCACGAGCTTGGCGTTGGCCTCGCCCTTTTCGCCGGGACCGGTCAGGACCATCTCGTCGTAGACGAAGTCCTGGCCGTAGGGGAATCCCATCAGCATGTTGGAGCGGTGAACGTTGCGCGTGTTGATCAGCGCCATCGTGAACGGCGCCGCCCAGGATTGCAGATCCTCCTCGAAGGCCAGCCTGTTGCCTTTCGGCTGCTTCGGGCCGGTGAAGCCGGGCGTCAGCGCAAAATGATCGTTGAGAATGGCGACAAGGCTGAGATCCCTGGCCACCGCATCGAAGGTCGCCTTCGCGCTCGCGGCGGTGCCGCCCGAGAGCGTGCCCCGCATGTCGCGCACACGCCCTTTCACCCGCGGGGCCGGCGCGCCGAAGACACGTTTGGCCTCTTCCTGGACGAAGAACGTGCCGAGCTCGAACGGCACGGAATCGTAGCCGCACGAAAATACGATCCGCGCGCCGCTCTCTTTCGCAGCCGCCTCGTACTTGTCGATCATCTGGCGCATCCAGATCGGCTCGCCGCAGAGATCGAAATAATCCGTGCCCGTGGCGACGCAGGCGGCGAGCAGTTCCTCACCATAGAGCTGATACGGGCCGACGGTGGTGATCACCGACATCGTCCGTTCCGCCATCGCCTTCAGCGAGGCCGGGTCCGACGCATCTGCGACAATAAGCTCCGTATTCCCGGGCGCGCCGATCGCATCGCGCACCGATTTCAGCTTGCCGAGGCTGCGGCCTGCCATCGCCCATTTGAGCGAATGGTCGCTCTTGTAACGCTGGGTCAGGTATTCGGCGACGAGCTGGCCGGTAAAACCGGTCGCGCCATAGACGACGATGTCGAATTTCGCAGAGCTCATGGTCGGCCTTTACTTTACTTCTTCGCGTAGCTCACGCCCATGCCGGCACGGACATCGCTTTGAATACCATAGGGCGGGATCGGATAACGCAGGCCGTTCTTCGCCAGCGCCTTCATGCCCACAACCGCCTTGGCGAGATGTTCCGGCTTCAGGGCCATCAGCATCTCCTCGTCCGGTACGCCGCCATAGCGCCGTTCGGCATAGCATGGCAAGGACAGGCTGGGCTCACCGCTCTTGAGCGCCCTGCCCCAGGAATCGGCGCAAGCGGTCTCGCCGACCACGCCCCATTCGAACTTCTTGTAGCCGGTATATTGCAGCCCGTTGATCAGGATGATCATCTGCCCCGGCGTCGCATAGACGAGACAGATGTCCGGCGGGTCGAGCCGGCCGCTCGACAGCGGGCTGACTGCGAGCGCCTGATATTGCCCGAACGGAACCACGTCCAGCGCCTCCTGACGCTTGCGTGCGTCCTCCGCGGTGCCATGCCAGACCCCGACATAGTTTTCGCCGGCGAGCCATTTCTCGTCCTGCGGTGCAAGGCCGATCACCGCGCGGCATTGCGCGCCGACGAGATCGTCGGCCGTGATGCCCACTGTCCAGCCCAGACGCGCCGCCATGCTGACGATCTGGTCGGTGGTGTGGACCGCGTTCGGCCGCCGGATTTTCGGAATTGCCTCCATGTCCGCGGTCCGCGCGAACAACTTCATGCCGATCACCGTGGTCTTCAGCCGCAGCAGGCTGTTGAGATCGGCGACGAGGCCGGCAAGATCGATGCTGTCTGCACTCTGCTGTTGCATGGCGTCCTCCCGGCCGGTCGTTCGCGCACCGGCGCTGTTATTGCTTCTTGAACGGTTCTAGTCCTTCGCCGGTCCCGGGAGCAACTCGCCAGTCCGGCCCATCAGGCGGTAGGCGACGAGCCCGATCCATTCGCGCACGGCGACCTCGGTTCGGCCGAGCCCGTCCGTGCCGACATTGGTGAAAGAGAAGAGATCGTCACGCCCGCCCATTCGCCAGTCCACGGGATAGGCTTCCACGTCAAATCCCGCCTTGCGAAAGATCCCCATCGAACGCGGCATGTGAAAGGCCGAGGTGACCAGGAGCCAGCGCTCGCCCGGCTTGGGCGCCACCAATTGTTTGGTGAAGATGGCATTCTCGTAGGTGTTGCGAGAGTCCCGCTCCAGGATCAGGCGCTGCTTCGCGATGCCCAAATTCTCCAGGATCGGCGCGGAGTAGTCGGCCTCCCGGGCGTCCGTCGAAACCAGGTTCGCGGTGCCCCCGGTGAAAACAACGCGCGTGTTCGGATAGCGGCGCGCGAGCTCGGCCGGCGCAAACAGGCGATCGGCCGCGTGCGCGACGACCGGCGTGCGGTGCGCCGCCGAAAGATCGGTGTCGACCGAGCCGCCAAGCACGATGATGCCGTCGGGCGCGCCGCGCGACGGATCCCACGGCGGGAAACGCGACTCCAGCGGATAGAGCAAAAGGTTGCCGAGCGGCGAAAACGCGGCGAGCGCCAGCAGGATCAGCGTGGCCGCGGCGAGCTTGCGGCCGAATGCGGCAAAGCGCGTCGCCATTAGCACGACCGAGACGATCCCAAGCTCGATCATGAAATTGATCGGCAGCACCGCGGCGCCGAGGGTCTTGGACAGGACAAAAAGCAGGGGGAGCCTCGCTGGAATGATCGTGCCTGGTGCGCGCGGGCTTGACCCGCCCGTCGATCTTCAGAAAGCTTCTTGGAAGAGGATCGATTGCCTGGTCAAGCCCGGGCCTGTGAAATGGACGGATACCACATGACCCATCACCACCTGCATTCCAGCCCCGAGACCTGTCATTGGGGCTTCTTCGAAGCCGCGCTCAAGCCCGTCCTCACCATCGCAAGCGGCGACGAGGTCACGATCGACACCATCAGCGGCGGTCCGGACATGCTACCCGACCGTGGCAAGTTTCACATTCCGCCCGAGATGCACAAGGTTCACGCCGAAAACGAGCGCATGCTGCCTGGCCACATCCTCACCGGCCCGATCGCGGTCGAGGGGGCCGAGCCCGGCGACGTGCTCGCGGTCGAGATCCTCGACGTCCAGCTCCGGCAGGATTGGGGCTGGAACATGATCAAGCCGCTGTCCGGCACCCTGCCCGACGATTTCCACGAGACGCGCATCCTGAACATCCCGCTCGACCGGTCGCGGATGGTCGCCCGCATGCCGTGGGGGCTCGACCTGCCGCTCAAGCCGTTCTTCGGCGTGATGGGCGTTTCGCCGCCTCCGGCCTGGGGCCGCATCTCCTCGCTCGTTCCTCGCGCCATGGGCGGCAATCTCGACAACAAGGAGCTTGGCGCTGGTGCGACGCTGTACCTGCCCGTGTTCGTCCCGGGCGCGCTGTTCTCCTGCGGTGACGGCCACGGCGTGCAGGGCGACGGCGAGGTCTGCGTCACCGCGATCGAGACCGCACTCCAGGGCCGCTTCCGTCTGACGCTGCGCAAGGATCTCAGGCTCGACTATCCCCGCGGCGAGACGGAGACGCATTACATGACCATGGCGATGGATCCCGACCTCGACCAGTGCGTGGTGCGGGCGCTGCGCGACATGATCGTGCTGCTGGGCGAGAGGCGCAATTTGTCCCGCGAGGACGCCTATACGCTGTGCAGCCTGGCGGCCGATCTGCGGGTGACCCAGACCGTCAACGGCTCCAAGGGCATCCATTGCATGATCGAAAAGGCGATCGTGCACGGCTGAGCCGACCCGCCCTCTCCTGACCTCTCGAGGCCACGCCGCCGCCTGCCTTCTCGCGCGGCGTGTCCTGCCATGCCTGATTTCCTTCGCGATTCCAACGAGCTGACCGAGCGTCGCAACCTGCATTTGACTTCCGCTGCCAAACCTAAATAGAGTCTTAATCGTAACTTTTATGTACCCGCGTATGAGGCTAGCGTTTAGGCATGGCCACCGAAAAAGCCGAGACTGACCGCATTCCCGTAACCTTGGCGCTCTCGACCATCACCTATCTGGAGAAGCTGGTGAGACAGGGCACCCACGGCACCAGCGTTCCCGGCGTCGCACGTACCTTGATCGAGGAAGGCATCCGTCTCGCCATCAAGGACGGGCTTTTGTCGATTCGCGACAATGGCAGAACGTGAGCGCGCGCCGAACGTGAGGCGGACGGATCTCGAGAGGCGGATGGCCGACATCTGCAACCTGGGACCGCACCAATGCCTGTTCTCTCACCCACCTGGACCGACGAACGAATTGAACTTTTGAAGCAGCATTTCGAGGCTGGCCTCTCCTGCCGCGAGATCGCCGCCGACATCGGCGTCAGTCGCAATGCCGTGATCGGCAAGCTGTCCCGCCTCAATCTGACGCGCGGCCGGACCGTCGACGATCGCAAGGTTCACGACAGGGGCCTGGCGCCGGCGCGCGCGCCGCGGACCGTCCCGCGGCTGCAATACGAGATGCTCGCCACGATCTATGGGGAAACCGGTGTGCCGATGGTCGCCGGTCCGATCGACGACGCCAATCGCTGCTCGCTGCTGGAGCTTGCCGAGAACCGCTGCCGCTGGCCGATCTCGACGCCCGGCGCCGACGATTTCTGCTTCTGCGGCAACTCCGCACCCGACGGCCAGTCCTATTGCGCCGGCCACAGCCGCCTCGCCTACCGGCCGAATTCCCGCGCGCGCGTCATGCGCGGCTAGAGCCAAGTCTTAGAGCCAAGTCCTGGAGCCAAGTCCTGGAGCCATGGACCAAAACGAAAAACCTCCGGCAGGGCATTGCCGGAGGTTTCTGGAGGTTTAGCATCAAGTCAGAGCCGCAACTTTCGTCATCGGCTGAGAACTATATAGCTTAGTAACTCAGGTAAGTAAATAAATTTGGGCCGACCGAATCGCATGGCTCGTCTTCGTCGCCCGCACGGGCCGCCGGATTTTCCGAAGCCCATCTCGCAAAAGGCCCCGCTCGTAAAAAGCCCCGGCGGTGTCCCGCCGGGGCTGCGTCATATCCGAAGACCCAGTCCGAAGACCAAGTCCGAAGATCAAGGCTTACCAGTTGCGCTGGGCGCGAACGAGCAGGCTGTAGGTGTCCTGGTCCTTCAGCTCATAGGTTGCGGCAGGCTTGGCAACGCTCGTGAGCGCCGGCGTCGTGATCACGCCCGAGTACTTCTGGTCAAGGTGGCTGTAGGTGAAGTCAGCCGAGAAGGTCAGGTTCTTGACCGGGGTCCAGCGGGTGATGACACCGATCTGGCCGATGTTGAAGTCCGGGTTGCAGGTGCCGGTCAGGGTCGCGAACGCGGCGCTGCCGCAGATCATGCCCTTGGCCGTGCCGCTGTAATTAACGGCAGCCCACGCACCATAGAGCGCCGAGTTCCAGTACGGGCTCCAGTTGTGGGTGTAGGCACCACGGAAGCCGTAGGTCTTGGTCAGCTCGAGGCCGCTGCCGGGTGCGAACACCGCGTCAGACACGCCGGCGAAGCCGATGCTCTGATACGCGCCGCCCGACCCGCCGAACATTGAGTAGTTCGTCGCCGCCAACTCCTGGAAATTGTACCGGCTTGCGCCGTCGGTGTAGACGCCCGAGATGTTGATCAGGTCGCCTGCACCGGTCGGGATGTTCTTGATTGACAGAGCCAGCTGGACCGCCCAGCCCCACTTGTCTTCAGGATGACCGGTAGTTTCGCTGGCGCCGTAATAGCCGACGTGGTTGTCGTGCGCGGCGACCGAGGCCTGGAACAGGCCCCAGGCCTGGTCGACGCGGAGCGTGCCGACGAGATCGGGGGCGCGGGTGCCGCCGAGATCGTTGGAGCCGTAGGCACCGCCGAGGACGCCGGTGGTGGACATGCCGGCCGTATTCCAGAGGGCGGTCTGGAACACCTGTGTCTGGTCCTGGGCCGAGACGATCGCCGTCACGCCTTGGCCGAGATCGGCGGTGTAGGTGAACTGGGCAACACCGTTGGTGGTGCCGCTGCCGCCCACGAGCTGGTCGAAGTTGTTGCCGGGATAATTGATCCAGGGCGCGTCGAACTGCGACACGGC
>NZ_JADPIT010000015.1:1091740-1104240 GCF_023073035.1 Bradyrhizobium sp. 62
TGCGTAGTAGACGCCGAGCGCGCCGCCCGAAATGCCGCCGTCGGTGCCGTTGATGGCGCCGCCGCTGGACCCGATCAGGCCAGTGCCCGCGGCATTGAGGCCGAGCGTGCTGCTGTACTGGGTGGCACCCGTTCCTGAGCCGGCACCGACATAATTGCCGGTCGTCCAGGTGAAGACCGCATCGAAATAGGTGCGGACAACGCCGTACTCGGTCGCGGTGCGCGTGTCGATGTTGAGATCTTCACGAGCGCGCATCGAATAATAGTTCGTCAGGCGGTTGTTGGCCGCGAAAACGTTGTTGTACTGCGCGCTGTAATTGCCGCCGGCATTGAGCGCCACTTCGGCACGCAGATAGCCGCCCAGCTTGATGCAGGTGTCGCTGCCCGGGATGTAATAGAAACCCGCACCGTAGAGCGAGCAGACCTTCACGTACTCGACCGCCTTGGCCTTGACCGGAAGATCAGCCGCCTGAGCTCCACCGACGGCGATCAGACCCGCCGCCGTGCCGAGCAAAAGGCTCTTCACCACTTTCATATTAAAACCTCCAAGTTGCTCATGTTACGAAGACCGGACCGTGAGGCCCCCCAGATCCCCGTCTTTCAAATCCGCTCGGCCGCTTTGCGCTTCGGAAACACCCTCTTCGATGCGAGGGACGTGAGCAAACCACCTGCAACGGGACGATCGAGTACCCCCACCGTCACGGCGCAATATGCCCGCACCGTTCACTAATCAAAATACCTTATTTGGTAAGCTTTGTGATTTCGCTAAACCTGTGCCCCGTTCGCAACACCATTGCGGAGCGATTCCGTGAGCTGATCATCTTTGTAGTTTTACTGACAAAATTACCCTGCTCTGCACTTGCGTCAGAGCAGGCTTGCGTGGACTATGGCTTGCACGACACCGGCCGCATACAAATCAGATCACGGGAGTGACGCTGTGTCAGCGACGAGGAAAGAAGGGGCGCGCCTCCGCTCCATCGGCAATCTGGATATCATCAGGCGCTTCACCTGGGAGATATCGTCGATCAACATGTATCTGGAGGAACTGCGTCAGTTCTGGGCGAGAACGCTCGGCATCAGCGGCCCGCAATGGCTGATCCTGATGGCGATCTCCGACCTCGACAAGGACGACGGCATTCCGGTCAACGTCGTCTCAAAACTCCTCCACGTCGATCCGTCGTTCGTCACCACACAGTCCAAGCTGCTCGAGAAGAAGGCCCTGTTGCGCCGTCGCCCGTCGCCGACCGACGCAAGGGTGGTCCGGCTGTCCCTGACCGAGAAGACGCAGAAGCACCTGGCGAGCCTCAACGAGCAGTACAAGACGATCAAGGAATTCGTCTTCCAGGAGTTCGACGAGAAAGAGCTGACGGAATTCACCACCAAACTCGCGATGCTGAAGACCCGTCTCGAAAAGGCCTGCGTCCGCCTGACCCTCGACTTCTGAGGCGACCTCCTTAAATTCGCCCCGCGGCGCCGAGCCGGGATTCGAGCCAGTCGAAGATGTATTCATTGGCAAGGCTCGGATTGTCCGCATGGGCCTGCGCCGCGCCGGTTTCGGCCGCGGTGAATACCTTCAACATGACATCCGAACTGCCGAGCCGGGACGTCTGGACGATCTGACGCGCCCGATCGGCCTTGAGCCAGCCGTCCTCGCCGAGCGTGATCAGCACCGGACAGTCGGCGCTGGAGGCCATCAGCGGCGCATGCGGCACCGGAACGATGCTGACGTCGCTCATCGCGAATCGGCTGGCAAAGAACGCCCGTTCGTGCAGGTCCCACAGGCCGCCATCGCAGACGGCGGCGGCAAGCCGCGGCTCCTGCAACACCGCGCGCGCCACGAAGGAAGAGCCCCAGCCATCGGCGACGATCGCGACACGTGCGAAATCGACCTCGCTGCACGTCTCCAGATAGTCCATCACGCACGGAATCGCGCTCTCGAGATCGCGGCGCCGCAACAGCGCGTCGAGATGATCGTCGCGCTGGTCGCCGAACAGGTCCAGCGCCAGCAGCGAGAAGCCGCGCTCGCGCGCATGGGGCGCGAGCTTGAACAGAAATTCCTCCTTGCGGTGGCCGGGTTCGCCGATGCAGATCACGGTCGGAGCTCGCACGCGTCCCGACGGCGCGGGCAGGAAATAGCCCTGCAACGAATGGCCGTCGAGCCAGGGTATCGTCATGACTTCGCCGGCCGGATCGCGCGCGGCGAGGAAGCGGCGGGCGCAATCCTGCATCGCGAGGACCGCGACCCAGCGGCGCTCGTCCGCTTGATCGAGCGGCATCGCGGCCGCACTGTAGTAATTCATGGCGCGGAGCCAGTTGCGCTGCGCGGTCGCCCTGTGACCTTCCGCGAACGCGGCCTCGGCACGAAGCCGATTGGCCTGCGCCAGATTCTTCCACTCGCGATGCCAGGACTGGTCTTCGCCCCGCTTCAGCTGCCGCGCGATCATCAGGCATTCGGCGATCGTGGCACCGCCCTCCTGGGCCGCGGTGAGGAGCCGCGTGAACTCAGCGGAGATGTCCTCTCGCTCCGGGCAAAGGGTCCAGTCGTCGGAGAGGCATGCGGGTATCATCGGGAGCTACGCTCTGGTCATCGCCTTACACATGACTGAGTAAACTATTTTGGTTCCCTGACCAAGCTGCCGTGCGCCGAATGAGAGCCGTTGGAGATCACCATCGCTTGAACGCAGGGACGTGTCGCATGCGTGACATTCCTGTTCGTCATGAGTGACCGAACACCCGCAAGAGGACCGGCAAGAAGTGGCACGCGAAATTGCCTGCGCGCCTCTTGCCATGATGCTCATCATACCTATATCCGCGCGCGCTCGGCGCCCGCTTCAGCCGAGCCGCCAGCCGACCTCCTGCGTAAAACTTTCGTAGAAGGCGCGGTCGTAGGCCTGCTCCGGTGTGGCGCGCACGCGCTCGTCAAGGCGCCTTGCATCCTCGCCCACGAGAATGCGCCATTGCTCCGCCTTGACTCCGTCGAGGATGATCCTGGCGGCCTGCGCCGCCGTCGTCGGCGCATCCTCGAGGAAGCTGCGGGCGCGCTCGGTGAACACCGCCTGGATGTCCTCATCCGACATCTTGTCGGCATCCGGCACACCGGCCGCGACCATGCGCTTGCGGGTCAGCGCGACCTCGTCTGCATTGAGCCGCTCCGAACCGTCGGCGCTCTGCACCTTGCGCGAATTGGAGACGATCGATGTGCCGATATGGCCGGGCATCACCACCGAGCATTTGACATGCGGCGCGTGCAGGCGGAGGTCGTTGATCAGCGCTTCGGTAAACCCCTTCACGGCGAACTTCGCCGAGCTGTAGGCGGTGTGCGACTGGTTCATGCCGATCGAGGCCCAGAAGCCGTTGACGCTCGCGGTGTTGACGATGTGGGCCTCATCCGCTGCGACCAGCATCGGCAGGAAGGTGCGGACGCCGAGATAGACCCCGCCCCAGCAGATATTGAAGGTGCGCTCCCACTGCTCGCGGGTGTTGGTGAACAGGCTGCCGCCGCCACCGATGCCGGCGTTGTTGAACAGAAGATGGATTCGGTCGGTCTTCTGCTGCTCGGCAAGCTCGTCGCGGAATCGCTTCAGATGATCCTCGATCGAGACGTCGGCGACATGGGTCGTGACGCGCAGGCCCTGCGGCAGCTTCTCGATTTCGCACAGCCGCTTGGTCTCGGCCATCGCGGCTTCCGAGACGTCGCACATCGCGACATTGCAGCCCTCGGCGATGAGCTGCCGCGCGAGCTCGCGTCCCATTCCCGTGCCACCGCCCGTGATGACGGCGATCTTTCCTGCAAAATCCTTCATGGGACTTTCGGCCCCTCCCCTTGTCGGTATGTTTCTTCACAGCTAGCGCCGCGCGTATCGGAGCGCGCACGAAACGTAGCAGCGCCGCATCCGCAGGTAAAAGCGGATCGGCGCTGCCATGTTCATCAGGAATTTCGGCGCGCGGACTATTCGGCCGCCTCGACGCGCCGCCCGTTCAACGCGCCGAGCCCGTCCAGCGCCTTGCGGATCGCCGCCTGCTGCACGGGCGATGCCTCCGGCATCGGCGCGCGCGGATGAGTCCTGGGCAGGCCCTGCAGCGTCTGCGCATAGCGCGTGCAGGCCGGCAGATTGTCGGCGATCACAGCGTTCCACAGCGTCAGCAGCTTCTTGTGCAGGTCGAGCGCGCGCGGATGGTCACCCGCCTTCACCGCATCCCACAGCGCGACGGAGGCATGCGGCGCCGCGGTCAGGATCGCGGCGATCGAACCATGCGCCCCCAACGTGTAGGATGGATACATCAGCGCATCGACCGCGCTGTAGATCAGCTTGTCCGGTGCCATCATCATGAGGTCCGCGAACAGCTTCAGGTCGCCCGCGCTCTGCTTGACGCCGACCACCAGCGGCACCTCGGTCATGATCCGCGTCAGCAGCGCCGGCGACAGATACGACCACGGCACCACGTTGTAGATGATGATGGGCATGCCGGTCTCATCCGCCATGGCGCGGAAATGCGCCACCATCGCCTCGTCGTCCGGCTTGAACAGGTAATGCACCGGCGTGACCTGGAGCGCGGCGACATTCATGTCACGCACCAGCTTGCCGCGGCGGATCGCATCGCGCGTGGAATCGACGATGATGCCGGCGATCACGGGAATGCGCCCATTCACCGCCGCAACCGTCGCCTCCATCAGGTCGCGATATTCCTCATGATCAAGCGTGTGCCCCTCGCCGGTCGAGCCGCCGGCTGCGACGCCGTGCGCGCCGGCGCCGATCATCCAGTCGACCTGGGGCGCCACAAGAGTGTAGTCGATCTCGCCATCCTTCCGGAACGGCGTCGTCATCGGCGGAATCACGCCGGTCGGTCGTGCCTTCATGGTCTGCCCTCGCGTTTCCATATCCCTTGTGGCGGCCCCGCTCTTTTGGCGGGTGGCCACGGTCCCTCCGAGCCTACCGGCTGCGCGCGGCCTGTGAAGCGCCACCGGCGCGGCGCTGCCCCCACAATCGATCATCCCTGCGACTCGGCCCTGCCGGTTCCCCGTATTTGCCCGGCTTCGGTTTAAGGGCAATTTTTTTACAATCCGAATCGCTAAATGGAGTCCGGACGCTGGGTCGAGTCGGCCAGGCCAGCGTGTTGTTTGCGTCACAGGCTCTGGCACTCCGCTTGCATCCTCTTCGTGGTCAGAAACTACCGATGAGGTGACTGGAATGTTCGTGACCGTCGTTGCCGTGCTCTGCCGGCTGAGTGCAGCCAGCTCAGGCAGTTGCATCGAGGAAATCGTGACCGACAGCAACATGACGCCCGAGATGTCGATGATGCAGTGTGCGATCGGCGCACAGGCCCCCCTGGCGAAATGGATGGGCGAGCATCCGATCTACCACGCCAACTGGCGGCTCGATCGCTACAAATGCGTGCCGGGTCACTACGAGATCAAGGGCCACGCCTAAGGCCCCGCAAAACTACTGGTACCAAGACGACGGACCAAGACTAAAAACGAGGAAACGCCCCGGAGGCCGACTGGTCTTTCCGTGCGGGCATCGGCAGCGCCAGCCCCCATTGCGGCGGCGTGCTTTGTGACAATCACATCTTCCCTTAAGCCACTGCTCGCAAGATGGTCGCACGCGCACGCCGCCCATCCGGCGTCAGCGCGCGAACGCGAATAGCGGTTGCCCGACGTTGGGGCCGAGGCCATACTTGGCGCCTCGATTATCGTCGATTGCGAGCCCGGTGTCGAAGCGCCCTGTTCTTCCCCCCAGCCGCGGACCTCAACAGGCCGAATTGCGCGAGCGCGCCACGCTCGCGCTGCGGATGCAGAATTTCGCCGAGGCTGAGCGGCTTGCAGCCGAAGTCTTGAAGACGAGCCGGAACGATATCGTCGCGACATGGGTTCTCGGCCGCGCCTTGCTCGCTCAGAACCGCGCAGCGGAGGCCATCCTGCCCTTGGACAAGGCGGCGCGCCGCACGAGCGATCCGGGCATTGAAACTCTGCTTGGCGCGGCCTTGGGCGAATCCGGACGTCGCACGGAAGCCGTCGAACAATTGCGCCGGACCGCGGCGCGTCGCCCGCCTTTCCTGCCGGCGTTCCAGGAACTCGCCGGCCAGCTTGCCAAGGATCGGCGCCTCGATGAGTCTATCGCGGTGATCGGCAACGCTCTCGCGCTCGCGCCGGAAAGCATCGACTTGCAACTGGATCTTGCGCGCCTGTATCTCGAGCGCAATACGCGCGGTGAGGCGCGCGCGATTCTCGTCAAGGCTCACGGGGCCGCGCCTGGGCGTCCTGATATCTCGACCCTACTTGCACGCGTGCTGCGCCAGGACGGTGATTATGCCGCAGCCGCAGAGATGTACCGGCTCGCGCTGGCGCTGCGCCCTGACGATGCCATGGCACGGGCCAACCTCGCGGCTTGCCTGTTCGAGTTGGGTGAGCGCGAAGCGGGCGAGGCGAGCCTTCGTTCGGCCTTACAAGGCCGCCCTCGAATGCTGGCACAAGCCGCCTACACGCTTGCCCATTCATCGCACGGCCGCTTCTTCTTCCGCCCAAGCTCGCTCAAGAAGTTTCTGCAAGGCGAGGTGCCGTAATACGGCTCACGCACGGAACTGCCGTCGATAGGCGCCAGGCTCCTGGGCGACCGACTTCGTCACCTCGAACACCCGTCGCATCTCCTCTGCGGTCAGTGGTGCGGTCTGGGCGACCCAGGTTTCCCGCTTCACCGCCATGCATTGCGCGATCGGCGTCCCTTTCTGCAGCACGCCGTTGAAATTCACGTCGTGCCAGTGCACCGGGAAATGGATCCAACTGTCACGATATCGATCGCAATCGACGAGGCCGGTGAGCGTCGTGAAGGGCAGATCGAACCGATTGATCGGATGCATGAACAGAACCGAATAGCCTTCCGGCGCTTCGATCAGCCATGGGTTACGAAACTTGATGAGAAGCCGGTCCGGCTCGAACAACGGCGATCCCGTGACCTGACTCGAGTCGTGAAATCCCACGGGAGAGCGCGGGAAATCGAGCTCACCACCGGCTGGCAGGTCATTGTCCCAGGAAATTTCCCCGTTCTCAAACCTGACATCGCACATCAATGGGATCAGGAAGCCGCTCGTCATGGCATCGACGACCGGAGGACACCGCTTGACCGTATCCTCCTCGCGCTGATTGATCGCGTTGAAGGCCTGCGTCGGCATCGCCTTCAGCCAGGCAGGCAGGCCTAAACTCGCAGGGACCGGTGGCGGCAATTTGTCTTCAAGACCCGGCGGACAGCGGAACTTGAGGGTCATCGGCTCGTCGGGCACTTCTGTGCTCCCATTGTCGCCGCGCGCGCACCGTGAGACTCATCGCGGACAGGCAAAGCGCGTATCGCGATGCTTTCGCGCGTGGACTCAGCCGAGTCTACCAACAAAATGGTCGGAGCGAGAGGATTTGAACCTCCGACCCCTAGTCTCCCAGACTATGGCAGAAACTTGATTTCACAAGCTATTTTTGCAAACGGCCTGATTTACCCCGTTGAGATCGCGGTGTTTTTCATATCCTTTGGCAACTGCTGTTCCGCAATCCGGCCGACCGGTACTTGTGGAAATGTGCATGCGGCCCGGTGCTGCCCCTCACACCTGCCTTAGGCTCCAATTGCGGCCACCCGAACAGCTCGGACGTCTACCGGGGTCGCTGAAGCAGTTGAGATGTCGCCGGGTTCGAGCCCGTCACTGCCCACCACGCCGGCCTCTCGCAACCCTTCGTGCCCAAGTGGGGTTCTGTTCTCATAAGTCGGGGGCTGGCCTGTTTCCATCCTCGGTGGCTTAGTTCGATTTTGGGAGTGACCTAGTTTGTTTTGTATCCCGAGGCCCGCCAGCGCCGGGGTGTGAGTTTGGCAGCTTAACGCACGATGTCGTGGATGCTCTGCCGTCCGGAGACCGAACCACGCGGATAACGAAACCCGGACCGCACGCTGGCTGGGCAAAGCTGCCTTCTG
Organism: Bradyrhizobium sp. 62; assembly: GCF_023073035.1. NCBI lineage: Bacteria > Pseudomonadati > Pseudomonadota > Alphaproteobacteria > Hyphomicrobiales > Nitrobacteraceae > Bradyrhizobium > Bradyrhizobium sp. 62. The sequence continues at coordinate 1,099,689 of NZ_JADPIT010000015.1, forward strand.
ACGGAAGAATTGCTCCCAAGAGGCAGACGACCAATTTGATCGAAGCTTTTTTCAATGCTGGCGCTCCCGTGTAACGCCGCCTCAGTCGGCGGCCTCTCTCAGTTCACCAACCGGCGTCAAATTCCGATAGTTCTCGGTAGTCCGCCGGAGATGCGCCCCGGAACCGCCAAAGCTATGTCGCTGCGATCCAACCGGCTTGGGAATGAGACGCGGACCCGACAAGGACAGCCACCCCATCTTGATCTGCATGAAGTGTAGACGGCCGATGGATTACCTTGCCTTGCTGCTAGAGATTGTGAACCTACCCGCCGTCTATGCCTACAGGTGTTTCCCATGTCGGCGGGTCGATGTTGTCGCTCTCGATTGAGACCGCCTCCGTTCACGGCCCTTATCCACACCCACCACACGCAGTAGCTCGACACCGTTCCGACCTCCTACCAATCGGTCATTTGCCAGCGGTGCCTCGCGGCGCTTTGATGCCGGCATGGTCTCGGTCCGCATCCGCAAACACGAAGCTGTGCCCCAAACCGGCAGCTACGAAGTCTATTTCGACGAGGGCCGGCCGAGCGTTTATTTTTACTGGGACGACGTCGCCGGACGGCGGCTCGGGCCTGACCGGCTGACCTGCGCTGAAGCACTTGAGCAGGCCCGCGCGTTCGCAAGAGCGGAGCTCGCCCGTTATCGAGAGACAGCGGCCAGACGTCCTGGGGCTAAGTTCTTGGGAAACTAAACGGCCCCTGTCGGTTCAGACAGGGGCCGCGCGGATGGATGGCATGAGGCTAAGGAGGAGGCTCTTAGGTGTCACGCCAAGGACCCGCCAGAACTGAAACGACCAATCAGACCTTCAGGATCACTGGGACTGCGACTAAAGTTTGCGCCCTCTTGGACCAGCGGAGCCTCTACGCCGCCGCTTGGAAACGGGCCGGTGAACGAAACCATCTGTTGATTGCGCGAAGCACGCCAGAAACAGACCGAGCGTACATTGCCTCGTGTTTGAAGATGTGGATTTCAAAATGATCATACTTAAATTGGCTTAAATTGGTTGCAGTCGCTCTCGGTGCAGGATTTCTGTTCTCAATGTATTCTGGCGACCTCGGCGCGGATGTCGTGCTGGCTATTGTTTCCTGCCTTGCATAAAGCGCTCAAAAATAGGCCCGCCGACCTGGGAACCGGCGGGAGTTCGTAACTGATGTTATTGGCGGTCGGCGGGCACCGATCACCCAAGTTACTTATCCGAGTCGCGGTCGTGTGCGGCCCTTCTCGTCAGATGCCGGTACCGCAACTTGCCTGACGGCCGCCCCGTCAAGATCGCGCTGGGCGAGATGCGCGCGGCCGGCGTTCGTGGTCTCATCGTCTTCTGCCTGCACAACGCCAGCCACAACGTGATCCTCGGCCGCGACGTCGTCGACCAGTGGGCAGATGAGGTCAGGTTCTCCGATCTCGAACCCCGCTTCGTCTGCAAGGCGTGTGGAAAGCGTGGTGCCGACGTCAGGCCAGGCAGCGAGCCCACCATAGCCGCTGTCGTCCTGCCCGCATGAAGATGCGGGGTGCCGTTCTCGCGCATCGCAGGATTGTTCCCTACGCCGGAACCGAAATGAACCTGTGTCACTTGATGGTGCAGCAGGAGGCGATCACCCAATTGGTGCAGGAGCACCAAGCGCAGAAGCTCGAACTGCACCCGGAGGATCAATAGTAAGGCCAGCTCAATTGGTGCTGGTTGCATCTGAGATATTTATTTCGTCTGGAGTCTCAAATGAGATTGCGGGGTCAGAAACGGTAAGGTGATAAGCGACCCCGAGTGACACGTCGGATACGGGGGCTATGGCTGAATATCGCCTTTATCGGGTGGACAAAGAGGGACACGTTCTGGGACCGCCCGAGGTAATCTTGGGCGACGATGACCAAGCCGCCATTGCCGAGGCGCAACGATATGTGGACGGCGTGGCGGTTGAATTGTGGGATCGCGCCCGCCGTGTAGCGTTTCTCCCTCCCGTGGAGTGAGGCCGTTGCAGGGAGCCGCCTCCACCTCGCGGAGCGTACGGTCGGCCCATTAGGCCTCCAGATCGATTGTCTGCGGAGCGAGTCGTGCTTGGGATGATCCTCATGGCGGCCATCGGCCCGACGATGTTCGGATCGATTATCGCCCTGTTCGAGACCACGCGGCACTGGATCGCAGGCGGTCGGAGAGGCGAGCGCAAGAGTAAGCCCAGCCTGACTGCTGCGCCAGGACACCGCCGACTGCTCGCCTTAGCTGCGCCGCTTCTGGGTCACTAGCCGCAGTGGAATGTTATGCAGATGTGCGCGGACTCGTACGGCGGTTCTGTCCTGCCCAGCGCGCGGGCGATTTCGTCCGGTCGGCTCCCCGCTGCCGCCAGTTCCAGGAGGCGTGCGTGCTCTTGCGGCGTCCACCGTCTCACAAGCGGGTAACGCGACTGATCCATTGCCCCAGCGGCCTCCAACCGGTTGCCAGCCTGTTACACTCCATCGAGTCGCACATTCACATATGAGGTCCGACGATCCTTGATCGCGTCCTGGACTGGTTGGTAGCCAAGAACTCGGAACGATAATGCGTGCCGCCGCTTGGGGCAAAGCGATGTCGGACAGCTCCATCATTCTCTTTCCTGGCATGATCAAGCCGCTGCGTTTAGCGCGGGTCTACGGCTATCTGATCCAGCGCAGCGACGGCCTGTATCACCCAGGCGGCAGTCAGCCGGTATGCACAATGTCGCTGGCGCGGAAGATGGTCGAAGGCGGCTGGCTCGAACAGCATGGCCAGCGCTACGAGCCCACTCAGCAAGGTCTGCGGGCGGCCGAATGAATCACCAGTTCGGACGAGAACGCCGCCTCTATTAGCCCGGCGGCGGGGTGCTCTCCTGAAAAGAAACGGCCCCAGCACTTGGAGGCCTTGGGGGGCAATCTCTGCTGGGCCGCTTCACCGCGCCGGGTCCGGAGCGGAGTTCCAGACTGACGCTCTTCCTGGCTCGCTGCGTTTGCATAAGTTTTCGGGCCGTTGGGGCTAACGGCTCTCCAACGCTGCCGCAGCGTCTCGATCGCGAGGCCCGCACAAGCCGGCGCCTTAGCACTCCACTCGCCACCGCATCGCGGACCTGAGCCAGGGGGCCCACATCATCTCCGAGAAGAGCCGGCGGGCAGCATCTCACTAGCTGAGTTCTCAATTGCAGATTTCTGCGTTGCCGCCACCTGTTCCTCCACCGGCCCAGCCTGAACGAATTTCAAGCCTGCACCCCTTTCTAACCGCTCGGCAGTTGCCTTGGTCGCCGCAAATGATTTGGCCTGTAGCTTGCGGCTTTGGCGGCGTGGTGTCGCTCTTGGCACGCTCTGTTCGATCCCGCTCTTGTTCCTGGCGTTTCGCGACCGGCTTCTTGTCTTGTACCTTCTCGCATTCGTTGTCGTCGTTGACGCGAAAGCCGGCCCGACAGGCAATTTTTGCGCAGGTGTCGCCGTCAGCCTTGAAACCGTGGTCGCAGACTAGCGGGCAGACTCGACCGGCCTTGGCCTTGATGGCTTCGAGGGCGTCGAAGCTCGCGAGCTTGGCGTCGAACTTCGTGCCAGCGTACTTGTTGAACGTCGAGAGCGACCGCTGCGACGATGCATTCCAGTCGCCATCCGCAGCGGCGGAGAGGCAACCGACGCGACGTAGCTCCGATTGCACCAGCTTTACTGTCTCCTGAGGGGAGAAACTCGGCTCTGGGGAGGTCGGCGCGATTGCCGCGACCTTCTGCTCGCTCTCGACCTGCGCCTTCTTATCGGCCTTCTGCTTCGCGGCCAGTTCGGCCGCGGTCTTGTTGCTGGCGACTTTGTCGGCAAGGGCTTTCTCGGCGGCTTGCTTGTCGGCGACCGCCTTGGCGACGGCGGCCTCCGCATCCTTTCTCCGCTGCTCGGAGGCGGCTGCTTTCGCCTCCTCGATCTGCTTGGCCTTCTCGGCGGCCAGACGAGTATCCTCCGCGACCTTGGCGGCGGCTGCCGCTTTGTCCTGCTCGGTCTTTTTCGCTCGGTCGGCCGCGAGCCGGGCCTTCTCGTCCTCGGCCTGGCGAGCTTTGTCCGCTGCTGCCGCACGCGCCTCCTCCGCCGCAATCCGGTTGAGCTGGGCCTTTGCCAGATCGGTGTAAAACCCGCTCGGGTAACGATTGAGAAAGGCCGTCCAGACATCCCGGGTGCCAAGCTGAAGCGCCAGCTCGTAGTCGCGCCGGATTTCACTATCCGGGCTCGCCTGCGGTCCAGTGGCGGCAGGCTTCACCGGCACAAGCGGGACATCGTCGCCGCCGAGAGAGCCATAGACGTAAGGCTCCTGCTTGTAGCCGGTGTTCTTTAAGACGTCGTCCCGGACGAAGCCGAACGCTTTGCGCAGATCGAGTCCCGGCGTCGGCAGTCGCTCGACCAGTGCCGTCGAGAACGGACTGTTCCTGGAGTCGCCGTCCGAAGCGGTTGAGCCTGCCTTCGCGGCGAAGGCGATCATGGTGTTCGGGCTGGTCGGTTCGATCTTGGCCAGGCCGCGTCCGATCGCGCGCGAGGCGACCGTGCGCTTCATGGT
>NZ_JADPIT010000015.1:1104250-1157061 GCF_023073035.1 Bradyrhizobium sp. 62
GCGAACGGATTGTCTCGGCAGGCGTCGAGGATCACTAGCCGAAGCTGCTTGGCAGGTTCCATGGCAAACAGCACGCGGTCCAGCGGGAAGGTCTCGTCGAACACGTCCGCGTCCGTCTCCAGCGTGGCGTCGGTGGGGATCAGGTAGTTGTTGCCGTCCAGCTCGATACCGTGGCCGGCGTAGTAGATCACAGCGACATCGGCATCGCGTGCCTTGGCTCCGAACTCGCGAAGCGCCTTGCGCATATCGACGACGCTCAGATCGAGCTTCGTATCAACAATGTCGAAGCCGGCCTTCTTGAACATGTTGCCGACCAGAGTGGCGTCGTTCACAGGGTTGGCGAGCCGGGGCACACTCTTGTAGGCGGAGTTGCCGATCACCAGCGCGACGCGGCGTTCGGCCTGCGCGGGAGCGGGGCCCAGCCAAGCCGCAAAAAGCAATAATGCCAACAACCGAAGCGCGCCCACGGCAGCCCCAAATCACAATGTGGCCAGAGTATTCGGAGCCTTCCGGAAGGCAAGGGGCTGGTCTGTGATGGAGATCACGAGGCGAGGCTGGCCATCTCTGAGGCTTGCCACACGCCCGCCGACGACCTTCACACACGAGTTCGACGCCGGGACCACCATCGGTCCGCTGCTCCGCCTTCTCGCGCGGCAGCCACCGTGCGGCCTTCCCGGTTTGCAGCAGAGTGTGCCCTCGGGGTGACAGTCTGCCCCATCGACTACCTGTAGCTTTTGCGGAAATAGGCATTGTGTCGGGGGACAGACCATGGACAGATTAGTGCTTGCCGCTATCAGCGCACTGGCGCTTACGATCTCTGCTTCGGCGGCGGACTTGGCGGCCCGTCCGTACACGAAGGCTCCCGCGCCCATTGCTGCTATCTACGACTGGAGCGGTTCTACCTGGGCATAAACGGTGGTGGTGGCTCCTCTCATAAGTGCTGGGACTTCGTCGCGGCCGGGGGAGTTCTCACGCCCGAAGGCTGCCACAACGCGACCGGCGGCACGGTCGGAGGCCAGATTGGCTTTCGGCATCCGCCAATTGGGTCTTCGGACTCGAGGGTCAGGGCAACTGGGCGGACCTCTCGGGCGACAACCTGAGCCCGATCATCACCATTCCCTTTGGGCCGCAGCAGCGTAACCGCTCCCGCATCGACTCCTTCGGCCTGATCACCAGGCAAGTCGGCTATGCCTGGAATAGCGTGCTGTTTTATGTAAAGGGCGGTGGTGCGGTGGTCGGCGATAGATACGACATCTACGCTGGTACCGCGAGCGCAGTGCCCATACCAGTGGGAAGCCTCCTCGCCTCCGCGCGTGAAACCCGCTGGGGCGGCACGGTTGGTGCGGGTCTTGAAGTCAGCTTCGCGCCCAATTGGTCGGTCGGCCTCGAGCACGATCACATCTTCCTCGGTCAGGACGTGGACATTGGCTTGCTCCGCCTGAACTACCGCTGGGGCGGCCCGGTCATCGCGAAGTACTGATCGAGGATCAATCGTAGAGGTCAAAGCCCTGGGATGGACCGGGGCGTTTCTGCGTCGAGCGTGCGGTGCATCGGTTCATTTCCCGATAGCGAACGCGAGAACGCGTCTTAAGCACCTGGCGCTCTCCTCAAGCAGGCGGTCCCAGGCCGAGCGAAGCTACTTAGGCTGGGCCGCTCCGGGACGGATGGGCGGACCGCGCCCCGTGCCCTGAACGCATGCACAGCCAATCCTTGAGAGTGCATGCTTGCTATCCGAGCAGGACCTACCAGCGCGACATGGCGCACGAGGGCTCGCAATGTTTGATCATGAAATCGCTGCGCTGCTCCGCACCATCGCCCGAGACCGAGATTGGCTTGCACTCTCGCTGTTGCACCTGGTGCATGATGAAACTGCGCGACCAACAAGGTGGTCACGCGGATCTCCGCCTATTCGGCTGCCTGCGGCCTACTCCGGTTCCCGCTCAGCCGGGCCTTTGCCCACTCCCGCATGTGCTGAAAGGACACGTAAAGCATTGGGATCAGGAAGATGCCGATCGAACTCGCGGCGAGCATCCCACCGAACACCGCCGTTCCCACGGCGCGGCGACTCAGCTCGGCAGCCCCCGTCGCAAAGACGAGTGGAACCAGCCCGAGAATGAAGGCGATCGAAGTCATCATGACTGCGCGGAAGCGCATGCGCGCGCCGAGAACAGCCGCGTCCACGACCGATACGCCAGCCTCGCGTTGCTCCTTGGCGAATTCGACAATCAGGATGCCGTTCTTGGCTGCCAGCGCAATCAGGACCACAAGGCCGATTTGGGCATAAAGGTCGACATTGAGCCGTGCCACGATGAGGGCCACATAGGATCCGAGCACGCCCACCACGACCGACAGCAGCACTGGCACCGGGATCGTCCAACTTTCGTAAAGCGCCACCAGGAAGAGATAAGCGAACAGGACGGCCAAGCTCAGGACAACGCCGGTCTGCCCAGACGCCTGCTGCTCCTGGAACGCCGTGCCGGTCCATTCGTAAGAATAGCCCGCGGGCAAGGTCCTGCTCGATATATCCTGCATCGCCGTAATCGCTGTGCCGGTCGAGACGCCTCCCGCGGGAGAACCGTTGATCGTGATCGAACGATAGTTGTTGTAGCGGCTGATAACCTGCGGCCCCTGTACGATCTTGGCACTCGCGATCGAGCGCAGCGGGACCATCTCGTTGCGTGCATTGCGGATGTAGATCTGCCAGAGCGCGGAAATGTCGGCCCGGTCCTTCGCCTCGCCTTGCACGTTCACCTGCCAAGTCCGGCCGAACAGGTTGAAGTTATTCACATAGACCCCTCCGAGCGTCGCCTGCAGAGCGGTAAATATGTCGCTCATGCTAAGCCCGAGGACCTCGGCCTTGGCGCGGTCGATCTCGAGATAGATCGAGGGATTATTCGCCGAAAAGGTCGAGAACACATGGGTCAGGCGCGGGTCCTGGTTCGCTGCGGCAATCAGACCGTTCATGACGCCGTTCATGGCCGTGGGATCCTGGCCCTCCAGCGCTTGCAGCTGGTATTCGAAGCCGCCACTGGTCGATAGTCCGATGATCGGCGGCAGATTGAAGGCGAGCACGTTGGCCTGCCGTATCTGGCTGCCTGCCGCAAAGGTCTTCGCGATCAGCGCTTGGGCAGATTGGGCCACGCCTTCCCTCTCCGCAAACGGCTTCAGGCGCACCACGAGCAGCGCAGCATTCGGCTCCGCGCCGCCATCAAGCAGGGAGAAGCCGATGATCGACAGGACATGATCGACTCCTTCGAGCTGGCGCAGCTTGTTCTCGACTTCGCCCGTGACCTCGCTGGTCCGGGGCACTGAGGCGCCATCCGGCAGCTGCACCATCACGAAGAACGCTCCCTGGTCCTCCTCGGGCAGAAAGCCTGTCGGCGTGACCAGCGAGAGACCGAATACGCCCGCGCCGCCGAGTGCGACAAGGAGGACAGAGACAATGGCCATACGCAGGAGCCACCGCACTCCACCCGCGTATCGGTCCCTCACCCAATCAATTCTGCTGAGCACGCGCCCCATAATCCCGCGGCGTGGCCCGGTATGGCGCAGAAACAGCGCGCAGAGTGCCGGAGACAACGTCAGGGCATTGATGGCGGAGATGGTCATCGCAGCGCTGATCGTCACCGCGAATTGGCGGAATAGCGTCCCTGAAATACCGGGAATGAATGCGATGGGCACGAAGACCGAAAGGAGTACCAGACTGATCGCGATGATGGGCGCGGTGATCTGGTCCATAGCTTTCTTCGTTGCCTCGGCCGGCGAAAGCTCCGGCTCGTCCGCCATCACGCGCTCGACGCTTTCGACGACGACGATCGCATCATCGACGACGATCCCGATCGCTAGCACAAGTGCAAGCAGCGACACTGTGTTTGCCGAGTAACCGAGAACGAGAAGAACGGCAAAAGCACCGATCAGACTGACGGGTACCGCGACGGCCGGAATGATGGTCGCACGGAGATTGCCGAGAAACAGGAAGACAACGATGACGACCAGAACGAAAGCCTCCGCCAACGTCCGCAGCACTTCACCAATCGTGTCGCGAACGAAGGTCGTCGAATCGTGCACCACCTGATATCTCAGCCCTTCAGGGAACCGGGCTGACAGCCGGTCCAGGGTAGCCTGCACCGCATTCGCAGTCGTAACAGCGTTGGCTCCAGGCGCCAGATAAATCCCGATCGGCACACCGGGCTTGCCATCGATCCTGGCCTCGCTGTCGAGATTCTGCGCACCTATCTCGACGCGCGCGACGTCCCGTATCCGCAGCACCGAACCGTCTGGATTGGCCCGCAGCACGATATCGCCGAATTGCTCGGCGGAAGCGAGACGTCCCTGCGTTTGAACGTTGAACTGGAATTGCTGCTGGTCGCTGATGGGACGTGCGCCGATACGCCCCACCGGCGCTTGCACGCTTTGTGCGCGTATCGCATTGATCACATCGCTCGGCGCGAGGTTCAGGCTGGTCAGCCGTTGGGTGTCGAACCAGATCCGCATCGAATAATTCATGCGAGCGAACAGATTGGCCTGGCCGACGCCCGGCGTTCTTGAAATGGCATCGAGCAGGTTGATGATCGCGTAATTGGTGATGAACAGCGGGTCCTGCTGGCCGTTCTCGCTGTAAAGGACCATGAACTGCAGAACCGCGGATGAGCGCTTCTGAACCGTCAATCCCTGCGCCTGCACCTCGGAGGGCAGCTGGGACAGCGCCGTCTGCACGCGATTGTTGACATTTACGGTGTCGATGTTCGGGTCGGTTCCCAGTGCGAACGATACCGTAAGGCTGTAGCTGCCGTCGCTGCCGCTGGTCGACCTCATATAGAGCATCTGGTCGACCCCGACGATCTGGGCTTCGAGCGGCTGAGCAACGCTCGACTCGACAACCGCGGCGGAAGCACCGGGAAAGACGCCGGATACGGTCACCTGCGGCGGCACGATGTCGGGGAATTGTGCAACCGGGATGCGCGAGAGGGCCAACGCCCCGGCAATCGTGATGACGAACGCAATCACGATGGCAAGTCGTGGGCGGTCGATGAAGACGGCGGAGATCATGTCAGCGTCCGCCATCCGGATTGCGCGATGGACCGGCGCTGTCCTTTTGCGCCGGGTTGGCCGCAGTGCCGACCGTCGTCGAACTTCCTACAGCAGGTCCGGCTCCCGGCGAGTTCCCGCCAGCTGCGCTACTGCCCTCGACTGCCGCCGGTTCAGTTCCTTTCATCAGAGCCTGAAGCTGCGCGCTGGGCGCTCCTGGCGCCACTTTCGCTCCCGCCCGAACGCGCTGCAAGCCTTCGACGATGACGCTGTCGCCTTGCTGCAGACCGGTGATGACGCCGGCCAGCGTCGGGGTGGACTGGCCGAGCTGGATTCGGCGCTGCTCTGCCGTGTCGTCTTTGCCGACAACAAAAACGTAGCTGCCTTGTTGGTCGGATAGCACAGCTGCGCGCGGCACCGCGAGCACCTCGATCGGCTGCACGCCTTCGAGCAGAACCGTGACGAACTCGCCATCGAACAGCTCGCGGATGGGCGTTCCGCTGCCCTTGACCTCCTGGTTCGGCGGATTGGCGATCTCACCCCGCAGGACAATCGTGTCGGTATTGGCTGTGACCGTGTTGTTGGCGAAATTGAGCTGGCCGGTGGTGCCGTACATCCGCCCGTTCGGCAATTGCAAGCGAATGACGACGGCATTGAAGCCGCCTCGCGGCGCATAGCGGTCTCGGAGGATCAGCGCTTCCCGCACCGACACCGGAAAGGTGACGTACATGGGGTCTTGGCTGACGATGGTCGTGAGCACGCCGGACGAAGGGCTCACCACATTTCCTTCGGTCACCGCGCTGCGCCCGATTTTTCCCTCGATCGGCGAGCTGATATCCGTATAGCCGAGATTGATCTGGGACGCCTCCACTTGTGCCTGTGCCGCTTGCACCTGGGCTTCCAGGCTGCGCTGGTTTGCAATCGCTGCGTCATAGTTGGACTGCAAGCCAGCGGGGCCGCTGAGCAAGGTGCGGGCCCGTTCGGTGGTGAGCTTCGCATTCTCCAATGTCGCTTGCAGCTGCGCGACTGCCGCTTGCTTCGAAGCAAGGTCTGCCTGAAACAGCCCTTTCTCCAGTTCATACAGCTTGTCACCGCTCTTGACCTCGTCGCCCTCCGTAAACAGCCGCTTTTGGAGGAAGGCTGTTACGCGGGCGACGACGTCAACGTGGCGAACCGCTTCGACCCTGCCCAGAAATTGTTCAGTCTCCGTCATCGGGCGTCGCGTGGTTTGGACGACGCCGACCGCAACGGGACCGGGCGCCGGGCTCTGTGCACATGCAGGCGGAGCAAGAACAGCGATTGCGAAGCCGAGGGCCCACGCTCTGAACTCGGGTTGAACCAACATGTGGTCCTCAACGGTTGGCAGCTGTCAGACTTGATCAGCCGGGGCGAACCAATCCGCGATCGCCCTGCAGATATTCTCGTGAGCTTCTTCTAAGGAGCGCGGTTCCCGTGCCAACGCGAATTAGTCACGAAGGTTCAATTCGCGAACACGTCCGGACCGACAGAAGCTCAGACCGCTAACCGCTCCAGAGCAAATCCTAACTTAGGTTGAAGACCGCTGTCAGCGCACCATGCACGTGGTTTCCAAAAGGAACGACCAAGCGCCGCGAAGAATGTCATTAATCGCGCCGGTCGCGTGCGCAACGGCACTATCAACGAGCCGCAGCATGCAAAATACGGGAACTAAGCCTACAGGCTCGTCGGGCATTAGCTCGGGTCTGCAGCCGGGAGGTACGGCGCCCGCCAATCGGACCGGTGTCACCCAAGGCGCAATCGGAACGGGAGGCGGAAGCACAAACGATCGCGCAACCGGGAACGCCAGAGCAGATGAACCGAAGCCCTCCAATCTGGAGCAGAATAGCAAGACCTAGCGGCCGTTACTTACGGTGCGCCTAACCGGCCGCTCGCCGACGACAATCACTCCTGGCACCCAAAACAACAGCTTGGACGGCGCGGATGTTATTGGCGGCTTCGCTGAGCAGGTCGGGTTCGGCAGGTCTTTTAGCGGCTGGATATTGCCGAGGCAAAGATCCGGGAGCCTTCTCGGGCGGGATGCCCTACGTCCTCCTGCATCAGGTCAAGTTTGTCGGGGCTCGTTCGCCTCCATTTCTTCTGGTCGAGACGACGACCAGGAAGGAGAGCACACCGAGGCCGCCGACCACAAGCCGACTATTCTGTGGAAAAGGGATGAGCACACTGCCAACAAGCATGAGGGCCGCGAACAGCTTGTCGAGAGCGAGGTGGATTCGAAACGGAATGACAGGCAGGAGGCCGAGTTCGTACTCGGTCAGCAGACTGTAAAACAGCGCCGCCGCCCCAAGTACCAGAAGGAACGCCTTGGACGTGCCATGCATGCCATAGATGTATGGCAACCCGAGCACGACGAGCGCGACCACGTAGTCGGCAACACCGTGCATTACCGTCGGAAGGAAGCGCATTGCGTATACTCCGGCTTGCGTTGTCGAGATCATCTTGCCGGGCTGCACCCCAGACGTTTTCCCGATCGTATGATCGAACACACCGGGTCGGAAAACGCTGTCGCGACTTGCCGGAGCGATACAGGAACGTGGCGCTGGCGCTCAGTCGGAGCCGCTTCCTGCGACGCTAGGCCAAGCCGACTGCGGCTCGACCTGCACCGCCTTGATTGCCCACGCTTGCTACTTCTGGCCCGACGGGGCTTGAGCGTTCGAGTTGTTGGGATTCGTGTTGTTGGAGTTCTGTTTGTTCGCTTCATGGTGTCCGATCGCGCATCCCGCGGCGGCGCCGAGTTTGCCGTGCCCCGCCATATGGCCCGCAACACCGCCCGCGATGGCGCCCTTGATGCATCCCTTGGCATTGGCCGGCGGGACCTGGACAAACGCGAACAACAGAAAAGCGATGGCTAACTTGGCTTTCATGACGTCCTCCGAGTTGGAATGAACGGAAATAACGCACTTCATCTTTAGCGCCGTGCCCTGGCCTCGTCGAAGCCAGGGCACTTAACGCGCTCACCAATGGTGATGCCAGTGTCGATGACCCCACGGCCGGCCGTAGTAGGCATAGCCAGGACGGAACGCACGACGGTACCCATAGTAGGCAGGTCCGTAGCCGTAGCCGACGGTCGTGTATCCATAGCCAGGGGCAAAGCCGTCATCGTAGCCCCAGCCGCCATACGCCGGCGCGTAACCGACTGCGGCGTACGGCCCATAACCGCCGTAGTAACCATAGGGACCCGCGCCATATGCGGCGGTTGCAAGTCCCCCCATGACTGCACCGGCTGCAAAACCTCCGATCGCCGGACCGAAGCCGCCCCGCGCCTCTGCCGGACTTGGCGCCGCCAGTGATCCGAGAGCCAAAGCGCCAATCGTGGCCAAAGCAAAAGCCGTCTTCCTCATTCAAACCTCCTTGGTGGTGTGTGCCAACCCAACGACGCTCCGAAAACAAGGTTGCTATTTGCGCGACGCGCAGGGGCGGCGGCGTCCCTGCAATGGCTCGGCTCGGCGGGAGCTCGACCCAATCGCCATCGAGCGGGAAGCTTCACCGAACCTGGTCCTTGAAATGCGTCAGCCCGACCACCCGCTGCAACGTCAGGCCCTGTACAACAATCGAGAACACGACAACCGCGTAGCAGATCGCCAGAAGCTCGCTCTTCCATTCGCTCGAGCCAGTACTCAGGGCCAACGCCACCGACACGCCTCCCCGCAGCCCGCCCCAGGTCAGGATGGCAATTGCGGGCCAGCGGTTCGGATTCCGGGCATGAAGCCAAAGCGCAGTGCCGACGATGCTTGCAGCGCGAACGGCAAGGCTGAGGGGAATAGCGAATGCCATGACCAACAAGGTCGAGCTTCCAAGACGGGCCAGCCCGAGCATTTCGAAACCGATCAGCAGGAACAGCAGAGAGTTCAGGATCTCGTCGATAACCGACCAGAACAGGGCAAGGTTGCGGCGCGTTTCTTCGCTCATGGCTTTGCGCCGTCCGCGACTGCCGATCAGAAGGCCGGCAAGGACCACGGCGATCGGCCCCGAGGCGCCGAGCGCATTGGCAAGCGCATAAGAACCACTCGCCAGAGCCAGGGAGATCGTGATTTCGAGCGGGTATTCATCGATCCGCTTCATTGCCAGATAAGCGATCCAGCCGCTCGCGGCGCCGACGATGACGCCGCCGCCCATCTCACGCAGGAAATCGAGGCCAATAGAGCCGAATGTGGGTTGCTTCCCAGTCGCGTAGGCCAGTGCAGCCTGAAACAGGACCACCGCCACACCGTCGTTGAAGAGGCTCTCTCCCGCCATGATGGCCTGCAACTGCTTGGACAATCCGACGCGTGCGAGGATGGCACTGACGGCAACAGGATCGGTTGGCGCAAGGATGGCCCCGAGCACCAGTGCCCAGGAGAATGGCATCCCCACCCCCGCCAGGGCGAAAGCGGCGTAGATTCCTGATCCGAACAGCACCGTCGCAATCACTACGGCGGCGGTCGCTAGAAGGAACACGGTGATCTTGCGGGACCACAGCGCGGAAACGTCGACCTGCAAAGTGCCCGCAAAAAGCAGGAAGCACAGCACGCCGTTCAAAAGCGTGTCCGGTAGCTCTCGAATCCCCAGAATGTCCTGCAGGGCGAGGCGTAGGTTCAACCAAGGAAATAGATCACCTAAGCCGATCGCGAAAAGCGAGGCAACAAGCGCAACGACCGTCAATCCGATCGTGCCGGGCAAGCGTAGAAAACGCCGGTTCAGAAGCCCGAACACTGACGCGAGGCACAACAGCACGGCTAAGAAAGAGAGTGGCGACATGCCCGCGCCCGTTCATCCGCTCGTGCTGGGCTTTGCCCGCCTCATGACTCCGCAGTTCCGACGGCGCCAAACCTTCTGCGGCGCGTTGCGACTGCCCGGTGGCTTCGAAGTCTGGGCCGTCCGCAAACAGAAAAGCAGTACGCCGACCGATCGTTCCTGGCCGTGCCGGGTTGCCGATGTGAACCTTCGAGACCGTCGTTGCCCCACCCTCCGTTTCTTTCCAGCCGGACGAGCGCTCTTGCCGGCAAAGGTCTTCAGGCCTGACCGTCTCAAGTAGCAGGTGCACGCATGTCAAACGATTCGCGCGAGGGGAATGAACCAGCCCCTGTTCTTCTCATCGCTGTCGCAGTGGTTCCGGTGATCGCTGTCGCAGCTTGGTTCCTCTTTGGCTGATCTCGCGGCTGTCTTCACGACCCGGTTAGCGAACTGCAGCAGGGTTTCTTGACGGCCCGCTTCGCGATTTCGCCTCGCCTGTGCGCAAGGGTATCGATGTCTAGGACCCGCTTGCTCTTCGCCCGGGCGCTGAGATTATTTGTCTGGATCGGCCATTTCGCCCGGTGCGCGCTGTTCGCCCTTGTCCGTGAGCGTCGGAACCCACCTGCCGCGCGAAACCTAGCCCTCCTCTCTCGAACTTTCTCGAACCTTGCTGTAGCGAAACCGCACACTGCCGAAGTCAGCTGCGACTATCTGATGAGACGATAGGTTCCACTCGAACTCGGGGCGCAGGTAGAAATTAGGTTCCAGCTTCGCCAGCATGATCGACCGCCTTGCCCCAGAGAACTAGCGCTCGAGTCATCGAGATCTTTGAATGATATACCGGAGCGTCATTTCGTTCGGCGTCCCCTCCCCCCAGGATCATGATAAAGCGGGTAGCCCAGCCCGCTTGCATCGTGTGGAGCTCTAGGAAGCGCACGGAAGGCGGGGGGTTCAAGGACCCGTGCTCATTCGTTCAATCCACGACAGGAGCGCCCGTTACTGCGTCCTCGACGGAACGCTTCAACGGCTTCGCGTTGATCCGCATGTGTGCGGTGGCGTTACGTCAGTCTCGTTTTGAAGTATCGCGCGTCGTCGGCGCCCGCAGACCTGCGCTTCCAGGTGACATCGAACCCTGTGACCTCACGCTACGCAACAGTCCGCCCCGAGGCGACGGTTGGGTATACGAGATAAGGCGGACGGTTACCGCGCGCAGCTGCACCTGGAAGATGGCGAGATCACAGTCTATTCTCGCGCGGGCTTCGATTGGACCGAACAGTTCTCGTCGATCGCCGCGGCGGCCGACCTGCTCAAAGCAAACAGCGTGATCATTGACGGTGAGGCTGTCGTGTACGGCGCCGGCGGCGTTCCGGACTTTCGGCAGCTCAGGCGCGAGCTTGGTCCCAGGCGCAGCGCCCGTGTGCGCTACCACGCGTTCGATCTCCTTTACCTCGATGGCTACGATTTGCGCGGCGCTGCCTATGAAGATCGCAAGCAGTTGCTGCACCGGCTCCTGAAGAACGCTCCTGAGACATGCACGTATGTCGAGGCCCTTGCGGCCAATGGCAACGTGATCTTCGACAAGGGGTGCAAACTGGGCCTCGAAGGTCTGGTCGCCAAACGGCTGGGCGAACGGCACCGCTCGGGTCGGCAGGAGAGCTGGGTCAAGCTCAAGTGCAAGAAGAGCGAGACCTTCCCAATCGTCGCCTTCGTGGAGAAGCTTGGGGCGCGCCCGCGCAAGGTCGCCTCCCTCTACGTCGGCCGGCGCCAGAACGGCAAGCTGCTCTACGCCGGCAAGATGCGTACCGGTTACACCGAGACGACGGCGCGCGAATTGCGCGAGCGGCTCGATCCATTGATCCGCAAGACTTCTCCGCTAGATGGGACACGAGCGCACATCATCAGCTTGATACGTGGTCTGCTCGGCATCGTAGAGCGTGCAGTTATCACAGCGTGGATGTTCATTCGTGTCTCTCAGTCTCTCGACAATTGTTTTGCCAACCATTCAGCTGGAACGATGTCGGGCGGGGCGTTGTCGACTGAGCTATCGAGAAGGCTTCCAGCCACTCTTTATCGTTTCGCTTCCTCGTACCAGCCGATGACGCGTATGCGCGCTCCCAATCCGCGACCAACGCCAGTTGCTGGTCCGTCACGTCCGTTCTTGCACATAAGAGCTCGTAGACCTGAAAATTCGCGGAAAATCCCTTGGGGCTGATCCGATCGATGCTGCGGAAGAGAAACTCTTCCTCTACCCGCGCTTTGATGGTCTCGCTAACCAGTATCGTGGTCCCGTAGTCCCTGTTCAACCCTTCCAGGCGCGCAGCGAGGTTCACGGAAGCACCTACAGCTGTGTAGTTCATGCGGTCGCGCGAGCCGATGTTGCCGACTACAACGTCGCCGACGTGCAGACCGAACCGGGTCCGAAACGGAGGCAGACCTTCGGCCGCGAATTCGGCATTCAGCCGGCCGTTAGCTTTGACGCAGGCAAGCGCCGCGTGACATGCGTTGGAGACGTGCCGCTCGTCGTCAGTCGGCGCGTTCCAGAAGGCCATGACGGCATCGCCGATGAACTTGTCGACGGTGCCTTGTCTTGCCATGATTTCCTCGGAGAGCACGGAGAAGTAGCGCGAGGTCGTCCGCATCACGCTGGTGGGCTCGGCCGTTTCCGTGAGACCCGTGAAGTTCTCGACGTCCGTGAACATTACGGTCAGTTCCCGGCGTTCGCCGCCGAGCTCGATGGGAACTTCGCTTTCGACCAGTTGGCGGACCAGGCGCTTCGGAATGAAACTCGAGAATGTGCGGACCAAATTCTTCATGGCGGCAACAGAGTGGCCGAGATCGTCGATCTCGCGCACCACCGATCGGATGCGCGGACTCTCTGCGACGTCAAAGTGCCGAATGCGATCGGTTTCGATGGCAAGCGCCCTCATCCGCTTCGACATCATCGCGCCCATCCAGAGCACCATCGGCAAAACCGCCAACACGAAGCCGAGCGCCGCCACGAACAGGCGCCGCCGTTCGCCTTCGATCTCCGAGTAGAATTCGTCGATCGGCGCGGACACCGCAAGTCGAAGATTGGCCGCCCCGGCCGAAGCGATGGTGCGGAATGCGGCGGCATGAGCCCGCCCACCTGAATCCTGGAATATCTGTTGGGTGCTGCCCGTCATCCTCCAAACATCTACCGCTTTCGCGATCCCGATCCCATCGATGTCCGCGAGATGCGGCAGCAAGAGCGCACCGGCCGTCCCGCCAGTGCGCCCTATGAGTTCCGAGATCTGCGGGTGGGCCAGCACGCGGTTCTCGTCATCGAACAGGATGACCGTGCCGGATTGCCCCAGTTGCTGTCTCCGGAGCAGCGCTTCGGCCTCGCCTGTCAGGACGTCGCCGGCGACTACGCCGCGCGGCGAGCCCGCAATCGGCATCCGAAGCGTGTAGCCAGGCTGGCCGATAGCGAAAAAGATGTAGGGCTCAGTCAGCGGCCGCAGGTCCTTCTCGAACGCTCCGGCGTACCAGGGCCGCTGGCGGGGATCGTAGTCGGTAGGGCCTGGCCGCTGTGACATCGTCGTCAAATCGTCGCGCAGGAAATCGATGGTCGAGTCTGCGCCGTCCGGACCCGAGATCACGACCAGGCGGAATTTTGCCCCTTCTGGCGCCTCGCTCCGCAGGCGCGCGGCCTCTCCTCCCCGCTCGAGGTAGTCCATCTGCACAAATCTGCCGTCGTCGTAGCCGGCGTACAGACTGTAAAGGTGAAGGTTATTCCGGAGCATCGAAGCGAGCAGCGCGTAGAGCCTGGGGTTGTCACGGACAGCGGCCGATCGGACCGAAGGCAGATCATGCAGGATGTCCAGGCCGTCGCGGACCGCCATGAACTGAGCATCGATCCTGTCGGCCGATAACTGCGCGACGGTGTCCAAGAAGGATGCGGCAGCCGCCCGGGTGATGGCATCGATCCGCTCGAAACTGAGGTAGACCAATGACAGTCCGACGAACAGTACGGTTCCAACGAAGATCGCGCTGATCGACGTTCTGAATCCGATTCTGAGGTTGCGATCGGGCATGCTATGCCCCCGATGGTGTCTGCCGCCGAGGATGAACCGTTCCGACGAGATGGTCTCGCGGCTCGGCGCCTGCGCGGTCAATCAGGCCTGGATAACCTCGTACGTCAGATCGAAATGCTGGCCGTGCTCACTTCTCCGGTGGGCGCAGCGGCCCGTCCGCCCAGTTGCGCGCCGTAGGGTCGCGCAACGGGTCGTCGTCGCATTTTGCGCAGGTGTAGCGCAGCGGCCCCCTCGCCGGTTCGTCGGGCAAAACCCTCATCGGCCTGCCGCACTCGGCGCAAGCCTGTCGTATCGAATACAGCCCTGCCAATTTATCTCCCCGCGTCAGGCCCTGCTTCACTGTTCGGACGTCGCGCCTGAAAGCTAGTTTCAAACGACGGGATGCGCGTCGGTTGTCGATGACGAACAAGACGACTCCCTCGACACTCATGGCTCGACTAGTTTCTTGCGGATCGCGTAGCGAACAAGTTCCGCCGTAGAGGACATCCCAAGCTTGCGCATCGCCGCAGCACGGTGCGTCTCGACGGTCTTTACGCTCAGCTTCAAGATGCAACCGATCGATTTGTTCGTATGTCCCTCCGCGATGAGCTGGACCACACTCTGTTCCCGCGATGTGAGCAGTACGCTCGATCTATTTTGCTTGTTGATCTGATAGTTGCGTAGAAGCTTCTCAAGCAACACGCCCGTGAAGTAAGGCCTGCGTTCGAGCAAAGCGTCGATGGCGGACAACAGGTGCTCCTTCGCGTCGGATTTGAACAGAAAGCCACGCACGCCAGCCAGAATAGCCTCCGTCAACAGCTCCTCGCTCTCATGCATCGTCAGAATTAACACTTCGACGCACATGTGCATTGCACCCAGGCGGCGGCTGACTTCTAGCCCATTCATGACGGGCATAGAGTAGTCGGCGATCAGGATGTCCGGACGCGTCTCAACCGCCATAGCTAGTGCCTGCTCCCCGTCACAAGCCTCGCCGCAAACGATCCAATCAGAGCGCAGTTGGACGATCGCGCGCAGTCCCGACCGTACAACCTCATGATCATCCGCAATAACGATGCGCTTCACGGCGGCGCTCCCGCATGTTGACCCAGATCCTATCGGGCGATCAACGGAGATGACCGGCAGCCAAGTCGGCCGACTGTATCGGCCATCTTTCGGAAAGTTATCCGACAAAACCCTGAAACTGGGTCGCGGATGTCCCCACCGCATGGTGGTCGATCAGTCGGCAACCAGTTTGGCGCGAACCGCGTAGCGAACTAGGCCGGCAGTCGAATTCACGCCGAGCTTACGCATCGCGGCGGCGCGGTGAGCCTCTGTCGTCTTCACGCTGAGGTTCAGGATAGCGCTGATGCCCTTGTTGCTATAGCCATCCGCAACCAGCTTGACGACCAGCTGCTCGCGGGGGGTCAGCCTAGTTCCGCCACCCGGTTGGCCATCGAGAACGTCCAACCCGCTCCCGATACCGAATGATTTGTGGACCAGGAGCGACTCGACAGCAGCAATCAGCAGCTTGCTCGCATCCGACTTCGACAAGAACGCGCGGGCGCCGGCCAGATAGGCCTGCTGCGCCAACAGGCCAGAGTTGTGAACGGTAAATATCAGAACCTCGATGGGAAGCGAGAACTCCCTGATCCGCCGGGTTACCTCGACCCCGGTCATGCGCGGCATGGAGAAATCGAGGATGGCAACGTGCGGCTTGCTCTCGATCGCGGCAGCAACCGCCTTTCTGCCGTCGCTCGCCTCCGCCACAACTTCCCAATCAGCACGTTGCGCAAGCACCGCGCGGATACCGGAACGGACGGCCTCATGATCATCCGCGATCAAGATTCGCTTCATAGCACGCGCTCCTGCTTCGAACGCCGCCGTATCGAGTGCCAGACCCGAAGGTCGCATCTGAGGGCGACGATCGTCCATAAACCTGTTCAAGCGCTTGCCTTGGTTTATATCATTGCAAGGGCAAGCGCCGCCTGCGCCGCTTTGCCTCACTCGGCAGCGGGAATACCGCGTACAACATCGTCCCGGAGCTTTCAGGATTGGATCGGATCTCGAGACTGCCGCCAAGATGCGCAAGCCTTGATCTCATGGCGGGAATGCCGACACCCATCATGGTCGTTCCGAACCGATTGGCACGGTGAGCCGGAAAGCCGCTTCCATTGTCGCTTATTGTCAGCTGAAACTGCTCGCCTGTCACTTTGGCGAGCAGTTTGACCTCTGTCGCCTTTGCGTGCCTGAATATGTTCGAGAGCCCTTCCTGAATGACCCGCAGCAACGACCTTTGTATCTCGTATGACAACCGATCCACGCCGGCGTCGACGTCAGTCTGGACACGCAACGCCGTCCGCGCCGCAAAGCCGCAGGCGTAGCACTCGATGGTCGCCTTCAATCCCTCTGCCACCACGTCCTGGGGATGCATCAAATACGTCAGGGAGCGGATCTCTCTCAGAGCACGGTCAATCGATGCATCGACAAGCTCGCAAAGTCTGTCCACACCATTTGCCGGGCCGACGCAGGTGCGAATACGCACCAGCCCAAGACTCGCGGCGACAAGATGCTGGCATGTCGAATCGTGAAGCTCGGAGGCTATCCGCTGCTGTATATCCTCCCGCATCGAAGCCAAATCGTCAGCTAATCCGGCCGGTTCATCTGACTCGTCTTGATCAAATTCCTCAGGAAGAATGCGATGTCGACCAACGAGCAGAGCGATCACGCCCTTCTCGGGTTCGGTAACGGGGAACACGATCGTTTCGACCTCGCGTCGCAGCCCGCCAAGCGTCAAGCTGTGATGAATTCGAACTTCAACCTTGTCTTCCACGCACGTCCGCAACACCTCGCAAATGCTTTCCGAATCTTCGCTCGACCAGCATTGAAAGATACCGAGCCCAGACACATTGCCCGACGGCAGTCGCAGAAGCGCCGCGCAGGCACTATCCATCCCATCGTATGCGAATTTACCCCCCCGCAGTGGGCGCACTACAAAAAGAAAATCTTCCCAAGGGCCCCGATCAGGGCGATTGCGGGCTTCCCCAAAAGGCAGGCGCTGCGGAGCGCCATGTGAATTCAACAAGCTCGCACGCGGGCTGTACGGCTTCATTCCAGGCACCCTTTTTGGCCTGCCTTGAAAGCCAACTTTGGGCGAGTGATGATCGACCTAGCTAATCACCAGCTCAGCGCTCCCAAGACGACGCGACCTACACAACATCCCTAAGGGATGATCTACATCATGCTCCTCGTTTTTCATACAACCAAGGGGTTAATTCCGAATACTTCGAAACCTGCGCATGACTGGCATGAGCTAACGGCGTACCAGTTTGTCCCGCTTGTTTTCGAGTTATTGTTAAAAGAAGAGACAATGATGACGAGATCATTCGTCGTTCGGACATGCGAACAACGTCGCATACTGGCTCAAGCTGCAAACGACGGGACGAGAGATGAGGAAAGGTAGCCGGCATCAGGTCGCACAGCTGCCGACCTGCAGCGCAACAAGGATTATCCACCACTACCGGCGGCAGGACCCGACTTCTTCTTCGGCCGAGAGATCGGAGGATTCTGTGGCGGCGGCGCAATCACCAGGGGATGCGCTGGCACCCGAAGTCGGTTTTCCCCAAGGTCATCCCTCAGTGCGTCGGTGTCCATACGCTGGCTTCGGTCGACGGAGTCACGAGGATCCGCCGCTGCGGCGCTCGCCGCCATGATCCCGAAACTCATTCCCAGCAGGACGGACAGGCGTCTCGCAAGCATTCTCAGATACCCTCTCAAAAGGCAAAATCGAGCCGCGGCCCGACCCGCAGATCTCTGTAGTTCCGCGGCGGAACGTTGGACGTCCGCGCTTCGTAGAGCACGGTGGTGGTGAGCGACAGATTGCTGGCAAAATTATACTTCAACCCTATGTCGGCCGAATAGAGCTGGTCCCGCCGCCCGGAATTCAATCCATCGGTGAACCAGTAGGCTTCGAACAAAGGCGCGCTCACAATCGACCATTTCGGATCGAGTTTGACCTCAATGCCAAGAACGGCATCAAAGCGCCAGCGGCGGGCCTCGGCCAAATCAGAAAAGCGGTAAGTCAGCAGCCACAATGGCGACAGCGTTACATTCGCAACCTGGAAGTCACGAGCCACGGAACCCATCACGTCATGCGAGGTGAACGCGAGGTCGCGATAGACGCCGTCGAAGTCGTAGCGGTTCTCGTAGATCGCGGAGAATCTCCAGCCGTTCCAATTTTCGGTCAACCGCCCACCCAAGCGCGCGATCCCAAAATTGCTGTCCTTCTCCGTCGCGTAAGCTTCGTATTGCGCACGCGCATAGAGTCTATACGACAGATCTGCTGTCAAATAGCCGTCCAGCCTGGCGCTGATATCGGGCTCATAATAGGCATCTGATCTGCGATTGTTGCGGCTGAACAGGGCGTTGTCAGTAAAGGTTGGCGAGACCGAGCCAACGATACTCCAAGAAGGCGGAGCGAGCGGCGGCGGATCCGCCTTGAAGTCCCTCAGATCCACGTCAGCTGCAAGCGCGGCAGTCGAACCAAAGAGTCCAATCATCTGCAAAAGAAATCCAGATACACGCATCCGAATCCTCGAGATTGTCGGCCCTGCCCCAACAAGCGAGCACGATAGGCTTGACCTATCGATTGTCAACCCGCACAAACAATGCTCGCAGAGATTGCGGCCGCCTGTGACAGAGAGAGCACGCGAATGGGTGCGCAATTGCTCAAGGGCGCGCAGAAAAGATCGACAGGCAGTCCTCATAGCGGTGCTTCCTTGATCGGCGTGCCGCGTCACTAAGCGGGCTCCGAAACGGCAGCCACGACAACTACGGCAGCCGAGAGCCGTTCGAAAAGCCGCCGCTGCTCCACGATCGCGGGCCAACCGTAGAGAAAAATTTCTGACGGCTTCCAGATCGCCACCCAGCCCAGAATCAAGAAGCTTTCCCTCAGAATGTCCGGGAGAGGTCCATCTCCAAGGACCAGGCCCGCCAGCCATCCAACCGCAAGACAGCTGGAGAGGATCGCAACGCCTACGATCAGCGAGCGGCGCCCTGACTTGAATAGAACTTGCAGCTCTCTCGATTTTTCGTGAGCGCGCAGCAGGAAATGCTGCGCCACGGCCGGAGCCAAATCCGGCACGATCGCATCCAAGGAGCCCGCCCAGGCTAGATGAATCACGATTTGGATGGGAGCGGCTTTCGCGATATCTTCAGCCTGGTCGGCGATGTATCGCTCTGCCTCGGTTGCGAGCTCCTTCTCGCGAAATGGCGCCGGATCAAGTGTGTTGAACAGTTGCAGCGGATTGGAAAGTTTGATGACGATCCTGCCGAGACCTGCGTTGCTCAAAGCGTGCACTTGCATGTGTGTCACTTCCGGCAGTCGCCGAGGAGGCGGCTGCCCCGGAGTTCCAGGTCCGCGAAGCTTGTCGTCGCACCAGAGTCCCTACCCCTGCCTTGCTAGTAGTCCACGGCGTCGCGGATTATCGGGCAGGTCATGCAGTGACCACCGCCTCGACCCCGGCCCAGCTCCGCCCCCACGATGGTGATAACTTCGATACCTTCCTTGCGCAGCAGGGTGTTTGTGTAGGTGTTGCGGTCGTAGGCATACACCACGCCCGGCGACGCACAGACAAGGTTGGCGCCGCTGTCCCATTGTGTGCGCTCGCGCTGATAGTCGCTTCCACCAGCCTCGACTACGCGAAGTTTCTTGAGGCCGAGCGCTTCCTCGACGACGCTGACAAATGGCTTGTTCTCGGGGTGCAACTCAAGCCCGCTCGGGTGATCGCTCGGGCGATAGGAATAGGTGCGCGTCTGGTTGATGAAGTCGGGCGCGGTCAGGACGCAATCGCGGTCCGCGAACGTGAATACGGTGTCGAGATGCATGGCGGCGCGGATCTTGGGCATCGCCGCGACGATCACGCGTTCCGCCGCCTTCTTCTGAAACAGCGTCGCCGCGAGTTGGCTGATCGCCTGGCGAGACGTGCGTTCGCTCATCCCGATCAGCACAACTCCTTTGCCGATCGGCATCACGTCACCACCCTCCAGCGTAGCTAGCCCATGGTCGTGCGTGGGGTCGCCCCACCACACATTGACCTTGCCAGCAAAGTCGGGGTGGAACTTGTAGATCGCCGTCGCGAGGATCGTTTCCTCGTGCCTTGCCGGCCAAAAAAGCGAATTGAGCGTCACGCCGCCGTAGATCCAGCAGGTGGTGTCGCGCGTGTAGAGCGTGTTCGGCAGTGGCGGTAGCAGGTACTCGGTGGCGCCAGCCGCCTCCTTGACTATCTTGATCGCCTGGCCGCCATGCTCCTCGGGAAAGTCATGGATGGACAAGCCACCGATCAACGTTTCCGCCAGCTTGCGATTGTCCAAGCCTGCAAGGTAGCTTCTCAGTTCGTCGATGAAGCCGAGCCCGACCTGATCCGGCACAATCTGGTTGTCGAGAATCCACTTCTTGCCTTCGGGTACCGACATCGTTTCGGCCAGCAAGTTGTGCATTTCAACCACATCGACGCCTCGGTCGCGCATCTTGGTGACGAAGTCGAAATGGTCACGCTTGGCGTTCTCCACCCAGAGAACATCGTCGAACAGCAGCTGATCGCAGTTCGACGGTGTGAGCCGCTGATGCGCGCGACCGGGCGCGCAGACCATCACCTTGCGGAGCTGACCGACTTCCGAATGAACGCCGAAAGCTGGGGAATTCGCCATTGCTGGATCCTTTCGTACCGGGGCTAGATGCTGATGTAGCCGGTGGCGAGGCCATGGATACCGACGACGCATCCGATCACCGCTACCGCGAACAAGACCCACTCGGCCGGCGTGAACAGTTGTTTGCCCTGCTCATTCCGCGTGATGTAGTACAGGATGGTGCCGGGTGCGTAGATGATGAAGCCGAGCAGCAGGAATTTGGTCCCGCCGGCGAACAATAGGAATATCGTGTAGATCGTCGCCAAAACCGCGATGATGGTATCCTTGCGGAGGTCGCGTGAATCCTTCTCGTAGGTCTCCCTGCGATAGACCAGCATCAACGCGAACGCAGCGGACAAGAAATAGGGAATCAACGAAAGATGACTACATAGCGACAGCGCGAACGTGAAGGCGTCGTCGGAGAACAGCGTCGCGACGATCACCGCCTGAATCAGCAGCGTGGTCATCAGCAGCGCCGCCGATGGCACTTGATTGACGTTCTCTCGCGCCAGGAAGGTGGGCATATCCCGCTTCTTCGCTGCAACGGAAAGCACCTCGGCAGCCATCATCGTCCACGCCAGATAGGCTCCAAGAACCGAGACAATTACGCCGGCACCAATGAACACCGCACCCCATTGCCCAACCGCGGCCTCGAGCACGCCACCGACGGAGGGCTGACGAAGCTGCGCGATCTCCGCGCGTGGCAGGACGCCGTAAGCGAGTATCGACACCGATGCGAACAGCGCCAGCACTCCAAGGAATCCCGTGACGGTGGCGACACCCACGTCTTCGCGCTTCTCCGCGAACCGCGAATAGTTGCTGGCCCCCTCGATCCCTAAGAATACGAAGACGGTCACCAGCATCGTCGCCTTGACCTGCTCGAACAGGTTGCCGTAGTCACCCGCGGTGCCGCCCCACAGGTTGTCTGCGAACACCGATGGCTTGAGGAAGAAGATTGATAACACCACGAACAACAACAGCGGGATGATCTTGGCGACCGTGACGATCGCGTTGATTCCGGCTGCTTCCTTCACGCCGCGCAGCACCAGAAAATGGAACGCCCATATACCGACCGAGGAGATGAGCACTGCGGGCAACGTATTGCCCTGCCCCAGAACCGGAAAGAACGCGCCGAGCGTCGACTTGATCAGGATCCAGTACGAGACGTTGCCGACGCAGGCGCTGGCCCAATAGCCGAACGCGGAAAAGAAGCCGACGTAGGGCCCAAACCCCGCCCGCGCGTATGCGTAGACACCGGCATCCAGATCGGGCTTGCGGTTGGCCAAGGTCTGGAAGACGAAACACAGCATGAGCATCCCCGCTCCGGCGATGGCCCAAGCGATGAGCGCCCCGTAGATGCCGGTCGCCTGCGCGAAGTTGCGCGGTATCGAGAACACGCCGGCGCCGACCATGCCGCCCACCACCATGGCGGTCAGGGTCCGCAGCGGCAGCCTCTGGACGTCCGTTTTTGTGCTCATGGAGGCGTCCTAATCCTATGCATTTATCCACGACGAACGACGCGCGACGCCCGACGGGACACGATTTCTGCGTCGCACATGGCAACACCAGGCGGTCGGGGCGAACGGCGACTGGAATAGCTTCTCCGATCATCACAGACGCACGACGGTCGGCACATCAGGTTGACTACCTAGCCGAAGGTGAGGATTCCCCTATCCGGCTTTGCTTTCCCGATTCCGGAGTCTTGCTCAGCGCCGCGTCGATTGCCGAGTCGGTCGCGCCGAACCAGGCAACATAAATCGTCGGCAAGAAGACGAGGGTGAGAACCGTCGCAACCAGCAAGCCACCCATGATGGCGAATGCCATCGGTCCCCAAAACACTGTCGGCGCAATCGGAATCATCCCAAGGACAGTCGATATCGCTGTCAACATGATCGGCCGGAACCGGGAGCTGCTAGCGTCTACCGCGGCTTCCCAAGGCGACTTGCCGATCGCGCGCTCCGCGTCGATCTGACCGATCAGAATGACCGCGTTCTTGCTGATCATACCCAAGAGCGCAAGGACACCCAGGATGGCAACGAAGCCGAGCGGCCTCCCGGAAAGCATCAACGCGGCGACGACCCCGATCAGTCCGAGCGGCGCCACGCTGAGAACCATGAACAGCCTCGGGAAGCTCTGGAGCTGGACCATGAGGACCGTAAACATGACGAACAGCATCACTGGAACGACCGCCAGCACGGATGCCTGCGACTTTTGGCTCTCCTCTACCGTGCCGCCGACGACCACTCTGTACGATGGCGGAAGGGTCTTCTGGAACTTCTCGATGGCCGGCAACAGCGAGGCGACAACGCCTTCCGGCAATTTGTTACCGTCGATGGCAGCCTGGACCGTCAAAGTCGGAACGCGGTCCCGACGCCAGACGAGCGGGAATTCCTGGTCATATTCGAAGGAAGCAAATTGACTGAGAGGAACGGTCTGTCCGCCGCCCAGCGCTACTTGCAGGTTGCGCAGACTGTCCAGCGAGACCCTCTGCTCGTCAGTCGCGCGCGCCACCACGTTGACGAGATAGATATCATCGCGGACCTGAGTGACAGGCGTGCCCGTGATGACGGCGTTCAAAACGGTCGCAATCGCCTGTGAGCTCAGACCGAGTTGCCGCGCCTCGTTCTGGTCCACGCGAATACGGACCTGCCGGTCGGGCTCCATCCAATCGAAATTCGTTTGCTTGGTGTCCGGACTGGACGCGACGATCTGCCCGACCTGAAGCGCGATCTCGCGCACCCGTTCGACGTCTGGCCCGCTGACCCGGTACTGAATCGGCCAACCGACCGGCGGCCCGAGCTCGAGCGGCGAGACGAACGCGATCGCCTTGGGGAATTCTTCGGCCAGCGTTTTTTCTAGCTTCACATGCAGGCGATCCCGAGCGGCGACGTCCTTCGCGATCACCACGATCTGCGTGAAGAAATCGTTCGGGAGCTGGACGTTGAGGGGCAAGTAGAAGCGGATGGCGCCCCGTCCGACATAAGTGCTCCACCGAGCCACGTCGGGGTCGGTCGCAAGCGCCGCATCCAGGCGCTTCGCCGCTGCTTCGCTCGCGTAGATCGAAGCGTTCTGCGGCAGGCTGATATCGACCAGCAGCTCCGGACGATCCGATGACGGAAAAAACTGCCGCGGGATCAGCGGCATTGCAAGGACCGACGCGACGAAGAGCGCCAGGGAAATTGCGATCGTGAGCCATTTCGCGCGCATCGCCAAGGTCAGAAAATGCCGGTATATCCGGAAAATCCTGCCCGGGTCCGCCGACTTGCCCCGCTCGGGCGGGACAAGGATGGCGGCGCCCAATAGCGGCGTGAAAATGACCGCGACCATCCAGGACACCAGCAGCGCGATGGTGACGACCGCGAAGAGCGAGAAAGTGTATTCTCCAGCGGAGCTCGCCGCAAAGCCGACAGGAATGAAGCCCGCGATGGTCACCAGCGTGCCAGCGAGCATCGCCATCGCATGGGTCCGGTAGGCGAAAGTAGCCGCCTCGATCTTGCTCGCACCTTCCGCCAATTTGGTCAGGGTCGCGTCCGTCGTGGTCATGGCATCGTCGACCAGCAGCGCGAGCGCTATGATCAGCGCACCGAGCGATATACGCTGCATATCGATGCTGAGCAGTCCCATGATCGGCATAACGATAGCCAGCGTCAACGGTATCGCCAGCGCGATGATCAGGCCCGGGCGCACGCCCAGGCTGATGAAACTGACGACCATGATGATGGCGACGGCCTGCAGCAGCGAAACCATGAATTCTCGAATTGCGTGGTTCACCACGACGGGCTGGTCAGCGACCAGGCTGGGCTCGATGCCTATCGGGAGTCCCGCGGTAATCTGCGCCATCGCCTTGGTGATGTTCGCACCCAGCGCAAGAATATCCCCGCCATCCCTCATGGCGATTGCGAGTCCTATGGCCGGCCTTCCATTGACTCGAAACATCGGGTGGGGCGGGTCTGTGTAACCGCGACGCACCCGCGCGATGTCGCTCAGGCGGAGCATGCGCCCGCCCGCGGAAAAATTGATGCCGGCGATGTCCTGCTCGGACTGAAAGCCGCCGGACACTCGTAGCGAGATACTCTCGGCGCTCGTCTGTACCGTCCCGGCCGGGCGGACGATGTTTTGCGACTGAAGGGCCGCAATAAGGGCGGACCGATCGACTCCGAGTGCCGCGAGCTCCTTAGTGGAGAACTCGACGAAGATCGCTTCGTCCTGCTCGCCAAGGAGCTCGATTTTCGACACGTCGGGAACCAGCAGCAACTTTGAGCGGATCTCCTCGACTTGGTCACGCAGCTCGCGCTGGGTAAAACCGTCGCTCGTGAAGCCGTAGATGATCCCGAAAGTATCGCCGAATTCGTCGTTGAACCCCGGACCGATGACTCCGGCGGGCAGCGTATGGCGCATGTCACCGATCGACTTGCGCACGTGGTACCAAGTGTCCGTGACCTCTCTCGCGCTGGCACTACCTTTTAGATTTACGAATACGGTCGAGACACCTGCCCTCGTGAAGCTGCGAAGGAAGTCGAGATGCGGTGTTTCCTGCAGGCGACGTTCGAGGCGCTCCGTCACCTGCTTCATCGTCTCCTCTACGGAGGCCCCCGGCCAAGCGGCTTGAACGACCATCGTCTTGATGATGAAGGCCGGATCTTCGTTCCGACCCAGGCGGAAATAGAACAGACCGCCCGCGACCACCGCAATGATCATCATGTAGACGACGAGCGAGCGGTGTTTCAGCGCCCAATCGGAAAGATTGACCCCACTCATTGCTCTGATCCGAGAACCCGGACCTTCTGGCCAGGATGAAGTGCCTGCACCCCGGCGGTGACAATGACCTCGCCGGTATCCAGTCCTTGCGCAATCACCGCTTGGGCTTCATCGAACCGCAAAACGTCCACATTGCGCACCGAGACCGTACCGAGGGTGGGGTCGACGATCCACACCGCGGGACGTTGGTTCATCCTCGTCAGGGCGGAGGCCGGTATATCGATCATCGGCCCTGCGCTCGTGCTCACCCGCCCCACGACCGTCGCCCCAAGGCGCATCGCCGCCGGAGGATCGGTCAGGCCGACCCTGACCTCGAAGGTCCGAGTCACGGCACTGGCTTGCGCCGCAACCTCGCGCACGCGCCCCTTGGCGTTAATCGCCGGATCATCCGCAAGGCTGACATCGACCTCCGGCTCGGCTGAAGCTGACCGGACCAACTGGGAAGGCACGTCGAAGACAGCATCGCGACCATCTTGGCGCGCGATTCTCGCGATCATCTGTCCCGCCTGCACCACTTCGCCAGCTCCCGGGCCGGTCGCAGTAATCACCCCGGGCGCGTCGGCCTTCAGTTCCGTGAACCCGACCAAGTCATGCGCGGAACTGAGTGCCGCTTCGGCGGCATCGACCTGCGATCGGGCCGTTTGCTGCGCTTGGGTCGCGGCATCGTAATTGACACGTGTGGTCCAACCCTGCGCCAGCAACGTCTCCTGACGATCAAAGTGATTGCGCGCCTGCGTCATTTGTCCCTGGGCCGCGGCGAGAGCCGCCTGCGCCTGGCGCAGCGCATTCAGCTCGTTCTGGGACTCCAATCGCGCTAGAACCTGGCCGGCCTTGACCCGGTCGCCGACCTTGCTGTCATTGCTCAAAAGCCGGCCGGATATCCGGAACGCAACATTCACTTCATCTTCTGCTTCGATCCGCCCGGAGAACGTCAGGGGTGTGGTGATCTTGCGCTTTTCAACGGTCGCTGTGCGCACAATTCGTGGCGCCGGCGGGTCATCCGCTGCGGTCTCTCTTCCGCAGCCTGCCAGCACAGGCGAGAGCGCCGCCACGAACGCAAAAGTAATGACGTGTCGAGGTGTGGAATGGCTGCCACGCGTAGACATGAGCTCTTCGTTCCGGAAGTGTGTGTCGCCAAGTAGATCGGCCTTCCCGAGGTCGCGGTATCCCGGTCTCGCCGCCGGCATTTTCGGCTAAGGGGTCCGCCGCAAACATCGGGAAATCTACCTGTTCATCCGGATGTAATCATGTGCGCGAGCATTCGTGCCTTGGGAGATTCCCGACAACCCGGTCAGGCAATCACCCGATATCGCCTGTTCGACTGGCGACACATGATGGGATTGTCAGGTGAAGCAGTAGCACCCTGCAATAGAGCCGTCCGCTACTCGTACTTCGCATGACCGGCAAGTAGCCGGGCTGATGCGAAACCGACTTGAACGATGACGCTTGAACGTGCCTCAAACCGCCGGATCAGGAGAATTCAAATGCGAATGTTTATCCTAGCCACAGCCGCAATTCTGGGAACGTTGGCGATTCTGCCAACGGCTACTCCGGCCAACGCGGCTGGATCATGGTGTTCGAAGAAACAGGGCATGACGCACTGTGGTTACTCAACTGAGGAGCAATGCCGGGCATCCAGGAGCGGACGAGGCGGAAGCTGCTTCCGGCGCCAGGCGTCACGCTAGTCTTGCGCGGGCTGAGCGGCACGATTGCGAAATCTCATCCAAGAAGGTGGCGCCGGACGAACGACTCGGCGGCACCTTCTGAACCATTCTGGATGACGATGTACCGCTACTCGCGGTCACGCCGAAGGCCGAAGATGGATCTCAAACTGCAGATCCCCAATGCGACGCTGCCGTCTGGGTCCGTCCTCATCAAACAGGCCGAGCCGGTCCCTCCGGACGCCCCGAAGCTCGGCAATGCCATGCGACGCCGATCGAGGGCTTCGAGCATGAGCGAATACTCGGGAAGACCAGACGAGCCGGCGCGAAACGCCTCCAGGGGCCGATGGTCGAGCGCGGCTTTGCGAGCGGCCGGGTTCGGCTGCCTCTGGCTGGTGCTCGCGGGCGCTCAGGTCGGAGACATTCCCGCGGCAGCAGCCGCAGTTGTCGCAGCGACCTGGACAAGCCTTTACTTTCTGGAGCCGAGCAGCGCGCGGCGTTCTCTTCCCGCCGTTGCCCGCCTGGTTCTGCTTTTCCTGTATCACTCGGTCGTAGCCGGGTTGGACGTTGCCGGCCGCGCGTTGAATCCGCGTTTGCCGCTTCATCCGGGCTTTCTAGCCTATCCGACCCAGCTATCCCGTGGCGTACGGCAGAACGTGTTCACGACGCTCACGAGCCTGTTGCCCGGGACGGTGCCAGCCGGAGAGGAGAGCGGCCATATCATCTATCATTGTCTCGACATCACTCAGCCGGTCCTCGCCGATCTCGCCGCCGAGGAAGCGGCGCTGGTCCGGGCGCTCTACAATGACTGAGTTCCTGACCGCAGCGGTCGGCCTGATCCTGGCACTGCTGGCGCTCGGCCTGGTATCGATCTTGCGCGGCCCCACCGACGCGGAGCGCATGATGGCCGCGCAATTGATCGGCACCGGGGGCATTGCCGTGCTGCTGCTGCTCGGCACTGTGACAGGCGTTCCCGCGTCGGTCGACGTGGCATTGATTCTGGCGCTGCTCGCCACTTTCGCGTCCATCGCATTCGTCAAGAAGGGGCTGTCCCGCCTCAACAGCGACGGGGCCGTTTCAACGGAGGACAAGTGAACCTCGTACGAGACATCGTGACGATTGCGTGCGTGTCGGCGGGCGCGTTCTTCTTCTTGGCTGGCACGGTCGGCCTCCTTCGGTTTCCCGACACTCTGACCCGGCTGCACGCCCTGACCAAGGCCGACAATCTCGGCCTGGGCTTCGTCGTGCTCGGGCTGCTTCCCCAAGCAGGAAACCTGCGGGAAGGGTTGAAGTTGATCAGCATCTGGGTGTTCGCGCTTCTTGCTGGCGCCACGGTGTCGCAATTGATCGCACGTACGGTACGTCGGAGCGGTGCCAGATGAGCATCGCAACGGCCTTCGAGATCGTCCTCGCCGCCGTGGTGCTGGGTCTCGCCACATGGACCATCGCGGTCCGCGAGACCTATCCTGCAACGGTGGGATTTGTCGCCTACGGACTCCTGGTTGCGCTGATCTGGGTTCGCCTCGACGCGGTCGATGTCGCACTGACCGAGGCCGCGATCGGCGGAGGTCTGGGCGGAGTCGTTCTGTTGGGGGCGGCTGCCCGATTGCGCGATGCCGAGGCGGTTACGTCTGAACGACCCGGCCAGGTCGTTCGCCTGAGCGCGGCCATATTGTGTTCCTTGACAGCGGCGGCGCTGGGCATCGCAATCCTGCTTCTGCCTGATCCGGCCCCCTCCCTTGCGCTGGCCGTCGTCTCGAATGCCGGCGCAACCGGACTGGCTAACCCTGTCACCAACGTGCTCATGGCGTTCCGCGGGATGGACACCATGCTCGAGAAGGTCGTGCTCCTGCTGGCCATCGTTGGCGTCTGGTCGCTTGCGTCGGACGGGGCTTGGGGTGGCCGTCCGGGACCCCGGCACGAAGCCGATCCAGATGGCGTGCTCGCCTTCCTCGCCCGACTGCTGCCCCCCGCGGGCATTGTCGTTGGCGTCTACATGTTGTGGACAGGGGCCGATCACCCCGGCGGAGCATTCCAAGGTGGCGCTGTTCTCGCGTCGATGTGGCTGCTGGCGATCATGGCCGGATTGACGGACACTCCACCAGTGAGCAGCCGAGGGCTGCGGGTTGTCCTGATGGCCGGGCCCGGCCTGTTTCTTCTCGTCGGCCTTGGAGGATTGTTTTTCGCGTCGGCGTTCCTGGCCTTTCCGGATGAGTTCGCAAAGCCCCTGATACTCGGCATCGAGATCGCGATGATTTCGACAATCGCGGCGACTCTCGCCCTGTTGCTCGCAGGCCCACCGGAAAGGAGTCCACGATGATGAGCAGCGCAACAGTGTTTGGAATGTGTGCCGCCGCGTTGGTTGGGCTTGGGCTGTACGGCCTGATTACGAACCCGCAACCGCTCCGCAAGATCCTCGCATTCAACCTGATCGGCAGCGGCGTGTTTCTTCTGTTCGGCATCGTCGGACGCAGGGGCGCTGGGGCGAGCGTTGGCAACGACCCGGTGCCACAGGCACTGGTGATCACGGGCATCGTGGTCGCCTTTTCCGCAACTGCCCTGGCGATCGCCTTGTTGCTCCGGTTGTTCGACACCGCGGGCTCCACTACGCTCGGCAATCCCGCACCGACGAGCCTGCACTCCGATTCACCCGGTGACTGATGCTGCCCGCTGCCCCCGCACCGGCAACGACCGCGTCTGGCTTCTTGCTGGTGCTGTCAATCGTCGTACCCGTCGCGGCCGTGCTGCTTGCGTTCGCTCTCGGCGACCGCCGCGTCCGGCAAGTCGCCTTTGCCGTAGTACCGATCGGGTCGGCAATCGTCGTAGCAGTCGGCCTGGCCTTGCCGGCAGGCGACGGCGTCCTCGTCTATCTGCTCGGCGCATGGCCACCCCCCCTGGGCGTGGCGCTGCGCGCGGACGGTTTCTCGGTCGTGATGCTCGCCACGACGGCAATCGTGATCTGCGCAGTTGCCCTCTATGCTGCGACAGAATTTCGTCCTTCGGCAGCGGACGCGCGCGCGCCCTTCGCATTCTGGGTTCTGTTGCTGGCGATCTGGGCGGCGCTGAACACGATCTTCGTGGGCGGTGATCTCTTTACGCTCTATGTGGCGCTGGAATTGCTAACATTCGCCGCCGTGCCGCTGGTCTCCCTCAGGGGCGGGGCAGAAACGCTTCAGGCTGCGTTGCGTTATCTTCTCTTCGCATTGCTCGGTTCGATCCTCTACCTGATGGGTACGGCCCTGCTCTATGGCGTGTACGGCACGCTGGATATCGAACTGCTGTCTCGGCGCCTTTCTGGAGGGGTCGTCACGCTCCTCGCGGCGGCATTGATGACGACCGGCCTTCTCGCCAAGACCGCGCTCTTTCCGCTGCATCTCTGGTTGCCACCCGCTCACGCTGGCGCGCCGGCCGCAGCGAGCGCGATCCTGTCCGGCCTGGTCGTGAAGGGTTCGTTCTTCATCCTCCTCCGGCTTTGGTTCAACGTTCTGCCGGGCCTGCCCGGGTATGCCGCCGCACAATTTCTCGCAGCGTTGGGAGCCGGCGCGATTCTGGTCGGAAGCATCGTGGCCTTGCGGCAGGAGCGCCTCAAGCTCCTCGTGGCATATTCGACACTGGCTCAAATCGGATATCTCTTCCTGATGTTTCCGCTCGCCCTCGACAGCTCGGGCCGGCTCGAGAGCGGACAGGCCCTAGCAGGCGGGGTGCTTCAGGCGGCCTCCCACGCCACAGCCAAGGCGGCCATGTTCCTGGCAGTCGGTTCGATCTATGTCGGGCTGGGTCATGACCGCATCACCGGGATACGGGGCGTCGCCCGGGCCCTGCCCTTGAGCGTCACTGCCTTCGGATTAGGCGGCATCGCAATGATGGGCATTCAGCCGAGCGGAGCGTCGCTTGCGAAGGAGCTCTTGCTTGAGGAAACGGCGAGGACGGGACAGTGGTGGTGGGCCGTCGTGCTCCACACTGGCGGAATGTTTACGACCGCGTATGTTCTGGTCGTCCTCTCGCATGCGCTTGCGCGTCCAGATCAATCCATCGTCCTTGTCCGCACTCCACACCGCAGCAGCGGTCTGGCGGCGCTTGCCTTGGCGCTCTGTTCGCTTCTGCTTGGACTCGTGCCTTGGGATACCTTTCTGCCGATCCCAGCTGGTGCGGCATCGAACCTGTTCGGATTCGGCGGGCTCGTCAAACTGGGCGTAACGATGCTGGGAGGTGGGGCGCTCGTCATCCTGCTCAGTCCATGGCCCCGTCCCGGCGGCCTTTCGGCGGGCTGGAAGACGCTGATGAGCATCATCGGTCCGTTCCGGCGCGTCTGTCTTGGATTTGGCAGTCTCGTTGAATGGGGCGACGACGTTCTCCGTCAATGGTCGAGCGCCGGCATATCCCTCCTGCTTTCCACATTGCTGCTCGCCGCGTTGATGTTTGGCGCCAATTAGACCAAGGCCGGGTCAAGCGGCATGATTAAGCCGAGGCAGGTCCGGGACATTCTCCCCGCGCCTGAGGGTTTTCTCGGATGCCGCGGCGGCAGCTCGCCGCTTATTCTCGACCCCGCACCGTGCGGTGGGCATCGGCCTTCCCGCCGGAGGCTGTCCCGGTTGAAACTCTCAGGAGGTCTCCATGTCTGATCTGGTCGCCATCGTGTACCCGAACGAAGCAAAGGCTGAAGACGTCCGGCAACGGCTGCTCAAATTGCAAAAAGAGTATCTGATCAGCATCAGCGACGCTGTCATTGCCGTGAAGACCGATTCCGGGACCGTGAAGCTCAACCAGCTCGTCAACACAACCGCGACTGGCGCGATCTCCGGAAGTTTTTGGGGGCTCCTGATCGGAGTACTTTTTCTCAATCCGATCATCGGCGTGGCACTGGGTGCAGCCTCAGGCGCGCTGGGAGGTGCTTTGTCGGATTTCGGCATCAACGACTCGTTCGTGAAGGAGCTCTCGGCTTCGCTCTCTCCCGGCAACGCCGCCCTCTTCGTCCTGATCAAGAACATGACAGCCGACAAGGTGCTCAACGAGATCAAGGACGCTGGCGGGGTCGTGCTGAAAACGTCTCTGGACGAGACCAAGGAGAAGATCCTGCGAGACGCGCTCGCCAGCACAGCGGAGCGACCGGCGGCCTGAGCCGCCTAGCGTCGCCCGCCCATCAGCCGCAAGAGCATCATGAATAGATTAATGAAGTTCAGATAGAGCGACAGCGCCGCGACCACCGACTTGCGGCCTGTCGCTGTCTCGTCGTCCCTATTGTCGTACATCGCCTTGATCCGTTGAGTATCGTAGGCCGTCAGTCCCGCAAACACTCCGACGCCGACGATCGAAATCAACCATTCGAGGCCTGTCGATCTCATGAAGAGGTTGACGACGCTGGCGATGACGACGCCGATCAGGCCCATGAACAGGAAGCTGCCCATCCCGGACAGATCGCGCCTGGTGGTATAGCCGAAGACGCTAAGTGCCGCAAACATTGCGGCTGCGATGAAGAAGACGCGCGTGATCGAAGCGCTGGTGTAAACGTGCAGGAGCGTTGAGAGCGAGACGCCAACCAAAGCGGCATACACGAAGAACAGCAGCCGTGCCGTTTCCGCCGACAGTGTATTGATGCGGGCTCCGATGAAAAACACCAACCCGAGCGGCGCCAGGATGAAAACCCACATCAGCGGGCTCTGAAGCAATGCCGGGCTCGTGAGCTGATAGGTCAACCATGCCGCAAGGGCCGTGAGACATACACCTGCGGCCATATAGTTGTAGATGCGCAGCATGTATGTGCGCAATCCAGCGTCCATCGCGAGCGAGCTGCCAACGGCTTCCGATATGGTCGCATTAGGATCATAGTTTGACATGGCTTCCTCCTCGCGTCTGATCGCAGGAACAAGCCAAGCTACTGGTCCGGCACTGTCGGGAACATCGGATGATCACCCTACTGCCGGGGGATACACTACCTATCTCGCGGGCCGCCGGCCCGCAGCTTTGTCGAAACGGGAAGCGCCCATCCGGCGTTCCTCATCCCTTTTGCCTAGATTCTTACACGTTTGTCACTGGAAGCAGGCGCTGCGCCAGCCTACTCGGTCTGGAATGCGCTACTTCTTTCACATCGTCGACAAATACGGCCTCTCTCCGGACGGGACAGGACATGAGCACTCGGACCAGGACGCAGCCGTTCTGCATGCCAGGTGTATTGCGGCAGAACTCGCTAAGGCTGGCGAGTTTTTCCGTGAAGGCCTGATACTGGTCGCTGCCGCTCCGGGGGCAGCGGACGCGGTAATTCCAAAGTGACCTCAACGCGGCGGTACGCTCGTCCGCAGATTCCATGCTTTCTCTTCTACAGAGAATCCCGGATGTCCGGAGGCGAGCGTCGGCTCTAAGGTCCGGACAAAGGGTGGCCGCCTATCCCGCTCGATTCCGACGGCGCGTCACTCCATCTCCGGCGGAAAGCCATTCTCGTCATGGCTCCTTCATCGAAACAAGTCGACACCAAGCTTTCGCGAAGTGCGCTCGTCGCACTTGTGGTCGGATCGATGGTTGGCTCCGGGATATTCGCGCTGCCCGCATCATTCGGACATGCCACGGGCGTCCTCGGAACGTTAATCGCCTGGGGCATCGCGGGCACTGGCATGCTGATGCTCGCTTTTGTTTTTCAGGCGCTGTCTCGCCGAAGGCCGGACCTGGACGCAGGCATCTATGCATACGCCAAGGCGGGATTCGGAGAGTATATTGGCTTCGCTTCGGCGGCCGGCTACTGGATCGGATGCTGCATCGCGGACGTCGCCTGTCTCATTCTGATCAAGGCGACAATCGGACAATTCTTCCCGATCTTCGGCGACGGAACGACGCCGGTGGCCATCGCATCAGCATCCCTCCTGCTGTGGTGCGTCCATTTCCTGGTGCTGCGAGGCATCAGGGAAGCGGCCACACTGAATACGGTTGCGACCTATGCCAAGATCATCCCGATCCTGCTTTTCATCGGCGTGGCGTTCATCGTTCTCGATCCCGATCTGATTTCCCGGAATTTTTGGGGGACCGAACAGCCGGGCGTGGCCGCGATTTCCTCACAGGTTCGAAGCACGATGCTGCTCACTGTGTTCGCCTTCGTGGGAATTGAGGGCGCCAGCGTGTACTCGCGCTACGCCCGTGATCGCTCCGATATCGGGTTTGCGACGGTCACTGGCTTTCTTTCCGTTCTCTGCCTTCTCGTAATGGTGACGCTGCTGTCCTACGGGGTGCTTCCGCGGCAGGAACTCGCGGACCTGTCGACACCGTCGATGGCCGGCGTGATGGAAGCGATGGTCGGGCGCTGGGGTGCGATCTTCATCAGCGTGGCCCTACTCATCTCGATCCTTGGCAACTATTTATCCTGGTCGCTGCTCGCGGCGGAGGTGCTGCATTCCGCGGCCATCAATCGTACGATGCCCCTGTTTCTGGCGCGCGTGAACGAGCACGAGGTTCCTGCCGGCGCGCTCTGGCTCACCAATTGCGTCATCCAGACCTTCGTTCTGGTCACCTGGTTCGCCGAATATGCATTCACCCTCGCCTTGAAGATGACCAGCGCGATGACGCTGATCCCGTATTTCTTGGTCGCGGCATACGGCCTCAAGCTATCGTGTCTTGGCCAGTCTTACCATGCAGGGGAGCGCGCCCGTGCCGTCGACGGGATCCGCTCGGCCGTCGCAACGGTCTACGCCATGGGCATGATATACGCGGGCGGCGCCACGTTCCTCCTGCTGTCCTCGATATTGTACGTCCCGGGAACGCTTTTGTTTTTTCTGGCCAAGCGCGAACGCAAGGAGGCCGTCTTCAAGCCTTTCGAGGCGATCATCTTTACTGCGCTCGCGCTCGCCGCTTGTACCGGCGTCTATGCACTGGCGACCGGAGCCATCTCGATCTGAAGTCTTGGTCAAGTGGAGGCGAACATGAATGTACGAGCCGTCTACGGCGCTTTGGCCCTGGCCGCGTCGGTTGCTACCGCGCAGCTGACCCTCGCCCGGGCAGAAACGACCGCCCCCGCCATATCCGCGCCCAAGCCTGCCGCTGCGACACCTGGGCCCGGCGCGGCGACCCCAAACACCAACACCAACCCGACAAAGCATCGCTACTGGCGGCATCGCGGCGGCTCTCATCCCCATTATGGCAGTCGCCGTATCCGTACTTAGGCTCGGCACACCGACCGCTTCGCGACCCGCGAGTTACCCCATGAGCGAGCTGAGGATTGGACCGGACCAACTACGCGACAACGCACCGCGCGAGGCTGCAGTCGTGGCACACGGGCAGCGCAGTCTTCTCGCTACCGGCCTGGCCCTGCTCGGGACCTGCGTGGCTCTCTTCCTGACCTGGAAAACCGTCTCCAGCCTCCTCGTCATTTTCGCAGGCGTCCTCTTCGCGGCTCTCCTGGATGCGGCCGCGAGGGCCACGGCTCCTGTCGTTCGACTCAATCGCATTTGGCGGCTGACCGTCGTGCTGCTGCTGCTCACGACAGCGGTCGGACTCGCGCTGGTCTGGGGGGCAGGAAAACTTCCGGAACAAACGCGCATTCTGCTGAAGGTCATGGACACCCAGTTAGACGTGCTGCAGCAGCATCTCTTGACCTACGGCGTCGATCTGCTCGGTCCGGAGTGGGGCCGCGATTTTGCGCAATGGTTGGTCTCTGATCAAGGCCGCTTCTTCAGCCACGCCCAGCGCGTCCTTGGCGGAGCATCCAGCTTTCTGGCTGGCGCACTCGTGATCCTGTTCCTCGGCATTCTCTTTGCTTTCGATCCTACCAGCCACCGCGAGAGCATCGTTCTGCTCGCGAAGCCATCGTGTCGCGCTCGGACGCGCGAAGTGATGGACCAGATGGGTAGTGTCCTGCGACTGTGGTTCG
This sequence comes from Bradyrhizobium sp. 62, assembly GCF_023073035.1. Taxonomy (NCBI): domain Bacteria; kingdom Pseudomonadati; phylum Pseudomonadota; class Alphaproteobacteria; order Hyphomicrobiales; family Nitrobacteraceae; genus Bradyrhizobium; species Bradyrhizobium sp. 62. The sequence goes on from NZ_JADPIT010000015.1 coordinate 1,140,013, forward strand.
TGGGGCAACTGATCCGCGTTGTCCTAATGACCCTGTGCGTCTGGGCAGCGCTCTATTTAATCGGCCTGCCTGGCCCTTTCGTGCTTGGCTTGCAGGCGGGCTTCTCGAACTTCGTTCCGTATCTCGGACCGATCCTTGCCGCAATTCCGATCGCGCTCGTCGCGATGCCGCTCGGCGCATCGCTGCTGATCTGGGCCGTCGCCGTCTATACCATCATCCAGTCAATCGAGGGCTACGTAGTCGGCCCGCTGATCCAGCGCCAGGCCGTCGAAATCCCTCCCGCTTGGACATTGGTGGCAATCGTGCTGCTGGGTGCCATGTTTGGCGTAATGGGCATCGCGCTCGCCATGCCGCTAGTCGCTGTCGGCCGGGTGGCGATCATCAGGTTCTACGTCGAGGATTACCTCGGGGACGCCCCCCGGCGGATGGTCGACCAGCGCAATCTCGAGGTGACGCATGATCAAGCTTGAGGCTGAACGTATCGCCGGAACGATCACGCCGTCGACACCGTCGGGGATGACGCGCTTTTTATGGCAGCAGCTTCCTTACGTCGTCGCACTAGTTCTGGCTGTTGCGGGTGTCGCCTACACCAATGCGTCGCACCAGCCCCTGGTCGGCTATTGGGAGTTCCTCGCGCTTGCGATCGGCGTGGTGTGTGTCATCGACAAATGGCCCGACCTCGGTGGCAGGGAGGAGCGCTGGCGGCTAATCTGGACTCAGGCCCTGCACTGGGTCGCCGTTCTCGTCGCGATGAACATCATGCTAGTGTCCGGTGTTCAGCAGTTGCTGCCAACGCCCGCGACAAGCCTCGTTCTCCTCACATTGCTTGCCCTCGGGACATTCCTCGCGGGCGTCAGTCTGATGTCGATGCAAATAGCCTTTCTCGGCGTCGCCATGGGCATCACGGTCCCAGCAATCTCCTGGCTTCAGCAATCCGTGATCTTCTTCCTGCTGGGCGCCGTTTTGCTAATCGGCCTCGGCATCACCTTTTGGCTTCGCCGCCAGGATCAAGACACAAGCGGGTCCCCCATCAACACGAACACGGCAACGGAGGGTTGAATGCGAATTAGCTCGCTTGCCGCGGCCATCTGCGGATCCGCTGTCATGTACGTGCCTGCCACGCCCGCCGTAGCTGAGCCGTTCAGGGTGGGCAGACTCATCTGCGTCAGTTCACCGCGTGTGGGGCTCGTCCTGGGCTCGACGCAGGAGCTTCGTTGCGTGTTCACCGCGACGCGGCCACGCCAGCAGTACATCTATGAGGGCCGGATCAGGCGCGTCGGTCTCGACCTGGGCGTTACCAGCGCAGGATCTCTGTCCTGGACCGTCCTAGCACGAAATTCGCGGGTCGGACCGGGCACCTTGCGGGGAAATTATATCGGCGCGAGCGGCAACGTCGCGATGGGTCCCGGCCTCGGAGCAAATGTGCTCAATCGGAGGCTCTCGCCGCTCAATCATGCTGCAGCCCCTGTCCATCGAGCGGTCGATCGGATTGAACCTTGCAGCGGGGATCACCAATCTGACACTCGGCCCGCGCGGGCGCCGATAGATCGCAGCCGACGAAGGAGACCTCCATGGCTATATCATGCAAATTCGAGCGAAGTTTGGTGAGCCACGAAGAGTACGGTGCGATCCGGGCTTCCCATCATCCGGATATCTACGCTCTCGATCCGCCAGGTCTGGAGAAGCTCCGTATCCGCCTGCGGCAGATGCGCGACAAGGAGCAGACTCTGGTGAGACAGAAGCAACGTGAACGGAGAGGCAAGGCCGGACCACGCGGCTCAAGCTTTCCGGAAACCACCGAGCTCCGACTGCAGCGGATGCAGGTCTTCGCGGGCGCGCTCAAACGCCTGAACAAGGAGATAAGTCGCGTCCGGAAACTGGAAGCGCGTTCGGCGAATATTGATGCCGCTCGTCGCGCTCTCGCGATGCGGCGCAACGCCAACTTCACATCTTACCCGGCGGCAGGCGACGCGGCGAATCATGGGATGAATCCTCAGCCCAGCCGACGCCGCATGACTAGGATGTCCGGAAGGCGAATTGGCAGTATCTCACAGGCAACGAAAGCCTCTCAGGCTCGGCGCGATTCAAGACATTGATCTCTGCGAGCGCCCGTCAGCGGCAAGGCGCTCCGCGCCGCCGATGCAGTGAGCACAATAGGTTTTGGCGTTCGCAGAGCCGACGCTACACAAAATGAAGGTGAAGGCCAGAACGGGCGCCATTTTCGAAATGATCATGATTATCCTCCCTGTTGTTCGAGCGGCTCGACGGGCCGAAAGCATAATGCGGAGCCGCTTCACCTAGCGGCAGTATCGACTCGACACGCGGTGCGACCTTCCACTATGCGAGCGATACCAGCAGCTGCCGTTTCGCCAATAATAGCGATGCCAATGTTGATGTCGCCGGTGGGCACCGGCTATCGCTCCGGCCGTAGCTCCTATGGCAGCGCCGCGACGACCGCCGACGGCACCGCCAATAACGGCACCCCGAATTGCGCTCTGGCCAAAGGATTCACTCGAAGGGAGCATTCCTGCAAGTGAAAGGAGAATCACCAATAGCGAAAGCTTCCGCATCTCGCAGGCCCTTTCATTTATCAAGCGCCGGTGCAAGTGTGCGCTTTATTTGCTGATCGCAGCGCATGGCATATCACCGAGCGGTCAACGGATAAATCCGCACATTGCCATTCAAATCTGAGGGTTTTTGTGGATTACCTTCGTGGTCATTCATGCAACGGGCTCTCTCTACTCAGAGCCGAGCGACGCAGCGCTTGCTCGCAGAGTCGCCCATCTGACCTCCGCCTCGAGCGCTCCCTTCCCACACGATCTGTTCCGGCGCGAACCACCTGGACCCGCATCTGCGGCGCCAGGGAAGCACTTCTAGCAGGCTTCGGGACACCGCGCATATTCCTCCTGACACATTCAGGGTTTCATCGGATGTCAGCATTGCGCGGCTGCGACTAGCGTTCCGTGGCGCTAACTGGATTAGTCGCCGGAATGCGGGAGGATGGCGTGGCCACATACGACAGCAGCCCCCACGTTAGAACCTTTGGTCCTCGCTCCCGGTGGACATGCGCGCTCCTTGGTGTCGTGATGATCGCGGCCGGCGTCTTGGCGCTGGGCGACATCGTGTTCGCGACGATCATCAGCGTCAAGCTGATCGGGCTTGCCGCAATTCTTGTCGGCGCGTTCGAGATCACCCACGCGTTTTGGACAAAGGGATGGGGCGGATTCCTTTGGCAGATCCTGCTCGGCATACTTTATCTTGCGTTCGGGTTGCTGCTGCTTATGCAGCCGGCGGCCGGTGCCCTCATCCTGACCTCGCTGCTTGGGGCGGTTCTGCTGGCATCGGGGATCATCCGGTGCGTGCTCAGCTTTGCACATTGGCAACAGGGTGGCTGGCTGATGCTGGTTTCCGGCGTCATCGGGCTGGTCGCCGGCTTCCTGATCGTGTTCGGCTTCCCGGCCATCAGCGTCTGGACGCTCGGATTCCTGCTGGGAGTCGATTTGATTTCGCACGGAGTGGCTTGGCTGCTCTACGCCCTTCAGACAGCGCGGCGAACCGCCTGACAAAGGAGACGAAAGATGATGGACACACCGAGCCGTCGGGCTTTTCTTGGCTTTGCCCAGAATGCCGTTGCTGCGGTGGCGATCGGCGCCGTCGGGGTTCGTTTCATTGAGGCCGCGGAAGCGATGCCGATCGCTCACGATCTCGGCCGGCCCAGCGAGCCACCAGACCTCCCGATGCAAACACAATGGGGACCGCCGTCTCGTCGTCGGGGATGGGGCCGGCCGCGCCGGCGCCGCTGGGTTTGCTGGTGGCATCGCGGTCGTCGCCGCTGCGGATGGCGATGGCACTAGGATCGCAACGCGCGCAATCCGCCGACAGCAGATTTGTCACGAAGCCCGCGCCAGCCCTAATCAGACGAAGGAGGCAGCTTTGCGCATCACGAATCGATGGGTCGTTGGGACCCTTCTGGCAGCTCTTCTCGTCGCGGCAATCTGGTACTGCGTGGCCGTATGGCAGGCAACGCCATCCATGCCGCTTTACCGCAACGTCATCCTGGGAGGCGCTGCAATCCTGATGCTGGTGACCGGCTGCGGCCTGATCGCGCTCATGTTCTACAGCCGCCGCAAGGGCTACGACGAACCCGCACGCAGCAATCGCATGCGGCGGGAGTAGCGAGGCACCGGTGAAGCACTGACCTGGCCCCAGGTCCGGTGCAAGGAGCGGATGATGACCCTTGCTGGTGTCTCGATCAGGCTCTTGGGGGCAACTCTCCTGATGGTCGTCGCCGGCGGAGCTGCCCAAGCCGAATCGACTCCGGCCACGCCACCCGCGGTCGGCATCGTGGAGGCGGCCAAGCGGCCGATCACCGAGAGCAGTGAATTTCTCGGGCGGATCGAGGCGATCAATCGGGTCACCCTTGTTGCCCGCGTCATGCATTACTAGAACGGCGCCTGATCGAGGAAGGCGCCGAAATCAGCAAAGGCGATGAGCTCTATCGGCTTGAGCGTGGTCCCTTCGAAGCGGATCTCGCGTCGAAACAGGCATAGGTGGTCCAGCTTGAGGCCACACTCGAGCAGGCGGCCATCCAGGGCGCACATTTGCGTTTCCGCGCGGTGATGATGACCTCGGTTGCCTTCATCCTAGGCCACGTGCCGCTTGTAATCGCGACTGGCGGATAGCTCGCTCCAGCCGCTGTCCGTTGAGCGATCAATAAGGCTGAATTCGAGGCCAGAGTGACCGTTAGGCCCACAAAGCAGGAGGTAACGACATGCTCTCCGAAGTCGTTGTGCGGATGCAAAAAGCCGCGTGCGCGGCGACCATTCTTTGGTCATGCGCCGCTCTCAGTCCTGGGCTGGCGCAGGAGCGCTCTGCCCTGACAGTTTTCGACAATGTGCGCATTTTCGATGGGAAGAGTCAGGCGCTCTCCGCTCCATCGAATGTCCTCATCCGGGGCAACACCATCGAGCGTATTGCGATCGCTTCCAATCCGGTCGATCGATCCCCGGACACCCGCACTATAGCAAGCGGTGGACGCGTGCTGATGCCCGGGCTCAGCGACATGCATTGGCATGCGACGATGGTTCGTCCGACCCCTGCTCAAATGCTTTCGAGCGACTTGGGTTACACGATGCTGCTCGCGGGCGCGGAAGCCACTGCTACGCTGATGCGCGGGTTCACCACCGTCAGGGACATGGGCGGCCCTGCCTTCGCGCTGAAGCGCGCCATCGATGAGGGGATCGTGGTAGGCCCTCGCATCTATCCGTCGGGTGCCGTCATCACAGTCACGGGAGGGCATGGCGACTTCCGTGAGCTCTGGGAGCTGCCGCAAAGTCTTGGCGGAACGAGCCGCGTCGAGCAGCTCGGTGGAAGCATGATCGCCGACAGCCCCGACGAGGTTCGCAAGCGAACGCGCGAACAGCTCATGCAGGGCGCATCGCAAATCAAGCTGACGGCAGGCGGCGGCGTCGCTTCGCCTTTCAGCCCACTGGATGTGACCACCTTCAGTGAGGCTGAATTGCGGGCGGCCGTCGAAGCAGCTACCGATTGGGGAACCTATGTTGCGACCCACGCCTATACGTCAAACGCCATCCGGCGCTCTGTTGCTGCAGGCGTCAAGGTGATTGAGCATGGTCATTTGATGGATGAGCCGACCGCACGTCTCCTCGCGGAGGAGAAGATCTGGCTGAGCACACAGCCATTCGTAGACCTCGGCGGCGCAGCCATGCTTCCTCCCGTGCAACAAGCGCAGATGCGCCAAGTGGTTGCTGGCACCGACACCACGTACGGGTTTGTCAAAAAATACAAGATCAAGACGGCCTTCGGGACTGATATTCTCTTCTCCAAGGCGTTGGCTGAGCATCAGGGTCAGGGCATCGTGGATCTCACACGTTGGTTCACCCCGGCGGAAGCATTGGCAATGGCGACTTCAGCAAACGGAGAGTTGCTTGCCCTCTCCGGTGCGCGCAATCCCTATCCCGGCAAGCTCGGAGTGGTCGAAGAAGGGGCGTTGGCGGATCTCCTGCTCGTCGACGGCAATCCCTTGGACGACATTCGCCTCATCGCCGACCCGGAGAACAAATTCGTCGTGATCATGAAGGACGGCATCATCTACAAGGACATTCGTCCGAAATGATCCTTGGGCGGGATGCTTCGCGCGCTGCCGGTCTTGCTCGCACGCAATTCACGTCTGCGCAGGTTCATTGCCGCCGTGGGCTTCCCGATCATAAGCCAGCATCGGAGAGAGTGGCGGAATGAACATCGTCAAGAGTCTCGCGCAGATCGTCTGGCGGTACGTGGTATCTCTCTCAGGGGTCGGATTGGCGTTGGGAGCATTGTTCTTCGCGGCGGCACTTACGCCGACGCTCGTCCCAAGAAGCTATTTGATCCAGGGAGTCCTTGCCGGCACCTGCTTTGCGATCGTCTACGAATGCAATATGGTGTTCTAAATTCAAAGCATCGATAAGTATTCTTTCCTCTGGGAGCAAGTTCTGCATAACATCGTCGTCAATATTTACAAGAACATCCACGTCTCCGGGATCTGGTTTTTCTGAAAGAAAACTGCCGTCAACGAACGCTATGCAGGAAAGCTTTACGCGAAGCAGCTCCTGGGCAAGCTCTTCCAAGGCATAGAAGAGCTTTTCTCTTCTCTGCCGTGCTTGGCCATGAAATCGATGAACGCAAGGGACTCGATTTCACGGAGCGTCATAAAGTGACGCCCCGGCTCCAGTAGCGGCGGGTGATCGAACTTGTGCGCTGCCATTGCAGCCGTAGCCCCCCAGCGCTTCCACCATCAGCAATTGCGGTGTGGCGCTGACTCGCCTTAACAGATCGTGGCTGGGTACGGTAGGTGCAATATTCCCTGCCGAGTGCCCAGAACGCTTGCTGAACGGAATTTGTAAACCGGCTGTAAACAGGCGATGCGCCGTAGGTCGATGGCGCCGAACTGACCTTGATGCAATTTAGAAAAATGGTCGGAGCGAGAGGATTTGAACCTCCGACCCCTAGTCTCCCAGACTAGTGCGCTAACCGGGCTGCGCCACGCTCCGAACGTCGTTCCATTAGCTAGGATCGCCGGTTTGCGCAAGGCGAGGTCACACCATTTTGGATTTTGGTGCCTCTGCCGAAAGGCACCGGAACTGCCCCCAAAGCCGAGGAGATCCGGCGTCAGGCGTCCTTGAGCGCCTGATCCAGCATTTCGCGGCAGGCGATGAGTTCGGCGAGCACCCGTCCGAGGCGCTCCCGGTCGATGGCGCTGGGGCCTGCGGGCGCGGCGGGGGTGCCGCCCTTGCGGAAGGTGGTGAGGATTTCCTCGTCGTCGGTCTCGGAGAAGCGGAAGTCGATGCCCTCCTCCTCCTCGCCCTGGTAATCGTCGTCGTCACTATCGCGGGCGCCGCGGACGCCGGTCTCCTCCTCGGGCTCCATCAGGCTGGCGCCGACGGCGTCCTCGATAGCCCCGAACGAGACCGCGGCCGCGCTGTCGGCAAGGCCCTGCACCGATTTGACGCCGTGCTCCTTGAGGATCCGCTGCACGCCGCGGATGGTGTAGCCCTCGCCGTAGAGGAGACGGCGGATACCCTTGAGCAGGTCGACGTCGTCGGGGCGGTAATAGCGGCGGCCGCCGCTGCGCTTCATCGGCTTGATCTGGGAGAAACGCGTCTCCCAGAACCGCAGCACGTGCTGCGGAATGTCGAGTTCCTGCGCTACTTCGCTGATGGTTCGGAACGCATCCGGCGCCTTGTCCAAATGCCAAATCCTTATCCGGAAGGCGGATTACGCCTCGGGTTGCGCCTTGCTGGCGTCGCCATTGGTGCGGTGCTGGGCGTTGATCCGCTGCTTCAGGATTGCGGACGGCTTGAACACCATGACCCGGCGCGGCGAGATCGGCACCTCGGTGCCGGTCTTCGGGTTGCGACCGATGCGCTGACCCTTCTTGCGGACCATGAAGGAGCCGAACGAGGACAGCTTCACCGTCTCGCCTTTCTCAAGGCAATCGGTGATCTCCTTCAGCACGAGTTCCACGAAGGCAGACGATTCCGTGCGCGACAGCCCCACCTTCTGGTAGACGGCTTCGCACAGATCGACACGCGTTACGGTTTTACTTTGATCGGTCATCGCCCTGCCCCACATCACGGCGAACAATTGTTGTCTGAAATTATGAGCTTACGATACGGCGGTCAACAGCGCTCATCAATGCAGGCGCATCGATAATCCGATCTGATTCGGGCAAAATTTTATCGACTGTGGCTTACCAGCGCACCAGCGCGGAGCCCCAGGTGAAGCCGCCGCCCATGGCTTCCAGCAGAACCAGGTCGCCGCGCTTGATGCGGCCGTCCTTGCGCGCCACCGACAGCGCCAGCGGGATCGAGGCCGCCGAGGTGTTGCCGTGAAGGTCAACCGTCAGCACCACCTTCTCCGGCGCGATGTGGAGCTTGTGCGCGGACGCGTCGATGATTCGCTTGTTGGCCTGGTGCGGCACGAACCAGTCGATGCTGTCGGCATTGAGCCCGGTCGCCTTGAAGGCGTCGACGATCACGTCGGTAATCATGCCGACCGCGTGCTTGAAGACCTCGCGGCCCTCCATGCGCAGATGGCCGACAGTCTGGGTCGAGGACGGGCCGCCGTCGACGAACAGCTTCGCCTTGTGACGGCCGTCGGAGCGCAAATGCGTGGTCACGATCCCGCGGTCGGTCGCGGCATTGCCCGGCTGCTCCTGCGCCTCCAGCACCACCGCGCCGGCGCCGTCGCCGAACAGCACGCAGGTGCCGCGATCGGTCCAGTCGAGGATGCGCGAGAAGGTTTCCGCGCCGATCACCAGCGCGCGCTTGAAGGCGCCCGTGCGCAGGAAATTATCGGCGGTGGCGAGCCCGAACACGAAGCCCGAGCACACCGCCTGAAGGTCGAAGGCCGCGCCGTGGTTGATGCCGAGCCCGTGCTGCACGGCGACCGCGCTGGCGGGGAAAGTGTTGTCAGGGGTCGAGGTCGCGAGCACAATCAGGTCGATCGACTGCGCGTCCACGCCGGCGTCGGCGAGCGCAGCCTGCGCCGCCTTGAGCGCCAGATGCGAGGTGAACTCGCCCTCGGCCGCGATGTGCCGCTCGCGAATGCCGGTGCGCTGCACGATCCACTCGTCGGACGTGTCAATGCGCGCCGCCAATTGGGCGTTGGTCACCACCTGCTCCGGCAAATAAGAGCCGCAGCCCAGCACGACCGAACGAATTTGAGTCACGAAACAGCCTCCTGCGCGGCTTGCACGGAATTGAGTGCACCACCTTCGCGGTTGAGCATCTGATTGATCTTGTTGAGGAGATCGAATTTGACCATCTCATAGCCAACATCAATCGCATAGGCAAAGCCTTCGGCAGCGATTCCGCCATGGCTCTTGACCACGATCCCGTTCAACCCCAGCAACACGCCGCCGTTGGATTTGTTGGGGTCCATCTTGTTCCGCAGGGCCTGGAAGGCGTTGCGTGCAAAGAGATAGCCGAGCTTTGACAGCCAGCCCCGTTTCATCTCGTCCCGGAGCAATTCCGCCATCTGCCGTGCGGTTCCCTCCGCGGCCTTCAGCGCGATGTTGCCGCTGTAGCCTTCGGTGACGATGACGTCCGCTACTCCCTTGCCGATGCCGTCGCCCTCGACGAAGCCGAGATAGTCGAGCTCGGGGAGGTTCCTGGCGCGCAGGATTTCGCCGGCCTCGCGAATCTCCTCGTGCCCCTTGATCTCCTCGACCCCGATATTGAGCAGGCCGACCGTGGGACGCTTCTTGTTGAACAACACGCTGGCCATCGCCGCGCCCATGATGGCGAGCGACACCAGATGGTGGGTATCGCCGCCGATGCTGGCGCCGAGGTCGAGGACCACGGAATCGCCGCGCCTGGTCGGCCACATGCCGGCGATGGCCGGACGATCGACGCCCGGCAGCGTGCGCAGGTGGAAGCGCGACATCGCCATCAGCGCGCCGGTATTCCCGGCGGAGACCGCGACATCCGCCTCGCCCTTTTTCACAGCATCGATGGCAAGCCACATGGAGGAGGTCCTGCGGCCGCGCCGCAGCGCCTGGCTCGGCTTTTCCTCGCCGCTGACCGCGACATCGGTATGGATGATCTTCGAGGCGGCCTTCAGCGCGGGGTGGCGGTCGAGCTCGGGCTCGATCTTGGCGCGGTCCCCGATCAGCAGGAATTCGATCTCGCGATGCCTGGCAAGCGAGATGGCGGCGCCTGGGATGACCACCGCGGCGCCGGCGTCGCCCCCCATGGCGTCAAGCGCGATGCGAACCTTGCTTGGCATAAAAGTCCTGGAAACCTGGTCTGGTGCGGTCTTGAACGAGCGGGGCCGCAAATGGGTTCGCCACGAACATGGCGGTCGGTCAAGCGCCACGCCGCACCCGGACCGGGGCGCGACAATAGCGTTTTGTTATCCCGAAACAACCTCTTGCCCCCAGCCTTTTGCATTCGGGACGATCCGGCCGCAGACGGCCGAATTCACAAGAAGTACATCAAAATCAAACAGATAATTCGACCTTTCAAACCACGATCGCAAACACCTCGCGCCCCGTAGCAAAGCGGTCCTCTGGGAAAGACGGCACCTATTGGTCTTTCTTTTTGTCCTGGAGCGCCTTCAGCACCGCAAAAGGATGATCCTCCGGATCGGGGGCGGCGACCTCGGGCTCAAACACCACCCCCGGCTTCCGCGGATAGGGATCCACCGCCAGGAAGAGGGCGTCGGTGGCGAGCCGGCCGAGGTCGATGATGCCATTGACGATCGCCTCCGGGGGGTCGGCGACCTGCTCCTGATCGTCGTGCACCTCCTCCATCAGCTCGGCCAGGCGGCGGACTTCGGCCTCGGGGGCAAATATCAGGTCCACCTCCTCGTCGATCTCGCTCTCCATCGGGTCAAGCGTGACCACACAGGTCTGGCCGATCCGGGCGCGGACGTGCCCCGTGACCTGGATCTGGTTGCCGCTTTTCGGCACGACATCGAAATCAGCCCGGACCGAAACAACCTCGCGCAAGCCTGCCGTCTCAGCCATGGCCTGCCGCTCGGCGGCCGAGGCCTCGAGCTTGCGATGCAGGCCGGTGTCCGGGATCTGTGCAACGATGACGGGCACCTGCCAGGGATCGGGCCCGGATGCGGTAATCGGTCGGCTCATGGCGTGACATCCTCAGGGAGCGCTGGGGGAAACTTGAAAGACGCGGCCAACAATGCGGCCTCGCCGGTCCGGGCGAGGTCGGCCTCGGCAGCCCTGGCATAGGCCGCGAGCCGCTGCGCCTGGTCCATGCCGGCCCCATTCAAGATATTCTTGCAGATCGCCGACGCCAGCGCCTCGCCGCCGCTTTCCATGGCCTGATCGTAGGCCTGGACCCGGCCGTAAAACGCCTCGCCGAAGGCCCGCATCCGCTTCGGCACGGTCTGGTCGCCTATCCCCATCTCGCGCAGATTGTCGTCCATATCCTCGCAGAAGCGGTCGAACAGCGCCTGCGACAGCTCGGTGGCGCCCTGAACCGTGCGCAGACGGCGCAGCAGCAGCCAGAGGTGCAGCAGCAACAGATCGAAACGCCCGTTAACGCTATCCGGCACGCCCAAGTCTCGGTAAAATATGGGTTCTCGCGCCTGCGTCACGATCATGCCATAGATGGCTTCAATGGTGCCCGGCGAGGCTAGGCGGGGTTTCCTGAAGTGATTGAACGGCCAAAGCATTGTGGTTTCCGCAAGCGGGCGCGCGCGTGTTGCATTCAGAGCCTACGCCCGGTACTTCAGCGCCTCGCGCGACGCAAGGGGACGGAATCAGTTCCGCTATGACGATAACGAACCAGACCAGCCTGCGTGCAGACAAGCGGCGCGGCCTTCAAGCACGTTGGCGCGGCTTGCGCCTGTTCGCGGCCGCGGCCCTGGTTGGGGCTGCGCTTGCGGGCTGCACCGGCGAGCAGTTCCAGAAGGGTTACATCCTGCCGCCCAACGCGCTGGAGCAGATCCCGATTGGCGCGAGCCAGGACCAGGTGCTGATCGTGATGGGCACCCCCTCCACCGTCGCAACCCTCGACGGCGAGGTGTTCTATTACATCTCACAGCGCTCGGAGCGTATGGTCGCCTTCATGAATCAGAAGGTGGTCGATCAGCGCGTCATCGCGGTCTATTTCGACAAGAACCGGCGCGTGCGCCGGCTTGCGAATTACGGCCTGCAGGACGGCAAGATCTTCGACTTCATCAGCCGCACCACGCCCACGTCGGGCCAGGAGATGAGCTACCTCACGCCGATCTTCAAGCTGCTCAGCTTTAACTGAGCCTTCAGCCTGCGGCTTCGTGCGGCTTGCCGTTGCGCGTCCTGTTCCATACGCTCCCTGCAAAACAAGATGCAGGGAGTGGATTCGTGCCCAAACAATTGCTGTCCCGCCGTCGCGTGCTCACCGGTGCTGCCGCCCTCTCGGCCGCAGCGATCCTGCCGCGATCGAGCCTGGCGGACTGGAAGCCCACCGAAAACGTCCGTCTCGTCGTGCCGGCTGCCGCCGGCGGCTCGACCGACGTGATGGGTCGGCTCCTTGCCGCGCATCTGCAGACGGCCTGGGGCCAATCGGCCGTGGTGGAAAACCGTTCCGGCGGCGGCGGCACGATCGGCACGGCCGAGGTGGTCCGCGCCAAGCCGGACGGCCACACCATCCTGATCGGCAATCCCGGTCCGAACGCGATCGCCTACAGCATCTTCAAGAACCTCACCTACAAGCCGGACCAGCTCCAGCCGGTCTCCAACATGATCCGGATCCCGAACATCGTCTCGGCGCATCCCAAGACCGGCATCAAGTCGATCGCCGAGCTGGTCGCCTATCTCAAGGCCAATCCGGACAAGCTCAGCTACGCCTCCTCCGGCGTCGGCCAGAGCCCTCACCTCACCGGCGCCTGGTTCCTGCAGCTCACCGGCCTGAAGATGACGCACATCCCGTTCCGCGGCGCCGGTCCCGCGCTCCAGGCGGCGCTCGCCGGCGACATCCAGATCCTGTTCGACAATCTCTATCCGAGCCTGCCGCAGGTGCAGAACGGCACCCTGACCGGCCTCTGCGTCACCACGACCGAGCGTAGCGACCTTGCGCCGAACCTGCCGACCATGCGCGAGAGCGCGCCGGAGCTTGCGGCTTTCGACGTCTCGTCGTGGTTCTCGGTGTTCCTGCCGAAGGGTGTGCAGCCCGCCGTTGTCGAAGCGCTCAACCTTCAAGTGAAGGCGATGCTCGAGCGCGACGACATCAAGAAGAACATCGTGGCCATGGGCGCCCGCGCCGACTACGGCACGCCCGACCAGTTTGCCGCCTTCGTGGACGCCGAGACCAAGAAGTTCGCCGGCATCATCCAGAAGGAAGGGCTGCAGATGGACGTGCAGTAGGCCCTGCTTGTGGCGCTGGGGATTTGAACCAGTTGAAGGCTAAGAGGACGGCCGCCGCCAGCGCGACTGCCAACATTGTGCGAGGCCCGGATTGCCGGGAGCCCCTTTGCGTCTTGCCGCAAGTTGGACAAACACTGTCGGCCGCCAACATGTCGCAGCCGCACCGGATACATCTGGTCGTCTCGAACTTCATGGCGACGCTCCCGCAAAGCGGATAACAAAAACCCGCGGTTTGCACCGCGGGTTTGTCGCAGGAAAGCTGCCTCTGGTTCAGTGCGCGAGGATCGCCAGCAGCAGCAGCGCCACGATGTTCGTGATCTTGATCATCGGGTTCACCGCGGGACCTGCCGTGTCCTTGTAGGGATCGCCGACGGTGTCACCGGTCACAGCCGCCTTGTGGGCATCACTGCCCTTGCCGCCGTAATGGCCGTCCTCGATGTACTTCTTGGCGTTGTCCCAGGCACCGCCGCCCGAGGTCATGGAGATTGCGACGAACAGGCCCGTCACAATCACGCCGAGCAGCATGGCGCCGACGGCGGAGAACGCGGCCGACTTGCCGACGGCGCCGCCACCTGCGATCGCGTAGATCACGAAATAGACGAAGATCGGCGACAGCACCGGCAGCAGCGACGGAATGATCATTTCTTTGATCGCCGCCTTGGTCAGCAGGTCGACGGCCCTGCCGTAGTCCGGCTTGTCCGTGCCCTGCATGATGCCGGGCTTCTCGCGGAACTGGCGCCGCACTTCCTCGACGATCGCGCTGGCCGCACGGCCCACGGCGGTCATGCCCATCGCGCCGAACAGATACGGCAGCAGGCCGCCGAACAAGAGGCCGACGACGACGTAAGGATTGTTGAGCGAGAAGTCGGGCAGTACGCCCTGGAAGTACGGATACTTCGCGGCGTTGGCGATGAAGAATTTGAGGTCTTCATTGTAAGCCGCGAACAGCACCAGCGCGCCGAGACCGGCGGAGCCGATCGCATAGCCCTTGGTGACCGCCTTGGTGGTGTTGCCGACCGCGTCGAGCGCGTCGGTGGACTTGCGGACTTCCTTCGGAAGACCGGCCATTTCGGCTATGCCGCCGGCATTGTCGGTGACCGGGCCGAAAGCGTCGAGCGCGACGACCATGCCAGCCAGCGCCAGCATGGTGGCGGTCGCGATCGCGATGCCGAACAAGCCGGCAAGGCTGTAAGTGACGAGAATGCCGGCGATGATCACCAGCGCCGGACCAGCGGTGGATTCCATCGAGATCGCCAGGCCCTGGATCACGTTGGTGCCGTGACCGGTAACCGACGACGCCGCGATCGACTTGACCGGGCGATAATCGGTGCCGGTATAGTATTCGGTGATCACGATGATCAGCCCGGTAACGACGAGGCCGACGACGCCGCACTCGAACAGCGCCATGCCGGTATACTTCACGCCTTCCAGCGGGCCGAAACCGATCAGCCAGTAGATGACGCCGGCAACGCCCACGATCGACAGCACGCCGGTCGCGATCAGGCCCTTGTAGAGCGCACCCATGATCGACTGGCTGGCGCCGAGCTTGACGAAGAAGGTGCCGATGATCGAGGTGATGATGCAGACGCCGCCAATGGCGAGCGGCAGGGTCATCATGTTCACCAGCAGCGGCGAGGTCGCGAAGAAGATCGCGGCGAGCACCATGGTGGCGACCGCAGTCACCGCATAGGTCTCAAACAGGTCGGCCGCCATGCCGGCGCAGTCACCGACATTGTCACCGACGTTGTCGGCGATGGTCGCCGGGTTGCGCGGATCGTCCTCAGGAATGCCGGCCTCGACCTTTCCGACGAGATCGCCGCCGACGTCAGCACCCTTGGTGAAGATGCCGCCGCCCAGACGGGCGAAGATCGAGATCAGCGAGGCGCCGAAGCCGAGCGCCACCAGCGCATCGACGACGACACGGTCGTTGGCCTTCAGCCCCATGCCGTGCGTGAGATAGGCGAAATAGATGGTAACGCCGAGCAGTGCGAGACCCGCGACTAGCATGCCGGTGATGGCGCCCGCCTTGAAGGCGAGCTCGAGGCCGCCGGCAAGCGATGTCGTCGCCGCCTGCGCGGTGCGCACATTGGCGCGAACCGAGACGTTCATACCGATGAAGCCCGCCGCGCCCGACAACACCGCACCGATCAGGAAGCCGATCGCAACCAGCATGCCGAGGAAGTAGGCCAGCAGGGCGAAAATCACGACGCCGACCATGCCGATCGTCATGTACTGTCGCTTGAGATAGGCCTGCGCGCCCTCGGCCACCGCAGCCGCGATTTCCTGCATGCGCGGAGACCCCGCATCCGCACTCAAAACCGAAGACGTCGCCCAGATCGCGTAGACGACGGAAAGCACTCCGCAGAGCACAATCAACCATAATGCTGTCATGTGATTTTTTGCCTCAGATCCTTGATGAACGTACCCCCGGCGCCTTTTGTTTTTCCGTCGTGCGGTGCGGCGCCTTGATTTTGAACAAGGCCGCTCCTTGCCCGAAGGCGCGGCCCTAGTCGGTCACGACCTTGCCAAAATCAAATTGAGGGTGCAACGCCAGATAAGCCCGAAAAGCCGATCTCGGCAGGTATTTAGCCGGTCTTGGCAGCCCGGACGCCGGTTTGGCGCAATTCCTAGAAGTGGCTGTAGGACAGTCGCTTCAAGACCAGCTCCTGGCCCTGCCCGTCCAGGAAGCGCGGCCGCTCATGGCCCGCGACGATCGTGCCGATGGCCGTGACGGCAAGGCCGGCCGCCCGCCCCAAGGCAATCAGTGCGTCGCCTTGCGCCGGCGGAACGGTGCACAGCACCTCGTAATCGTCCCCCCCGGCCAGCAGCGTCTCAACGGAAACGACCTTGCCCGCGATCAGGCCGGCGGCAGCGACCGAGAGCGGCACGCTGGTCACCTCGATCGTGGCCGAGACGCCTGACGCCGCACAGAGCTTGGTCAGGTCTCCTGCAAGCCCGTCGGAGACATCCATCGCAGCCGTTGCATGGTCACGCACGCCGTGCGCGAGAGCATTGCGCGGCTGCGGCACGCGATAGCGCGAGATCAGCGTCTCGCGCGCGTGCGGATCGGAGGCCAGCGCATTCGCCACCGCGCCGCCCTTGAGCACATCGAGGCCAAGCGCGGCGTCGCCGATCGTCCCCGTCACCAGAATACGGTCGCCCGGCTGGGCGCCGGCGCGGCCGACCATCCGCCCCTGCGGCACGCGGCCAAAGGCGGTGATCGAGATCATCTGCGGCCCCGGCGTCGACACCGTATCGCCGCCGAACAGTGGACAAGCGAAGGTTTTCGCATCCTCGCCGAGCGCGTCCGCAAACGGCCTGAGCCAGGCGTCTTCCCTGCTGCGCAGCGCCAGTGTCAGCACGAAGCCGGCCGGCACGGCGCCCTTGGCAGCGAGATCGGACAGGTTCACCCGCAGCGCCTTGCGCGCGATGGTATCGGGCGGATCGCTGGCAAGATAATGCACACCCTCCACCACCGCGTCGGTGGTGACGACGATGTCGCTGCCGAGCGCCTGCAGGATGGCGGCATCGTCGACCAGCCCCAACGCGCCGGGATCAGTCGCCAGCGGCTTGAAATAGTGCGCGATGAGGGAGTCTTCGGCGGAGCTTTCTGGTGCGTTCGTCATCGGCGCTAGCCCCAAACTCCACTGTTATCGCCCGGCTTGACCGGGCGATCCAGT
>NZ_JADPIT010000015.1:1157155-1165518 GCF_023073035.1 Bradyrhizobium sp. 62
GCGGGATGTATAACTACCCCCGCCCGAACTCGTCACCGCGAAACTGGCGGCCGATCTGGTCGAGCACCGCGTTGACCATGCCGGTCTCCTCGCGGTCGACGAAGGCATTGGCGACGTCGACATATTCGGACACGACGACGCGGCCCGGCACGTCCTTGCGGTGTTCCAATTCGTAGGCCCCTGCCCGCAGCACCGCGCGCAGGATCGCTTCGATGCGCTTCAACGGCCAGCCCTTCGACAGCGCCTCGTCGATCAGCGGATCGAGCTTCTTCTGGTCGCGCACGACGCCGGAGACGACATCGCGGAAGAACGCCGCTTCCGCCGGGAGATATGTGTCGCCCTCGACCTCGTTGCCGAGCCAGTGGCTCTCGAACTCCGCAAAAATGTCGTTGATGCCGGCACCGCCGATATCCATCTGGTACAGCGCCTGCACGGCTGCGAGCCGCGCCGCACCGCGCCGGTTCGCCTTCTTCTCCGTGCCAGACGGCGGCTTCTTGCTGTTATCGGCCATGATCAAGCCCGCGCCAGCCGGCGCTTTATGCGCAGCATCGCAATCGCGGCCCGCGCGGCGTCGCCGCCCTTGTTCAACTCGCTGGCACGCGCCCGCGCCCAGGCCTGCGCCTCGGTGTTGACGGTGAGGATGCCGTTGCCGAGCGGCAGCTTGCGCGCCACCGCCAAGTCCATCAGCGCGCGGGAGGATTCCTGCGAAACGATCTCGAAATGGATGGTGTCGCCACGGATCACGCAGCCGAGCGCGATCGCGGCGTCGTAGGGCTTGCCATTGGCGGCCGCGGCATCAACCGCGATGGCGATCGCCGCAGGAATCTCCAGTGCGCCGGGAACCGTGATGACGTCGTGGGTCAGACCGGCCGCCTTCAGCTCGGCCACCGCGCCTTCGAGCATCGCGTCCTGGAGATCATCATAGAACCGTGCCTCGACAATCAGCGCGCGTGCGCCGGAAATGTCGGTCTGGTCCTTCAGGGGTGCGCGCCGCGCGTCTGCCATCGTCAAATCCGTTCCACAGGGGTTGGCGCTATGTAGTCGCCACCAGCGGGTAAGCCAAGTTCAAAGACGCCGTCACTTCATTTCCGTCAGCCGCGCCGCGTAGCGGGCCATCAGATCAACCTCGATATTGACCTCATCCCCCGCCTTCCAGCCGCCGATCGTCGTGACCGTCAGGGTGTGCGGGATGATCAGCACGGAAAAGGTCACGTCCTTCACCGTATTAACCGTCAGCGAGACGCCGTCGAGCGTGATCGAGCCCTTGGTCGCGATGAACCGCGCCAGCTCCCGCGTCGTGGAGAGCTCGAACCGCGCCATCTCGGGCAGGTCCTCGCGGCCGACGAGGGTCGCGATGCCATCGGCATGGCCGGCGACGATATGCCCGCCAAGCTCGTCGCCGATCTTGAGCGCACGCTCGAGATTGAGCCTGGTGCCGACCCTCCAGTGCTTGGCGGTCGTCAGCGCCAGCGTCTCGGCCGCGGCATCGACGTCGAACCAGGACCTCTGAGCAGAGTCCTTGCCGCCTTCGACACCAGAAGCAACCACCGTCAGGCAGACGCCATTGCAGGCGATCGAGGCGCCGTCCGCAATGGTGGTCTGGTCGTAGCGGCAGGCGATGCGCAGCCGGTGCAACTGGCCCCGCGCTGTCGGCGTGAAGCCGACGATCTCGCCGATATCAGTGACAATGCCGGTGAACATTACGCGCGCTCGTAGATGGTGAGAGTATCCTTGTCGAAGGTCTCGCTAGCATGAACCTTATAGGCCTGCGACTGCGTGATTTTCGACAGGGGCAATGCAGCGAGCGCATCCACCCCGTCAGCGCCCACCGCATCCGCGCCGCGGAACAGCCATATTTCGTCAACGAGGTCAGCGGCGATGAAGGACGCCGCAACGCGGCTGCCGCCCTCGACCATCAGCCGCGTGATGCCCTTCCCGGCCAATGCATGCAGCACTGCCGCAAGATCGAGTCCCGCGGCGTTGCCGGGCGGCACGCGGATCACCTGCGCGCCGGCAGCACCGAGCCGCGTGGCGGCCGCGGCCTCCGCGAGTTCAGAACCCATCACCCACAGTGGAATCTCGCGCGCGGAGCCCACGAGCTTGCTCGCGCCGGGAATGCGCAGGCTCTGATCGAGCACCACGCGCACCGGTGAGCGCGCTGCCATGCCCGGCAGGCGGCAGTCGAGCTGCGGATCGTCCGCCAGCACCGTGCCGATGCCGACCAGGACGGCGTCGCTTTGCGCGCGCAGGAGATGCACCCGGTTGCGCGCTGCCTCGCCGGTGATCGCGACCGGCTTGCCCCCAGCCGCGCCGATCTTGCCGTCGGGCGAGACCGCAAGCTTCAGGATCACATGTGGGCGCTGATCCCTGATGCGACGGAAATGCCCGGCGTGGTCGAAGGCGGCTTCGCGCGCGCACAGACCCACATCCACCATGATGCCGGCGGCGCGCAGGCGCGCATGGCCCTGACCGGCGACTTCCGGATTGGGATCCTTGATCGCGGCCACCACACGCTTGATGCCGGCGGCGATCACGGCGTCGGCGCACGGTGGCGATTTGCCGAAATGCGAGCATGGCTCCAGCGTGACGTAGAGCGCGGCGCCGCCCGCGGCCTCGCCGGCACGCCGCAGCGCTTCAGGCTCGCCATGCGGCCGCCCGCCTGGTTGGGTCCAGCCGCGGCCGACGATCACGCCGTCCTTGACGATAACGGCACCGACGGCGGGATTGGGCCAGGTACGTCCCTGCCCGCGCCTGCCGAGCGCCAGCGCAAGCTCCATGAAGCGCCGGTCGGCATCCCTGGACTCGCGCGCCTTCTGCGCGAATTGATCCTCCAGGATGCGGAAGATCATTTGCGGATCGCGGCGAGCCGCGCTTCCTCCTCACCGGAGAGCTCGCCGAGCACGTCGGCGAAATCCTTGGCCTCGCGGAAATTGCGGTAGACCGAGGCGAAGCGGACATAGGCAACATCGTCGAGCGTGCGCAGATGCTCCATCACGGTCTCGCCGATCACTTCGGAGGAGATTTCAGCCTCGCCCCCGGTCTCGAGCTCGCGCACGATGGTGGAGACCATCTTCTCCACCCGCTCCGGCTCGACCTGCCGCTTGCGCAAGCTGATCGACACCGAGCGCATCAGCTTGTCGCGGTCGAACGGCACGCGGCGGCCGTTGCGCTTGATCACCGTGAGCTCGCGCAGCTGCACGCGCTCGAAGGTGGTGAAGCGGAAATTGCAGGCGACGCACACGCGTCGCCTGCGGATCACGGAAGAGTCCTCGGTCGGACGCGAGTCCTTCACCTGCGTATCGAGACTGTTGCAGTTCGGGCAGCGCATCCGTTGACCTTGACCGGTTTTCTTGGACCTTACTGATAGATCGGGAAACGGTCGGTGAGCGCCTTGACCCGTTCCTTGATCGCGGCTTCCACCAGCGGCGCCTTGCCGTCGGAGGACTGCGCGATCGCGTTGAGGACTTCGGCGATCATACCGGCGACCTGCTGGAATTCAGCGACTCCGAAGCCGCGGGTGGTTGCCGCAGGCGTGCCCAGCCGAATACCGGAGGTGACAAACGGCGACTCGGGGTCGAAAGGAATACCGTTCTTGTTGCAGGTGATGGCAGCGCGAACCAGCGCCTTCTCCGAGGCGTTGCCCTTCAGGCCCTTCGGCCGGAGGTCAACCAGCATCAGATGGTTATCGGTGCCACCGGAGACAATATCGAACCCGTGGCCCTTCATCGCCTCGGCCAGCGCCTTGGCGTTCTCGACGACGTTCTTGGCATAGACCTTGAAGTCCGGCCGCAGTGCCTCGGCAAAGGCGACTGCCTTCGCCGCGATCACATGCATCAGGGGGCCGCCCTGCAGGCCCGGGAAGATCGCCGAGTTGAATTTCTTGGTCAGCGCCTCGTCATTCCACAGCATCAGGCCGCCGCGCGGACCGCGCAGCGATTTGTGGGTCGTGGTGGTGGTGATGTGAGCATGCGGCACCGGCGAGGCATGCACGCCGCCGGCGACGAGACCGGCGAAGTGCGCCATGTCGACCAGGAGATACGCGCCGACGCTGTCCGCGATCTCGCGGAAGCGCTTGAAGTCCCAGGCGCGCGAATAGGCCGAGCCGCCGGCCACGATCAGCTTCGGCTTGACCTCCTCGGCCTGCTTGGCGACGGCGTCCATGTCGATGATCTGGTCCTCGCGGCGCACGGTGTAGTGCGCGGCCTTGAACCACTTGCCGCTCATGTTGACGGGGGAGCCGTGGGTGAGATGGCCGCCGGCCGCGAGATCGAGGCCCATGAAGGTGTCGCCGGGCTGAAGCAGCGCCAGAAACACCGCCTGGTTCATCTGGCTGCCGGAGTTCGGCTGCACGTTGGCGAAGTTGGCGCCGAACAGCTTCTTGGCGCGATCGATCGCGAGGTTCTCGGCGACGTCGACCCACTCACAACCGCCGTAGTAGCGCGCGCCCGGATAGCCTTCCGCATATTTGTTGGTCATCACCGAACCCTGCGCTTCCAGCACGGCACGGCTGACGATGTTCTCGGAGGCGATCAGCTCGACCTCGTGACGCTGGCGGCCGAGCTCGCCCTTGATGGCGGCTGCGATTTCCGGGTCAGCCTGCTCGAGCGAGGCGGTGAAAAACGAATCGGGCGCGGAGGCGGTTTTGGCGAAGGTCATCTTGCGAATATCTCCACCGCCGCAGCCTTTTGGCGGGCTACGGGCGGGTCTGGTGTGGCGATCGGAAGCGGCGAGCGCGATCTACCACATCGCCCGCAACAGGCCAAGTAGTTGCGGGTCGGACCGGTGATTTATGCAAGATATAGTGGGATTAGAGGATTTGGACGACGGGGCGGTATCCGGTCGTCCGTGTCCTGAAAGACCTCCTTTGGGCTTGAAAGGCCGCGCGGGTGCGAGCCAGCCTCTAAAGCCCGGTATACCCCGCCTTCACGGGATCCACGCTGCCGTCGAGCTGCCGCAGATAGGTGAGGCCGCAAACCGTCAACCTGTGGGTGTCTTTCTCGCCGGCTTCCATCAACGTATTGAGATAGTTGGTGACCTTTTCCCGCGCCTCCGCGCTCGCCGCAGACGTGCGGTTGGCGAGCAAATCGTAGGTATGCATGATCCGGTCAATGGCAGCTTCCATGGCACCCTCTGGTTTTTGCCGCGTTTGGGGGTTGAGATCAGGCAACCGCTTTGGCCTCGGACTGCGCCTCGAACCTGACGATGGCCTTGTTGGCCAACCTGATCTTGTTGAATTCGCCGTGCTGGAGCAGCTGGATGACGATCTCGAGCAGGCTTTCGTCGGTGACGAGGGTGTCGCGGATCGCGCCGGAGCGGCGAAGATAGTTCGCGGCGATGGCATAGGCCTCGCTCACGAGTTCCACGTTCATCACCCCCACGCCCCGCTCGACCAGCATCGTCAGCCTCCGATCCGGAGGAGATAAGTGCCGAACCGGGAACTCGTTCCATGGAATCGGGGATTTTTTTCGCAACCGCGAAATGGAAAAACGCACCGGTCCGGACACAGCCGGGCCGGCGCGCTTGGGGAAGCTCAGGCACGTTGGGAGGCTTGCCGGTCTTGTTGTGGGCCGGCTTGGCCTTGTCCCGTCGAAAAGAACTCAGAGACGATACAGGATCTGGTCGGTCCAGAACCGTTCGAGGCGGTGCAGCGACTTGTTGAGGGTCGAGAACTCCTCGCCCGAGATGCCACCGACCTGCTCCACCGTCTTGACGTGCTTCTGGTAGAGCGAGTCGACGATGCGGCGGACTTCCTGGCCCTGCGGCGTCAGGCGGATGCGCACCGAGCGGCGATCGACGCGCGAGCGCTGATGATCGAGGAAGCCGAGCTCGACGAGCTTCTTCAGATTGTAGGAGACGTTGGAGCCGAGATAATAACCGCGCGTGCGCAGTTCGCCCGCGGTCAGCTCCTTGTCGCCGATGTTGTAGAGCAGCAGCGCCTGCACCGAGTTGATGTCGGCACGGCCGCGGCGATCAAACTCGTCCTTGATCACGTCGAGCAGCCGGCGATGCAGCCGCTCCACCAGGGTCAAGGCTTCCAGATAGAGCGTCTGCACCGAACCCTGCTGGCCGGAGACGCGCTCTGCGGTATCTGCCGCAGTTGCGACGGCTTTCATCATGACACTTCCCCTGTTGTCGTTTTTATCGACACTCATTCGACGAAACTTGTGTCCCGTCTGATAGGTGCAACTTAAGGGGCTCGTTTGAAGATCGGCTTAAATAAGAGAATAAAGAGATCATGAATTTAAGACAGTGAATTGCGGATTAAGCCTGTGCCACAAGCACTTTTCGCAACTCTCTGTTGACTCTCGCAAGGTCCTGTTCACCCTCCGTCCGCCCCGATTGTCGCATTCCAGAACAGCCCCGCCCCGTTTCGAAACGGCCGCGTAAGAGCTGTGGCGGAACACGCTGGTTAGCGAAAACTTACGTCGAATTTTACGCAACCAGCCGTCAACCAAGCGCGACATTCTCCTGTCCCGGACCAGCACAGCGAAGCGGAGCGCAGAGCCGGGACACGAGAGTTTGCTATGGCGGCCGTTCGCGTGCGGCCATCCAGGCGAGTGCGAGATAGGCCGCCAGCATGAAGGCTTCGACCCCGACCACAATCAGGCTGCCGCCGTAGATGCCCGGGAACATCAGTTCGATCACCGCCATCGACACGACGGTCGTCAGCCACACCACGGCGCCCCAGGGCGTCGCCAGCCACAGCCCGACCGCGGCAACGAGTTCGATCACGGCGAAGTAGATGGTCGAGGCCTGCCAGGCCATCGACTGGTTCTCGAACGCCTCGTCCTCACCGCCGACGAAGCCCGTCACCTGCGCCCAATGGTAGAGGCCCTTGAGGATCGAGAGCAGCGCCATCACCCGCAGGAACAGCACGAGCCGGCGCGTCCAGACATTGTCGTCGGACTCAGCCCGCTCCGACGAGATCGCCGCCACCGACATTGCGCTGTCTCTGGCATTGTCTCGGACGGCGTCCCTGGCACTGTCGCGGGCCACATCGCGGGTGGAGATCTCGGACATGCCCCCTTCTGGCTGCTTTGCCCCGCAAAATCAATCGGCTGCCATCTTTTGCGACAGGTCAACCCGCGGTGACGGGAACCATGCGAGCTGGTATAAGAATAATTCCAGCCGGAGGAAGAGTGATGGCGATCAAATACGGGCGTCCGATCGAATTGCGCGAAGTCTCGCGCCGGGATGGCACTGGGGCCTCCCCTGCCCTCGATCTGACCGTGCGCCCGCGCCGCAACCGCAAGGCCGAATGGGCCCGGCGCATGGTGCGCGAGAACGTGCTCACGACGGACGATCTGATCTGGCCGCTGTTTCTGATCGACGGCAACAACAAGCGCGAGCAGATCGCCTCGATGCCGGGCGTCGAGCGTCTCAGCGTCGATCA
The DNA here is from genome assembly GCF_023073035.1 of Bradyrhizobium sp. 62. Taxonomy (NCBI): domain Bacteria; kingdom Pseudomonadati; phylum Pseudomonadota; class Alphaproteobacteria; order Hyphomicrobiales; family Nitrobacteraceae; genus Bradyrhizobium; species Bradyrhizobium sp. 62. The sequence goes on from NZ_JADPIT010000015.1 coordinate 1,164,549, forward strand.
GGCCGTGCGCGACGCCGAGCGGGCGATGAAGCTCACGATCCCGTGCCTCGCGCTGTTTCCCTACACCGACCCATCCCTACGCGACGAGGACGGCTCGGAAGCCACCAACCCGAACAATCTGGTCTGCCAGGCGGTGCGCGCGATCAAGAAGGAGTTTCCGGAGATCGGCATTCTCTGCGACGTCGCGCTCGATCCCTTCACCAGTCACGGCCATGACGGCCTGATCTCCGACGGCAAGATCCTGAACGACGAGACAGTCGCCGTGCTGGTGCGTCAGGCCCTGGTGCAGGCCGAAGCCGGCTGCGACATCATCGCGCCCTCCGACATGATGGACGGCCGCGTCGCCGCGATCCGCGAGGGTCTGGATCGCACCGGCCTGCTTGACGTGCAGATCATGGCCTATGCCGCAAAATACGCCTCCGCCTTCTACGGCCCGTTCCGCGACGCGATCGGCTCGGCCAAGACGCTCACTGGCGACAAGCGCACCTACCAGATGGACAGCGCCAACACCGACGAGGCGTTGCGCGAGGTCGAGCTCGACATCGCCGAGGGCGCCGACATGGTGATGGTCAAGCCCGGCATGCCCTATCTCGACGTCGTCCGCCGCGTGAAGGACACGTTCGCAATGCCGACCTTCGCCTACCAGGTGTCCGGCGAATACGCGATGATCGCGGCAGCCGCCAACAACGGCTGGCTCGACGGCGACCGCGCCATGATGGAGAGCCTGCTCGCCTTCAAGCGCGCCGGCGCCGACGGTGTGCTGAGTTATTTCGCACCGAAGGCGGCGGAGAAGCTGCGCGCTCAGGGGTAGATCCCAAGGTCGTCCCGGCGAAGGCCGGCACATGTGTCTCTTCATCGTCGTCCTGGCGAAAGCCAGGACCCATAAGCGTGATCTCTCGATTCCGATCGGTCGCAGTACCGACGATCAATCTTCGCCAAACATCTCCCTGGGGTAATGGGTCCTGGCTTT
>NZ_JADPIT010000015.1:1165528-1184276 GCF_023073035.1 Bradyrhizobium sp. 62
AGGGTGTGCCACGACCACCTCCGCCGCCCCCGAATCGCCGGAATATTTCGGCTTGTTAATCCCGGCGCCCTTGGCACGCGGACGGCCTGTTCCCATGTCCTGCCACGGGAGTCCTGCCACGGGAGTTTCCCTCGGGAGAATGGTCATGTCGTATTCGGACTCGGGCAATGCCTGGCGCAATGACGGTGGGGCGCAGCCGCACGCCTACGATCCCTATCTGCACCCGGAACTGTTCCGCGGCGTTGCGATGCGGCGGGTGTTCGCCTTCTTGATCGACATGCTCGTGATCTCGGTGCCGGTGATCCTCGGCTACCTCTTCATCGCGGTGTTCGGCGTGGTCACGCTCGGCATCGGCTGGGCGCTGTTCTGGCTGGCCTGGCCGGCCTCCGTGATCTGGGCCATCGTCTATTACGGCGCCTGCATCGGCGGTCCGTCGTCCGCGACCATCGGCATGCGCGTGATGGATCTTGAATTGCGCACCTGGTACGGCGCGCCCGGCTATTTCGTGCTCGGGGCCACCCACGCCGTGCTGTTCTGGGTGACCGTCTCGTTCCTGTCGCCTTTCGTCGTCCTGGTCGGCCTCTTCAACGGCCGCAGGCGCTTGCTGCAGGATTTCGTGTTGGGAACGGTCGTGATCAACAATTCCGTTCGTGCGCCGGTGCCTCAAGGCGCCAGGACCTACTGATCAGCGACCTTTCGATCAAGGACCTCCTGATCAACCAACCTGGATCAAGAACCTATCAACCTGGACCCGCTATGCTGTCCGATCTGACCTGCCGAGTAGACCGATTGACCGGGGGCTTTCGTAGCGCGATGCTGATGCACATTTTGGAGGCCCACGACGTCCCTTGACCCAGCACTCGCGCGACACCCCACAATTTTACCTCACGGCGCCCTCCCCCTGCCCCTATCTGCCGGGCCGGCACGAGCGCAAGGTGTTTACGCACCTCGTAGGTGAGCGCGCCGGTGACCTCAACGACCTCCTGACCCACGGCGGCTTCCGTCGCAGCCAGTCGATCGCCTACCGTCCCGCCTGCGACCAGTGTCGCGCCTGCGTCTCGGTCCGGGTGATCGCCAACGAGTTCCGCCCCTCCCGCAACTTCCGCAAGGTGATCGCGCGCAACGCCGACATCATCGGCGAGCAGCGCAGCGCGGTGCCGACCTCCGAGCAATATTCGGTGTTCCGCGCCTATCTCGATTCCCGTCACCGCCATGGCGGCATGGCCGACATGACCGTGCTCGACTACGCCATGATGGTCGAGGACAGCCACGTCGAGACCCGCATCATCGAGTACCGCAAGCGCGGTCCCGACAGCGGCATCACCGGCCGGGGCGAGGAGCTGATCGCGGTCGCGCTGACCGACGTGCTCAGCGACGGCCTGTCGATGGTCTATTCGTTCTTCGAGCCGGGCGAGGTCAGCCGCTCGATGGGCACCTTCATGATCCTCGACCACATCGCCCGCGCCCGCCGGCAGGGATTGCCTTACGTCTATCTCGGCTACTGGATCGAGGGCTCCAAGAAGATGGACTACAAGGCCCGCTTCCTGCCCCAGCAGCGCCTCGCCCCCTCAGGCTGGCTGCGCATCGACGCGCAAGGCGATGCGGCGTCCGAGCCGCAGGATTGATCGGCATAGCCGTTCGCCTGCGGGCGACCAATATGCAAGGGCCGTAAGCAGAAGAGACTACGGAGGCATCCTTGTCCCGGACTTACGATCTAATCGCACAGGCCATTATCGAACGACTTCAGGTGCACTGCTCGTATCAGGGTCACCCGCGCGCCATTTGTCCCGCGTTGCTTGGCCATACGAACGGCGAGGAATACACACTTGCCTTCCAATTCTCTGGCGGCTCCAGCAAAGGACTTCCTCGCGCAGGCGACTGGAAGTGCCTAAAGATCGCCGAGATGAGGAAGGTCGAGCTTCGTTCAGGCAAGTGGCACGCCGGCTCGAGTCATCGCGAAAGTCAGCAATGCGTGAAAGAGGTCGACCTCGACGTCAATCCGCTCAGCCCATACAAGCCGAAACGCCGTCACGGCCCTGATTGATCACCCGAACAGCGTATCCGCGAGCAGCTTCAGGTTCAAAACCACGATGATGCCGGCAACGATCCAAGCGATCGCCGCGACCCACGCCGGGATTACGAACTTGCCCATCTTGCGGCGGTCCGAGACGAACCGCACCAGCGGGATCACGGCGAAAGGCAGCTGCATCGACAACACGACCTGGCTGAATACCAGCAGATCAGCCGTGCCGCGCTCGCCATAGATCGCGGTGACGACGATCACGGGAATGATCGCGATGCCGCGCGTCAGCAACCGGCGCGCCCAGCTCGGCAGGCGCAAATCGAGAAAGCCTTCCATCACGATCTGGCCGGCAAGCGTCGCCGTCACCGTTGAATTCAGGCCCGAGGCAAGCAGCGCCACTGCGAACAGTGTCGAGGCGACGCCGAGCCCGAGCAGCGGAGACAGCAGCTCGAAGGCCTGGCCGATCTCGGCAACGTCAGAATGGCCGCTCTTGTGGAAGGTTGCGGCAGCCACGACCAGGATCGCGGCGTTGATGAACAGCGCCAGCATCAGGGCGATGGTCGAATCCGTCGTCGCCCATTTGATCGCCTCGCGCCGGCCTTCGTCGTTGCGCTCATAGGCGCGCGTCTGCACGATCGAGGAATGCAGATAGAGATTATGCGGCATGACAGTGGCGCCGATGATGCCGATCGCGATGTAGAGCATCTCGGGGTTGGTGAAGATCTCGGTCTTCGGCACAAATCCCCTCAGCATCTCGGCCACCGGCGGTGCGGCCGCGGCAAGCTGGACCGTGAAGCAGACTGCGATCACGACGAGCAGCGCGATGACGAAGGCTTCGAGGAAACGGAAGCCGCGATTCATCAGGATGAGCAGCAAGAAGGCATCCAGCGCGGCGATCAGCGCGCCGCCAATCAGGGGAATGCCGAACAGCAGCTTGAGCGCGATCGCCGTGCCGATGACCTCGGCGAGATCGCAGGCGATGATCGCCGCCTCGCAGGCAAGCCAGAGCAGAAAGTTCACGGCCGGCGAATAGGTCCCGCGGCAGGCCTGCGCCAGGTCGCGGTCGGTGACGATGCCGAGCCGTGCCGCCAGTGATTGCAGCAGGATCGCCATCAAATTCGAGAGCAGGATGACCGAGAGCAGCGTGTAGCCGAACTTCGATCCACCGGCGAGGTCGGTCGCCCAATTGCCGGGGTCCATGTAGCCGACCGACACCAGATAGCCCGGGCCGACAAAGGCGAGCAGGCGCCGCCACCACACCCCCGCGATGGGGAGGGCGACCGAGGCATTCACCTCGGCCAGGCTCTTGGTCATCGGCGCGTCATTGCGCCAGCCGGCGGCATCTCGGGTCAGATCGGGAGAGCGAGCATCCATGCGGCGAGAATACCGAAGTCGAGCCTTATTGCAACTCATTTGCAACTGCATCTAGGCGGGTGCGTTCCGGTGGCGGTCGCTATTTCGTCGCCCCAGTCGGGAAGCGGGTGGGTTTGGACGTCCTCCGAGGCGGATACTGGCGCCAACCCGACTTTGCAGGAAACGAGCCATGTCAATTCCCCCGCGCCTCCCCGAGACATTCAACCGCCTCGCCTGGTCGAACCTGGCGGCACAGTCGGCCGAACAGATCGCGCTGGCCGCGGCCCCCATCGTCGCGGTGCTGACGCTCGGCGTCGCCGAGGGCCAGACGGGCCTGCTCCAGACCACGCTGACCCTGCCCTTCGTCCTGTTCGCGATACCGGCCGGCCTGCTGGCCGACCGCATCTCCCGCCGTTCGCTGATGGCGGGCGCCGAGGCGCTGCGGGCCGCGGCCCTTGCAGCGATCGTGCTGCTGCTGGCACTCGGCGCGCTCAATCTGCCGCTGCTGGCGCTGCTCGGCTTTGCCGCCGTGTGCGGCACCGTCGTCTACAGCGTGGCCGCGCCGGCGCTGGTGCCCTCCCTGGTGAGTTCGGACCTGTTGCCGGCAGCAAATGCGCGGATCGAGCTCGCACGCACCATCGCCTTCGCCAGCGGCCCTGCGCTCGGCGGCGTGCTGGTCGGGTGGTGGGGCGCGAGCCCGGCCTTCGGCTTTGCGGCCGCGCTGTCCGCGATCGCCGTCGTGCTGCTCTCCGGCATCTACGAGCCCGACCGCACGCCGGCCCCACGGCGGCATCCGTTCCAGGACATCCGCGAGGGCGCGGCCTTCGTGTTTCATCATCCGCTGCTCCGGCCGGTGTTCATCACCCAGTTCATCTTCAACACCGGATGGTTTCTGCAGATCGCGGTGTTCGTGCCCTACGCCGTACGTCACCTCGGCCTGACCGCTGCCGGCATCGGCACCGTGCTGACGATGTACGGTGTCGGCATGGTGATCGGCGCGCTGTTCGCCACGCGCGTGATGAAGCGCGTCGCGTTCGGCACGGTCGTCGGCCTCGGCCCCGTCACCGGCTTCGTCGCGGCGGTAGTGATGGCGCTGACGGTGCTGGTCCCCTCGCCCTGGCTTGCGGCCTTGAGCTTCTTCCTGCTCGGCGTCGGGCCGATCCTGTGGGTGATCTCGACCACGACGTTGCGCCAGTCGGTGACCCCGCCACGCCTGCTCGGCCGCGTCTCCGCCATCAACATCATGAGCTACGGCGCCCGCCCGGTCGGCTCGGCGCTGGGTGCGGTCGTCGGCGGCCTCTGGAGCGCGGAAGCGTGCCTCTATCTCGCCGCCGCCGTATTCGGCGTGCAGGCGCTAGTGATCTGGCTCTCGCCCGCCGTGGCGCTGGACCGGCAGCCGGACATGGTGGGCGATGAGGTGGCGGCGCGGTGTTAGCTGCACCGTCATTGCGAGCGAAGCGAAGCAATCTGTCATTGCGAGCGAAGCGAAGCAATCCAACTATTTCCGCGGCACGGATTCTGGATTGCCTTCCGCACCGAGACAGTCTGGATTGCTGCGTGTCCGCGGAGATAGTCTGGATTGCTTCGTCGCAAGTGCTCCTCGCAATGACGGAGTATGTTGTAACAGCCAGCCTAGCCCGCCAGATACCGCTCGTAGCTCCCCGTCACCGGCTCGTTCGCGTCCACCTCCGGATCGAGCGTGTAGAGATCCTGCGCGCGGCCGATGCCACGCAGCGCGTAGCGGCCGGTGGAGACGAGGTAGCGGCGGCCGGCGGCGTCGAGGCCCTTGTAGAACTCCGCCGAGGCCAGCAGTTCGCGATCGACCGAACGGCTCATCGAGGCGATGCGGCTGACCTCGTTCACCGTCGGACCGACCACGGTGAAATCAAGCCGGTCCTCGCTGCCGATATTGCCGTAGAAGACCTCGCCGACATGCAGGCCGATATAGGCGGACGTGGTGGGACGGCCCTCGGCGCCCCGCCTCAGGTTCAGCGCTGCAACGTTCTTCCGGAACAAATGCTCGGCGCGCAGCGCGGCGCGCCGGGCATGCGCCATGTCTTCACCGGTGAACATTGCGAGCACGCCGTCGCCGATCAACTTCAGCACGTCGCCGCCGGCGTCGTGGATCGCATCGATCACGGCTTGCGCATAGTCGTTCAGGAACGGGATGATCTCGTCGGGGCCGATGCTCTCGCTGATTCCGGTCGAGCCGCGCAGATCCGAATACCACAGCACGGCGTTGATGCGCTCGGTGACGCCGCGCGAGATACGTCCGCTCAAGACCTGCTCTGATGCATCGCGTCCGAGATAGACGCGGCCGAGCGTGCGCGCGATGTCGACCTGCTGCGCCGACTTGATCGCGAGCCCCAGCACCGGCACGAGGTCGCGCAGCGCCGCGAGCTCGCCTTCGGCGAAGCCGCTGTCGCGTCGCGTTGTCCAGGAGGAGTAGAGGCAGTCCATCTGCCCGAGCGCTCCGGTCTCCCCGAAGCGGTGCACAAAGGCCAGGAAATGGCGGTGACCGGTTTCGGCGAGCTCGCCGATTTGCGAAAAATCGAGCGAGGGCGCGTCGGCGAGATCGATCACCATCTCGTCGTGACCATGCTCGAGCAAATGATAGAACACTGACCGGCGCCAATTGTTGGCCGCGTCGCCCTCGGCCGTCGAGCCGTATTCGACGACGTCGCTCTCGTTGGTCGGTGTATCGCTCCAGCGGAAGGCGCGACCCTCGTAGATCGGGTGCAGCGTATCAATCACGACAAGCCCACGCGAGAGTTCCAGCCCCTCGGCGCGGCAGCGCTCGCAGAAGCCGCGCAGCAGTTCGGGTTCGGGCAGGCCGGTGAGCCCCTGGCCGGCCAACCAGTTCATCAGCGCAAGGCGCGAGGTCAATTGCATGCGCCATTATGCCGTGCATTCGTGACGAGCGAAAGGCGGCGCGCGGACCTTGCGACGTCAAGGCTCCCGCCCGCAGCCAAGGCTCCCACCCGCGGCAGGTCGCATATGTCGTTGACGCTGTTGACGCGCTGCCGCCTCGGGCCGCAAATGCGAATGATGACACCGCCGATCAGAAATTCGGGGATATGAGCCAGCGCCAGCTTCCGATCATCCTGGCGCTCGGTACCACGCAGACCCTGGCCTGGGCCTCGAGCTACTATCTGCCGGCGCTGCTCGCCGATCCCATGGCGCGCGATCTCGGCATCTCCTCCAACTGGGTGTTTGGCGCGTTCTCGGCCTCGCTGGTGATCTCGGCGCTGCTCGGGCCGCGCATCGGCCGACAGATCGATCTGGTCGGCGGCCGGCAGGTCCTCTCGGTGTCGAACCTGACCATCGCCGCCGGCCTCGTTCTGCTCGGCCTCTCGCAATCGGTGGCGGTGATGGCGATGGCCTGGCTCGTGCTCGGCATCGGCATGGCGATGGGGCTCTACGACGCCGCCTTCGCCGCGCTCGGCCGTATCTACGGCACGGAGGCGCGCAGGCCGATCACCGGCATCACGCTGATGGCGGGCTTTGCATCGACCGTCGGCTGGCCGCTCACCGCCTGGGGCCTCGCCCATATCGGCTGGCGCGACACCTGCTTTGCCTGGGCCGCTGCCAATATCCTGATCGGCCTGCCGCTCAACTTCTTCTTGCTGCCGACGATCAAGGGCGCCAGGCAGGCTGCGGCGACAGCGGTGAAGCCGCATCTGCCGCTCGACCGCACCATGGTGCTGCTCGCCTTCATCTTTGCGGCAGTCTGGACCGTCACCGGCGCGATGGCCGCGCATTTCCCGCGCATCCTGGAGACCACCGGCGCGACGCCGGTCGAGGCGATCGCGGCCGGTGCGCTGATCGGCCCCGCACAAGTCGCCGCGCGGGTTCTGGAGGCAGGCTTCCTCAGCCGCTTTCATCCGCTGTGGTCGACGCGGCTCGCCTGCCTCACCCACCCGATCGGCGCCGTGGTCGTTGCGATCTTCGGCGGCGCCGCGGCCAGTGCGTTTGCGCTGTTCCACGGCTCCGGCAACGGCATCCTGACCATCGCGCGCGGCACGCTGCCGCTGTCGATCTTCGGCCCCAAGGATTTCGGCTATCGCCTCGGCATCATCGGCGCGCCGGCACGGATGGCGCAAGCCGTGGCGCCGCTGGCCTTTGGCCTGCTCATCGACGTCATGGGCGCCAAGGTGCTGATCGTCTCATCCGCGCTCAGCCTCTCGGCGCTGGCCGCGCTGTTCATGATCCGCGCGCAACCGCGGCCGGATTGACCGGGCCGGAGCTTTCGCGCACAAGCGAAGCATGACCGAAGACACGCGCCCGCCCCGCACATTCAAGGGCCTCCTGCGCTGGGCGACCACGCCGCCACAGGCCTGGGGTGTCTATCTCCTCGCCATCATCCTGGTCTGGCTGATCTCCTTCTACGCCGGCTCGCTGAAGCCGAAGAAGGCGCCGGAAGCGAGCCCGCCCCCCGTGACCGCACCGCGCAACTAGGCCGGCTTCGTTTCGCCGGTCGCGATCCAGATGCCGGCGAACACGGCGACCAGCCCGATCAGAAGGTTGGGCGTGATCGGCTCGCCGATCAGCAGCGCGGCCAGCAAGGTGGCGGCGATCGGGTTGACCGTCATCGTATTGGCGACCCGGGTCGGCGTTGCCCGCGCCAGCGCCATGACCCAGAGGATGAAGGCGAGCGCACCGCCGCCGATGCCGAGATAGACGCCGGCAATCCACTGCCCCATCGTGAAATGATCAAGCGCTGCAAAGCTGCCCTTCACGAAACCCGCGAGCACCAGCACGGCGGCGCCCGCACCCATGCCGACCGTGAGAAAACCGAGCGGGCTGGAGCGCTGCATCAGCGGCCGCGACAGCACGTTGTAGAACGCCATGCAGAACACGGCACCGCTCATGATCAGCTCGCCGCGCCAGGCGCCCGGCGGGCTTTGCGCCAGGCCCGCCGCCAGCGCCGCCGCCACGCCGAGCACGGCGATGCCGACACCAATGATCTTGCGCGCCGTCAGCCGCTCGACGCCGAGCATGGCGCCGACCACCATGGTGTGGAGCGGCAGCGTCGCAAGCGCGAGACTGGCGCGCGCGGCGGTCGTGTAGGAGACCGCGATGTTGTAGAGGATGAAGAACAGGCCGAAAAAGCAGATGCCGAGCAGCGCCACGGCCGGCCAATCGGACCGCTGCGGCCAGCGCACGCCGAACAGAACCGCGCACGGCAGGAGGCAGAGAAAGCCGATCCCCCAGCGCAGGATCGCGAGCAGGATCGGATCGGCGCCGCCGACCAGATAGCGGGTGATCGCCGCGGCAGTGCCGCCAAGGCTGCTCGACGCCAGCGCGATCGCAACCCCGGCCCACTCACCCACAATCGTCTCCCGTTGCGGAGCTTGTTGAGGGCGCTAGCACGCCCCTGCTGCCACCGTAGTGGCAACAGGGGCGTCGCGGGAAGCTAGTCGTAAAACTCAGGCGCCATCTTCTGGCTGTCGCGCTGGACCTTGTCGTGGTTGATCCAGAGCTGCGCCTTCTCCTTACTGAGCGTGTCGGCGATCTTCTGCATCGAGGCCGCGCTCTGGTCCTTGTTGGCGTTCATGCTGGGCACGCGGCGGTTGTCCCAATTGTCCTTGAAATGCACGGCGTCGCCCGACAGTACGACGGCGCCGGTCTTCGGCAGCTTCACCAGCAGCGATTGATGTCCCGGCGTATGGCCGGGCGTCGACAGGATGGTCACGCTGCCGTCGCCGAACACATCCTTGTCGCCCGCAAGCAGCTCGACCGGGTGCGAGGGCTTGAATCGCGGCTCGTTGTTGGCGCCGGGCCAGTCATACTCGGCCTTCTGCACGTAGAGCGTGGCCTGCGGGAATAGCTCGACATTGCCGGTGTGGTCGGGATGGGTGTGCGAGACGGCCATCATCTTGACGTCACCGGGCTTGAGGCCGAGCTGTTCGAGCTGGGCGGCAAGCGTCTTCGGCCGGCGCCAGGTTACGGCCTTGGGATCGGCGGGCGTAAGGCCGTTCGGCATCGCGGCGACTGCGTCGGCGATGCCGGTGTCCCACAGGAACCAGCCCTTGGCGTGCTTGACGAGATAGCAGCTGTCGACGAAGTCCATCGTCTTGCCCTCGTTGAGGCCGGGCGTCCAGCGCGAGATGTCGCCGGCGGTGCCCTCCCCGCAATTGAGCACGTAGAGCTTTTCGACACCGGTCTTTTCCGATTGCGCCAGCGCCGCATGGCCGCACAGAGCAAGCGCGGCGACGGCGAGAGCGAGCGTGATCCTTGGCGTCATTCGTTCCTCCCTTGCAGCCATTGTCGGCTGTGACCGAGGGTCAACCCCGGCCAGTTCGCAGAATTCCCGCCTCAATGCGGGCAGGTCTCGACCTCGACCGTGACGTGGCTCAACCCCTTCAACCCGGCGAGCCGCCTCTTGTAGACGGCCGGCTGCTTCGGTTGGTCCGACACCACCGAGACCAGCACGGCGCAATGGCCCGGGCCGACCTGCCACAGATGCAGATCGGTGACGCGGTCGTCGCCGATCTCCATGCGCGCCCGGATCACGCGCTCCAGCTTCTCGTCGGCGCGGACGTCGAGCAGCACCGCGCCTGATGTCTTGATCAGACCGAACGCCCAGCTTGCGATCACGGCACTGCCGATCAGGCCGACCGCCGGATCGGCCCAGGCCCATCCCGAATACATGGCGACCACGAGCGCGGCGATCGCCAGCACCGAGGTCGCCGCGTCCGCCATGACGTGGACATAGGCCGCGCGGAGATTGTTGTCGTGATGATGGTGGTGGTGATCATGGTCATGATCGTCGTGATCATCATGCGCATGGCCGTGATGGTGATGACCATGGTTATCGCGGAGCAGCCAGGCACTGGCGAGATTGACGCACAGGCCGAGAGCAGCGACTACGATGGCCTCGCCATAGACGATCGGCACCGGATTGATCAGCCGCAGCACGCTCTCATAGGCGATCTCGACCGCGATCAGGCCGAGGATGATCGCGCTGGCGAAGGCGGCAAGATCGCCGAACTTGCCGGTCCCGAAGCTGAAATGCGAGCTCCCCAGATGTCGTCGCGCAAAGCGATACGCGAACGCGGCAATCCCCAGCGCCGCCGCATGCGTTCCCATGTGCCAGCCGTCGGCGAGCAGCGCCATCGAGCCGGACAGCGTGCCCGCGACGATCTCGCCGACCATCATGACCAGCGTCAGGATGACGACGAGCCAGGTGCGCCGCTCGTTCTCGTCGTGCTTGTCGCCCAGAAAGGCGTGGTCATGGGTCCATTGTTCGATGGAATGGGAATGCATCGCGAACTCTCCGAAAGGCCCGGGCCGTTAACCCCTAATATAGACCTGCGAGTCTTCTGGGCAAAATCCCCGGAATGAGCCGATTGACAGGTAGGTGCCGTTTCGGTGTAATGAAGGTCATGGGGATTTGAGCGATCTCCCCACGAGGCGACATGCCCAAGTATCGCGTCCCGTTGTTTTTCACGAGGGCGCATCATGTCTTCCTACACGACGATATCATCTGACAAACTGGCACGGTTGATCGGCACGGCAAACGCCCCTGCCCTGATCGACGTGCGCACCGACGAGGATTTTGCCGCCGACCGGCGGCTGATCCCAGGTTCGATCAAGCTCAGCCACGACAATGTTCCGGAATGGGGTGCCGAATTCGCCGGCCGCACCGCCATCGTCTCCTGCCTGCGCGGCGCAAAGCTGGCGCAGGGCACGGCGGCCTGGCTCAGGCAGCTTGGGGTCCAGGCCGAGACGCTGGAAGGCGGATTCGAGGGCTGGAAGGACGCAAAGCTGCCGCTGCTCGATACCCGCAAGCTGCCGCCGCGCGACGCCAAGGGACGCACCGTCTGGGTGACGCGGGCGCGGCCCAAGGTCGACCGCATTGCCTGCCCCTGGCTGATCCGACGCTTCGTCGATCCCAATGCGGTGTTCCTGTTCGTGGCGCCTTCGGAAGTGGTGGCGGTCGGGCAACGCTTCAACGCAGCCCCCTTCGACATCGAGAACGTGTTCTGGAGCCACCGTGGTGAGCTCTGCACCTTCGACGTGATGATCGAGGAGTTTGGGATTGCCGCGCCGGCGCTGCTCCGGCTCGCAACGCTGGTGCGCGGCGCCGACACCGGGCGGCCCGACCTTGCGCCGGAGGCGCCCGGCCTGCTCGCAGCTTCGCTCGGGCTGTCGCGGATGTATGATGACGACCTCGAACAGCTCGAGGCCGGCATGCTGCTCTACGACGCCTTCTATCGCTGGTGCCGTGACGCCACGTCCGAGACCCACAACTGGCCGACCAACAAGGCGAAGGCTTGATGGATACCCGTACGATCGAAGCAGGAGCTGATGCCGGTCACGGCGTCAGCTTCAGCGAAGCCTTTCGCGTTTGGCTCCGCGTCGCCTGCCTGAGTTTTGGCGGGCCCGCGGGCCAGATCGCGGTCATGCATCGCATCCTGGTCGAGGAGAAGAACTGGATCTCGGAAGCCCGTTTCCTCCACGCGCTCAATTACTGCATGCTGCTGCCGGGCCCGGAGGCGCAGCAGCTCGCGACCTATGTCGGCTGGCTGATGCATCGCACCGCCGGCGGGCTGATGGCGGGCGGGCTGTTCATTCTGCCCGGCATCATTGCCATCATGGGCCTGAGTTACGTCTACGCCGCCTACGGCAATGTCAGCTTCGTCGAGGCTCTGTTCTTCGGCTTGAAGGCCGCCGTGCTCGCCATCGTCGTCGAGGCCGTGGTGCGCGTCGGCAAGCGCGCATTGAAGAACCGCATCATGATCGCGCTTGCCGCGATCGCCTTCGTCGCGATTTTCTTCTTCGCGATCCCCTTCCCGGTCATCATCATCGCCGGCGGAATCATCGGATATATCGGCGCCAAACAGGGCCGTCCGGAATTCGCGCCGGCCGGTCACGGCCCTGCCGGCAGCAGCGCCGTGATCGACAGCATGCTCGGCGACGCCGTGCCCGAGCATGTCCGCCCCAACACCGTCCGCACGATTCACGTGGGCGTGTTGTGGCTTGCGCTGTGGCTGGTGCCGGTGATCGCGCTGTTGCTCGCTGTTGGACAAGACAATGTCTTCAGTCACATCGCGCTGTTCTTCTCGAAAATGGCGATGGTCACCTTCGGCGGCGCCTATGCTGTGCTGGCCTATGTCGCCCAGCAGGCGGTCGAGCACTATCACTGGCTCAAGCCGCACGAGATGCTCGACGGTCTTGGCATGGCCGAGACCACGCCCGGCCCTTTGATCATGGTGCTCCAGTTCGTGGGCTTCATGGCCGCCTACCGCGACGCCAGCGGCCTGTCGCCGATGCTCGCGGCCACGCTCGGCGGACTGCTCGCGACCTGGGTCACCTTCACACCCTGCTTCCTCTGGATCTTCGTCGGCGCCCCCTACGTCGAACGGCTGCGCGGCAACAAGGGTCTCGGCGGTGCGCTCAGTGCGATCACGGCTGCCGTCGTCGGCGTGATCCTCAACCTCTCGATCTGGTTCGCGCTGCACACGCTGTTCCGCGACACCGTGCCGGTGCACGCGTTTCCGCTGAACTTCGACATGCCGGTCCTGACGAGCGTCGATATCCCCGCGCTCATGCTGTCGATCGCGGCAGCAACCGCGATCTTCCGGTTCAAGCTCGGCATGCTCACGGTGCTCGCGGGCAGTTGCGCGGCGGGCGTGGCGCTAAGGTTGGCGGGGGTGATTTAGAACATGGACTAATTGGTTCGTCACGTCCGGTTTGCCAATGGAAGGCGTCACCAAGCCGTCAGGGTTGCATGGCGAACCTCAGACATCCTCGCCCGAGCCAGTGGGCCAGTTGGTCATCTCAGCTAGCTATGGGGTCCCGGTTCGCCCGCTTGAGGTCATCCACGGAAACGCAGCGCCGGATCTGCCGCATACATTCACCCTTTTTGCTTCTCTTTTGCGCTTCTTCCATCGGAGCTTTCAGAACGTTCTTCGAAGCGATCAGCGCCCTTAGCTAAATCGTGTCCCGTCTTGCTCTCGTTTTTCGCTTCTTCCTTAGCAGTCGCCTCGCGCAAGCCTTCAGCGGCCCGTTCCCCAGCTTTTGATGATTTTCGTTTGTCATCCATGTGAAGCACCTTCCCTGATAGACAACACGCTTCTCCAGGAATACTCCGTGTCTATCCCAGCTAAGCCGTAACAAACTTCAATCAGATCGCTTCGAGATTGTTCCAGTTCGGTTGAAGCTGGTGCGTCTACTGGCGTAAGCCGACGTCAGACGAGCCGCGCGATCCATGTCCGAGTGGATCAGGAGCTTCTTTTCGCTTTCGGTCATAACTTTGTCCTATCAGGTGCCGGGTCGCCGAAGTTGCGCTGAAAAGCCTACGCCACACCGCCTCTCAAGCCCTCGCAAAACATTCTACTTTACCGAAATTCGGATTCGACGTACCAACGACATACCCCGGCCCGAGACAAGGGGCGGATCGCGATCGTCACGACCGCGGGCTGGCCAGCGATGGACGCGACGGCGTCGGGCACAACAGGCATTGCCCGTGTGCATTTCTATCGCCCACGGATCTGCGGGTGCGAGCCGGCGCCCGGCCTTCCCTGCGCCCTTGTCTCAACGAGGGCAATGCGACGACGTAAAACTCGGGCAGAACGCGCCGCGAGATCGCGAAGGCGTGTCCGCTGTTCGACACGTGTAACCGAGCGGTGGCTGGGTGAACCTCACCCTCGATGTCCTCGCCCGGCTTGACCGGGCAACCCAGTACTCCGAGACGATCGTGACTGAGAAGAGAAGCCGCGGCGTACTGGATGCCCCGGTCGAGCCGGGGCATGACAGACGTTTCCTAGCGCTATCGCGCCAGTTCCAAGGTGGAAAGATTGGAACGGGGAGAATTCGCCCCGGTTAGCTCTCACTGCCGAAGACTACGCTTTTTGGATGAGTCATGACCGATCTATCTATCGATGCGCGACTGCTTGCCCCTGACAATGACCGGCACGGCGCCAATCTCACGGTGGTCGTTGTCGCGGCGGCGATTCTTCTGGCGGGCGCCGCGGCCCTGTCGGGCACGATTTCCTGGCAGCAGGGATTGTTGTTTATTCTCGGAGGTGCACTTGGCCTGACGCTTTACCATGCGCTGTTCGGGTTCACCTCGGCCTGGCGCGTCTTCATTGTCGCGCGACGGGGCGCCGGCCTCCGTGCGCAAATGGTCATGCTGGCGCTGGCAACCGCCCTCTTCTTTCCGGCCCTGGCGCAAGGCACGCTGTTCGGCGTTGCCGTGCATGGCGAGCTCGGCGCGGTGGGCGTGGGCATGCTGACCGGGGCGTTTCTGTTCGGCCTTGGAATGCAGCTTGGCGGCGGCTGCGCGTCGGGAACGCTTTATACCGCCGGCGGCGGCAACACCCGCATGCTGGTGACACTGGCGGCCTTCATCGCCGGATCGACGCTCGGTGCATTGCACCTGCCGTGGTGGAACGCGCTGCCGAACATCGGCGCGGTCTCGTTGATCGAACGGCTCGGCTGGCTGCCGGCGCTCGTGCTCTGCTGGGCCGTCATGGCTGCGATCTACCTCATCACCGTCAGGGCCGAGATCGGCCGCCACGGCCAACTTGAGCCGGGAGCGCGCACGAAGCTGCGCGGCGCGCGCCGCTTCATGCAGGGGCCGTGGCCGCTCCTGTGGGGCGCGGTCCTGCTCGCGATCGGAAATTTCGCCACGCTGTATCTTGCGGGACGTCCCTGGGGCATCACCTCCGCTTTCGCGCTCTGGGGATCGAAGATCCTGATGAGCCTCGGCGTCGACGTCGCGTCTTGGGCCTATTGGCAGGGTGCTCGCGCCGCCTCGCTGCACCAAAG
The DNA here is from genome assembly GCF_023073035.1 of Bradyrhizobium sp. 62. Classification (NCBI taxonomy): domain Bacteria; kingdom Pseudomonadati; phylum Pseudomonadota; class Alphaproteobacteria; order Hyphomicrobiales; family Nitrobacteraceae; genus Bradyrhizobium; species Bradyrhizobium sp. 62. The sequence goes on from NZ_JADPIT010000015.1 coordinate 1,180,683, forward strand.
CATCTTCGCCGACATCACCTCCGTCATGGATTTCGGCATCATCCTGGGAGCGTTGCTGGCCGCAGGCCTCGCCGGCAAATTCCATCCGACATGGCGCATCTCCGCATCCTCGCTCCTCGCCGCCATCATCGGCGGCCTGCTTCTCGGCTATGGCGCCCGGCTCGCCTATGGCTGCAATATCGGCGCTTATTTCAGCGGGATCGCATCGGGCAGCCTGCATGGCTGGTGCTGGCTGGTCGCGGCTTTCGTTGGCAACATTCTGGGAACCCAGCTCCGACCGCTGTTCGGCCTGGCCGTCGAGCGGTAGGTCTTCGTCCGCACGCCGGCGCTCGATGCTGCCCCTCTAACGCATCATCATCCGCGCGATCGCCTCGCCGATCACCACCGTCGTGAAGTGGGTGTTGGCCCGGCAATCCGACGGCATGATCGAGGCGTCGGCGACGCGCAGGCCCGCGATACCCTTCACTGTGCCGTCAGGGTTGACCACACCGTCGGCGTCGTTGACACCGGTCATCCGGCAACTGCCGGCGGCGTGCTGGATATCGCCGGTCTCACGGCGCAGCAGCGCGTCGAGCTCGTGATCGGGCAAGGCCGCAGCCTGCGGCAGCGTCAGATCCGTATCGGCGAGCCGGATCCAGTCCGTGATGCCTGATAGCGCCGGCTGGGCGGTGATCACGGCCAGCCGCCTCACCGCATCCATCATGCGTAACATGTCGCGGGGATCGGCCAGCATGTTCTCCTCGACAACAGGATCGATCGCGGGGTCGGTCGAGGCCAGCTTGAGCGTGCCACGCGAATACGCGTTGAACAGCCCGGCGCCGATCGCGCCCGGCACGCCGATGCCGCGGTGGTTGAAGGCGATCAGGATCATGTCGCGCTTGCCGCCGTCGGCGAGGCCTGACGAATAGGTCACGCAGCAATTGGTGTGGCGGGTGTCGGGATCTGTGGGCCGCAGATTTTCCTGGAGCTGGATCGTGGCGCGAAATAGCGGGTGGTCGAAGAAGTGCTTGCCGACCGGCAGGTCGCGCTCGACCGCGATCCCCATCGCCTTCAGCTCATCCGCAGGTCCAATGCCCGAGCGCAGCAGGATTGCCGGACTGTGGATGGCGCCGGCGCACAGCACGATCTGGCGCGCGCTGATCTCGCTGGTGCCCTGCCCCTCGATGTGAACGCGAAGGCCGGTCGCCCGTCCATCACTGATCAGCACGCGGTCGACCAGCGCATGCCCGCGAATTTCCAGATTGGCGCGGCCCCGCGCGGGCTCCAGATAACCCTCGTTGGTGGTGATGCGGCGGCTGTCGCGGCTGTTGATGGGATAGCAGGCGACCCCCTCGCCGTCCGGGCCGTTGACGTCGGCGCACCAGGGATAGCCGCTCGCCAGCGCCGCATCGCGCAAGCCGCGATCGATCGGTCCCCATTTGTCCGGCGGCGCGCGATAGACCGGCAGCGGTCCGCCGCGTCCGTGGCAGGCCTCGTCGCCGAATTCCAGATCATCCTCGACCACCGAGAACAACGGCATCACGTCCTTGGCGGACCAGCCGGTGCAGCCATTGGCGGCCCATTCGTCGAAGGCATCGGCAACACCGCGGATGGCGATCTGCCCGTTCATCATCGACGAACCGCCGAGCCCCTTGCCGCGCCAGTAGAAGCGCGGCTCCTGGCCGGCCACGCGGCGCGTCAGAAGATCCGGCCATTGCCATTTCTCCTGGTACTCGCGCTTGTGGATGATCGGGATGGGATTCGGCGTCATCACCTCCCAGGGTGCCTCGTCGGCGCGCCAGTCCAGACCCGCCTCGAGCAGCAGGACGCGCCGTGCGGGATCTTCCGAGAGCCGTGCCGCAACAGCGGCGCCGGCGGAGCCGCCGCCGACAACAATGACATCGTACATCGCGCTACTTCTCAACGTTCCAGAACACCGGGATGGCGGACGGTATCAGACCGCGCAAGGTCGCGCGAGAGGCGGCGGGCTGGGCGAATTGGCCCCACGGTATCGCGGGTACCTGATCGTACATGACGGTCTGGATCTCGCCTGCGATCTTCTTGCGATCCTCCTCGGCGGGCGCCTTGGCAAAGGCTTCCATCAGCGGCGTAATGCGCGCATCGCATTGCCAGCCGGTGAAATCGGCGCAGTTGAAGGCGACCATGACGTTGGTCAGCGGCGAGCCGAGGTCGAAGCCGCCGGCGTGAACGCCATAGACGCTCCAGCCCTCCTTCTTGGCGCGGCGCGCCAGCACGCTCGCCCCGTCCATCACCTGGAGGTCGACGTTGAACCCGGCCTGTTTCAGCCGCTCGGCCAGCACCTGCGCCGAGACGCGCGGGGCTTCGAGATCGTTGGCCTCCATCACGACGACAGGCTCGCCGGCATATTTCGTCGCCTTCAGTGCGGCCTTCGCCGCTTCGATCGACGGCTTGGCGGCGGCTTCGGTCCCGGCCTTGCTGTCATAGGTGGTGCCGCAAGTGAAGTATGTCGCGCAAGGCGTGGCGTATTTGGCGTCCAGGCCGAGTGCGTCCAGCACCTCGCGCTGATCGACCAGCTTCCATAGCACGCGGCGAATTTCTGGATCGTCGAACGGCTTGGATGCGGCGTTGAGGCGATAGGCGCCCGCGAACATGTTGCCGCCGGTGAAATTGACCAGTTTGACCCGTGAGTTCTTCTCCATGGTCGGCAGCAGATCGAACGGCGCGTATTGCATGAAATCGACTTCGCCGGCCTGCAGCGCGGAGGCTGCGGTCGCGCCGTCCGGGATGACACGGATCTCGAGCGTGTCGATGTTGACGCGCTTGCCGCCGGCGAGGAAGTCGGCAGGCTCGGGCCGCGGCACGTAGTCGGCGAACTTCTTCAGGATCATGCGATCGCCGGTGCGGTGATCGGCCTTGCTGTAGACGAACGGGCCCGAGCCGACGATCTCGGTGATGCGCTGGTCGCCGGGCGTTTTGGCGATGCGCTCGGGCATCATGAAGGCCACCGGACTGACGGGATTGCCGAGCGCGTCGATGACGAGACCGGACGGCTCCTTCAGCGTCAGCACGAAGGTTTTTGCGTCGGTCGGCTCGAGCGAGGCCGTGATCGCGAAGATGCGGCGGCCGAGCGCGCTGCGGGTGCCCCAGCGGCGCAGCGAGGCGACGCAATCGGCGGCCGTGACCGGTTGGCCGTCATGCCACTTCAAACCGTCGCGCAGCGTGAAACTGTAGGTCAGGCCATCGGCCGAGACTTTCCAGTCCTGCACCATCTGCGGCTTGATCTCGCCTTTGGAATCCTTCGCAAACAGCGTGTCGAACACCATGTAGCCAAACGTGCGCGAAATATAGGCCGTCGAGAAATGCGGATCGAGCGTGACGATCTCCGCCTCGAGCACCGCGACGAGATTGCCTGCGGCATGCGCGGGCGGCGCGGTCAGCGCCAAGGCGAACAGCGCCGGAATGACAGCCTTCAGTTTGAACATGGAATGGATTTGCCTTTTGACGGAGACGTTAAAGTCGCCAGACAAAAAGCAATGTTCATGCCCGGAGGGCCGAAACACGTATGCGCTCACGGCTATCTGCCGCGCGTTTGCGCGCCACACCCTCGCTGTCATCGCCCGGCTTGACCGGGCG
>NZ_JADPIT010000015.1:1184286-1195747 GCF_023073035.1 Bradyrhizobium sp. 62
AAGCTACGATTGAGCCGAGAGGTCGCGGCGTACTGGATGCCCCGCCTACGCGGGGCATGACACTGTCGATATGGCGACGGCCCGCGGACTACCCGATCACCCTGCCGAACTTGTTCGACTTCGGGAATCCCTTCGGCGCGAGGCGGCCGGCGTCACCGCGGTTGCCGCGCCACTCGGCGAGCTCCTTCATGGTCGCAGAGAATTCGCGGCCAGCGGAGTCCTTCCAGGTCAGGCCCGCCTTGGCGTCGAACACGGCGACGTCGGAAAGACCACCGTCCTTGTATTTTTGCAGGCGCGCACCGCGGCCACGCGGCATCTCCTGCACCTGGTCGAGCGGGAAGATCAGCATCTTGCGGTTCTCGCCGATGACCGCGACGGTATCGCCGAGCACCTCGGTGACCGTGCGCGCCTCGTTCGGCATGTCGACATTGAGGACCTGCTTGCCCTTCTTCGTGGTGCCGACGCAGTCGTCCTCGTTGACGACGAAGCCCTGGCCCTCGTGGCTCGCGACCAGGAATTTGCGGCCGCCCTTGTTGACGAACAGCGTGACCGGCGCGGCCTCCGGCTCGAGATCGATGAACTGGCGGATCGGCTCGCCATGACCGCGGCCGCCCGGAAGTTTTGCGACATCGAGCGAGTAGAATTTTCCGTTGGTGGCGAACAGCAGCAGCTTCGAGGTCGTTTCCGCGAAGAACGCGAACCCAAGCTTGTCGTCCTGCTTGAACGCCAGCCCCGAGAGATCCTCGACATGGCCCTTCAGGGTGCGGATCCAGCCCTTGTCGGAGACGACGACGGTCACCGGCTCGCGCTCGACCAGGGCCTCCTCGATCGCAGCGAGATCGTGCTCGGGCGCGTCCGCAAAGGTAGTGCGGCGCTTGCCGAGCGGGGTCTTCGGTCCGAACATGTCGCGGACCTTGCCGACCTGCTCGCCGACCTTCTTCCACTGCTCGGGTTCGGAGGCGAGGATCGCGTTGATGCCCTTGAGCTCGTTGCGGAGATTCTTGTCTTCGGTGCGGATTTCCATCTCTTCGAGCTTGCGCAAGCGACGCAGCCGCATGTCGAGGATGGCCTCGGCCTGTACCTCGGTCAGCTTGAATGTCTTCATCAGAACCGGCTTCGGTTCGTCTTCAGTGCGGATGATCCTGATCACCTCGTCGATGTTCAGGAACGCAATCAGATAGCCGCCGAGGACCTCGAGCCGGTTCTCGATTTGCGTCTTGCGGTAGTTGCTGCGACGGATCAGCACGTCGCGCAGATGGTCGAGCCATTCGCGCAGGCACTCCGCGAGTCCCACCACCTTGGGGACGCGGCCCTTGATCAGCACGTTCAGGTTCAGCGGAATCTTGTTTTCGAGCTCGGTCAGCCGGAACAGCGATTCCATCATCAGCGCGGGATCGACGTTCTTCGACTTCGGCTCGATCACGATGCGAACGTCTTCGGCCGATTCGTCCCTGATATCGCCGACCAGCGGCAGCTTCTTCTGGTCCAGCAGCTCGGCGATCTTCTCGATCAGCCGCGACTTCTGCACCAGAAAGGGAATCTCGGTGACGACGACCACCCAGGTGCCGCGCGCGCCCTCTTCCTGCTCCCATCGGGAGCGGACGCGAAACGAGCCGCGGCCGGTGGTGTAGGCTTCAGCGATCGCCTGCTTGGAATCGACGCAGATGCCGCCGGTGGGGAAATCCGGACCCTTGACCCATTTCAGCAGCGCCCTGGATTTCGCGTCGGGCTTCTCGATCAGATGCAGCGCGGCGTCGCAGAGCTCGGCCGCGTTGTGCGGCGGGATCGAGGTCGCCATGCCGACCGCGATACCCTGCGCACCGTTGGCGAGCAGGTTCGGGAAGCCGCCGGGCAGCACGATCGGCTCTTTCGACTGGCCATCGTAATTGGGGCGGAATTCGACCCCGTCCTCGTCGATGCCGTCGAGCAGAAGCCGCGCGACGTCGGTCATGCGCGCTTCGGTGTAGCGATAGGCGGCCGGATTATCGCCGTCGATATTGCCGAAATTGCCCTGGCCGTCGACCAGCGGGTAGCGCGAGGAGAAATCCTGCGCCAGACGCACCATGGCGTCGTAAATCGCCTGGTCGCCATGCGGATGGAACGAGCCCATCACGTCGCCGACGATTTTGGCGGACTTCTTGAATGCCGTGCCCGGATCGAGCCGGAGCAGGCGCATGCCGTAGAGGATGCGCCGGTGTACCGGCTTCAGGCCGTCGCGCGCATCGGGCAGCGCGCGGTGCATGATGGTGGACAGCGCATAGGCGAGATAGCGCTCTTCCAGCGCCTCACGCAGCGGCACCTCGTGAATTTCGGCCGGTTCCTCCGGCGGAATCAATCGTTTTCCCATGCCGCCCGGTTAAACCGTGGAAGCGAATCGGGCAAGGATCGATTGGTTCCCTGTGGGGGGCCTACTGGCCGGCCCAGCCTGCGGTGAAGGTCTGGGTGGGTTGGGTGTTTTTGGCCTGCGTGGTGGCCGGGGCATTGGGCAGGCACCGCCGCGCCGTCTCGATCTCGGCCTCCGTCGCGCCCTTGGACCTCGCCCATGCCTCTGCGGCCGCAGCGGAATATTTGGCCACATAGAATCTGACGACGGTACATGAGGCACGCCGAAACACGCCCGGCTGCTCACCCGCGAGGGCGTCCGGCGCCAGCGCGATCAGCGCTGCCGATATCACAAGTCCCTTGATCAGCATGAGGCTATCCCCGGTTGGAACCCAAAACGGCAAGTCCGGGGAACCCCGTTTTGTTCCAGCAAGCTTGTCCCGCCAGGGCAATGCAGAGCCGCGCCAGGTTCATGGCGCGGGAATCGCGCCCTTTGCCTGCTGTCGCGTCAGCGCGTTGATGAAGCCCGCCCGCGCGTCGGAATGGCCCTGCCCGCGCGGCTCCAGCACGTGGCGCAGCAGGAACAGGCCGGTCAGTCGAAAGCCATCCTGGAGATCCTCGTCGGTGAGGTCGCCCTGCACCTCGCCCTGACGCAGGAACGTTGGCAGTCGCAACAGGCGGTCGCGCCACGGTTCGCCCGCCCCGCGTGACACTGCGCCGCCGGATTTGGGCGAGACATAGATCAGGTCGTTGGTTTCTCCGGTCACCGCGCAGTTTTCCAGCGCCAGCCCGAAGCCGAGCTCGGTGAGCATCGCCAGCTCGAAATGGATCACGTGTACGGCGGCGCTGCCGATGTCGTCGAAATCATCCAGCGAATGCTCGAGCAGCGCCAGGAGGTTTTCGTGCGGATCGCGTTCCGGCAGCAACCGCGCGATCGAGGCGAGATGGGTGATGCCGTAGACGCCGTGGGATGATCCCAGCAGCGTCGCCGCCCGCAGCTTGAGGCCCTCGATGGCATAGGTGCCGAGATGCTCGTCGAGCCGCGCCCGCCATACCACGCCGAGGCTGTTGCCGGGTTGCAGCAGCGGCCGCATCCGCGAGCCAGCGCCGCCGCGGACGAGACCGAGATGGCGGCCGTGCGCACGGGTCAGCAGCTCGACGATGGCGCTGCTCTCGCCATGCCGCCGCACCCCCAGCACGATGCCTTCGTCGGTCCATTCCATGGGTGAAGTCTAACGGATTCCGGTCTTCAATCGTAGGGCGGATTGGCGGGATTGCGCCGCCAATCCACCTGACGCCTTACGCGTTGAACCAGCCCTGCGCGTCGCCGCGGAACGAGAAATACAATCCCATTGCCGTCAGCACGCAGGAGACGATCTCGATGGCGCTGTCGAGTTCCATGCCTTTCTCGCCGATGATCTGGCCGAGCGAGATGACCGACAGTACGAGCGCCGCCGCCAGCACCCAGCGCGGCCAGTTCTTGCGCCCGTGCGCGGCCAGCCTGACGAAATACACCAGCAGCAGGATCATGCCGCCGGCAAGCAGCGTCGACGTCGTGATCATCTGCTCGGTCATCTCGGCATTGGGCGTGCGGTCCTGCACCGCCACCGACAAGGCATCCAGCATCAACGATGCATAGAGCAACGCTTCGAAGCGCCGTACGTTGCTGGGTACGCTCATCGCTGACCGATCATTTTCTTGGTTATTCTTTGGGAAATTCCAGGCCCATCTCGCGGTAGCGATCGGGATCGTCGCTCCAGTTCTCGCGCACCTTGACGAACAGGAACAGGTGCACCGGCACGCCCAAGATCTCGCCGATCTCCTTGCGCGAGTCCGCGCCGATCGACTTGATGGTGGCGCCGCCCGCGCCGAGCACGATCTTGCGCTGGCTTTCGCGCTCGACGAAAATTGTCTGCTCAATGCGCACCGATTTGTCCTTGCGCTCCTCCCACTTGTCGGTCTCGACCGTGGACTGGTAGGGCAATTCCTGGTGCAGCTTGCGAAAGATCTTCTCGCGCGTGATCTCGGCCGCAAGCTGCCGCATCGGCGCGTCCGACATCTGGTCTTCGGGATAGAGGAACGGCCCCGGCGGCACGATCTCGGCCAGTGTATGCCTGAGGTCGTCGACGCCGTCGCCGGAGATCGCCGCGATCATGAAGGTCTTTGCGAAGGCCATGCGCTCGTTGGCGGCCTGCGCCAGCGCCAGCAGCTTCTCGCGCTGGACCAGGTCGACCTTGTTGATGACCAAAATCTTCTCGTGCTTGACGCTGGCGACCTTGGTGAGGATCGCCTCGGCTTCCTCGTCGATGCCGGCCTTGGCATCCAGCAGCACGCAGACGAGGTCGGCATCATGCGCGCCGCTCCAGGCGGTCGAGACCATGGCGCGGTCGAGCCGGCGCTTGGGCAGGAAGATGCCCGGCGTATCGACCAGGATGATCTGCGCGTTGTTCTCGATCACGATGCCGCGGATCAGCGCGCGCGTGGTCTGCACCTTGCGCGAGACGATCGTGACCTTGGCCCCGACCAGCGCATTGACCAGGGTGGATTTGCCGACGTTCGGCGCGCCGATCAGCGCGACGAAGCCGCAGCGCGTGGCAGTGGGCGCCTCGCCGCTTGCTTCAACCGTCATTGCCGCCGCCAACGCCTTCACGTTCGATCATCACTGAAGCTGCTACCTTCTCTGCCGCGCGCTTGCTGCCGCCGATGCCTTCCGCCGGAGCTAGTCCCGGAAGATCGACCGCGACGCGGAATTGCGGATCATGATGCGGGCCGGTGCGCTCGACCTCGCGATAAACGGGCGTCGGCAATCCCTTGCCCTGCGCCCATTCCTGAAGAACTGTCTTGGGATCGCGCAACGGACGCCGCGGCTTGTGCATGCGCTCGGTCCAGTTGCGCTTGACGAAGTCGGCCGCCGCCGCGTAGCCGCCGTCGAGGAAGACGGCGCCGATCACGGCCTCGCAGATGTCGCCGAGCACGCTCTTGCGCAGGCGCGCGTCGACGCTGGGGCCGACCGAGCCGAGCTTGATGTCGTCGAGCAGACCGAGCGACTTGGCGACATCGGCGCAGCTCTCCTTGCGCACCAGTTCGGCAAGTCGCTTGGACATCTCGCCTTCATCGGCGTTGGGGAAGGCGTGATAGAGCATGTCGGAGACGACGAGCCCGAGCACGTGGTCGCCGAGGAATTCCAGCCGCTGATAGCTGTCGCCGCGCTTGCGCCCGGACTTCAACGCAGAGACATGCGTGATGCCTTGCATCAAGAGATTCGGATCGGCAAAGCTGTAGCCGATGCGTGCCTCGAGCCCCGCATTCGCATCCGAGCTCCTGGCCTTGCTGCTCCGCACCCGCTTCTTCTTTGCAGGCGCCTTGATCTCAAGCGCCTTGCTCTCAAGAGTCTTGCTCTCAAGAGTCTTGGTCGCAGCTTCGCCGTCGGGGCCCGCTTGCGCCTCGGTCGGTAGGGTCGCGATGTCCTTGGCTTCGTCTTTCATCGGACGATTTTGAAGAAGCGATTCCAGCGCACCGCCCACGGCCAGCGCCAGAACATCCAGGCATGCTCGCCCTCGGCGATCGAGAAGAAGATCATCTGGGCGCGCCCGATCAAATTCTCCTGTGGGACGTAGCCGACCTGGCCGAGGAAGCGGCTGTCGGTGGAGTTGTCGCGGTTGTCGCCCATCATGAAGAAGTGGCCGGTCGGCACGGTGTAGACGTTTGTGTTGTCGACGTAGCCGTTGTCGGCGCAGTCCAGCGTCTCGTAGGACACGCCATTCGGCAGCGTCTCCTTCCAGCGCTTCACCCGGGAGACGCCGCTGCCTTCGGCGCCGCAGGGGTCCTCGCCGACAAATTCGCTCATGCGCTGCCGCTCGACCGGCGTGTCGTTGATGTAGAGCAGCCCGTCCCGCATCTGGATGCGGTCGCCGGGCAGGCCGATCACGCGCTTGATGTAGTCGGTGGAATCATCCTTCGGCAGGCGGAATACGACGATGTCGCCGCGGTTCGGGTCCGAGCCCCAGATCCGCCCCGAGAACAGCGGCGGCGAGAACGGGATCGAATAGTGGCTGTAGCCGTAGGAATATTTCGAGACGAACAGATAGTCGCCGACCAGCAGTGTCGCCTTCATCGAGCCGGATGGGATGTTGAACGGCTGGAACAGGAAGGTGCGGATCACCAGCGCGATCAGGAGAGCGTGGATCACGACCCGGATCGTTTCGCCGACGCCGCTCTCAGTTTTCGTTCCTGAAGTCACGCTCATTGCTCTCTCAATTCGGCCGGCGGTCACAGAGCGCCCTCCTCGCGCGAGCAGCCCATCGCTCGCGGCCAAGGAGATTGTCCTGATTCTGATAATGAGGGCCAATTCCGGCGTAAAGCCGAATTCGCCCAGCCTGATTTGCGTCCGCGGACTTTTAGACGGTTGTCGGAGGCCACGCAATCAAGGATCGCATTAAAACTGCATAAGCGTTTGATTTTGAATGCGAATTATAAAATGATCGGAGTACCGTCAGGGTTTGGCCAGCGGCACGGCGGAAATGATGACGAAGGCCTGTGCCAACGGCCAGTCATCGGTGATCGACAGGTCGATCTGCGCCGCGAACCCCTCGGGCGTCAGGGCCTGGAGCCGGGCCAACGCCCCGCCCGTCAATTGCATGGTTGGCCGCCCTCCCGGCAGGTTGACCACCCCCATGTCGCGCCACCACACGCCGCGCCTGATGCCGGTGCCGAGGGCCTTGGAGCAAGCCTCCTTGGCGGCGAAGCGCTTGGCGTAGGTCGCGACCACCATCTTCTCGTTCTTGGCGCGCCGCTCCGCCTTGGCCCGCTCGGCCGCGGTGAAGATGCGGTCGAGGAAGCGCTCGCCATGGCGGTCGATCACCTTGCCGACACGTGTGATGTCGATCAGATCGGAGCCGATGCCGATGATCATGCCCGGCTCCGGCCGCGGTCCATCGCCGCGCGCATGCTGCGAACCGTCTCGGCGAGACCCACGAACAGGGCTTCGCCGATCATGTAGTAGCCGATGTTGAGCTCCATGATGTCCGGCAAGCCTGCGATCGTCTCCGCCGTCGCGTAGTCCAGCCCATGTCCGGCGTGAACCTCCAGCCCCGCTTCCTTCGCCAGCTTCGCCCCCGCCACGATCCGCCGCCATTCGGCCTCGGCCTTATCAGTGTGACCGTCGACGACGGCGTCGCACCAGGCGCCGGTGTGGATCTCGATCACGGGGGCGCGCAGCCGCGCCGCCATCTCGATCTGAGCGGGATCTGCCGCGATGAACAGCGACACCCGGATGCCGGCATCGTTCAGCCGCGCGAGATAGGGCGCCAGCGCATTGTGCTGGCCGACGACGTCGAGCCCGCCTTCGGTCGTCACCTCCTGGCGCCGCTCCGGCACGAGGCACACCGCGTGCGGCCTGGTGGCGAGCGAAATGCGCATCATGTCGTCGGTCGCCGCCATCTCGAAATTGAGCGGCTTGGAGATCTCGGCTTTCAGCCGCGCCATGTCCTCGTCGCGGATGTGCCGGCGATCCTCGCGCAAATGGGCGGTGATGCCGTCGGCACCGGCCTCGATCGCCAGCAGCGCCGCGCGCACCGGATCGGGATTGCGGCCGCCGCGCGCGTTACGCAGGGTCGCGACATGGTCGACATTGACGCCGAGGCGGAGCGGAGGTGCAGGCATTTCGGGACTCACGGAATCATAGGGATAGACCAGGACGGAAGGCGTCTATCCATTAACACGTTCGGCGCGGGCGACGACCGCCTTCGCGCGCAACTGGGCCAGGATCGCGCTCAAATGCTTGAGATCGTAGACTTCGAGATCGATCGTCGTCTCCGTGAAATCCGGTGAGCGGCGCTGCATGCTGATGTTGTCGATGTTGCCGTCGTGCTCGGCGATCACGGTCGCGATCTGCGCCAGCGCGCCAGGTTCGTTGACATTCTCGACCTTGATGCGGGCCGGGAAGCGCTGTGGCGTGGAGTCCTCGATGTCCCAGCGCACGTCGAGCCAGCGCTCCGGCTCCTCCTCGAAATCCTTCAGGGCCGGGGCCTGGATCGGGTAGATGGTGATGCCCTCGCCCGGCGTGACAATGCCGATGATGCGGTCACCAGGCACTGCGCCACCGTTCGGCGCGAACTTCACTGGCAGGTCGGAATTGATGCCGCGGATCGGGATCGCGACCGGGCTGCGCGGCGGTTCGGACGACTTCTCCTTGAGCTTGCCGGCAAGCCCCTTCTTGACGCCGTAGCGCGCGATGCGCTCCTCCTTGTAGTCGGGATACATCGCACGCGCGACGTGGGAGGCCTTGATCTCGCCGCGTCCCACAGCCGCCATGACGTCCTCGATCGAGGTCCGCGCGAGTCGCGGCAGCGCGCCCTTGAGCTTGTCGTCGGCGTATTCGATCTTGGCGCGCTCGAACAGGCGCTCGACGATGCGCCGGCCGAGACCGACATATTGATCTCGCACCGCGGTCCTGGTGGCGCGACGGATCGCAGCGCGCGCCTTGCCGGTGACCGCGAGCGTTTCCCAGGCCGACGGCGGCGCCGCTTGCGCTTCCGAGGTCAGCACCTCGACTTCGTCGCCGTTCTGAAGCTCCGAGGACAGCGGCGCGAACTGGCCGTTGATCTTGCAGCCCACCGCGCTGTTGCCGACGTCGGTGTGTACGGCATAGGCGAAGTCGATCACGTTGGCATGGCGCGGCAGCGCGATCAGCTTGCCTTTCGGAGTGAAGCAGAACACCTGGTCGTGGAACAGCTCGAGTTTGGTGTGCTCGAGGAATTCCTCGGGGTTGGCGCTCTCCGAGAGGATGCCGATGGTGTGGCGCAACCAGGCGAACGCATTGGACTCGCGCTTGAGAAATTCGGTCGGCGAGCCCACGCCTTCCTTGTAGAACACGTGCGCGGCGATGCCGCGCTCGGCGATCTGGTCCATCGCCTCGGTGCGGATCTGCAACTCGACCCGCTGGTTGCCGGGGCCGATCACGGTGGTGTGGATCGAGCGGTAGTCGTTCTGCTTCGGCGTCGAGATGTAGTCCTTGAACCGCCCGGGCACGACCGGCCAGTTCGTGTGGACGATGCCGAGCGCGCGGTAGCAGGCCTCGATGTCGTTGACCACAACGCGGAAGCCGAAGATGTCGGACAATTGCTCGAAGCCGACCGACTTGCGCTCCATCTTGGTCCAGATCGAGAATGGCTTCTTGCGGCGGCCATAGACCCGCGCCCCCAAGCCCCGGTGCCGCAGATTGTTGGAGAGCTGGTCCTCGATTTCGCCGATCAGATTGCGGTTGCGCTCGGCCAGCGCATCGAGCCGCTGCATCACCACCGAATAGGCTTCCGGGTCGAGGGTCCGGAACGACAGGTCCTCCAGCTCCTCGCGCATTTCCTGCATGCCCATGCGCCCTGCCAGCGGCGCATAGATGTCGAGCGTCTCCTCGGCAATGCGCCGTCGCGATTCCGTCGGCACGAAGTCCAGCGTGCGCATGTTGTGCAGGCGGTCGGCGAGCTTCACCAGGAGCACGCGGACGTCGTCGGCAATGGCCAGCAACAATTTGCGCAGATTCTCGGCCTGCTTGGCCTCCCGCGACACCAACTCCAGCCGCTTCAGCTTGGTCAGGCCCTCGACCAGCGCGCCGATCTCGGGCCCGAAGATCTGGTCGATCTCGGCCCGCGTCGCTTCGGTGTCCTCGATCGTGTCGTGGAGCAGCGCAGCCACGATGGTGGCGTCGTCGAGCTTCAGGTCGGTCAGAATCGCCGCCACTTCGAGCGGATGGGAGAAGTACGGGTCACCCGAGGCGCGGGTCTGCGAGCCGTGCGCCTTCATGGCGTAGACATAGGCGCGGTTCAGCAAATCTTCGTCGGTGTTGGGATTGTAGGACCTGACGCGCTCGACGAGGTCATATTGACGCATCATGCGTGCGCGAGGCTTCGCCGGGCGAGCCACCGGCGCAGTCGGGGCCACGGCAACCGATTCGGTTGCGGCCTGCATCTGCGCTGGTGTGCGGCGTCGATATACCATGCCGTCCTGCCTTCAAACGGGCCACGACACAGCCCGTTGTATACATCTTAGCTCCGATCGCGCGCGTGTCCGATCAATTCAGTGACAGGAACAGGCGCGAACCGACCACGCTATGGTAACCACGAAAACGCCAACAAAAGCAAAGGCCCGAACAACGGTTCGGGCCTTTGATAAGATCACAAAGAAGTCGATGAGCGCGATGGGACGATTACTCGTCCTCCTCGGGCTGCTCCTCGGGCGGCGCCAGGCCTTCGAGACCCTTCAGGAGCTCTTCTTCCGTCATGCGCTCAACGGCGACTTCGGTATCGTCTGCATCCACGCTTGCACCGGCGGAACCGATCAGCGGCACGGTGTCCGGCTCGGGCTCGTCGACCTCGACGAACTTCTGCAGCGAGTGCACCAGCTCCTCGCGGAGGTCCTCCGGCGAAATGGTGGTCTCAGCAATTTCGCGCAAAGACACAACAGGGTTCTTGTCGTTATCGCGGTCAACCGTTAGTTGTGAACCAGACGAAATCATGCGGGCGCGGTGGGCGGCCAGCAGGACCAGGTCAAACCGGTTGTCGACCTTGTCGATACAATCTTCTACGGTGACGCGAGCCATCGACTGTCGCTCCGTTGTGGGTGGGACGAAATATGTGGATGAATGGCGGTAGTTATAGGGGCCGGGAGGGTTTCGCAAGGCCAATTTGTGATTTGGCCTCGCCAAACGGCTCTGCTACCCCCACATTGGGGCTGAGATGGGTGGTTTCCCGGGCTGCCGGCGACGGCGGCGCCGGGAGTGTGCAAGTTGGCCATAACTATACCTTGATTGCCCCGACTTCTCCGGATTTGCGGTTTCGACGGGTTTCGGCGGGACTTTAGAAGTGCGCGGCTTGCTGTCGCCGCGCCAACAATAAACGATCAATCACGAACTCTACGCGAGCAAACTGAATGTCACCTTCCTCTTCCGACAAGATCGCGCTCTTCATCGATGGAGCCAATCTCTACGCGACGGCGAAAACTCTGGGCTTCGACATCGATTACAAGCGCCTGCTGAAGGAGTTTCAGAGTCGCGGGACGCTGCTGAGGGCGTTCTATTACACCGCCATCATCGAGGATCAGGAGTACTCCTCGATCCGCCCGCTGATCGACTGGCTCGACTACAACG
>NZ_JADPIT010000015.1:1195970-1202752 GCF_023073035.1 Bradyrhizobium sp. 62
GAGCCAGCCGCCGATGATCGCCGATGAGCTGCGCCGGCAGGCCGACGTCTTCACCGACCTCGTCGAGCTGCAGTCCAAGCTCGGCCGCGACCCGTCCGAGCGCCCCGCCCCGCGTGACCGCGGCGACCGCGAGGCGCGCCACCACGCTCCGCAGTTCCTCCAGCGCGCGACCACGATGGCGCCGGCGAGGGGCGATGACGACTTCGAGGAGTGAGGCGGCCCGGTCAAGCCGCCAGCCTCTCAGCCTCGTCCCCGACCTTGACTGTCCGCTCTGTCCGCGCCTGGTCGCCTTTCGCGAGGCGAACCGCGCGCGCGAGCCATTGTGGCACAATGCACCGGTTGCGCCTTTCGGCGACATCAAGGCTCGCCTGCTGATCGTCGGCCTTGCGCCGGGGATGCAGGGCGCCAACCGCACCGGCCGTCCCTTCACCGGCGATTATGCCGGCGACTTGCTCTACGCCACACTGCTCGAATACGGCTTCGCCAAGGGCAAATATCAGGCGCGTCCCGACGACGGCCTGAAGCTGGTCGACTGTCGGATCGCCAATGCGGTGCATTGCGTGCCGCCGCAGAACAAGCCGCTGCCGGTCGAGATCAACACCTGCCGGCAGTTCCTCGCGGCGAATCTCGCAACGATGCCGAACCTGCGCGCGATCGTCGCTCTCGGGCGCATTGCGCACGACACCGTGCTCAAGCCGCTGAACCTGAAGGGATCACAGGCCCCCTTCGGTCACGGCGCCGTGCATCAGGCAGGCGCATTCAGGCTCTACGACAGCTATCACTGCTCCCGCTACAACACGAACACCCGCGTGCTGACGCCGGACATGTTCCGCTCCGTGTTCGCGAAGGTGAAGGCCGACCTCGACTAATCCTTGGACGAGCCCGTGGCGGGATTGGCCTTCAGCCAGTCCAGGACATCGCCGGCGTTTCGGTCGGGCGGAAATACCGGATAGAACACATGCGTGATCCTGGCATCGTCGACGATCAGCGCGAGGCGCTTGATCAGCGTCAGGCCCGCGACCTCCATGGTCGGCAAATTCAGGGCGCGCGTCAGCGCCAGCTTCTCGTCCGAGAGCACCGGGAACGGCAGATGCAGCCGCGAGGCCATTTCGGTCTGGTACGCGTTGCTCTGGGTCGAGAGGCCGAACACCTGCGCGGCGCCGGCGGCCTTCAGCTCGGCGAACAGATCGCGAAATGCGCAAGTCTGCGGCGTGCAGCCGCGCGCGCCCGGGATCATGTCCCAATCGTCGACCAGCGCGATCTTGCCGGGCTCGCCGGTGCGCGGATAGGCGAACACCACGGTTCGGCCACGCAGCGCCGACAGCGCGACCGACGTGTCGTCAGTCGCGAGCAGGCTGACCGGCGGCAATGTCATGCCTTTCAGGTGCGCGGCACCACCGTCGTCCGCGGGTGCGGGAATCCGGGCCCAATCGACCTCGAGCAGGTTTCTCTGAGTCATCCCGCTATCCCCTCGCACGCATCAGGCGGCCCTTCTCCCGGCTCCAGTCGCGCTTCTTCTCGGACTCGCGCTTGTCGTGCAGCTTCTTGCCCTTTGCAACCGCTAGCTGCAATTTCGCGCGGCCACGCTCGTTGAAGTAAAGCTTGAGCGGGATCAGCGTCATGCCTTCGCGGTCGACCGCGCCCATCAGCTTGTTGATCTGCTTGCGATGCAGCAGCAGTTTTCGCGGCCGCTTGGGCTCGTGATTGAAGCGGTTGCCCTGGAGATATTCCGGAATGGTGGCGTTGATCAGCCAGATCTCGCCGTCCTTGGAATCGGCGTAGGATTCCGCGATCGTGCTCTTGCCGCTGCGGATCGACTTGACCTCGGTACCGGTCAACGCAATGCCGACCTCGATCGTATCCTCGATTGCATAGTTGAAGCGGGCCTTGCGATTTTCCGCCATGACCTTGATCGGACGTTCGTTCTTGTCGGCCATGGAAGACAAACCTGATCGAGATGCGCGAGGACGCTAACAGTTTGGATGAAGCGCGCGCGTCAAGACTTCTTGAGGAGATCGCGGATCTCGGTCAGCAGCTCGACCTCGGCCGACGGCTTCGGCGGAGCGGCAGGCTCTGCCTCGTCCTTGCGCTTCAACTTGTTCATGGCACGGATCACCAGGAACAGCACGAAGGCAATGATGATGAAGTTGATCGTCAGCGTGAGGAAGTTGCCCCAAGCCAAGACGGCGCCCTGCTTTTTCGCGTCCGCCAGATTTGCGGCGGTGACCTTGCCCGAAAGCGGCGTGAAGTAGTTCGAGAAGTCGAGGCCGCCGGTGGCCGCTCCGATGATCGGCATGATCACGTCGCCGACCAGCGACGTCACGATGGCGCCGAAGGCCGCGCCGATGATGACGCCGACCGCGAGGTCGACGACGTTGCCCTTCATGGCGAACTCGCGGAACTCCGTGAGCATCCGCGTGCCTCTTTCCTCGATCGCCATGAAAAATTCCCCGTTCGGCTAGCGCGTCAGTTGATGAGGCCAGCATGAACCATCGCGCTGCGCACGGCAACGCGGGTCGGTTCGGTGACCGGCACCATCGGCAGCCGCAGCGTTTCGTCCAGCTTGCCGAGCAGCGACAGCGCGTACTTGATCGGCGCCGGATTGCTCTCGATGAAGAGGTTGTTGTGGAGCGGCATCAGCTTGTCATGCAGCTTCAACGCGGTGGCATGGTCGCCCTTCGCCCAGGCGGCCTGGAACTCGGAGCACAGCCGCGGCGCGACGTTCGATGTCACCGAGATGCAGCCATGGCCGCCATGCGCCATGTAACCGAGGATGGTCGCATCCTCGCCCGAGAGCTGGTTGAAGTCCTCGCCCATCGCCGCGCGCTGCTGCGAGACGCGGACCATGCTGGCGGTGGCGTCCTTGACGCCGGCGATGTTCTTGAGCTCCCACAGCCGCGCCATGGTGTCGACCGACATGTCGATCACCGAGCGCGGCGGGATGTTGTAGATGATGATCGGAATCCCGATCGCGTCGTTGATCGCCTTGAAGTGCTGGTACATGCCTTCCTGGGTCGGCTTGTTGTAGTAGGGCGTCACGACCAGAACCGCATTGGCGCCCGCCTTCTCGGCGTGCTGGGCGAGCTCGATCGCCTCCTTGGTCGAGTTGGAGCCGGCGCCGGCGACGACAGGCACGCGGCCTTTCGCTTCCTCGATGCACCATTCGACGACCTTCTTGTGCTCGTCATGGCTCAGCGTCGGGCTCTCTCCGGTGGTGCCGACGGGAACCAGGCCATTGGTACCCTCTGAAATCTGCCAGTTGACCAGGGAGCGAAACGCCGCCTCGTCCAGCGAGCCGTTCTTGAAGGGCGTGACCAAGGCGGTGAACGATCCCCGGAATTTTGTCTTGGCTGCCATGGACTTCCTCCGTACGCGGCAATCTTGAGCGCAGGCCGCATTCATATCGGGTCTATCCCGCCGGTAAAAGACCCGCTCCCGTCTGACGCACCGTTTAGGCCGCGATTTTGCCGCGGTGGTGGTGCAAACCGGGCGAAGGTAAGCGGCTGTTGGTAATTTGTCCGCATATTCAATCAAATACAGCCAGATCTTGTACAGCTAGGTCTTGAGCCAATTGACTGATTCGGGGCGACGAAACGCCGTGTCCTCATTTCCGCGCGCCGCATGGCGATCCACCGGCCTGATCGTGTGCCTGATGGCAGGGCTGTCGGCCGGCTGCGCCGCCTGGGCCAAATCCAATGAGACAACCGCGGAAACGGCCAAGGAAACCGCGAAGGAAACCGCGAAACCCGCAGCCAAGCCAGCCCCCAAGGACGCTGCAAAGGGGGCGTCCAAGGGAACCGGCAAGGAATCTTCGAAGGACGCTGCCAAGGGCGCAAGCAAGGGCGCGACCAGTGCCCCCGCCAAGGATGCCGCGAAGAAGCCTGCCAAGGACGCGGGCAAGGACGCTGGCAAGAACGCAGACAAGGAACCTGCGAAGGACAAGCTGAAGCCTACCGCTGCCGCGCCAAAGTCAACGCCGACCGCTGGCGGCTCAGTCCCGAAGACCGCCCCCGCGCCGGCTGCGACGGCCATCGTCAGACCGACCGCCCCGGCCCCCGCCAAACCCGTCGCGGCTCCGGTCCTGGCTCCTGCGACCCGCCAACATGCCGCCCCGCGCAAGCCGGTCACACCGGCTGCGGTTGCCGCGACCTCCTCGACCTCGCAAGCCGACAAGGACACGCTGGAAACCGTGATCGAGCTCGTGCGCAAGCGCAAGTCGGGCGACGCGACCAATGCCGCGGCCGCGATCTCGGATCCCGTCGCGCGAAAACTCGCGGAATGGATCATCCTTCGCAGCGAGGACAATGGCGCGACGGTGGAGCGCTACCGCGCCTTCCTCTCCGCCAATCCGAGCTGGCCGTCGCAGACCTTCCTACGCCGGCGCCTCGAGGCCGCGATGTGGGACGACAGGCGCGACGACCAGGTCGCGTGGTCGTGGTTCGAGAACGAATCGCCCGTGTCCGCCAAGGGCCGCTTCACGCTCGCCAAGGCGATGCTGGCGCGCGGCGACCGCGCCAACGCCGAACGTCTGGTGCGCGATGCCTGGCGCAGCGACCCGATGTCGGAAGACACCGAGAACAACGCACTCGACCAGTTCGGCGCGCTGCTGACGCCCGGCGATCAGAAGGCGCGGATGGACACGCTGCTCTACGGCAGCGAGAACGAGGCTGCACTGCGTGCTGCGAAGCGCCTCGGCGCCGGCTATGTCGCACTCGCCAAGGCCCGCATCGCCTCGCTCAAGAAAGCGCCGAATGCCCGAGCGCTGCTCGAAGCCGTGCCGCGCGAGCTGCACGGCGATCCCGGCTTCATCTTCAGCAAGATCCAGCTGCTGCGCCGTGAGGAGAAATTTGCGGAAGCCGCCCAGCTCATGCTGTCGGCACCGAAGGATCCGGGCCGGCTCTACAATCTCGACGAATGGTGGATCGAGCGGCGCCTCCTGGCGCGCAAGATGATCGACACCGAGGAATTCCGCAGCGCCTATCTGATCGCGCGCGATGCCGCCCTGCCCTCGCGCGACATCTACAAGACCGAGCAGGAGTTCACAGCCGGCTGGATCGCATTACGCTTCCTCAACGATCCCGCGGCTGCCACCCAGCATTTTGCCCGAATCGGGATCGGCAGCGTCAATCCGACCACGCTGGCGCGCGCCGGCTATTGGCAGGGCCGCGCTGCGGAAGCTGCAGGCCGCCAGCAGGAGGCGCGCAACGCCTACACGCGGGCCGCCGAGCAATCCACCAGCTATTACGGCCAGCTCGCACGCGCCAAGCTCGGCCTGCCGCAGATCGAGCTCAACGCTCAGCCGCGCAGCCGCGGTGCCGAACGGCTGGAGATCGTGCGCGCCGCGCAGCTGCTCTATGAGCTCGACGAGCGCGAGATGGCGATACCGTTGCTCGCCGACATGGGCGAGAACGGCGATCCCGAAGCGCTAGCCGGCCTTGGCGAGCTCACCCAGCGCCACAGCGACGCGCGCGGCATGCTGCTGCTCGGCAAGGCCGCGCTCAATCGCGGGCTGCCGTTCGATTTCTATGCCTATCCCGTCAACGGCATTCCGCAGTTCACGCCGATCGGCCCCGAGGTCGAGCGCAGCATCATCTACGCCATCGCGCGGCAGGAGAGCGCCTTCAATCCCTCGGTCGTCTCGCCGGCCCAGGCGTATGGGCTGATGCAGGTGACGCCGGACGCCGCGCGCTACGTCTGCAAGCGGCACGGCGGGACCTACGATCTGGGGCGTCTGAAGAACGATTCGGCCTACAACGCCACGCTCGGCTCGGCCGAGCTCGGTGGGCTGCTCGAGGACTATCGCGGCTCCTACATCATGAGCTTTGCCGCCTACAATGCCGGCCGCGGCAGTGTGAAGAAGTGGATCGATCGCTACGGCGATCCGCGCGACCCCAAGGTCGACGCGGTCGACTGGGTCGAGCTGATTCCGTTCTCCGAGACACGCAACTACGTGCAGCGGATCATGGAGAACCTTCAGGTCTACCGCGCCCGCTTCGGCGGTGGCACGCGGTTGCAGATCGAAGCCGATTTGCGCCGCGGCGCCGGTAGCGTGGAATAGAGGCGTGCCTCTAGTCTAATGATTCGCTTGCGGCGATGATGACAAAGCATCCCCGCGAGGGCATGACGCGATCAGCTCCTGGCGTTTGGGGCCATGGCCATCGACATCCGGCCGAAGTGCTCGCAACCGCACGGTCGAGACCTCGACGATAAGCTGAATGGGAAGATCGTATAGGGCGGATCGGGCGCACAGTAATAAGAGAGGAATAAGAGCAACAAAAAATGGGTCAGGCAATGTTAAGCGTCGCCCGTGCCGTAGAGGCAGGCGCGACGACGATGAAGGGCGTGATCGATGCCACCGGACTATCCCGCCTCAAGATCGAGCGCGCGTTGGACACACTGGAGAAGCAGAAGCTATTGGTCCGCGACGGCCAATGCTTTCGCGCGATCGGCTTGCCGAAGACAGCGCCGCTGACCCGGCAATGCGGATCGTGCAACGCCTGCTGCGATATCATGGAGGTCGCCGCCGTCGACAAGCCGGTGAACCAGCTTTGCACGCACTGGCAGACGGGCACGGGATGCAGCATCTACGACTGCCGTCCGCAGATGTGCCGCTCGTTTGTCTGCGCCTGGCTGCAAGGCCATCTCGACGACGACTGGTTCCCGGCGAAGTTGGGCATCATCGTGCATTTCAGCCAGGACGCGGGTCAACGTCACCGTCGATGACCATTGCCCCGATCGCTGGCGCGAGGAGCCGTATTTCAGCAAGCTCGCCGAATGGTCGC
>NZ_JADPIT010000015.1:1202762-1204470 GCF_023073035.1 Bradyrhizobium sp. 62
TATCAGGCGAATCGGAAACCGCGGCTATGCGACCCTCGTCGTCTCCGGCGCCGACAGGTTCCTGCTGCTCGGACGCACCGTCGTTCCCGATCCGACGCCGTTCGGCACGGCGTTCCTGCCGCTCGCCGCCGACACCTTCCGGTTCTGGCGGGCGACATCGGCAGAGCATCTGCCGAGGCTGCATGAGCGCATCGCCGAGATCGAGCGGATCAGGCAGGAATTCGGCTCCTGTGTGATTCCGGATGACGCGGACGACGATCCCTGTCCGCCTTACCGGCCCACACTTCTCCGCTTATCGAACCACGCCTGAACTCCGCGGAGAGCAGCGCGGCGAGATTCGCCGCGTGCTGCTCGACGCGCACGGCGGGGTTGAAAAGTTCGCGAATGATGGGGTTTTAAGTCGGGGCATACCGGTTGCAATCGAGATCGGGCAGATCACGGCGAGCGCCGCAGCGGCCACAGACCTCGTCGGAGTGCCAGCGACGCGCCTCTCGCCGCGTCGCCGCTGAATCGGACGCGATGGCGCTATCCGAGCCAAGCTTTCAACCTAGTCCGAGCTACGCATCCAACCAAGCCCAAGCGACGCATCGATCCAGACGTTCTTCAGAACCTATTGGAGATCGGTAGTTCGCCTTGTGCAAACGAAAAGCCCCGGCGGTTTCCCGCCGGGGCTTTCTATCAGGTCGTTAGACCGAACTTACCAGTTGCGCTGAGCGCGGAGGAGCAGGGTAACGGTGTCCTGATCCTTCAGCTCGTAGGCTGCAAGCGGCTTGCCCGTCGTACCGGACGGAGTAACGGTGCCAATGACACCAGAATACTTCTGGTCGATACGGGTCCAGGCAACGTCAGCCGAGAACGTCAAGTTCTTGACCGGGGTCCAGCGGGTGATGAGACCCACCGAGCCGACGGCGAAGTCCGGGTTACAACCCGTCACACCGGCAATGCCGCCGAACACGCCACCAGCACCACCGGCGCCGCAGATCGTGGTCTTGGCCAAGGAACCGAACTGGGCCTGGGCGTAAGCACCGTAGATCGCGGTGTTCCAGTAGGGGTCCCAGTTGTGGGTGTACGCACCGCGGAAGCCCCAGGTCTTGACCGTTTCCTGCTGGCTGCCCGTGACGAACACGGTGTCCGGAGCATTGGCGAAGCCGACGCTCTGGTAGGCAACGCCGGAGCTGCCAAACATCGAGTAGCTGCTGCCCGCGAGGTTCTGGAAGTTGTAGCGGGTCGCACCGTCGGTGTAGACGCCCTGGATGTTGATCACGTCACCCGCACCGGTCGGGATGTTCTTGATCGACAGAGCGAGCTGAACCGCCCAACCCCACTTGTCATCGGGATGACCGGTGGGTTCGGTCGCGCCGTAGTAGGCAACGTGGTTGTCATGTGCAGCCACCGACGCCTGGAAGAGACCCCAGGCCTGGTCGACGCGGACCATACCAACGAGGTTCGGCGAACGCGTGCCGCCGATGGCGTTGGAGCCATACGAGCCACCAAGAATGCCAGCCGCAGACGCGCCGGTCATGTTCAGGTTGCCGGCGTCATAGTAGGCCGCCCTATCTTCAGCCGAGAACGCTGCCGTCACGCCCTGACCGAAGTCAGCGGTGTAGGAGAACTGGTTGACACCAGTGACCGTGCCGCTGCCGCCGACGAGACCGTCGTAGTTGTTGCCCGGGTAGTTGGTCCAGGGCGCGTCGAACTGCGACACGGC
>NZ_JADPIT010000015.1:1204480-1218584 GCF_023073035.1 Bradyrhizobium sp. 62
GGCGTAGTACACGCCGAGCGAGCCGCCCGAGGTGCCGCCGTCGTTTCCGTTGATCGAGGAACCGACGAGAGCCGGGGCCGCACCCGAGGTGTTGAGGGCCAGCGTGCTGCTGTAGGCGGTCGTGCCAGTCGCGCTGCCGGTGCCGTTGTAGTTGCCGGTCGTCCAGGAGAACACGCCGTCGAAGAAGGTACGGACAACGCCGTACTCGGTCGCGGTGCGCGTGTCGATGTTGAGATCTTCACGAGCGCGCATGGTGTAGTAGTTCGTCAGACGGTTGCGGGAACCGTTATTGCCGGTGAACTGACCGCTGTAGTCCGAGTTGGTGTTCAGCGCGACTTCAGCGCGCAGATAACCACCCAGCTTGATGCAGGTGTCCGTGCCGGGGATGTAGTAGAAACCCGCACCGTACAGGGAGCAGATCTTCACGTATTCGACCGCTTTGGCCTTCACGGGGAGATCGGCTGCCTGCGCTCCGCCGACAGCGATCAGACCCGCTGCGGAACCGAGCAAAAGGCTCTTAACCAACTTCATGTTAAACCTCCAAGTTTGCCATAGGGAAGGTTCCGGATCCGCTGGGTGAAGACACCCTAAGGTTGGTTCCCTTGTCCCTTAAATTCACCGCTTAGTCGCTTCGCGCCTTCGGACACACCCGCTGAACGCGAGGGACTTAAGCGAACCACCTAAGACGGGACGACCTCGGGATGCCCCCCTCCGTCGCTCAGTCACAATTACCGAACGCCCTTGCACACACAACAACAGAACGCTTCAGAACCGGCCGATGGAGCGTGTTTTCCGATGGGTGTTGCACAAATAACACGCAGATGTGATCAGAACGACTTTGTAACACTTTGAATCTGCTGTGTTTTTTCAACAGGTTTCATTGCCGTCAAAAGTTCCGGCAAGGGCCAGCCACATCCGCGGAGACGCTCTGCTGTGGGTCTGAGCCGGTCGAATCGTGGAATCAACCTAAGGACTCGGCGCGGGCCACCCTTTCGCGAACTGGCTGGCCTGACCATTAAGCGGCTGCGATCGTCATCCTCATCCGCGCGCTGGAACTTCGATATGATCCGGCGCCAAGCCGTCCTGATGTCGTTGATACATAGCCTCGAAAGCTGTCTCCAGCCGCTTGGCGTAGAGCGCGGCATCAAACAGTGATGCGGTCAGGTGGCTCCCTTGCAGCCTTCGGCGAATATCCGCCAGCTTCTGTTTATCAAGCGCCAGCTCGATCGCGAGTGCTTCATAATCCGCACGCGTTCGCCTGATCAGCTCAGGCAGGCCGACAGCGCTCAGCAAGCTCGCCGCCACGCGACCGGCGAAACTATTCCCGATATGGGTCACCACCGGCAGACCAGCCCACAACGCATCGCTGGCCGTCGTATGTGCGTTGTAGGGCAGCGTATCCAGGAAGAGGTCGGCGAGGCGATGGCGCGCCAGATGTTCGGATGAAGACGCAACGCGCCTAGCAAACACCAGGCGATCCGGATCGACGCCCCGGCCCTTGGCTTCCTTCCGCAGATTCGATTTTGCGATCTCGCCCACGTCGGACAGCCACAAGACCGACTGGTCCACGCTCTTCAAGATATTCATCCAGGAGCCAAAGACAGCCGGATTGATCTTGTAGGCATTGTTGAAGCAGCAAAACACAGTCCATTCCTGCCGCAAATCGTGATCGGCCCGATCGGGCGCAGCATCCTCGATTGTCCCGACGTGATTATCACGCGGCATAAAGCTGCCGGGCAAACGAACGACCTTCTCGTCGAAGAACTGGCTGTTTTGATCTGGCAGCACGATTGGATCGGCAATGATGTAATGGAAGAGCTCCCTGCCCCCAACGTTCCCGCGAACCCGAGATAGTTGACGACGATCGGAGCCGGACTGGAGGCAAACAACGACAGCCTGGCATTGTGCGTATGGCCTGCAAGATCGACAAGGATATCGATCTGCGCATCCTCGATCGCTTTCAGGACTTCACCGTCGAGCTTGTGCTCGCAATCGACAAAGCGATGAAACGACTTTTCGAGCCGCCTGCGCAGATCGCTGTTGTCGTCAGGACCGATCGAAAACGCATACGTCTCAAAGCGGTCGGGATCGTGACTCTCGAAGATCTCGGCAGTGAGATACCCGACCGGATGCTTGCGAAAATCGGGTGAAACATATCCGACCCGGATCTTGTCGTGACGACGGACTTCACCCTCCGACCTCGTTCTGGAGACATGCGGGAGCTTTGCGCTGACCCAGGTTCTGGCGCAGCTGAGCTGATCATCGGGAGAATCCGTCAGGGACAGCAAAGCAAAAGGAGAGCTATTGGCCTTCCCGAGCCGTATTGCTGCCGTCAACTGGCCGATCTCTTCGTCCAGATTGTCCCAATTGCAAAGGTTCATCTTCGCAAGAAGACGCAAACCCTCGATACCCTCGAGGTCAGGCCTGATCGACACCGCCTTGTCGAAGGCGATGAAGGCTTCGTCATAGCGCCCGAGCT
Organism: Bradyrhizobium sp. 62; assembly: GCF_023073035.1. Classification (NCBI taxonomy): domain Bacteria; kingdom Pseudomonadati; phylum Pseudomonadota; class Alphaproteobacteria; order Hyphomicrobiales; family Nitrobacteraceae; genus Bradyrhizobium; species Bradyrhizobium sp. 62. The sequence goes on from NZ_JADPIT010000015.1 coordinate 1,206,960, forward strand.
CGGTAAAGACATTGCCACGGCCAATCCAGGCCCCCTCGATGTCAGCCTTGATCGCGAGCGCCTTGTCATACGCGGCAAGAGCCTCCTCGTAGCGCTTCAGCCCCCACCCCACGTTGCCGCGACCAAGCCACGCCTCGGCGAGATCAGGCTTGATCGACAGCGCCCGGTCGTACGCAGCGAGTGCATCGTCACGGCGCTTGAGCTCGGTGAGAACATTGCCGCGGCCAAGCCAGGCTTCCGCCAGATCAGGGCGGATCGACAACGCCCTGTCATAGGCAGCCAACGCCTCGTCAAGGCGCTTGAGATCGAAGGACACGTTGCCCCGACCAAGCCACGCGTTCTCCAGGTCGGACTTGATCGAGAGCGCCCTGTCATAGGCTGCCGAGGCTTCGTCGTAGCGCTTCAGGCTCCAGAAAACATGCCCCCGGGCAACCCACGCGCTCTCGAGATCGGGCTTGATCAAGATCGCCTTGTCGTACGCGGCCAGCGCCTCGTCGTGGCGCTTGAGATCGGTGAGAACTTCACCTCGGCCAACCCATGCACTCGGGCCATCCGGCCCGGCCGACAGCGCCTGGTCGTACGTGGCAAATGCGTCGTCGTACCGCCTGAGATTCCGGAGTGCATTGCCTCGACCAAGCCATGCAGTCTCCAGGTCAGGCCTGATCGACAACGCCTTGTCGTAGGCGATGAGGGCATCCTCGAAACGTCTGAGCTTTTCAAGGCAGCCGCCCTTGCTTGCGTAGGCATCGGCAAAGTTCGGGTTGTAGAATGTCGCCTTGTCGAATTGCTCAATCGCTTCGCCATAGCTTCTCGCGAACTCGGCAAGGATCGTACCTCTGTTGTGATATGAAAGGGGACCGCCAATGCGCGCGTGAAATAGGCCAGGGCTTCCTGAGGTCGGTTCAGCGCTTTGAGCGCATATCCATAATTGCTGAGGGCCTCGTCGCTGCTTCCGTTCAGGGCCACGGCCGCCCTGAGATGCATCTCGGCGTCCGCAAATCGGCCTTGCACGAGCTTCACCACACCCAGGAGATGTTCGACTTCGAAGATGTTCCTGGCGGATTTTGCGATCTGCTGCAGTATTCTTTCCGCTTTGACCAAATCATGGGCGTGAAAGGCTTCGACAGCACGTCGAAATTTGGTCTGCAGTTCACCCGCCAAGTCCATTCCTCCCTCGGGACGTCGGTCAATCATACCATCGGTCCCGACATTGCAAGATGAGACCGTAGCGGCATGAGAACGTAGCGGCGTAGCCCGGCAGCCCTTCCCCGCTTTGGTCTCGAGGGCGCGGTTCCAACCGAAAGAGCAATCGCGCCAGGACAGGCTCTCCTAGATTGCGGCGACCTCCGGCGCGACGGGGTAGCTCCTCAGCCGGCGAGCGAGTTACCCCGACTAATAGTAAGAGCGCCCTTCCCGCAGCCTGACACGGGACCCCGTCGGCCGATCTGAGGGCAATCACCGCTCCATAGCTTGTGGCGAATGGCGGAGAGAGACAATGAAATCAATCACTTGCAAATGAATCACTTGATGGAGGCGGTCGGCGACGAAGGCAATCGTCCCACGCGCGGGCCATCCGATCCAATTTGAAAGCAAAATCAATCGTTTATGTGGATGAAGGGAGCCTTTGTCCGCGCCAGAACCGCTCTAAATACGGGCGCCAGAACCTCCAGCTTTGTGTCCGTTATCGCGGCGTTGCGTTCTCGCGCGGAGAGCAAACCGCTTGGTTTCGGAATTCGCTGGGAATATTCGAGCAAAAACACACGCTTCCAAATTGACCAGCCCAAGTAATTAGATGCATAAGGCTCGCACCGGAGAGGTGGCCGAGTGGCTGAAGGCAACGCTTTGCTAAAGCGTCATACGGTCTCAAGCTGTATCGAGGGTTCGAATCCCTCCCTCTCCGCCACCCCGCGGCGGAATCCGAGATCTGTGCGTTCCCTCACCTGACACGCGACGGTGCCCTCGTGCCGCTCCGAATCCGGTTGGCGGACCACGAGGGAACCTGATTGAGCACAAATCAGCTTCACCTGTGAAACCAAGACGAGATTCTCCGCTCAGTGGGCGGAGACCCACGCCCTCGCCTCGCGCTGCGCGGCCGAGATGTCCGCGTCCGACATCTGCCCGGCGACTTCCTGGCGCAGCGTCACGGCGTCCTTGCGGCCCTTGAGCGCGGCGAGGTTGAACCATTTGTGCGCGGCGACGAGATCGACGAGACCGGAGCGTCCGCTCGCCCAATACAGGCCGCGCTCGAACAGCACGTCCGACAGCGCGCCTGCGTCGATCGGCGTCGCGGTCTCCAGATCGAAAGTACCCTGAAACATAACGCATCCCCTTTTTTCTTATGCCGCCTCGTCCCCCGAGCGCGGCTCCCGTCCGATCAACTGTTCAACTCATCCCCGAGGCTTGTTGCCCGTGCCGTTTGCCGGCTTGTTGAGGTAATGATGGCGGGCAAATTTGAATGGCAGTTTAAGTATCGCGATGAAGCAGACGTAAACGCGCCCGCCCCAGGCGCGCACGACAAATGCAAGAAGCCCCTGTTTTGCAGGCACTTCTGCAATTCGTCAGATTCGGTTTACCTTGGGATTTTGGGAGAACGATAACCATCGCGCACGGTGACGGGCGTGCAGTGGTGTCCCCTCCGCTCTCGTCACCGGTATTCCAGAGACAGCAATGGTCCCACGAGAAGCTGCGGCGTACTGGATCCCGGTCGGAGCCGGGCGATGACACCGCGAATGAGAAGCGGCGCGCGAACAGCGTGCAATTGCGCCGCAGCCTCCCTGTTCAAGCAGGGCGCGCCTATGAAGAAACATGTAGCTGGAAGCTCGACTGCGGCCATCCTTCGAGACGCCCGCCTGCGGCGGGCCCTCAGGATGAGGTACGAGTATGCGGCAACATCATTGCAGATGGATGCAGCTGAGCCTCATCCTGAGGAGGCCGCGAAGCCGTCGTCTCGAAGGACGAGGCGCTCGTTCAGGCACCGCTGAGACGGCATATGCAACAGCCCTGCCTGCTCAAGGGCAGCACAGCCACGTCGCGATCAGATCAACAATGTGGGGATATGGGAATGCCGGCAATACCCCGGCCTCATGAGAACGAGGGCGTCGGCGAACACGTCAGGACCAGCTTCCACGTTGGCCCGAAGGCCACTTGTGAAATTGCGGAGCCCCTTACGGAGAACCGCACGAACGAAGAAAACTTGTTTCTTCTGCCGGACCGGCCTTTGGCGAGCGAACCCGCGAAAGAGAACGATCCGACCGTTGACCTGATGTCTCGCCGACACCCTCTATCGTCGACCAGAACCTTCGAGAAGGCGCTGATGACGTGCCGGCTCTCTAGGAGCCGGCAACTTCAAAAAGCGAAGTTACTTCTTCTTGGCGACCTTGCGGGTCTTCTTCGCAGTCTTCTTCACTGCGCTCTTCGCCTTCTTCGCCTTCTTTGCCTTCTTAGCTTTCTTGGCCATGTTGCCCTCCGATGTGTGAGATGGCTTAATCGCTGCATGCAGTCGGGGATCGAGTGCACACTCATCCCGAATACACCAACACAACGAAAAAAACAGCGTCTCGCTTAAAGAAGTGTTGACGGCGAAACGCGCCTGCGCTGGCGAACACGATGCAAACGGACTGCACGACGTGTGCATGCGAGCGCAGAGAGTCCCCGCGGCATCGACGTTCGCAAAAGATGCGACTGCAGAAAAACACTATGCAGCAAGTATTTTTCTGCACGCGCGCATCGCGCACGATCGCGGTAGTGACCTATCGCGCCAATCGCGCAAGCGCCTCGCGAGGGCGCTTCGCGGACTCTGAGTCGCGACTTTTGGCAACGAAAATATTTTCATGATTAACGGCGCGAGCGCTCGTCGCAGCGTGTGCAAGTCGCCGTTTTGCGCGAATCGCGTGACGGCGATTCGGTCGGCGTATCGCGTTCGATCGGGATGAAGTTCGTCGCCGAGGATGCGCGCGAGCGTCGCATCGCGAACCGAAAGCGAGGTGACGACGCCTGTCCGTCACCTCGGTTCGAACGTGCGAGGTCAGATGCCGAGCTTGGATTTGAGCAGCTCGTTGACGCTCTGCGGGTTGGCCTTGCCGCCGGATGCCTTCATCACCTGGCCGACGAACCAGCCGAGCGACTGCGGCTTGTCCTTGACCTGCGCCGCCTTGTCGGGATTGGCCGCGATGATGTCGTCGACAACCTTTTCGATCGCCGAAAGATCCGTGACCTGCTTCATGCCGCGGCTTTCGACCAGCGCGCGGGGATCGCCGCCCTCCTGCCAGACGATCTCGAACAGATCCTTGGCGATCTTGCCGGAGATCGTACCCTCGCCGATCAGGTCGATGATCCCTGAGAGCTGTGCGGCATCGACCGGAGAGTCCGTAATATCCCGGCCTTCCTTGTTGAGACGACCGAACAGCTCGTTGATCACCCAGTTGGCGGCGACCTTGCCGTCGCGCGCGCGGTTGGCGAGCTTTTCCAGCACGGTCTCGTAGAACACCGCGCTCTCGCGCTCGGCGACCAGCACGCTGGCGTCGTAGGACGACAGGCCGAGATCCGCGACGAAGCGCGTCTTCTTCTGGTCCGGCAACTCGGGCAGCTCAGCCTTCAGCTCGTCGACGAAGCTTTGCGAGAACTCCAGCGGCAGCAGGTCGGGATCGGGGAAGTAGCGATAGTCGTGCGCCTCCTCCTTGGACCGCATCGACCGCGTCTCGCCCTTGTTGGGGTCATAGAGCCGGGTCTCCTGGTCGATCGCGCCGCCGTCCTCGAGGATTTCGATCTGGCGCCTGGCCTCGTACTCGATCGCCTGGCCGATGAAATTGATCGAGTTCATGTTCTTGATCTCGCAGCGGGTGCCGAGCGGCGCGCCCGGCTTGCGCACGGAGACGTTGACGTCGGCGCGCAGGGATCCCTTCTCCATGTCGCCGTCGCAGGTGCCGAGATAGCGCAGGATCGAGCGCAGCTTGGTCACATAGGCCTTGGCCTGCTCGGCATCGCGGATGTCGGGTTTGGAGACGATCTCCATCAGCGCCACGCCACAGCGGTTGAGGTCGACATAGGACATGGTCGGGGACTGATCGTGCAGCAATTTGCCGGCATCCTGTTCCAGATGCAGCCGCTCGATGCCGATCGTGGCGGTCTTGCCGCCATCGAGTTCGACCACGACCTCGCCTTCGCCGACGATCGGCGACTTGTACTGGCTGATCTGGTAGCCCTGCGGCGAGTCCGGATAGAAATAGTTCTTGCGGTCGAACACCGAGCGCAGATTGATCTGCGCGTTCAGCCCGAGCCCGGTCCGGACAGCCTGTCTGACGCATTCCTCGTTGATGACCGGCAGCATGCCCGGCATCGCCGCGTCGACCAGCGACACATGCGAATTCGGTTCGCCGCCGAACGCGGTGGAGGCGCCGGAGAACAGCTTCGCGTTCGACGTCACCTGAGCATGGACCTCCAGGCCGATGACCATCTCCCAGTCACCGGTTGAGCCCTTGAGAAGCTTGTGGGGTGCGGCAGGTGCGTTCATGGCTTCACTGGTTCCTTCATTGGTCCCTTGGCCGCTCGCGCTTCACCGGCTTCGAGAAGTCCGTTGAGCGACCGAAGCACCTCGGCCGGCTGGCGCAGCGCGATCTCGCGGCGGCCCATCACCTCGATCGCTCCGAACAGCGCGTCGACTTCCGGCGAGGAGGCGAACACGAAGCCGTCGAACGACGTGCTCTGCTCCTCGAAATCGCTGGAGATCTCGACGCGGTAGCCGTGCGCCTTGAGACGATCGACGACTTCGTAATGGAGGGCCTGCGAATGGGTTGCGATGAAGAGATAATCGACGCGGCGCTTGGCAAGCACGCTCTCCGCGCCCTGCAGCATCTCGACCTCGAAGGCCTGGATATCGGCATGCAATATGTCGAGATGCTTGATCTTCCTGTCCCTGAAGAAGGCGTCGACCTCGAATTTGCCCTTGCCGACGAAGGCCTTGACGAACTCGGCTCGCAAACCATTGCGCGCGAAATTATCCTGACCGGTCTTGAGACATGCGGGATCCGGCTCGACCAGAATGACCTCCGCCTTGGGCCGCGCCTTCTTGAGCCACATCGAATAGTGGCCCCAATAGGCGCCGAGCTCGATCATGGACGGCACCTCGCCGAGCCGCTTCAGCAATTCCTGGAAGACATATTCTTCCAGCGGCTCGTGGACGCCGCGATTGATGATGAGCACACTGCTGAAAGGGCCGTAATAGGCTCCGGGCCCGATGCCCGGAACCTTCAGGCCGTTATGCAGATAGACTTGGTCGCCTTCGACGAGGCCTGCCATCGGGACGCGTTCGATCAGGAGGTTGAGCGGATCGGAAACGATCTCGCGAAAGCGGCCGAATAAATCCTCCGGCTTCGCTTTCGGACTCGTGAAACCAGGCTCGCTCATGTGGATGCACTCCCACCCAGCGCATCGACGATGCGCTGCCATTCTGCTTCAAGCGAATCCGTGGCCACGGGCTGGCCGGCCTGGCGGTACCAATAGCCGGCATTGCCGAGGTCGCCCTCGACCCGGTGCAGATAGGCGTGCACCCAGGCGGCCTCGCGGCTGCTCTCGTCCTGGACGATTCTGTGCGCCTGGTCCCAGTCGCCCTTGGCGGCCCACCACAAGCCGGCGAGCGGCGCGCTGAGATCCGGGAGCGGCGCGGCGCCGTCGAGGCTGCCGATATACGCCGCCATGTTCACCACCATTTCGCCGGCGTGAAACGGCCGGCGGCCTGCTCGATCACCTCGCCGAGCGAGAACAGCGTCTCCTCGTCGAAAGGTCGGCCGATCAACTGCAAGCCGAGCGGCAGGCCCTGCGCGTCCTTGCCGGCCGGCACGGCGATGCCCGGCAGGCCCGCCATGTTCACGGTCACCGTGAAGATGTCGTTGAGGTACATCTCGACGGGGTCCGCCCCACCCTTTTCGCCGATGCCGAAGGCCGCCGACGGCGTCGCCGGCGTCAGGATCGCGTCGACGCCCTTGGCGAAGCAGTCCTCAAAGTCCTTCTTGATCAGCGTACGCACCTTCTGGGCGCGCAAATAATAGGCGTCGTAATAGCCGGCCGAGAGCACGTAGGTGCCGATCATGACGCGGCGCTTCACCTCCGCGCCAAACCCTTCGGCGCGGGTGTTCTCGTAGAGTTCGTTGATGTTCCGGCCCTGCTCGCGCAGGCCGTAGCGCACGCCGTCGTAGCGCGCGAGGTTGGAGGACGCCTCCGCCGGCGCAACGATGTAATAGGCCGGCAAGGCGTATTTGGTGTGCGGCAGTGACACTTCAACGAGTTCGGCGCCGGCCGCTTTCAGCCAGGCCGCACCCGCTTCCCAAAGCTTTTCGATCTCGGCCGGCATGCCGTCGAGACGGTATTCCCTGGGAATGCCGATCTTCATGCCCTTCACGGACTTGCCGATCGCAGCCTCGTAGTCCGGCACGGCCATGTCGACCGAGGTCGTGTCCTTCGGATCGTGGCCGGCCATCGAGCGCAGCAGCATCGCGGCATCGCGCGTGCTGCGCGCGATCGGACCGGCCTGGTCGAGCGAGGACGCAAAGGCGACGATGCCCCAACGCGAGCAGCGGCCATAGGTCGGCTTGATGCCGACGGTTGCGGTGAACGCCGCCGGCTGGCGGATCGAGCCGCCGGTGTCGGTCGCGGTTGCGCCCATGCACAGCAGCGCCGCCACGGCGGAGGCCGAGCCGCCGGACGAGCCGCCCGGCACCAGCGTCGTGTTGCTCCCGTCGCGCCGCCAGGGATTGCCGACCGGGCCGAAGCACGAGGTCTCGTTCGACGAGCCCATCGCGAACTCGTCATTGTTGAGCTTGCCCAGCATCACCGCGCCGTCGCGCCAGAGCTGCGAGGTGATGGTGGACTCGTAAGTCGGCACGAAATTCCCGAGGATTTTCGAGCACGCCGTGGTGCGCACGCCCTTGGTCGCGAACAGGTCCTTGATGCCGAGCGGAATGCCGGCGAGCGGCCCCGCATCGCCCTTCCCGATCCTGGCGTCCGCTTCGCGCGCCATGGACCGCGCCTGGTCCGGGGTCTCCATGACGAAAGCATTGAGCACGCGCGCGGCTTCGATCGCGTTCAGATGCGCGTCGGTCAGCTCGAGGGACGTGAAAGTCTTGGCCGCGAGGCCCTTGCGGGCCTCGGCGAGCGTCAGCGATGTCAAATCGGTCATTTATTGATCGGGCTGCAGAAGAACGGAGACAGGGACTTGTCGTTGGCCGGGTCGTCTTTTTTGGCGGCCGCTTTCGCAGCCGCTTCGATCTCGTCGAGCACGGCATTCACCGCGACGTTGGGGTCGGCAGCCTTGCCCTGCCGCTCCATCTTGTCGAGATAGTTCATGTAGGCCTGATAGGCCTTCTCGTCGTCGCAAAGCATGCACATCGGACTTCGTCCTGAGACTCTTTTGACGCGTTTTCTTTACGCGAACCGGCTTCCACTTCGCTCGAAAACGCTACGTAAATTACTCAACAACCTTCGGCACCAGGAAGAAGTGACCTTCGGTCGCGGGCGCGTTGGCAACGATATCGTCGGCGATCTCGCCGTCATTGACCAAATCCTGCCGCTTCTTCATCTGCATCGGGGTGACCGAGGTCATGGGCTCCACACCCTCGACATTGACCTCCGAGAGCTGCTCGACAAAGGCGAGCATGGCGTTGAGCTCGCCCTGCAGATGCGGAACCTCGCCCTCGGAAACCGCAATGCGCGCCAGATGCGCGATGCGGCGGACGGTAGCGGCGTCGACGGACATTATATAAGGCCTCTCACGGCAAAACCTATGTGCCGTATAGCAGAGGCCGCTTTTGCGCCGCAACCGGCGGCGGGATCTATCCGGCGAGAGCTTTCAGGCGGGCCAGGGCCGATTTGGCGAGATCGCGGGTCAGTTCAGCCGCCGGGACCTCGCGGCCCAGGGCGATGGCCTGCCCGGCCCAGAGGTTGGTGAAATCCACCGTGCCCTGCTTTTCGGCAGCCGCCTTCAGCGGTCCCAGCGCCGTTGCGGCATGAGGAAATGGCGGTGCGTCCGGCGAAATCGGGCCGGCCTCGCGCATCAGGCGGTTCTGGACGCCGCGCGCCGGGCGCCCCGTCATGACATTGGTGATGACGGTGGAATCATCCCGCCCTTCGGCGAGCGCCGCGCGGGCCGCCGCACTGACCTTGGATTCCGGACAGCGCAGATAGGCACTTCCGATCTGCACGCCTGCCGCGCCGAGCGCGAACGCCGCCGCGATGCCGCGGCCATCCGCAACGCCGCCAGCCGCAATCACCGGGACCTTCACCGCATCGACCACCTGCGGCACCAGCGCAAAGGTGCCGGGCTGTTCCGAGATCTTGTCGGTCAGGAACATGCCGCGATGGCCGCCGGCCTCCGCACCTTGTGCGATCACCGCGTCAGCGCCGTGCTGCTCGAGCCAGATCGCTTCCCTCACCGTGGTCGCCGAGGAGATGACGAGACATCCTGCCGCTTTGACCCGCTTGAGCAGCGCGGCCTCCGGCAGGCCGAAATGGAAGCTGACGATCTCCGGCTTCAGCTCCTCCACCACCGCGCAGAAGCCGGCGTCGAACGGCGCGCGGTTCGCGGCATTGATGGGTCCGGCGGGATCGAGGCCATGCTCACGGTAGTAGCCCGCGAGGCGCTGCTTCCAGCGCGCCTCCGCCTCGGCCGCGAGCTCGACCGGTGTGTGGCAGAAGAAATTCATGTTCACCGGCGCGGAGACCCGCTGCCGGATGATGTTGACCTGCTCGCGCGCCTTGTCCGGCGACAGCATCGCGCTCGGCAGCGAGCCGAGCCCCCCGCCTTGCGCAACGGCGATCACCAGCTCCGCGTCCATCACGCCAGCCATCGGCGCCAGCACGATCGGGAATTCGGTCTTGAAGAGGTCAATCAGTCGACGGTTCGGCCACATGGTTGTTCTCTCGCAGTTTAGGCGGACACGCTGGAATTACGCCGACCGGCTAGCAATTGCTCGGCCTCGGTCGCGATCCGTTCGACGATTTCGGCGGCGGACGGAATATCATGGATCAGGCCGACAGCCTCACCGGCAAAGACCGCGGCGACCTCAAAATTGCCCGCTGCCCTTGCCGCGGCATAGTCGACGGTCACCTCGGCGGCGCGCTGCAGCAGCTCGACCTCGCGGCCGGTCCAGCGCCTGATATGATCGTTGACCAGCGTTCGCGCGGTGAACGGCGCCGGCCAGAACAGGCTGCGCGACCAGTCGACGATGACGCCGCGCGCCGTGTCATTGGGATCAGCGTCGCGAATGCGCTGCTTGGCTTCCTCCGCACCATTGGCCTCCACGCTCGCATAGAAGCGCGTGCCGATCAGCACCCCGGAGGCGCCCAGCATCATCATCGCCGCGAGCCCGCGACCATCGGCAATTCCGCCGGCGGCAACCACCGGCACGCGGCCGGCCGCGAAATCGACGATCGCAGGCACGATGTCGACGGTGGTGCGCGATGCGCCATGGCCCCCGGCTTCGGTCCCCTGCGCGATCAGGATGTCCGCACCGGCGTCGAGCGCCTGCTTCGCCATGTCCTCGCTCTGCACCTGGCAGATCAAGCGCGCCCCGCACGCCTTGATGCGCGCTGCAAATGGTGCGGGATCGCCGAATGACAGCATGATCGCTTGCGGATTGGCAGCGAGCGCGATGTCGAGAAGTTTTGGTTGTTTTGCCAGGCTCCAGGTGATGAAGCCGATACCGAACGACGCAAAGCCGATCAGCTGCCTGGTCTCGGCCTCGAGCCGCTCCTGATCGCCGTAGCCACCACCCAGGATCCCGAAGCCGCCGGCCTCGCTGACAGCCCGCGTCAGCCGGCTGCCGGCGATCGTGTCCATGGGAGCCAGCAGGATCGGATGCTTGATCCCCAGGAGCTGGGTCAGCGGCGTGGTGATCGGCATGGCTCCTCCGCTCTCGACACGAACATTAGTCCAGAATACCATTCTCTAAAATTGAATTCTAACGAACGCTACCATCACAAAAGCGAAACGACGCCATGGAACTCAGCGACATCCAGACCTTCGCCGCCGTCGCCCGCACCGGGGGCATCACCCGCGCGGCCGAAGAGCTCAACACGGTGCAGTCGAACGTCACCCAGCGCGTGAAGGCGCTGGAGGCGGAGATCGGTACGCCGCTGTTCGAACGACATAGCCGCGGCATGACCCTGACCGGCGCGGGCAAGCGCCTTTTGCCCTACGCGCAACGGATGTCCGCATTAGCGCGCGAGGCCGTGCTCGCTGCCTGCGACGACGGCGAGCCCAAGGGACCGCTCGCGATCGGCTCGATGGAAACGACCGCGGCCGTGCGGCTGCCGCCGCTGCTGGCTGATTTTCATCGCCGCTTTCCCGCCGTGCGGCTGAGCCTGCGCACCGCGCCCACAGCCGACCTCGTCGCTTGCGTGCTCGAAGGCACGCTCGACGGCGCCTTCGTCGCAGGTCCGATCGCGCATGCAGATCTCACCACGACAAGCGCGTTCCGCGAAGAGCTGGTGCTGGTGAGCGCGCGGCGCTGGGCCACGCTCGCCGAGCTGCGCGCCGGGACGCCGGAATCCGGCCCGACCGCGCTGACGTTCCGCACCGGCTGCACCTACCGGCAGCGGCTGGAACAGATCTTTGTCGAGTTCGGCTGGCCGTCG
>NZ_JADPIT010000015.1:1218626-1222315 GCF_023073035.1 Bradyrhizobium sp. 62
ACGCTCGACGGCATGATCGGCTGTGTCGCCGCCGACATGGGCGTGACGCTGCTGCCGCGCGCCGTGGTCGAACGCAGTGCGATCAACGGCAGCGTATCGATCCACGTGCTGAGCCATTCGCACGCGCACGTCGAGACGCTCTTCATCCAGCGTCGTGCCGGACATCAAACCAGTGCGCTGAACGGATTTGCCGCCTGCCTGAAGCAAGACGACGATGTCATCGCGGCCTGAGATGCCAGCGCCGCAACGCAACCAAAGCCCAGATCGCCTCGACCACGCCGAACGGCCAGGCCCCTCGCAGGAAGCCGTAAGCCGAACCGAGCACGCAGGACATAGCGAACAGCAGCACGAACCAGTGGCTGCGGTCTTCCAGGGCGTAAGTGACCAGCATCGCTGTCACGGCGACCAAGCCGAATAATGTCAGCGCATCCATAGTTACAGGTTCACTCCGCAGCCTGACGCGTGATATGCGCTGATCCCATGCCGGCTCTTATCCTGCCTCTCGTCGATGCTGCAACCCACTGGCCCGAACGCGGCGGGTTGGTCGGCCTTGATCTCGGTACCAAGACCATCGGCGTTGCCGTCTCCAATCCGGACCGTCGGTTAGCGACCGGCGTCGAGACGATCCAGCGCAAGGCGTTCAAGCAGGATGCCGCCCGGCTGCTCGCGATTGCCAGTGAACGTAAGGCCGTCGGCTTCGTGCTCGGCCTGCCCATCAACATGGACGGCAGCGAAGGCCCGCGCGCGCAATCGACCCGGGCGTTTGCCCGCAACCTCGCCGGCCTGACCGCGCTGCCCATCGGCCTCTGGGACGAGCGTCTGTCGACCGCCGCGGTCGAGCGCGAGCTGATCGGCATGGACGTCAGCCGCGCCAAGCGCGCCGAAGTGATCGACGAGCACGCCGCGATCTTCATCCTGCAAGGCGCGCTCGACCGCCTCGCCAATCTGCGCGCAGCCCCGGGGCCCGGCTGATCCATGGCCGTCGTGATCGCGGCGCTCCTTCCCGTCTTTATCCTCATCGTGCTCGGCGTGGTGCTGAAGCGCACCCTGATGCGGCTCGACACGCAATGGAACGGGCTGGAGCGGCTGACCTATTTCGTGCTGTTTCCGATGCTGCTGATCCAGACGCTGGTGAAGGCCGACCTGTCCAGGGTGCCGGTCGCCGGCGTCGGCGGCGCGCTGCTGCTCTCCGCGCTCGCGATGTCGCTGCTCTGCCTCGCGCTCCGCCCGGCCCTGTCGCGTCTCGATATCGACGGCCCCGCCTTCACCTCGATCTTCCAGGGCGCGATCCGCTGGCAGACCTATGTGGCGCTGTCCGTCTCCGCCAATATGTTCGGCGAGGTCGGGCTGGCGCTCGCCTCCGTCGCGATGGTGGCGATCATTCCGCTGGTCAACGTCCTCAGCGTGGCGGTGCTCGCGCACTACGCCGCTCCGGAGAAGCAATCCGCGCGCGCGATCGTCATGACGGTTGTCCGCAATCCCCTGATCTGGGCCTGCGTGATCGGTCTCGTCATCAATGTCATCCACCTGCCGCTGCCCAGGATCTGGCATGAGGTGGCAGACGCACTCGGCCGCTCCTCCCTCGCCATCGGCCTGCTCGTCACCGGCGCCGGCCTGCATCTTGAAGGCCTGCTCCGCCCCAGCGCAGGCGCCGCTATCGGCGTGGTGTTCAAGCTGGTGCTGATGCCCGTGGTCGCCCTGGTGCTCGCCGTCTGGTTCGGACTGTCCGGCGACAGCCTCGCCATCGTCGCGATCTGCGCCGCCGTGCCGACTTCCACCAGCGCCTATGTGCTGGCCCGACAGATGGGCGGCGATGCCCCGCTACTGGCGCAGATCATCACGCTGCAGACGATCCTGGCGGCGATCACGATGCCGATCGTGATCGCGCTGGTGGCCTAGAATTCGTCATTGCGAGCGCAGCTCTCCTTCTCGTCATTGCGAGGAACCCTTGCGACGAAGCAATCCAGAGTCTCTCCGCGGACAGATTCTGGATTGCTTCGCTTCGCTCGCCGCAGCCTGGATTGCTTCGCTTCGCTCGCAATGCGGAAAATTGGAGGAAGCCATCATGTCCCAACTTGGGCGACCGTCGGGCTAGCTCCCCAGCCACATCGTCAGCACCACCGCCGTCAGATTGTTCAGCGCGTGCAGCACGATCGTGAGCCAGAGCGAGCTGCTGCGATAGCGCATATAGCCAAACCACAGGCCGATGGAGAAGACCTCGGCGAGGAAGTACAGGTCGTATTGCAGGTGCACGACCGTCCACAGCAGCGACGACAGGATGATCGCGCCGGGCACGCGCAGGAAGCTCGCCGACCAGCCGCGATAGAGGAAGCCGCGCGCCAAAACCTCTTCCGACATCGGCGCTGCCACGCTGAAGGCGAACAGCAGGAAGAAGGCTGCGCCCTTGTCGCGACCAGATTTCAACAGATCGGTCATGAAGCCCGGCGTGGCCTCGCGGCCGAGGCTCCGCGACATCGTCTCCCAGGCCACGACGATCAGGACAAGCCCGACCGCGCCGAACAGGAGTTGCTTCCAGGACGGCCAGCGTAGCGCGAGATAGTCGACGAAGGAGGCCTTCTTGATGCGGATGGCAAGCCACACCGCAGCCAGTGTCGCCGGCAAGCCCAGTATCACCGACAGCGCGAGCGCCTGCGGCTCGCCGCCGACGAGCTGAAGCGAGGCGAGGTCCATCGGCAGGCCACGCTGCACCGCCAGCAGAACGATGGCGCCGATCTGCCCGACGAACATTGCAGCGAAGATAACGATCCCCCACAGCGCCGTGCCCCAGAATTTCCAGACGCGCGGCGCCTCGTGCGCAGGCGTCACGGTCGGCGGCGGATGATCGGGATTGAGCGAATCCATCAAAGCGCTTTCATTGGGAGGCATTCCGGGCGCGTCGGTTGCGATCTACTTCATCCGCGGCGGAATCGGAAAATCATAGGCCGCCCCGCCCGCCCCCGGCAGTGAAAAGTGCCACCACTCCTTTGCATAGTTCACAAAGCCTTGCCTCGCCATCGCAGCCACGAGCCGCTTGCGCCAGGCGCGCTGGTCCGGACTGACCGTTGGCGCGGCGGTGTGCCCTTTCACGTCGGTACAGTCGTAACCTGTGCCCATGTCTACACTGCCCTCGGGCGGGCGCGCCTCGACCGGCGCGGTACAGTCGGCGTAGGCCTTTGACGGGTCGTATTTGCCTGAATTGTCCGCCTTGAGATCGACCAGCGTGAGATCGAGCGCGGCGCCCGTCGAATGCTGCGAGCGGCTTGCGATGTAGCCGAGGCGGAACAGCTCGGTCTTGGGAATTTTGGGATTGTAGCGCCGCTCGGCAACCGTCTCCTGGCCGTTCTGCGACCACCTGACCATGTCGAGCGAGGCCCGCGCCGGCCGGTAGCAGTCGAACATTTTCAGCGAGAGATTTTGCGCCACCAGTTCCTGCTGCACCGCCTTCAACCGCAGCCCAATCTCCCGCTTCACCACGCATTCGCCGACGCCGTAGCCGGCGAGCGGACGGCCGACGAAATTGTTCGAGGTGGCGTAGCGGATGTCCTGGATGATGCTGGGGTCGATGTCGCGCAAATAGACGAAACCGCCGGGAAGCGATTGGGTGTGGGCGGTGCTGATCGTCATGAGCGCCAGGAACGCTGCCAGAATTGATTTCACGAAATGCATCCCAGTCGTCATGGCCGGGCTTG
>NZ_JADPIT010000015.1:1222405-1224612 GCF_023073035.1 Bradyrhizobium sp. 62
AGAAGTCGGGGACAGCTCACGCCACAGCGATAAGACCGACAGATCGGGGGATAACTCCCCGCCCGGGCTTTGGCCCTTGCCCCCCCGGCCATCCCCGCCTATAGCTCTCGCTTTAATGACATCGAAATCGACCTTCGTCCTCGGCCACCGGCATTTGCTGGGCATCGAGGGCCTTTCCGCGGCCGACATCACCGGCCTCCTCGACCTGTCCGAAGAATATGTCGAGCTCAACCGCCAGGTTGACAAGAAGCGCACCGTCCTGCGCGGACGGACGCAGGTGAACCTCTTCTTCGAGGCTTCCACCCGGACCCAATCCTCGTTCGAGCTCGCCGGCAAACGGCTGGGCGCCGACGTCATGAACATGTCGGTGTCCTCCTCGTCCATCAAAAAGGGCGAGACGCTGGTCGACACCGCCATGACGCTCAACGCCATGCACCCGGATATCCTGGTGGTGCGCCATCACGCCTCCGGCGCGGTGGAACTGCTGGCCCGCAAGGTCGACGGTTCCGTGATCAATGCCGGCGACGGCGCGCATGAGCATCCGACACAAGCCCTGCTCGACGCGCTGACCATCCGCCGCAACAAGGGTCGGCTCGAGGGCCTCGTGGTCGCGATCTGCGGCGACGTGCTGCATTCGCGCGTCGCCCGCTCCAACATCATCCTGCTCAACGCGATGGGCGCCCGCGTCCGCGTCGTGGGCCCCTCCACGCTGCTGCCGCCCGGCATCGAGCGGATGGGCGTCGAGGTCGCGCGCGACATGCGCGAGGGGCTCAACGGCGCCGATATCGTCATGATGTTGCGGCTCCAGCGCGAGCGCATGAACGGCTCCTTCGTGCCGTCGACCTCCGAGTATTTCCATTATTTCGGGCTGGATCAGAAGAAGCTCGCCTACGCCAAGCCAGACGCCCTCGTCATGCATCCCGGCCCCATGAACCGCGGCGTCGAGATCGACACTGCGGTCGCTGACGGCGCGCAGTCCCTGATCCGCGAACAGGTGGAAATGGGCGTGGCCGTGCGCATGGCGGTGCTGGAAGCGCTCGCCCGCAACCTGCCGAACGCGTGATGCTCATGTTGACCGACCGCCGACCCATCCTGCTTGCCAACGCCCGCGTCGTCGACCCCTCCCGGGATTTCGATGGCCCCGGCGACGTCCTGATTGCCGACGGCATCATCCGGGAGACCCGCCGCGGCATTGGCGCTGCCGGCGTTCCCGAGGGCACCGACGTCGTCAACTGCGCCGGCAAGATCGTCGCACCCGGGCTGGTCGACATGCGCGCCTTTGTCGGCGAGCCGGGCTTCAGCCATCGCGAGACCTTCGCCTCCGCGAGCCAGGCGGCTGCGACCGGCGGCATCACCACCATCATCTGCCAGCCCGATACCTTGCCGGTGATCGACAACTCGGCGACCGTCGACTTCGTGATGCGTCGCGCCCGCGACACCGCGATCGTCAACATCCAGCCGATGGCGGCGCTGACCAAGGGCATGCACGGCGAGGAGATGACCGAGTTCGGCCTGCTCAAGGCGGCCGGCGCGATCGCCTTCAGCGACTGCGACAAGAGCGTGATCAACGCGCAGGTGATGCGCCGCGCCTTGACCTACGCGCGCGATTTCGACGCGCTGATCGTGCACTACACCGAGGATCGCGATCTCGTCGGCGAAGGCGTGATGAACGAGGGCGAATTCGCCTCGCGGCTCGGCCTGATGGGCATCCCGAACGCGGCGGAGGCCGTGATGCTGGAGCGCGACATGCGCCTGGTCGCGCTCACCGGCGGCCGCTATCACGCGGCCTCGCTGACCTGCATCGAGTCGCTCGACGTGCTCAAGCGCGCCCGCGACGCCGGCCTCGCCGTGACCGCCTCGGCCTCGATCAACCACCTTGCACTGAACGAGAACGACATCGGCCCTTACCGTTCGTTCCTGAAGCTGTCGCCGCCGCTGCGCACCGAGGACGACCGCCGCGCGCTGGTCGCCGCCGTCGCCTCCGGCCTCGTCGACGTCATCATGTCCGACCACAATCCGCAGGACGTCGAGGTCAAGCGCCTGCCTTTCGCGGAAGCTGCCCCCGGCGCCATCGGGCTGGAGACCATGCTCCCGGCGGGCCTTCGCCTCGTGCACAATGACGAGCTGGACCTCAAGACGCTGATCCGGGCGATGTCGACCCGGCCGGCCGAGATTTTGGGATTGCCCGGCGGAACCCTGCGCACAGG
>NZ_JADPIT010000015.1:1224665-1232192 GCF_023073035.1 Bradyrhizobium sp. 62
GACCCAGATGTGCCCTGGGTGGTCGATCCCGCCGACCTCAAATCGCCCTGCAAGAACACGCCGTTCGACGAGGCCCGCTTTACAGGTCGCGTGGTGCGCACCATTGTCGGCGGACGGACGGTGTACGAGCATGTCTGACGTGCGGAGCTGCAGCCAGGGAATTTGCAGACATGGCGCTTGAATTGTTCCTGCCGGTGGCTTTTGTCATCGGCTACCTGCTCGGTTCGATTCCGTTCGGACTGATCCTGACGAAACTCGGCGGCACGCAGGACATCCGCTCGATCGGCTCCGGCAGCATCGGCGCCACCAACGTGCTGCGCACGGGGCGCAAGGGCCTTGCCGCCGCAACCCTGCTGTTCGACGCGCTCAAGGGCACCGTGGCGGTGGTGATCGCGGGCTACATCGCCGGTCCCAATGCCGCAATGCTGGCCGGACTTGGCGCCTTCCTCGGCCATCTCTTCCCGGTCTGGCTCAAATTCAAAGGCGGCAAGGGTGTCGCCGTCTATATCGGCATCATGCTCGGGCTGTTCTGGCCAGCGGCGGTAGTGTTCTGCCTGCTCTGGTTGGCGACCGCCTTCACCGCCCGCTATTCCTCGCTCTCGGCCCTGGTGGCCTCGTTCATCACCCCGCTGTTCCTGTTGTGGTTCGGCCAACCGGCACTCGCTGCACTGGCGGCGGTGCTGACGCTGCTGCTGTTCTACGCCCATCGCGAGAACATCAAGCGACTGCAATCGGGCAAGGAAAGCCGGATCGGCGAGAAGGCATAAGCCGGGAATCCACGGATACCGCGGCACCCCTTCTGCATTATATCGCAAATGGTGTTCGCAACTTGCAGCCGAATCACGGCTGTATGGACGAACGGGTTCCAGGCCTTGGCCCTGATCATGGGCATGGCTCTACGCGGTTGCTCAGAATGAGCGAGAAGATTGTCAGCGCGCATGTTGAAGGTGGCTTGCAGGGCACTGCGGCAAGCCGGATGCTCTCGACCACGGATATCTGGTCCGGTGCGCCTTCGCCGGTTCCTGCTCCCAAGCCTGTGCCCGTTTCGCCACCAGCGCCGGCGCCTGCTCGCATCGCGCAAGCTCCTCTGACAGTTGAGGCCGTGATCGCTGCGGCACCAGTCGCACCCGCGCAACCCGAAGCCAACCAATGGCCGCCGCAAAGATTGTCGCTGGCGCTTCAGGGCGGCGGCACCTTCGCCGCTTTCACCTGGGGCGTGCTGGAGCGGCTGCTGGAAGAGCCATCCATTGCGATCGACTCCATCAGCGGCGCCAGTGCCGGCGCCATCAACGCGCTGCTGCTCGCCTCCGGTTTCGCCGAGGGTGGCCGCGAAGGCGCGCGTGCGCGGCTGAACCGGTTCTGGATCCGGCTGATGCACGAGGCCTCGTTCCGATCGCTGATGCTGATCGGCGGCTTCTCGCCGGCGGGAAGCTCGGTCGCGTTCGGTCCGACGCTGCGCTCCGGCCAGTTCGATCCGTTCGATCTCGATCCGCTGCGGCAGGCCCTGTCGCGCGACATCAACTTTTCCGCCTTGCGCGACCCGCGCTGCCCGAAGCTGCTGATCGCCGCGACCCGGATCCGCGACGGGCAGCAGCAGATCTTCCGCAACGACGTGATCACCGCCGACGTCGCGCTGGCCTCGACCTGCCCACCGCTGATTCATTGCGCGGTGGAGATCGACGGCGAGGCTTATTGGGACGGCGGCCTCGGCGGCAACCCGCCCCTGCTGCGGCTCGTGCAGGACACGACGAGCACCGAAATCCTGCTGGTCCAGGTCACGCCGGCGCGCGACAGCTACGTGCCAATCACGCTCGCCGCGATCGACCGCAGGCTGGACCAGATCGCGGCCAACGCCGCCCTCAATGCCGAGATCGCGGCGATCGAATGGGCGCAATCGCAGGCCGCATCGTCGCTGCGGCTCTCCAGGATCGCCGCGGAAGATTTCGTCGACGGCCTGGCGCAGCGCTCGTCCACCGATCTCGGCCGCGGCTTCATTCGCGCGCTTCACCGCAGCGGCCGCGAGGCCGTCGGGCGCTGGCTCAAGCAAGGCACCGATCACAGCGCAGCGCCGGCCGCATCTGGCCAGCGCATCGTCGCTCTCGAACCTGCGCTAGCTTGATTTCGCCAGCGCCTGCTCCAGGAACCACGCCGTCGCCAGCGCATGCGCGTCGTTGCCGAAGCGCGCGATCACCTGCACTCCGATCGGCAGGCCATTAGCCTTGAGCACCGGCACGTTGACGCAAGGATTGCCCATCAGTGTCCAGAGCCTGTTGTAGCGGGGGTCGCCGGTGCTCGCGAGTTCCTTGGCCGGCGGCGCGCCCGGTGCCGAATAGGTCAGCAGCACGTCGAACTCCTCGAACAATTCGCCGATCTCGCGGCGTCCGCGGCGGCTGATCCGGCGCGCGTCGTCATAGTCCTTGGGTGTGAGACCGACCGTCGCATCGAGACTGGCGCGCAGCATCGGCGCGATCTCGTCGTGGCGTTCGGAAAATTCCCAGGCGAGCGCGCGATGCGCCTCGAAGTCCTGGATCACAGGATGGATGCGCCAAGCCTCCTGCACCGCCTCCGGCAGATCGATAGTCTTCACGCTGGCGCCAGCCTTCTCGGCGGCCTTGATCGCGGCTTGCAGCCCCTCTTCGGCGGCCGGCTCCACGGCACCGGCAAACTCCTGCCTGACCACGCCGATGCGCGGCGCCTTCGCCGGGACGATGCCGGCGAATTCGGTGCGGCCGGTCATCGCGAGCAATCCGCGCGCGAGATCTTCCGCGCGCGCGCCGAACAGGCCGACCGTGTCGAGCGCCCACGAATAGCATTTGACGCCGACCGTCGGCAGCATCCGGAACGACGGCTTGATCGCGGCGGTGCCGCAATAGGCGGCGGGGCGGATCACCGAGCCGCCGGTCTGGGTGCCCAGCGCCAGCGGGATCATGCCGGCGCCGACGGCCGCAGCCGAGCCCGAGGACGAGCCGCCCGGCGTATGGCCAAGGTTATGCGGATTGAGCGTCGGGGTTGGATCGCGCGAGGCGAACGCTGTGGTCGTGGTCTTGCCGATGATGGTGGCGCCCGCACGCTTCAGCATCATCACCACCGGCGCGTCGGCGCGCGGCTGCCAGCCGCGATAGATCGACGATCCCATCTCGGTCGGGAAATCGGCGGTGTCGATGATGTCCTTGATCCCGACCGCGATACCGCGCAGCGGCCCGGCGCCTTGCGCCTTCGCGGAGCGGTCGTGACGGACGAAGGCGTGGACCTCCTTCTCCCGCGCCTCGATCGCCGCATGCGATTGCGCTATGGCGGACTCGGGCGAAAGCTCGCCCGCTTCGATGCGGCGCTGGAGGTCGGCGAGTGAGATCATGGCAATACCCTTCTTATTGGGATCGCTTTTAGCATCGCGACGAAGCCGCGCAAGCGCACGCCGCTGTTGCCCACGCCCTCAGGTTGTTCCATGCTGTGCCTGCAAGGAGCTGCCGTGGACGCCATCAATCCAAGTGTAGAGCTGACCGAGGCCGACAGGATCGACCGCCTGCGGCTGATCCGGTCGGACAATGTCGGGCCACGCACGTTCCGGTCGCTGGTCGATCATTTCGGCACGGCGCGCGCGGCGCTGGAGCGGCTGCCGGATCTGGCACGTCGCGGCGGTGCGCAGCGATCGGCGCGCATCTGCAGCGCTGACGAGGCGAAAGCCGAGCTTGCCGCGAGCCGCAAGTTCGGAATTGCCTGGCTCGCGCCCGGCGAGGACGGTTATCCGGCGCGGCTGGCAACGCTCGACGATGCGCCGCCGCTGCTCGCCGTGCGCGGCGACACTGCAACGCTGATGCGGCCGATGATCGCGATCGTCGGCTCGCGCAACGCCTCCGGTGCAGGCTTGAAATTCGCCGGTCAGCTCGCCCGCGAGCTTGGCGAGGCCGGCTTTGTCGTCATCTCCGGCCTTGCCCGCGGCGTCGATCAGGCCGCGCACCGCGCCAGTGTCGAGAGCGGCACCATCGCCGTGCTCGCCGGCGGCCATGATTGCATCTATCCGCCGGAGCATGGCGATCTGCTGGCCTCGATCCTCGATCGCAAGGGTGCTGCGATCTCCGAGATGCCGCTCGGCCATGACCCGCGCGCCCGCGACTTTCCCCGCCGCAACCGGCTGATCTCGGGCGCCGCGCTCGGCGTCGTCGTGGTGGAGGCGGCGCACCGCTCGGGCTCGCTGATCACCGCACGCATGGCGGCCGAACAGGGCCGCGAAGTGTTCGCGGTGCCGGGCTCGCCGCTCGATCCGCGCGCCGCCGGCACCAACGACCTGATCAAGCAGGGCGCGACGCTCGTCACCGAAGCCGCCGACGTCGTCAACGCGGTCGCACCGATCATGGAGCGGCCGCTGATGCGCACCGCGAACGAGCCCGACAGCGAGCCGTTCGAAAGCGATCCGCAAGGACACGACCGCGATCAGATCACCGGCCTGCTCGGCCCCGCCCCTGTCACGATCGACGATCTCGTGCGGATGTCCGGCGCCTCGCCGGCCATCGTGCGCACCGTGCTCTTGGAGCTCGAGCTCGCCGGCCGGCTCGAACGCCACGGCGGTGGCTTGGTCTCGCTGCTTTAAGGAGTGTTCCGCTCGTCGAAGCGCGTGCGCGCCGAGGCGATCTGCTCCTGATGCGTGATCGCCCATTCGCCGAGTGCCCTCACCGGCTGCTGCAGTCCGCGGCCGAGATCGGTCAGCTCGTAATCCACGCGCGGCGGAATGGTCGGGAAGATCGTGCGTGTGACCAGCCCGTCGCGCTCGAGCCCGCGCAACGTCAGGGTCAACATCCGCTGCGAGATGCCGTTGATCATGCGCTTGAGCTCGTTGAAGCGCTTGGGCCCGTCACTCAGCATCATGATCACGAACACGCTCCATTTGTCGCCGACGCGCGCGAGGATCGAGGCGACGCCGCGGCAGTCCGCGTGGTCGCGATCCGGCATCGGCGCGGCAGTCAAATCGATGTGCGCAGGTTTCAAGGATGTGCCCATGGCTCAAAAAGGTGCGTTCTTGCGGGGATTTCGATAGTCACTCATGTAGCTCTGGTTACAAACTTATACCAGGGTGATCCCGAATGAAACTCCTCCACATCGACTCCAGCGTGCTCGGCCCCCACTCCGTTTCCCGGCAGGTCTCCGCCGCCATCGTCGACCGTCTCAGGCAGGCGACACCGTCGCTCGACATCGTCTACCGCGACCTGACGCAGAGCCCGCTCGCCCATCTCTCCGGTTCGCATCTCGCGGCCGCGCAAGGCGCGCCTGCGCCGGCGGAACTCGGCCCCGACCTCGCCGCCAGCAAGGCCGCGCTGGACGAGTTCCTTACCGCCGACATCGTCGTGATCGGCGCGCCCATGTACAATTTCACCATTCCGAGCCAGCTCAAGGCCTGGATCGACCGCATCCTTGTGGCGGGGAAGACGTTCAGCTACGGCGCGGACGGACCGCAGGGCCTTGCCGGCGGCAAGCGCGTGATCTTCGCGATCTCGCGCGGGGGCTATTACGGCGCGGGCACGCCCGCCGCGTCGCTGGAGCACCTCGAAAGCTATCTGCGTGGCGTGTTCGGCTTCATGGGCATCCATCATCCCGAATTCATCAGCGCCGATGGCATCCAGGTCGGGCCGGAGCATCGCGAGAAGTCGCTCGCAAGCGCGCTTGAGGCGGCAACCAGCCTCCGCGCGGCCTGACGCAACGCGCACATCGTCAGCCGCCGCAACATCGCTTGCGGCGGCTGATCGACCGGTGCGCGATCGGCGAAGCTAAAACCAGGCGCCCTGAATGCCGAGGATGACGGCGACGAGCGAAACGAACAGGCCGATGCCGGAGAAAAGAGCGACCCCGATGAATTCGGAGGTGTCGGAACGCTTGGCGGGAATGGTGGAGTTTTCGGTGTAAATACGCGGTGCTGAAATCGGGGAAATAATACGAGCTGCCTTTGGCATATCGGGCTCCCTTGAAAATGAGTCTTCGTGACCCCCTGCCCGTAAAAGTGTCTTGGCAGCGCAAGCGAAGGTTCAACGCCTCACGCAAGGTTCAGAAAATACAGCTCGCGAGACGTGGGAACCGGTCGGCGCAACCGGTTTGCGTGCGCCGACCGATTCAATTTTCACTTCAATTGATCAGCCGCGATAGATCGGCGCGCCGCTCGGCGAGGCGACTGCGCCGCCGTCGACGAAGATTTCCTGGCCCTGCACATGCGCGGAATCGTCGGAGGCGAGGAACAGCACCGTCTTCGCGACGTGATCTGTTTCACCAATGCGCCCCAGCGGCGTCGTCAGCGCGATCCGCTTCTCGAACGCCTTCTCGGCTTCGGGCGTCGCGGTCGCAGGTCCCCAGATCGGCGTGCGGATCGCACCTGGCGCGACCACGTTGACGCGAATGCCGCGCGGCGACAGTTCTGATGCCATGATCCGCGCCATCGCGCGCACGCCGGCCTTGGCGGCGCCATACGCCGAATAGCCGGGAATGCCGAGCACGGAGATCACCGAGCCGCTGAGGATGATCGAGGCGTTGTCGTTGAGATAAGGCAGCGCGGACTGCACGGTGAAGAACACGCCGGTCAGATTGGTGCTGATGACCTTCTCGAAGACCTCCAGCGTGGCCGATCCCAGCGGCGTGCCGCCGGCGATGCCGGCATTGGCGAACACGATGTCGAATTTGCCGAACGTTTCGGCGCCCTTCTTGATCGCAGCTTCGGTCGCCGCAATGTCGGTGGCGTCCGCGGCGAGCGCGAGCCCGTTCGGCCCGAGCTCCTTCGCGGCCGCCTCGAGCGTCTCTTTGTTGCGCCCGGTGATCACCACCTTGGCGCCCTCGGCCACGAACAGCTTTGCCGTTGCCAGCCCAATGCCGCTATTGCCGCCGGTGATCAGGGCCGTCTTGTTCTTCAGTCTCACGTTCGCCTCCAGTGGTTGCATCATAAAACCATGATTGCCATCTAGGCTATCTGGTTTTAAGATGCAACCACACGAGCGCGTGAACGGCGACTGGACCGTGCGATCGCGAAAGGACTGGACCATGGTGAAACGAACGAGCTTCGAGGGCGATGCCTGTCCGATCGCGCGCTCGCTGGAAGCGATCGGCGACTGGTGGTCGCTGCTGATCATCCGTGAGGCGCTGTTCGGCCTGCGCCGCTTCGGCGAGTTTCAGAACAAGCTCGGCATGGCCAAGAACATCTTGTCGGCCCGGCTGCGCGCGCTGGTCGACCACGGCATCCTGACCACGGCCCCCGCCTCCGACGGCAGCGCCTACCAGGAATATGTGTTGACGGAAAAGGGCCGCGGCACTTTCCCGATCCTGGTAGCCCTGCGGCAATGGAGCGAGGAATTCGACGATCGGCCGTCGGAGATCTCGACCATCCTGGTCGATCGCGAGAAAGGCCGCCCGGTGAAGAAGCTCGAGCTACGCGCCGAAGACGGGCGGCTGCTGACGCAAGCCGATACCATGCTGAAGCCGCGGCCAGCGCCGCGACGGCGGTCGGCCTAGTAACGTCGAACTGCCACCACCCCGTCATTGCGAGCGCAGCGAAGC
>NZ_JADPIT010000015.1:1232202-1232892 GCF_023073035.1 Bradyrhizobium sp. 62
GTGGAAAGACTCTGGATTGCTTCGCCGCGCTCGCAATGACTGCGTGGGGGACTTGTACAAAACATCGACGGCGTCAAAGATGGCTGGACACAGCAAGTGGCACCACGATGCCCCTCCTCGCCATCGTCTATTTTTCCATCTCAGGCACCACCGAGAAGCTGGCGCACGCGGTCGCGCGCGGTGCGGATGGCATGGCGGATGTCACGCACTGTCGCATCACCGGCGCGACATCGTATCAGGCCGGTTTAAGAATGAGAGCTTACTGGAGACGATTGACGGCGCTAGCGCCGTTGCGTTTGGCAGCCCCACCTACATGGGCGGACCCGCCGCCCAATTCAAAGCTTTTGCAGACGCTTCGAGCGACAGATGGAGCAAGCAAGCCTGGGCCAACAAGATCGCAGCAGGATTCACGACGGGCGCCTGCGCTGGCGGCGACCAACTCCACACACTGTCCTACTTTTCCATTCTGGCCGCGCAACACGGCATGCTCTGGTGCGGACTGGATATTCCGGGTGGCGAGGACCCGAGCGGTCGGAATCGTTTAGGCAGCCAGCTTGGCTTGGCAACACACTTGATTGACGGCTCGTTGCCTCAGAGCGACCTCGGCACGGCCGAATATCTCGGTCAGCGATTGGCCAGAATGGCAAGCCGCAACGGCTAACCTCACCCGTCATTGCGAGCGAAGCGAAG
>NZ_JADPIT010000015.1:1232902-1249888 GCF_023073035.1 Bradyrhizobium sp. 62
TTGGTGCAGCGTGCTCCAATCTCTCGCCGTCATCCTGAGGTGCTCGTCCTGCAAAGCAGGGCGAGCCTCGAAGGACGACAGCCCGGCTGCATCCCGGCCGCTCATCCTTCGAGGCTCCCGGCGCGATGCTTTGCATCGCGCCACTCGCGCCTCCAGCGACGAGCGCTACGCGCTCGCGCGGGGATGACGGGTCTGATACTCGCCGGGTGCCCTCACGACAGCTTGCGCTTGCTCCGCAGCCGCAGATGCTCGTCGGCCTCCAGCTTGGTCATTCCCAGGAGATAATGCAGCACGTCGAGCTTGTGCCGCTCGGCAAGCTTGCGCAGCGCCCCGACCTGCTCGGCGATGAAGGCGACCGCCTCCTCGACGCCGCCCTCCCCCGGTTCCTCGTGACGCGAGCCTCCCGCCGCGCGCGATGCGGCGCCCGCCCGTTTCTTTCCTGGCTTAGTCACCAGCCCCCACCCGAATCCATGCCCCGCGGAAACATTACGCCGACATCGGCCGCAACTCAAAGGTGGTATTTTGCAACTTTCTCGATATGAAACTTTTCCCATCGGGATGGCTTTCAACACCCCTCGATTTGACAGCGACGGCCTCACCACCCATGTTCGGGACGAAAGGGCCGACCCGAATCTCATCGAATTCGGCCCCAAATTTCCCCATAAGTTACTGGAACTACATGAATATCGTCATTGTGGAGTCGCCGGCGAAAGCCAAGACGATCAACAAGTATTTGGGCTCGTCCTACGAGGTTCTGGCCTCGTTTGGCCATGTCCGCGACTTGCCGGCGAAGAACGGCTCCGTCGATCCCGACGCCAATTTCAAGATGATCTGGGAGATCGACCCCAAGGCGGCCGGCCGGCTCAACGACATTGCCAAGTCCCTCAAGAACGCTGACCGCCTGATTCTCGCCACCGACCCTGATCGCGAGGGCGAGGCCATCTCCTGGCACGTGCTGGAGGTCTTGAAAGAGAAGCGCGCGATCAAGGACCACAAGATCGAGCGCGTGGTGTTCAACGCCATCACCAAGCAGGCGGTCACGGACGCCATGAAGCATCCGCGCCAGATCGACGGTGCGCTGGTCGACGCCTATATGGCGCGCCGCGCGCTGGACTATCTGGTCGGCTTCACCCTTTCCCCCGTGCTGTGGCGCAAGCTGCCGGGTGCCCGCTCGGCGGGCCGCGTGCAGTCGGTAGCGCTGCGGCTGGTCTGCGACCGCGAGCTCGAGATCGAAAAGTTCGTTGCCCGCGAATACTGGTCGCTGATCGCGACCCTGCTGACGCCGCGCGGCGACGCCTTCGAAGCCCGTCTCGTCGGCGCCGACGGCAAGAAGATCCAGCGCCTCGACATCGGCACCGGCGCGGAAGCCGAAGACTTCAAGAAGGCGCTGGAAGCAGCCGCCTACGCGGTGACCACGGTCGATGCCAAGCCGGCCCGGCGTAATCCGCAGGCCCCCTTCACCACCTCGACGCTGCAGCAGGAAGCCAGTCGCAAATACGGCTTTGCGCCGGCGCACACCATGCGCATCGCGCAGCGGCTCTATGAAGGCATCGATATCGGCGGCGAGACCACCGGACTCATTACTTATATGCGTACCGACGGCGTGCAGATCGACCCGTCCGCGATCACCCAGGCCCGCAAGGTGATCGGCGAGGATTACGGCAACGCTTACGTTCCGGACGCGCCGCGCCAGTACCAGGCCAAGGCCAAGAACGCCCAGGAAGCCCACGAAGCGATCCGGCCGACCGACATGTCGCGCCGCCCCGATAGCATGAGCCGCAAGCTCGAGTCCGATCAGGCGAGGCTCTATGAGCTGATCTGGAAGCGCACCATCGCGAGCCAGATGGAATCGGCCGAACTGGAACGCACCACGGTCGACATCACGGCGAAGGTTGGCGGCCGCACGCTGGACCTGCGCGCCACCGGCCAGGTCGTCAAGTTCGACGGCTTCCTCGCACTTTATCAGGAAGGCCGCGACGACGAGGAGGACGAGGACTCCCGCCGCCTGCCCGCGATGAGCCCGAATGACGCGCTGAAGCGGCAGTCGCTCGCCGTCACCCAGCATTTCACCGAGCCGCCGCCGCGCTTCTCCGAAGCCTCGCTGGTCAAGCGCATGGAAGAGCTTGGCATCGGCCGGCCCTCGACCTATGCCTCGATCCTCCAGGTCCTCAAAGACCGCGGCTACGTCAAGCTCGAAAAGAAGCGCCTGCACGGCGAGGACAAGGGCCGGGTCGTGGTCGCGTTCCTCGAAAGCTTCTTTGCCCGATACGTCGAATACGATTTCACCGCCAATCTGGAAGAGCAGCTCGACCGCATCTCCAACAACGAGATCTCCTGGCAGCAGGTGCTGAAGGATTTCTGGACCGGCTTCATCGGCGCGGTGGACGAGATCAAGGATCTGCGCGTAGCCCAAGTGCTCGACGTGCTCGACGACATGCTGGGCCAGCACATCTATCCGCCCCGCACCGACGGCGGCGACATCAGGCAGTGCCCGAGCTGCGGCAACGGACGGCTCAATCTGAAGGCCGGCAAATTCGGCGCCTTCGTCGGCTGCTCGAACTATCCGGAATGCCGCTACACCCGTCAGCTCGCCGCCGACGGCGAGGCCACCGCCGATCGTTCGCTCGGCCAGGACCCTGATACGGGTCGCGATGTCTGGGTCAAGGCCGGCCGGTTCGGCCCCTACATCCAGCTCGGCGAGCAGAAGGATTATGCGGAGGGCGAGAAGCCGAAGCGCGCGGGCATTCCGAAGGGGACTTCTCCTGGAGATGTCGAGCTCGAGCTTGCGCTCAAGCTGCTGTCACTGCCGCGCGAGATCGGCAAGCACCCGGAAACCGGCGAGCCAATCACCGCGGGTCTCGGCCGCTTCGGGCCGTTCGTAAAGCACGAGAAGACCTATGCCAGCCTCGAGGCCGGCGACGAAGTGTTCGACATCGGCATCAACCGGGCGGTGACGCTGATCGCGGAGAAGATCGCCAAGGGCCCGAGCCGCCGCTTCGGCGCCGATCCCGGCAAGGCGATCGGTGATCATCCCACACTCGGCACCGTCACGGTGAAGGGCGGTCGCTACGGCGCCTATGTCACGGCGGGCGGCGTCAACGCGACGATCCCGAGCGACATCGAGAAAGACGCCATCACGCTGCCGCAGGCGATCGCGCTGATCGACGAGCGCGCGGCCAAGGGCGGCGGCAAGAAACCGAAGAAGGCGGCGAAGCCCGCCAAGGCCAAGAAGGCTGCGGCCAAGGCCGCCGACGGCGACGACGCCGCGCCAAAAACCAAAAAGCCGGCCGCGAAGAAGGCGGCCAAACCCAAATCCGAATCCACCAGCAAGGCGCGCGCCGCCGTGTCGTCGACGGCCAAGACTTCGGCCATCAAGACGTCGCCGACCAAGGCATCCGGCGCCAAAGCTCCGGCCAAGAAAAGTGCCGGCACCAAATAGAGGCTAAGTGAAACGCAAGAATGACCGTGGCTTTCCCGACCGGGCAGCCATCGTCGCCTTCATCAAGGCAAATCCCGGAAAGGTCGGAACCCGCGAAATTGCGCGCGAGTTCGGCCTGAAGAACGCCGACCGTATCGAGCTCAAGCGCATGCTGCGCGAGCTCGCCGACGACGGGCTCGTCAAGAAAAAGCGCCATACGATTTCAGAGCCGGACAGCCTGCCGCCGACGCTGGTCGCCGACATCACCGGCCGCGACACCGACGGCGAGCTGATGGCCTCCCCCACCGAATGGGACGAGGTCGAAAGCGGCGAACCGCCAAAGATCCTCATCACGATGCCGCGCCGGCCAAAACCCGGCACCGCGGCCGGCGTTGGCGATCGCGCGCTGCTGCGGGTCGAGCGCTCCGACGAGACCGAAGGCCCGGCCTATCGCGGCCACATCATCAAGGTCTTCGACAAGACCAAGAGCCGCATCCTCGGCGTCTTCCGCAGCCTGCCCGAGGGCGGCGGACGGATCATCCCCGTCGACAAGAAGTCCGCCGACCGCGAGCTGAACATCGCGCCGACCGAGACACACGGCGCGCAGGACGGCGATCTCGTCAGCGTCGACATCATCCGCTCGCGCGGCTTTGGGCTGGCATCAGGCCGGGTCAAGGAGAAGCTCGGCTCGGTCAAGTCGGAGAAGGCGATCAGCCTGATCGCGATCTACGCGCACGACATCCCCCTGCAATTCCGTCCCGCGGCAGAGCGCGAAGCCGAAGCGGCGGAGCCGGCCAATCTGAAGGGGCGCGAGGACTGGCGCGACGTCCCGCTGGTCACCATCGATCCGCCGGATGCCAAGGATCACGACGACGCGGTGCACGCGCAGCCGGATCCTGATCCCAACAACAGAGGCGGCTTCATCGTCGATGTCGCCATCGCCGACGTGAGCTTCTACGTGCGGCCGGGCACCGCGCTCGACCGCGACGCGCTCGACCGCGGCAACTCGGTCTATTTCCCCGACCGCGTCGTGCCGATGCTGCCCGAGCGCATCTCCAACGATCTGTGCTCGCTGGTGCCGGGCGAGCCGCGCGGCGCGCTCGCGGTGCGGATGATCATCGCCCCGGACGGGCGCAAACGCTCGCACAGCTTCCATCGCATCCTGATGCGCTCCGCAGCCAAGCTGAACTACGCCCAGGCGCAGGCCGCGATCGACGGAAGGCCGGACGACACCACCGGCCCCCTGCTCGATCCGATCCTGCGGCCGCTCTATGCGGCCTATGCCTGCGTCAAGCGCGCGCGAGACGAGCGCGATCCGCTCAATCTCGATCTGCCCGAGCGAAAGATCCTGCTCAAGCCCGACGGCACGGTCGACCGCGTCGTCGTGCCCGACAGGCTCGACGCGCACAAGCTGATCGAGGAGTTCATGATCCTCGCCAATGTCGCGGCAGCCGAGATGCTCGAGAAGAAGTCGCTGCCGCTGATCTACCGCGTGCATGACGAGCCGACCCTGGAAAAGGTCCACGCGCTCGCGGAATTCCTGGCGACGCTGGACGTTCCGTTCGCGAAAGGTGGCGCGCTGCGCCCCGCTCTGTTCAACCGCGTGCTGGCGCAGCTCGAAGGCCACGACCACTTTCCGCTGGTGAGCGAGGTCGTGCTGCGCGCCCAGGCGCAGGCTGAATATTCCTCGGAGAATTACGGTCATTTCGGCCTGAACCTGCGCCGCTACGCGCATTTCACCTCGCCGATCCGCCGCTATGCCGACCTCGTCGTGCACCGCGCGCTGGTTCGCGCGCTCGGGCTTGGCGAAGGCGCGCTGCCCGACACCGAGACGCCGGAAACGTTGAGCGAGGTCGCAGCCCACATCTCGGTCACCGAGCGGCGCGCGATGAAGGCGGAGCGCGAGACCGTCGACCGCCTGATCGCCCATCACCTCGCCGACCGCATCGGTTCGAGCTTCCAGGGCCGCGTCTCCGGCGTCACGCGCGCCGGCCTGTTCGTCAAGCTCGCTGAGACCGGCGCCGACGGCCTGATCCCGATCCGATCCCTCGGCACGGAATATTTCAACTATGACGAGGGCCGCCACGCCCTGGTCGGCACGCGCAGCGGCACCATGCATCAGCTCGGTGATGTCGTCGACGTCCGCCTGATCGAGGCAGCTCCGATCGCAGGCGCGTTGCGCTTCGAGCTGCTGTCCTCGACCGGGGAGACCGCGCCGCGCGGCCGCAGGGGATCCGGTCCGCAACGCCGCCCCTCGTTCAAGGCGCATCCCGGCCGCAGTCCCGACAAGAAGCGCAAGCCGGACAAGCCGAAGCCCGGCAAGGGCAAAAAGGCGAAGGGAAAAAGCAAAGGCAAGGGTCAGAAGGGTAAGGCATGGTGAGCACAACCCCGAAGATCTGGACCCGCGAGACCGGCCTCGTCGAGAAGCGCGACGTCTTTGCTGCCATGAAGCGCGGCTTTCGCGGCCGCTGCCCCCGCTGCGGCGACGGAAGACTGTTCCGCGCCTTCCTGAAGACCGCGGACAATTGCTCGGTCTGCGGCCTCGATTTCACCCCGCATCGGGCCGACGATCTACCCGCCTATCTCGTCATCGTCATCGTCGGCCATATCGTGGTGCCCACCGTCCTCTGGATCGAGACCAATTACACCACGCCGGTCTGGATCAGCTTCGCGGCCTATCTGCCCTTCACCTTCGTCGCCTCGCTGGCACTGCTCCAGCCGGTAAAGGGAGCCGTGGTCGGATTGCAATGGGCTCTGCGCATGCACGGGTTTGACGAGAACCCGACGGATGGTATTCCGCCGGTGTAGGCAAAATAAACAACAAGTGGTTTGGGTGAGGACATGACGGATACGTCGCAGGCAGCCGACAAGGCCAAGATCCACGAGGGCAAGGAAGCCGACCATCATCCCTATTTCCGCCCGAAGGATGCGGCAACCCTGATCCTGGTCGATCGCAGCGGCACAACTCCAAAAGTCCTGGTCGGCAAGCGCCACGACAACGTGGTGTTCATGCCCGGAAAGTTCGTCTTCCCCGGCGGACGCGTCGACAAGGACGATTATCGCGTGCCGTGCGCGGCGCCTGTAACCGCCGAGCTGGAAGCCAATCTCGCCAAAGGCAGTCCGAAGACGCCGGCCTCACGCGCGAAGTCGCTGGCGATTGCCGCGATCCGCGAGGCCTGCGAGGAGACCGGCCTCTGCCTCGGGCGCAAAGCCGAGGGAAAGGCCAAACTCGAAGGCGCCTGGAAGCCGTTCGCGGATGCGGGCCTGTTGCCCGATCCCTCAAGCCTGTTCCTGATCGCGCGCGCGATCACGCCTCCCGGCCGCGTCAAGCGGTTCGACACGCGCTTCTTCACGGCGGACGCCTCCGCGATCACCCATCGCGTCGACGGCGTGATCCATGCCGATGCCGAGCTTGTCGAGCTGGTCTGGGTCGAGCTCGGCTCAAAGCCGCTCGCCGATCTCCATCCGATGACGCGCAACGTGCTCAACGAGCTCGACGCGCGCCTCGCCACCGGCCCGCTCCGCCATGACGCACCGGTGCCGTTCTTCCATTTCTACGGCAGCAAGATGCAGAAGGACATTTTGAGCTGATCAGTTTGTGACGTCCGCATCGTCCGCATCAGGCTCGGTGCCGACATAGTCGCGCGCGGGAACGTTCAGCACTCGCCCGAGCTCGCTGGCGAACCGACTGGCTTCCTCGCGCTTGGTGAAGCTCATCAGCGTGATCGGCTCGGTCCCTTTGTTGCCGCAGAGATTGACATCGTATGTCGTCAGCGCCGGATCGTCCTCGTCGGTAATGCTGATGAAATGATAATCGGCGAGATCGCGATGGTTGCGAAAATTCAGCGGGCCGAACTGCCTGGTGATGACGATCTGGCGCAGCGTCTCGTTCAGCACGACGAAGGTGCGGAAGGTGAGCAGGATGATTCCGGGGATGCCGACGAGCAACCCGAGTCCCGTGAACACCAGCACCGGCATGAGATCATCGGCGAGCCGGCCAAAACCGGAGAAATCCTGCCGCAGGCCGAGCGCGACATTCCACAGCAGATAGAAGCTCGCCGCCAGCAGCGGCAATGACAGCAGCCGCCCGACCCAGGGCATGGGCCGGTCGATGCGGACGATGCGCCCGTCCACGGTCATTGCACCTGCCATCGAAAGTCTCCTCGGGAGCGAAAGTCATGGCTTGGTCGGAGTGAGCCGTGGATCGGTTCGATGGGACTCTTCCGTCGTTCCGGGCGTGGCCGGGGATGACGCGAATGTGCTGAGCTGACATCGAAAAACAAAATAATCTTCCCGCCTCCCTCGATGGCGGAGTTCCGCGGCGTGCCTATGTCTTCCGGAACGACACCAAAAACGGATACCGGGCGATGGCACAACGGCAACTCAAGCTTGGCGCGTTCATGCGCCCGATCAGCATCCACACCGGCGCCTGGCGCTATCCCGGGGCCTGGCCCGACGCCAATTTCAACTTCGGCCACATCAAGACGCTGATCCAGAAGCTCGAGGCCGGCAAGTTCGACGCCTTCTTCATGGCCGATCACCTCGCCGTGCTGAACATGCCGGTCAATGCGCTCAAGCGCAGCCACACGGTCACCTCGTTCGAGCCATTCACGCTGTTGTCGGCGCTCTCGGCCGTCACCGAGCGGATCGGCCTGATCGCGACGGGCTCGACCACGTTCGACGAGCCCTATCACGTCGCGCGGCGCTTCGCTTCGCTCGACCATCTCAGCGGCGGCCGTGCGGGCTGGAACATCGTCACCACCTCGAACCCGGATGCAGCGCTGAATTTCGGCCTCGACGACCACATGGAGCACGGCGAGCGCTACAAGCGCGCCCGCGAGTTCTACGACGTCGTCACGGGCCTGTGGGATTCCTTTGCCGACGACGCCTTCGTGCGCGATGTCGAAAGCGGCGTGTTCGTCGATCCCGCCAAGATGCATGTGCTCGACCATCAGGGCAAATATCTGAAGGTGCGCGGTCCCCTCAACATCGCCCGCCCGGTCCAGGGCTGGCCGGTGATCGTACAGGCCGGCGCCTCCGACGACGGCAGGCAGCTTGCGGCAGAGACCGCCGAAGCCGTCTTCACCGGCGGCGGCAGCCTTGCCGACAGCCAGAAACTCTATGCCGACATCAAGGGCCGCATGGAGAAGGTCGGCCGCGATCCCGAACACCTCAAGATCCTCCCCGGCGCCTTTGTCGTGGTCGGCGACAGCGTCGACGAGGCCAGGGAGAAGCGCGCGCTGCTCGACAGCCGCGTGCATTACGACAGCGCCATCGCCTCGCTCTCGGTCGTGCTCGGCACGGATGCCTCCGGTTTCGATCCGGATGGACCGCTTCCCGAAATCCCCGAGACCAATGCCAGCAAGAGCGGTCGCCAGCGCATGGTCGACCTCGCCGCCCGCGACAAGCTCACGGTGCGCCAGCTCGCTCAACGCGTTGGCGGCTATGGCGGGCTATCCTTCGTCGGCACGGCCAAAACCATTGCCGATCAGATGGAGGAATGGCTGGTCGGGCGCGGCTCCGACGGCTTCAACATCATGTTCCCGTTCTTGCCCGCCGGCCTAGACGATTTCGTCGACAAGGTGGTGCCGGAGCTGCAGCGCCGCGGGATTTTCCGGAAAGAGTATGAAGGGCCCACTTTGAGAGAGAATCTGGGCCTGCCCCGGCCCAAAAACCGGTTCTTCGAGGCGTAATCGGGCCGATTTGGGCGGTTTTCGACCCCTAAAATCTTGACATCAGGCCGTTTCTGGCTAGGTTGCCGGCCAACGCGGGCCATTTGGCCGGCTCCAGATTCCCTTCATTCCTGAGGTTCTGAACATGGCCAAAGCGGTCACCATCAAGGTCAAGCTCGTGTCCTCGGCCGACACCGGCTTCTACTACGTCGCCAAGAAGAATTCGCGCACCATGACCGACAAGCTGGTCAAGAAGAAGTACGATCCCGTGGCGCGCAAGCACGTCGAATTCCGCGAAGCCAAGATCAAGTAAGATCGCGGGACGCTGAAGACTTTTGCGGGGCCCTTGCGGGCCCCGTTTTATTTTGGCCCCTCTCGCGTGTCCCGGATGCGCAGCAGCGCCCCGTGGACGTGACGCTGCGCTGCGTCCGGGGCACGAGGGCTGAGCTCGGCACAGCGAGTCATCGCCAGATTTTGTTCAACCCTCGGTTGCTCGCTCCCGAATGTATGTTAGCGTGCACTTGCCGGGCGGGAATGTCCGTCCCGGCTTTGGAAGGACATGGTCATGAGATTCTCATCAAGCCTTGTCGTGCCTTCAACCATCGCTGCCTTGTCAACAATCTTACTGTGCGCGCCGGCAGCGTCGCAAATCCCAACCGGCTCCGCCGCCACGATTCCCCCCGTCACGGTCGACGCGCCGAAACAGGTGGCAAGGCCACACGTGTCGGAGCGAGGAGCAAACACAATTGCCCCTCGTCGGACTACCTCAACAGCTCAAACGTCAGCCGCGCGCACGCCTACGTATGCGCCGGGTTCTGTGATGGGGAGGATTGCCGGCCTGGAGAAAGTCGCCAGCAGCTGCAACGGAGGCTGTGCATCGAGCTTCCCAAGCGGCAAGGATCCGTGGGTTGGATGCAGCGAGTCAGGCGGCAACATAGACTACGGTCCTTTCTCGCCAACCTGCCGCGACACCATCACCCACAAATCCTACCTGGATTGCGTCGACACCAGGACGTTCCTGGGCGACAACCGAAACAAGGCCCACTGGTTGTGCAGCAGCCTGGCCGCCGGCAACAGGTTTAAGGTCGCCGATCTCAAGCGATCAGCACGCACGCGTTAGTCCATCCTCTCCGCAGTCCTTCTGTTGCGATCGAGCTTCAGCTCACTCGTGTCCAGACCCGGACGCAGCGCGTGGCGTTGCGTCCGGGCATGAGAGCAGGGTTACGTGACTAACCCAAAGATCCTGCGCATTTCGACCACGACGGACCAAGTGTGACGCACCTCGCAGAGCGCCTTCACCACCTCCGATATCTCCAGCGGGATCGTTGCATGAACCTGGTCCATTCCCGTGAAGAGCCATTTGCCGTTGCTGGATCCGCTGCGCTTCGCCGCCGCCCTCGGCGTCGCCATGTTTCACCAGATGTTCTGGTCCTGGGCCTGGACCTCGATCGGCGTCCCCGGTTTCGAGCGCACTGTCGCCGCCGATGTTCTCTACCCGTCCGCCGCGCCCTACACGTGGTTCGGCTGGGTCGGCGTCGAAATCTTCTTCGTCATTTCCGGCTTTGTCATCGCGAATTCCGCAAGCACGTCTTCGCCGGGCGCCTTTCTTCTTGGTCGCGCACTCAGGATTTATCCGGCGGTCTGGGTCTGCGCCACCGCGACGTTCCTCGTTCTGCTTCTCTTCGGGAGCGGACCGGCATCCGAACTCATTCTGCCCTACGTCCACGCCATGCTGATGGTCCCCAAGGGAGTCACAGGTCAGTGGCTTGACGAGGTCTACTGGACCCTGGCAGCCGAGACGGCATTTTATGGTCTCGTGTTCTGCGCGATGCTCACCAAGAAGGTCACCCTGCGGCACCTCGCCTGGGGTCTCACCATCTACAGCGCAATCTTCAATGCCGTCGCGCTACTCGTGCTGTCATGCACGACGCCATCCGACTTGCCTTATCTCGTCATTCTGATGTTTCGGGTGCCGTGCGCGGCATTCCTGCTGACGCATGGCTGCTTCTTTGCGCTGGGGATCTGGCTGTTCATCTCCGCGAACAGACAATTGACGGCGCTCGAACAGGTCGCAATTGCCATCACGTGTCTATCAGGCGCGGCGGAAATCTACTTCTTCGCCTCGTTCTTCTTGACGTCCATCCCCGCCATCTCGGATCAATCGGCTCTCGTGCCGATCATGGTCTGGGCTGCTGCAGTGCTCCTCATTGCCATCGCCGCGAAGTGGAGCAGGCGCTCTGCGGGCAAAGCTTCTCCTGAAACACCAGCCTATTTGAGAACGCTCGGACTGATCACCTATCCGCTCTATCTCACGCATAACGTCATCGGCACCGCGATCATTCGTGCCCTGGTCGATGCCGGCTGGGATGCCACCTCGGCCGTCTGGATCGCGCTGGGCCTGCTTGTTCTGGTCTGCTGGCTCATTTGCGCGAAGATCGAGCCCGCCGTCAGATCGGCCTTTATGCAAACGCTTTCGTATTTCGGAAAACTACCGGAACGGCGGCTGGCAACCAGACGCCCGGCGTTGGCTCGCGGACTGCGCCTTCGCCCCGTTGTGCCGAAGCCGAACAAGGGACGATTGCAAGCAGCAACGTGATGGCAATTCTCATTAGAGCATGAACCGCGGACAGCGATGTGACATGCGACGTCTTTTGCAATGTCCCTGCCAGACGTGCCAAAAAGGAAATCGTATAGCTGGCCGCGCGGCGGATGATCTGCCGACGTGCCGCGCGGGGACTACTTCAACGTCGTGCCGAACTGAATTGCCTTGCCTGGAAAGCATTACCATTTACCGCGCGCTGGAATGCGCGGAGAATCAGTTGCAGACCTCTTGGTTCATGCCCCAGCTCCCAGGCCCGTGCTTGCCTTGTTGATAGACCTCAAGATGACAACCTGGGCGAACCGGCCTGCAGCCAGCACCGTTGCAGACCATTTGTCCGCTCCTTTGCGCTACGGGTTTGGTCGACTTCCCACTCTGCTGCCGGGCGTCTTCTCGTGTCGTCGACTGGTCGCGCGTCGCAACGGGCTTCCTGCTATCCGTCTTCTCGCATTCATTCTCGGCATTGACGCGATAATCGGTACGGCAGTTGATCTTTACGCAGACTTCGCCATCCGGCTTGAAGCCGTGCTCGCAGACCAGCGGACAGACCCGACCGGGCTTGGCTTTGATAGCGTCCAGGACGTCGAAGGTCGCGAGCTTGGCTTCAAACTTTGTTCCAGCGTACTTGTTGAAGGTCAACAGCGACCGCTGGGACGACGCATTCCAGTCGCCGTCCGCAGCAGCGGATAGACATCCGACCCGACGTAGCTCGGACTGGATCAGCTTCGCTGTTTCCTGGGGGGGTTGGCTTGGCTCTGCAGAGGTTGGCGCGATGGCAGCGACCTTCTGGTTGGCGCTTTCCTGCCCCTTCTCCGTTGGCAGCCTAGCTGCGAGTTCGGCTGCCGATTTGTCTTCGGCGATCTTATCAGCGAGTGCCTTATCGGCGCTCTGCTTGGCGGCGAGTGCCGTGGCGGCTGCCTCGGCGTCCTTCCTTCGCTGTTCGGCGGCGGCGGCTCTCGCCTCCTCGATCTGCTTGGCTCTCTCGGCGACAAGACGGGCATCCTCGGCGGCTTTGGCTGCGGCTGCGGCCTTCTCCTGCTCCGCCTTCTTGGCGCGAGACGCGGCGAGCCGCGTCTTTTCCTCTTCGGCTAGGCGAGCCTTCTCTGCTGCGGCAGCGCGGGTTTCCTCGGCAGCAATCTTCTTGAGCTGTACCTTCGCCAAATCTGCGTAGTAACCGTTCGGAAATGCTCTTAGAAACGCTTCCCATCCGTCGCGGTCGCCGGCCTGGAGCGCGAGTTCATAGTCCCTGCGAACGGCATCCAGTGTGCTCGCCTGCGGAGCCGTGACGACTGGCTTTGCCGGCACCAACGGCACGTCATTTCCACCGAGCGAGCCGTAAACGTAGGGCTCCTGCTTGTAGCCGGTATTTTTGAGGACATCGTCGCGAACAAAGCCAAGAGCTTTGCGCAGGTCCAGCCCGGGGATCGGCAGACGCTCGACCAGCGCGGTCGCGAACGGGCTGTTTTTCCAGTCGCCATCTGAGGCGGTGGAGCCCGCTTTTGCGGCAAAGGCGATCATCGTGTTCGGACTAGCCGGCTCAACCTTGGCAAGGCCGCGACCAATCGCACGCGCCGCCACCGTGCGCTTCATGGTCTTGGCAAATGGGTTATCGCGGCAGGCATCGAGGATGACGAGACGGAGCTGCCTAGCCGGCTCTATGGCGAAGAGCACCCGGTCCAGCGGAAAGGTCTCATCTAAAACGTCGGTGTCGGTCTCTAGCGCGGCGTCAGTGGGGATCAGATAGTTATTACCATCTAGCTCGATACCGTGGCCGGCGTAGTAAATGACGGCGACATCGGAATCGCGCGCCTTAGCGCCAAACTCGCGAAGCGCCTTCCGCATGTCCACTACGGTTAGGTCGAGCTTGATATCAACAACGTCGAACCCGGCCTTACTGAACATGCCCCCGACCAGGGCGGCATCGTTCACGGGGTTGGCGAGCCTTGGTACACTCTTGTAGGTAGAGTTCCCGATCACCAGCGCGACCCGTCGCTCGGCATGTGCTGAGCCGCAAGCGAGCCAGATGAAAAGAAGAAATGAAAACCAGCCAAAAGCCTTCATCGCCGCCCCGAATATAAGTGGTCAGCCTAAGTGGAGTTCGGGGAAAAACAAGCCGCGTCTCTGTGACGTCTGTCACGCTCCATATCCTTCCGCCGCGCCCGCTCTGCGACGGACCGTCAGCAACGGGTCACAAGCGGCCGATCGCGGCCAAGCAGCGCGGCGTCCGCTGTAAACTTCAAAGCGGACGCCCATGAGGACACGCCCAGCCTACGCCGTCCGTAACACCGGCGCCGGCGGCTGCGATGGCCGGATCAGCGCGAACGCGACCTGGATGATGCCGCCGGCCAGCCCCAGCGCGACACCGATGCGCCAGGCCATGGTGTAGGAGCCGAGCGCGTCGTAGAGCAGCCCTCCTCCGTACGCGCCGAGGAAGCTGCCGATCTGGTGGCTCATGAAGGCGAGGCCCTGGATCATCGCCTGCCAGCGCAGGCCGAACATTTCGGCGACCGCGCCCGCGACCAGCGGACCGACACCCATCCACAAAAAGCCCATGATGGCGCCGAACAGCAGCGTCGAGGCAGGCGTCGCCGGCAGCATGAAGTACCAGGCGAGCGCGAGTGAGCGGAAGATGTAGATGCCGCCGAGCAGCGCGAGCTTGTTCCAGCGCTGGCCGGCCCAGCCGAAGAACAGCGAGCCGAGCACGTTGAAGCCGCCGATCATGCCGAGCGTCTGCGCGCTCAGCATCGGATCGAGGCCGCAGATCGCGAGATAGGACGGCAGGTGCGTGGTGAGGAACACAAGCTGCATGCCGCAGACGAGATAGGCGCAGGTCATCACCACGAACGACGCATTGCCGAAGGCGGTCTTCGCCGCGATCATGGCCGTGGCATCGACGATCTCGTCAGTCGCGGGCTTCGGCAGCGGGACCGCGTCAACGCGCCCGGCATACCAGGCCGCCGGGATCATCAGCACCGACATCACGACGAAGCCGGCGAGCCCGACGCGCCAGCCAAAGCCCTCGTTGAGCATCTGCCCGAGCGGCGCCGATAACAACGCGCCGAGCGAGCCCGCGCCGGAGACGATGCCAAGCACGGTGGAACGCACCGTCGCGGGTACCGCGCGCGCCGCCACCGACATCGCGATCGCCGCCGCGGTGCAGGCGAGCGAAGTGCCGATCAGCACGCCGGCGCCGATCATGATGGTGACGAGACCGTTCGCGGTTGCCATCAGCACCAGGCCCGCGATGTACATGAATGAGCCTGCAATCATGATGGGACGGAAGCCGTAGCGCGTGGTCATCGCGCCGGCGAGCGGCTGGAGAAAGCCCCAGGCGAGGTTTTGCACGGCCAGCGCCAGCGTGAAGTCGGAGATCGACAGATGGATGTCGTGGGTCAGCGGCTGCATGAAGATGCCGAGGCTCTGCCGCAGCCCCATGCTCAGCGTCAGCATGATCGAGGCGCCGATCAGGATGGGCAGTGTCGGGCGCAGGACCTGCAACAGGGGCATTTTCGTCTCCCTCACCGGCGCGGCGCGAGCGCCGTCGTCTGTAATATCGGTTGATTTTGGTTACACAGACCTGTGTACTTAGGCTATGGATAGCGTGCACTGTCAAGCCAACAGGACATTCACCGCCGCATGGCTCCCCCGCCGGCCCCACAGACGATGAAAGAGCGGATCCTCGCGACCGCCGACAAGCTGTTCTATCTGCAGGGCATTCGCGCCATCGGGGTCGACACCA
The DNA here is from genome assembly GCF_023073035.1 of Bradyrhizobium sp. 62. Classification (NCBI taxonomy): domain Bacteria; kingdom Pseudomonadati; phylum Pseudomonadota; class Alphaproteobacteria; order Hyphomicrobiales; family Nitrobacteraceae; genus Bradyrhizobium; species Bradyrhizobium sp. 62. The sequence goes on from NZ_JADPIT010000015.1 coordinate 1,248,331, forward strand.
TCGCGGCCGAGATCGGCATCTCCAAGCGCACGCTCTACAACCACTTCCCCTCCAAGGACGCGTTGATCGCGGCCTATCTGGAGCGCCGCTTCGTGCAGCCCCGCCCCTCCGACAAGCCCGCGGCCGAGCAAATCCTCGCCACCTTCGATTCGCTGGAGCGCCGCTTCGCCGCAAAAGATTTTCGCGGCTGCCCGTTCGTGAATGCGGTCGCCGAGCTTGGCCCGGCGGACCGCGCCGTGAAGAAGATCGCCATCGCCTTCAAGGAAAGCCGTCGCGTCTGGTTTCGCGACCGCCTCAACGAGCTCGGCGTTGCGAACGCGGAGGCGCTCGCAACCCAGCTCGTGCTGCTGGTCGACGGCTCCATCGCGCAGGACCTCGTCCGCGACGACCCCGCAATGGCGCGTGCCGCGAAGGAAGCGGCGACGGTGTTGTTGCGCAATGCCGGGGTGGAGGTGGGAGATGAAGCTGCGGTGAAGCCAGGCAGGCGGGCGCAGCAATAACCGATGTCGTCCCGGCGAAGGCCGGGACCCATACCCCCGAAAGCTAGTTTGGCGAAGACTCGTGGTTACCTGCTCGCACCACAACCCCTCCCTGGGGTTATGGGTCCCGGTCTTCGCCGGGACGACACTGAATATGTGGCCGCGGTATTCGCCCCACGACCCGACGATACCAAAATGCTCCTGTTTTGCCCGACGCGTCAAACCGCGCCTCGCCACCCGCATAAGCCATTGATCCCACCAATGTCGGCCATGGTGCATGGGGCTGGTTTTCCGTTTTTTTGTCTTCCCCTCGCCCACCCTCGTACCGGCTGCGACATCAACATCGGCACCCAGTAGACTTTGTGCTACAGGGAAAGGAAACGAGAAGGCTGGTTAGCTAGGCGCGATGTCAGAAAATCACTACGACACTCAGCTAAGAGCTAAAGCAACGATCCGTCGATCGTCTGCTTTCTGCGGACGTGTTCGACCTCCCCGCGTTTCAAGCCCTATATGCCCATCTGTGGCACAAGGCTCGGGGACTCAGGGACGAGTACGTCATTTCGAAACAAATACTGGCCTGCATTCGGTCCCCCGCGCAAGCAATCGAAAGTCGGACCGAATACCTGTCATCGGTACGAGAACATGCCCACTTTGCTCGAGACTTCGACTCCATGCTCGACAGGCTCATAGCAGGCGAGATCGAGAGTGACCGCACCGCGGGGGTTCCGCGAGTAATTTGATTCACGCCAGCTTTGGGCAATGTAAGCGCACGCCGCAACAACGGCTGTAGCCGTATCATTCGGTGTCATCACCCGCGAAGGCGGGTGATCCAGTATCCCAGAGGCGGCTGTGATTGAGTTGAGACGCCCCGGCGTACTGGATTCCCGGCTTCGCGGGGAATGACAGCTGTGGTTGTGGAAGGCGCTTCGCAGCACACCAGCTCCCACGACCCGACGATACCAAAATGCTCCTGTTTTGCCCGACGAGTCAAACGGCGTTGGCGGCTGCATCAGCCATTTTGCCACCCGCGTAAGCCATTGATCCGACTAGCGTCGGCTACTGTGCATGGGGTTGTTTTC
>NZ_JADPIT010000015.1:1249898-1294896 GCF_023073035.1 Bradyrhizobium sp. 62
CGCCGGCCGGTGCGAGCGGCCTCACGCCGCGTGCGACACCACGCGATTGCGGCCGTCGTGCTTGGCGCGGTAGAGCGCGGTGTCGGCGCGCTTGAGCACGTCGCCAACCGCCTCGCCCTTCTGCTCCAACGTGGTCAGGCCGATCGAGATCGTGACCTCGATGCGCTTGGTGCCCTTGTGGATCGCAAAGGGCTCGCCGGCGATCGAGCGGCGCAGCCGCTCGGCGACCATGCCGGCGACATGGAGATCGGTCTCCGGCATCACGATGACGAATTCCTCGCCGCCGTAGCGGCAGGCAAGGTCAATGCCGCGGATCGACTTGCGGACCCGCACGGCGAATTCGCGCAGCACGTCGTCGCCGGCGTCGTGGCCGTAATTGTCGTTGATCGACTTGAAGTAGTCGATGTCCAGGATCATCAGCGCCAGCGGCTTGCCGCGGGTCGCGGCCTGCTCGGCCAGCGTCGCGAGATGGCTCTCCATGTAGCGGCGATTGTGCAGCCCGGTGAGCGCGTCCGTGATCGCCATCTCGATCGAGTTCTGTACGTTGTCGCGCAAATGGTCGGTGTAGCGGCGCCGCCGGATCTGGGTGCGGGCACGCGCCAGCAGCTCGATCTTGTCGATGGGACGCAGCAGGTAGTCGTTGACGCCGATCTCGAGCCCACGCAGCAGCCGCGTCGAGTTCTCGGGGTCGGCGATCGCCAGGATCGGCACATGCCGCGTGCGCTCCAGCGAGCGCGCCTGGCTGCACAGCCGAAGCCCGTCGAAATTGTTGAGGTCGAGCGAGACGATCAGCAGATCGTAATTGCCCTCGGCGGCGTGGAACAGCGCCTCCGTCGGGTTCGGCTCGACATCGATGGTGTGCTCGGCGGCGAGGATCGTCGCCAGCCGCTCATAGGAAGACTGGCGGTCGTCGACCAGCAGAATGCGGCCGCCCTTGCCGGTGTCGGAGATTGCACTGCGCTCGGGTGCCTGCATGCCGATCTCGAGCGAGGTGATGGCGCGCATGCGCAGCTCGTCCGTCATCATCTTCAGCCGCGTCAGCGAGCGCACGCGCGCGATCAGCACGACATCGGAGACGGGTTTTGTCAGGAAATCGTCGGCGCCGGCCTCCAGCCCGCGGTTGCGGTCGGCCGGGCTGTCGAGCGCGGTGACCATCACGACGGGAATGTGATGCGTGGCCGGATCGGTCTTGAGGCGGCGGCAGACCTCGAAACCGTCGATGTCCGGCATCATGACGTCGAGCAGGATGATGTCGCATTCGGCGCGGGCGCAGATCGCCAGCGCCTCGGTGCCGTTGGCGGCGGTCATCACGTCGAAATATTCGGCGGACAGGCGGGCTTCGAGCAGCTTGACGTTGGCAGGGACGTCGTCGACGACGAGAATACGCGCGGACACTGTGAACTCACTTCCTATCCGATGAAACGTCGGACCGTCTCAATGAATTTGCCGACCGAGATCGGCTTGGACAAATAGGCCTCGCAGCCGCCCTCGCGGATGCGCTCTTCGTCGCCCTTCATCGCGAACGCCGTGACGGCGACGACGGGAATGCTGCGCAGCTCCGGATCGTCCTTGATCCAGCGCGTCACCTCCAGGCCCGAGACCTGCGGCAATTGGATATCCATCAGCACGAGGTCGGGCCGCATCTTGCGAACGAGGTCGAGCGCCTCGTAGCCGTTGCTGGTGCCGGTGGTCTGGTAGCCGTGCGCCTCCAACAGGTCGCGGAAGAGCTTCATGTTGAGCTCGTTGTCTTCCACGATCAGGACGGTCTTAGCCATCCCGCCCTCCTGATTGGTCCGCAGACCGATGCATGTGACGCCTCAGGCGCCGGTCGCCGGCGCTTCGAAAACTGGATTCAAACTAGCCTCGAATTCGCTTGAGTTTCGTTAAACCCGAGGGCCGACTTTCTGCGATGTGGTTTCCAGTTGCTTGTCGGGGGTCGCAAGACTTGGGCAAGAGACTTGGGAACGAGACTCGGGCATGGTGACCCCAAAGTAGACACCTAAAGTTAACGGAAAGGCAAACCGGCCACGTGAAAAAGCCTGTTCACAACCCGCGCGAAGTCGCTGAAATCGTTGCGCTTCAGGCGCTGTCTTTCGTCGCGGGCGAGCCGGAGCGGCTGGGCCTGTTCCTGGCCGAGACAGGGGTCGGCCCGGAGATGCTGCGCAATGCGGCCTCGGACCCCAATTTCCTGCTCAGCGTGCTCGATTTCGTGATGCGCGACGACGCCACCGTGAAGGCCTTTGCCAGCACTGCGGAACTGCATCCGACCAACGTTGCCGCAGCGCGGCAGGTTCTCGGCGACGCGCTCGGCGACCCCAATTGGGAGCGCGACGTGCCGTGACCTCCTTGGAGACGGCCGGACCCCGCTGCTTCTGCCGGGATTGTTCGGCCGATCTGGATATGGGCGTGCGGCGCTGTTCCGCCTGCGGTTCCCCCCGCCTCGCCCGCCACCGCGCGCTCGCAAGCCTGACCATCGCCCATATCGACTGCGACGCCTTCTACGCAACCGTCGAGAAGCGCGACAATCCCGACATCGCCGACAAGCCCGTCATCATCGGCGGGGGCAAGCGCGGCGTGGTGTCGGCCGCCTGCTACATCGCCCGCACCTACGGGGTGCGCTCGGCCATGCCGATGTACAAGGCGCTGGAAGCCTGCCCGCATGCGGCCGTGATCCCGCCGGACATGGCGAAATATGTCCGGGTTGGGCGCGAGGTGCGCCAGGCCATGCAGGCGCTGACGCCGCTGGTCGAGCCGCTTTCGATCGACGAGGCTTTCCTCGACCTCTCAGGCACCGAGCGGGTACACGGCATGATCCCGGCCAAGGTGCTGGCGCGGTTCGCACGCAACATCGAGCGCGACATCGGCATCAGCGTGTCGGTCGGCCTCTCCTGCAACAAGTTCCTGGCGAAGATCGCCTCCGACCTCGACAAGCCGCGCGGGTTTGCCGCGCTCGACCAGGAGGAAGCGCGCGAGATGCTGGCCGACAAGCCGGTCGGTTTCATTTTCGGCGTTGGACCCGCAACGCAGGAGCGTCTGGTGCAGCGCGGCTTCCGCATCATCGCCGACCTGCAGAAGGCCGACGAGATCGAGATGATGCGGCGATTTCCAAGTGACGGCCGCAGGCTGTGGCGGCTCGCGCGCGGCATCGACGACCGCCGCGTCGAGCCTGATCGGGGCGCCAAGACGATTTCGAGCGAGACGACGTTCGAGACCGACATCCGGGATTTCGCGACGCTGGAGAAGATCCTGTGGCGGCTGTGCGAGAAGACGTCGTCTCGCCTCAAGAGCAGCGAGCTCGCCGGCTTGACCGTCACGCTGAAGCTGAAGACCGCCGATTTCCGCCAGCGCACCCGCTCGCAGTCGATCACGGCCCCGACGCAGCTTGCCGCAAAGATCTTCTCGATCTGCCGCGAGATGCTGGCGAAAGAGATCGACGGCACCGCCTTTCGCCTGATGGGCGCCGGCGTCAGCGCCCTGCGCGAGGGCTCGGTTGCCGACGACACCGACATGCTCGACCGCCGTGCCGCCCACGCCGAGCGCGCGGTGGACAGCTTGCGCAAGAAATTCGGCAGCGCCGCAGTGATCCGCGGCATCGCCTACGAAGGGCCGGAAAAGGCGCAGGAGTCATGACAGGCGAACGCGATCTCGACGCGCTGCTGAGAGACATGAAGCCGGATCGGCGGCCGGGCATTTTCGTGTTCTGCACCATCCCGACAGACCAGTCGATCCCCGCGGCGCTCAGCCCTTTGCTGACGTTCCGCGAGCAGGAAGGAACGACGCTCGTGATCACTCGCGAACAGGCCGAAGCGGCGGGACTACGCTACGCGTTTGCATCGTGCCTGATCACCCTGACGGTTCACTCCACACTCGATGCGGTGGGCTTTCTGGCCGCAATCACGGCACGCCTCGCCACAGCCGGCATCAGCGTGAACGCCATTTCGGCGTTCCACCACGATCATCTGTTTGTGCCGGCTGACAGGGCGGACGACGCGATGGTTCTTCTGCAAGAGATGTCCAAGGCTACGCGCTCGTAGCCCGGACTACGCTTCGCTCCATCCGGGCTACGGGAAAGATCTCAATCCGCGACCGCCACCGCCTCGATCTCGATCATCCATTCCGGCGCGGCGAGCGCCGAGACGCCGACCAGCGTGCTCGCCGGCGGCTCCATGCCTTCGAAAAAGGCCGAGCGGGCCTTGCCGATGATCGGGCGCAGCTCCGGCTTGTAGTTCACGACGAAGGTCGTGATCTTCACGAGGTTGGCGTAGCTCGCGCCGGCTGCTTTCAGCGCATGCCCGAGATTTTGCATCACCTGCGTGGTCTGCGCGGCGATGTCGCCCTCGCCGACGATCCGCCCCTCCTCGTCCACCGACACCTGGCCGGAGATGTAGATCGTCCGCGCCCCCGTGGCGGTGACGACATGCGAATAGGCGGGATTGTGATGCAGGCCGCTGGGGCGGAGATGATCGAGCTTGGGCATGGTGAGCCTCCCGGATGTTTGTGGTTGGGAGGAGCGTAGCCAGAGACCGCGTTGCAGGCCAGCCCTCAATTGCAGGGCTTGCTGTCCTTCGCGTCGAACTTGCCCATCGCGCCCGAAATCACAAAATCGTTGTAATCGAGCACAAGCTGGCGCGAGACGCCGTTCTCGTAGAGCTCGAACGCCATCGCGTAGACCGGCGTCTGCTCGCCTTCCTTCTGCTGGGCCTCGCGGTCGAAATAGCTGACGGTGACGGGCCAGCGCTTGAGCGACTTCATGTGCTCGTCTGAAGTCGACGGATCGGGCGAACCTTCGCGTTCGGCCGGGATCGGCTGGCCGATCACGGTCAGCGTGTTGTAGACCTTCTGGCCATCGTCGGAGCCATCATAGACGGAGAGTTCGAGCAGCGACTTGCCGTCTTTCGCGGCGGCAATGATGCGCTGGATCTGTTCGGTCGGAAACACGATCTTGCCGTCGAGCGTAAAGCTCTTCGGTGCCGGCAGCTTCAGCTTGACGTTGATGTGGTCGCCGTCGCGCTCCGCCGAACCGTCGACCCAGCCGGCGTCAGCCTCGTTCATCCGCGTCTCGATCTTGAAGCGGTAGCTTTTACCGCCAGCGTCCTCCCAGGAATTGGAGCGGAGGTCGCTGAGCGTGACCTTACCCTCGCCGCTGTCGAGCTCGGAGACCTGGCGGAATTCGGAGGTGTAGCCTTCGCACGAACTTCCCGTGAAATTGTAGAGGATACGGCCGCGCGCACTGTTGATCGAATTGGAGCGCGATTTCACCAGGCTCAAATCATAGAGCGCCTGATGCGCGAGGAACGGACCGTTCGCGGCCAGCGCCCCGCCTCCGGGACCGAGAGCGGCCGCCGCGAGCGCCGTCACACCGAGCGAAGTCCGGAAAAGGTGCAGCATGTCTGGTCCCTTGGGGAAAGCGCAGATTCGACATTTTAATGAACGTTCCATTGCGTCGCAACTGAGGCCGTTTCACGTAAAGTTGCGGCCTTTGCGTTGAACCTCCTGCCCTGCCTCAACAAAATCCCGCCCCGAGGGTTGCTTGCATGTGGCGGCACGATGGGCGAAACAGGTCCCGCCCCGGGCTGCATCGGATGCGCCGGGGCTGATGGATTTTTGGACAACGAGGTCAGACATGGCGGGAACGGTCGAGCAGAAGCTGGCGGAACAAGGCATCAAGCTGCACGAGGCCCCCACCCCCGTGGCCAATTACGTGCCGTTCGTGCGCACCGGTAATCTGCTGTTCGTCTCGGGCCAGGTTTGCTTCGATCCCGCCGGCAAGCTGATCGCCAAGGGCAAGCTCGGCGCCGGCGTGACCATCGAAGACGGCGCCGCCGCCGCCCGCGGCTGCGCCGTCAACCTGCTGGCCCAGGTCAAGGCGGCGCTCGGCGACCTCGACAAGGTCGTGCGCGTGGTGCGCCTCGGCGGCTTCATCAACTCGGCGCCGGACTTCCTGGATGGGCCGAAGGTCCTCAACGGCGCCTCCGACCTGATGGTCGCTGCCTTCGGTGACAAGGGCCGTCATGCCCGCACCACCGTGGGCGTCGCCTCCCTGCCCGCGGATGCGGCGGTCGAGGTCGAAGGCATGTTCGAGGTCGCCTGAGGCGAATGCGCGCTCCTGATTGGCTGACAGCCCGCCCGGTCGCCCATCGCGGCCTGCACGACATTTCCCGCGGCATCGTCGAGAACATGCCGGGCGCGGTGCAGGCTGCGATTGCGGGCAATTTCTCGATCGAGGTCGACATCCAGCTCTCCGCCGACGGCGAGGCCATGGTGCATCACGACCATGCGCTCGGCCGCCTTACCGAGGCCACCGGCCCGCTGGTCGAGAAAACCGCCACTGAACTGAAGGCGCTCACGTTCAAGGACACAGCCGAGCGGATGATGTCGCTCAGCGACCTCTGCGGCTTGGTCGCCGGCCGCGTGCCGCTAGTGATCGAGGTCAAGAGCCATTTTGATCGTGACCGCAAGCTGGTGAAGCGGATGGCCGAGGTGCTGGCGTCCTATGACGGCCCCGCCGTCGGAATGTCCTTCGACCCGGACCAGGTGCTGGCGCTGCGCGAGCTGCTGCCCTCCCGTCCCCGCGGCATCGTCGCGCAGCGGAGCTATCAGGACGAATACTGGGCCTACCGGACCCAGGAGCAGCGCGATAGCATGCTGTACCTGCGCCACGGCTTCCAGACCCAGCCGCACTTCGTCGCCTTCAGGGTCGACGACCTGCCCGCCCCGGCCCCCTGGATGGCCCGCAATTTGTTCGGCTGCGCTCTGCTCGGGTGGACCGTGCGTACGACCGAGCAGCGGACGCGGGTCGCGCAACATGCGGACCAGATGATCTTCGAGGGCTTCGTGCCGTAGGCTTGATGTTTCCCACTCTTGCAGTCGCTGCTGCAATGCACGATCTTGGGCACGATGGCACCATCCGAAATCACCCTTGAGGCCGTACCTTCCATTGGCGAATTGTCGCCGGACGACTGGGATGCCTGCGCCAATCCCGGCAAGTCTTGCAACGGGCATGACAAGGGAACCTCATCCGGGCTTCCAGGCGATTCTCTCGGCCTCTCAAAGCCTGCCTATAACCCCTTCGTCTCCCACGCGTTTTTATCGGCCGTTGAGAAATCGGGTTCGGCCACGATCCGCACCGGCTGGGGACCGCGGCATCTCGTGGCTAAGATCGACGGCCGCGTCGCCGGTGTCGTGCCTTGCTACCTGAAATCGCACTCGCAAGGCGAATATGTCTTCGACCGCGGCTGGGCCGATGCCTATGAGCGCGCCGGCGGGCGCTACTACCCGAAGCTGCAGGTTTCGGTTCCCTTCACGCCGGCCACGGGACCGCGGCTGCTGGTCCGCGACGGCGTCGACCACGCGCGTATCACGGAGGCACTGGCGAGCGGGCTGGTGGCGCTGTGCGGCGTCAGCAAGGCTTCCTCGGTCCACGTCACCTTCGCCCGCGAGGCGGAGTGGAAGCTGCTGGCTGAGCACGGCTTCCTCCAGCGCACCGACCAGCAGTTCCATTGGCACAACGAGGGTTTTGCGAGTTTCGACGATTTCCTGGCGACGCTGAACTCCCGTCACCGCAAATCAATCAAGCGCGAGCGGCGCGATGCACTGGCTGCCGGGATCACCATCCACTGCCTCACGGGCAAGGACATCACCGAAGATGCCTGGGACGCCTTCTTTCAATTCTACATGGAGACCGGCTCACGCAAATGGGGCCGGCCTTATCTGACGCGGGAATTCTTTTCGCTGATCGGCGAGACCATGAGCGATGACGTGCTGCTGGTGATGGCGCGCCGCAACGATCGCTGGATCGCGGGCGCGATCAACTTCATCGGATCGGACACGCTGTTCGGCCGCAACTGGGGTGCGGTAGAGCATCATCCCTTCCTGCATTTCGAGGTCTGCTACTATCAGGCGATCGACTTCGCCATCAAACGCAGCTTGGCGTATGTCGAGGCGGGCGCACAGGGCGAGCACAAGATCGCACGCGGCTACCTGCCACGGACCACCCACTCCGCTCACTTCATCGCCGATCCGGGCTTGCGCCGCGCCATCGACGATTACCTCAAGCGCGAGCGCGCCTATGTCGCGGAAGCCGGACGTGAGCTGGCCGAGCTCGGCCCGTTCCGCAAAGGCGCCGACGAGGTGCCTTGACGGTTCGCTGCGGCTGGTGACAGTAATCGCAAAATTCTAGGGAGCCGCCGCCATGACCGCCTACGACCCCAACAATATCTTCGCAAAGATCCTGCGCGGTGAATTCTCCTGCCACAAGGTTTACGAGGATGAGCACGTGCTCGCCTTCCTCGATATCATGCCGCGGGTACCTGGCCACACCCTGGTGATTCCAAAAGCCCCTGCCCGCAACATCCTCGACATCAAGCCGGACGACTACGCGCATGTCGCCCGCGGCGCGCACAAGATCGCAGCCGCGGCGATGACGGCATTCAAGGCCGACGGCATCACCGTGCAGCAGTTCAACGAGGCGGCCGGCGGACAGGTGGTGTTTCATCTCCACATGCACGTGATGCCGCGCCACGACGGCGTGGCGATGCTTCCGCCCGCCAGCCGCAAGGAAGACGTCAAGGTCCTGGAAGAGAACGCGACCAAGTTGATCGCGGCGTTGAAAGCGGGCTGACGCTCTCCACGCGTCATTGCGAGCGCAGCGAAGCAATCCAGCTATTTCCGCGGCACGGATTCTGGATTGCCTATGTCCGTGGTGGCGGTCTGGATTGCTTCGTCGCAAGAGCTCCTCGCAATGACGTAGGAGAGACTTCACTCCGTCTGGAAATCCCCCGGCTGCGGCGCGGCCAGCGGCGTGAACTCGCAACGATCCGGCTTGATGTCGATCAGTGGCGTGTTGTCGAGGCAATCGAGCCCGCGCACCAGAATCGCGTTGCCCTCGATACCGACGAGCTTCACTATCGACGTGCCGATCGGATTGGGGCGCACCGGCGAGCGCAGCGAAAACGTGCCGCGGGTCTTCTCGTTGTTCTTCGGGCTTTGCAGGACAATGTCGCGGCGCGACTTGTCGAGCCAGTAGAGCACTTCGAGATTGCCGTAGAAATCGACGCCCTTGATCGCCGGCACGAACGGCTCGAAGATCTCGAGGCGGCATATCGGGCCGTCATGCCGGCCCTGTCGCGGGGTCTCCAGCCGCGAGCTCCAGGGCGTGCGGATGCGGCCGATGAAGACGAGGCCGGCATCCTGCGTCGGCGGCAGCTCGATGGAGACTTCACCCTCGCGGAGCTCGTTTTCGCGAACCATATTTCCAATTCCCTGCTGTTCGCCCGTGGTTTTAGCCCAACCACCACTTGCCGGCCAGCATGAAGACTTCGCCCGCGACCACGCCCGCGAAGATCGAGCGGCGGGTCAATACGAAGACGACGAGGCCGGCGCCGACCGCACCGTAGCGCAAGGCATCCGGCACACTCGCAAGCGCCCCGGGCGGCTCGACCACGATCTGGGCGATGACGCCGGCCAGGATCGCGGTGGCGACCGCCCGTACCCAGACCAGAAGCTCGGAGCCCTCGTCGATGCCGCCGCCGAACCACAGGCCCAGCATGCGCCATATCTGGTTGGGAACGACGCCGGCCACGAACAGCACCGCCAGCGCGTGCCAGTCGCCAATGAGCTGCGCAAAGCTCATGCGCGCACCCCCCGCCACCAATGCACGCCATAGGCGATGGTGCCCGCCACGAGGCCGCTGACGAGAATGTCGAGGCCGGAATTCATCTTCGCGGCCAATGGATAGAGCAGAACCCCCAGCGCGAGCGCGACGACGTCGGCGACCTCGCGGCTGTTGCGCGCGGTCGAGAACAGGAAGGACAGCGGCGTCAGCAAAAGGATCGCCGCCCCAAGCGTCTGGGTCAGATTCGCGGCAAGGAAATAGCCGACCGTGTTGGCGGTGAGACACACCGAGACAAGTCCGAAGCCAAGTCCGTTGACGAATGCGATCCGGCGTTCACGCGGCACCTGCGGCAGGAAGCGATGGCATTCGACCCACAGTGTCACCGCGGTGAGATGCGCCGCGAAAAACAGCTCGCGCCGCTTCGTCGTCGGCGTGCGCATCAGCGGCAGCACCGAGACCACCATCGGAAACAGGCGGACGGCGCTGACCGTGACTGCGATCGCCGACTGGATGATCGTCGCGCCTGAGCCGAGCGTGGTGATCAGGATGATCTGCGCCGGCCCCGCCCAGACGAACAGTGTCGAGCAGAGCGCCCATAGCAGGCTAAAATGGGTGTCGTGGGCGAGCGCGCCAATGCCGAGATAGGTCGCGAACAGGACGAGGGTGAGGATCGTCTGCGTGATCGAGCGCAGTCCCCACGCAAAGGCGCGCCAAGGACTTTGCCATTGAGGTGAATCGAGCGGAGGAAGCGCCACGGGAGTCTTGGCCGGGTGAGGAATCGTGCCTGCATAACGGGCAATGCGGCGCCTCGCGTCAAGGAAGCGCGCGGCGGGGCTGGCATGCACGCTGGGACAGATGCCCTATCCGCTCACACCGCGATTCTTCAGAACGAAGCATGCCCCGCCAGCCTTGCGGATGCGGCCGCAGAGTTCATCCGCCTCGCTCCGCGTATCGGCGCCGATGCGCACCTGGTAGAAGGCGCGCGTGCCACGGCTGCGCATCACTGAGCTCAGCAGGCTCGGATCACGTTCGCCGATCACGGCGCCCAGCCGCGTGACCGCGCGGGAATACATCGCCAACGCCCGGTTGCGGTCAAAGCCCGCGGCGAGCTGCACGCCCCAGATCTTTGCAGCCGCAAGCTCCACATGCTGCTCGAGCTCGGCGACGAAGGCATTCGGCGCGCGCTTCAACAGCGCCATCAGATCGCGGCAGCTTGTCGGCGGCGCGCTGGGCGGCCCCTTGCCGGTCGCGCCTGCCTTGGCCCAGGCATCGACGCTCGTGCCAGTGATGGCAAGAACGTAATTGCGGGTCTGCTCCGGCATGCCGCCGGTGCCGGCGAGCCATTCCTGCACCCGGCGCGGCCCGGCATTGTAGGCGGCCGCCGCCAGGCCGAGATTGCCGAACTGGTTGCGCAGCTCGTTCAGGAATTCGGCCGACTTCGGCAGCGCCTGCACCGGATTGAAGGGATTGAGCAGCCCGCGCTCGCTCGCGGTGCCCGGCATGAACTGCGCGATCCCCTGCGCGTGTTCCCCGCTGCGCGTCATGGGCCCCACCGCATCGGCCTGGAAGCGGCTCTCCTGCCAGATCACGCGGGCGAAGAACTCCAGCGGCAGATTGGCATCGCGCGCTGCGGCCTCGACGATCAGGCAGATCGATTCCCGCGTGTCGCTCTCGCGCGCATCCGCGGGCTTCGCCGGCGGCGTCGCGAGCTCTTCGACGCTGGGGGCGACATCTGTCTTGGCGGGCGAACTGTCCCATGCCGCGGCCTGGGTCGCCGAGACGAGCAGCGCGGGGATGATGCACATCGCCATCTGCACCCATCCTGTGCAGGCATGGCGGTGGCGCGCCTCGGCGCGGCATGCGACAATGTGATCTGCCATGTTGTGGCATCGTGCCATGGTTCGACGAGTTGCCAATATATGTTGCCTGACCCGCTTCTCCCAATGCGTTACCCCGCCAAACGGATCCGCACGATTCTTGTCCTCGCCGCGCTCATCCTGAGCGTCGCACCAGCCGCCGCGCAGCTGGCGTCTCAGGACGCGTCTCAAGTCAATTGGCGGATGACCACGGAATACCCTGAGAATAACATCTCCGGGATTGGACTCTCGACTTTCGCCAGCCGCGTCTCCGACCGTACCCACGGTTTCGTGACCGTGACCAACGCCTTCGACAACCAGCTCAAGATCAACTCGGGCGAGATGCCGCGCGCGGCGCTGGACGGCCGGATCGCGGGCGGCGATGCCTTCGCGGGCGCGCTCTCGGGCATCGATCCCGTGCTCGGATTGTCCACCTTGCCCTTCCTGGTGCAATCGGTGGATCTCGCCCGCGCCACCAATCTGCGGGCGCGCCCGCTCTATGAGAAGGCGCTCGCGGCGCGCGGCCTCAAGCTGCTCTATGTGACGATCTGGCCGGCTACGGGCCTCTGGTCGGAGCGGTCGCTTGAAGGTGCCGACGACCTGCCGAAACTGAACTTGCGAACCTACGATGCCAATTCCACCGAGGTCATGCGCGCGGCCGGCGCGAACGCGCAGTTCCTGCCGATGGACGCGGCGCTCGCCGGCCTGAAGGAACACCGGCTGAATGCCTTCCTCACCTCCGGCGACGGCGGCGCGGGGCGCAAATTGTGGGACTTCCTGCCGCATTTCACGGCCATCAACTACGCGATGCCAATCTCGATTGCCTTCGTCCGCAGCGACGCCTTTGCCGAGCTCTCCGAGCCGATGCAGCGCGAGGTGCTGGCCGCGGCGGCCGAGACAGAACGGAGCCAGCTCGCGCTACTGACCCACCGCACCATCGAGAACTATGCGCGCATGCGCGACAATGGCGTCCATATCGCCGAGCCGGCGCCTGCGTTCCTTGTCACGGAGCTTCGGAAGGCAGCAACGAACACCATCGCCGCCTGGGAAACCCGGGCAGGCGCGGAGGCGACCGCCATCGTCGAATGGGCGAGACAGCAATGAGGGAGCGCTAGCGGCATCAGCAATGAACGCTCCGCTGGTGTCGCTGCCTACTGCCTTAGTCTTTGACCGGAACCGGGATTTCGCCCCGGATGGCGCGGTCGAGGGCATCGATCAGCGCCTGGATCTCGATGAACTTGTTGCGCGCGCGCTCGGCCGTGTCGCGCACAAAGGGAGCGGCCAGCACTTTCGCATGCGCGTCCCTGTCCTCGATCATGCGATCACGGGCCTTCTTCAGGGTTTCAAGTCGCTCGCTCATCCGGCCTCTCCTGGAAAATTGTCTCGATCTCTCGTCCGGGTTCGCCGATCAACGAGACGCGGCGAACGAGCACCTCTCAACAGCCGCGACAGATGTTCTTCAGCTTCGCTGCGGTTCTGGCCTCTTCCGCCACGAACGGGTCCTTGTAGGCAGCACGCGATCCATCGTTCTCCGCAGCAGCGGGCTTTTTTTCCTTCGGAGGAAACGCAGCATCGTAGCAGGCGAGACGTCCGCTCGTGCTTTCGATCGCGCGGCAGTCCGGTCCTGCCGCGACAGCGCCTTGCGGCAGTGTCCCAAGTATCAATGTGCCAAGCATCGACGCGACAAGAAGCGCTCTCCGGCGGATCCGGTAAACCAGACGAAAACGAGTCATGCACGCTCCTGCTTAGTCGGCGGGAGCGCTGGTGACCCTCAGTCACCGGTTGATGCCAAGGAAAGGCGGTGATGGCACGACTCTACGCTTCCCTCCCGCGAATAGCGAGCTTTAAGGGATATGCGGTATTGGGAAGGCGAATTTCGGCGTGATGATGGTTACGCGTTTGCCTTGGTCCCCGGCCTCGTTTAGGTCTGGCAATAGGCGGCGGTATCAACACAGGCGCGGCAATATGGTGACAATCTATTTCGATCTCGACGGCACGCTGACCGACCCGAAGCCCGGGATCACGCGCTCGATCCAGTACGCCCTGGAGCGGCTCAACGTCGCGGTGCCGAGCGAGGACGAGCTGACCTGGTGCATCGGCCCGCCGCTGCATGCCAGCCTGCAAAAGCTCACGGGCAGCGCGGAACTCGCCGATCGGGCGCTGCTGCTCTATCGCGAGCGCTTCAGCGAGGTCGGCCTGTTCGAGAACGAGGCCTATGCCGGCATCATGGACACGCTGACAACGCTTGCCGCGACAACACCGCGCATGTTCGTGGCGACCAGCAAGCCCGCGGTCTACGCCACCCGTATCGTCGAGCATTTCGGCCTGAAACCGTATTTCGAGCGCGTGTTCGGCTCCGAGCTCGACGGCACGCGCGTCGACAAGCGTGACCTGCTGCGTTACGCGCTCGACGAAGCCAAGGTCGATCCTGCCAGCGCGATCATGATCGGCGACCGCAGCCATGACGTGGTCGGCGCCCGCACCAACGGCATGACCGCGATCGGCGTGCTCTATGGCTACGGCAGCGAGGCCGAGCTGCGGGACGCCGGCGCGCATCACATCTGCGCCGCGCATCCCGAGTTGCTCGGTCACTGCGTGATCTAATCGATCAAGCGCTGACGGTCTCCACCGCCGCCAGCATGCCGGTCCTGGGGTGACAGTTCAGATATTCGAAGAACTGCTCGTCGGCAGCCGCCACGGTGACCTCGTGGTAGAGCCGCAGTTTTGCCGAGGGGCCGAGCGTCGAGAGGTACTTCATCGCTGCGCCGAATATCCTGACGTGGGTCGGATGCGATTCCGCCCACCGCTCCAGCGCAGCCAGGCTCTTCCACCAGCTTTGACCGTAGGACTTTTCACTCACATCTCCGCCGGCTGCAAGCACGCGCATGTAACGGTTGGCGTAGCAGCCGATGCCGAGGCCGTCATCGCGCAAGAAATCCATGCCCTCGCGCAACACCGGTTCGACGTCGTCGAGATAGAGCTTTCGCTCCGAGGTCTCGGTATCGCTCCAATCCTGGCCTGATCGGATCAGGCACAGATTGTCGTGCGCCTGCACGCGCAGCCGTGCGCCGTCGCGGATCAATTCGGGATTGCCGCCCGGCGACATTGGATCGGTCTGCGACAGCGGGATGCGGTCGCGCATGCCGCCCCAATAGGCGTGCTCCTGCACCTCGCCGCTCATGCCGCCAGCAATAGCGGCGACGCCCTCCGGCTGGCCGAGCGAGGAAAATAGCGTCTCGTGCCGCGCCACAATGGGGCGCAGCACCTCGATGAAAGCGCCGATGCCCTCAGGCTGCGCTCCGGTCCAGGCCTCGCGCGCCGGTGCAAACCATTTGTCGAACCGCGCAATGTCGTCCCAATAGGCCACCGAGACGACGTTCTCGTAGCCGGCCTGATCAACATATTGCGCGCGGTCCCAATGCGAAGGACCGCCTTCCGCGGCAAACCGCGCCGCGATGTCGGCGAGCGCGTCCGTTGCAGCCGCCGACGCCGTGCCGCGATACTGAAGGCCGAAATAGGCCATCACGACCCGGTTCACTCCAGGCTTATAGCGCGCCACGAAGGACGGGTATGGCGGCTGGTAATCGTCCGGCACGCGCTTGTGGCGCGTGCGTGGGGTCTCGAGATGCAGAGGAATTGCGGATTCCATGATCGTGCCTCCCCTTGATTCCGGCGATCAGCTCGCCGCCGCGGCAATGTCCGTGGGCTCGACGGTGTCGACCGGCAGCGCAAACTGCTCGACGCGCTGGTATCGCTTCTTATTGAGCAGGAGCCGCGTCACATCAGGGCGCGAATAGTGCCCGGCTGGATCAGCGGCGTTCTTGGCGACACCGATGGCGCCAAGATCGATCTCGGCAATCAAGAGGCCCTCCTGGTCCGGCGCGAGCTTGTCGCCGATCTGGCTGCCATCGGGGCCGTAGATCGCGGCGAAGCCACCGCCGGCATGCAGCAGCGCGTGCTTGTCCGGCCGATCACAGAGCTCGTCGATCATCGCTTGCGAGACCGTCGCGCAAGGGGCGAGCACGAAGCAGGAGCCCTCCACGGCATAGACGCGCGAGGCGGCGTTATTCACCTCGGCGCCGAGCGCCGGCGCGAAGGGATCGTAGAGCGAAAAGCTCGGCCAGGCCGCGACATGGACCTGCTCGTTCTGGGCATACATCGCGTATTTCGACAGCGGCTGCAGATGCTCCCAGCAGCACAATGCGCCGATGCGGCCGATGTCAGACCGCGCGTGCACGGCGAGATCGCTGCCGTCGCCCTCACCATAGACAGTGCGCTCGGCATGGGTCGGCCGCAGCTTGCGGCGCTTTGCGATGGTCTCGCCGTCAGGCCCGATCAGCCATTGCGCCAGATAGAGACTGCCGCCGTCGCGCTCGGACAGGCCGAGCACGGCAGTGAGCTTCGCATTGCGCACGGCATCACGCAGCCGCCCGGCCTGCGGACTGTCGTAGGACAGCGAATTGTCGAAATAGCGCTGCACGAAGCCGCGGCCGATCGCCCAGGCCGGCGAATCCATCCAGATGTGCCAAGGGTAGCCCGGGATGAAGGCTTCCGGAAAGGCGATCAGCTTGGCGCCCTTCTCGGCGGCGTCCCTGATCAGAGCGATCGACTTGTCGATCGAGGCGTCGAGATCGAGCCAGGCAGGCGCAGCCTGCACCACCGCGACCTTGTATTTCGGATGTTCGATGCCCATTCCCACCTCCCTTGCCGGTTGATCGGAAGCCAGGTCCGATGCAGTGTATTTGACCAAGCCGGGCGGCGGGCGCTCGACCACGGCGGAACAAAAACTCGACCGGACGGGAATTGCCGGCCCGGTACGGGATTTGCCTCCGTCAGTGGGGACCTGCACCGACACGCGATTTTGCGGGATGTGAAAGGGAGGCTCTGCAGATGCCAATCCAGTTCACCACGGACGACAGCCCAGGCCACCGCCGCCTTGCGCTCTGGCAGGATATCGTCTGCGACGTCTTCGTCGGACTCGACTGCAAGTCCGATCTTGGCAGCGCCTTTCGCGGCTCGGTCACCCGGGCGCCACTGGGCAAGGCGGAATGCTCCGAGGTCTGCTCCGACCGTCAGCACGTGTTGCGCACGCCCTCGCGCATCGCGCGCTCGGATCAGGATTTCATCCTGATCGCGCTCGGCAATCGCGGCGCCGGCGCTGTGGTGCAGGACGGCCGCGAGGCCGTGGTGCATCCGGGAGAGTTTGCGCTCTATGACACCACCCGTCCCTACGAGCTGAAATTCGACGGCATCTTCACGCAGACCATCTTCAAGGTGCCGCGCGAGATGCTGCAGCGCCGACTCGGCGCGACCGAAACCCTTACTGCCAGCGCTTTCGGACCAGACTCGCCGCTGCAGCGGATCGCCTACGATTTCATCTACCGGCTCTGCCAGAGTGCGGATCAGATCGATCCGCACCACGCCGCCGCTCTGTCGGAACAGGCCGTCGATGTCCTGGCGATGGCACTTGGCGAGCGGCTGGGCAAGACGCCGCTGCCGTCCTCGACCCATCGCTCCGCCCTGCTCTACCGGCTGAAGGCGCATATCCGGGCTCATCTTGCCGATCCCGATCTCTCGCTCTCCGAGACCGCAGCGGCGCTCGGCATCTCGTCCCGCTACGTCAACGATCTCCTCGCCGACGAGGATACCTCGTTCCAGCGCTACGTCCTCGGTGAGCGCCTCGCCCAATGCAGGCGCGACCTCGCCTCCCCCGTGCTCGCTCACCGCCACATCAGCGAGATCGCCTTCGCCTGGGGCTTCAACGACCTCTCGCATTTCGGCCGCGTCTTCCGCGAGCATTTCGGGATGTCACCGCGTGACTTCCGGCAGAGCCAGTCGCGGCATTGAGGTCCGGTTAGCCACTGGCCCGAGCCTTCGCTTCAGGCGAAGGCGGTGCTCGTGAATTCCGGATTGTCAGGTGCAGCTGCCGGGATCAGGCTCTGCACATGAGAAACAACGCGACGATAAGCGGATCGGAAGTCTTGCTCGGCGTGATCGCGATCCGGCTCGCGTTCCTGGTCGTGGTGGGCTGGAGCCTGACGCTCCTGCCGCAGCAGGCGCGCGAGAGCGAGGTCGCCTGCCTTCGATCGCCACTAGCGAGGAGCGCGGCTCGGCTTCCCGCGACGACGGTCGGTCCGCGCGTGATCGACGCAGCATTCGATGACATGCGTCTGCACGACTAGGCCTCTCCCAAGCAAGGCCGGTATGTGAGCGCGGCGTAGGACACGGCGCGTGCTTGCACTACCATCCGGCACAGAGGTCGCGGGGATCAATCAGCGGCCAGCCGAGGAGCAAATCGATGGAATACCGACGCTTGGGCCGCTCGGGCCTCATGGTGCCCGCCTTGAGTCTTGGGACCGGCACCTTCGGCGGCGTTGGCCGCCTCGCTGCGTGGGGCGCGACTGACGCGACCGAAGCGCGGCGCCTTCTGGATATCTGCCTCGATGCCGGCGTGTCGATGTTCGACACCGCGAACGTCTATTCGCTCGGCGAATCCGAGCGCGTTCTCGGCGAGGCCATCAAGGGCCGCCGCGACAAGGTTTTGGTCTCGACCAAGGCGACGTTCCGTTTTGGCGACGGCCCCAACGAGATCGGGTCGTCGCGCCAGCATCTGCTCGCGGCCATCGATGCTTCGCTGAGCCGGCTCGGTACCGATTACATCGACCTGTTCCAGCTCCACGGCTTCGACGCCTTCACCCCGCCTGAAGAGGTGCTCGCCACTCTCGATGTGCTCGTGCGTGCCGGCAAGATCCGCTACGTCGGCGTGTCGAATTTTTCGGGCTGGCACCTGATGAAATCGCTTGGCGTTGCCGACAAACATGGCTTCCCGCGCTACGTCGCCAACCAGACCTATTATTCACTGATCGGACGCGACTACGAATGGGAGCTGATGCCGCTCGGCCTCGACCAGGGCCTCGGCGCAGTGGTCTGGTCGCCGCTCGGATGGGGGCGCCTCACCGGAAAGATCCGCCGCGGCCAGCCAAAGCCTGACGTAAGCCGCTTGCCCAAGACGGCTGAGTTCGGCCCGCCCGTGCCGGACGAGCACGTCTATCGCGTCGTCGAGGCAATCGACGAGGTCGCCAAGGAAACCGGCAAGAGCGTCTCGCAGATCGCGCTGAACTGGCTGCAGCAGCGTCCGACCGTTTCGACGCTGATCATCGGCGCGCGCAACGAGACGCAGCTGCGCGAAAATCTCGGCGCGGTCGGCTGGTCATTGACCAAGGACCACATCGCAAAGCTCGATGCGGCGAGCAAGGTGACGCTGCCCTATCCCTACTGGCACCAGCGCACGACTTTCACCGACCGCAATCCACCGGCGGTGTAGCGGCCGGGGCGCCGGCGCAGTCCGGCTTGAGCTGCATCAAGCCGGTCCGCGCAGACAGTGGCATCGTGTGCACCCGCGAGGCAGCCCGATGCGCAGATTTGCCATGAAGGCCCTGTTCACCGCTCTCAATCTCAACCGCGCCGAGCGGAGCGGAATCGATTGGGACCGCACCATCCGGATCGTCTCGACCGCGGTGACGGTTGGGCTCGTCGCGCTCTATGTGTTCGGGAAGTCGACCTCGCGCTGGTGAGCCTGCGAAGGCCGTTCCGACCCATGCCCGCGGTGCCGGGAGACCCGCTCCCGACGCAGGAACCGCCCGTATCCTGCTGGGTTGCGATGCATCTCGCAATTTCCTAATCCGGAGACGAACCACGGCTCGAATCAAGCACGCCGCCATCATGTCGCCAGCCCCCATGGAGCACGCCGACGGCCTGCCGCAGCCGCAGCGGGGCCAGGCGGTCCTGACCATTGCGCTCGGCATCATCATGGCAGTGGTCGACAGCGCCATCGCCAACGTCGCGCTCCCGACGATCGCGGCCGACCTCGACGCGAGCCCGGCGTTCTCGATCTGGATCGTCAACGGCTACCAGCTCGCGATCACGATCTCGCTGCTGCCGCTGGCTTCGCTCGGCGAGATCGTCGGTTATCGCCGCGTCTATCTGGTCGGGCTGGTGCTGTTCACGCTTGCCTCCGCATTCTGCGCGCTGGCGCACACGCTGCCGCTGCTCACGATTGCACGCATCGTGCAGGGCTTCGGCGCGGCCGGAATCATGAGCGTCAACGCAGCGCTGGTGCGTTTCACTTACCCCCGCAGCCAGCTCGGCCGCGGCATCGGGCTCAACGCTCTCGTCGTCGCCTTCTCGGCCGCGGTCGGTCCGACGCTCGCAGCCGGTATCCTGGCGTTTGGCAGCTGGCCCTGGCTGTTCGCCATCAACGTCCCGCTCGGCGTGGTGACATTGGTGCTGGGCCTGCGCAGCCTGCCGCACACCAGGCCCGCGAGCCATTCCTTCGACTGGCAGAGCGCGGGGCTGTCCGCGATCACCTTCGGCGTCGGCATCGCGGCCGTCGATAGCGTCGGTCATGGCGAAGCGGCGGTCACCTGCCTCGTGCAGTTCGCCATCGCGCTCCTGGCCGGCGCGCTGCTGATCTACCGCGAGACCCACATGGCCTCGCCGCTGCTGCCGATTGACCTATTGCGCATCCCGGTGTTCGCGCTGTCGATTGCAACCTCGATCGCCTCGTTCTGCGGGCAAATGCTGGCCTTCGTTGCGATCCCCTTCTACCTCCAGAGCCGCTTCGGCTATTCGGCGGTCCATATGGGCCTCTTGATCACGCCATGGCCGATCGCGGTGGCGTTCGCAGCCCCCCTCGCCGGCCGCCTGGTCGAGCATTATCCGGCCGGCCTGCTCGGCGGCATCGGCCTCACGCTGTTCGCCTGCGGCCTCGCTGCGCTCGCTTTGCTGCCGGCGGCGCCCACGCCGCTCGACGTGATCTGGCGAATGGCGCTGGCCGGCGCCGGCTTTGGCCTGTTCCAGACCCCCAACAACCGGACCATGATCGCGGCGGCCCCGCGCGAGCGCGCCGGCGGCGCCAGCGGCATGCTGGGCACGGCGCGACTGCTTGGGCAGACCACCGGCGCAGCGCTGGTCGCGCTGTTCCTCGGCCGCTATCCGATCGAGGGAACCAGGATCGCGTTGCTGACAGGCGTCGGCTTCGCGCTCTGCGGCGCGGCCCTGAGCATGTTGCGGCTGTCGTCCGCGGGTGCGCGCGGCGCCGAGCATGTTCGGGTGCAAGACGACCAGCGCCTGCGCGGCGAATAGCGCGTGACCATTTGGGAAGGCCGATTTCGGCTGCGTCCGCCCCTCTTCACATCTTCACCATCTCGGTGCGATATTTCGGCAGCAGTGCTGCGATCAGCTTGCCTTTCTCGGCCATCTCTTCCGGGGTCGGCTTCGGCGGTGGCGACGTGCGGCCTTCGACGGGAAAGCCAACCGCCAGGAAGAATTCGTCCTGTCCCGCTGGCGTGCACATGCAGAGCATACGGGCCGTCTTGCCGGACACGTTCTTGAACGCGTGCGGCGCGTTGGCCGGAACGTTGACGGTCGACCCCGCACTTACGGTGTGGGACTTACCGCGAAAGGTGAATTCAAGTTCGCCTTCGAGCAGCGTGAACATTTCCTCGAAGTCGTGGCGGTGCGGCGGGGGCCCGCCGCCGGCGGGCACCAGCATGTCGACCAGGCAATAGCGTCCTGCGGTCTGCGCGCCCGACACCAGGACCGTGTAGGTGCCGCCGGCCACAGAGATATGCGGCACGTCAGCGCCGTCGGGATTGGCGACCGTCAGGGCGCGCGCGGGATCGTCGGCGGGGATCGAGGAAGCTGACGGCGAGTTTGCAGAAGGCGTGTTGGTCATGTCGGATCTTCTTGCTTATATTTGACTGCCAATAAGAAAGGCCGGCTTTTCAGCCGGCCTTTTCAATTCATCGCGTGCGGATCAAGCCTTGACCAGCGGGCTCTTGGTCGGCCCCTTCGAGCCGCCGGGGCCACCGGGCTTGGACTTGCCCGACGGGCGCTTGCGGGCACCCGGGAGCTTCTCCTGCTTCGGCGTGACCGGCCCCTCGACGAACTCGAAGCCGATCTTGTCCTTGGTCTCGTCGGCCTCGTCCTTGACCAGGACGACGCGGACATGGCCGCCACCCTTGAGTTTGCCGAACAGCACCTCGTCGGCCAACGGCTTCTTGATGTGCTCCTGGATCACGCGAGCCATCGGACGTGCGCCCATCTGCTCGTCGTAACCATGCTTCACCAGCCAGGTCTTGGCGGGGTCGGACAGTTCGATGGTGACATCGCGATCGCCGAGTTGCGCTTCGAGCTGAAGCACGAACTTCTCGACCACCGTACCGATCACCTCGACACTGAGATGGCCGAACGACACGACGGCATCGAGACGGTTGCGGAATTCCGGCGCGAACTGCCGGTTGATCGCCTCGTGGTCGTCGCCTTCCCGCTTCGAGCGCGTGAAGCCGAACGCCTGCTTGGCGAGATCAGACGCGCCCGCATTCGTGGTCATGATCAGGATCACGTTGCGGAAGTTGACCTGCTTGCCGTTGTGGTCGGTGAGCCGGCCGTGATCCATGATCTGGAGCAGCACGTTGTAGAGATCGGGATGCGCCTTCTCGATCTCGTCCAGCAGCACCACGCAATGCGGATGCTGGTCGACGCCGTCAGTGAGCAAGCCGCCCTGATCGAAGCCGACATAGCCGGGAGGCGCGCCGATCAGGCGCGACACCGTGTGCCGCTCCATGTACTCGGACATGTCGAAGCGCAACAGCTCGACGCCGAGCGACGCCGCGAGCTGTTTCGCGACCTCGGTCTTGCCGACGCCGGTCGGACCAGAGAACAGATAGCAGCCGATCGGCTTCTCCGGCTCGCGCAGGCCGGCACGCGCCAGCTTGATCGAAGCGGCGAGCGACTCGATCGCCTTGTCCTGACCGAACACGGTGCGCTTCAGGGTCTGCTCGAGATGCTTGAGCACCTCGGCATCGTCCTTCGACACGCTCTTCGGCGGGATCCGCGCCATCGAGGCAATCGTCGTCTCGATCTCCTTGATGCCGATGGTCTTCTTGCGCTTGTTCTCGGCGACCAGCATCTGCGCCGCGCCGGATTCGTCGATCACGTCGATCGCCTTATCCGGCAGCTTGCGGTCGTGGATGTAGCGCGAAGAGAGCTGCACCGCAGCCTCGATCGCCTCGTTGGTGTATTTCAGCCGGTGGTAGTCTTCGAAGTACGGCTTGAGGCCCTTGAGGATCGCGATCGCGTCCTCGACCGTCGGCTCGTTGACGTCGATCTTCTGGAAGCGCCGCACCAGCGCGCGGTCTTTCTCGAAGTGCTGGCGGTATTCCTTGTAGGTGGTCGAGCCCATGCAGCGGATGGTGCCGGAAGCGAGCGCGGGCTTGAGCAGGTTCGAGGCATCCATCGCCCCGCCCGACGTCGCGCCCGCACCGATCACGGTGTGGATCTCGTCGATGAACAGGATGGCATTGGGATGCGCCTCGAGCTCCTTCAGCACCTGCTTCAGGCGTTCCTCGAAGTCGCCGCGATAGCGCGTACCGGCGAGCAGCGTGCCCATGTCGAGCGAGAACACGGTCGCAGCCGCCAGCACCTCCGGCACCTCGCTGTCGACGATGCGCTTGGCCAGGCCCTCCGCGATCGCGGTCTTGCCGACGCCGGCCTCGCCCACGAACAGCGGATTGTTCTTCTGCCGGCGGCACAGCACCTGGATCGCGCGGTTGATCTCGGAATTGCGTCCGATCACCGGATCGATTTTGCCATCCCGCGCCTTCTTGTTGAGGTTGACGCAATAGGTCTCGAGCGCCTCGCCCTTCTTCTTGGCGTCCTCGCTGCCCTTGGTCTCCGCCTCCTCGTCGACGCCGCGCACCGGCCGCGCCTCGGAGACGCCCGGTCGCTTGGCGATGCCGTGGCTGATGTAGTTGACGGCGTCGTAGCGCGTCATGTCCTGCTCCTGCAGGAAATACGCGGCATGACTCTCGCGCTCGGCAAAGATCGCGATCAGCACGTTGGCGCCGGTCACCTCTTCGCGACCGGACGACTGCACGTGGATCACCGCGCGCTGGATCACGCGCTGGAAGCCTGCGGTCGGCTTGGCGTCGTCGGCGCCGTCCGTCACTAGGTTCTCGAATTCGGTCTCGAGATAATTGACGAGGCTCGTACGGAGCTTGTCGAGGTCGACGCTACAGGCGCGCATGACGGCGGCTGCATCGGAGTCGTCGATCAGCGAGAGCAAAAGATGCTCGAGCGTCGCGTATTGGTGATGACGCTCGTTTGCGATCGCCAGTGCACGATGCAGGGATTGTTCAAGGCTTTGGGAAAAAGTCGGCATTCGCGTCCTCTATGGCCCCCACCATCATGATCGCCATCGCCCGGTCAGGCAACAACAACCTTTGTCACATATAGTTATACAAGATCGCGGCGAAAGACCGGTTCCGCGACTCAGGCGGCTGCACAGCTGAGGTATTTTTCGATGCAAAACCCGTTCCGGTTTGGGCACGATCGGCACCGGTCCGAAATTCCGTAGTTTTGCCGTCTGCAACGAACATCGCGCGCAGACATCACGCGGCAATCACATTGCGGCATGCACAAGCCGGCTTCGAACGCGCCGTAACGTGTCGTGTCTTACTTCTTTTCCATCACGCATTGCAGCGGATGCTGGTGCTTGCGAGCGAAATCCATCACCTGCGTCACCTTGGTCTCGGCGATCTCGTAGGTGAACACGCCGCATTCCCCGATCCCGTGATGATGAACGTGCAGCATGATCTTGGTTGCAGCCTCGGCGTCCTTCTGGAAGAATTTCTCCAGCACATGAACGACGAATTCCATCGGCGTGTAATCGTCGTTCAGGATCAACACACGGTACAGGTTCGGCCGTTTGGTCTTCGGCTTGACCTTGGTGATGACGGACGTGTTTGGCGCGGAGGGACCGCCGGAACGGTTCTCGTCGTTGCTCATCAGGGCAGCGTGGGCGGCGGCGGCCGCGGACGGATCTGGTCTGGAAGACAGTTGCGGCATGGCTCAGGCGTTCAAATTCCCCACGGAAGCGTATGACGGTTTGCCGCGCAGCCCCGGCTTTTGGAGCTTCGCACAGGCGCACCGCCTTGTTGGATCGCCGCTTCCAGCCGGTCCGGTCCAAGCCGGATCGGCCTCACCGAATATGGGCCTGCCCCCGGCTCGCCGCAAGCGTGCGACAGCTCGGCCTATGCGGCCATGGCCGTCCCGATTCCCGGTCCGGGCGATCCTTGCCAAGGTTAATCAATCCGGACTGATTTGACAAAAGCTTCCGCCCCGCCCGTTTAGAAGATGTTGACCAGGAACCCGGCCGGCAACGTGGCTGCGGCGGTTTCGCGCGGGCTATCTCCGGTTTTCTACGGACCGATTTACCCTGCGTTCAACGGCGTGGCGCGAAAACGGGCAAAGTCACAGATTTCCGGGAATCGTCATGTCTCGCCTGCCATTCGTCAGCCGTATTGGTCGACACCTCGCCCGGTTTGCAGCGGCCGAACAAGGCAATATCGCCGTGATCTTCGCCATCGCGCTGCTCCCGGTTTTAGGCTTCGTGGGAGCTGCAATCGATTACAGCCGCGCGGCCCAGGCTCGTTCCGCAATGCAGGCGGCCCTCGATTCGACCTCGCTGATGGTCTCCAAGGATCTGTCGTCCGGCACCATCACGACGTCGCAGATCAGCATCAAGGCGCAGGCTTATTTCAACGCCCTGTTCACCGCCACCAACGCCCTGCCATCGGTCAGCATCGCGGCCACTTACACCGCAAGCACCAGCATGGGCTCCACCATCCAGGTCACCGGCACCGGCACCTACACGACTACCTTCATGAAGGTCGCGGGCTTCCCGACGCTCGACGTCGGCGCCAATTCCACCAGCGCATGGGGCCTGGTGCGCATGCGCGTGGCCTTGGTGCTCGACAACACGGGGTCGATGGCCGACGACGGCAAGATGGCGGCGATGCAGACCGCCGCGAAGAGCCTGGTCGACCAGCTCAGCCCGCTCTCCAAGACCGATGGCGACGTCTACATCTCGATTGTTCCGTTTGCCAAGGACGTCAACGTCGGCGCCAGCAACTACAGCAAGTACTGGGTCGATTTCAGCGATTGGGCCGCGGCCCGCGGCACCAGGTTCGCCAACCACAACGCATGGACGGGATGCGTGGTCGACCGCGACCAGGACTACGACACGAAGAACACGACGCCCACGAGCGGCAACGCGGGAACACAGTTCCCGGCCGAACAGTACTCCTACTGCGACCTCGGCAGTTCGTCCTATCTGCAGCCAATCATGCCGCTGAGCTACGACTGGAGCTTACTCAAGAGCCGGATCGACGCCATGAAGCCCACCGGCAACACCAACCAGGGCATTGGCCTCGCCTGGGGCTGGATGACGCTGTCGGCTGGCGATCCAATGAACGCGCCGGCCAAGGACCCCAACTACACCTACAAGGATGCGATCGTGCTGCTCTCCGACGGTCTCAATACGCAGAACCGCTGGTACAGCAACGCCTGGCAAATCGACGCGCGGCAGAAGAAGCTGTGCGACAACGCCAAGGCGGCGAACATCACGATCTATACGGTGCAGGTGAACACCGGCAGCGATCCGACGTCCAGCGTGCTGCAATATTGCGCGAGCGGCACCGACAAGTTCTATCTGGTGACGAAGGCAGATCAGACCGTCTCGGTGTTCAAGGACATCGGCACGTCGTTATCCAAGCTGCGCGTAGCGCGCTGAGATCGACACGCCACGACAAACAAAAAAGCCCGGCTGCTTCAGCCGGGCTTTTGATTCCAGGAGCTCAGGAAACGTTAGCTGGCGGCCGGAGTGAACTTCGACACGATGGTCTCGACCGGCTTGAAGGCCTGCTTGGCGAGGTCGCTGTAAAGGCCGGCGATCTTCTGCGATTCCGCGACGAAGGACTCGTAGGCGGAACGGGCGAATTCGGTCTGCGCTTCGACGGCCTTGTCCAGCGACTTCACGCCGGAAAGCTTCTCGACGAAGGACTTGGTGTCTTCGAACGACTTCTTGGTGTAGTCGCCATAGGCGCTGGCGATCGCCTGAAGGCCGTGCTGCATCGAGGTCGCGGAGGCGACGTACTGCTCGAAGTGCTCTTTCCCGTAGCCTTGAAAGTCTTCAACCTTGAACATTCGGAATCCTTTTCCCTAGCTCTCGTCGGGAAGCCCCGGCTCCCTGACCCTGCTTACAATTAGTGCAGCGCACAAAAAAGTCAAGAATTTTGTGCGACGCACAAAAATAAGGACAAGTTCGCACCAATTCCCGGGTTTTCCCGCAAGGGTTCCTTAAGCTTTTGGAAACCGCAGCGCCCTACTTTGATTCCCTGGACGTGTTCAGCTTCCACAAACGGCCAAAAGCCGTTGGAGAACATCACCTTAGCCAGAATAGCGGCTCAGGCCCAACGTCCCCCGCAGCGAACACCTGCGGAAGGACAGCCTGAGCAGGTAATGATCCCGGTCCCATGGGCACAATTTCGCCTCACGAGCCGGTGATCAAGTCAGAAACGGGGACGGGGTTTCATGCTTCGTAAAAACTTGTCTTCCTCGCGCTTGGCGCGGGTTGGCGTTTTTGGGCTTCTTGCGGTCACCAGTGCGGTCATCTTCACCACAGATGCTGCCGAGGCGCGGCGCCACCGTCGTCACTACGCGCACCACCGCGTGCAGCGCGATGTGTCCGAGAGTTCCAGCCCGAAATTCGCGTCGATCATCGTCGACGGCAATTCCGGGTCCGTGCTTCAGGCAACGAGTCCCGACGGGATCCGCCACCCGGCCTCGCTGACCAAGATCATGACGCTCTATCTGCTGTTCGAGCGCCTCGAGTCCGGGAAGTTGAAGCTCGACACCGAGATGCCGGTGTCGCAGCACGCCGCCGATCAGGATCCAACCAAGTTGAACCTGCGTGCCGGCCAGACCATTCGCGTCGAGGACGCAATCAAGGGTCTCGTCACCCGCTCCGCCAATGACGCAGCCGTTGTGATCGCTGAAGCGATTGGCGGCGACGAGGACGACTTCGCCCAGATGATGACGCGCAAGGCGCGTTCGCTCGGTATGTCCAGGACGGTTTACCGCAACGCCAACGGTCTTCCCAACGACGAGCAGGTCACGACCGCGCGCGACCAGGCCACGCTCGGCCGCGCCATCCAGGAGCGCTTCCCGCGCTATTATCGCTATTTCGCGACATCGACGTTCAACTGGCGCGGACAGTCGATCCGGAACCACAATCATCTGCTCGGGAATGTCGAGGGCGTGGACGGCATCAAGACCGGCTACACCCGCGCCTCCGGCTTCAATCTCGTGACCTCGATGCGCCGCGGCAACCGCCACCTGATCGGCGTGGTGCTGGGCGGCCGGAGCGGCGGCTCGCGCGACGCCATCATGCGCAACCTGCTCGCGGAGAACCTCGACAAGGCCGCGACCACCCACACCGTCGCGGCGGTCACCGAGCGCAACGGCTCCGACGCCGCTGCCGAAGTCGCTGATGCGTCGGATACCCCGGCACGCTCCGCTCCGCAGGTTCAGGCTGCCCCTGCTCCCGAAGCAGCCCCGTCGCGTCTCGCCGCGCGCCTGTCGACGCTTGCGGCTGCGACTGCCGCGGTGCCGCCGTCTCAGCCCAGATCTGAAGCCAACAAGCCTGAAGTTCGGTCGACTGAACCCAAGATCGAGCCTGCGCCGCTCACCAATGGCGTGATCTCGAGCCAGCCCCTCTCGATCATCCCCGGCTCGTCCGAGCCGATGAAGCCGGTCCGGGTCAAGACCGTGCAGGTCAAGGCCGGCACCGTGAGGGTCGCCTCCGCCGCCCCGGCTCAGATCGCACCGCAGGTCACGAGCACGATCGCGTCCCGCTCCGACGTCGCCGAAACCTCCGGCGCCGTCGTGGCCCGGGCAGACCTCATCAACAAGCCCGAGGTTGCCAGCCAACCGGAGGCGCCGAAGGCCGAGATCGCCCGTACCGAGCTGCCGCGTCAGCCGGCGGGCTTCGGCACCGGCAATGGCATCCTCGGCGTATTGCCGGCCGCCACCGCCGCCGCACCCGCCCCGGCTGCTACGAAGCTTGCGTCAGCCGACCCGGCGCTGCAGCCGGTCCAGATGAGCGCCACCACGAAGCCGATCGTCACCCACAGCGGCTGGATCGTCCAGGTCGGCGCGCTCGAGAGCGAGAACGAAGCCCAGCAGCGCATCGACGCGGCGCGCAGCTCGGCTCGCGGTCTGCTCAGCAAGGCCGACCCGTTCACCGAGCCGGTCGTCGCGAAAGACAATCGCAAGCTCTACCGCGCCCGCTTCGCCGGGCTCGACCGCGACCAGGCGGAAGCCGTCTGCCGCACCCTGAAGCGTGCCGATATCTCCTGCATGACCGTCCGCAACTGATCTTTTCGCACCGTTCCAAGCAAAATGCCCGCGCCTTGCGCGGGCATTTTCATTTTCGAGATGCGGTGTCCGACGAGGCTGTTCCACGACAACCTCTCGTCAAGGATTTACGGTTAGAACTTTACGCAAGGGATCGACCACGCCGACAATGGCGGGCATCGGGGCGACGGCAAACAGAGCAAGCAGGGCTCACACGGAACGAGCGTTTGTAGCGTGGTGCCGGAGTTAGCCGTTATGCGTGCGAAGCAGAGTATCCTTGGCCTCGTTTACCCGGGCAGCGAGATACGTCGAGCCCCCCTGGTCGGGATGCAGTTTCTTCATCAGGGACTTGTGAGCCCGGCTGATGTCGTCACGCCCCGCCCCCGGCTGCAGGCCAAGGATCTGATAGGCCTCCTCCGTCGTCATTTTGCCGGTCGCCATCGTGCGGCGCTGCCCCCCTGCCGCGTCGCCCTGCGCGTTCTGACGCCAAGCGGGAAACCGGCGGTCCAGATAGCTTTCAAGTAGGGCCACGCTCTCGGCGTCGAACGCCGGGACCATTGCCAGCAGGGCCGCGAGATCGAACTCATCGAGATCGCGCCCGGCGTGAGGCCCGGCGACGATCCGGCCTCCGAGCTGGCCGGAATCGTGATCGAGCCGCATATCCAGGAATTGCGAGCGCACGCGCGACGCCTGACCGGCCGGGCGCGTCGCGCCGGCGCCGAACAGCCCGCCGATATTGCCGAAGCCGGCGTTTGCCATCGGTGTCCAGCCCAGGAGCCCGGCGCCGAATATCCCGAGCGGGATCGCCACCACCAGTTCGCCCTTCAATCCCGTGAACGCTGCGACAGCCAGCGCGACCACGCCGCCACCGAACCTGATCGCGCGCGCAAGCACGGCCGGATTGGCCGAACGGAACATCTGGAGCAGCAGATAAAGGGTGATAACAGCGATAGCACCAGCAATCAGGGTCATGGCCGGAATATAGTCGGCCTATCGCCAAAAAGCATCGAGTCCTTGTCCCCCCGCAGACCGCTGCAGCGCTACTTCATCTGGCCGATCAGCCTGGCCGCCCCACTGGCGGTCTTCGCCAATTGCAACAGCGCCTCGCGTCCGCCGGCCGCGTAGGCGGCGGCTGCGCGCAACAGCTCGCGCAACTGTGCCGCCGCGCCCGGATCGAACCGGCACCAGGCGCCGCCGGTCAGGCGCGCGATCTCGCGAAAGGCCTGCTCGGCCACCGCGTCATGGCCTTCCTGAAATACGAACACAGGCACCTTGAGCATGCCGAGCTCGCCGGCCTTGGCGCAGAGCTCGTCGACGTTCTCCTCCATGGCGTCGCCGACGAAGACGACGGCGCGCACGCCGGATGCGACCGCCTCGCGCCGCGCCTCGCTCAGCACCTTGCCGATCTGGGTGTCGCCGCCACGGCAATCGATCTTGCCCATCAGCGTCGCCAGCCTGGCGCTGTCGGAGATCCATCCCGTGACGCGGCACTCGTTGAAGCCGCGATAGTAGACGAGCCGGATGTCGAGACTGCCGAGCGCGGCGGTCTCACGGAACATGTCAGCCTGAAGCGCACAGGCCATGTCCCAGGTCGGCTGCCGGCTCATCGTCGCATCCAGCGCGAAGATCAGCCGCCCTTTCGCACCGGGCGCATGCGGTGACAGCGCGCGTGCGTTGGCGACGAAGGCGGCGATGTCCTCCGAGGTCGAGGTCCCCGCCTGCGGCACAGCGCTGCCTGGTTGCCTCGAGACGGCATCGCGGCCGCGCGGTTTGATGGGTTCGCCCGACATTCCTTGACCTTGGCGTGAACGGCTAATGTGGTCAGCGCATGCCGCCCGGTCAATGTGCAAAGCCCCCGCAGGCGGAAGCCGGCGGAGGCTTTGATAATCGGTATCGACGACGAGGACGGCGTCAGCTCTTGGCAGGCGCCATCAAAGCGACCGGCCCGGGCTCGAGAATCTTGGGCGGGGACGATTGGGTGTCGACCGGCGCCACTTCGCTGTCGGTCGCGCTCAGGAACTTGTCGAGCATGCCCTGGATCGAATTCTTGGCCGCGTCCGGACCGGTGTCGCGCATATCGTTGTGCTGGAATTCGGTCTTCACGACCTGGATACCGGCCTTCTCGCATTCCTCGTCGGTCGGGATCACGCCCGCATCGGCCTTGAACTGCGGATCGGTGGAGCGGAACGACAGGATCTTGAACTTGCCGGCAGTGACGAAGGGCACGCGAAGATTGTCGAGCGTGACGACCTTCTT
Source organism: Bradyrhizobium sp. 62 (assembly GCF_023073035.1). NCBI lineage: Bacteria > Pseudomonadati > Pseudomonadota > Alphaproteobacteria > Hyphomicrobiales > Nitrobacteraceae > Bradyrhizobium > Bradyrhizobium sp. 62. The sequence continues at coordinate 1,280,883 of NZ_JADPIT010000015.1, forward strand.
GACCTCATCCGGATACTGCTTGGCGAAATACATCGTGATGTCGCCGCCCATGGAGTGGCCGACCATCGTCACCTTGTCGTAGTCGGCGTTGGGCTGAACCTTCCTCATCTCCTGCATGGCGAGATGGATATTGGCGACGCCGCGCAGGATCTGCGGCAGCCGGCCGACATAGATCTCGCCGGGCTTAGTCACCATCGGAGGATCGGTCGGCAAATCATGCTGCGGGCTGACGACGAGGTAGCCGCGCGCAGCGAAAATGTTGGCGAGGAAGCCGTACTCGGTGTTCTTGACGGTGTTGCCGTGGTTGATCACGGCGACCGGCATCGTGATCATGCCGGCATTGGCCTGCATTTCCTTGTCACGACGGATCGCGATATCGACGGGCACCGCACGGTTGTCGCGCGAGGCATCGTAGAAGGTGATGGTCTCGTGCCTGATTGCCCACTTGCTCGCCGTGAAATAGGCGACGCCGCAGAGGGCACTGACCGAAACCAGAACGGCAATTCCACGCTTCATTTTCGTCCTCAGCCTCAGGCTCTTGCGGCCTGAATCCCTGTTGAAAATCGTGTTCTTCCGGAGCTCTTCGGCCCCTGGTCGCCTATTCCCTAATATATGTCACAGCCGCGTGACAGGAAGGCTAAATATTGTGAACTGGCAGCCCTTTCATTGTGCGGCGCACACGTTTGTTGGGCACCTCGCTCTCATACGGCTACGTCAGGGTGCACGTCACCTTCCGACGCAACCTGTCTCGATCGGGTTCAATTTTGCAGTAAACGCGGGGTGAAAACGGTTGAGCGCGGGCCGGGTTCCCACGGGAGACCGGCCGCTTTGATCGACCGGAAGTAACGATATACCGCCACCTCAGGCGCCGAGGATGTCGTGGACCTCGAGCGGCTTGTCGACCTGGTTGAACCACTCGGCGCGGTTGGCCGCGCGGCGGCGTCCGCGCTCATCGAGCGGAAGCTTGAGCTGGCGGAGCAGGCTCGTCACCTCCTCCCGCGCAGTGAGATGGCCGAGATTGGGCCGCATGCCGAGGGTGGCCTCGTCGATCTCGTCCAGCGCGGTCAGGCCGCGCGGGAAGAACTCGCGATAGACGACGCGTTCGGCGAAGCCGTCGACGTAGCGGAAGCCCAGCCGCATCGACAAATCCTTCAACCCCTCGGCAACCAGCTGCTTGTTGCGGGAGCCGAGCATCGACAGGCGGTTGCGCACGACGATCCAGTCGGTGGTCGCGCCGTCGAGTTGGCGGCGCTTGCGCCTGACATCCCGCACCATCTCGGCGTAGTGGCTCTCGCCTGTTACCGCGTAATTGGCGGGGTCGACGGTGCCAAGCACATCGAAATCGAGAAAGCTGTCGTTGATCGGGGTCACCAGCGTGTCGGCCATCGAGTGCGCAAGCCGCATCAGGTAGCTGTCGGTGCCGGGCGTATCGATGACGATGAAGTCGAAGCTGCTCTCGACCGCCGAGACCGCCTCCATGAACTGAAGGAACTCCGAATTCTCGTTCTCGGCGACCTGCATGGTCTCGCCGAGCTTGATGCAGCGATGCAGCGGCAGTTCGAGGTCGAGCTTGGTGCGGCGCGCCCAGGCGGAACGGTTGTTGATGTAGTGAGTAAAGCTCTGCTGACGGCAGTCGAGGTCGATGGTGGCGACGCGCTGGCCGGCTTTCAGAAGCGCGACTGCGATGTGCAGGGCGGTCGTCGACTTGCCGGAGCCGCCCTTCTCGTTGCCGAGCACGACCACATGCGCCGAGCCGGACTGGCCTTGGCTAGCTTGCACAAGCATCGCGATCCTCAACACCCCTAACGAATATCTTCGAGTTGGCCGCGTCTGCGGTCAAGTGAAATGCGTGACAGGCAATACAAATCGCGGCGCGCCGACCTTCATCATGAATCGCCGCGCCGCTTCGCGTCTGTGATCCAACCCACAATGTCGCGACCTCTTACGCGGCTTTGCGCGGGATGCTGTGCCGCATCCGGATGCGTGGCGTCCATGGTCGCCGCTTGTTAAGGTTAGCCTGCCGGCGCCGGGACGCGCCCGCCGATTCCCCAACTCCGTCGAGTTCTGATGTCACGCAGCCCCTTGATCGCCCGCACGGTCCCCACCTTGCGACGCGCCGTCGACAATCTTCGCAAGCGAAAGGCCACGATCGCGCTGGTCCCGACCATGGGAGCGCTCCATGACGGCCATGTGTCGCTGGTGCGCCTGGCTAGGCGGCGCGCGAGCCGCGTCGTGGTGTCGATCTTCGTCAACCCGACCCAGTTCGCTCCGACCGAGGATTTTGGCGCCTATCCGCGAACCTGGAAGGCCGATCTCGCCAAGCTCGCCGCCGAGGACGTCGATATCGTCTGGCATCCCGGCGCCGAGGCCATGTATCCGGAGGGCTTTGCCACCCGCATCGTACCGGAGGGACCAGCGCTGGCCGGCCTCGAGGACCGCTTCCGCCCGCATTTCTTCGGCGGCGTCGCCACCGTCGTCGGCAAGCTGTTCACGCAGTGCCGGCCGGATGTCGCGATCTTCGGCGAGAAGGATTTTCAGCAGTTGCGGGTGGTGGCGCAGATGGCCCGCGACCTCGACCTCGGCGTCAAGGTGATCGGTTCCCGCACCGTGCGCGAGCGCGACGGGCTCGCGATGTCCTCGCGCAACGTCTACCTGTCACCACAGGAGCGGCAGACCGCGACCACACTGTACCGCGCCATGAAGGAGAGCGCCGGGCGCATCCGCGCCGGCGAAGCGGTCGCAGCCGCAATGGCACGCGGTGCCACGATGATCACGGCGGCCGGCTTTGAGCTCGACTATTTCGAGGTGCGCCATGCAGCGACCCTGGCGCCTGTCATCTCGCGCAAGGACGGCCCCTTGCGCATCCTGGTCGCGGCCAAGCTCGGCACGACCCGGCTGATCGACAATATGGCGGTGTAACCGCCAAGGTTGATCTTGCACCTTTGCTCGCCCGGAGGGATGATCGGCACGAGGAAGCGAGCCGACTGGCGGGGCATGTCATCCATCAGCGCGAGGATCGTGAGCTGCGTGCTGGCGCTCGTTGCAGCAGGCGCCGTACAGGCCCAGCAGCGTCCGCCGATCGGCGCCTTCGGCTCGCCGCCCGACGCCATGATCTTCTACGTCGCCCATGGCCCGGCCGATGCCTGCGGGCCCGGGTGTTCCGACTGGATTGCCGCGGAAGGGGCTGTGCAGTGGGATAGCTACAAGCGGCTGATCGCGATCCTCGACCGTCAGGCCGGGCGCAAGCTGCCTGTCGTGATCCATAGCTGGGGCGTATCCAATCTCAAGGTCGCAAGCAGCCTCGGCCGCATCCTGCGCGACCGCGGCCTCGACGCCACCGCCGGGACGACCGAGGTCACAGCCTGCGCCGGGAAGCCGGACGCCGAATGCTTTACGCTGAAGCGTCCGGGCGGACCGCTCGATGCAAGATTGTCGGCGTCGAATCTGATTTGCGATTTTGCCTGCGTGCTCGCGCTGGCGGGCGGCGTGCATCGCAGCCTGCCGCCGGGCACGAAGGTTGTGCTGGGCAGCCGCTCCGTCCGTAACCGGCTCGCGCCCAACATCCCGGCTGAGCAGCGCGAGAGCCTCACGGAGTATTTTGGCGAGCAACACCGGAAATATCTGAACGAGATGGGCATTGCGCCCGATCTCGTCGACATCGTGGATGGCATCGGCGAAGGCGGGCGCCCCGTCGTCATACCGCCGTCCGACTGGGCGCGGCTGCACATCGTGACGCCGTCGCAGTGACGCCTTGGGAGTATCGGACTACAACAACCCGAGATCGCGCAGCTCGCGCCGCATCGGCTCCGGCATCGCCGCGATCGAGCCGGCCGCGGACTTGCCGAGATCGGGCGGCACCGAATCGTCGGCGAGATAGCGCCAGCCCTGGAACGGGCGCATCGGCCGCGGCGACACCGCGATCACCTTCGGCTGCATCACGATCCGGCAGCGCCCGATGCCGTCCTTGTCGCGGAACGGCTCGATGCCGATGATCTTTTCGCGCGCGGCAACCTCGCCCTTGATCACCCAATAGAGCGACCCGCCCGACAGGATCTCGGCGTCGCGCTTGGGCACCATGCGGGTGATGTGGATGTGATGTTGCGGCAGACCCTTCTTCTTGGCGGTCTGCATCCGTTCGGCGGTCCACTCCTTCAATTCCTTGATGGATTCGCAGCCGACAGCGAGCTTGATCAGATGTAGTGGCATGCCCAAGCATTAGCCGGGCAGCCACGCATTTGGAATGCCGATCTACTCGTTATCCGCAGCCGGGGGAGCTGCCGCCGGCGGCGTGAGCGGAACCGGTGCTGCCGCCGGCGCCCGCGCAGCCTTCGGCGCAGGCGGCTTCTTCGCGGCGGGAGCTGCGGCCTGTGCCGAGGCCGCCGCCGGGGCGCGCGGAGCCGGCGCGGCCGCTGCGTTCGCGGTGGGGGACGCCTGGCGCGTCGGCGGCTCCGGGTTCATGATGCTGACCGGCGGCGTCGACGAGGCACTCGGGAACTCCGCATTGGTCGGCTTGCCCGTCGGCATTGACGGCGGCAGTCCCGCAAGCGCGGCAGTGGCCGGCAACGATTGCGCTGCTGCAGGCGCATTCCAGGTCGGCGCGTAGCGCGCGACCAGCGTGTCGAAGAGACGGGAATCCATGTTGGCGGCGACCTGCTGCTGATCGGTCAGCGAGCGGAAGGCCGCGCAGTCGAACTGCGTGCAGCCGTCGCGCGCGACCAGCACCTGCGCGACCAGGCCGTAGCGATCACGCTCCAGCGATTTGCGCAGCAGCTTGATGTCGGGCGTCAGGCTCCTCTCCGCGGTCGCGGCATCGCCGAGCGCCGTCAGCCGGTCGATCCTGGCCGCGGTCGTGGAGACGGCCGCAGCCGCCGCGTCAGGCGCGCCGAACAGCGCCTTCTCGCAGCCAATGGCCACGGCTTCGCCGGCGAGATCGTCGAGACAGGACAGCGCCGGCAGGCTCGCAGTCATCGCGGCCTGCGCGCGCGCCTCGGTCGGCGTGGTCTGCCCCGCCGGTCCATCGACGCGCACCACGGCAGCCAAGGCGATGGCAATGGCGAGTAGTGCAACAACGGTCAGCGCACCGTTGGCGACCGATCGCTCGGCGCGCAGCAGCGTGACCAGGAGGATCAGTCCGAAGAAGCCGGCAGCCGCCAGCATCATCCACATTGGAAAGGCCGGCGAGCGCCAGATTTGGTCGAGCGACGAGGCCCATGCCCAGTTCATGCGCGACGTCCCCTCACGCGAGCAGAGAGCGAATGGTCAAAGCGAGCACCGAGAGTCGGCTGCTGCCCCCGGCCCACCTTTTGAAGGTGAAGCGGGCCTTTTGACGGCGGCAGAATACAATTCCCCGGGACGCGCCAATGCGCGGATAGCGGCGGCCTTCAGGACAGCGCGAGCTGGCTTTCCTTGGCGACGCGTTCGAAGGCTTCGGTCGAGCTCTTGATCCGGTACTGACAGTCGTCACCATCGGTCGGCAGGAGGCGGATGACCTCATACGAGCCGCTGGCAGCGGGGCGTGCGACATTGCTGGCGGTGAACAATACGCGCGCGCCAATAGGGAATTTGTGCTTCAACACCCTCTCCATCACTCAAACAACGCCTGCCACGCCCATGGTCCCACTGCGTCGGCCGGCCGGAAACCCGGCCGTGGTATAGCATGCGGCGGGCGTTTTTGGCCAGCAGTATGCAACATGGCAAACGTGCGAATTTTGCAGTTATTTCAGAGTGATGCCGCCAGCCGATGATACCGCTGGAACCGGTTCTTCAGGCGCTATGGGGCAAACGGCCGTCGGGGCTGGCGTGATCCACCGCCTTGGGCAGTTCCTGGGCCAGAATCTGACCTAGCTGGTCGACCGGGATGTTGTACCGCGCAGCCAATTGGCGGACGATATCGCTGCCGAGAACGCCGCGGAGCTGGTCGGCCGCGATCGGCAGGTTCTGGCCGTTGCCGAGCCAGGATTTGACCTGGTCACCGAACCCCGCCTGCTGGAGCTTTGCGACGATCGCGCCGAGACCGCCTTGATTGTTGCTGCCGAGCACCTCGCTCAGCACGTCGGGCAACACGGCCGCGCCGAGCTGGCCGAGCGCGCTACGCAGCGCCGGATTATTCTCCAGCGAGTCCAGGATTCCCATGATGTCCCCTCTCCTTGCCCGTAGCTCCGCCGCGACTGAGCGCCGCCACGCACTGCGCCGTCAAGCCGCGCTCAATCACATTCGCGACTACACGTTCTCGAACTTTTCGATGATGAGAGTTTCGGCGAGCGCGTCCCGGGTCCATTCCTGGAACGCCGGCAGCGCCAGCATCGTGTCCATGTAGGCCCGGGTCTCCGGCGTGACCTCGATTGCGTAGGTGCGGAAGCGGTGCACGACCGGGGCATACATCGCATCTGCCGCGCCGAAGCGCCCGAACAGGAACGGTCCATTGGCGCCATACCGGGTCCGGCATTCGCGCCAGATCTCCTGCACGCGCGCGATATTGGCCTCGGCGTCCGCCGACAGCGTCACGGGGTGCACCGGGCGGTGCAGGTTCATGCCGCATTCGTTGCGAAGGGCCATGAATCCGGAATGCATCTCGGCGCACACCGAACGGGCATGGGCGCGGGCGGCGGCGGCGTCCGGCCACAGCTTCACTTCCGGGTAGCGCTCGGCAAGGTATTCGATGATGCTGAGCGAATCCCACACCGTGATGTCGCCGTCGACCAGCACCGGCACCTTGCCGGCGCGGCTGAACGAGATGATCTGCTCCTTGTCCGCGGGATTGTCGGTGTAGAGCGGGATGAGGGTCTCAACGAACGGGATGTCGTTGGCGCGGAGCGCGAGCCAGGGCCGCATCGACCATGACGAGTAATTCTTGTTGCCGATTGCGAGTTTCAGCGCAGCCATGTCATCAGTCCTTCTCGATACGCCCTTTAGCGAGCCGCTTTTAACGCCATCGCCTGCCGCCAATCAATCGTTGCTGCACCTCGCCATGCGTGGCAAGCGTTGCGATCCTCGCCAGGAGACAGACATGAGCAGGCATTGGGTCGACATCACCGCCGTCGGCTTCCTCATCATCGAGTGGCTGGTCTACGCGCTGACGCTGGAGCATTCGGCCTATGGCCGCGACAGCCTGTCGGCGCGCATGAACCGCTACCGCGAAGTGTGGGTGCGCCGGCTGCTCGACCGCGACGCGCGCATGGTCGACATGCAGATCATGGCCTCGCTGCAGAACGGCACCGCCTTCTTCGCCTCCACCAGCCTGATCGCGCTCGGCGGCGCGTTGGCGCTGCTGCACGCGACCAACGACGCGATCACGATCTTGAGCAAGCTGCCGATCGATCTCAGCACCTCGCCGGCGATGTGGGAGCTGAAATGCGTCGGCCTTGTCCTGATCTGCGTCTACGCCTTCTTCAAATTCGCCTGGTCGTACCGCCTGTTCAACTATGTCGCGATCCTGTTCGGCGGCATGCCGGCGGCCTCGCAGCGTGACACGCCGGAGGCCGAAGCCCATGTGATCCGCACCTCGCGCCTGTTCGAATCCGCCGGCCGCCACTTCAACCGCGGCCAGCGCGCCTTCTTCTTCGCACTCGGCTATCTCGGCTGGTTCGTCAGCCCCTGGCTGTTGTTCGTGACCACGGCCGCCGTGGTGATCGTGACCTGGCGGCGGCAATTCGCCTCGAGCGCGTGGGAGGCCATGGCGCCGGAGGTGGTGGATGGCGAGGAGACGAGGCGCGGTCGTTGACGCGCTTGTGTCCCGGACGCGCTGCAGCGCTCTTGCGCTGCGTCCGGGGTACGAGGGCGGAGTGTGGCGGACAAGTCGCTGCGCTCGCATTGACGCAGTATGAGGCGGCAGCGCCACTTTTCCAGCTCGCATTTTGAATTGCAGACATAGCTTCGCACTCTCGCGGCGCATTTCGCCCGTATCTTTGCCTGGTCACCTCCCCCTCTTATCCAAGGGCACAGGGAAGCCTGCGATCATAATCCTAAGCCGGCGTCTCGGCCTGTGCAGCGATTGCCTCATGGGAACTCCTGAAGTCGCTTTGATCTGTCTCAATTCTCTGACTTGAGCGGGCATCAGCTTGAGGGAGTCGCGTCCATCGCTTCGCCGCGCCGGCCGGGCGGTTGGGCGCTTCCAGGGAGCTCGATATGATCAAGTCGCTCGGAATTGCCACGTCCGCCCTCTTCTTCGCAGTATCGGCTCAGGCGATGACACCTGCCCGATTTCACAGCCCGAAAGCCTGATTACGGAAGTCGCTGCTGCCTGCGGCGTCGGTAGGACACGTATCAACGGCGTGTGCGTGGCACGGACCACCGTCCGGCATACCCGTCGGGCGGTTCGCAGATGTGTGAGAGGGACGACGTGCTGATTGGTTGTCCTCAAGGACAATACGCAGATTGGTGCGTCGCGATTAGAGTTCTGGAGTACCGACCCCAACGGTACATCGACGCCCCCACCGGCCTCAGTCTTTCCAGACTGAGGCCGTCTTGCGCCTGAAAGGTTGGACGGACCTGGTCACCTTGTGGGATTTATCGACGCGGGGAACAACTCCAACTGCAACGCTGATGCCGGCACGCCAACAATCAGCCTTCGAGAGCCGGTCATCGTCAACTGACGAAGCCGACGCTGCAGGTGAATAGCGCAAACACAAAAAGCAAATGTTTACGCAATTTACCACTCGACCATCAACGCGATGGTCGTCATTTTCTGGTCTGATAATTGCCTTGCGCAACCTTGTTTGGTCGGATGCTCGGAGTGGTCCTGTCGTAGTGGAGGTGGCGGCATGTCCGAAATGGTCGAAGTGCTCGCCGGAACGAGTTTATTTCTACTCGCCTTCTCGCTGCTGATATTCGACATCCCCCGCTACACCTTATCGTTGGTGTCTCTTGCTCTGTTCAGCTCGAAGCGGCGAAGCGCCAGTGGGACGGTTTGCCAAGCGAGGGTAAGCGTGATTATCCCGACGTTCAACGGCGGCTCCGGGCTTGCTCCTTCGATCAGCTCGCTGCGCCGGCAAACCCTCCGACCTGTCGAAATCATCGTCGTCGACGACGGCTCCACCGACGAAACACGTGCGGTCGCGGAGCGGGCGAGAGCGCAGGGGCAGGTTGACATGGTCATCTGCCATGGGACGCGCTGCGGCCGCAGCGCCGCCATCAACGCTGCAGCACGGTTTGCCCGCGGCGATCTTCTCTTGACCGTAGATGCCGACACTGTCTTCGAACCGAACGCGGTTGAGCGCCTCGCGGCTGCGTTCAGCGATCCGCTCGTCGCCGGCGCAAGTTGCAGCATCGCGATCAGCAACGAGCGCGACTCGATATGGACAGGACTTCAAAGCGTCGAATACCTGATGTCGATCACCGCGGGGCGGTCGATCCTAGACGTGGTGGATGCGATCGCGTGTCTGTCCGGCGCCTGTTCCATGTATCGCCGGGATATTTTCGCGCAGCAGGGCGGGCTCGACGTCGGCCCGGGAGAGGATATGGAATACACCTTGCGGCTCCGCAGGCTCGGCTATGTCATTCGCTTCGTGTCCGACGCCTGGGCGGAAACAGCCGCCCCCGCAAGCGGCATAAGTCTGCTGCGCCAGCGCGCGCGCTGGGATCGCGATGCTCTGCGCATCCGTTTCATGATGTATGGCGAGCTGAGTTTTCGCCACCCGCTAGAGCGTTTACCGGACACAATCCAACGGCTGGACTTCATCGTCTTCGATCTCGTTCCGACTCTCAGCCTGCCATTCTACTTGGCCTACATTGTGCTGTTGTTCGGCTCGGATGCCGTGTTGTTTCTTTCGGCGATATACGTGCTGCTGCTCTGGATCTCGGTCTTCAATATGGCACTTGTGTTCGCCCTATTCCATCGATCCGTCGGAACCTTCGGCTGGAAGATGGCGCTGATCTTTCCGCTTTACCAAGGCGTCTATCTGAAGTGCGCGCGGTTCTTTTCCTACTCTTCGGAAATCATCTTTGCCTCGTCGCGGAACGATGATTTCGTGCCGCCGCGCGTTCGCCGTGCACTATTCGGCGATCGGACGAAGGAAGTGGCCAAATGACCATCACGCTAACACGACTCGATCCCCATATCCCCGACCCCATCGAGAGCCGTCGGCGCGCGGCGGGACGGGCTGTCCGCGCCGCCTATGCGACAATCGTATTCGGCATACTCGCATTCTTTGTCGTCTATTTCGGGAGGCCAATTCTCTATCTCGGCGGGCCGGGCAGCGTGTCCTCACCAAGATATTTGATTTCACTGCCTTACATCGTGCAGATCAACAGCATCACCGTGCTGAGAGGTGCATCGGTCAAGGCCGGCGAAGAAATCGGAAGGGTTCGGTCTCCGCAGCACGATGAAATTGTCGCCACCTATATGCGCTCGCTCGCGGACATCGCCGGCCGCAGAGCGGAACTGCGTGTCAAGGCCCGGGTTGCGCGCGAATCTCTCGACGCGGCGCGCTCACATCTGCGGCTTGCTGAGGAAGCCGTCGAACTTATCGCAAACTCATCAGCCGCGAGCCTGAATTACCGCATAGACATGTCCCGGGAGCGCGCCTTGGCGAACAAAGCCGTGGTCTCGCAGGAGGCGGAAGCCGCCGAAGCCAGCACTCAATTGGCCGCTCTCGACGAATTCAGCCGGCAACTCGGTGATCGCCTCGAAAAGGTTGAAAGCAGCTTTGCAGATGGGAGAGTCTTCGCGCCCATAGCTGGCATAGTCGCGAACAATCCTGCGCGCGCCGGCCAATCGCTGGTGGCGGGCACTCCGATTGCAGAAATTCTCGACCCCACTGATGTCTTCGTCGACTGGTACGTTCCTAACGAACGCCTGTCCGATCCAAAAGTCGGCAACGAAGTGTTTGTCCTGTTCGGCAACCGGCGAATTCTGGGCGAGATCATTGAAATCCTGCCGGTGTCAGATGTGTACCCGGGACCGGGCTCGTCAGTGGCGCGCGAGCGTACCGCCTCGCAAATCGCGCGAATTAGGTTCAGCCCAGGCGCGCATCTACCGGCGCTGAACTCGGCCGTCGACGTCCACATGCACTATACGCAACTCAGCGCGCGGATCGCTTCCGTGCTGGTGGGACTATTCGGGCTCGACGAGCTGTGAGAGGGAGCGAGGTGCAGCATGCAGATCGAAGGGACTCAAACGAATTGCCCGGCTTGCGGCTCATCCGCTCTGATCTCGTTTCCGGTATTCCACCACATGATCTGCGCCTACGTTGGTCCGGAGTATGACTTCGCACCAAGCATCGCGGGATATACGTGCCCGAAGTGCTGCCGCGACATTGTGTCGGCTGACCCAGCATGCGAGATCCTGGGCACTAGCGCGCGGTGCACAAGGTGTTGGGTTGAGATGGTGGTGTCCCCAGCGTGTGCTCCGGCTGGCTTGTAAGGACTAGCGGCGATCTCGGGCTTGTCCGTCGCCAGACGCAAAGTTCGACGTACGGTCATTCTATGCGCTGAGCAGCAAGTCCGGATGGAGCGCAGCGGCGTAATCCGGGAAGGTGCCGAATGCCGGGCGAGCGGCCCCGGATTACGCTTCGCTTCCGCCTTCGCTCTTAGAGCTACGGCGGACAAGCCATCCGGGCTACATGACGATCTGCTATCCGCCGAAATCCCGTGGGCTGAACGGCAGGTCCATCACCTTCCATTCCCCGTATTTGTCGGCCGGCAGCATCTTGTAGGGCTGGCAGGCCTGAAGCGCGCTCATGGCGGACTTCACAAGCGCCACGCCCTTCGCGGACGGCGGGGCTTCGATCAGGATCGGCTCGCGCGCCAGCGTGCCGTCGGTGGCGAGCACCGTGCGCAGCTTGATGTTGACGTTGTCGGTCGGCGCGACCCCCGCCGGCAGCTTGGCGCAGCTTCGCAAGTGACGGCGCAGCTCGGCGATGATTTCGGCCGGCAGCTTGGCCGCGATTGAATCCTTGGCATCGCCGCCATCGTCCTTGGGGGCGTCCTTCGGCAGTTCCGTCGGCAATTCCGGCGGCAGGCCCAGCATGACACCGTACTTGACGGTGACGTCGGGCTCCGGCGCCTGATAGGACGGGGGCGGCGCGGCCTCTGGCTGCGGCATCGCTTGCGGCAGGAGTTGCGGCGCCGGGGGCTGCGGCGTCGGGGGCTGCGGCATGGCCTGAGGCGGCGGCGACTGCGATGGCTGAGGCTGTGGCTGTTGAGGCTGCGGTTGCGTCTGCGTGTTTGCCTCGCGCTGCTGCTGAGGCGTCTGTGAAGGCTGTGGCTGCGGCTGTTTTTGCTGCGGCTGTTCGGGCGAGGCCTGCTGCTTCGAGGACGGTGCTGCGGTCTGCTGCTTCGCCTCGGGCTTCGGCGCGGCGGCCGCCTTGTCCTTGTCGGTGAAATCCAGCTTCGGCAGTTTCAGGTCAGGGGTCGGCTCCGGCGGCTTCGCCTTGAGTTTTTCCTCGGCCTTCTCCTCGGCCTTGGCCTCCTCCTGCTTCACCTGCTCCGGCGTCACGATGCTGACGGAAACCGATTCGGGCGGGCTGGCGTGAAACGGATGGACTTCGCTGATCACGATGATCAGCGCGACCAGCGTCAGATGGGCGATTGCCGACGCTGCAATGTCCGTCCGTATGATCTTCCGCAGTTCCATCGCCTGACTTCAGGTTGCCAAGCTGGTCCTAGCATACGGCAGCCCCCTCTCAATCCCATTTTGGCGCGAAGCCGAAATCGGTCAGGCGGCCCCTGGGACTGGCCAGCGCGGCGATTTGGGCCATCTCGTCGTCCGAAAGCTCGAAATCGAAGATCTCGATGTTTTCCGACAGGCGTTCGACGCGCGAGGTGCGCGGGATCGCAGCGACATTCTGTTGCAGCAGCCAGCGCAGGCAGATCTGCGCCGGCGTCTTGTGATGCAGACGTCCGATCTCGGCGAGCGTCTGGTCGCTCTTGATCCGCCCCCTGGCGATCGGGCTGTAGGCGACCAGAGCGAGCCCGTGCTGATCGCAGGCCGCCCTCACCTTCGTCTGGTCGAGATAAGGGTGGTATTCGACCTGGTTGCAGGCCAGCGGCTCCGGCGACAACGCCACCGCCTGTTCGATCAGCGCCACGGTGAAATTGGAGACGCCGATGTGGCGGGTCAGGCCCATGCGCTTGGCATGCGACAGCGCGCCCAACGTCTCCTCCAGCGGCACGTGCGAATTGGGCCAGTGCAGCAGCAAGAGATCGACGCAGGGAAGCCGCATGCGCACCAGACTCTCCTTGACCGAGCGTTCGAGATCGTGGGGCGCGAAATGATTGGTCCAGACCTTCGTCGTCAGGAAGATGTCGTCGCGGCGCACGCCGGAGGCGCGCAGGCCGTCGCCGACCTCGCGCTCATTGTCGTAGACCTGTGCGGTATCGATGTGGCGATAGCCGAGCCGCAGTGCCTGCTCGACCACACGCGCGCACATGCGCCCGCTCAGCTCCCAGGTTCCCAACCCGATCGCCGGTATCCTTGCGCCATTGGTCTCGACGAACAGCATGAGGAATCCTCTCTGTCGCGGTCGCCCCAAATCATCATCCAGGCGTCATTATGAACCCGGCTGGCGACACTGCCAACGGGCGACGTCGGCGGCCGAGCCGGATCTTCGGCGCAATGCTAACGGGAGGTTCGCGCCAAGCCCTGACTCAAGCCATGACGTCAGGCTTTGAGCTCAGGCTTTGGCGAGCGCCTGGAACACGGTGTCGGGCGCATGCGCGATCACGGCGAGCAGCGCGCGGGCGGGTCCCCGCGGGGCCCGCTTGCCCTGCTCCCAGTTGCGAATGGTCTCGACGGGAACGCCGAGCTTGGCCGCGAACTCCATCTGCGTCAGGCAGGCGCGGCGGCGTAAATCGCGCACGGCGAGCGAGCTGGCTTCGGCCGGCGCTGCGTTGGGTACCGGCTGGATTGGAAATGGCTGGACCGGAAACTCCTGCCCATCCCGCAACTCGACGATCCGTCCGTCCGCCTTCAGCCGCACACGCATGCTCATTCCCCCAAGCAAGGCGATGATGCGGCAGGCCGCTTAAGTTCGAATTAAAGATGAAGGCCAGTAGCCCGGATGGAGCGCAGCGCAAT
>NZ_JADPIT010000015.1:1294906-1336673 GCF_023073035.1 Bradyrhizobium sp. 62
GTCTCTGGAGCCGACCCGGCGGCCCGGATGACGCTTCGCTCCATCCAGGCTACGGATTTCAACAGCTCCTACCTGAGCCCGAACCACAAGGTCGCAATTCCCAGGAAGGAGAAGAAGCCGACGACGTCGGTGACCGTTGTCACGAACGTGCCTGACGCCACCGCCGGATCGGCTCGCACACGTTCGAGTGCCATCGGGATCAGGATGCCGCCGAGCGCGCCGGCGAAGAGGTTCACGATGATCGCGAGTCCGATGACGATGCCAAGGCCCGGGATCCTGAACCAGGCCACCGCAGCGACGCCCGTGATCACGGCAAAGGCGAGACCGTTGACGAGGCCGACCAGACCCTCGCGCACCACGACGCGCCATGCATTGGAGGAGCCGAGCTCGCGCGTCGCCAGCGCCCGCACCGCGACCGTCATGGTCTGGGTCGCGGCATTGCCGCCCTGGCTTGCGACGATCGGCGCCAGCACGGCGAGCGCCACCATCTTCTCGAGCTGGCCCTCGAACAGGCCGAGCACGGAGGACGCCAGAAAGGCGGTGGCGAGATTGACCAGCAGCCAGTTGAACCGCGCGCGTGCAATGGTGAACACCGTGTCGGACAGCTCTTCGTCGCTGTTGACGCCGCCGAGCGCCTTGAGGTCCTCGTCCGCCTCTTCCTCGATGACGTCGACAACGTCGTCGACGGTGATGACGCCGACGAGGCGGTCCTGGGTGTCGAGCACGGGGGCCGCGACGAGGTTGTACTTGCCGAACATGCGGGCCACCTCCTCCTGGTCCTCCAGGACGGAGACGCGGCGGCGATCCTCGTCAGTCAGCTCGGCAAGCGCCACCGGGCGGCGGGCACGCAGCAGCACGTCGAGCGAGACCGCGCCCTGCCAGTGCTGCTCCTTGTCGACCACATAGATCTCGTAGAAGCGGTCGGGCAGATCCGGCGTCTCGCGCATGTAGTCGATCGCCTGTCCCACCGTGAAATCCTGCGGCACCGCGATGAACTCGGTCTGCATCCGGCGACCGGCGGAATTTTCCGGATAAAGCAGGCTGCGCTCGAGCACGACGCGCTCCTTGAGCGGCAGCTTCTCGAGGATCTCCTCCTGATCGGCCTGATCGAGCGTTTCCAGCAGCTCGACCGCGTCGTCGGATTCGAGCTCGCGCACACCTTCCGCGACCGTCTGCGGCGGCAGTTCCTCGAGGATCTCCTCGCGCACGCCCTCGTCGAGCTCGTTCAGCGCGGAGAAGTCGAAATCGCGTCCCGTCAGCTCGACCAGGCGGACCCGATCGTCGGGCTCGAGAGCCCCGATGAGATCGCCGAGATCGGCCTCGTGCAGCTCGGCAACGCAGGCCCGCAGCGCGGCGCTGTCGCCGGCCTCGATCGCATGGGCAATTTCCGCGACGAATTCGTGACGAATTTCGCCGTCTTCATTGCGCATCGGCACGTGGTCGAGTACCGATTCCGCGGCAGACGCGGCACCGTCCAGATGTTCATCCATGGCGCGCCTCGCCGTCCGACAGGTTGGAACGAGTGGTCTGAGCTGTTGGTTCAGGCAATACCCACAAGGCAACTCTGAGCGCAATGACAAAGATGCTTCGACTGAGGTGGGCCTCGATGGCGGCCGGCGCAGCCCTCGCCGCCCTCACCGGCATCGCCTCGACTGAAGCCGCCGAGTGCCCGCGCAAGGACGCGCTCGGCACCTCCCGCATTCTGAGCGTCGACGCCAAGACCACGCCGCGCGTGGGCCTGAAGAGCTTTCCGCAGACGTTGGCCCTCGCCGATCACGAGGTCGTGCTGACCTTCGACGACGGACCGCATCCGCCGACGACCTCGAAGGTATTGGCGGCGCTGGCGCAGGAATGCGTGCGCGCGACTTTTTTCCTGATCGGCCTGCACGCCTCGGAACACCCCGACATGGTCAAGCGCATCGCCCGCGAGGGCCACAGCATCGGCCACCACACCTTCTCGCATCCGTTCATGGCGCGGATCCCGCTCGACAAGGCGAAGAGCGAGATCGACCGCGGCATTGCCGCCGACGAGATGGCGCTGCACGGCACGCCGACGACGACACCCTCGACGCCGTTCTTCCGGTTTCCCTATTTCGAAGCGACGCAAGCCGAGCTCGACCTGCTCCAGTCCCGCGGCATCGTCGTGTTCGGGGCTGACCTGTGGGCCAGCGACTGGAACGAGATGACGCCGGAGCAGGAATTGAAGCTCGTCACCGAGCGCCTCGCCGCCGCCGGCAAGGGTATCATCCTGTTCCACGATCCCAAGGCACGCACGGCCGCGATCATGCCGGCCTTCCTGCGGTATCTGAGGGAGAACGGCTATCGGGTGGTTCACGTCGTGCCGGCGGGCACATCGCAGAAGAGTGCCGACGCGCATTGATGCCGGAATGTCACGCCGGCGCAAAATGGGGTGATTTGGGCCCTATTAACAGTCTGTTCATGCTACGCCATGCAAGTATTTAGGGGACTTGCAACGGCAAAGGTTCTTGCGCCTGAACCGTTTGCTGATGTCTCCGACCTACTATGGCGGCAATCGCGCAAGAGGGCAGACGGGGTTCATGATCGGAAGCAGCGTTGTTGCCCGGACGCGATCGTGGATCGTCCTTTGCCTTGGCGGATTCCTTGGCGGATTGCTTGGTGTCCTGACCATCGGCGCGCAGGCGGCCCTTGCGGCTGACTGCCCCGGCCATCCGGGCGCGCTCGGGACCTCCCGCACCCTCGTGGTCGATCCGCACGAGCATCCCCGCATCGGCACCATGCAGTACCGCGAGACGCTGCCGCTGAAGGACCATGAAGTCGTCCTGACCTTCGACGACGGTCCGTTGCCGAAATATTCCAACCAGGTGCTGCAGATCCTCGCCGACGAGTGCATCAAGGCGACCTTCTTCATCATTGGCGAACAGGCCAAGGCGAACCCGGAAGGCGTGCGCAAGCTGGTCGCAGCGGGCCATACCGTCGGCACGCACAGCATGAACCATCCGCTCACAATGGACCGGATGCCGCTCGACAAGGCCGAGGCGCAGATCAATGGCGGCATCGAGTGGACATCGGCCGCAATGACCGATCCGTCCAAGCTCGCGCCGTTCTTCCGCATTCCCGGCCTGATGCGCGCCGACGGCGTCGAGAACGTTCTGATCTCGCGCGGGATCCAGGTCTGGAGCGCCGATTTCCCGGCCGACGACTGGCGCCATGTGTCGTCCGACCGCGTCTATCAGCTCGCGATCCAGCGGCTTGAGGCCAAGGGCAAGGGCATCCTGCTGCTGCACGACATCCAGGCCCGCACCGTGGCGGCGCTGCCGAAGATCATCCGCGATCTCAAGGCACGCGGCTATCGCATCGTGCACGTGGTGCCCGCGACCCCCGAGCAGCCGGCGACGCCGACAACGCCGGTCGAATGGCTGCTGCATCCGCCGACCGAGACCACACCGATCGCGCGCTGGCCGGCCGTGCCGAACTTCGTGTTCGCGCAGACCAAGATGCTTCCGGCACCCTCGCTGGCCGACCTCAACGCACAGGCCGCGCACCAACCGCTGCTGCCGCACAAGACCATGGCGCTCGCCAATGTCGCGGCCACCCTGCCCGTGCCTGGCCGCGATCTCTTTGCGATCCCGGAAGGCTCGGTCGAGGTGCTGCTGTCGACGACCTTGTCGCGGCGCGCCGCGACGCGCCTGGCGATGGCAGCCGAGACGCCCCGCGCGGCCAAGAGCAAAGCCGGCAAGTCGCGCGCTCCCCGCACCGCGCACGCTGTTCATGGCACACCGAAGCATGCCGCAGAGGCCGAGGGCACTACCCCCAAGAGCACTGCGCCCAAGAGCGCCGCGCCGCGCCCGACCCGCGTGGCGAGCCTGAAGAAGCGCGCGCAGTAGAGCTTACTGTCGCATGATGTTGGCGACGCAGAGCAAGACGATCAGCGCCAGGAAGAACAGGTCCATATAGGACTTGACCTCGCCGTCGCGCCGCAGCCGGGCGACGTCAACCACGACCTGCCTGCGCGCGTTCGTTCCGCCCGCGCCGTCATTGATCGGCCCTTGCAGCCGCTTGGTCTCAGCCTCCAGCCGCTCGATCTTCTGGTAGAAGTAAAACGCCCGGAGCGTCGAAGCTGCGCGCATGCCGGTATAGACCAGCACCAGGATCGCGATGATCGCCCGGTTCTGGTACTTCTCCATGAAATTCAGGCTGAAATAGACCATCGCCATGAATGCGAAGTTGGTCACGAAGCGATAGACGAAGCTTAAAAAGACCATGCGGGCTCAAGCCTTGGAGGGTGGCGCAACCGGACCGTGTTGCAAATGCGGGAATCAGGAGCCCAGACCGGAACAGCCGGCCTGAATGCCATGCAGGCCCGTCTACGCCAACTTTGTTTCAACGAAGATACTATTGCCCCTGCAATGCCGCCTTTTAGCCACGTCCGGCCATAATGCAAGCCGGAGCAAGGCCGCCGGTGCCTTCCGCGCGCCTGTTGGCTGCAACGGCTCCTTGGAGATTTCGCGGAAGTCCCGATAGACTGGGGCCGCCACATGTGGGGTCTGCCGATGCCGAAGAAGGGAATCACCGGCCACGACGACTGGGTTCTGACCGAGGCGCTGGCGACTGCGCTGGTCGCGCTGGAGCAGCTCGACACCAAGCACCAGCCGAGCGCGCATATGGACGACATCCGCAAGGTGCTCTCGAACGGCAAGGAGCCGGCGGCGGTGAGCCTGCATCTCGCACAGGCCAAATGCCGGCTGTTTCCCGACCTCGATCCGCTGGAGATCTACCGGGAATACGGCATCGGCGAAGAGTATGGCTGAGAGCGCCGTTGACCGGCCGGACCTAAGGTCCGCCGGCGACAGATCCGGCGATCACCATGACCAACGCGGCCAAGTCGATCTTGCCGTTGACGATCAGCTCCTCCGAGGCTTTCGCGTCGTCCGCCCGTTCGACCTTCAGCGATTGCGGCCGGTTGGCCGCCTGCCGCTTCAGCTCCTCGACGATGGCTTCCGTGAGTTTCTCTTCCAGCATGGGCTTGTCCTCAGGCCGCCATCGCACGGCAGGATTGTGCGCAGGAGCGGCACATGGCGACGCACTCCTCCATGCCGCCGACCCGCTCGCAATCCTCGGCGCATTCGCTGCAGATTTCGGCGCATTCGCCGCATGTGTGCCGGTGATGCGGCGTGTTGATCAGCATGAAATGCGCCGCCGTCCGGCACATTTCGGCGCACGCCATCATCAGGCGGAAATGCTTGGGCTCGACGTGCTTGCCGCCGGTCTCGAGGCAATGGTTCATCGCGGTGCCGAGGCAGGTCTGGTAGCAGCTCATGCAGAGCGCGATGCAGCGCGTCATGTCTTCGGATTGAGCCATCCGGTGTCTCCAATGCTCGCCCCCTGCATGGGTCAACCAGTGGGATGTTGCGATCGTTCCTGCCGTCCTGCCGATTGTGACACCGGGGAACTTCGCGAAGCTAGCCGTAACGCCTCGCGCGCACCGCCCGGTAGCGAGCATCGGTCTGCGGCTTGATGAACAGCGCCGCCACGCTTGGATGGCGTTTGCGTATCTCGGCCTCGATCGAAACGACGCATCGCTCGATGTCGTCGGCGCGCTTGTCATCCGCAAATTCGATGCTGAGGGCCGCAACGATCTCGACCGGCGACAGCTGCACCGTCAGAAGACCGTTGGCCCTGAGCACGCCGGGCGAACGTCTTGCGATGTCGAGGACCGATCGCGCAAGTTCCGGATCGGCAGGCTCGCCGATCAGCAGGCTCTTGCTCTCGCGCGCGAGACCGATCGACACGATCGCCAGCAAGATCCCGATCAGGATCGAACCGATCCCGTCCCAGACCGGCTGGCGCAGCCATACGGCCGCCGCGGTGGCCGCCGCGGCAATGGCGATGCCGACCAGCGCCGCGCTGTCCTCGAGCAGCACCATGAATGCCGGAGGATCCTTGCTGCGAACGAAAGCCTGGTAATAACCGAACCGCCGGCCGTCCGGGCCGAAGCGCCGCAGGGCAACCAACCAGGAGCCGCCTTCAAACAGGAACGACAGCCCGAGCACCACGAAGCTGACGATCGGACTTTCGATCGGCTCGGGTGCGGCGACATGCAGAATGCCCTGATACAGCGAGACACCGGCGCCCAGGGCGAAGATCAGCAGCGCAACGATGAAGCTCCAGAAATACAGCTCGCGCCCATAACCGAGCGGATGGGATTCGTCGGGCGAACGGCTTGCGCGCCGGTAGCCGTAGAGCAGCAGGATCTCGTTGGTCGTGTCGACGAGCGAATGCACCGCTTCGCTCGTCATGGCCGAACTTCCCGTCCAGGCGGCGGCGCCAATCTTCGTGACCGCGACCAGGACATTGCCGAAGAGCGCCGCATAGACCGCGGTCTTCGAGGATGATTCTGTTGCCAATGTCCGATACCCCGCTCCTCATGCCAGCCGCCGCGGCAAGCTGTGATGGATGGTGCAGGCGGCGACCGCGGCGTGGCCGAACGCGACCGAGATCTGGTGCAGGTCGGTAACGACGTCGCCGATCCCGTAGAGCCCATCGACTGAGCTGCGCTGATGGTCGTCGACTTTCAGGTAACCCTCCCCGGTATGCTCGGCCCCCAGCTTCATCGCGAGATGCGAGCGCACCTCCGCACCCATCGCGGGGTAGACCATCTCGAATTGCGCAGTGTGGCCTCCTGCGAAGACGGCTTCGATGCTGTCGTCTCTCCGCCTCAGGCGCAGGCCGGGCGCGACGACGATCTCGACACCCGCTTCATTCAGCTCCTGTGCGGCGGTCTTCCCGTCATCCTCGCCCGTTGCCAGCAGCGTCACGTCGCGCGAGTAGCCGCGCATGAAGAGCGCCTTGCCGGCGGCGCGGTCAAGCGGACCGACGATGCCGATACGACGGCCGATCGCCTCGAAGGCGTCGCAAACGGGACAGTAGCGCAACAGCCCGTCTGCGACCCCCGCTCGCCATTCGTCGAACGGCGGATGGGCGTCGACGATGCCGCTGGCAAGGATGACGGTGCTGGCCGCATGCGCGCCGCCGTTCCAGATCGCCTGAAAACCGTGATCGTGTCGTCGCAAGCCGGTGACCTCGGCATCAACGCGCGTGACCGCGAGCTCGCCCAGTTGCGCGGACATACGCGCGAGCAGGTCAGTGCCGGACAGGCCGTGGACGAAGCCCGGCACATTGTGACTGCGCGGGATCAGCGCCGCCCGGCTCGCGCCTGCGTCTACGACACAGACGCGGCGCCGAAATCGCGCGAGGTAGATCGCAGCCATCAGCCCGGCGGGGCCCCCGCCGACGATCAGGCAATCATACGGCTGATCATTCGCCGTCATTTGGGGTTTGGGTCGGACAGGCCCGCACCGGGCTCGCGAAGCTGCCCGCTGCGCACCAGCCGGACTGCATTGCCGAGGGCGCGCGCGACGTTCTGCACCTCTGTCTGGAATGCCCTGTCGTCATCGAGGTCGCAGTGCGAGGTGGCGTATGGCTCCATGTAGCCGACATAGCCATCGAGCTCGGCGAAGCGGCCCGCCGAGATCAACTGCATATCGGTCAACCAATCCGACAAGGCCCGGCGCACGCCCTCGGCACCGACCGCATCGCCGTGAACGACGAGGCCGAAATGACGGCCGGCGAGATGGCGCGGATAAGACCAGCCCTTCAGCTCCAGCGCCTTGGCTTCGTCCGCCTTCTTGCCGTGGGTCGAGGTCGGATCGGGATTGCCGCCGTCGGCGCAGACCATGCGATCCATCATCGCCTTCAGTCCGGCGGGCACGTGATACCAGTTCACCGGCGTCACGATCAGGATGCCGTGGGCGGCGACCCACAGCGGATAGATATCGTTCATCCAGTCGTCGGTCTGCCCCAGCGAATAGTTCGGATAGCAGCTGCACGGCCAGTGGCAGAGCGGCATCGCGGTTCCGACGCAGGATTTGCAGGGATGGATCGTCTTGCCGAACTCCGAAGCCAGGCGCGACAGATC
This sequence comes from Bradyrhizobium sp. 62, assembly GCF_023073035.1. Lineage (NCBI taxonomy): Bacteria > Pseudomonadati > Pseudomonadota > Alphaproteobacteria > Hyphomicrobiales > Nitrobacteraceae > Bradyrhizobium > Bradyrhizobium sp. 62. The sequence goes on from NZ_JADPIT010000015.1 coordinate 1,302,864, forward strand.
GAGGATGTCGACGGCAAACCCAAGCTCGGCAAAGACCGGCTTGGCGAGCTCGACCAGACGCCAGGTCTTGGACATCTCGCCGGGACAGGTGTGCTCGCTGCGGGCCGAGCCGTTGATGATCAGGATGCGCGGCGTCTCGTCCGCATCGTCATGGCGTCGCTGCGCCGCCAGGATCTTCGCGCGCGCATCAAGCCAGTCGACGGCGATATCGTAACCGGGATCGGCGAATCCCGCGCCCGCCTTTCGCGTCAGCGGGGCCTTGCGTGAACCGCTGTAGGCATCCCAGGCCGCGCCGACGATCGCGTCGAGCTCGCGCTGGAGCGGTGCAAAGGCGGGATCGACGAACCGGCTCCGGTAGCGGCGCTCGAACGCCTCGCGCGAGAGCTTGACGGGCGGCATCCCCTTGCGAATGTCGGCTTCCGTCATGCTGGCTCCTCGCGAGGTCGGTACAGTCGACCAACCCGGGGCGCAGCGCGCGGTTCCTCGTCGCTCTCCTCTCGTCGCTCTACTGGCGAACAACTTCCAGCGGCACATCGAATTGCGCGATGCGCTGGTCCAGCCGCCACAGTTCGATGCGGTGCACCAGCACGAGCGAGGCGGCCTCGCGCTTGGCCTGCTCATCATTGTCGCAGACCAGGTTGATGCATCCAAACACATGCCCGTCCGGATCGATCTGGAAAGCACGGTAGTGCTTGATGCTCCGCATCATCATCATCCTCGTCTCGGGTAGACGGGTTCGCTCAACCAGTCCGTCAGGTTCGAGGTCACTTCGTTCTGCATGGCGCGCCGAAGCAGCATGTCGCGCTCCTTGCCGGGCGGCAGGCTGCGCGCGCGCTCGCGGGCGGTTTCGGCGAATGCCGCTAATCGCTCCTGGAGCGATTGGGTTTGTTTCCTGCGGTTGCGTTTGGCGGTCATTGTACTTTCACAAAACCCTTTGGATGGAAGGAAATTGGCCCCGGCGGGAGGTCGGCGCCGGGGCCGGAGTTTCGTGCCGGTTGGGGCGGCCCAGCCCGGCAGCGTTCAGAGCTTCGGCCGCAACCGCAGGTTCCTGCATTTCAGTAAGTTAACGGTGCGTGATTTTGCGGTGCGAAGGACAGCGGCCGAGCAGCGCCGGACGCCCGCAGCGGGGCGCCATGGGGCGCGTGCTGCACGTTCACTTCGTCGGCTCCTATTCCGGCGGCACAAGGTGTTGGGCGGGCTGCTCTTCGCGATCGTCGCGAAGAGCCTTGAGCTCCGCACGCAACATCGCACTTTCCATCACCACGCGGCGCACCTCGCGCTTCGCATTTTCAAGCTGATCCGCGACCGCTCTGTGCTGCGCCCGAAGGACGCGGCTTGCTTCGATCGCGCGCTCAGCGCGGGAAAGGAGGACGTCGTTCATGGAGGGAGAGTATAAAAGCTTCGCGACGAAGGCGCCTTTACGTAAGTTACGTAAGTTGCTCAAAACCAGCCGTCCGCTCAAAAACAGCCGCGAACACTAACCTGGATCAAGTACCTCGGAACACCCGATCGGATACCGGACCAACGACCGTTCCCAGGCGAGAAAGCGCTTAGGCCCGTCGATAGAGTTGCAGATAGCTCGGCGAGAACAGCGCCGCGTCCTTGAGCGCATCGAGATCGGTGATGGTCAGCGTGCGATCGCGCAGCACGATCAAGCCGGAGGCACGCAACTCCTGAACCGTGCGGTTGAGATGGACCACCGACAGGCCGGTGGCGTCCGCAAGATCCATTTGCGTCACCGGCATCACGCAGGAATTGCCCTCGACCATGCCGACAGGACGCAGCCGCTCGATGATTTCGCAGAACAGATGGGCCACGCGTTCAAAGGCCACCCGGCGGCCGAGGTTGATGGCCCATTCGCGCTGGATCGCGTTGTTGACGAGCGTCTCGCACCAGAACGCTTCCGCGAGCCCACGGTCGGCAGCCACCAGACCCTCGAACCGCGCGCGCTTGATTTCGGTGTAGACGACCGGCGTCATCGCCGCGATGGAATGATCCATCACCGACAGCAGGAACGCGTGCGCGTCGCAACTCTCGCCGGGAAAGAGAAAATTGACGATCTGGCGCCTGCCATCCTCGAGCGTCTTGTAGCGGCAGAGCCAGCCCGACAGCACCAGGCGCACGCTGTCGACCGGATCGCCCTCCGAGATCAGATCCTCGCCCGCCCCTGCGCGCTGGATTCCCTCGAGCATTGCGTATTCGAGCGAGGTGCGGGCCTCGGCCGACAACGATCTCAGCACGTTCAGCCGGCGAATGACCGGATCCAGCAGGCTGCGATCTAGCGTCGACAAGGGCATCAGTTGGCTACCGCCGGTGTATGAAACGCGCGCTTGCTGAGGGGAATGGCGATCGTGCATTCCAGTCCCCTCGGATTGAATGCCATCGTGGTCTGCCCCTTGAACTCGAACGCCAGTGTGCGCTCCAGGAGCTCGGTCCCAAATCCCTTGTGCGGCGGCGGCGCAACCGGCGGCCCACCGCGCTCCCGCCACTCGAATACCAGCTCCGCCGGCTCGGTGCCCTGCTCAATGCGCCAGGAAATCTCGATGCGACCCGTCGGCCGGCTCAGGGCGCCATATTTCAGCGCGTTGGTCGCGAGCTCGTGAATGGCAAGCGCGAAGGTTTCCGCGGCCTTCGAGTGAAAACGCACCGTGGGCCCGCTGACACGCACCTGCTCGCCTTCTCTCGCATTATAGGCCAGCAGCTCCTCGACCGCGAGGTATTCGAGATCAACGCCGCCCTCGGGGTCGCGGGTCACCAGCGCCTGGGTACGGGCGAATGCGTTGAGCCGGCCGTCGAGGTGGGAAGCAAACTCCTCGACCGTCGAGCTCGTATCGGCCGTGCGACGCGCGATCGAGCGCACCACGCCGAGCGTGTTGCGGACGCGGTGCTGGAGCTCGGCCAGCAGCAGGCGCTGCCGCTCCTCGGCGCGGGTAATGGCGGTGATGTCGACGAAAGTGATGACGACCCCGGCGATGAAATTGTCGATACTGCGATAGGGCAGGATGCGCACGATGTAGCGCGTGCCGCCGTCGGGGTCCCTCAGCTCGCGCTCGGCGATGGCGAGCGTGCGCAGCACGCCCCGAATGTCGTCATAGAGCTCCTCGATCGGGATGCGCGCCTTGATATGCGCGATGGGACGGCCCGTGTCGGTTTCGACGAGATGCAGAATTTGCGTGATCGCCGGCGTGAAGTTCATCACCCGCAAATCGTTGTCGAGGAACACGGTCGCAATCTGGGTGCTCTCCAGGAAATTCTCGAGGTCGCTGGTGGCGCGCGTCAATTCCTGGACGCGGTGGGCCAGCTCGCCGTTCACGGTGGTCAGCTCCTCGTTGACCGACTGCAGTTCCTCGCGCGAGGTTTCGAGCTCTTCGTTTGCGGACTGAAGCTCTTCGTTGAGCGACTGGTATTCCTCGTTCGAGGACTTCAGCTCCTCGTTGGTGCTTTCGAGTTCTTCGATGGTCGCCTGAAGGCGCTCCCGCGTCGCCCGCAGCTCGCCTTCGATACGCTCCACATGCTCGGTCTGCACCAGCGCATTGGGCTGGCCCTCTTCGGGATCAATGGCGCGGACCGGGCCTTCCTTGAACAGGACGACGAAATTGCGGTGGCCGCTGCCGCCATCCTGAATCGGCTCCACCGTGATGTCGACGAGAATGCGATGGCCGTTGGCGCCGAGTTGCACCTGCACGACATGGGCGGCCTCGTTGGTCTCCGTCGCGCGACTGAGCACCGCGCGCAGTTCCAGGCGGAGATCGCGGTGGACGAGTTGGAGCAGGTCTAGCGTAGCGACCCCTGCCGTCGGTTCGATGAAGCGGCCGGTGCGCCCGGAAAAATGCAGGACCTGAAAATTGCCGTCGATGATGACATAGGCCGGCGAGTAGCGTTCCGCGACCCGCTGCGCGCGGCGCTCCAGCCCGACGTCGGGGCGGAACGAGCGCGCCGGCACCACCTCGAGGGTTGCCCTCCCCGCAGCGGTCGTGATTGGAAATTCCGGCGGCAGCCGCGTTCCGGTCTCGAGCTTCTTGAAGATGCGGGCGCGGCGGTCGATCGGCACGAACAATTTTGGATGCCGCGTCACGTTCTCGGAATTGCCGAGGAACAGGTAGCGATCCGGCAGAAGTGCGAAATGGAATAGCGGGATCACCCGGTTCTGCAGTTCGGCATTGAGATAGATCAGCAGGTTGCGGCAGGAGACGAGATCGAGCTTGGAGAACGGTGCGTCCTTGATCACGTTATGCTGCGAGAAGATGCACATTTCGCGCAGCTCCTTGACCACGCAATAGGTGTCACCCTCGCGCACGAACCAGCGCGCCAGCCGCTCGCTGGTCATGTCCGCCTCGATCTTGGTGCGGTAGCGGCCGACGCGCGCGGTCGCCAGCGCCCGCCCGTCGATATCGGTAGCGAAGATCTGAACCTGCGGCGCGGAGTCCATTTTTGCCATGTGCTCGCGCAGGAGGATACCGATCGAATAGGCCTCCTCTCCAGTGGCGCAGCCGAGCACCCAGACGCGAACCTGCTGGCCCGCGGTCTTGCCTTCGAAGATCTTCGGGACGATCTGGCTCTCCAGCACCTCGAATTCGCGCTTGTCGCGGAAGAATTCGGTGACGCCGATCAAGAGATCGTTGAAGAGGTGCTGCACCTCGTCCTGGTCGTTGCGCAGGAAATCGACATAGGCGGAAATATCGGCGATCTGAACCACCTGCATGCGTCGCTGCACGCGGCGCAGAAAGGTATTCTGCTTGTAGCCGTGGAAATCATTGCCGGTCTTGCTGCGCAGGACGTCGGCAATGCGCGACAGCGAGGTCGCCGCAGCGGCCAAGACCTCGTCGAACCCCTGCTTCTCTTCCAGCCGCCGCAGATGACGGGCATAGACCTGGATGTGCTCGGCGATGTCTTCGGCGGTCAGCACGTAGTCGGCGATCGCGGCCGGCGTATCGGCGTCCTTCAGATGATCCGCCTCGTCGCTCGCGCCTTTTTCGGCGATCGCGAGACCACCGTGATCCTTCAGCGTCGCAGTACCCAGCGTGCCATCGCCGCCGATGCCTGACAGGATCACACCGATCGATTGCTCGGCGCGTTCTTCAGCCAGCGACACCAGGAAGCTGTCGATGGTGGCCCGCTCGCCCGGCGCCTGCTCGGCCTCTCGGACTGCGAAGCGCCCGCCACGGATGGTGGTGATCATCGCCGGCGGGCATAGGTAGATCGTGCCGCCCTCGATGGTCTGGCCGTCGCTGATGTCGGCGACCTTGCCGCCGCTGGAATTCTGCACGATCCGGCGCAGCCGGGGTTCATCGAGCGCCTCATGATGTTGAAGCGCCAGCACGACGGCCTGGTCGGCCCCAAGGGTCAACTTGCCAAAGAAGCGTTCGATGCTGCCCAGAGCGGTCGGCGGGGCACCCACCCCGATGATCAGCGGGGAGTTGATCTGGCGCTCTCTTTCGACCGACTGGTCGCCGACTTCATGCATGGTCTTCGGTGGCTCTCATTCAGTGCCGGGACCGGATGCCCGCTCGCCGCAATAGCAGAATTGACGTTATCTCAACAGGTGAAAGGCGGAAATGCCACGCTGCGTTCCATACAGCGAGCGTCGTTGTCAATTCCCGACCACGGGCCCATAGTTGCGTGCGGCAGGAGCCTTAGGATGCAAACGTCCGACGAACTCGCGGCCCTGATCAGGCGGGCCGAGGATGCCACCGCGACCGCCCGCCGGCTGCTCCGCGAGAACGACCGTTTGCGCCGCAACGTCGAGCGGCAACTCGACTTCATGTATGAACTCGGCGCAGATTTCGGGCGGCCTGCCGCCCGGATCACTCCGGACCGACTTGCTGCCGAAGGTAGGCAATCCGCTGCTCGATCAGGACACGATGGCGCAGCCATTCGGTCAGGGTCTGCTTCAGGGCCTCCGCCAACCGCTCCGCCAGGGCCGCCTCATGGCTGCCGGCACTGAGTGCACGAATCCGATCCTCCTGGTCTCGGATGCGCTGCCAACCCTCATCGATATCACGATCGGCCTTGATCAGATGGCGGCGCTCGGTATCGAGCTGCTCGGTCCATTCGGCGAGGGAAATGTTCATGGCGACCCTCAAGCCTCCCGGTTGCGAACCGGAGGATCGAGCGACTTTAGCACAACCCGCCGGATCATGTCGGCATATTCGCGATATTCGGCAGCCCGCGCCTGGTACATCTCGGCAACCGCGGGCCGGCCACTGCGCCGGCCGTCAGCGGCCATGCGCTGCACTAGCTCCGCCCGCTCCTCGATGATACGCAGCGCGACCCGCAGGGCTTCATCCACTTGCCCTTCCTGCTCCTTGGCGAGGATGTCGGCGGTGTAGGCGTGACCGACCTGGCAACGGAAGCGCATCGGGTGCGCTTCCTTAATCTCGGACAGCACCCCCCCGCAGGCCGGACAGGTCAGCGCAACCGGATCAGCCACCGAGATGAGCTTGTCACTGCCGATCCGCTCGCCGGCCGCGATCTCGACCTCGAGCCGGATCTCCGGCGGGATCGGCAGCGCGGCGCCGGCAACTTCCCTGGTGAGATCGGACAGGACATCACCCATTCCGGCGCCTGGGACGCAAAGATCGATGATGGAGGCCTCCAGGGCGCTCCTTGGCATCTCATCGGCGATGGCGTCCGAGGGGTCCTGAACCACGGATATCCCGCCGCAACGCTTGATCGCGTTGAGACCGGCCGCACCGTCGGACAACAGGCCGCTGAGCAGCACGCCGATCACGCGCGGGCCGTAATTGATGGCGGCCGAGCGAAACAAGGCGTCGATGGCCGGCCGCACCATGTTCTCGCGCGGACCCCGCCCGAGGAACACGCGATCCTCTGACAGCAGCAGATGATGGTCGGGTGCGGCCAGATAAACCTGGCCCGGCTCGATCTTCATGCCGTTTTCGGCCTGCCGGACCGGGAGCGGGCCGGCGCTGCTGGCGACCGTCGAGAGAATGCCGATGCCTTGCGCCGGGATGTGCAGCACGATGAACACCGCCGCGGGCAGATCCGGCGGCAGGCGGCCCAGGATCTGCTTCAGCGGTGCGGTCGCGCCGGCCGAGCCACCTATGACGATGATGTCGCGGTTGCTCATGGAACCCACTTTCGGTTGTAACGTTTGTACCAAGGCGGGTCACCGCCCTATGTTCCTACGGACCGGAAAGGAAGGCATGGGAGGCGTCATGGTGATATCGCCCACGTCGTCAGATCCGCTGCCGCCGCTCAGCGGGCGGCGGATCTTCGTTGTCGAGGACGAATATTTTCTCGCCGATGACATTGGCAAAGCATGTCGCGCGCTCGGCGCAGACGTCGCGGGCCCCGTCGGCGATCTCGCGGACGCACTCAGGATCCTGCACGACGGCAGCATCCTGGATGCCGCCGTGCTCGACGTGAACATCCGCAGCGAGATGATCTTTCCTGTCGCGCGCGAACTGAAGGCACGGAACATACCGTTCCTCTTCACGACCGGATACGACAAGGTCACGATCAGTCCGGAATTCCACGACGTGTTGATCTTGGAGAAACCGATCGATCTGCCGGCGATGGCCCACAGGCTGGCCGCACTGATCGCCGACCCGCAGGGGTGAGCCGAACGGCGATCAGAACAGATGCGCGAAAGCGAGCCAAGCGGTCACCGCCAGGCACAGGAGCACCGCAGCATAGGGCAACGCGATCCGCAAATCAGCAGCCCTCCCCGCCATTAACCCATCATCATCCAGACGATCGCCGCCATCATCACCAGAAAACCCGTGATTGCCGTTGCGATAAAGGCCTGTTCGACGCGATCCATCGGCATCACAGCCCCCTTCTCCAGCCCAACCAATCTGGCGGACTGGGAAGCCACGCGCATTAGGCTATGTGAATCGGATTCCTCCTTTGTCGATCCGCGGGAGCGGCGGGGTCCTCAGCCTAGATTGCGACGGCATCGTTCTACGACTTCGCCGTGCCCGGCTCCGCCATCTTGCGATGCTGCTTGGCCAACATCTCGTTGGGCGTGACGTTGGCGATTGTGGTCTGGATCTTGTTCTTCATTCCGGTCACGATGTCGGACTCGCCGCGCAACATGGCGTCGAAGCCGGCCTTCGCCACGTCGTAGGCGCTGTCCTTCGGCTCGGTGCCGACCTTCGTGTCCATCATGTCGGCGCGGCGAAAGAACTCGGTTTCCGTCGCGCCCGGCATCAGGCAGGTGACGGTGACGCCGCTGTCGCGCAGCTCCTCGCGGAGCGCGAACGAGAATGAATCGAGGAATGCCTTGCTGGCGTTGTAGACCGCCTGGAAGCTGCCCGGCGTGAATCCAGCGATCGAGCCCGTGATCAGGATACGGCCCGAATTGCGGCGAACCATCTCGTTGCCGGCGCGATGGATCAGATACAGCGTGCCGGTGATGTTGGTGTCGACAAGGTGCCTGATCCTGGCAAAATCCTGGTCAAGGAAGGCCTTACCGAGGCCGACGCCGGCATTGGCCAGCAGCGCGTCGATCGGCCGGTCGCCGACCGCGGCGCAGAGCTTGTCGACGCCTTCGGTGGTGGCGAGATCGGCCTCGACCGCCTCGACGCTGGTGCCGAGCCTGCGGAGATCCACGGCCACCCTCTCGATCTCGGGCTCATCGGCAGCGATGACAAGGTTGAAGCCTCCTTGGGCACAACATCTGGCGAGTTCCAGGCCGATGCCGGTGGAGGCGCCGGTAACGACTGCAAGTTGGTTCGCGGCCATGAGCGTATCCTTCGCTAGTCCTTGAGTGGGATTGATGACGCTCCAATCACCGCGGTGGCCGCTCGTTCCTATCGGGGACGCACTCTGGTGCGGCGCAAAGATTCTGCACCGTGCGATAGCAACCATCGTTCGCTGTTCGACTTGGATGCCTCGTAGCTCGCGGGAGGACAGAGATGAAGGCGCTGGTTTGGCACGGCAAGGAAGACATTCGCTGCGACACCGTCACCGATCCCGAGATTCAGGATCCGCGCGACGCGATCATTAAAGTCACGAGCTGTGCCATCTGCGGTTCGGACCTGCACCTCTTTCACAACTACATACCGGGCATGCTGCCCGGCGACATCATGGGCCACGAGACCATGGGCGAAGTGGTCGAGGTCGGCTCGGGGGTTGATGGCAAGCTGAAGAAGGGCGACCGCATCGTCGTGCCCTTCACGATCATTTGCGGCGAATGCGACCAGTGCAAGCGCGGCAATTTCTCCGTCTGCGAGACCACCAATCGCAAGCGCCATCTGGCGGAAAAGGCGTTCGGTCATTCCGGCGCCGGCCTGTTCGGCTATACGCATCTGACCGGCGGCTATCCCGGCGGCCAGGCCGAATACCTGCGCGTGCCCTTTGCCGACGCCACCCACATCAAGGTGCCCGCCGGAATTCCCGACGAGCAATTGCTGTTCCTCAGCGACATCTTCCCGACCGGCTGGCAGGCCGCCGTGCAATGCGACATCGAGCCGACCGATACGGTCGCGATCTGGGGCTGCGGTCCGGTGGGGCAGATGGCGATCCGCAGCGCCATCCTGCTCGGCGCCAACCAGGTGATCGCGATCGACTGCCTGCCTGAACGGCTCAGCATGGCCGAAGCCGGCGGCGCGACCACCATCAATTTCGAGAACGAAAGCGTCCTGGAGCGGCTCGAGGAGCTCACCGACGGCAGAGGCCCCGAGAAATGCATCGATTGCGTCGGGATGGAGTCGCATGTGATGGCCTCCCTGCCCGACACGCTGCTCGACCGCGCCAAGCAGATGATGATGGTGGAGAGCGACCGGCCGCATGTGCTGCGCGAGATGATCTATGTCTGCCGTCCCGGCGGCATCCTTTCGGTGGCGGGCGTGTACAGCGGATTCTCCGACATGCTTCCGATGGGCGCCTTCATGAACAAGGGCCTGACGATGCGCACCGGCCAGACCCACGTCAACCGCTGGACCGACGACCTGCTCCATCGCATCGAGGAAGGCCAGATCGATCCGTCCTTCGTCATCACCCACACCGTCCCGCTCAGCCAAGGCCCCGATATGTATCAGGTGTTTCGCGACAAGCGCGACTCCTGCGTCAAGGTCGTGCTGAAGCCCTGAGGAGCAAGATCCATGTTTCATTTCTCCAACATCGTTCGCACCAAGGGCGATCCGAAGATCGTCGAGGGCGGCCCGAGCCTGAAGCGCCCCGAAGACCAGCTCGCCCGCGCGCTCGGCTGGTTCAGCATCGGCCTCGGCGTCGTCGAATTCTTCGCGCCACGGCGGGTCACGGAAACGCTGGGCATGGAAGGCCATGAGACGCTGGTCCGCGCCTTCGGCGTGCGCGAGATCCTGGCCGGGATCACGACGCTCTCGGTCGAGAAGAACGCCGGCCTGTGGGCCCGCGTCGGCGGCGACGGCCTCGATGCGGCCGCGCTGCTTTCCGGGTTGACCGCGGATAATCCCAAAAAGGGCAATATCGCGCTGGCGCTGCTGATGGTCGGCGGAATCGCGATGCTCGACTACCGCGCCGCGCAGGACACCAAGCCGCGGCGGCCGCCGCGCGACGCCCGGCGCAAGCTGTATCCGAACCGCAGCGGCTTTCCCAAAGGCATCGAGAGCGCCCGAACCGCGGCCAAGCAGATCGCAGCGAACGCCACCGCGGGACGGACTTGAGGAAGCACGACGAGGTAATGCAAAGCAATGAACGAGGCGTCCCGTAACGAAGGTGCGTGGTGGGAATCCGCCGTCATCTACGAAATCGCACTGATCTCGTTCCAGGACTCGGACGGCGACGGCAAGGGTGACCTCGCCGGCCTGACATCACGGATCGACTATCTGAAATGGCTCGGCGTCGACGCGGTGTGGCTGACGCCGATCTACAAGAGTCCGTTCCGCGACCTCGGCTACGACATCTCCGACTACTGCTCCATCGACCCTGCGTTCGGCAGCCTCGAGGCGTTCGACCGCCTGCTCAAGGCCCTGCACGCAGAGGGGATCCGCGTGATCCTCGATCTCGTGCCCAACCATACCGCGAACGATCACGCATGGTTCGTCGAGAGCAGCAGCTCACGGAACAGCGCGAAGGCCGATTGGTACATCTGGGCCGACGCGGCCGAGAACGGCGGCCCGCCCAACAACTGGCTGAGCCGCTTCGGCGGCAGCGGATGGGAATGGTGCGAGGCGCGGCGGCAATATTACTACCATTCGTTCCTGGTCGAGCAGCCCGATCTGAACTGGCGCAACCCGCAGCTGCGCGCCGCGATCGCTGATGTCATGCGCTTCTGGCTCGATCGCGGCGTCGACGGCTTTCGCGTCGATGCCAGCGCCGTCCTGATCAAGGACGCGCTGCTGCGCGACAATCCGCATAACCCGCAAGCCAAAGGCAAGCCGCCGCCGCAGCGCCAGACGCCTGTCTTTACCGACGATCGGCCGGAGACGATGGATTGCATCGAATTCATCCGCGAGGTGATCGATGGCTATCCGGGGCGGATGTTGTGCGGTGAGGTCCAGGGCAAGACCGACCGCATCGGCCACTTCTACGGCAACGACCGACCGCGCCTGCATCTGCCGCTCAATTTCGCGCTGCTGGACTCGCAATGGGACGCGTCCTCGCTGCAAGCGACGATCGACGCATATTATAACGCCATCCCGGATCATGCATGGCCGGTCTGGGTGATCGGTGGTCACGACAAGCAGCGGATTGCGAGCAAAATCGGCGACGCGCAGATGCGGGTGTTGGCGATGCTGCTGATGACGCTGCGGGGAACGCCGTTCTTCTTCATGGGCGACGAGATCGGCCGCAAGCGCGTTCCCATTCCGCCCGACCGCGTCCGCGACCCCTTCGAAAAGCTTGTGCCGGGCTACGGCCTTTGCCGCGATCCCGAACGCGCGCCGATGCGATGGGACGACAGCACCAACGGTGGCTTTACCACCGGCGATCCATGGCTGCCGCTGGAGCCGCCCGACAGCGCGGCCAACGTGGCCGCGCAGCAGCGCGATGCGCGTTCGATCCTGGCGCTGTTTCGCGCGCTGATGACGCTGCGGCACGAGCAGGCGTGCCTGCGTCACGGCGGCTACGAGCCGCTGCGCTCGCAGAACGATGTTCTTGCCTACCGGCGGACGGACGGCGGCAACGACATTCTGGTCGCGCTCAACATTGCCGCCGAGCCGCGGAAATTGCATTGGCAAGGTCGCGGCCGCCTGCTGATGTCGACGCATCTCGACCTGCCGTCCGAGCGGTTGCCGGGCGCCACCATCCTGCTCCGCGGCAATGAAGGCGTGATCATCGAACTCGAGCCAAGATGACGCCCGAGGAACCATCCACGTGTCAGCGAGTCTCATTCAACGCTTCCGACGTCCCCCCTGCCGGAGGCTGAATAGACGAAACCGCGGCCCCGGCGCTCATCCCCCTTCAAGCGCCGGGGTCACGGCGTGAGCCTGGAGGCAGACCATGAGCAAGACCAAGGGCCTCGGTCAGCGGATCGCTGGCAAGGCGAAACAGGCCGTCGGCGAGATCGTCGGCGATCAGGATCTCCATGAGGAAGGCAAGGAGCAAGCGGGGCGCGGCCGGGACGAACAGAGCAAGCCGAGCGAGCTCAATCCGTTGAAGAAACTCAATCAGCTGACGTGAACGCCGCCGCGCCGTCCGCCATTCCCAGTTCAATTCGCCCCGGTGATGAAGCCGCCTCACGGCGGCGCTCCCGCTGGATCGCCGCTGCCCAACTCGGCCTGATCAGCAGCACCTTCTCGACCATCGTCAGCCAGCTCTTCGCCGCGCGCATCGGACGCGATGCCGCCGTCGACTGGATGACGGTCGCCGCCATTCCCGCGCGCGATTGGGCGATCAGCGCAGAGCCGTCGTGGAGCGCGATCCTTGCCGGGATCGCCTTCCACCAATGGGCGGACTTCTCGTGGGCGCTGGTGTTCTTCGGTGTGCTCGGACGCTGGACCGCCGACCTGCGGCCGCTCACGATCCTGCTGCTCGCCCTGCCATGGGCCGTGTTCTCGTCAAGCATGGAATGGTTCGTGCTGGTGCCGCTGTTTCCGTTCTGGCAGCCGCTGTTCACGCTGCAGCAGCCGTACTGGATCGGCCTGCTCGTCCACGGCTCCTCGGCCGTGATGTACCCCCTGTTCGCCAGGCTGCGCTGGACGGGGGGAGCTGCACCCGCGCGCGATGTTCGCTTCACCAATGCCTGGATCACCGGCGCGCTGGCCTTGATCGCGCTGCTCGGGGCGACCGCGTTGTTCGGCAGCCATGGTTACGAGCCGCCATGGATGGGCCGCGACAGGGATACGGACCAGACTTACATCCGTCATATGACCGCGCATCACGCCCAGGGCATCGCGCTGGCGCGGATCGCCGCGGAGCGCGCGCAGGACCCTCATCTGCGAAAGCTGGCGATGCTGATGGTCGCGAGCCAGACCGGCGAGAACCGGATTTTCGAGACCTGGTGGCTGAGCTGGTTCGACACCGAGATGCCCGATTGCAGCTCGGACGAACGTGCCGTCATGCCGGGCTTCCTAACCCAAGCCGAGATGCGGCAGGTGAAGGCCGCGCCGGCGGGCCAATTCGACACGCTGTTCGTCGAGACGATGAGCAAGCATCACGCCGGCGCGGTCAGGATGGCCGACCAGATGTGGCATAGCGCCGGCGATCTGCGCCTGCGTGTGATGGCCCACGCCATCCGCCACGAGCAGCAGGGTGAGATCGCGCTGATGCACGGCGCCAGCGGCACTGCCGCCGTCGCCACCGCCTTCCGCAACATGCTCGGCGACAATGTCAATTGAGTGGATCGTCCCCTACTCACGCCAGAACTCCGCCAATTCCTCGGCGCTCATCAGGTCGACCTGGCCGTGAAAGCGGGTGCGGTACATCGTCATGAGCGCATCATGGCCGACGTCGGACGAGCTGCACAGCGCATCCTCGACGATGACGACCCGAAAGCCGAGATCGACGGCGCTCAGCACCGTCGAGAGCACGCAGACGTCGGTCTCCGCGCCCGTGATCACGACCGTGCCGACGTTCTTGTCGATCAGCAGGCTCGCGAGCCCGGGATTGCTGAACGCCGAATAGGCCGGCTTGTCGATGACGGCCGCCGGGGGAACGAAGCGGCTCAGGGCCGGCACGAGCTCGAGACCGGACGGCGGAAGATGTTTGCGGGTCGCCCGTCGCCAGCGACGAAAATAGCTCTGCCACTGTCCGGGCCGATCCTCCGGATCTTCCGGCGTGATGAATCGCGTGAAGATCGTTCTGGCCTGATGGCGCGAAACGATCGAGGCGATCGTCGGCAAAACTCGCGCCATCCAGGGCGTCGCCCAGAGACCGCCCGGAGCGAAGATGTTCTGCATGTCGATGCACAAGTGAACGGCGTCGCTGATGCCGGTCACTTCTGACGCGCTGTCTCTCATCGTCCTTCTCCTTTGGGCGTGATCGACGGCGTTCACGACGCCGAGATCGGAGCCTCTCCGCCCTCGACGATCTCCGGAAGGACGTCCTTGAACAAACGCACCGGAATGGATTTCGCAGCAGGGACCTTGCTGCCCTCCGCTTGATGCCAGAGCGGAATGAGCACGTTGCATTCGGGATAATAGGCCGCAATGCTCCTGCGTGGGATGCCATAGGGGACGATTTGGAGCTCGCTCAAGCTGCGCGTGACGCCATCGCCCGCCTCCGTCACCAGCGTGACGGTATCTCCCGATTTTAGCCCGTCTTCCTCCATGTCAGCGGGATTCATGAACACGACGTAGCGGCCGCCCTCGATGCCGCGAAAGCGGTCGCCTTCGGCGTAGATCGTCGTATTGAACTGTCCGTCGGCGCGCAGTGTCATCAGCTCATAGACGCCGTCGGTCTCCCGGGGTGGCGCGAAGGCCGACTTTGGAACGGTGAAGTTGGCCTTGCCGTTCGGGGTCTTCCACTTCCGCTCGCGCGCCGCGAGCGGCCGCGCAAAACCGCCGGGTTCGAACAGCCGCGCGTTGAAGTCCTTGAACTGGTCGGGATAGGTGCGCTCGATGGCGTCCCGAACCCGTGAATAATCGGCGACCCAGGCGTCCCAATCGATCTTGGGATTAGGCTTCAACGTCGCCTTCGCCAGGGCGGCGACGATCGCAGGCTCCGACAGGAGATGGTCGGCCACCGGCTTGCGCTGCCCGCGCGATCCGTGAATGCAGGCGGTGGAATCCTCCATCGACACCGCTTGTTCGCCGCTATCCTGCCGGTCGATCTCGATCCGGCCGAGGCACGGCAGCAGATAAGTGACCTCGCCGGGCACGAGGTGAGTCCGGTTGAGCTTGGTCGCGATCTGCACCGACAGGCGCAGGCTGGACCACGCGGGCTCCATCAGGGACCGCTCGGGAACGGCGCGCAGGAAATTGCCGCCAAGGCTGACGAAGCCGCGAACGTCGCCTTTCAGAATGCCCTGGCAGGCGTCGACGGTGGACAGTCCCTCCCACCGCGGCGGCTCGAAACCGTAGAGCTCCGCAAGCTTGTCGAGCGGCACCAGCTTGGTCTTCTCGGAAATGCCGACGGTGCGCTGGCCCTGCACGTTGGAGTGGCCCCGGATCGGCGAAATGCCGGCGCCGGGCTTGCCGATATTGCCGCGGAGCAGCAGCAGGTTGACGATCATCTTGTTCGTCTCGACGCCGTGCTTGTGCTGGGTGATGCCCATGCCGTAATTGGCGATCACGGCCTTGGCCTCCATATAAGTGTTCGCGGCCTCGCGCAGGGCACCGCGCGAAAGCCCCGAGGCCCGTTCGATCTCCTCCCAATCCTGTGCACGGCAGAATTCGGCGAACTCCTCGAAGCCGGCCGTGTGCTGCCGGATGAATTCGACATCCACCACGCGCGCAGTTTCATTTTCCCGAGCGAGGTCGTCCGCCTCGATCACCCATTTGCAAATCCCGACGATCGCCGCCGCGTCGCCGCCGACACGCACCTGATAATATTGCGAGCTGATGCGCGTGCCGCCTGCGATCATCTGGACGGGATTTTGCGGATTGACGAAACGCTCCAGGCCGCGCTCGCGCAGCGGGTTGAACGTTATGATCGGCACGCCGCGCTGCGCCGCCTCCTGGAGCGGATGCAGCATGCGCGGCGCATTGGTGGTGGTGTTATGGCCGAAGAAGAAGATGCAATCGGTGATCTCGAAATCCTCCAGCAGCACCGTGCCGACCGGAACTCCGATCACCTCCGGCAGCGCCACCGACGTCGTCTCGTGGCACATGTTCGAGCTGTCGGGGAAATTGTTGGTGCCGTACATGCGGCCGAACAATTGGTACATGTAGCTGGTTTCGAGCGAGGCACGTCCGGACGTGTACATCACGACGGAACGGGGATCGAGCCGGTTCAGCTCGGCGCCGATATCCGCAAAGGCCTCGTCCCAGTCGACCGCTAGATATTTGTCGCTTGCCAGGTCGTAACGCATCGGCGTCGTCAGGCGCCCCTGCTCCTCCAGTTGATGATCGGACCAGGTTCGTAGTTCAGTCAGCGTATGTTGCGCAAAGAACTCCGGTGTCGCGGTCTTGCTAGTAATCTCCCAGGCGGTCGCCTTGGCACCGTTCTCGCAGAACTCGAATGGACGTGGCTTGGCCGGCTTGGCCCAGGAGCAGCTCACGCACATGAATCCGTCGGGCTTGTTCTGCTTGAGCAGGATCTCGCTGCCGAGAATGGCGACCTCTTCCTGCGTCAGGATGCTTGCAACGGCTTTAAGTGAGCCCCAGCCGCCTGCCGGCGCATCATTGTTCTCGACCTTTGCCTTTTGCCGCATGGCGTTTCCTTCAATCGCAAGCCCTGCACGCAGAACCCGAGATGGGATGGCAAGTTCCAACCGTTCGGAACCTTGCTCCGGTTCGTGCGTCGATGAATCGACGTAGGACGAACACCCATGCACGGCTCTCGATCCGGCGCACACGATCGCGCATCCATGCCCACGCCATCCGTGAGAATGCCCCGGCTCACGTCGAGCGGGACGCACGATGAGCGGATGCTGGCCGAGGAATGTCCCGTGGCACTCGTCTACGACGGAACGACCGTCGCCGTCGTGATGGCAACTCCCGCCGATCTGACCGACCTTGCTGTGGGATTCAGTCTGACCGAAGGGATCATCGGCGACATCGGCGAGATCGAGGAACTCACGGTCGTTCCCGGTCCCGACGGGATCGAACTGCGGCTATGGCTGCGACCGAATGCCGGGCGACGGCTGAAGGAGCGACGGCGACATCTGGTCGGGCCGACGGGTTGCGGCCTGTGCGGCATCGACAGCCTGCGCGAAGCCGGCCGTATCGCTCAGTGCGTCGAGCAACCGGCGGGCCTCACGCCGGAGCAGATCAGCACGGCCATCGCGGCCCTCACCGAGTCACAGATCCTCAACCACAAGACACGCGCCGCTCACGCCGCGGGTTTTTTCCGGCCAGGCAGCAAGACCATGATGGTGCGCGAGGACGTGGGGCGCCACAACGCCCTCGACAAGCTTGCCGGCGCTCTCGCCATCGAAGGTGCATCCGGCGGCGCCGGCGCCGTCATCCTCACCAGCCGGCTATCGGTCGAGATGGTGCAAAAAACCGCCGCGATGGGCGCCGGCATCGTCGTCGCCATGTCTGCACCGACTGCGCTTGCGGTCCGAACGGCGGAGGCCAGTGGCATTACGCTTGTCGGTATCGCACGGGGCGACGAATTCGAGATCTTCAGCCATCCGGCGCGGGTGTTCATGCCCGCGGCCACCCAGATCGAGCCGGAGTTTCGACCGCAGGCGAACTAAGGGAACCCGGGCATGAGGGATAGCGAACTTCGTCGCGCTCACCTTGCTCGACATATGTCGATGGTGGAATCGGCTTGCGGTGCTTCCTCACGAAGCGTAATTTTCAACTCTACGTAGCTCATTCGAAAGCATCTATCGGGTTCGGCCAAGCGGGAGACAGCAATGGCGGATGTCCCATGGCACCTTTCTGGTGACTATTTCGAGAATTGCAATTGCAGCATCGTGTGCCCCTGCCTGGTGTCGGCGGCGCCGCCGTTGACCGCGCGACCGACCGAAGGCTTCTGCAACGTACCGCTGATCTTCCACATCGAGACCGGCCGCTATGGCGAGATCGCGCTCGATGACCTGAATGTGCTCGTCATCCTCCACGCACCTGGGGTCATGGCAGACGGAGACTGGTCGGTGGCCGCCTATATCGATCAGCGCGCCAACGATGACCAGACCGAGGCCCTGGCTGCAATCTTCACCGGCGGTGCCGGCGGTCCCATGGCCGCGTTCGCGCCACTGATCAGCAAGAACCTGGGGGTGCGCAAGGTCCCGATCACGTTCCAAATCGACGGCAAGACGCGGTCCGCGGAAATCCCCGGCGTCCTGCACATGTCCGTCGATCCGCTACCGACCATGCATCCGAGCGGCGAGATGTGGGTGAACATCGGCCATCCGGTCAGCCCCGACGCCATGGTGATGGCGGTCGGTGCTGCCGGCAATACCTTCAGCGATCATGGCATGCGCTGGGATAATTCCGGCAGGAACGGCCTCTATGCGCCGATCCGCTGGTCGAACCAAGTGTGATGTAAACTCCAGATACCGCCCTGCATCGGTGGCCGGCAACATCGATCGCACAACATCGATCGCAAATGACGGACAGCCCCTTGGAAGTCGTGCTGCGGCGCGATCGCTGGATCGTCGGCATCGCGATCGTCCTCATGGTCGCGCTGGCGTGGAGCTATGTGCTCTGGCTCGCCAACGACATGGACATGGGCGGAATGGGGATGACCGAGTTCCGCATGATCCCGGCTGGGATCGGAATCATGCTGCCAGCCGAAGAGCCGTGGCGAAAAATCGAGTTCGCCTATGTGTTCCTGATGTGGGCGGTGATGATGGTCGGAATGATGGCCCCCTCGGCCGCGCCCATGATCCTGATGTACGCCCGCGTCGGTCGACAGGGCAAAGCGCAAGGCAAACTATTCGCAGCGACCGGCTGGTTTGCCGCCGGCTATCTCCTGGCTTGGTGCGGCTTTTCGCTGGCAGCCACCCTGTTCCAATGGGCGATCGAGCGGGCTGCCCTGCTGGATTCCCGGATGGCGATCGCGAGCAACCTGCTCGGCGGCATCGTGCTGATCGCGGCGGGCGCCTATCAATGGACACGGCTCAAAGACATCTGCCTCGCCCAATGCCAGTCGCCGTTTCTGTTCCTGATGCGCCACGGCGGCTTTCGCAGCGACCTGCGGGGTTGCGTGCTGCTGGGCTTTCGGCATGGAGGTTATTGTGTCGGCTGCTGCTGGGTAATGATGGCGCTGTTGTTCGTGGGCGGCGTGATGAACGTGCTCTGGATTGCGCTTTTGTCGTTGCTTGTACTTTTGGAGAAAGTCACGCCGGTGGGACGCTGGATCGCGCGCGCTGCCGGCATTGCCTGTGTGGCCGCGGGCGCGTGGCTCCTGCTGACCTTGCCGAAGTGATTGCGAGGCGCGGACGACGATCGCGCCGACTCTCGGCCGCGAGATCGAACATCGAAGACTGGGGGAGGCCCCGTTCCAGGATTCGCAGCGCGAACAGGGCGGGCACCGAAAATCGCGAAACAATCTTTCGCGTGTCTGTTTGCTTGGTGCGCTCGGAGGGACTCGAACCCCCACGATTTTACTCACTGCCACCTCAAGGCAGCGCGTCTACCAATTCCGCCACGAGCGCTTTTGGGGATGCCGGCTAGAGGCTTGAAGGCCAACCGGATCAACGGCGCCGATCTAACAAATCCATCAGAGGGGTACAAGCCTCCAAAGGCCCTGAATTCCACAAGCTTGGCAGGAAAGTTCCGGCTCTTCGCGCCGGCATCGGCCTTTTCCGCCTGCCCAGGCGGCTGCGCGTGCCCGGGCCGCTACCGCGTGCCCGGGATACGGGGCAGCATCTGCTTGACCTCGACCGCGATCCGGTTGCGGTCGACCAGCACGACGCCGGAGGCGACGGGCAAATTATTGGCCAAAACCTTGACCTCGTCGGCCTCGGTTGCGTCCAGCTCGATGATGGCGCCGCGGGAAAGACGTAATACTTGATGGATCGGCATGGTTGTCGTCCCGAGGACGACCATGAGATCCACGGTGACTTTGTCGAGAGTAGGCACTTCAGCACCACCGCAACTTGGGACTAGGACTAGGGACTTGGTATTTGCGCCTGGGATCATCACCCGGTTATGGTTAGCCAATGGTTAATTCACCCCAATACCCCCGCCAAGAGCTCGATTTGACGGCGTTTTCCGCCTCCTCCGGCGAGCCCGTGGAGTGGCGGATTTCGGACGCGCCCGTGCCCTATCCGGAGGCCGTGGCCGAAATGGAAGCGCGCGTCGCGGCGATTGCGGCGGGTGAAGCTCCGGAGCTGGTCTGGCTGCTGGAGCACCCTCCGCTCTACACGTCCGGCACCTCGGGCAAGGAATCAGACCTGCTCGAGGCCCGATTCCCGACCTTTGCCACCGGGCGGGGCGGCCAGCTCACCTATCACGGGCCCGGCCAGCGCGTGGCCTATGTCATGCTCGACCTGAAGCGCCGCCGGCCGGATGTCCGGGCCTATGTCGCGAGCTTGGAAGAGTTGATTCTGCGGACGCTCGCCGCGTTCAATATCCGTGGCGAGCGTCGCGAGGACCGGGTCGGCGTCTGGGTCAAGCGGCCCGATAAGGGACCCGAGCACGAGGACAAGATCGCGGCGATCGGCGTCCGGCTGAAGCGCTGGGTCTCGTTCCATGGCATCGCCATCAATGTCGAGCCGGAGCTGTCGCATTTCGACGGCATCGTGCCCTGCGGCGTCGCCGATCCCCGCTACGGCGTCACCTCGCTGGTCGACCTCGGCCAGCTCGTGACGATGAGCGATGTCGACGTGGCGCTTCGGCAAGCCTTCGAGGAGCTGTTCGGGCCGACCCAGGCGCTGGTGCCGGAAGCGGCGGCCTAACTTCCGGTCTCCCTCATTCTCCGCAAACCCGGAATCAGCTACGCTTGATCTCGGTGTCGCCCACGCCTCCCCCCTCCGCCGGGAAAGTACATTTCATACCGGGCGAATTGATCATCGGACCGACTGTTCGAGCGCCAGGCATAAGGAGGGGTTGCGTTTCAGCTCGCAATGGGAGGTTTTTGCGATGAGACTGTCTGCACCCATTTATCATCTGAAGCGAAGAGCGAAGCGCCTGTCCCGCGAGGAAGGCATTCCGCTGCACGATGCGCTCGACCGCATCGCCGCGACGGAAGGCTTTTCCGCATGGAGCATGCTCGCGGCGAAAGCTGCCGCAGCGACGCCGGCCAACCGGCTTTTCACGCAATTCCAACCGGGTGACCTGGTGCTGGTTGGTGCGCGTCCCGGCCAGGGCAAGACCCTGATGAGCCTGGAGCTTGCCGTGGAGGCGATGCGGTCAGGCCATCGCGCCGCGTTCTTCTCGCTGGAATACACCGAGAAAGACGTCTTCGATCGCTTTCGGGCGATCGGCGTGGACCTGGCGCAATTCGAAAAACTCTTCGAGGTCGATTGCTCCGACGCAATCAGTGCCGACCACGTCATCAAGCAGATGGCCGCAGCACCGCGCGGCACCGTCGTGGTGATCGACTATCTGCAACTGCTCGACCAGCGGCGGGAAAATCCCGACCTTTCCGTTCAGGTGCGCGCGTTGAAATCATTCGCGCGCGACAAGGGATTGATTGTCGTCTTCATCTCGCAGATCGACCGTTCCTATGATCCCTCGCTCAAGCCCTGCCCTGACCTGGACGATGTCAGGCTGCCGAACCCGCTCGACCTGAAGCTGTTCGACAAGACCTGTTTCCTGAACAAGGACGAAGTTCAGTTTCGCATAGCGAGCTGACGATCAGGAGGCTCAATCGGTTCAGGCCGCCGGTTCAGGCCGCGGGTGAGATCGTTCACCCGCGGTCCGCGGTTTCACGCCTTCTCCGGCGAAACCTCGAGCTTGCCGGCGACGTAGCGCCGCTCCTGGGTCAGGCCGCCAAAGCCGTAGGCATCGCCCTTGACCTCGTCGACATGCAGATAGGTCTCGTGATGCAGCGGGCCCAGGATCCCGGCCATGCGCTGGAACATCGCGGCGAGATAGGCGGCCTTCTCGTCCTTGGTGTTGGTGCCTTCGCTGACGTGGATGTCGATCCAGTAGCTCGCGAGCTTTTGCTCTGCGAGCGACTTGCCGCCGGCGAACCAGTCGGCCGCCTCCACCGACTTCACGATGATGGCCGTGACCTCAGGATCCTTGTGCAGGATTTTTGCGGTGAGCTCGGACACGGCGCTCGCGATGTCGGCCTTCAGCGAGGGCGACTGGCGGGAGGTGGTGTAGGACACGGTGATCAGCGGCATGGTCGTTCTCCTCGGATGTCGCGCAGGTGTTGCGCGGCGTTGGTGAGAAGCTAGACCCGCCCTCGACATTTTGGTATCTTATCTCTGTTGATACCAGTGATAAGAGATAATAATGACAGCAACGCTCGACATCGCCACCGTCCAGGCCTTCCTGCTGGTTGCCGACCTCCAGAGCTTTACGCGGACCGCCGAAGCGCTTGGCACGACCCAGGCGGCCGTCAGCCTCAAGCTGCAACGGCTGGAGACGCTGCTGGGAAAACGTCTCGTCGAACGCTCGCCGCGCGCGGTCCGTCTTACCGCGGATGGCGCAGCGTTCCGCGAGCGCGCCCGCGCGCTCATCGCGGCGCATGATTGCGCGCTGTCGGGCGAGGGGTCAGTCGCGCAGTCGCTCTCGCTCGGCATCTCCGACCATGCCGCGGGCTCGGAGTTGGTGCCGCTGCTCGAACGCCTGCATGCGATGTCCTCGAACCTCACGCTCGCCGTCACCATCGGCTTCTCCCGCGAGATGCAGGAGGCTTATGATTCGGGCCAACTGGATGCGGTGATCGTGCGCCAGGAAGGCAGCCGGCGCGGCGGCGAGAAGCTGGCCGAGGACGAGTTCGGCTGGTTCGCGTCACGACACTTCACAGTGCCAAAGGGGCAGCCTTTGCCGCTCGCGACGCTCGCCCCGCCCTGTGGGGTCCGCGCCATCGCCGTGCGCGCGCTCGATAAGGCTGGCCTGAAATGGCGTGAGCGCTTCGTCGGCGGCGGCGTCACCGCCGTGGTTGCAGCCGCGCTCGCCGGACTTGCAATCGCGCCGCTGGCGCGACGGATCGCGCCCCCCGGGCTGGTCGACATCGGGCCGACCCACAAGCTGCCGAAACTCGGCAGCTCGAAGGTGATGCTACATTCCAAGGTCAGCGATCCCGCCAAGCTGGCGGCGCTGCGCGCAGTCGCGGCAACGTTCCGGAGCGTGGCGGCGATCTGACGCCGCACGGCTTTACAAGATTGCTTCGAACGCACTGCGCAGCGTCTCGTGCCGGAACACAAAACCGCGGCTTAGCGCCTTGTTGGGCAGCACGCGCTGACCGCCGAGCAGGAGCTCGTCGGCGAAACCGCCGCCGATCCGGCGCAGCAGGCCGCCGGGAATCCGGAACACCGCGGGCCGATGCAGACGGCGGCCTAGTTCCTCGCTGAACTTTGCGTTGGTGACGGGGATCGGCGCGGTGGCGTTGACGGGGCCGGCGAGATCGGGCGTCGCCATCACATAGGCGATCAGCCGGATCAGATCGTCGCGCTCGATCCAGGACATCCACTGCCGCCCGTTGCCGATGGGACCGCCGAGCCCGAACTCGAACGGCGTCAGCAAGCGCGTGATGAAGCCGCCTTCGGTGCCGAGCACGAGGCCGATGCGCAAATTGACCACGCGGACGCCGAGCTCCTCCGCCGGCCGCGCCGCCGCCTCCCAGGCCGCACAGAGCTCGTGGCTGAAGCAGGCGTGCGACTTCGCCGATTCCGTCAGCGCCTGGTCGGCCCACAGGCCATACCAGCCGATCGCAGAGCCGCTGACGAGCACCTCGGGCTTGCGTTCGAGCCGCGCGATCAGCTTGACGATCTCGCCGGTCATGTCGATGCGCGAGCCGAGAATCTTCGCGCGCTTCGCCTCGGTCCACAGGCCGTTGCCAATCGGCTCGCCGGCGAGATTGACGACAGCGTCGATAGGCGCGTCCGAGGCGAGCTGATCGAGGCTCGTGATCAGCGTGACCGGCGGCGGCAGCATCTCGGCCTTGGCGGGATTGCGGATCAGGGCAATGACGTGATGCCCTGCTCCGCTGAGGCTCGCTGCGAGGCGGCTGCCGATGAAGCCGGTGGCACCTGATATCAGCACCGTCTTGCGGCCGGACAGCTTTTCGACGAGCCCGTGCGCGGGAGCGCTTCTCATGCGGCTGAGCCGGCGCATCGCCGCAAAATCCCTGACACCGCACAGCGCGGCGCCGACCGCACACGCCGTCGCGGCAATGCTGAGCAGGCCCTGATACACGACCATCACGCCGAGGGGCTGCGTGGCCCAATCGATCAGCACCGGCAACAGCAACACCAGGATGGCGCCGTAATTAATCGCGAGCAGCGTGTGATTGATCCGCTCGCTCGGCGGCAATTTTCGGCTGAGATCCTCCTCGACGAAATCCGTCAGCGTGATGACGATCTCGGCGACCAGCACCGCGACGATCAGCAGCGCCAGCGCGCCATGGACTTCGAGCCAGCCGAGCACGAGGAACAGCAGCGCATAAAGCATGTTGCGAATGCCGTGCAGCTTCAATTCGAAACGCTGCGACGGACGCCAGGCCAGGCGCTCGGTGAATTCGTGGTGATAGAAGGTGTCGAACACGCCCATCACGATCTGGATGGCGATGAGCGTCCACATGAGCTGTGTCATGACACGGCCTCCCTGAACATTGCGGACTGGTGGATCAGCGCGCCGTAACGCGGATGAATGACGTCGAGGGTAAAGCGGAAGGCGCCCTCGCCGAGATCGCTGTGTGTCACCGTGAGATCGCCCGGCGTCAGCCATCGCGGCAGGGGAATCCACAGGCGTCCAAACTGGAGACCGTAGCCGGCGCTGCGAAACGTCAGCGCTTGGTCCTCGACCGCGATGCGGAGCGCCATCGAGACGCCGAAGCCGACATATTCTTCCAGCCCGGTCGGGCCGGCAAAACGTTTGGCGGAATGGATCACTTGCGGAAAGCCGCGCTTGCGCGCGCAGATGCGGGTCCAGGTCTGGCCGCCGCCGCCGGCGTCTTCGGTCACCGTGACGATGATGGGGACGCCGGTGTCGCGCCCGGTCGGCAGCGGACCGCCGATCAGGCGCGCGGCTTGCGCGAACCACCAGCCGATGTCCCTGAAGCCGATCTCGTCGACTACACCGACATAGACGACGCTGTCGCCGTCGGCGACGCGTTTCGAAAAACGTCGCCAGGTCGCCAGCGGCAGCCGGCCCCAATCCTCATCCGACAGCAGCGCGCGGAAGCGGCGATCGTCAAGCAGTTTCGTGTGAGCGAAGGTCGGTGCGTTGGAGCCTGATAATCTTGCCGACGTCATCGCACCCTCCTCAAACCTATTTGGCCTTGCCCATCGGCAGCAGATTGGCGATCTTCTCACCAAGCCGCATCAAGGCGGCCAGCCGCGGCCGCGGCACCTTCAGCATCTGCATGAACCAGTGGTCGGTGAGCTCGGTGAAGGCGAGCATCTCCTTCAGCCGTTTGCTCGCGACCGGATTGATGGTCGGATCTTCCGCGGCATCGGACACGCAGGCTCTGAGCGCTGTGATCGCTGGATCAAGCTCCCGCTCCTTGCGCCGCGCCGCGATCCTGGCCGCAACCTCCCAAATATCGGTCTCGGCCTCGTAATGGTCGCGGCGATCGCCGAGAATCGGGACGCGCCGGATCAAGTTCCAGGCAAGCAGCTCCTTGAGCGAGTTGGAGACGTTGGAGCGGGCCATGCCGAGGGTGTCGGCGATGTCCTCGGCCGTCATCGGCGCCTCGGCCAGATAGAGCAGCCCGTGGATCTGGCTGACCGAGCGATTGACGCCCCACTCGTCTCCCATGTCACCCCAATGCAGGATGAAGCGCTCGACGGCGGCTGGGAGTTTCTTTCTTCCGGTTGTTTCTGTCATAACAGAAATATCTGACAGGTAGGATCGGCTGTCAAGAGCATCCGCTGGCTTGCGCGGTGCATACGGGCTCGCAATATTGCTTAAAAAGGTTCCAAACTCGGGGAACAATCCGCCATCTGCGGCGTTTGCTCCCGTTAAGGCAGGGTCCGGGAATGGTCGAGAAGTTCAGTCAGCAGAGAGACTTGTTCGAGAGTGAACGCAGTTTCCGCCTGTTGGTTGAAGGGGTCGCGGACTACGCCCTGTACATGCTGGATCCCACCGGGATCATCACCAGTTGGAACATCGGCGGCGAGCGCATCAAGGGCTATTCGCCCGGGGAGATCCTCGGCCAGCACTTTTCCCGTTTTTACACCGAGACCGACCGCGCCAACGGCAAGCCCGCCCGTGCGCTCGGGATCGCGCGGGACAAGGGCCGCTACGAGGAGGAAGGCTGGCGCGTCCGCAAGGACGGCACCTTCTTCTGGGCGAGCGTCGTGATCGATCCCATCTACGAGGACGGCAAGCTGGTGGGCTTCGCCAAGATCACACGCGACATCACCGAGCGCCGCAATACCCAGATCAAGCTCGAGGCGATGCAGAAGCAGCTCGCCGAATCCCAGAAATTCGATGCGCTCGGCCAACTCACCGGCGGGGTCGCCCACGACTTCAACAATCTCCTGATGATCATCAGCGGCAGCCTCCACATGCTGAAGCGAGGGGCCGACGACGAAGCCAAGCTTCAGCGCGCGATCTCGGCCATCGAGACCGCCACCAGGCGTGGCGCCGCGCTGACCAACCAGCTCCTCACCTTCGCACGGCGGCAGAGTGTCAATCCGCAGGCGATCGACTTCGCCGATCGCATCGCGGCGATCCGCGAGGTGCTCGATGCCGGCGTCGGCAGCTCCGTGCGCTTGGCTTTCGACGTCAGCGGCGACGTCTGGCCGATCAGGACCGACGTTTCCGAGCTCGAGACCGCGCTGCTCAACCTCGTCATCAATGCCCGCGACGCGATGCCCGACGGCGGCACGGTGACGATCGCAGCGCGCAATCTCGTGCTCGACGAGGACCCCCTCGTGGGCGAATTCATCGCGATCGACGTCAGCGATACCGGCCTTGGCATTCCCTCCGACGTTCTCGACAAGATCTTCGAGCCGTTCTTCACGACCAAGCCGATCGGAAAGGGCACCGGCCTCGGTCTCTCCCAGGTGCACGGCTTCGCCCATCAGGCCGGCGGCACGATCCGGGTCGCGAGCGCGCTCGGCAAGGGCACAACCTTCACCATCCTCCTGCCGCGCGGAGAAGACGAGCCATCGCGCGAGGCGGCGGGAGAACCGGCGTTCCAAGGCAGCGGCACGGTGCTGCTGGTCGAGGACAATCCGGACGTCGCCGCCGTCAGCATCGGTCTTCTGGAGCAGCTCGGCTATCAGGTGCGCCGGGTCGCGGACGCCGAAGCCGCCTTGAGCGAGATCGAGAAGAACGGCGTCGACTTCGTGTTCTCGGATATCGTCATGCCCGGCAAGATGGACGGGCTCAGCCTCGCCCATCACCTCCGCCAGATCCGTCCCGGCCTGCCGATCCTGCTCGCCACCGGCTACAGCGAAGTCGCCGCAGGCGTGCGCGGCGATTTCCCGATCCTGCGCAAGCCGTACGAGATCCACGAATTGAGCGAAGCGATCGCCAAGCTGCCGCGGTGATTCCTTAGCTACACCGTCGGCAACACCGAGAACGCCTCGCCTGCCCGGCGCAAGTTCAGCTCATCGACGTCGGCCGTCTCGCTGGTGACGCTGTCGACGCGCGAGGACGGCGGGCCGTGGCGGCACAGCGCCACCATGTCGGCGACGTGCTTCGGCGGCCCTGCGAACAGCGCTTCGACGCTGCCGTCGCGGCGGTTGCGGACCCAGCCTTCGAGACCGCAGGTCGTCGCCTGATGCTCGAGCCAGGCACGATAGCCGACGCCCTGCACGCGACCGCGGATCATGACCTGGAGGATCGCTTGGCTCATTTTGTCAGTCCGAGGACAAGGGCGCTGCGCGCCTTGACGTCGGCCTCGCGCGTGAGCCGGCTGGTCAAGTCCGACGACGGGAGGCCTTTGAGATTCTTGGGCGCAGTGCCGTCGCGCAGCGCCTTCTGCGTCTCGTAGACCGCCTGCGTTGCGGCCGCGATCGGCGCGTGGCCCTGAAGCGCGATGCGCACGCGCTGGCCAGCGAGGTATTCGAGCACGTTCAACTCCTCCGGCGCGCCGCCGAGCACGATCGGCAGGCGCGTGGCGGATGCGATCGCCTCAAGCTCGGCGCGCGACTTGATGCCGGTGAAGAACAGCGCATCGACGCCGGCGGCCTCATAAGCCCTGGCGCGGCGGATCGCATCGTCGATCGAGGTGATCGAGGCCGCACCGGTGCGGCCCATGATGACGAGCGAGGGGTCGCCGCGGCCGTCGAGTGCCGCCTTCATCTTGCCGACGCCCTCCTCCAGCGAGATCAGCTGCGTCTTCGCTTCGCCGAAGCCAGCCGGCAGCAGCGTGTCCTCGATGGTGAGGCCGGCGGCACCCGCCGTCTCCAGCTCCTGCACCGTGCGGCGCACGTTGAGCGCGTTGCCATAGCCGTGATCGGCATCGACCAGCACCGGAAGCGCTGCCGCACGCGACATCCGCCGCATCTGTTCGGCAAGTTCGGTGATCGTGATCAGCGTGATGTCGGGGTCGCCGAGCACCGCGAGCGAAGCCACCGAGCCGCCGAACATGCCGAGCGGGAAACCGAGATCCTCGGCGATGCGGATCGAGATGGCATCGTAGACCGAGCCGGGATGGACGCAAATCCCGCCCGACAGGATCGAGCGCAGTTTTTCGCGGCGGGAACGAAAGGCCATGGTGATGTCTCTGTTAGGTCACGGAGGCCGCAGCATACTCCGTCATTGCGAGCGAAGCGAAGCAATCTGTCATTGCGAGCGAAGCGAAGCAATCCAACTATTTCCGCGGCACGGATTCTGGATTGCTGCATCCGCAGAGACAGACTGGATTGCTTCGTCGCGGAGCCTGTCATAGGGCCGCGCTTCGGGCGGACCCGGTGGCTCCTCGCAATGACGTTACGCAAATTCCAAAATCAGCGCGTCCACCGCGAGCGTCGCGCCGGCGCTGGCGTGGATCTTCTTCACCGTGCCGTCCTGCTCGGCGCGCAGAACGTTCTGCATCTTCATGGCTTCAACCACCGCGAGCGTCTCGCCGGCCTTGACTTCCTGCCCTTCGATCACCGCGATCGAGACCACGAGGCCGGGCATCGGACAAAGCAGCTTCTTGCCGGTGTCGGCAGCCGTGGTCACCGGCATCAGCCGCGCCGAGGCAGCTTCCGCTTCGGTCCAGACATAGACCGGCACCTCGACGCCCTGATGCGCAAGGCGGATGCCGTTCGCAATCGGGCGCACCTGCACTGCGACGACGTGGCCGTCGATGGTGCCCTGCCAGACCGCATCGCCCGGCTTCCACGCCGACTGCAACAGATGCGGATTGCCGGCCTTGCCGTCGGCATCGACGAAACGCACCGCGACCGCCCCGCCCTCGCGCGCGACTTCCAGCAGGACCTCCTGGCGGTCGAGCCAGACCGCACGGCGACGCTCGCGTTGCACGATGCGGCCGCCCATCTGACCCGAGATCTGCCGCTTGCGCTCGCCCAGCACGTGATCGATGGCGGCGCCGACCGCGGCAAGCCGCCGTGCGACCTCGCCCTCCGGCACGCGCACGGCAAAGCCCTTGGGGAATTCCTCGGCGATGAAGCCGGTGGAGAGCCGGCCTTCGCGCCAGCGCGGATGATGCATCAGCGCCGACAGGAACGGGATGTTGTGGCGGATGCCGTCCACATAGAACGAGTCCAGCGCGGTGGCCTGTGCCTCGATCGCGGCGGCGCGCGACGGCGCGTGGGTGACGAGCTTGGCGATCATCGGATCGTAATGGATCGAGATCTCGCCGCCCTCCTGCACGCCGGTGTCGTTGCGCACGGTGATGCCGTCCTGGCTCGCTTCCGCCGGCGGACGGTATTTCACGAGGCGACCGATCGAGGGCAGGAAGTTGCGGAACGGGTCCTCGGCGTAGAGGCGCGACTCCACTGCCCAGCCCGTCAGCGTGACGTCCTTCTGCGTGATCGCGAGCTTCTCGCCGGCGGCGACGCGGAGCATCTGCTCGACGAGGTCGACGCCGGTGACGAGCTCGGTGACGGGATGCTCGACCTGGAGGCGCGTGTTCATCTCCAGGAAGTAGAAGCTCTTGTCCTGCCCCGCGACGAATTCGACGGTGCCGGCGGAGTCGTAATTCACCGCCTTGGCGAGCGCGACCGCCTGCTCGCCCATCTTGCGGCGGGTGGCTTCGTCGAGCAGCGGCGACGGCGCTTCCTCGATGACCTTCTGGTTGCGGCGCTGGATCGAGCATTCGCGCTCGCCGAGATAGATCACGTTGCCGTGCTTGTCGCCCAGCAGCTGGATCTCGATATGGCGGGGGTCGACGATGAACTTTTCAATGAAGACCCGGTCGTCGCCGAACGAGGCCTTGGCCTCGGCCTTGGCGAGGTTGAAACCCTCTGCGACCTCGGAGGTCGAATGCGCGATGCGCATGCCCTTGCCGCCTCCGCCGGCGGAGGCCTTGATCATCACGGGATAACCGATCTCGTCGGCGATCTTGACCGCGTGCGCGGCGTCCTCGATGACGCCGAGATAGCCGGGCACGGTCGAGACTTTCGCCTTCGCGGCGGCCTTCTTGGATTCGATCTTGTCGCCCATCGCCGCGATCGCGCCCGGGTTGGGGCCGATGAAGACGATGCCGGCCGCCTCCAGCGCGCGCGGAAACGCCTCACGCTCGGACAGGAAGCCGTAACCGGGATGCACGGCCTCGGCGCCGGTCTTGCGGCAGGCCTCCACGATCTTCTCGATCACCAGATAGCTCTCGGCCGCAGCCGGCGGGCCGATCAGCACTGCCTCGTCGGCCATCTCGACATGGAGGGCGTCGCGGTCGGCCTCGGAATAGACCGCGACCGTCTGAACTCCCATGCGGCGAGCGGTCTTGATGACCCGGCAGGCGATTTCGCCGCGATTGGCGATCAGAATGCGTTTGAACATGCTTTTCTTGAGTCTCGACCTTGGGCGGGACCCTTCCCTGGCCGTTGGAGCCTATGGGACGGGCCGTGTGGCTCCCGTGGTACATCAAAATAGGCCGGAGGCAACGGTCAAAATCCGGGTCCTCTGGCGTACCAGCGCAAGACCAAAGCTAGACCGAAACGGGCCTGGCGGGCCCCTGGGCGGCCTACGGCTTCCCGGCCTTGCCCACATTCCGGACCAGGCCGTGAATGAAGCCGAGCTTCTCGACGACGACCGGCGAGAGGATGAACGGATAGAGGTCGCGCATGCCCATGGCGCGGTTGACGCTGTTCATGGCGAAGGTGAAGGGCAGCCATGCGTTGACGATTGCCTCGACGTCCCTTGCTTCGTAAGGGTTGAAGCGGATGCGCGTCGTCAACTCCCCGTCGCGATCGACCTTGGGGCGCACCTCCATGCCGAACTCGCTGGCCATCTCCAGGGTGTCGACGATGTGAAGATAGTGCGCCCAGGTCTCGGCGAAATCCTCCCACGGATGCGTCGTCGCGTAGGCAGAAACGTAGTTCTGCTGCCAGTCCGGCGGGGCGCCTTCGGCATAGTGGCGCTGCAAGGCCTGGCCGTAATCGGCGGAATCGTCGCCGAACACGGCACGGCATTCGTCCAGCTTGCCGCCGTCGCGCACCAGCACGTCCCAGAAATAGTGCCCGACCTCGTGGCGGAAATGCCCGAGCAGCGTCCGGTAGGGCTCGCCCATCTCCAGCCTGCGCCGCTCGCGCTCGATGTCGTCGGCCTCGGTCAGCGCGATCGTGATCAGGCCGTTGTCGTGACCGGTCAGGACCTTCTGCCCGCTCTGCGGATCGTCGGCGAGGAAATTGAAGATCAGGCCATGTTCGGGATTGTCCTGCCGGGTCTGGAGCGGCAGCTTCCAGCGGATCAGGGAATAGAACAGCCGGTGCTTTGCCATCTCCAGCTCGCGCCAGCCGGCGAGTTGCGCCGGATCCGACAAGTCCGGCACGACGCCGTTATGGCGGCAGGCGCGGCAGTAGCCGGTGGTATCACCCGCATCAGTCAGCCAGTTGCAGGCATCATGCTCGGCATTGCTGCACAGCATGCGGCTTTCGCCCTTGGTCGCCAGCGTCTTCCAGGCCTCTCCGTCGGGCTCGATCGCCGACATCGTCTCCTTCTCCGGCAGGAACGCGACGCGGTGGCCGCAGCGCTCGCAGGCGCGGTTCTCGAAATAGATGATGTTGCCGCAGGCCTGGCAGACAAAAAGCTTCAAGATTTAGCCTCTTCGGAAAGCGAGTTTTTATGAATGAAAGTTGCGGCGCCTCGCGGATACGCGCGCGGAGGGCTCATCGTTCCAAGGTTCGGAACAAATAGCCAGACCCGGCGTTCTTTCATGCCCATCACACTGCATTCGGCGACGTCTTTCTTTCCATATACCCTTTGGGCAATGGCCATCACGCTTCGTCTGTGTGAATATCCGTCCGCCACGTGCGCTTTCGCATCACCCCGGCCAACGCCTTGAACGATCCTTTGCCCGAGACCATCGCCGCCGAAAGGCTGCGCCAGCACCTAGAAGACGTCGCGCGCGAGCGCGACAACGCCTATCGCGCGCTCCAGGAACGCGAAGCTGAGCTTGCGCGCATCCAGCGCATCGGCAAGGTCGGCGGTCTCGAAGTCGACTTCCGCGAAGGCTTCAAGAACCGCCGTTCGCCGGAATATCTGATGCTCCACGGCCTGCCGCCGGAAGCCGCCGACGAGTCGCACGAGGACTGGATCAATCGCATTCATCCGGACGACCGGGACGCTACGGTGAAGCACTTCATCGATGCGCTGTCCGGCAGCAGCGAGGACTACACCGCCGAATACCGCATCATCCGTCCCAGCGACAGCGAGACGCGCTGGATCCGAGTCGTCGCCAAGATCGAGCGCGACGGTGGCGGCCACGCCCTCCGCCTCGTCGGCGCCCATATCGACGTCACCGACCAGATGCTGGTGCGCGAGACCCTGCGCGAGAGCGAGGAGCGCTTCCGGCTGATCGCCGACAGCGCGCCGGTGCCGATCTGGGTCACCAAGCTCGACCGCACGCGGTCCTTCGCCAACCAGGCCTATGTCGATTTCGTCGGCCTGCCCTATGACCAGGCCATCTCCTTCGACTGGCGCAAGGTGCTGCATCCGGACGATCTGCCGCATGTGCTGCAGCAGTCCGTCCAGGGTGAAGCATCGCTCAAGCCGTTCGTGCTGGAAGCCCGCTACAAGAACGCCGACGGCGAATGGCGCTGGCTGCGTTCGGAATCGCAGCCGCGCTGGGACCCGACCGGCAGGCATATCGGCTTCATCGGCGTGGCCCATGACATCACGGTGGCCAAGCAGGCCGAAATCGAGCTGCGGCAGCTCAACGAGACGCTGGAAGAGCGCATCGTCGAGCGCACCGCCGAGCTCGAATCCAACGAGGCGCGGCTACGCGCGATCCTGGAGACCAGCAACCAATACCAGGGCCTCGTCAATCTCAGGGGCGAGCTGCTTTACGCCAACACGACCGTGCTCGACGCCATCAAGGCGAGCCCTGCGGACGTGATTGGAAAGCCGTTGTGGCAGACGCCCTGGTTCAGCACGACGGAGGGCATGAACGCGCGGGTGCGCGAGGCCTTCGACACCGTGCTCAAG
This sequence comes from Bradyrhizobium sp. 62, assembly GCF_023073035.1. Classification (NCBI taxonomy): domain Bacteria; kingdom Pseudomonadati; phylum Pseudomonadota; class Alphaproteobacteria; order Hyphomicrobiales; family Nitrobacteraceae; genus Bradyrhizobium; species Bradyrhizobium sp. 62. The sequence continues at coordinate 1,336,475 of NZ_JADPIT010000015.1, forward strand.
GGCGAAGCCGTGCGGCTGGAGATGCGCCTGCGCCTTCCCATCGGCGAGCGCGATTTCGAGTTCGGCATGCGCCCGGTGCTCGACCGCCACGGCAACATCACCGGCGCAGTGCCCGAGGCAGTCGACATCACCGAGCGCCGCCGCGGCGAGGAAGCGTTGCGGCAATCGCAAAAGATGGAGGCGATCGGCCAGCTCACCG
>NZ_JADPIT010000015.1:1336683-1357774 GCF_023073035.1 Bradyrhizobium sp. 62
TCTGCTCACCATCATCCGCTCGGCCACCGATTTCCTGCGCCGCCGCGAGCTGCCGGAGGAGCGCCGCCGCCGCTATGTCGATGCCATCTCCGACACCGTCGAACGTGCCTCCAAGCTGACCGCCCAGTTGCTGGCGTTTGCGCGCCGGCAGCCGCTGAAACCGCAGATCTTCAACGTCGGCAGCCAGGTTGAAGGCGTCGCGCAACTGGTCCGGCCGCTGGTCGGTGGCCGCATTGAAATCGCGGTGGAGGTTCACGATGGCCACTGCTTCACGGTCGCCGATATCGCGCAATTCGAGACCGCGCTGATCAACCTCGCCATCAACGCCCGCGACGCGATGGACGGCGAAGGCCGTCTCACCATTGCGGTCCGGAAAGTCCAGGGCATCCCTAACCTGCGCGCGCAATCGGCGCGCGGCGGCGACTATGTCGCGATTTCGGTCGCCGACACCGGCAGCGGTATCGCGCCCGAAAACATCGAGGCGATCTTCGAGCCGTTCTTCACCACCAAGGAGGTCGGCAAGGGCACCGGCCTCGGCCTGAGCCAGGCCTTCGGTTTCGCAAAGCAGTCCGAGGGCGACATCGCCGTGACGAGCACGCATGGTGAAGGCGCTACCTTCACCATCTATCTGCCGCGGGCGCAAAGCCCCGCGACAGCTCAGGAAGCCGCGGCGCTGACCTATGAGGCCGCGGCCACCGGGCGCGGCTATCGCGTGCTCGTGGTGGAAGACGACGACGAGGTCGGCCGCTTCTCCACGGAGCTGCTGGAAGACCTCGGCTATGTCGTCCGCCGCGCCGCCAACGCCAATGCGGCGCTCGCCATCCTCGGCGAGAACGAGTTCGCCGTCGACCTCGTCTTCTCGGACGTCATCATGCCCGGCATGAACGGCGTCGAGCTCGCCGGCATCATCCGCGAACGCTATCCAGGCCTGCCCGTCGTGCTCACCTCTGGTTACAGCAACGTTCTCGCCGAGAACGCCGATCGCGGTTTCGAGCTGATCCAGAAGCCGTATTCGGTGGAATTGCTGTCGCGCATCTTGCGCAAGGCGATCACGGCAAAGCCCTCGATGACGCGGTGAGTGCAAATCCAAGAACGCTACGTCATCCCGGCGCAGGCCGGGACGACGGCGGGATGTTAGGGTGCGGTTGCCCGCATAACGACCGCTGAATGGCATCCCATCGGATATTCATCGGCTGAAACTCGGCCCCACCACGCTGGCGCCGGCGCGGTGCTGCCCGCAATCGACTTTTGAGGAGCCCTCCGATGCGCGGAACCAGGGCGGCATCACAACGGTTGCTGCCGGGGTGAATTTGAGCCTTGATCGAGGGACCGATGTCGAGCCGGAATCGCGATCAAGGCCCCGATCAGGCGAGGCGTGCCGGCCGCGCGTTGGATGCAGCGAATTTTTTCCTCGCCGACGTCCGCGACGGGCTCGGGCCTTATCTCGCCGTCTATCTCCTCACCGAGCAGCGGTGGGACGAGGCGCGCATCGGCCTCGTCATGTCGATTGCGACGATCGCGGGCATCGTGGCGCAGACGCCGGCCGGCGCGCTGGTCGATGCGACGCGTTCCAAGCGGCTGGTGATGGTGATCGCCGCGATTATGGTCACGATCGCCTCGCTATCGCTGCCGTTGTTTCCCGGCTTCATGCCGGTCGCGATCTCCCAAGGCATCGCGCAGGCCGCCGCCGTGGTGTTTCCGCCGGCGATCGCCGCGGTCTCGCTCGGCATCTTCGGCCATGCCGCCTTCACCCGGCGGATCGGCCGCAACGAGACGTTCAATCACGCCGGCAATGCTGTCGCGGCCGGGCTCGCAGGTCTCTCCGCCTATTGGTTCGGACCGACTGTCGTGTTCTACCTTCTCGGCGCCATGGCGATCGCGAGCCTCGTGAGCATCCTCGCAATCCCCGCCCGCGCCATCGATGACGATCTTGCCCGCGGGCTCGACGACGCCGATGCGGACGAGCAGCCTGAACGTGCCTCCGCTCTCAGCGTACTCCTGACCTGCCGTCCTCTGCTGGTGTTTGCGATCTGCGTCCTGCTCTTTCATCTTTCCAACGCCGCGATGCTGCCGCTGGTCGGCCAAAAGCTCGCCTTGCAAGACAAGAACATGGGTACCAGCCTGATGTCCGCCTGCATCGTCGCGGCGCAATTGGTGATGGTGCCGTTCGCGACGCTGGTCGGCGCGAAGGCCGACCGCTGGGGCCACAAGCGCTTCTTCCTCGCCGCGCTTCTGATCCTGCCGCTTCGGGGGGCGCTCTATACGCTTTCGGACAATCCGTTCTGGCTGGTCGGCGTGCAGCTTCTCGACGGCGTCGGCGCCGGCATTTTTGGCGCGATCTTCCCCGTCATCGTCGCCGACCTCATGCGCAACACTGGCCGCTTCAACATTGCGCAAGGCGCCGTCATCACCGCCCAGAGCATTGGCGCGGCGCTGTCGACGACGCTCGCCGGCTTCGTCGTTGGCGCGGGTTACAGCGCGGCCTTCATCACGCTCGGCGCGGTGGCCGCAATCGGCGCCGCCGTCTGTTTTGTCGCGCTGCCCGAGACGCGGCAAATCGCAGACGGCGATCCGCTCCCCCGGGGGAAGACAGCGACGGCGGCTTCCGCTATCGCTGCCGAATGAACCGACACATCTCAAGGATCGACCGTGCCGTCTGACGCCATCCTGGCCTGGAGCATCATCGTCGCCGCGACCGCAGGCGTCATCATCCGGCCCTTTCGCCTGCCGGAGGCGATCTGGGCTGTCATTGGCGCCAGCGCACTGGTGCTGCTCGGCTTGCTGCCGTGGCGGGATGCGCTCACGGGCATCGAGAAAGGCGTCGATGTCTATCTCTTCCTGATCGGCATGATGCTGATCGCCGAGCTGGCGCGGCTCGAAGGCCTGTTCGACTATCTCGCGGCGCTCGCCGTGGAATATGCCGGCGGTTCGCCGCAGCGGCTGTTCCTGCTGATCTATATCGTCGGCACGCTCGTCACCGTCCTGCTCTCGAACGACGCCACCGCGATCGTGCTGACGCCCGCCGTCTATGCCGCGACGCGCGCGGCCGGCGCCAAGCCGCTGCCTTATCTCTTCGTCTGCGCATTCATCGCCAACGCCGCAAGCTTCGTGCTGCCGATCTCCAACCCGGCCAATCTCGTCGTGTTCGGGGCGCATATGCCCGAGCTCACCGAATGGCTGCGCCTGTTCGCCCTGCCCTCGGCGGCCTCGATCCTGCTGACCTATGTCGTGCTCCGGCTGACCCAGCACCGCGCCCTGAAGGAAGAGACGATCGCGCGCAGCGTGCCGCATCCAAAGCTCGGCCGCGGCGGCAAGCTGACGGCCATCGGCATCGTGGCGATCGGCATCGTGCTGGTCACCGCCTCCGCGCTGGACAAGCAATTGGGCCTGCCGACCTTCGTCTGCGGCGTGGCGACGGCCGCCATCGTGCTGCGGCTCAGCCGGCAATCGCCGCTACCCGTGCTGCGCGGCGTCTCCTGGAGCGTGCTACCGCTGGTCGGCGGGCTGTTCGTGATGGTGGAAGCGCTGATCAAGACCGGCGTGATCGGGCAGCTCAGCGCGCTGCTGCACGAAGCCGTCGGTCAATCCGTGACGAAGGCGGCCTGGAGCGTCGGCATCGCCACCGCGATCGCCGACAACATCGCCAACAATCTTCCCGTCGGCCTCGTTGCAGGCTCAGTCGCCGCCAGCGATCATTTGCCCGCACCTGTCCTGAGCGCCATCCTGATCGGCGTCGACCTCGGGCCCAATCTGTCGGTGACCGGTTCGCTCGCCACCATCCTGTGGCTGGTGGCGCTGCGGCGGGAGAAGATCGAAGTCGGCGCCTGGCCGTTCCTGAAGCTCGGACTGCTGGTGACGCCGCCGGCCCTGATCGCGGCATTGGCTGCCGCGATCAGGTAGTTGCGAGATCAATCGTTCTCGTAGCCGTAGACTTCCGGCAGGATGAAGATTGCGGCGAGCAATCCGATCAGCGGGAAGATCGCGACCATCAGCGTGGCGTTCGCCTGGCCGATCGCAGCGAACACCGTCGGGAACAGGAAGATCGCCAGGAACGACGGCAGCTTCACGAACATGTAGGCGAAGCCGCTGGCGGTGCCGCGATATTTCGGCTTGGCGACCATAGTCGGGATCGTCATGCAGTTCGACGCATCCCAATAATGGCCCCACAGCATCGCGGCAGCCGCGAACGGCAGCAGGATCTTGTTGTCGGTGTAGAGCGCGAAGGCGGCGACCAGCAGCGAGACCAGCACGATCGAGAAGCCCGCGATCGAGATACCGCGATGGCCGATCTTCGGCGTCAGCAGCGGACCGACCCAGCCCGACACGGCGGCGAAGGAGAACAGCGCCATCGTCACCAGATTGATGCCGAGCACGCTGGACACGCCGACCATCACAAAGAGCACCGGCAGGTAGAACGCGAAGGTCGAGAACTCGCTGGCTTGCGCGAAGCAGGCGATCCAGCCGTAGATCGTGGCGCGCCAGCGGATCGGATCCTTCTTGAGGTCGGCGAGGAATGCGCGGGTGGAGACCTTGGGCACCTCCACGTCATGGTCCGGCAGCATGGCGAGATCGTCGTTGAACATCTCGCGCGCCACCTGCTTGGCCTCGCGGTAGCGTCCCTTCTGCACCAGCCACACCGCCGTCTCGGGCACGTCGTGCCGCATGATCAGGATGATCAGCGCCGGCAGCGCGCCGAGGCCGAGCGTCACCCGCCACAGCGTCTCGTGGTGAATGTCGAGCAGCAGGAAGATCACGATGACGCCGATCGTCAGGACTTCGCCGACCGCGAACATGAACTGCCAGCGGTTGCCCATGACTTCGCGCTCACCCTTGGCCATGGATTCCATGATGTAGGTGTAGCCGGTCGAGATGTCCGAACCGAGCGGAATGCCGAGCAGGAAGCGGATCACGACGAGCCAGCCGACGCTGGGCACGAAGGCCTGCGCCAGCGCCAGTACGATGAACAATACCATCGTCACCAGGAACATGACGCGGCGGCCGATCTTGTCGGAGAGCCAGCCGCCGAGCAGTGCGCCGATCATGGCGCCGCCTTGCGTACCGGCCGCGGCCAGGCCCAGCATCAGCGGATCGGGATTGAACTGCTCCTTGATGAAGATCAGCACGAAGGCGATCGAATAGAGGTCCCAGGCTTCGACCAGGATCGAGGCCATCATCAGCCAGCCGACCTTGTTGCCCTTGGGACTGTAGTTCGTGATGAGATAGCGGACCGCGGCTTCGCTCGCGGTCGGTTGTGGCATCGCCATCGTCGACATCTTTGGTCCTCTCTTCAAAACTCTCTTACGTGCCAAGCAGCGGCTCGATGCTGCAATCGAGCAGGCGCGGGTCGATCCCGACCTCCATGCCGGTGAACATCTCGCCCATGTAGTCGATCAGTGCATCGCTCGCCTTCACCGCGTCCTCGACACGACGATTGGCAACCGCATTAAGAATAGCCAGATGATGATCGATTGTTCCTGACAGCTCGGCCTGTCCCGGCATGAACCGGTGGTGGATGTAGCCGATGCGCCGGTACAGCGTGTGCAACGGGCGCAGCGTGTGCACCAGAAACGGTTCGCCTGCCGCCTCCAGCACCAGCGCGTCGATGCGGCGGTCGATATGATTGAACTCGTCGAGGGTCAGACTGGCGCGGCGCTCGCGCAAAAGTCGCTCGATGTGCAGCGCCTGATTGCGGTGCGAGAGGCTGGCGCGATCGGCCGCAAGCCGGATCACGAAGCGCTCCATGTCGCGGCGCAAGGCCAGCAGCATGCGTTCGCGTGCCAGATCGATCGGCGCAATGCGCAGACCGTGGCGCGGACGGATGATGATCAATGTATCGGCGGAGAGACGATTGACGGCGTGATGCACCGGCGTACGGCCGAACCCGGTGATGTGCTGCAATTCCAGCATCGTCATGAACTGGCCGGGCTTGAGCTCGCAATGGACGAGCAGCTCTTCGATCCTCTGATAAGCGAGCTCGAAGAAGTTGAGACGGTTGCGCCGGGAGGGCTTGCCCTCGCCGTCGTCGTTCCTCACCACCTCGAGCGCGCGCTTGCGCGTTGCCATGTCGTCTCCCCCCTCAGCCCGCGCCATCGTTGCAGAGCGGCGCCTAGTTCGTGATATCCCTAAAACATGTTGTGATATATTACAAGCGAGCGTAAGACTCCGCGCGTGCCCGCACTATGCTGCGGTGCAGAATGACAACAAGACGGCGCTGTGCGCGCCTGCGATGGGAGGAGTATTGCCGTGAAGATCACGTCGATCGAGACGCTGCGCACCGAAGAATTCTCCAACGTCATCTGGGTGCGCGTCTACACCGACACGGGCATGATCGGTCTCGGCGAAACCTTTTACGGCGCCGGCGCAGTTGAAGCCCAGATCCACGACACCTTTGCCGGCCGCCTGCTCGGCCGCAATCCGCTGCATATCGAGGCGATCCATCGCGACATGCTGAATCTGCCGATGGCGCAGTCGTCCACCGGCGTCGAATATCGCGCGGCTTCGGCAATCGACATCGCGCTGTGGGACCTGTTCGGCAAGGTCTGCAATCAGCCGGTACACCAGATGCTCGGCGGCCTCTGCCGCGACAAGCAGCGCATCTACAACACCTGCGCCGGCACTCAATATGTCCGCTCCACCAATATCAGCCCGGTCGCGAATTGGAATCTCGGTGGCTCCAAGGGGCCCTACGAAGACCTCGACGGCTTCATGAACAACGCCGATGCGCTCGCCGAAAACCTGCTGGAGAGCGGCATCTCCGCCATGAAGATCTGGCCGTTCGATCCCGCGGCGCAGGAGAACAAGGGTCTCTACATCTCCGCCGCGCAGATGAAGCAGGCGATCGAGCCGTTCGAGAAGATCCGAAAAGCGGTCGGCGACAAGATGGAGATCATGGTCGAGCTTCACTCGCTCTGGAACCTGCCGACCGCCAAACAGATCGCGCGCGCGCTCGAGCCCTACAAGCCAACCTGGTACGAGGACCCGATCCGGATGAACTCGCCGCAGGCGCTGGCCGAATACGCCCGCTGCACCGACGTCTGGGTCTGCGCCAGCGAGACGCTCGGCTCGCGCTTTCCCTACAAGGACATGCTCGACCGCGACGCCATGCACGTGGTGATGGCGGATCTGTGCTGGACCGGCGGCCTCACGGAAGGCCGCAAGATCGCGGCGATGGCCGAGACCTATCACCGGCCCTTCGCGCCGCACGACTGCATCGGCCCGATCGGCTTCATCGCCGCCATCCACATGTCGTTCAGCCAGCCCAACACGCTGATCCAGGAATCCGTGCGCGCCTTCTACAAGGGCTGGTACAATGAGCTCGTGACCACCATGCCCACGATCAAGGACGGTTTTGTCTATCCGATGGAAGGCCCCGGGCTGGGCGTCGACCTTCTGCCCGCCGTATTCGACCGCTCCGATCTGACCGTGCGCCGTTCCAACGTCTGAGGATCTTTTGAGATGAGCACCGCCCTCTTCGACCTTTCCGGCCGCACCGCGCTCGTGACCGGCTCCTCCCGCGGCCTCGGCCGCGCCATCGCCGAAGGCATGGCCAAGGCAGGCGCCAAGCTGATCATCAATGGCGTCGATCCCAAGCGCGTCGAGCAGGCCGTCGCCGAGTTTCGCGCCGCCGGCCAGCAGGCCGAAGGCGCCGCTTTCAACGTCACCGACGAGCCCGCGATCGTCGCCGCCTTCAACGACTTCGACAACAAGGGCATCGCCGTCGACATCCTCGTCAACAATGCCGGCATCCAGCACCGCAAGCCGCTGGTGGAGTTCACCACCGACGAGTGGCGCAAGGTGATCGAGACCAACCTCACCAGCGCCTTCGTGATCGGCCGCGAGGCGGCCAAGCGCATGATCCCGCGCAAGCACGGCAAGATCATCAATATCGGCTCGCTCGGCAGCGAGCTCGCGCGTCCCACGATTGCGCCCTACACCGCTGCCAAGGGCGGCATCAAGAACCTGACCCGCTCGATGGCGGTGGAATGGGCCCAGCACGGCATCCAGGCCAACGCGATCGGCCCCGGCTATATGCTGACCGACATGAACGAGGCGCTGGTCAACAATACCGATTTCAACAATTGGCTGATGGGCCGCGTTCCCTCCAAGCGCTGGGGCCGACCGGACGAGCTGGTGGGCGCAGCGATCTTCCTGGCGTCGGATGCTTCGACCTATGTCAACGGCCAGATCATCTATGTCGATGGCGGCATGATCGCTGCGATGTGAGCCGCGAACGCTGAGGGAGCCAACCATGCGCGCCGTCGTCATTCACGCACCGAAAGATCTGCGGATCGATAGCTATCCGGATGCAGCGCCCGGTCCGGGTGAAGTCCGCGTCAAGATCGCGAACGGCGGCATCTGCGGGTCCGATCTGCACTACTATCATCACGGCGGCTTCGGTGTCGTGCGCATCCAGCAGCCGATGGCCCTCGGGCACGAGATCGCCGGCGTGGTCGCAGCCATCGGTGACGGCGTCGCGAACGTGAAGCCGGGCACCCGCGTCGCGGTCAATCCGAGCAAGCCGTGCGGCCAGTGCCTGCATTGCCAGGAGGGTATGCGCAACCAGTGCCTCGACATGCGCTTCCTCGGCAGCGCGATGCGCTTTCCCCATGTGCAGGGCGGCTTTCGCGAATTCATCACGGTCGATGCGGCGCAGGCGGTTCCGATCGCCGACAAGCTGTCGCTGGCGGAAGCCGCGGTCGCTGAACCGCTCGCGGTGTGCCTGCATGCCGGCAAGCAGGCCGGGCCCCTGCTCGGCAAGCGCGTGCTGATCACCGGCTGCGGCCCGATCGGCGCGCTGATGATTTTGGTCTCACGCTTCGGCGGCGCCGCCGAGATCGTCGTGACAGATGTTGCCGACGCGCCACTTGCGGTCGCCAGGAAGCTCGGGGCCAGTCACGCCATCAATGTCGCGGCCGATGCCACGGCGCTCGATCCCTGGCGGACCGGTAAAGGTGTGTTCGATACGCTGTTCGAGGCCTCGGGCAACCAGGCCGCACTGCGCACCGCGCTCGACGTGCTCAGGCCCGGTGCCATACTGGTGCAGCTCGGTCTCGGCGGCGAGATGACGCTGCCGATCAACTCCATCGTCGCCAAGGAATTGCGGCTGCGCGGCACCTTCCGCTTCGATCCCGAGTTCGAGCTGGCGGTGCGGCTGATGGGTGACGGCCTGATCGACGTGAAGCCGCTGATCACGGCGACCATGCCGTTCGAGAACGCGGTCGCAGCGTTCGAGCTCGCCAGCGATCGCTCGCAGTCGATGAAGGTGCAGCTGACGTTCTGAGCGAGGACCGCTGCTATTGGTTCTCGATCAACCGGTCGCTGACCAGCCGCACCGCGCCCCGTTTCCACGAATAGTCCGCGCCCAGGCGCAGGCCGCTGTCGCCGCGTGCGAGCACCGCGCCGGTCCTGGCGTCGCGCACCTGGAAGCCCAGCGTGTATTCGGTGCGGCTGACCCGCCGCACCACGCCGATCAGCGACTGGTCCGCGCCGAGCTTCTGCGCAATCGCCGCCTCGCAGCCGTCGCAGTCGCGCAACGCACGCGCCTTCAGCGCCTGGCCGCCGACATCGACGATGCGGTAACGGCCGGATTGACCCAGCGCCTCGCGCACGCTGCCGGTGACCTCGGCCAGATATGACGCATCCGATGTGGTCGACGCGCCAGCCGAAGCGGCGGTCGTATCCTCTAGCTCGAAATCGAAGACGGCCATGGCAATCGGCGCAGGCGTGGCGAGTGCGGCCATGATCTCGCGCGACACGAAGATCTCGGCGCGCTCCCATGATTCATCATTGTCGCCCCGGAAGGTGTAGAGCTTGTCCATCACGACCTTCCTGCCGCCGACGTCGATCACGGCGATCTTGGCCCATTGCACCAGCGTGCTCGTCTTCTGGATGCCGCCGATCACCTTGAACGCCGCGCCGTCCTGGGCCGACGACACGAGCCGGTAGCGCCGATCTCCGCCGATATCTTGCCGGAGCGCGGCCATGAAGGCCGCCAGCCGTCGCTCGTGGGCGACGGTCTGGTTGGCGGGCTCTGCTGACGTATCGGTATAACTGAAATCGTCCATGGCGATGCCGATGGCGGTCTCGGCGCCGGCCGACGCATAAGACGCCGGAAGGACGACGAGGAGACAGACTGAGAGGATCAACCGGCGCAGGTACATAATGTGCCTCGTATGACGGAGCGGCGCGCCAATCTGAACGGCGCAATCAGGCCATGCAGCGGCGCCAGTCCCGGCAATGGCCGGGAAAATTTCACGACGGTGCACCGCACTGGCGCCTGGCGGCTTTGCGCCGGATGCGTTCTGCCGTTTAATGCGGACGCGACAAACCCGTTCGCACCAGGTGCCTGCCGATGTGGAACCGCCCGAGGTTCGATCTCAAAGTCCGTCTGACGTTGCGCGTGGCCGCGATATCGGCCGCCTGCTTCGCCGCCATCTCCGCTTATTTCCTGATTACGGCCGACCGCGCGGCGCATGCGCGCCTCGACGATATCGCCGCCATCGTGGCCAAGACGCTGGAGCTGCAGCAGGGCAAGATCCAGTGGGTCGCGAGCCCGCGCTCGGACTTTCCCAACCTCGACCCCGTTTCGGCTTATGTGATGACGCCCGGCCTGTGCCTGGCGTTCCGCGGCACCAGCGGCGACGTCCTCCAGCGCTTCTGCAGCGGCGCGCCCGTTCCGGCGAACCCGCCGCCGCAAGCCTTCGCGGCCTTCTATCGCGGCTTGTTCGATCCCGGCCGAGAAGCGGCACGGCCTGTGATCGTGCGCGGGACGAAGCTCGGCGAGGCCGTGGTCTCGGTCGAGCCGGCCGTGCAGACCGCGGAGGCTTGGCACGAGGCCGGCCGCCTGATGCTCGCGCTCGCGATCGCGCTGCCGCTGCTCTGCGCGCTGGTCTACGCCGCGCTGGCACGCGCGCTGCGCCCCACCCGCATGATCCGCACCGGCCTCGAGCGGATTGCCGCCAACGACCTCACCACGCGGCTGCCGCCGTTCGACCTCGCCGAGCTCTCCGCGATCCGCGACGGCTTCAACCATCTCGCCGAAAGCCTCGAGACCGCGCTTGCCGAACGCAGCGAGCTGACGCGGAAGCTGATTGCGCTCCAGGACGAGGAGCGCCGCCATCTCGCGCGCGAGCTGCATGACGAGTTCGGCCAGTCGCTCGCCGCCATCCGCGCGCTCGCCTCCTCCGCCCGCCAGACCGCCGCACAAGAGTGTCCCTCCCTGCTTGGCGAATGCGACGGCATCGCGCGGACCGCAACCGGCATGATGGAGACGTTGCGCGGCACACTGTTCCGGCTGCGGCCACCCGATGTCGAGGAGCTCGGGCTCGTCGCCAGCCTCGAAGGCCTCGTCGCGGGCTGGAACGGGCGCAGCCGCGGCGAGACGCGCTTCTCGATCCGGTTCGACGGCGCATTCGAGACCCTGCCGGCCACGATCAGCGCCAGCCTCTACCGGATCGTGCAGGAGGCGCTCACCAATGCCGCCAAGCATGCCGTCGCCACACGAGTCAGCCTGGAATTGACGATGCGGGCGAGCGAGATCGCGCTTGCGATCGACGATGACGGACGCGCGACCGATTCCGTCGCGAAATCGGGAATGGGCCTGCTCGGCATGCGCGAGCGCGTCGCGGCTTTGCGCGGCCAATTGAGCTTCGAGGCCGCGCCGAACGGCGGCTCCGCACTGCGCGTGGTCATTCCGCTCGCCGCCGATCGGCCGCCGCTGGAGCACGCCGCATGAGCGCGGCCGACGCCACCATTCTGCTGGTCGACGACCATTCCGTCGTCCGCGAGGGCTACCGCTCCGTGCTCCAGAAGCAGCCGGGACTACGCGTCATCGCCGAAGCCGCCGACGGCGCGGAGGCCTACCGTCTCTACAAATCGGAGGCGCCCGACCTCGTCATCATGGATCTGAGCATGCCCGGCATCGGCGGCATCGAGGCGGTCCGGCGCATCAGGCAGTGGGACAAGGGCGCGAGAATCCTCGTCTTCACCATGCATGAAAACGCCGGCTTTGCCGTGCAGGCGATCCGCGCCGGCGCCAGGGGCTACGTCACCAAGACCAGTCCACCAGAGACGCTGGTGCGCGCCGTGATGGACGTGCTCGCCGGCAAGATCGCGATCAGCCCCGACATCGACCATGAGCTCGCGCTGAGCCGGCTGGCCGGGGAAAGTTCTGCCGCCGACGTCCTCACGCCGCGTGAGTTCGAGGTGCTGCGGCTGCTGCTCGCCGAGAACACGACAGAGGAGATCGCGGAGACACTCCATGTCAGCCCCAAGACGGTGGCGAACCTGCATTCTCTGATCAAGGACAAGCTCGGTGTCGGCTCCGACATCGAGCTGGTCCGGCTGGCGCTGCGCCAAGGCATCTTGACGGAGGTCGATCTCGGCGAGGCCTGATCGCTCAGGCCAGATAGCGCGTGAGATAGCCTTCCATCGCGTAGAGCGCACAGAGCGCGAGGCTCGACCACACGGCGACGGTGAAATACAGGAACATCCAGGTCAGCTCGCCCTTCCAGTGCGCGATGTCGTGGGTCACGACCCAGCGGGTCGAAACGTCATGCAAGCCTTCGAGGAAGCCGAGCAACCTGTTGCCCTCTTCATGCCCTGCCCGCCAGCGGCTGAGATACATCGGCACGTCGACGGTGACGAGGAAGGCCAGGAAGCAGGCGATGCCGACGATGCCGGCAATCAGCGCCCAACGCACCGGCCCCTGGAATTCCGGCATCAGCCGGCACAGCGCGATGCCCGCGAGGAAGAATGTCACGGCCCAAAGCGAGTTCTCGATCGCGTTGAAGAGGAAGTTGGTCGTCACCACCGCATACCAGGAGAAGCACTCCGCGATGATGATGATCGGCACGATCACCCACGCGATGTTCACGACCGTCTCGGCGCCCGTCATGGTCCCGAGTTGATTCAGGATGACCGCCCATTGCGCGGCGAAGCACAGTTCGGCCACGGTCGCGACCGTGCGGCCGACGAAGACGCTGGAGAGCCAGGTGTCGAACAGGCAGATGCGCTGCACGTCGGCCCGCGGCAGGAAGGAACGGAAGGCGCAGCCGAAGACATAGCCGGCGCAGAGCAGGAACATCAGCCCGATGTCGGAGCCACTACTGAGGCTGCCGGAGGGCGTCGGGGAGAACGCGCGGTACAGCATGAACCAGACGAGAATGTTGGCAGCACTGACCAGCGTCAGGGACCCCCACCACCACGCGAGGGGATTCGTCCGCGCCTGCCACTGCAACATGAATCGCTCCGATGTAATCGATATGACATTCAGTCGTAATAAACCTGTCACAACAAGCCACGGAATCGCGACGAAAATCTGTGCGCGGCGGAGCCCTTCGCGCACATTTTTTCCCGCCGGCAAAGCCGCTCCGTGTCCGGATAGTGGACATAACGGCACATTTTCTGAATCTATTGGACAACGAGCGAGACCGGGTTCATTAAGCCCGCATGGCCAGAACCGCGTCCAAACCGATCCGCGCCTCCTCGTCCGCCGCCGCCGTGCTGGCGGACAGCGTCGATGACGCTGCGTTCGCGACGACGCTGGCAAAAGGTCTCGTGGTGCTCGAAGCGTTCAAGGCGGGGGCGACGCAGCTCGGCAACATGGAGCTGTCGACGCTGACCGGGATTCCGCGCCCGACGGTGGCGCGACTGACTCATACGCTCGCCGAGCTCGGCTACCTACGCTACGATGCCGAACGCGCCAAATATCGCGTCGGCGCGCGTGCACTTCGCATGGCGCATCCGCTGCTCGCCGACATGCAGTTCCGCCAGGTCGCGCGTCCGATGATGCAGGAGCTGGCACAAAGCGTGCGCGGCACGGTCTCGATCGGCCTGCTCGATGCGACCTCCATGATCTATGTCGAGACCGCGCGCTCCGGCGACGTCGGCCCGCACGTCCCCGACATCGGCATGCCCATTTCCGTGGTGATGACGGCAATGGGCCGTGCCGCGGCGGCGACCTTGCCGCAGGCCGATGCCGCGTTGCTCGAAGAGCGCATTGCAAGCGAGGATACCGAGCTGTGGTCGGCCTTCCACGAGACATACCGCGCCGGCCTCGCACAATGCGCCAGCCGCGGCTTCTGCACCTGCTTCGGCGAGTACATCGCCTCGATCCATGCGGTCGCGGCGCCGCTGTTTCATGCGCGTGAGGCGAAGCAGGCCTTTTCGATCAATTGCGGCATTCCCGCATTCCGGCTCCAGCCCGGCCAGCTGGAGGGCGAGATCGGCCCGCGCATTGCCGCCCTTGCCGACAGCATCCGCACCATGATTGGGGCGGCGCCGCCCACCGAAACACAAAAGCAAAACAAGAAGAGCGCCAAGCGATGAACAAGGCAATCGGCGCTCCGCCACCGGGAGGCCACCATGACCGTCACACGGCGAACATTTTTGGGCACCATCGCCCTTTCGCTATCCGGACTTCCATTTACTGCACGCGCTGAGGACGCCTGGCCGTCGCGTATGGTGCGGCTGATCTCGCCTTACGGGCCCGGCGGCTCCAACGACATCTCGCTGCGGCTGCTGGCCGAAGAGTTCGGCCGCAACCTGCACCAGCAGTTTATCGTCGAAAACAAGCCGGGCGCCGGCACGCGCATCGCCAACGACACGGTCGCGCATGCGCCGGGCGATGGCTACACACTTCTCTATGTCGCGGCCCCCTACGCCACCGCCGAAGCGCTGTTCGGCAAGCTGACCTATGAGCGTAAGGATCTGCAGCCGGTCGCGATGGCGGTGATCGCGCCGCTGTTCCTGATCATCAGCGCGGACGCGCCGTTCAAGACGCTTCCCGAATTGATCGCCTACGGCAAATCGAAGCCGGATGGCCTGACCTTCGCCTCGCCCGGTGCCGGCTCGCAGCCACATCTTGCCGGCGAACTCCTGTTCAGGGATGCCGGTGTCAAGGGGCTCAACATCCCCTTCCGTGGCGATGCCGCGTCCTACACCGAGCTGCTCGCCGGCCGCGTCGATGCCACGCTGACGGCGCTGCCGACCGCACTGTCTTACATCCAGAGCGGCAAGTTCATTGTGCTCGGCGTTGCATCGGCCGAACGCAGCGCGCTCTATCCGCAGGCGCCGACCTTGCGCGAGCA
This sequence comes from Bradyrhizobium sp. 62, assembly GCF_023073035.1. Lineage (NCBI taxonomy): Bacteria > Pseudomonadati > Pseudomonadota > Alphaproteobacteria > Hyphomicrobiales > Nitrobacteraceae > Bradyrhizobium > Bradyrhizobium sp. 62. The sequence continues at coordinate 1,351,773 of NZ_JADPIT010000015.1, forward strand.
GGGTTTTCCCAACGTGGCTGCGGCCGGCTGGTACGGCTTCATGGCGCCTTCGACGACGCCGCGCGCCATCATCGACAAGCTGCAGGCCGAAGTGCTGCGCGCGCTGGCCGAGCCGGCGATCAAGGACAAGCTGACCGCCCAGGGCCTCGAAGTGCGCGCCGGCACCGCGGCCGAATTCGGCCAGTTCATCGACAACGAAACAAAAAAGTGGACCGGACTGATCCGCGAGGCCGGCCTCAAGGGCGAGTGACAGTCACGAACGGGGAATGGGAATGAAAAAACTACTTCTCAAACATGTCGCGGCAGCCGCGATCGCTCTCGCGCTATCGATCCCGGGGGCACAGGCGCAGAAGAAATACGATCCCGGCGCTTCCGACACCGAGATCAAGGTCGGCCAGACCGTCCCGCTCAGCGGGCCGGCCTCGGCCTATGCCGTCATCGGCAAGACCCAGGCCGCCTACATGAAGATGATCAACGACCAGGGCGGCGTCAACGGCCGCAAGATCAATCTGATCCAGTATGACGATGCCTATTCGCCTCCGAAGACGGTTGAGCAGACCCGCAAGCTGGTCGAAAGCGACGAGGTGCTGCTGACCTTCCAGATCATCGGCACGGCGCCTAATGTCGCCGTGCAAAAATATCTTAACGCCAAGAAGGTCCCGCAGCTCTTCGCGGCAACGGGCGCGGCGCGTTTCACCGATCCGAAGAACTTCCCCTGGACCATGGGCTTCAACCCCTCCTACCTCGTCGAAGGCCGGATCTACGCGCAATATATTCTGAAGAACCATCCGAACGCCAAGGTCGGCGTGCTCTATCAGAACGACGATCTCGGCAAGGACTACCTCGCCGGCTTCAAAGCAGGTCTCGGTGACAAGTCGAAGATGATCGTCGCCGAGACGTCCTACGAGATCACCGAGCCGACCATCGATTCGCAGATCCTGCGGTTGAAGGATGCAGGTGCCGACGTGCTGTTCAGCGCCACGACGCCGAAACAGGCCGCGCAGGCGATCAAGAAGGTTGCCGAGATCGGCTGGAAGCCGCTGCACATCATCGACATCAACGCCTCCTCGGTCAGCGCGGTGCTGAAACCCGCCGGACTCGACAACGCCAAGGGCGTCGTCAGCGTCGGCTATGTCAAGGATTCGGCCGACCCCGAATGGAAGGACGATCCCGGCATGAAGCGATATCTCGCCTTCATGGCCAAATACTACCCGGAGGGCGACAGGGATTCGAACCTGAACGTCTACGGCTATATCACCGCGCAGCTGCTGGTGCAGGTGCTGAAGCAATGCGGCGGCGATCTCACGCGCGAGAACGTGATGCGCCAGGCCGCCAGCCTGAACAACATCACACTCGACCTGACGCTGCCGGGCATCTCGGTGACGACGATGCCGACCGACTACCGCGTCAACAAGCAGTTCCAGATGGTGCAGTTCGACGGCCAGCGCTGGCAGAAACTCGGCGACATCGTCACGGACGAGGCGAAGGAATGAAGCGCCCCTCATCCTGAGGGGCGCGCGCCTTGAAGAATGAAGGCCTCACCGATGGTCCTCGTGCTTCGAGGCGGCCGCTCCGCGGCCTCCCCGGCATGAAGGAGGAAGGTGGCTGCTCGCCCTATCTCTTCATCCCGCCCACATAGGCCGCGAGCTTGTCGAGCGTCTGGTAGCCGTATTCGACGGCACCGAAGCTGATCATGCCGTCGCGCTGCGCCGTGCTCGACGCCAGCTGCCGCATCATCAGAACCGTCTTGCCGTTGCTCTGTTCGGCGAAGGTGACGGTGAAACGGAACAGTCCGGGATCCTCGTCCTGGTCGTCGCCGTGATCCATCTCCAACAGCGACGGTCGCTCGATGCGGCGGAAGCGCATGCGGTTCGGGTAGACCGTGCCGTCGGGGCCGATCATGTTGAAGCGCCAGACGCCGCCAACCCGCACGTCGATCTCGAAGGTCTCGAGCTTGAAACCCTTCGGCCCGAACCATTGTGGCAGGTGCTTTGGGTCGGACCACGCTTCGAACACCAGATCGCGCGGCGCGTCGATCACGCGCGACATCACGATCTCGCGGTCGAGCGACCATTGCGACAGGGCGGGATTGGCAGAATTCGTCATCGTCAGGAACCTTTCCGTTTGGTTGTCTTGCCAGTCGTTTTGTTACTTGTCTTGGACGGCCGCTTGGCAGCGGCCCTGTCTTTCTTCAGCTTCATCACATAGGCTTCGAAGCGATCAAGCCGCGCCTCCCAGATCGCGCGCTGATGCTGGAACCAGTCCTCCGCAGTGAGGAGCGCGTCAGGACTGAGGCGGCAGGAGCGCACGCGCCCCGATTTCTCCGACAGGATGAGACCGCTCATCTCCAGCACGTGGATGTGTTTCATGAAGCTCGGCAGCGCCATCTCGAAGGGACCGGCAAGCTCGCCGACCGACGCCTCACCTGCGCAGAGCCGCATCACGATCGCCCGCCGGGTGGGATCGGCAAGGGCCGCGAAAACCTGATCGAGTTGGGATAATTGGTTAGCCATGAGGCTAACTATAGGACTGTCGCCATCCGGCGTCAACATTGTTAGCCAATTAGCTAAGTTAATTTTGCCGACTGGTAGCCTGGATGAAGCGAAGCGTAATCGGGGGCCGCTCGCTCGGCTGCGGCACTTTCCCGGATTGCGCTTCGCTCCATCCAGGCTACGGACTGTCGCAAGGCTCCGCAGACGGAACCCACCACGCGCGATCGTGAATAGGGGGGCACGGTCCTTCCCGCTACAAGAGACCGGGGGCGCATCGAATCCTGCGCCAGAGCCGTGCCGTCTGTTGTCACCTCATCGTACCTCACCCGACGGGCGCTGGCCCGGGCTGCGCTCGTTCCGCTCGCGCTTGCCTGGCCGCGCGGCGCCGCCGCGGATTCCGACATGATCGCGCAGATGCGCGACATCGTCGCGAACGAGCTGGCGCCGACCGCAACGCCGGACCAGCCGGGCGGTCTGGCCGCCGCGCTTTATGCCGGCAACCATGTCGAGTTCTTCAACTACGGCTTTGCCGACGACGCCACGCGAAGGCCGGTCACGCCGGACACGCTGTTCAACCTCGGTTCCCTGCGCAAGCCGTTCGAGGCGACACTGGTCGCGCTCGGCACCCTCCGCGGCGAGCTGCGGCTCGACGATCGTCTGGTGAAATATCTCCCGGAGCTCACCGGCGACTATATCCGCCGCGTCACCGTCGGCGAGCTCGTCACGCACACCTCAGGCATGCTGCTGCCGACCGACCATCCGCCCTGGCCGAGCGACACTTTTTCCCGCGCGCAGCTCATCGACATGTTCAACAGCTGGAGACCGCAAGCCGGCGAAGCGCCCGGCAAGCAGCGCATCTACAGCCACGCCGGCTACGTACTGCTTCAGCTCGTGCTCGAGCGCTGTTGCGGCGCTCCGATCTCGACCCTGCTCGAACAACGCATCCTCAGGCCGATCGGCATGAATGCGACCTCCGTGCCCGAACGCGGCGAAGACAGCCGTGCCGTCATGGACGAGGCCTGGATGCAGCGCGCGGTCCAGGGCTATTCGGATCAGGGTATGGCGATCGGCCCCATCGGCAACCAGCAGAGCTATTTTGATTTCCCCGGCACGGGCCAGATGTTTTCCTCGCCGCGGGATCTCTCGATCTTCGTTGCCGCCTGCGTCGACGGCCGATCGATCGATCCGCATTTGCGCGAGGCATTGCGGATGACACAGCACGAGATTTTCCGCGTCGACGAGAAGTTCGGACAGGGAATGGCCTGGGAGACGGTGCATCTTCCAGGCGTCACCGTCGTCGACAAACCGGGTGGGCTCAACAACGCCTCCGGCTATATCGGCCTCGTGCCCGCACAGCGGATCGGCATCGTGTTGCTGGCCAATCGCGGCGAATACCCGCACGAGATCGCCCGCTACAAGATCCTGCCCGCGCTGGCGAAGCTCATGGGCCCGCACTGAACACATCCCTTAAAACAGAAAGCCCCGGCTGAGCCGGGGCTTTCCACGCCAGATCAGGAACGGGATGAAGCTCAGTACCTGGCGACGACGGGTCCGCCAAACTTGTAGTTCACGCCGACGCGCGCGATGTTCGATTTGAGATCGACCGAATGGGTGAAGACGTTGGCCGGAAACGCGCCGCCAAGCAGATTGGTGCTGGTCACGGTGCTGCGTCCGAGATCGACGTAGAGATATTCTGCCTTGAGCGACCAGCCGCCGCCGACGGCATATTCGGTGCCCACACCTGCGGTCCAGCCGACCCGCGTGTCGCGGATCGCGGCCGACTCGGTCGCGGCGGCGAACGTGTCGGTGAAGTTGAAATTGCCCTTCACCTCGGCGATGGCCGCGCCGCCGGTGGCGTACAGCAGCCAGGTCGGAGCCGCGAGGAAGCCGATGCGGCCGCGGATGGTCGCAAGCCAATCGGCCGAGACTGACGACGACACGGTGAAGCCGGTCGGCGCGCAGCAGGGATAGAACGCCGAACCCGTCGCACTGCCCTTAAAGCCGAAATAGTTGATGTCACCTTCGAGGCCCAACACGGCGTTGTTGACCTGCCAGTTGTGGCCGGCGGTAAAACCGCCGGTGACGCTGGAGCTGTTGACCCGCTGGGCGCCGACTGCCGCAATCGCAGTAACACTGGTGTCCGCGAAATAGCCGGCGGGAGCGAACGCGGTCGAGGTGGCCGGATCGGCGCTGCCCCACTGCCCGCCGACATTGGCGCCGACGTAAAAGCCGGTCCAGTTGTAGGCCGTCGCCATCATCGGCGCCTTGGTGTAGTGCGCCGCGAGGTCGGCCGCCTGCACCGATGCGGAGCCCAAGACAACCGCGGCAACCGCCAGCAAAAACTTCTTCATTCCGGTCTCCTTACCCCACGCGATTGATCTCGCGTTTCGAACGCGCGCGGGCGGAAGTTGTCCGGCGCTGATCGGGCATAGGCTGCCGGTCCCTCGCCGTCTTGGGCTGCGGCGAAGTTCATAGAGACTGTGACGTAGTGTGAGCCGTGCGGCACGCGAACGCGTGACGGGTGTGACTCGAGAGCCACGCATCACCCTGCGGCAGCGGCGGGCCACGCACACCACTGTCGCATCGCGACACCCCGCGCGAACGCGATTCGAACCCCCGCCTCTCAGACCGAACGCGTCAGTCCGCCGTCAACGCGGATGTTCTGTCCCGTGATGTAGGCCGCGCCGTCGGACGCCAGGAACGAGATCGTCGCGGCGATCTCCTCGACCTTGCCGTAGCGCCGCATCGGCACGCTGTCGCGGCGTGCATCTAGCTCTGGCAGGCTGTCGATCCAGCCCGGCAGCACATTGTTCATGCGGATGTTCTCGGCGGCATGGGTGTCGGTGAAGATCTTGGTGAAGGCGGCAAGGCCAGCGCGGAACACTGCAGAGGTCGGAAACATCGCGCTCGGCTCGAATGCCCAGGCGGTCGAGATGTTGATGATGGCGCCGCCCTTTTGCGTTTGCATGATTGGCATCACCAGCCGGGTCGGACGGATCACGTTGAGCAGATAGGTGTCGAGGCCGGTGTGCCATTGCTCGTCGGTGATCTCCGTGATCGGCGCCCGGGGCCCGTGGCCCGCGCTGTTGACGAGCACGTCGATGCGTCCCCATTTGGCCATCGCGCCGTCGACAAGCCGCTTCAGATCGTCGTTCGACTTGTTGGAACCGGTGACCCCCAATCCGCCCAGTTCAGCTGCCAGCGCCTCGCCCTTGCCGGAGGAGGACAGGATCGCGACGCGAAAGCCGTCGGCTGCGAGCCGGCGCGCAGCCCCTGCCCCCATGCCGCTGCCGCCGGCGGTCACGAGTGCGACCTTCTCAGCTGCCATCTCTGCTGCCATGACCGATCATCCTCTATGATATCGTGGAGGCGAGCCGCAGGCCCGGCCTTTCATGAGGTCTTCTACCGCCGGACCAGCCGGAAGGTCCACCGTCGAAAGCGACTTGAAAGATGAGCGATTTGCAGGTCCGCAATTTGCGCCCCGAGGAGATCGCCATCGCCGTCGACTGG
>NZ_JADPIT010000015.1:1357901-1390818 GCF_023073035.1 Bradyrhizobium sp. 62
TGCGTCAACTACGACGATCGCTTCGCGTTTCTCGGCTTCTACATCGTGCGATCGGATCATCGCGACAGAGGCCACGGCCTGCGCATCTGGAGCGCGGCGATCGCGCATGCGGGCGCTCGCGTGATCGGTCTCGACGGCGTCGTGGCGCGGCAGGATAATTACAGAAAGTCCGGCTTCCAGCTTGCTTACGCCAATATCCGCTATGGCGGCATCGTCGCCGCGCCATCGAGGCCGCCCGCCGATGTCGTTGCGCTCGACACGATCCCGTTCGCGCTCGTTGAAGCCAACGATGCAACGGTGTTTCCGGCTCCGCGCAGCGCCTTTCTGCGGGCCTGGATCGGCACGTCAGGACATGTCGGTCGCGCATTGCTGCGCGATGGCAAGCTCGCAGCATGGGGCGTGATCCGGCCGTGCCGGACCGGCCGCAAGATCGGCCCGCTCGTCGCCGACGACCGCGCGGCGGCGGAGGCGATCGTGCAGGCCTTGCTGGAAAGCGCAAACGGCGTCGAGATCTTCCTCGACGTCCCCGCCGTCAATCGCGAGGCGATTGCACTTGCGGAATCGCTGGGGCTGAAGCCGGTGTTCGAGACGGCGCGGATGTACACGGGACCGATCGCGCCGCTGCGGATCGACCGCGTCTTCGGCGTGACCAGTTTCGAGCTGGGCTAGCTCAGTAGCAGCGCATGATGTTGACGGTGTGCTCGCCGCCGCCGCGGCCGGGCACAGTCACCTGCTCCGTCGGACAGCTCGGCACGTAGGGCCGGTCGGACGGCACCACGTTCGGCGGGAAGCGATGCGTCCAATCCCAGGGAACGTCGTACGTATAGGTGTAGCGAACGTCGCTGGAAACGGGTTGGGCGGTCTCGGCAAAAGGCTGACCGTAACCTGCATTGTCATAGTAGAACCCGCCGCCGCCCGGCCAGTAGACCCAGGGCGTGTTGCGGCCACGGAACCTGGCGCCCGGCGCAATCGGCGGACGCGCCGCCGGACCGGAAGGTGTGGCGGCATGTGCGACGGTGCCGCCGGGCCTGGCAAAACTGTCGCTGGGAGCAAGGAGCAGCGCGGCTGCGCTGAGCGAGGCGAGCAACGCCCCAAATGATCTGGACATCATGATACGCACCAACTCGTTTGGCTTCGCGGATAGCGGCTCCCCACCGCACGCTAGGCCGGGCTGTCGCCCACCCGCAAACGTATAATTAATTATTGGTTAAGGCACGGCATTAACGGGGAACAGACTGCGGCAAGACGCCCGGGATTCCGGCTGATGTCGCACGTGTTCCGGAAAACGGACTTCATAACCAGTTGATCGGAGTTGATCGGTTTGGTCGACGACACCCGGAACGCTCCCGCACTGCGGTCGTTGGCTCCCGACACAAGCAAGGAGCATCTCCAATGCAGAACAAGTCGAAACTCCTCTGCCTGATCACGGCTTCACTCGTCGCGGGCACGTCGGCCGCCTCGGCCCAGGGCTATGATTGGAACGGATCGCGCGCGGGATGGGACCGCACCGCCCCGGCCTACCAGCCGGTTCAGCCCCGCGCCTACTATCCGGATGTCGCTGGACCATACGGCGCGCTCAACGGCACCAATCATCCGGCGCCGAGCTCGACGCAGGGCGATGTCGGCCCGGAGGGCAATAACAACGGTACACTGACCGGCGTCTATCGCAGCTGGTAACGCCCGCTCACGATCTGGCCCATCGTCCATCACGGACGATGGGCCTTCGTGCGTCAGCGGCCTTGCTGCTTGCGCAGCCAGTCCAGCATATCCTGCGCATTTCCGGTGCCCTGCGTCACGATGGCGGTGTTGCCACCGCTGCGGCGATAGACCGTGGTGCGCCCGGGCTCCTTCTCGATCTTGACCTCGGCCTGCGCCGGATCGCCGCTCTGGGTGATGACGGACGTGCCGTTCTCGTCCTGAACTACGGTCGTGTGGCCGTCACCTGACTCGCCGGCTCCGGCCGGCCCTGCTGCCATTGCCATCATGATGCTCATTCCTGCTGCAAGTGCGATGAACCTCATATTGCACCTCGCCTTCACGATCACCGGCTGAACTGAAATATCGACAGCCAGTTGAAGCGCCCGAATTGTCGCACCGTTCCCGTGTTCATGTCTCCGATCTGGAGCAGAAGGGCGTTGGTGGAATTGCCGACCTGGGTGATATCGGCAATGTTGCTCACGCCCGACTGACCGATCGCCAAATTGGTCGTGCCACCCACCTGGATCACGTCGACATAATTTCGCGTGCCGTTCTGGATGATCGTCGCATCGACCGTTCCCGTGCCACCGATCTGGATGACACGCGCGATATTGATGCGGCTGTTCTCTTCGATCGTGACCGGCTGGACATTGTTGCCGAACTGCACGACCGTTTCGATGCTCACGTTCCGGTTCGTTACGCCGCGCTGGACGGATCCGGCGGATGCCTCGGACGCGACGCTGACGGCGAACAATGCCGCCAATGCCAGGAGTAGCCTAGCGCATTTCATCGCTTGCCCCCATTACATTTCTGACGACGAGGTCGCGCCCGGCTCAATGGCTATTCTGGACAACAGTCGCCGAGTTGAACGCACCGAACTGAGCCAGGAAACTGCTGGTGGACTGGCCGGCCTGGCCGACAAACGCGACATTGTTCACGCCCGCCTGCCCGACCGATGCCGATGTCGTTCCGCCGAATTGCAGGATTCCGGTCGCGTTGTTCGTGCCGTTTTGAGTGACGGTCGCGCTGGTGCTGCCGCCGATCATGAACACGCCGGCCATGTTGAGCTGGCTGTTCTGGTTCAGCACGACCGGCGGGCCGCCGAGCGATACGATGGTCTTGATGTCGGCGGTCTGCGCACCGGCCGATCCGGCGCCCACGCAACACAAGGTGAGAAATGCGCCACAGGCGGCGCCTGAAAAATGCCTCATGACATGCCTCGCGACTGAAAATTGATTTGCGATCAAGGAGTCTGCTGCAAAATTGTCGAGCCGTTCAGGATTCCGAGCTGTCCGACGGCCGCCGCGTTGTTCGCGCCGATCTGGCCGATCAGGCTCGAATTAAAGCCACCGGCCTGGCCGAGTAACGCGGTGTTGGACGCCGTCGCGGTGGTGCCGCCCTGCCCGATCACCGAAGTGTTGACGGTAAGGAGCGAACCCGTCTGCAACGTAGTCGCAGCATTGGTGGCGCCGAATTGCATCGTGGTGGCGCTGTTGTTGGTGCCGCCACTCTGCGAAATGAAGGAGTTGTTGGTAGTGCCGAATTGCAGCACGCTGGCCGAGTTGCCGGCCTGGGCATCGACGGCGGTCAGCAAGCTGAACGCGACGATCGTGGCAACGAGATATTTTTGATGCATGACATTTCCTCCGCGAAAGTCGGCGGACAAGCTCTCACCGAGTCGTCCGGCCCGAGGCGGTGCTTTCAAGGATGGCGCGGACGCGCCGCAGTTGACGCGTCCGGCCAAACGGGGCTGGCTTAGTGCGCCGTCTGCGAGACGGTGCTGCCGTTGACGCCGAACACGCTGAGCTGTCCGACGGCAGCGGCGTTGTTCTGGAGCGCGGCAGGCCCGAACGAGTTCTGGGTGATCGCGCTGCCGTTGTTGCCGAACGCCACCTGGCCGGTCGTCGCCGAGTTCTGCACGCCGACCTGGTTGACCGTGCTGCCGTTGTTGAGTGAGGCCGCGCTGGTGCCCTGCATCGTGCTCGCGCTGTTGATGATGCCGAGCTGGCTGGTCGAAGAGGTGTCGTTGGTGAGGCCCTGCTGCGAGACGCTGGAACCGTTCACGACGCCCACCTGCACGGTGGTCGAGGTGTTGGCGGCCTGCGCGGCGGAGGACAGGGCGAGCACGGCAACGGAAGCAAAAAACAATTTGCGCATGGAATATCCTTTCTGGCTAAGATCTCTGACTGGGTTCGGATGCCGTCTTGGAGGAGGCCGACATCGCAGGACAGACTTTGAACCGATCGTGCTGCGTGCGACAGACTGCAGTTCATGCTAATCGGTACGGACTAGACGTTGCGCGATGCCTTGGTGCCCGCGGCACTAGCTGTACGGTTGGCCCGAGGCGATTCGTGCCGTCTCGTCTTCGCGTCCCATGCTGTCGACCAACCGCACCACCTCGATCGGCGAACGAAGCTCCAGCTTTCGCATCATCCTGGTGCGATGGACCTTGGCCGTCACTTCGCTCACGCCGAGTCTCGCGGCGATCTGCTTGGCGACGAGACCTTCCGCCATCAACAGCATGATCTCGCGCTCCCTCGCCGTCAGCGTCTCGACGCGCTGGCGCGCTTCGCGCACGCTATCTTCGCGTTCGAGCCGCCTGCGGTCGCGCTCGATGCCGTGCCTGATCGCGTCGAGGATCTCCTGCTCGCGGAAGGGTTTTGGAAGAAACTCGACTGCGCCGCGCTTCATCGCCTCGACCGAGACGCGGACGTCGGAATGGCCACTGATGAAGACGATCGGGATCAGCACGCCCGTCTCGGCGAGCCGGCGCTGAAGCTCGAGGCCGGTCGGCGCGGTGCCGGGAAAGCGGACGTCGAGCACGAGGCATGAAGGCCCGCCGGAAATAATCTCCCCGAGAAACTCGTCGGTCGATGCAAACAATTTTACCTGATGCCCGGTCTCCTCGCAGAGACTTCCGATCGCGGTTCGAATCTGGATCTCGTCGTCAATGACATAAACTGTGGCTTGACCTGAACTCATGGCAACGGGCTCCCCGGCTTGGGGCTCGATGAACAAGCAACGAGCCATCCATTCTTCTTGCAAGCGAGATCAAGGTGCTTGGATGAATTCGCGGGGATCGAGCGAGTCGCTCCGGTCCGCCGCTTCGACGTCTTAGGGCCAACACCCGTTCAAGACGAGTGAAGGCGTTCACATATCGGGTTTCGTGATTGGGGGGATTCGCCCTGGCGACCTGCGGCATCACGGCGATGCGCGATATCGACAATGCGACGATCTGGCGTCGGAACTTCGGTATCGCCGACTGCGTCATGGCGTCGCCACCCACGTGCCGACTTGAACGCCGGGCGCTGGCCGCTTCGGCCAGAGCAGACGGGACGTTCAGTCAGCTTGTCGAGTTCGATACCGCGCGCGTCATATCGATACGCTCCGTATGCATTTCCGGCAAGTCACGAAAGATAGCACCCCGCAGACTTTACTTCTGGATCATCAAGCGCGCCCGACCGTCGCCCCGGCAACAGCGACACACTGACGATCGACTGCGTTTTCTGGGATTTACAACCATAGCGCGACCTTTGTCTGTGCCGCCAACGATGCCATTTCAAGAGGCGGGGTTTTTGATATGCGATTTGTGCCAGTTATTGCCTTGCTCGGAACTGCATGCGGCCTCGCCACGGTCTACGCCGCGGGGCCGGCCGTCATCGGCGACGCGGCCGGGGCCGCGGCGGAGAAAGCGGCCCGCGCCTATGAATCGACCCAACGGCTGCTCAAACCCGTCGGGCCGGAAGCACGGAGCTTCGGATCGGATGCTCCCGTGTTCCGCTTTGCCTCAATCCAGCGCGGCAGCATCGAGCAGACCATCACCGTCACCGGCGCCCTGCAGCCGGTCAAGACGATCGAGGTGGGTTCCCAGCTGTCCGGGCAGCTCGCCCGGGTCTATGTCGATTTCAACGACACTGTCAGCAAGGATCAGCCGCTTGCCCTGATCGATCCGCGCAGCTTTGCGGCCAAGGTCGACGAAGCCAGGGCGGCGGTGGCGGTGGCGAACTCCTTTGTCGACATCGAGCGGGCCAAGCTCGACCGCGCCAGGATCGATCTGCAAAACGCCAGGGGCAGCAGAGACGTACTCGTGGCCAAGCTCGACAGCGCGCAGGCGGTCAAGGCGTCGGCGCAGAAGACCTTGCAGCGCAAGCTGGCTCTACAGTCACAAAACGTCGTGGCGATAACGGCGGTGGATGACGCCCAGACGGAGTTCACCGCGAGGCTTGCCCAAGAGCGCGAAGCCGAAGTCCTCATGTCCCTGAACGCCTACTCAGTCGACGGCGCGCAGGCCGATATCCGCCGGATCGAGGCGGAATTGCAGCAGGCACGAATGGCCGTGCCGGAGAAGGCGGCCGTTCTCGCTGCGGCCCAGGCCGATCTCGACCGCACCGTGATCCGGTCGCCGATCGATGGTGTCGTCGTCGGCAGGTTCGTCAACGAGGGCCAGACGCTCGCGGTCGGACTGGAATCGCGCACCACGTTCGTGGTCGCGCACCGACTGGAGGACATGGAAATCCACGCGCAGGTCGACGAAGCCGATATCGGGCGCATCGCCCCCGATCAGCGCGCCCATTTCACGGTGGATGCCTACCCGGACCGCCGCTTCGAGGCGGTGGTGCGGCAGGTGCGCAAGGCACCGCAGAACCAGCAGCACGTCGTGACCTACACCGTCGTCCTGGCGACCTCCAATCTCGACGGCGCGTTGCTGCCCGGCATGACCGCCCTGGTGAAGATCGTGATCGAGCGGCAGGACGACGTGTTGAAAGTGCCGCTTGCCGCGTTGCGCTTCCAGCCCTCCGGCACGCAGCCGGATGCCGCGGCGCGAAGCGGGGTGTGGGCGCGCACTGCAAGCGGCTCGCTCCGGCGTATTCCCGTGACCGTCGGCGCGGCCGGCACCGAACAGGTCGCGCTCAGGAGCGGAGACCTCGTCGAGGGCAGCCAGGTCGCTGTGGGTCAGGCCATCCGGCCGGCCGGCATGGAGTTTCTCGGCATCAGGTTCGGATCATGACGGCCCTCCCGCCCCTCATCAGCCTGCAGTCGGTCTCCAGGACCTATCGCGCCGACGGAGTGGCGGTGGCCGCGGTGCGCAACGTCAGCTTCGACATCGAGCGAGGCGAGATCGTCGCGGTGATGGGACCGTCCGGCTCGGGAAAATCGACGCTGATGAACATGCTAGGGCTGCTCGACCTGCCGAGCGAGGGCGCGCTCTATCTCGAGGGAACCGACGTTGCCGATCTCTCGGAAGACCACCGGTCGTCCCTGCGCGCCCGCAGCATCGGCTTCGTATTCCAGTCCTACAATCTGCTCGCGCGCCACAATGCGATCGAGAACGTCGCGCTGCCGCTGGTCTATTGCGGCATCGGCCGCAAGGAACGTCTGGCCCGCGCCGAGCAGAGCCTGGAGGCCGTCGGCATGGTGCACCGGGCCCACCACTTCCCGCGGCAGCTCTCGGGCGGCGAGCAGCAGCGCGTCGCGATCGCGCGCGCCCTGATCGCCTCTCCGCTGATCGTGCTCGCCGACGAGCCGACCGGCGCGCTCGACAGCCGTACCGGCGCCGAGATACTGGCCCTGTTCGCCGCGCTCAACCGCACCGGTCAGACCATCGTGATGATCACGCATGATCCCGGCATCGCGACCCAGTGCCGGCGCACGATCCGCCTGCATGACGGCGAGCTCGTCGCTGACGAAACGCTGGTCCCGATCCTGCCGAAACGGAGCGCTGCGCCATGACGATGCTCCAGGGCTTCCAGATCGCGTTGCACGCCTTGCGCCTCAATCCATTGCGCAGCATCCTCACCATGCTCGGCATCGTGATCGGCGTCGCCTCCATCGTGACCGTGTTTGCGATCGGGTCCGGCGCGCAACTTCGGCTCCAGGAGCAGATCCGCTCGATCGGCGCCAACGTGCTGATGATCAACCCCGGCGCGGTCTACCAGGGCGGCGTACGTCTCAAGGATGGCAGCAAGCTCACCATGACCGAGAGTGACGTGCAGGCGATCCTCGAGCAGATCCCCGAGATCCAGGCTGCGGCCGGCTCGATTGCAGGAACGGCCCAAATCATTCACGAGAGCAAGAACTGGAACACGACCATCAACGGGACGACAACCGGGCACTTCATGGTGCGCGACTGGCAGCTTGCGACCGGGCGCTATTTTTCCGGAAGCGAGGAGGCAGGCGCCGGTAAAGTCGTGATCCTCGGCAGCACGGTGGCGCATGAGCTGTTCGCGCCCGGCGAGGACCCGATCGGCGCCCAGATCAGGATCATGAAGGTGCCGCTCGAAGTGGTCGGTGTTCTCGATCGCAAGGGACCGGCGCAGGACGACGTGGCCTTCGTGCCGCTCACCACGGCCAAGTTGCGCTTCCTCGGCAGCGCAAGCAACATCAACCGGGATTCGGTCGCCTACATCATCGCCAAGGTGGCCGCCGACGGACAGATGGCGGGCGCGCGAACGGAGATCGAAAACCTGCTGCGGCAGCGCCACCGTATTCCCGCTGGCCAGGAGGACGACTTCAAGGTCCAGGATCCGGCCGCCGCCATGGAAGCGCAGCAGGGAGCGATCCGCACCGTTGCGCTCCTGCTCGTCGCCATCGCCTCGGTCTCGCTGCTCGTTGGCGGCATCAGCATCATGAACGTCATGATCGTGTCGGTCACCGAGCGCACGCGCGAAATCGGAATCCGCCGCGCGCTTGGCGGGCGGATGCGGGACATCCGTCTTCAGTTTCTCTGCGAGGCGCTCGTGCTCTGCCTGCTCGGCGGCGCGATCGGCGTCGGTGCCGGCGTCACGCTCTCGATGACGGTCGCTCGCATGGCGGGATGGATCACCTCGATCGACGGCCAGGCGATCGGCCTTGCCCTCGCCTTCTCGATCGCGACCGGCCTGGTCTTCGGCTTTTATCCCGCCCACAAGGCATCCAAGCTCAGTCCGATAGAGGCACTCAAGACGGAGTGAGAACATGCTGGGGTGTTCGCATCGACCAAAGGCCACGGAGGAGCAGTCATGAGTCCGGATCCGAAACATTCGATCACGCCGACACCGCGCGAGCGGGACCTGATGATGCTGATCGCACGCGGGATGCAGAACAAGAACATCGCGTACGAGCTCAAGATCTCGGAGAACACGGTGCGGGCGCATATCGGCAACATCATGCGCAAATACCGCCTCCAGAACCGGACCCAGATCGCGATCATCTTCGCCCTGCAGGCGGCGCCGCCATCGCTTCGCCGCAACCTGGCCAATGGCGGCCGCAATTCGGCGACGGCAGCGCCGGCCAAGGCGGTCGCGCAGAATACGCCGGTGCCGACGGCGCCGGATTGAACGCTCCGGCCACAATTCCTTGCGTCATTTCAGACGAAACACCCAAGTCCGGGGTCAACGGAACGGTGGCAATATATTTCTCTTTATTAGAATTCGGATTTTTGTTAGACATTTCTCACTCCGGCCCAAGGAAGAGGGGCGTATCGCGATCGTCACGAACGCGGGCCGGACGGCGGTGGACGTTAGTCACATCGGCGCGAACGGCTTCGCAGGGCGGGTAACCGTGAGTGAAGGCCTCGCGCACACGACGGGTGTGATCCGCGTACGGCAAAATCGTGTGGTCCTGGCGCCCGGGGTCTGTGCGCCAAACGTTGCGGTGATGTGGTGGCTCAACCGGGCACACGCATCAGCCATCCGCAAGGCGACGGGGGCAATAGTGCATCGCTCCCCGGGGAGAGCACGCCATAAGCCGTAAAACCACTGCGCAGGGAAGGCCAGATGTTGGGCTTCACCTGTATGCCGCTGTGCAATCTTGTTACGACAATTTCGCACAGTGGACCGCGGGTGCCAGCCGGCACCCGGTCTTCCCTGCGCCCTCTTTCATTTGAGGGGGAGGCGAAGAAGCAAAGCTCGGGCAAAACAAGCCGCGAGACGGCGAAGGTGTGTCTGCGATCCGGAATGCGAATGGAAACGTGACGCTGCCAGCCACTCACTCCGTCATTGCGAGCGCAGCGAAGCACCGTCATTGCGAGCGCAGCGAAGCAATCCAGTCCTTCCGCACCGAGACAGTCTGGATTGCTGCGTTCCGCAGAGCCGCGCCGCGGAAAGATTCTGGATTGCTTCGCGCTACGCTCGCAATGACGATGTTGAAGCAGCTGCCCGCCAAAATTCCTGTCTCGTGCCCCGGACGCTGCGCAACGCCTCTTGGCCGTGCGCTGCAGCGCGTCCGGGACACGCGGACCGTCCCTGCCCTTCTTTACATGCCGCTCCGCTCTTGTAACAAAACCGTCATGCAGCGAAACTAAACGAAGCCGGGGGCCGCGATTGGCGGCCAAGCCGCCTCGCAGGGAGAGATTTTGATGCGCCGTTCATTGGTGTTGCTGTCAGCCGGACTGACAGTGTTGTCCGCCGGACTTTCGACCGGACCTGCCTCCGCAGAGAACAACACGCCCCGCAACCTGATCCTGTTCATTCCGGACGGTCTGCGGGCGCTGAAGGTAACACCCGAGACCGCCCCGGCAATGGCCGAAATCCGCGACAAGGGCGTCAATTTCAAGAATTCGCACTCGCTATTCCCGACCTTCACCATGGCCAACGGCTCGGCGATGTCGACCGGCCATTATCTCGGCGACACCGGCGTGTTCTCCAACACGATCTGGACCAACTATACCTCGGTGCCCGCAGGCGACACCGTCGTCCCGTTCATCGAGAACGACGCCGTGCTCGGCGACATCGACGAGCACTTCAAGGGCGACTACCTCAACGAGGACACGATCCTGAAGTTGGCCCGCGACAAGGGCTACAGCACCGCCGCGCTCGGCAAGCATGGTCCGACCTATCAGTTCGACCACACCGACAAGCCCGAAAAGGCCGGCCTGCATTCGGTCGTGTTCGACGACGCCACAGGCGGCAAGAACGGCGTGGCGCTATCGGACGAGATCAAGGCCGCTCTCACCAAGGCCGGCCTGCCCCTCGCCACGCCGCCGCGCGGCGACAACTCCAAGGCGGGCGATGCCAAGACGCCCGGCACCACGGCGGCCAACGTCGCGCAGCAGGCCTATTTCGCCGACGTCGCGGCCAAGGTCGTGCTGCCGATGTTCAAGGCACGCAACAAGCCGTTCGTGCTGGTGTTCTGGTCGCGCGACCCCGACGGCAGTCAGCACAACACCGGCGACAGCCTCAACCAGATCATGCCCGGCATCAACGGGCCGACCTCGATGGCCGGCATCAAGAATGCCGACAACAATCTCGCCCAGCTCCGCAAGGCGCTGGACGAGCTCGGCCTTGCCGCAAACACCAACATCATGGTCCAGGCCGACCACGGCTTCTCGACCATCTCCAAGGAAAGCAAGACCAGCCCCTCGGCCAAGGTCAGCTATGACGACACGCCGAAGGACTTTTTGCCGATGGGCTTTCTGGCGCTCGACCTTGCCAAGGCGCTCGACCTGCCGCTGTTCGATCCCAACGACAAGAACGCCAAGGTCGAGGGCAACAAGCACCCCAAGGCCGGCAACGGCGTGCTCGGCAAGGATCCGGAAAAGCCCGATCTCATCGTCGCCACCAATGGCGGCTCCGACCTGATCTATTTGCCGAACAAGGACAAGAAGCTGGCGGCCAAGACCGTCAAGGTGCTGCTCGAGCAGGATTACGTCTCCGGCCTGTTCGTCGACGACTCGCTCGGCCGCTTCCCCGGCACGCTGCCGCTGTCGAGCGTCAACCTGCGCGGCAAGGCGGCGACGCCGACGCCGGCGATCGTCGTCAACTTCCGCTCCTATGCCAGCGATTGCGGCGAGGCGCCGACCAACTGCTCGGTGCACGTCGCCGACACCGTGCTGCGCCAGGGCCAGGGCATGCATGGCAGCTTCAGCCGCGGCGACACCATGAACTTCATGGCCGCGATCGGTCCGGACTTCAAAACCGGCTATGTCAGCGAGATCCCGGTCAGCAATGCCGACGTCGGCATGACGGCCGCCCAGCTCCTCGGCCTGCGCGCATCGCAGAACGGCGGCCTCGTCGGCCGCGTGATGTCGGAGGCCATGCCCAACGGCATCGTGCCGAAGGCGTACAAGGGGGTCGAGAAGTCGAAGAAGTCAGAGAACGGCCTTCAGACCGTGCTGAACTTCCAGCGCGTCGGCAGCCAGCGCTATTTCGACACTGCCGGTTTCCCGGGCCGCACGCTCGGCCTCGAGTTGGACACCGGCAAACAAAAAACGGCGGGGAAATAACCCCGCCGTTCAAATGCGTCCTCGTGAGAGGCGCAGAATTTTACATGCCGATGTCGAACACGTTCGGCAATTGGCCCGCCAGAGGCAGCGCGGTGGCGCCCAGGAAGGTCGCCACCATAGCCATCAGGCGACGGTTGTTCTGGCGCTTGCCGCGCATCTGGCCGGCGATCCACTCGAGCATTTCGCTGTTGACCTTGGAGGCATAGGACGGCGCCCACCCCTCGATATCGGACTCGGCCGACAGCGCGACGCTGCGCGGCGGCACCTTCAAGCCCGAGGCGCTCGCCGCATAATGGGCGACCGCCTTGGCCAGCAAATCGTCGAACCGGCCACCATCGGTGCGCTCGGTCGCAGCTTCGTTGATCTCGAACAGCGCTTCGGCTTCAGCACGGCTGACCGGCTGGTCGTTGACGGCCGAGGCGGTGAGAATGCGGACGCACCAGGCGGTGTCATCGGCATCGAGCGAGCGGGAGAAGTGCACCCTTCCCTTGGTGGTCGGGCCTTCGCCCGTGATCACGCCGTCGCGCACGATAGTCAGTGCATGGGCCGAGGTATCGCGGCAGGACGGTTCGAGGGACGGCGACTCAACAGACTTATGCGCAGCGGCAGACATAGTTCACTTCCAGATTTCTTCTGATCGGCCAGCATTTTCATGCCGGCGTAAAGGGGTGGTTAATGATTCGGTACGGGGATCGCGACTTTTCGAGATAGTTGCCAATTGGTCGCTGTCAGGACCATTTTGGTTCTGGGAAGCGACGGGCGAGGGTGATGGAAGTCATAAAAGGCTTTCTCGGGGCAATCACGCCCGTATAGCCCCGGTGGAGATGTTTCGCCGCAGGCGCCGCTGTAACAAAAAGGTGCTAGAAAATCAGGCCTTCAAAGAAGGAATTCACATTTTACTTGAAGCGGTTCAGTTAGCGTTCACTTGGGATCGCGAAGACCTTATAATGGTCATGTGGGTCAAAGATGAATTCTCAAGTAAACTCAATAGCATGAGGTAGAACCATGACACTTCCGATCGGCGCCACCGCCCCCGATTTCGAAGCCGAGACCACCGAAGGGAAGATCAAGTTCCACGACTGGATCGGCAATAGCTGGGCGCTGCTGTTCTCGCACCCGAAGGACTTCACGCCGGTTTGCACGACCGAGCTCGGCGCGCTCGCCAAGCTCAAGCCGGAATTCGACAAGCGCGGCGTCAAGCTGATGGGCCTCTCGGTCGATCCGGTCGATCGCCATGCCAAATGGTCGGACGACATCAAGGAGACGCAAGGCGCGGCCCCGAACTATCCGATGATCGGCGACACCGATTACAACGTCTCCAAGCTGTACGGCATGCTGCCGGCCGCGATCTCGGGCGATCCCCTCACCCGCACCGCCGCTGACAACCAGACCGTCCGCAACGTCTTCATCATCGGGCCGGACAAGAAGATCAAGCTGGTGCTGGTCTATCCGATGACGACGGGCCGGAACTTCCAGGAGATCCTCCGCGTCATCGACTCGCTCCAGCTCACCGCCAAGCACCGCGTCGCGACCCCGGCCGACTGGTCGCAGGGCGACGACGTCATCATCGCGGGCTCGGTCTCCAATGACGAGGCCAAGACGATCTACCCGCAGGGCTGGAAGGAGCCGAAGCCCTACATCCGGATCGTGCCGCAGCCGAAATAACCCAACTGTCATTCCGGGCGATGCGTCAGCATCACCCGGGATGACGATGTCAGCTCTTACGCCGCGCGCACGCGTTCGAGGAAGCCCTCGACCTCAGCTTTCAGATGCAGGCTCTCGCCCGACAACGCCTGGGCGGAGGCAAACATCCGGCTGGACGTCTCACCCGTCTCGTTCGCACCCTCGGCGGCCTGACGGACGTTGACGGCGACATCGGCCGTGCCCGATACCGCCGCGCGAACGCTGGCGACGATGTTTTGGGTCGCACTCTTCTGCTGCTCGACCGCCGCCGAGATCGAGCCCGCGATGCCGCTGATGCGCTCGATGGTCTGGCTGATCGCCTTGATGGCGACAACCGATTCCTCGGTCGCAAGCTGCATGCTGGCGATCTGGTTCGAGATCTCGTCGGTCGCCTTGGCGGTTTGGCCGGCGAGCGTCTTGACCTCCTGGGCCACCACCGCAAAGCCGCGGCCGGCATCGCCCGCGCGCGCGGCCTCGATGGTCGCGTTCAGCGCCAGGAGGTTGGTCTGCTCGGCGATCGAGGTGATCAGCTTGACGACATCGCCGATGCGCGCGCCAGCCTCGGAGAGCTGCGCGATGCGCTGATCGGTCGCCTCGGCCTGCCGCACGGCCTCAGCGGAAATGACGTTCGATTCCTGCACCCGCCGAGTGATTTCAGAGATCGATTGAGACAGCTCGTCCGAAGCCGACGCCGCCGAACGCACGTGCTCGGAGGCGTTTTCGGAAGCTCCCGCCGACCGCGCCGACAGATCTGCGGTGGAGCGCGCGGTGTCGGTGAGCTGCCGCGCCGTCCGCTCGAATTCCCCTGACGATGTCAGCACCTTGTCGAGAATGCCGCCGACCCCGCCCCGGAACTCCTCGACGAAATTGCGCAGCTCGGATTTGCGCTGCTCGGCGGCTGCGGCCGAAGCCGCCGCCTGCTCGCTGCGCATCCGCGCCCGCTCCTGCGAATTGCTCCTGAACACCGCGACCGTGCGGGCGATCTCGCCGATCTCGTCGGCGCGATTTTCGCAATCGATCTCGACGTCGCTCTGGCCTTCGGCGAGCGCGGTCAGCGAGCGCGTGACCGAGGTAAGCGGCTTGGTGACACGGCGGACGACCAGCAAGGTCAGGACCAGCACCAGCAACGCGGCGAGGCCGGCGGCAGCCGCCATGCTCTCGATCGTCTGGGCCAGCATGCTCTCGAACTGGGCCATCGGGATGCCGACATAGAGGATGCCGGCGACCTTGCCGCTGGCGTCGGCGACCGGGAAATAGGCGGTCATGAAGGACTTGCCGAACAGGGTGGCCGGGCCCTTGTAGGCCTCGCCACGACGCAGCAGCGCCTGCGCCGGGTGATCGGCGGCAAGCTGGGTCCCGACGGCACGGTCGCCATTTTCCTTCTTCACGTTGGTCGAGCGCCGCACGAACTGCCCGCTCGCATCGTCGAACACGAACAGGGTCGCGTTGCCGCCGACATAGGACACCGCGCGATCGACGATGGCGTGATCCCTAAAGTCCGGCATCTTGGGAATCTCGGCGCGCGCGACCGCGCCATCCCGCATCGTGATCTTCGCATCGGGAACGATTTCGGCAAAGGCCAGCGCCAGCGTGCGCAAACTCACCTCGATGTCGCGGAGCGCGCGATCGTTGAAAGCGGAGCTGAGCGACCAATAGCCGGCGCCGACCACGAGCGCCGTATTCATAGCGATCAGCAGCACGGCGCACAGGAGCGCCTTGGTGCCAAGCTTGAATTGCGGCAGAAACTTCGCCGTTGCTCGTCCGTACATGAATGAAATTACCTCCGTAATTCCTGCATATTCGTGCAATCGGCTTACGGTCACATTAACGGCGGTTCCAATCGCCGCCCCGCGACATGCTTTCCAAATCGTTAACGAGGCCACCCTGACCACGCCCAGAACTACGCCAAGGACCACGCCAAGTGCTCCGCCCATCATCGTCTGGTTTCGCGACGACCTCCGCCTGTCCGACCACCCGGCCCTCCACGCTGCCGCCAAGGCCGCTGCGACGACCAGGGCGCCGGTGATCTGCCTCTATGTGCTGGACGACGCGGCCGGGCGAGCGCCGGGCGCCGGGGCGCGCTGGTGGCTGGCGCAGTCGCTGCGGGCGCTCGGCGCCGACATTGCCAGCCGCGGCGGATCGCTGATCCTGCGTAAGGGGCGGGCGGCCAGGGTGATCGCGGAGGTGGCGCGTGAGAGCGGAGCGCGTTCGGTCTACTGGAACGGGATCGCACAGGCGCCGCATCAGGCGATCGAGCGGCAGCTCGAAGCGGCACTGGCAAAGATCGGCGTGGACTCGCAAAGTTTCCCGGGCGACTTGCTCGTTCCGCCCGCGGCGATCCGCAACAAGGAAGGCCGCGGCCTGCGCGTGTTCACGCCATTCTGGCGGCGCGTGCTGGCGCTCGGCGATCCGCCGAAGCCCCTGCCGGCACCGAAGGAGCTGCGTCCTGCGCCGACGGTCGCCAGCGACGCGCTGGAGGCCTGGAAGCTCGAGCCGCGCAAGCCCGATTGGGCCGGCGGCCTGCGCGAGACATGGACCCCCGGCGAAGCCTCCGCCCGCGCCCGCCTGCGCAATTTCCTCAAGCACACTGCACAAGGCTATGTCGGCGATCGCGACCGCCCGGACCGCGAGGGCACCTCACATCTGTCACCGCATTTGAGGTTCGGCGAGCTCAGCCCGCGCCAGGTCTGGCACGCCGCGCGGTTCGCCGCGGCGGAGAACCCTGCGATCGGACCCGGTGTCGACAAGTTCCTGAGCGAGCTTGGCTGGCGTGAGTTCTGCCGGCACCTGCTCCACGACCACCCCAACCTTGCCACCAAAAACCTGCAAGCGAATTTCGACGGCTTCCCATGGAAGCCCGACGCCAAGGCGCTCGCCGCCTGGCAGCGCGGACGCACCGGCTATCCCATCGTTGACGCCGGCCTACGCGAGCTCTGGCACACCGGCGTGATGCACAACCGGGTGCGAATGGTGGTCGCCTCATTTCTGGTCAAGCACCTCCTGATCGACTGGCGCGACGGCGAAAGCTGGTTCTGGGACACGCTGGTCGATGCGGATGCCGGCAGCAATCCCGCCAACTGGCAGTGGGTCGCCGGCTGCGGCGCCGACGCGGCGCCCTATTTCCGCGTGTTCAATCCGGTGCTCCAGGGCGAGAAATTCGACCCGGATGGAGCCTATGTCCGGCGCTGGGTGCCCGAGCTAAAGGACGTGCCGGCCAAGTTGATCCACAAGCCCTGGGAGGCCACGCCGATCGAGCTTGCGAGCGCCGGCGTCACGCTCGGCAAGACCTATCCGCAGCCGATCGTCGATCATGCCAAGGGACGAGAGCGCGCGCTCGCCGCCTACGCCAAGATCCGCAAAGGTTGAGCGTTGCTTTGACACAATTATGAAACGCGCTATCGTCATCGCTCCATGCAAACCGTGGGGGACACTATGGACGACGACAAGCCGATCACCGAACAGGCGATGGACACGATCACCGCCGCCGTGGAAGCGACCAAGGATGCAGCTGTCACTGCGGTGAAGAAGGTCAGGAAGGCCGCCAAGAAGGTCGCGAAGAAGGTAGCGCCGAAGAAGGCTTCCAAGAAGAAAGCCAAGAAGGCTGCGAAGAAAACTTCGAAGAAGGCCACCAAGAAGGCTTCGAAGAAAGCTGCAAAGAAGTCGTCGAAGAAGGCCGCCAAGAAAACGGCAAAGAAGACTGCCAAGAAGGCGACCAAGTCGAAAAAGAAGCCCAAGAAGGCCAAGCGCTGATCCCAACGCCGAGGTCTCCGGGGGCGGACGCGCCCGGAGACGGCTCCAGCGATGCCCTACCCTCGCCGCTTGGCTGCACGCCGGCCCGGGTGATGCTCGCCCTGCGGATCGCGGAATTCGCTGCGATGACCGCGCCGGTCCTCGGCGTTGAAGCGCCGACGCTTCTCGGGCGAGCCGAACGCCTTGATCACCTTCCTGCCGTTGACCTTCTTGATGACGTAGCCACCCTCGGTCATCGAGAACGGCTCTTTCAGCGTTCCCTTGTGGTCGAACTTGGTGCCCCGGGGATGCTTGAACGGTTCGAACCAGGACGGATGGACGAAGTTCGACATCTCGAAGCCGGCGACGAAGAAGGTGTCCTCTTCCACGGCGTCACAGACCTCATAGGCATATTGGGTGTTCGGGTTTTTGTCGGCCCAGAGATTGGCCATGGGATCGAGCACCATCTCGAACAGCTCGTGCGAGGCCGCCACGCTGACCGGCTCATCGCCCAGCGCCTTGACGAAGATCTTTGAGATCGGCTGGCGGCGATGCGTCAGCTCATGGCGGCCGAGCATGTTCTTGTGGGAGGCCTCGTCAAAATAGACCAGCTGCCACTCGCCCGGCTTCGGCTTTTCGCTGACATAGAGGTCGACCGGATAGCCCCACACCGGCAGGAAGTGCTTGTCGTAGCATTTCTGGAGCGCCGCTGTGAGCCTGGCCATCTTGCGGCCGCTGATCGTCGGCTCCGCGTAATTGATGCAGGCAATCCGGACCGGCTTCAGGGACCTGCCAAGCAATGCGCGTCTCGCCTTCTTCATGGAAATCACCTGTGAAAGGGCCACTGAAATGCGCCGACCCTAGCACGATCCTGCCGCGCACGTCAGGGATGTATTCCGGCGGCCCGGCTCGCCGGTCCTAGAAGCGTCGGTTGACCACGAACACCGCGGCCGCGCACATCACCATGCCGGCGATCGCCAGCGCATCGAGCTTTTCTCCGAACAGCAGATAAGCCATCAGCGCCGTGACGGCGGGCACCAGATAGAACAGGCTTGCAACAGACGTGGCGGCGGCATGGCGGATCAGCCAGTACAGCAGCCCGATCGACCCGATCGAGAGCGCCACGGCGAGCCAGGCCAGCGCCAGCATGAACTCGCGCGTCCAGTGCACCACGCGGTCCTCGAACAGGAAGGCGCCGATCGCGAAGAAGATCGTGACGGAGACGTACTGCACGAGATTGCCGGCGCGCCAGTCGATGTGGTTGCAATAGCGGCGCTGATAGAGCGTGCCGAGCGTGATGCTGATCAGCGCGACGACGGAGGCGAGCCAGCCGAGCCCGGCTTCGCCGGTCATGGGACGGCCGTGCAGGATCAGCACGACGCCGCCGAGGCCAAGGACGAGCCCCGCCCATTGCACCGGCGTCACCTTCTCCCCGAGCCAGCGGTTGGCGATGGTCGAGGTCAGGATCGGCTGAAGGCCCGGAATGAGCGCGGAAAGCCCTGCCGGAATCGAATGCGCGATCGCGATTGCGGTGCCGCCGAGATAGAAGCCATGGACGAGAATGCCCGCGACGGCGCTGTGCGCGATACCGATACGGTCCGGCCATTTCGGTCGCGCAATCGCGACGATGATCGCCATCAGACCGACCACGAACGCCATGCGGATGGCGAGGTAGGTCAAGGGATCGGCATTGTTGACGACGTATTTGGTGCCGATGAAGCCCGTGCTCCAGAGCAGGACGAACAGGATCGGCGCGGCGCGGGCGGTCAGGGCTTCTTGATTATGATTCATTGCCGCCTCATTGCCCCACCGGGGGCCAATGCGGCAATGCGAATTTCGGCCAATTTCGTCCGGACGATGCTGCGCTGCGACGGACCGGACGGCTCAGCCGCTCACCATTCGTCCGGACAGGGATCGATTATCTTCCAGAGCTCGACGCCGTTCTTGATCTTTTTCATGTCGGTGGTGAGCCCGCCATTGCGGCGGATCCAGTCCTTCACCGTGTCGGGGTAATAGGCCATCAGGTCGGACGTCCCCTCCGCGCTGGTGACCTTGATGCCGAAGGTGAAGGCCTTGTCGTAGTAGGCTTGGTGGAAGCCGAGGCTGGCGCGCGGCGTCACGCAGATCTTGTTCATCGGCACGATGCCGAGCACCAAGGTGCAGGCCGAATTGCAGATGCCGTCGATAATGACGCGCTCACCCTTCTCGCGGACGCGCTTGTACTTGGCCTTGTACTCCTCGACATAGCCGCCGTGGTCGCGGGTAATGTGCAGCTCGGCCCGCGCCGGCGTGGCGGCGACGACCGAGAGCAACAGCAGGCTCAGAAGCGTGATGCGCATGGCGAGGTGACGGCGAAAGCCTTCAGGAATGGACCGGCCTCGAAGGACCCCCAAGATGATCCTCGGGCCGGCAACAGGATATTGAACCGAATTCTCTTTGGTCATACTTGTGTGGGGAATTCGTTAAGCATCTCGAAAAGGCCAAAAATGGGCAAGTCTGGACCACAGAACCGGCAATTCTGTCACACCCACCCGGGAATCTGCGGGATTGGCCCCGATTTCCGGGCTGCAGACGGGTGTTCCGGCCGCCCGAACTGGCTATAAACGGCTGACCTATTCGTGCGGGTTCCGGAGATTCGAGATGAGCAAGTTGAAGCTTGTAGCCGCGATTGCTGCCCTGTCGGCCGCAATCCTTGCCCCTGGCCTCGCAGAGGCACGGGGACATCACCGCTACCACCGCTATACCACGAACCCGCTGCCCTACCCCATCAGCTATCTCCACAATTACGGGCCCGGCATGACTCCCGGGACGTTCGCCTTTTACGACGGCCCGTCGACCAACCATTGCTACCAGAGCGCAGCCGCCTATGTCGGCCAGGACCGCCGCCGGCACCCCTGCTACTGAGGGGCGCAGGCGCGTCGCGGGGGCCGCTATTTGGCGGCGCCCGACAGCAGCAATTGCTTCTCGATTTCGTAGACCGGCAGTTTGACGAGGTCCTTGCCGACCTCGCCCTGGAGTGCCTTGCGCACCACATCCGAATAGACGGCGCGGATCATCCCAAGCGCACGCGGCGAGGCCACCATGGTCAAGGCCGAGGTCTCGCCTGAGCTGACGGCAGCATCGAGCCGTCCGGCCAGGCTGCGCAGGAAGGTGCGCTCGGCCTCGTCGTGCCAATCAGTCTGCTCCACCGAGCTGCGCGCGCTGCCGGCCGCGCCATGGAGCCTGCCCGGCGCGTCGGTCCCTTGCGCGCTGGTCGAGGAATTGGGCTGCTCGTGCACCTCCCTGGTGTGGAGGTTCGGAAACATCTCGTCGCCGAGGTTTTCCAAAATGAGCGCCTTGCGCCCGTCGCACACGACCAGCCAGTCACCCTTGTCGATTCTCATTTTGTCCATTGCACAGCTCCAAAGCGACCTCGCGAGCCTGCTCTTCGAATTGCTCGAAAGGCTGGCCACGACGCCAGCTTACGGACGAAGCCGCACCAGTGAATTGCGCGGGATCAAGGATGGTGGCGATGTCCTGCGGAGCGCAAACGCAAGCGCAGCATTGGTCAAGAGCGCGAACCTGGGATAGTCTGGCGGAGCTAAAGGTCAGGCCTGCGGCGGGCTGGCTGAAGACCTGTTCATCAGCATTACATTTCGCCCCCGCCACAATTTGATCA
The DNA here is from genome assembly GCF_023073035.1 of Bradyrhizobium sp. 62. Lineage (NCBI taxonomy): Bacteria > Pseudomonadati > Pseudomonadota > Alphaproteobacteria > Hyphomicrobiales > Nitrobacteraceae > Bradyrhizobium > Bradyrhizobium sp. 62. Next base: position 1,378,871 of record NZ_JADPIT010000015.1, read on the forward strand.
GAACAAACTTCGATATCCCTGTATTGCGTAAGCGGAGAAAGACATCATGAAGCTTAGAATTGGCCTCGTCGCTGCGACCCTGCTGGGTGCGTTGGTCGCATCATCGGCGGCGTCCGCCATGCCCATCGCGCCTGCTCCTGCGACGCCGCAGGTTTCCGACGTCGAGCAGGTCCGCATGGTCTGTGACGCCTGGGGACGCTGTTTCTGGCGCCCGAACTACTATGGATACTACGCGCCGCGGCCCTACTACGGTCCCCGATATGCACCGCGCTTTTACGGTGGGCCTCGCTATTACGGACCACGCTATCGCCGCTGGTAATTCTAAAGGGGCCCTCTGGGGCCCCTTCGCTTTTGCGAGATCAAGGATGTTGGTCTGGAGTCATTCCAAAACTGATCTAGATCAAAGACGAAATCCGCTACGCCGTCATTCTCCGACGATGGTCGATTTGATCGTTTTTCGATGTCCCCAGACGGGCATGAACGTGCAGACACATCTTGAGAAGCAACAGAGACAGGAGGCGCAGAGCTTTGCCTCCTTCGCCTGTCCCGCCTGCACGCGGCTGCATTTCATCGACCTCGCCTCCGGCCAGCCGATGACTCGAGACCGCTGACGACGACATCGATCCGCCGGCTTCATGCCATGATGTCCGCAATACTACGGCCCGGAATCCGGTTTACTGAAGCGCGATGTTTCGCCATTGATGGCGATGTTCCGACGTTCATTTGATTGTCATATTGCAGCAGCCGGCCGCACGCATGTTGTTCGACGCCCTCGCCCCATCCTCGGCGCTTCAATTGATCGGCTTTGCCGACGTCGATGCGTTTCGGCCGATCGAGTCGATGGAGGATGCGAGAAGCATTCCGCTCGACGTCCGGAATTTCGCGGCGGCTCGCGCTGTCGTCTCCCTGCCCGGCTGCCGCATCGTCATGATGCGCTCGTTCGCGCGCATCCTCGACGCCGCCTATCGGATGCCCGGGGGGATGGTGATCCTGCCCATGACGGACGACCTTCAGGTCAATTCCAAGGGCATGGATCTGGACGCGCGTTTCTTCATCGCGCTCCGCGGCAGCGATGAATGCCATTTCGTCGAACGCCGGACCAATCATCATGCGATGATCATCTTCTCACCCGGCATGAGCGACCGGGGCTGGTTCGATCAGGCGGACGATTTGCGGGCCTATGTCGCGAACCGCCCCGCTTTGCTCCACATACGGCAGCTCCTGCTCGACATTCTGCGAACCGCGTCGGTGCAGCCGGCCCTGTTCGAAACGACCGAGGTCGCCGCCCATCTCCAGGAGGGCCTGCTGCTCGCGCTCGACGATCTGTTTCGCATCGATCCGCTCTCGGACCGGAGTGCCTCCGTCCAGGGCGAGCGGTCGATCAAACTCGTGCAGCGGATCGACGATTACGTCGCGGCACATCCGACTGCTCCGATCTATACCGCCGATCTCGCCGGCGAGTTCGGCGTCTCGATCCGGACGCTCGGCGGCGCCGTCAGCAAGGTGCGTGGCATGAGCCTGCATCAATACATTCGCTTGAAAAAATTGTGGGCGACGCGGTCTCGCCTTCTCAAAGGCGGGGGCGCCAACGTCGCCACATGCGCGCGCGCCCAAGGCTTTCACCATTTGGGGGAGTTTGCCGCAGCTTACCGTGCGACCTTCCACGAAGCGCCGTCCGACACGCTGGCCCGGGGCCGGCAAGCCGGTCCGACGGCTGGTTGACCAGGCCCGGCTCCAGTCTTTCCAGTGCGGCGCGCGCCTCAAGGGAACCAGTTCCCTCGAACTGCATTATCCGAGCGGTGCGCTGGCAGCGCACTGAAGCACCCCGCGCGACCTACGTGCGGGGTTTTTCTCGCCGTCAACCAAGTGGTTCAGGAAGAAAATGTCTATTAGCCGCAACGTATTGTTTCTGATCATCGGTGCTCTGGTCGTCACGGCGGCCGTGCTCGGCTACAATCTCTACCAGACGAAGAAGCAGCCCGATGGCCTGCAAATCAATGTCGGTCCCAACGGGCTGAAGATCCAAGGCAAATAGAGGCGGCTCACGGCCTCGCGCCCTATCCGAATACTGTGGCCTGACAATTGGCGCGCTCGGAGAGATTCGAACTCCCGACCCTCGGAATCGAAATCCGATGCTCTATCCAGCTGAGCTACGAGCGCCCTGGCCCAGATCTGGGCCGTAACCGAGACGCCCCAGATCGCTGCTGGCGAGCCAGCAGGCCGGATGACGTTCGGATGGGTTCGAATTAGCAGAGAGGCCGGCCAATAAAAAGCCCTTCCCACCTCGATTCGAGGCGGGTCAGACCCGCCCTTACCAGGTGCTGTTGAAGAAGCCGAAATGCGGCTGCTGCGCCATCACCATCATCGGCCGCCCTTGCTGCGGCACCGGATGCGTTCTGGCGACCTTGCGCTTGGGCTGCTGCGCCGAGAGCTGAGAGGATTGGGTCTGAGCGGGCTGGGCCTGCGCCTGAACTTGCGGCTGAATTTGCGTCCTGGCTTCGGTCTTCTTGGCCGCAGCGGTATCGGCCTTCGCGGCCGGCGTGAATTGGGCGAACGTCTCGCGGACCCGCGCCTTGGCTGATATCTCTGCCAAAGCGGGTGACATGCTCTCCACGGGCGGCTGGGGAGCCGCGACGGCGGCGATCTTCACCGCAGGGGCGGCAAGCGTCGGCTGACTGGTGTCGAGTACGACACGCTCCGGGAGGTGGCGATCGGACCGGATCCGAATCAACGGCTGTTCGTTGCTTGCGGTTGCGATAGCCTGCGTCACAGGCGAAGTCGGCAGAACGTAGTTCGCCGCGAACAGCAGTGCGAGCAAGGCTCCACCGACAAAGAAGAAATACCGAAAGATGGGCATTGGCCACGCTCCGCCCGCCGCATCCCCGCGTGGGCTCTCCGCCTTAACAGGCGATCATTTAATTGGTTCCTGGCCCAGCCGTTCGGTTCAAATGGCGACGCCAAGTTTTTCGGCCAAGCCCCCGGGACAGTAACTTTTCCGCTACCCGGCACTGCCGGCCTTATGTCCGGCGTGCTGCCACAAGCGAACACTTCGCCTGATCGGCATTCACGTTGACGAAGCCGACAGGAATGCGCGCAAAAGTCTTGCGGCTCTTCATGCTGACCGGATCCGCCAGAACGCGGGTGCGGTCGGTGAGATGACTGCCATCGCGCCGCGCAAAGGCGCAGACGATCTCGACATCCTTTACGGCATAGTCGTTCTCGTTGCGCAGCGTGAACGTCACCAGCGCCTTCGAGCCAAGGCCACCGCGGCGCCAGGTCTGAGATGAAATCCTGATCCGGCCGAGTTCTGCCATTGTCGGAATCGGAGCTTCGGAAGGCGGCGACGCGGCGGCCGCATCGCCCGAAGGCGCCGTCGCGACCGCTGCCATCTCAGACGTCACCGGCTCTGCACTGTTGCCTCTGGAGAGGGGGAGCAGCATCCAGATGCCGCAACCGACGATGATTGCCGCCAACAGCCACAGCAAGCCTCGCCCAAATGAAACGCTCGCGATCGTCACCGCCCGCGCCAGTCGTTCGCCGGTCCCGGCGAAACGCCCTAACCCGATGCGGTCAAACCCGGCGTTCATGGTCGCCTCACCGATCGCGGCGGAAGCACGTTCGACAACGGATTCGGCCACTGCTTACCTTAATCGGGAAGGCGAACTAAGGTTCCCGCGCAGCTGCCGAGTCGGCAAGAGCGGTGGCGGTCACGGGCCGAGGCCGCTAACATGCGCTGCAACATCAAGATCCGTCGGGAGAACACGAAATGCCAGTCGTCACTTGGGATCACGTCCATCTGCGCAGCCCCGATCCGGAGGCCACGGCGGCCTGGCTGCGGGACATCCTCGGTGGCGAGATCGTGCAAGCGCCCGGACGGATCGACGTGAATCTCGGCGGCGCAAGGATCTTCATTGCGCCGCTCGAGGGCGACAATGCGGTCAACCCGCCGCCGCCGCACCCGCATCAAGGCCTCGACCATTTCGGTCTCACGGTGAAGGACATCGACGCCGTCGCCGCCGAGCTCAAGGCCAAGGGCGTCACTTTCACGCGCGAACCGACCACGATCCGCCCCGGCGTGCGCATCTGCTTCATCCGCGGCCCCGAAGGCATCTCCATCGAGCTGCTCGAGCGCGACAAGAAATATACCTGACACGGCGCGCGCCGCATCGGCTCACCGGGCGACGTTGCCGCCCGGCGTGCCTCAAGTCATGCTGCCGGGCATGAAGCAGCGAACGGCGACGCCCATGTAGCCGTAGATCGGCCAGACCATGGTGCGCCCCACCCGGTTCGCTCCGAGATCACGGCCTCCTCGGGCACCTCGACCCAGACGAGCTCCTGCGGTCGGCCGTCGATCACGTAGCCATAACGCGGGACGCGGACCCGATAGTGCCCGTCCTTGCTGTCCCAGTCGGTGTCCGAGAGCGCCGAGCCGTCGGCATCGGAGCAACAAGGCCCCTTGCCGCTTCGCAGTCCGTCGAACCAGGCCTTCAATTCGGCATTGGTGTTGACGAACTGGCCGCGGTCGCGCGCGTGCCCGAAGGGGGCCGCGAGTGCGATCAGGGCCAGGACGCATGCTAGGCTCGCCACGGTTCGCCAGCGTGCCGCGCCGCCGATCCGCCGTTGTCGTGTTTCGCAAATCGTCGGACGCACACCGTACAGACGCGGCTTCTCGCCGCCGGAATCGATCCAGTTGCTCACGTTTGTCTTGCTCCAGCACCCCGCGGCCAGTGCAACAATGGTTATGCATTTCGCGGGCCAACTTGATTCGCAACGACTGGCCTCGCTTCATGATCAGACCGTCATGGCAGTGTCATAGACAAGCCGGGACAATTACGGCTCACGGGCAAGCTCGCAAGGTCGGCAGCCAAACTGCCGCGTTGCGTGGCTGCATGCCCTTTGGCATAAATGCACTACCGGTTACGCCATTGGGCGATGGCGGCCGGCCTTGGGACGTTATGAAGAACGGCCTCTATTCGATTCACGTGAACCTGCTCGATGGTCGGGTCGGCAAGGGCAGCGGCGTGATTCTGTTTCGCGACGGCAAGATTCTTGGCGGCGATGCCTACCTCTATTACACCGGCAGCTACACGGTGAAGGACAACACCTTCAAGGGTGAGGTGCTGGTCCAGCGTCACACCTCGCCGCGGGGTGACGACAATCCGCTGTTCGGCGGACCTGCCGCGGTTGGCATCGGCGTCAGCGGCACGTTCACGGAGACGCGCGGGGACATGACGGGCACCGCGTTGGTCGGAAAGGCCAGCCAGATTTTCGGCGCGACGTTGCACAAGCTTGCAGAGGCCGACTAGAGCTTCGGTTCTGATTGAATCAGAACTGAAGCTCTCAATTGTTGTTTCGACGCGTTTTCTTCACGCGAAGCCGGCATCCACTTCGCTCGAAAACGCGTGAGCTATTCCGCGGCCTGCTCGAGCGGCGCCACGCGCGGCAGGATGATCTGGATACGTGTGCCGTTGCCCGGTTCGGAATCCAGATCGAGCCGTCCGCCGAGCCTGTTCGTGACGATGCTGTAGACGATGTGCAGCCCGAGACCGGTGCCGCCCTGGTCGCGCCGCGTCGTGAAGAACGGATCGAAGGCACGGCGGCGGACATCGAGCGACATGCCGCAGCCATTGTCGGAGAAGATGATCTCGACATTGTCCTTGCCGGACTCGCGCACCTGGATGTCGATGGTCCCCGGCCGGCCGTCCGGGAAGGCGTGCGCCACCGCGTTGAGAAACAGATTGGTCAGCACCTGGCCGTACGGTCCGGGATAGCTGTTCATGGTCAGATCGGGCTGGCACTCGACATTGAGCGTCAGATTGTGCTTGCGAAGGCCCGGCCGCAGACTCATCACCACCTGCTCGGTGAGGTCACCGAGATCGAAGCTGCGCTGGTCCGAATAGTTGCGGTCGGCGGCGACCTGCTTGAACGACTGGATCAGCTCGGCGGCGCGATTGAGATTGGAGACGAGCTGCGAGGACGCATCGCGGCTGGTGTGGAGAAAGTCGTTTAGCGCAGAGCGGCGCAGCTCGCCGCGCTCGACCTCGGCGGTGAACATCGCGGTCTTGCGCTCCAGCGCGGAGGCGACCGTGAGGCTGATGCCGACGGGATTGTTGACTTCGTGCGCGACGCCGGCGACGAGGCGTCCGAGCGCCGCCAGCTTCTCCGCCTCGATCAGCGAGGCCTGGGTCTCGCGCAGATTGCGCAGCGCGGTCTCGGCGGATTCCTTGGCTTTCCGCATCTCCTGCTCGCCGCGCTTGCGCTCGCCGATGTCGAGCGCCACGGTCACGATCCGCTCGATCTCGCCTTCGGCATCGAGCAGCGGCAGCTTGTTGACGAGCCATTGCCGCATGTGGCCGGACGAATCAATGTACTCCTCTTCGTAGAAGCCGAGACCTTTTCGCAGCGTCAGCACGCGCTTGTCGCTCTCGTCGGACTTGGCCGCGCCGTAGCGCGACATCAGGTCGGCCGTGGTGCGGCCGAGCGCATCGCCCGGCTCGATTCCGAAGATGCCGGCCATGTAACGGTTCATCAGCACGTAGCGCAGGTCGCGGTCCTTGACGTTGATGACCGCGGGCACGGTGTCGATGACCTGCTGGAGCAGGCGCCGTCCTTCGGCGATGGCGTCTTCCGCGCGCTTCTGGTCGGTGATGTCGCGCAGCGTGCCCTCGTAGCGAACGATATTGCCCGCCTCGTCGCGGACGCCGGTGGCACTGTCGGACAGCCACAGGATGTCGCCGCCGCGCTGGCGCACCTGGTATTCGAACTCGCGCACCATGCCGTCGCGGGCCATCAGCCGCTGATATTCGACGCGCGCCTCGGGATTGAGATAGATGGTGTGGGCGATGTCGTTAATGCTGTCGATCAGCTGCTGCGGACTGTCATAACCCATCATCCGCGCCAACGCCGGATTGGCGTTGAGGAGGTCGCCGGCAGGCGTCGTGACATAGATGCCATCGACCGAACCCTCGAACAGTTTCCGGTAGCTCTCTTCGGCGAGGCGCTGCTCGGTCAGTGCGCGCACCGCCGCCTCGCGCGCCGTGTCCGCCTCCTCCAGCGCGCGGCGGAACACTTCGGCCGCCCGCGCGATGTCGCCGATCTCATTGTCGAGATCGGCGGACGGGATCGAGGTGTTCTTCTCGCCGGCTGCGAGCGCGCGGATCGACCGCGCGATCTGGGCGAGCGGACGGACTGTCCGCCGCACCACGAAGCCGGCCGCGAGAATGCCGATCAGCACGCCGATGGTACCGAGCACAATGCTCTGCCAGCGCGCCTCCGTCAGCGTGCGGGCGAAGTCGCGCGACAGCACGTGGCCGCGCCGGGCGCTGACCTCGCGCAGCAATTCGGTGACGCGGCCGATCAGCCGGCCCTCCGTTCCCAGCACCTCGCGATCGATGTCGGCGATCTGCCGTTCACGGACCGCGACCGCGATGATCGCCTCGGCGTAGTCGTTGACGGCCGATCTGAGCTTGGGATCGGCGACGCCCATCGCCCGCATGCTCTGCGCCGCCTGCTCGGCCGCGGACGGGTTGCGCGCAAGCAATCCAAGCGCGATCCGGCTCTGCGCTTCCGACAGGCGGGACGCCAGCTCTCGGTCCCCGGTGCCGGAGACAGCCGCGTCGAACTGGTCGCGGAGCGGCGGCAGGCCGGCGAGCAGCTGGGCGCGGCGGTCGATCAAGGTCGAAATCCGCTCCAGCCCGCTGCGATAGGTCGCAAGCCGCTCGCTGACCCCGTCGATCATGTCCTGCTGCTCGGGCACGAGCTCGATGCGCGTCTTCTTCAGGATGTCACTGAGCGTCGAGGCCGCCTCGCCCACCTGCTTGAACTGGATGCCGGCGCCGGGATCGGTGACGAAGTCGCGCGCGGCGAGCCGCAGCTCGTTCATGCGGCGGTCGATGTCCTCGGCGAGGTCGCCGACGCTCTGGAGCCGCTGCAGCTCGGCAAAAGTCGTGTCGATATGCCGAATCGCGATCACGCTCGCGGTCGAGGTGACGATGATCACCGCCAGCACCAGAAGGAAGCTGCCGAAGGTGAGCTGGCCGATGGAGAGCGAGAATGTTCGCTTTTTCTCAGGGGTCGGCGTCAATTCGGCGGACATTGGTGATGTGAGGACCCGGCTATTGGAGCTCCAATATACGACGTATTGCGGTCCCGGGGGAACATGCGTCTGGCCGCCGAATATCCTTAATATCTGCCCTCCTTGGCTCCGGTTTTATGACGTTTTGACGCCGGCCGGCCGCCGGGCCGGGATGGTCATGGCGGCGACGCCAAGCACGACGCAGGCAAGGCCGATCCAGGCGGTCCGGCTCAGGCTCTCGCCGAGGAAGGCGACGCTGATGGCAACCCCGATCGGCACGCGGAGATAGGCCTGCGCGGTGGTGCCGACCGAGCCCAGGGTCTGGATCAGGCGGAAATAGATCACGAAGGCCGCGGCGGTCGAGAAGGTCGCCAGCGCGAGCAGCGCCAGCACGGAACTCAGCGAGGGCGACAGTGTCCAGGGCTGCTCGACGATGAGCGAGGCCGGTATCAGTGCCGCCGCTCCCGCCAGCAGCGAGCCTGCCGCGGGCGCCATGGGATCGAGGCCCTTGAAGCCGCGACCGAAGATCGCGGCGCAGGCGTAGCAGATGGTGGCGGCAACGATAGCGGCCTCCGCGATAAGGCCGCTTCCGACATCATGGAAGGCATCGACGCCGACGATCAGCAGGATGCCGGCCATGCCGGCGACCACGCCGACCAGCTTTCGCGGTGTCGTGGCTTCGTGACGCGTCACGACCGCCGTGAGCAGGAAGGTGAAGATCGGGCCGGCCGAGTTGAGGATGGTCGCAAGCGCGGCATCGACGTGGCGCTCGCCCCAGGCGATCAATGTCCAGGGGATCACGCTGTTGAGCACTGCCTGGAAGGCGAAGCGTCGCCAGGTCGCGGCATCATTCGGCATCCTGATGCCCCGCGCCCACATGATCGCGAGCAGCAGCAGGCCCGCAATCGTGGTGCGCGCCGCGATCAGCGTGATCGGCGGAATGGTGGCGACGCCGAGCTTGATGAAGGTGTAGGAGCCGCCCCAGAGCGTCGCGAGCGCGAGCAGCAGCGCCAGCTCGACGACAATGTTGTTGTCCTGCCGGTTGTCCATGTCGCGTGCTCCATCCCGTTGTCAGGGACGGAACCTAGCGCGTCTGCCCTCGCGGATACTTCGTTGTGTGTCGAAGTGTCCTAGCCGATCGCCCCGACCTCGAATACCTCGCCGTCATAGCCGGCCTCGCGGGGGATGCGGAGCTGGCGGCCGGTATCGGTCTTGGTCATGACAGGCATCACTGTGACGACGGACATGCCGCGGGCGTGCTCGAGCGCGGCACTCACGCTCGACTGCTTGGCGAGCCGGATCAGATTGCGCGTGGTCGGGAACGGCAGCTTGAAGCGGCCGCTCTCGCCGCCCTCCACCGCCTCGCGCGGCGAGACCCAGATCGAATCGGTCGACTCTCGGCCGTCATGTGCGCCGAGCTGGTCGGGCGGTGCTGCCGCAAGGAAGAACCAGGTGTCGAAACGTTTTGGCATCCCCTCGGGCGTGATCCAGTGCGCGTAAGGCACCAGCGTATCGAGCGCGAGCTGGAAGCCGTTGTCGGCCAGAATGCTCAGGAAGCTGACCTTATGCTCGTTGAGCGCGACGCGATGCGCATCGGCGATCTCGCCGGCGCGCCTGGCATCCACCGGCGTGCCCGATTCTTTCGACCGCGCCAGCAGGATGCCGCTTTCCTCAAAGGTCTCGCGGATCGCGGCGATCCGAAATCCGCGGTCCGCTTCGCTCAGGCTCTCGCCGCCCGAATACAGGTTGGAGCGGGCGACGATCTCCTGATCGCCGGCATCGACGCTGCCGCCGGGAAACACCAGCGCGCCCGAATTGAACTCGATCTGATGATGGCGCACCATCATGAAGACTTCAATTTCGTCGCGGCTTTTGCCGTCGACCTTCGCGCGGTCGCGCAGCAGAAGGATCGTCGACGCGGGGCGCGATGCTGATGCCTCGGCCATTCGACTAACCTGCCGCGCTGGATTGCGGGCCGAGATTGGCGCGCTTGTCGACGCGGGCCACGCGCGACAGCAGGTACTCGACCTCCGCCTTCGCCGCCGGGGTAATGGTGGCGCCGGGCTTGCGCTGGGCGCTGGAGGCGATGATGCCGCGCTTCTGCAGCACGTATTTGCGCACGGCTAGGCCAGCGCCGGGCTGCTGCTCGTAGCGGATCAGCGGCAGATGCGCGTCGAACAGATCATGGGCGGCGTCGCGCTTGCCTTCCTTCGAAAGCCGCACGACGTCGATCAGGAGTTCGGGGAAGGCATAGCCGGTCATGGCGCCGTCGGCGCCGCGCTCCATCTCGAAGTCCAGAAAGAGCCCGCCATTGCCGCAGAGGATCGAGAGCGGCCGCAGCGAGCCGTCCTTCTGGAAATTGCGCAGCGTCGAGATCTTTTCCAGCCCCGGCCAGTCCTCGTGCTTGAGCATCACGCAATTGGGATTGTCGGTGACGATCTTGCGGATCACGGCGGGAGTGAACACCACCGACAAGGTCAGCGGATAGTCCTGGAGCACCCAGGGCACGTCGGGGCCGATCGCCTCTGCCGCCTGCTTGTAATAGCCGATAATCTGGTCGTCGGTCCGCAACGACGGCGGCGGTGCGATCATCACACCGGCCGCACCGGCGTCCATAGAGGCCTTCGCCAGCGAGCGCATGGTGGCAAAGCCCGGCGCGGAGACGCCGACGATCACCTGCATTGTCTTGGCGCGCTTGACGAAGCGTACCGCCACCTGCTCGGCCTCGGCGGCATCGAGCTTCGGCGCCTCGCCAAGAATGCCCAACACCGTGACGCCGTCGCAGCCGACCTCCTCGTAGAAATCGGTCAGGCGGTCGATCGAGCGCTCGTCGATCCGGCCGTCATCGTGGAACGGCGTCGGCGCGATTGCGAAGGTGCCCTTGGCGTCGGCGGTGAGTTTCATCGTTGTCCTTGTTTCTCTCTGTCGATGGCTAAAACCGCCGCGCTCCCATCTTGATCTGCTCTTCGGAGAAGAAGATCTCCTTGGCATGATCAGCGATGTCCTGGGCCTTCCAGCCCGTGTGCGGCGGCTTCCAGCCGTCCATTTCCATCATCCGCATTTCGCGCACGCCGCGGGGCCCGGACACGCCCAGCACCTTGCCGGTCTGGTCGCCGGACAAGTCGCTGACCATGTATAGCACGGCCGGCGCGATGCCGTCCGGCCCCAGCGCCGCGCCGGGGTTCTCCTTATAGCGGGGCAGGTCTGCGGTCATGCGGGTCAGCGCGCCCGGCGCAAGCGTCCAGATCCGGATGTTGTACTTGCGGCCCTCGATCGCCAGCACGTTGGACAGGCCCCAGATGCCGCCCTTGGCAGCGCCGTAATTGCTCTGGCCGAAATTGCCGATCAGGCCCGAGGTCGAGGAAGTGTTGACGATGACGCCGCCGCCATTTTCCCGCATCCAGCGAAACACCGGCATGGTGCAACAAAAGGTGCCCTTCAGATGCACCTTGATGACCTTGTCCCAGTCGGACTCGCTAGCCTTGGCGAAGGTCTGGTCGCGCAGAATGCCGGCATTGTTGACGAGGATGTCGGCGCGGCCGAAGTGCTTGATGGCGTCGTCGAACACCGACTGGCCGCCTTCCATGGTGGAGATGTCGGCGCCGTTGGCGACCGCCTTGCCGCCCTCGGCCTTGATCGCATCCACCACCAGCTGCGCCATCGATGTGTCGGCGCCGGAGCCGTCACGGGGGCCACCGAGGTCGTTGACGACGACGGAGGCCCCTTCCCGCGCGAACAGCTTTGCGTAGGCCTCACCAAGCCCGCCGCCCGCGCCGGTGATCAGCGCAACCTTGCCATCGAGTAGTCCCATGGTGGCGTCTCCCTGTTTTGTTCTTTTGCTCCGTTATGGCCGGGCTTGCCCCGGCCATCCACG
>NZ_JADPIT010000015.1:1390895-1393653 GCF_023073035.1 Bradyrhizobium sp. 62
ATAACTCAGAGCGCGTCGAGCGGCATCATCACCCCAGCACCGTCTTGCCGTTCTTGATCACGGTGACGCCGCGCGACTTCACCTTGGCTTCGAACGAGATCACGCTGCCGTCCTTCCAGAGGTCCATGGTCACGGTCTCGCCGGGATAGACCGGCGAGGAGAACCGCGCGACGTGCTGGCGGAAGGCGGAGGCGTCGTAGTCGGCATAGGTCTGCAGCACGCCACGGCAGGTTATGCCGTAGGTGCACATGCCGTGCAGGATCGGACGCGGAAACCCGGCCTTCTTCGCGAACTCAGGGTCGGAGTGCAGCGGGTTGCGGTCGCCGCAGAGACGATAGACCAGCGCCTGGTCGGGACGCGTGACGATGTCGATGGTCGTGTCGGGTGCGCGCGACGGGATCTTGTGCGGATCCGGCTGGGTCAGGTTCGGCCCGCCAAAGCCGCCGTCGCCGCGTGCGAAGCGGGAGGCGACCAGCGTTGCCAGCTTCTCGCCCTTCTCGTTCTTGAGCACGGTCTGGTGGCTGATGACGACGCCCTTGTCCTTGCCCTTGTCGTAGACTTCAACGACGGAGGAATCGGCGGTGATGTGCGCGGCGACCGGCAGCGGCTGGTGGAAGGTGATATCGCGCTCGCCGTCGACCACCATCACGCGGTTGAGGTTCATCTCGCCCGGACCCGCGCCCCACGCCGCAACGGACGCGAAGGTCGGCACCACCTTGAGCGGCCGCGGTGTCAACGTGCCCTCATTGACAAAGGCAAGCTCGTTCTCGTCCATCGGATCGGCGCCGAGGCCGATACCGTAGGCATAGAGCATCACTTCGCGGTCGGTGTAGGAATATTTCTGGCCGAGGTTTTTGAGGCCTTTGAGTTCGTCGTATCTGGCTGACATTTTTGTTGTTTCCTCCCCGTGGTGTTCATCCTCATGGTGAGGAGGCGCTCTTGCGCCGTCTCGAACCATGAGGATGCCCGAAACGCTTTTTTTATTGTGGCCATCCTTCGAGACGCTTGCTTCGCAAGCTCCTCAGGATAAGGACCGCCCTAAGCCGGCGTGAAGAACGGCAGCGGTGCGCCATCGGTCGGCTTGAACACCACCTTCACCTTCTGGCCGATCTTCAACGTCGTCAAATCGCAATCGACAAAATTGGTCTGGAGCGACGGCCCCTCCTTCAGCGTGACGTAGCCGATCGCGTAAGGGCCGGTCGGTGACTTCCGCATCAAGCTGTAAGTGTAGATCGTGCCTTCGCCCGAAGACTCCTCCCACACCGTCTTGTCGGAGTAGCAGAACGGGCAGATCGCGCGCGGGAAGTAATGCGCTTCGCCGCAGGCGGTGCAGCGCTTGATCATGAACTTGCCCTGCTTGGCCGCGTCCCAGAACGCAGCCGTCTCGGGGTTGGTCACCGGGGCCGGATATTTCTTGGCTTCGCTCATCACACGCGCTCCAGAATCGCCGTCGAGGCGGCGTGGCGAACACCCAAAAGCCCGCCGGTGCCGTGGGCGATGGCGAGATCGCAATTCTTGACCTGCACCTTCGGATGCGCCTCGCCGCGCAGCTGCCGCACGGCCTCGAGGATCTTGGTCATGCCGCCGCGGTTGACGGGATGGTTGCTGCAGAGGCCGCCCCCATCGGTGTTGAACGGCAGCTTGCCGACGCCCGAGATCAGATTGCCGTCGGCGACGAACTTGCCGCCCTCGCCCTTCTTGCAGAAGCCGAGGTCCTCGAGCTGCATCAAGACGGTGATGGTGAAGCTGTCGTAGATTGAGGCGTATTTGATGTCCTTCGGCGTGATGCCGGCTTCCTCGAACGCACGCGGGCCGGACCAGATGCCGGCGGAGTATGTGAGGTCGAGATCCTTGCCGCCGCGCGGGCCCTTCATCGCCTCGCCGTGGCCGATCAGCTTCACCAGCGGCTTCTTCAGGCTTTTTGCGATCTCGGGTGTCGTCACGATCAGCGCGCCGCCACCGTCGGAGACGACGCAGCAATCCATGCGATGCAAGGGATCGGAGATCATCGGCGAGTTCAGGACGTCCTCGACGGTGACGACGTCCTTGAGCATCGCATGCGGATTGTATTGCGCGTGGTGCGAGGCCGCGACCTTGATCCAGGCGAGCTGCTCGCTGGTGGTGCCATAGTCGTGCATGTGGCGCATGGCACACATGCCGTAGGCATTGTGCGTGGTCGCGCCGTAAGCCGTCTCGAAATCGGCCTCGGCGCCGGCCGCGCGCGGCGGCATCGCCCCGGTGCGCGGCTTGCCGGCTAGCGTGATCAGCGCGATCGAGCACTTGCCCGCAGCGATGGCTTCAGCGGCGTGGCCGAGATGGATGATGTAGGAGCAGCCGCCGGTCTCGGTTGAATCGACATGGCGCAGTTTCTTGGTGTTGAGGCCGAGATAATCGACCATCGGCCAGGCGCCGCCCGGGGCGTCGCCCGCGCAGAAATAGCCGTCGACATCGTCCTTGCTGAGCCCGGCATCCTCGATCGCGCCCTTGGCGACTTCGGCATGCAGCTGCGCGGTGGATTTGTCCGGCGCGTGCCGGGTCGGGTGTTCGTAGATCCCGGCAATGTAGGCCTTGCCCTTGATGGTCAAATAAGGTCTCCGCTGGCGTTTCTCGCTTCCGGTTTTTTCTGAACCGCTGCCGCCCTGTTGGCAAGCGCGGAAATATTCCGCCGGGCGAGAGGGCAGCGGGTTCGCGCAAATCGCCGAGGTGCGGTCGGAACGCCTCTGCTTCCGGAAACGTCATTGCGAGCGCAGCGAAGCAA
>NZ_JADPIT010000015.1:1393663-1406427 GCF_023073035.1 Bradyrhizobium sp. 62
CGACGGGCAGAACCCTAAAGGTGTTTTGCCCGACGGCACAAGCGGTTTCGTTTTATCGGAACACCCTTTTCTGCGAAAACAACCCCATGCACAGTAGACCGGTGGTTGATTTCAAACAGGAATTTGGTGGGTGGATCAGCGCCCCCCACCCCACAAATTCTACTCCGCCGCAATCTGCCTTGGCGCCGGCGGCGGGTTCGCCAAATCGGCGGCGAGCTGGGCGTAGCGGGCCTTGGCGTCCGCGACGGCCTTCTCCTTCACCGGGCCATAGCCGCGGATGCGGTCGGGCAACGACAGCAGCTCCACCGCGGTGTCAATCGTGAGCGGCGACAGCAGGCCGAGCACGGTGGCGACGTCCTTCTCGTAGCCGGCGATCAGATCGCGTTCGAGCTTGCGGTCGGCGCTACGACCGAAGATGTCGAGCGGCGTGCCGCGCAGGACCTTGAATTTCGCCAGCACGCGAAACACCGGAAGCATCCACGGGCCGAACGCGCGCTTCTTCGGGCGGCCGAGCGCATCGACGCCCCTGCTGAGAATAGGCGGGGCCAGGTTGAAGTTGAACTTGAAGTCGCCCTCGAACTGGTCGCGGAGCTGTTTTTCGAACGCGCCATCGGTGTAAAGGCGCGCGACTTCGTATTCGTCCTTGTAGGCCAGCAGCTTGGCGTAGTTGACCGCAACGGTGCGTGTCAGCGCCTCGTCATAGCCGCCCTGCCTGGCGGCGTCGCTGACCTGGTCCACCAGCTTCCGGTAGCGCTTGGCCAGCCGGCCGTTCTGATAGGCCGTAAGATGCTTGGCGCGGTGCTCGATGAGTTCGTCGAGCGTCATCGCCTCCAGCGTCTTCGGTGCGACGACGTCGTCAGTCCCCTTCAGCATGTCTACCAGGCGCTGGGGGTCGGCGACCGCGAGCCGGCCGAGGCGGAAGGCTTCCTTGTTCATCTTGATCGAGACGCCGTTGACCTCGATCGCCTGCTCGATCGCTTCCGCCGACAACGGCAAGAGGCCCTTCTGATAGGCGTAGCCCATCATCATCATGTTGGTTGCGATGCTGTCGCCGAGCAGCTGCTCGGCCGGCTTGGTGAAGTCGAAGAACACCGAATCCTTGTGCAGCGCGGTTTCCAGCAACCCGTTCAGCTTGCGGGTCTGGAAGTTGAAATCGCGGTTGAGAACGAAGTCGGCGGTGGGAATGACGTGGCTGTTGATGATGCCGCGGGTGCGGCTGCTGTCGCAGAGCGAGATGGTATCCTTGGCAACCGCGACCACCTCATCGGCTGCGAGCACCACATCGGCCGTGCCGGTGACGATGCGCGAGCAGGTCACCTCGGCTGGATGGTCGGACAGGCGGACGTGGCTCAGCACCGCCCCACCCTTTTGCGCCAGGCCCGACATGTCGAGGATCATCGAGGCCCTTTCCCTCGATATGCGCGGCCATGCCCAGCAGCGCGCCGATGGTCAGCACGCCGGTCCCGCCGACGCCGCCGACCGCGATATTGTAGGGCTTGTCCAGGTTCGGGCGCGATGCCGGCTCAGGCAGCGCGCCGATATCGCCGACGCCCGCCGGCGCACGCTTGCGCATCTTTCCGCCGTCGACGGTGACGAAGGACGGGCAAAAGCCTTTGACGCAGGAATAATCCTTGTTGCAGGTCGACTGGTTGATGGCGCGCTTGCGGCCGAACTCGGTCTCCAGCGGCTCGACCGAAATGCAGTTCGATTGCACCGAGCAATCGCCGCAGCCTTCACACACCGAAGGATTGATGAGCACACGGCGCGCCGGATCTTCCATCGTGCCACGCTTGCGGCGGCGGCGCTTCTCGGCGGCGCAAGTCTGCACGAAGACGATCGCGGACGCACCCTTGACCTTGCGCAGCGTTTTCTGGACCGCGTCGAGCTCGTCACGATGCGCTGTCTTGACGCCGGGCGCGATCTCGTTCGCCGGATAGGCGTCGAGATTTTCGGAGACCAGATAGATCTCGCGGATGCCTTCGCTGTGAAGCTGGAAGGTGATCTGCTGCGGCGACAATTCGCCGTCGACATGCTGGCCGCCGGTCATCGCGGTCGCGTCGTTATAGAGGATCTTGTAGGTGATGTTGGCGCCTGAGGCGATCGCCTGGCGGATCGCGAGGCTGCCGGAGTGGAAATACGTGCCGTCGCCGAGATTGGCGAACACGTGCTCTTCCTTGGTGAAGGGAGCAACGCCGACCCAGGGCACACCCTCGCCGCCCATGTGGGTGAAGGTCTCGGTGGAGCGGTCCATCCACAGTGCCATGAAGTGGCAACCGATGCCGGCAAAGGCGCGACTGCCTTCGGGCACCTTGGTCGATGTGTTGTGCGGGCAGCCCGAGCAGAAATACGGGGTGCGGGCGACAGGCGCGGTCGCCTGCATTTGCGACGCCTGGCGGCCGTTGAACCAATCGGCCTTGGCGCGCAGCATCGTTGCAATTTCGGGATTGAGATCAAGTCGAAGCAGGCGCTCGGTGAGCGAGCTGGCCAGCGAGGCGACGCTGAGTTCTTCGGCAAAGGGGAGGAAGCGCTTGTCGTGGTCGTCCATCTTGCCGATGATCCGGGGACGGACGTCGTCGCGCCAGTTGAACAGCTCCTGCTTCACTTGATTTTCGACGATCTCACGGCGCTCTTCGATGATGAATATTTCCTCAAGGCCCACGGCGAATTGCCTGACGCCTTCCGGCTCCAGAGGCCAGGGCATACCGATCTTGTACAATCGAAGTCCGATCTTGGCGGCGACCTCGGGTGTGATACCGAGCTCGCGCAGCGCCTGCCGGATATCCTCGTAGCTCTTGCCGGACGCCATGATGCCATAGCGGGCATTCGGCGAGTCCATGGTGATGCGATTGACCTTGTTGGCCCGCGCAAAAGCGATCGCGGCAAAGCCCTTGTAGTCCTGCAAGCGGCGGTCCTGGGCGAAGCGGTCGTCGGGCCAGCGCAGATTGAGGCCGCCTTCGGGCATCTCGAAATCGGTCGGGATCACGAACGGCTTCATCTCGTCGGTGAGATCGATCTCGGCGGTGGTCTCCACAGTCTCCGTGATCACCTTCATGCCGACCCAGCAGCCCGAGTAGCGCGACATCGCGATACCGAGAAGACCCATCTCGATCATCTCGTGGACGCTCGAGGGGTAGAGATAGGGCATCAGCGCCGACATGAACGCGTGGTCGGACTGATGCGGGACCGTCGAGGATTTTGCGCCGTGGTCGTCGCCGGCGAGACACAAGACGCCGCCGTTTTTGGCGGAGCCCGCGGCATTGCCGTGGCGGAAGACGTCGCCGCAGCGATCGACGCCGGGGCCCTTGCCGTACCAAATGCCGACCACGCCGTCATACTTGGCGCCGGGCGAGAGGTTGAGCTGCTGCGAGCCCCAGACCGCGGTCGCGGCCAAATCCTCGTTCACGCCTGGCTGGAACTTGATATTGTACTGCTCGAGATGTTTTCGCGCGGCGAACAGCTGCTGGTCATAGCCGCCGAGCGGTGAGCCGCGATAGCCGGATATGAAGCCGGCGGTGTTCAACCCCGCGGCACGGTCGCGCCGGATTTGGGCCATCGGCAGCCGGACAAGGGCCTGAATGCCCGTCGTGAAAATATGTCCGGTGTCCTGGGTGTATTTCTGATCGAGACTGATCGGACCCTGGTTGATGCCCATTATGTCCTCTTCCGCCCTTTTGAGCGCTTGGCTGCTTAAGCCGTTGCCTGCCCGTTGTTTTTAGCTAGGGCGCGCCGACCATTTCCGCCACTCTATGTCGGATATTTCACGCTCCGCATCACAATTCTGGACCAAAGGCAGCGCCGGGTAAAAATCGCAATTTCGTGGCTGCATTGGCATCCGCGATTTTCATTTTGTGTCACCATACCCCCGCCGTCGCGCAACGAATTGACGCCTGGTCATCCGGGACGGCGTCGATGGGTCGCAGGAGAGGCTTTCGATGCGGACGATTCTGGCTGGCCTGGCTCTCGTGGTTCTGGCGTTGTGCAGTGCGGTTGCGAACGCGGCCGTCGCTGCCGAGCCGTCACCGGAGCTGATCGCCACTGGCAAGGCGCTGGTGGAAGCCGGCGACTGTGCCGGCTGCCACACCGCCGATCCCGCCCAACCGTTCGCGGGCGGAAAGCGCATCGACACGCCGTTCGGCGCGATCTACGCGCCGAACCTGACGCCGGACCGCGACACCGGCATCGGCGCCTGGACCGATGCCGACTTCACCCGCGCCGTGCGCACCGGTGTCGCGCCCGACGGCTCCAATTATTACCCGGCGTTTCCCTACCCCTATTTCACGCGGATGACGAAGGACGACACGCTGGCGATCCGCGCCTATCTCGGAACGCTCGCGGCCGTCACGAGCCGCAACAAGCCGCCGGAACTGCGCTGGCCGTTTAGCTATCGCGCCCTGATGCGGATCTGGAACATTGTGTATTTCAAGCCCGGGCTGTTCGAGCCGGACCAGAGCCAGAGCGCGGCCTGGAATCGGGGCGGCTATCTCGTCACCGGGCTCGGTCATTGCGGCGCCTGCCATACACCGAAGAACTATTTTGGCGCGGACAAGCAGGCGCAGGCCCTCGCGGGCAACGAGGTCGGCGGCTGGTACGCGCCACGGCTCGATGGCGCCGCCCGCACGGGGCTGAAATCGTGGAGCGTCGAGGACGTCACCGAATATCTTCAGAGCGGGCGCAACGCCAGGAGCCATGCCAGCGGGCTGATGGCGGAGGTGGTCGTCAACTCGACCTCGAAGATGAGCGATGCCGACGTGCGCGCAATCGCGGTTTACTTGAAGAACCTGCCGCCAGCGCGGCGTGAGACGATTGTGACGCCGCCTGACGATGCCGAGATGAAGGCCGGCCAGGCCGTCTACGCCAAGCTCTGCATCGCCTGCCATGAGGCCGACGGCACAGGCGCACCGCGCATCTATCCGCCGCTGCCCGCCAATGCGCTGCTGCAATCGGTCAATCCGTCCTCGACCTTGCGCATCATCCTCGACGGCGCCCACACCGTGACGACCCCGCGCGCGCCTAACACCGGGGAGATGCCGGCCTATTCCAACCGGCTCTCCGACGAAGAGGTCGCAGCAGTGACGAACTACATCCGCAATTCCTGGGGCAATGCCGCGCCGCTGGTGACGCCGGCGCAGGTGGCGAGGGCGCGGAAGCAGGAGCCGTAGCTCAAGGCTCCCGCTCCTCCTCCTCCGTGAACACGAATTTCGGCATCTCCCATTTGTAGCGCACCGCCAGCAGGCGGAAGCTGATGCCGAGGACGAACGTCAAAATGGTCCAGAGCTCGGCGTTCAGCTTGAGACCGAACGCGGTGGCATAAAACAATCCCGTCACCACCGAGACGCTGGCATAGAGTTCGGAGCGGAACAGCAGCGG
Source organism: Bradyrhizobium sp. 62 (assembly GCF_023073035.1). Taxonomy (NCBI): domain Bacteria; kingdom Pseudomonadati; phylum Pseudomonadota; class Alphaproteobacteria; order Hyphomicrobiales; family Nitrobacteraceae; genus Bradyrhizobium; species Bradyrhizobium sp. 62. Next base: position 1,399,031 of record NZ_JADPIT010000015.1, read on the forward strand.
CACGTCGTTGCAGAGCACGTCGCGCAACACGCCGCCGGCGCAACCGGTCACCATGCCGGAGACGATGACGATCGGCAGCGTGGCGTCCATCTGCCAGGCGATGTCGCAGCCGGTCATGGTGAAGACGACGAGGCCGATGGCATCGAGCACGATGAAGGCCAGTTTCAGCCGGTGCACCAGCCGCGCCATCAGGATGGTGAGGAAGGCAGCGCCTCCGGCCAGTGCGAGGTAGATGGGGTTCTGCACCCAGGCCAGCGGATAATGCCCCAGGAAGAGATCGCGCAAAGTGCCGCCGCCGAGCGCCGTGATGCAGCCGAGGAAGCAGACACCGAGCCAATCCATGCTGCGGCGGCCGGCAGCGAGCGCGGCGGTCATTCCTTGCGCCGCGACCGCAACCAGCGACAACAGATGCAGCACGCTATCGCTCGGCGGCAAGCTCCACATCGCTTTGTTCCCTTCCGTCAGCGGAGCTTACGCTTCAGGTTCCCCAGCCAACAGGTTCCCGATTCCCGCCGCGGGCGCAACATGCGACGAAAGCATTAAGGGGGGCGGAACAGAATCTCGCATCCACGGGTTGTCCCGCCGCAATAATCGAGGAGAACCAATCGATGGCTGACGACCGTTTTATCAACGATCCGTACCGCCCGAATCTCGCCGATGATGAGTATCGCAATGCGGCGCGACGGGATGCCCAGCTTCAGGTCGACCCGGAGCTTGGCGAAGGCCCCGCCTCCAGCGGCAAAGTAGCCCTGTTCGCAGTGGCAATCGCCTTGGTGCTGGGTGCCGTATTCTACGGCCTGAACAACACCGGCACCAGCAACCAGGCCAGCACCACGCCGGCGACGCAGACAGCGCAGCAGGCACCGGCGACCAATCCGGCCGCACCTCCCGGCATGCGCGACGTGACGCCGCGCACCAACACCGGACCGGGCGTGACCACGGGCGCCGCGCCGAGCAAGCCGGCACCGGATACGCCGGCACCGGCTGACGGCGCGAAGTAACGAATTGCAACAATATGCGACAGCGGCGGGATTCAGATCCCGCCGCTTTCGTTTGTCTTAGCTGAACATCTTGTTGAGCTCGCCGCCGGGATAGCCGCTCGCGAGTTCCGCGAAGGTCCCCTTCTCCGCCATTTCCTTCGCGGCCCGCATGAAGCCGCCCCAGGCGGCGCGAGCGAGTGAACCGCCGACGCTGATCCGGCGCACGCCAAGATCGGCAGCTTCCTGCAATGACAGCCCGGAGCCGCCGATCAACAGGTTGAACGGTTTGGGTGCGACAGCCTTCACCACCGCGGCGATGTCCTCGCGGCTCTTCAGGCCCGGCGCGTAAAGGCAATCGGCGCCGGCCGGCATAAGCGGTGAGCCGGTCGATGACGAGCTTGAGGTCGGTCACGCCCCACAGATAGGCCTCGCAGCGGCCGACCAGGAGCACGCCGCTATCGCCGATCGCCTTGCGCGACGCCTTGATGCGCTCGACTGCGAGCGCGCGCTCGTAGATCGGCTTGTCCTTGTCGCCGGTGGAATCCTCGATCGACAGGCCGGCAACGCCGGTGCGCACACAGCGCTCGACATTATCCGCGACCTTGTCCGGCTCGACCGCAAAGCCGCCCTCGAAATCCGCGTTCACCGGGATATCGATGGACGTGCTCAATGCCGCCAGATGCTGACAGACGTCCTCGACGGAGACGTGGTTGTCGGCCTTGCCGATCGTCCAGGCAAAGCCCGCACTCGACGACGCGAGTGCCTTGAAACCGAGATGCTGCAACGCTTTCGCGCTGCCGACGTCGACCGGATTGGGCAGGATGAAGCAGCCGCTCTCGTGCAGCTTCCTGAAGGTCGCGCGCTTGTCAGCAGTTGTCACGTGCATGTTTCTCTCCCTTGTTGGCCGCGCAGAGATGGGGACGTGCCGCCGCGCGCGCTAGTGCGCGTCGTGCACCGCGCGGCTGTCCTTTGGCGCCTGCTCGCGATCATTCATGCTGTAGTCGCGGACGACGCTGGCGATACGCAAGTGATAATCGGCGAAGATTTTTGCGCGGCCCTTGGCCTGGGTGCGGCGGTGCTGCATCGTGTTGCGCCAGGCCTGCACGGCCGCCTCGTCCCGCCAGAACGACACCGACAAGATCTTGCCCTTGTCGGTCAGGCTCTCGAAACGCTCGACCGAGATGAAGCCGTCGATGGTTTGCAGGATCGGCTTGAGGTCGGCCGCGAGGTCGAAATAATCCTGGCGGTGTTCCGGCTTCGGCCAGACCTCGAAGATCACGGCGATCATGGGCATCTCTCCTGTCGTTGATGGCCTACGATACCACTTACAAAACCACTTGGCGCAGAAACGTGCGCTCTTCCGCGAGGATGAATTTGTGCTCCTCGGCGAAGTGGAAGTTCGCCATGCCTTCCGTATCCTGACGCAGCCGGGCGCGATAGGCCTCATACGCAGCCAGACTCTCGAAGGTGATCAGTGCAAACGCGATGTTGTTGGTGCCCTCGTGCGGCATGAAATAGCCGATCAGATCGCCGCCGCATTTCGGGATGATGGTGAGCCAGCGCTTCGAATACTCCTCAAACTGCGCGCGCTTGAACGGATCGAGCTGGTAGCGGATGAAGACGGTGATGGACATGATGGGCTCCTCTGGTTCCAAACCGTCATTGCGAGCGCAGCGAAGCGATCCAGGAATCCCTCTGCAGAGGCAGCCTGGATTGTTTCGTCGCCAGTGCAAAATTGCTTCGCAATTTTGTCACGGGCTCCTCGCAATGACGAGCAACCCCACGCTACGCGCTTGCCTCACCGCAATGCTTCGGCTACCATCGAAGCATGAAATCAGGTCCTGACATCGCCATGATCGCCGCGCTCGTCGGCGATCCCGCACGCGCCAACATGCTCACGGCGCTGATGAACGGCCGCGCGCTCACCGCGAGCGAGCTGGCGCAGGAGGCCGGCATCACACCGCAGACCGCGAGCTCGCATCTTTCCAAGCTCGAGGCCGGCGGCCTGATCGAGCCGGAGAAGCAAGGCCGCCATCGCTACTACCGCCTCACCGACGACGACGTCGCCGGTGTGCTGGAGGGCCTTGCGGGGCTTGCCGCGCGGACCGGCCATATGCGCGTGCGCACCGGGCCGAAGGATCCGGCGCTGCGGCGTGCCCGGATCTGCTACGATCATCTCGCCGGCGATCTCGGCGTGCAGATGCTCGACACCCTGCGCGCGCAAAACCTGGTCAGGCAGAAGAAGCAGGAGATCGAGCTGACGGCGGAGGGCGAGCGCTTCCTGGCGAAGCATTTGCAGATCTCGCCCGACATGCTCACTCATCCGCGCCGGCCGGTCTGCAAGGCCTGCCTCGACTGGAGCGAGCGGCGCCACCATCTCGCCGGCACGCTGGGCGCCGCCATGATGCAGCGTTTCGCCGAGCTGAAATGGGCCGCCCGCGACGCCACGCCCGGCAGCCGTGTGGTGAATTTTACGCGCACCGGCGAGAAGCAGTTTGCCGCGTTGTTCGGTGACGGGCGGGACTAAACACAACTCCGTGTGAACGACGTCTCTCGCTTGACCCGGCCATCCACGTGTTTATGGCCACGGTTGTCACACACAGAGACCCCCATGATCCGCTTCGCTTCGGCCGCGCTCGTCGCGGTCCTCATCGCCTCTCCGCTCACCTCCACCCACGCCGCCGACACCGTCCCGCGCGAACCTTACGGCACCGCGCTCGAAGGCTTTGCCTATCCTTACCCCGTGCACCTGCTGCCTGTTGTCAATGACGGCGAGCAGCTCAGCATGGCCTATATGGATGTGCCGCCTGCGCAGCCGAACGGCCGCACCGTGGTGCTGCTGCACGGGCGCAACTTCCCGTCGAGCTACTGGGCGCCTGTTATCAAGATGCTGAGCGAGGCCGGCTTCCGCGTCGTGGTGCCGGACCAGATCGGCTTCGGCAAATCCTCCAAGCCGACGGGCGAATTGCATTTCGACACGCTGGCGCGCAACACCATCGCGCTGCTCGATCACCTCAAGATCGACAAGGCCGAGATCGTCGCCCATTCGCTCGGCGGCATGCTGGGCGTCCGCATCGCCCGCGCCTATCCCGACCGCGTCGCCCACCTTGTTCTGACGGCCCCGATCGGGCTGGAAGATTACCGCCTCTATGTGCCGCCGACGCCGACCGAGAAGATGATCGAGACCGAGGACAAGCTCACGGCCGAAGGCTATCGCAAGCAGCTTCAGACCAATTATGCGATCAAGCTGCCGCCGGGCGCGATCACGCCGTTCATCGACGCCCGCTTCAACATCAAGGGCAGCCCTGATTATTCGCGCTGGCTGCGCGCCTTCGTCAGTTCCGGCCAGATGATCTATCGCGAGCCGGTGGCGCACGAGATCGCACTGATCACCGAGCCGACGCTGTTCATCATGGGCGCCGACGACCACAACGCACCGGGCCGACCGAACGCGCCCGAGGCGCTGCGCGCGAAAATGGGAGAGAACGCCGAGCTGGCGAAGGCACTCGCGGCGAAGATGCCGAATGCGCGGGCCGAGGTGATCCCGGAGACCGGCCATCTCGTCTTCCTGGAGGCGCCTGAGAAGTACAAGGAGCTGGTGCTGGGTTTTCTCGGCCGGTAGCGTCATTGCTGTCGTCCGGAGCCGCGTGCGGGGAATGTTCATGCCGCATTCAGGTCATGATTGGCAGATTTGGCTGGCATCGTGTCGGCATGTTGCGATTTTAACGTGTCGAATCGTGTCTTTTGATTCATGGTGCGCCGAAAGCGCCAAGCCCTCCTACCTGCCCCAATCCTGCCCCCAAAACCTACCCCAAGGACGAGAAGGAAGATCAAATGAAATACCTGTTTGCCGCCGTGATGCTCGCCAGCGCGGTCGCTGGTTTCAGCGAGGCGGCCAGCGCCGCCGGCGGTTGCGGCCCCGGCTGGTATCGCGGCGCCTATGGCGGCTGCCGCCCGATGCGCGGTCCGGTCGTTGTCCGCCCGGGTCCGATCGTGGTTGCGCCGGCCCCTGTCGTGGTCGTGCCGCGCGCGCGCGTGTGCCCCTACGGCTTCCGCTGGTACGCCGGCCGCTGCCGCCCGTTCTGATCTCGTTTTTTTCGCATTGCGAAATGGCCGCGCGGCGAAAGCCTGCGCGGCCATTTTCTTTTTGAGCGCCTGACGTTGCACCGGGATGTTTCGAATCAGAACGGGGACCGCGATCGCGGTCCCCGTTCAAGCCTCGCTTAGCGCGACGCTTACCAATGGCGGCGGTGCCAGCGCCGGCGATGCCAGCCCCAGTGACGGCGGCGCCAACCCCAATGACGGTGGTGGCCGCGCCAGTGCACCTGCTCCGGTTTCAACTGCGAGGCTTCATCGCTGCTCGTGACTGCGGGATGAGCGTCGGGATTGCCTTGCGGCTTGCTGGGATCACCGAGCGGCTGCGGCGCCAGCGGCGCGGCCTGTGCGGCGGTCGTGAACGCGGCAGCTCCGGCCGCAATACCGATTGCAAATTTCAAAAAGTTCCGGCGCTCCATGACTTCTTTCCTCTTGGATGGTCGTGCCAGTGATGCAGAGGAAGTGTCGCGGTGACGACATGAACCGAAGCTGAATCGCGCGTTCAGCTTCGTTGCGCAGGTGACAGGAGAACTCGCAGCGCAGTAGCCGGGTGCTCTATTTCCCGAACTCCTGCGCCAGCACCAGCAACTCGCGCGTGCGCGTCACGTCGGGCCAATCGCGGTTGAAATCAGCCACGAGCTGCGTCAGCGCACCGCCCTTCAGCATGGCCTGCAGCGCAGCTTCGCTCTCGAACTGATACATCGCCTGATGCAGGGAGGGATCGTCGAGGCTCCAGAACCGCCAGGCCTTGCTCACACCGAAGGCCTTCATCGCGTCGGGCAGATGTTCCGTCTCGTACCATCTGTCGAAGGCGGCGCGCTTGCCGGCATCGGTGACGGTGGCGCGGACGACGAAGAAGGCTGACGGCATCGGCGTTTCCTCCTGTTGTTTGGGGTGAGACTAGCCGATGACGTCGGCGACGACAAAAAAAGGACGGCACCGGTGTCGGAACGCGCATCGCTCGCCCGTCCTATGCCCGAACAGCAGACGGAGACACCACATGCCCGACCTCACGCTCACCACCTTCGACTGGGTTCCCCCGCCCCCGCGCGGTTTCGTGCGCGACCTTCGGGTGCGCTGGGCGCTCGAAGAGGCCGCATTGCCCTATCGCGTCGCGAGCGCGCCGTTCGACCGGCGCGGCGCCGAGCATCTTGCGCACCAGCCGTTCGGGCAGGTGCCGTGGCTGACCGACGGCGATCTCTCGATCTTCGAGAGCGGCGCGATCCTGCTGCATCTCGGCGGCCTCAGCGCAAAGCTGATGCCATCAGATCCGCGCGGCCGCAACGAGGCCACGGAATGGCTGTTCGCCGCACTCAATTCGGTGGAGATGGCGAGCCTGCCCTGGACGATGTCGAAGTTCATGGGCCATCCGAGCGATACGGCCGCGTGGAAATTCGTCGACGACTTCCTAAAACTCCGCCTCAAGCACATGGAGGCGGTGCTGGCCAACCGCGAATGGCTGGCAGGCACGTTCTCCGTCGCCGACATCCTGATGTCAGACGTGCTGCGCGTCGTCGATCAGTTCGAGGGGCTCGCGGACAGTCCCGCCAGCCGCGCCTACGTCGCGCGCGCCACCGCCCGCCCGGCTTTCGCCAAGGCCCACGCCGACCAGATGGCGCATTTCGCTGCGGCGGACGCGACCCGCTGACGCCGCGCCGGCGTGAGGTGTGACGTGCCTCACATAATGAATCCGGCGATGGCCGTAGGGTCACGGCCATCAAATCAACCCTGCGGAAGGTGACACATGGCCCGCATCGCATATCTCAGAGACCAGCTTGCCCGCGCCGAACGGCTGGCAAAGGCGATCCTCGACCGCCAAACCGCGGAGCAGCTTCAGGCGTTCGCAGCCGAATGCCGCGAGGAGTTGCAGGTGCTGTCGCGCAGGGCTGCGGCGTAAGGCTGCTCGGTTACACGAGCTTCATCGGCGTATCGGCGACCACGCGAAGGTCGATGCGGCTGATCAGTTGAGACCGAAGCGCCTCCGCATCACCGATCGCGCTCTCCGTCTGCCGCAACGTGCTGACGTTCGAGCCAAGCGAGACAATTCCGCCGAGCACCAGAGCGATCGAGCCGAGCGCGGCGGTCTGGCCCATCCCGAGCAAGCCGAGGATCGTGATCAGCAACAGCGCAGCGCCGCCGCCGATGGCGAGCTTTGATGCCAGGATGTACTTCCGGCATCGCTCGGCGATCTCGGCCAAAGCCTCGATACGCGCTTCGATGTCGGATATCTCGTCGGTCGGATCGCTGTCGGTCATTGGATTTGGATCGAGGATGCCAACTCAGAAGCAGAATCGGTAGCCCGCATGAGCGAAGCGACATGCG
>NZ_JADPIT010000015.1:1406437-1435935 GCF_023073035.1 Bradyrhizobium sp. 62
TTGGATAGAAAACCCGGACGTCGCTACGCTCATCCGGGCTACGCCTCGCGCTCACAACGGCAAATTGTCGTGCTTCTTCGCGGGCGTTTCCACCTTCTTGTCCTTCAGCATCGACAGCGCCCGCGCGATCCGCTTCCGCGTCGAGTGCGGCATGATGACGTCGTCGATGTAGCCGCGCTCGGCCGCGATGAAGGGCGACAGGAAGCGGTCTTCGTATTCCTTGGTACGCGCGGCGATCTTGTCGGGGTCGCCGATGTCGGCGCGGAAGATGATTTCGACCGCGCCCTTGGCGCCCATCACCGCGATCTGGGCGGTCGGCCAGGCATAGTTCATGTCGGCACCGATCTCCTTGGAGGCCATGACGTCGAAGGCGCCGCCATAGGCCTTGCGGGTGATGATGGTGACCAGCGGCACGGTGCACTGCGAGTACGCGAACAAGAGCTTGGCGCCATGCTTGATCAGGCCGCCATATTCCTGCGCGGTGCCCGGCAGGAAGCCCGGCACGTCGACGAAGGTGACGATCGGGATATTGAAGGCATCGCAGAAACGAACGAAGCGCGCCGCCTTTCGCGAGGCGTCCGAGTCGAGCACGCCGGCCAGCACCATCGGCTGGTTTGCGACGAAGCCGACGGTGCGGCCCGCGATGCGGCCGAAGCCGGTGACGATGTTCTTGGCAAAGGCATCCGCGATCTCGAAGAAGTCGCCCTCGTCCACGACCTTCAGGATCAGCTCCTTCATGTCGTAGGGCTTGTTCGGATTGTCGGGGATCAGCGTGTCGAGCGACATGTCGACCCGGCCGATGTCGTCGAAACTCGGCCATTCCGGCACGCCGTCCGTGTTGTTGGATGGCAGGAAGTCGATCAGGCGCCGCATCTGCAACAGCGTCTCGACGTCGTTCTCGAAGGCGCCGTCGGCGATCGAGGAGCGCGTGGCATGCACCGAGGCGCCGCCGAGCTCTTCCGCCGTGACGACCTCATTGGTGACGGTCTTCACCACGTCCGGGCCGGTGACAAACATGTAGCTGGTGTTCTTCACCATGAAGATGAAGTCGGTCATCGCCGGCGAATAGACGTCGCCGCCGGCGCAGGGGCCCATGATGACGGAGATCTGCGGGATCACGCCGGAGGCAAGCACGTTGCGACGGAACACGTAGGAATAGCCGGCGAGCGCCGCGACGCCCTCCTGGATGCGGGCGCCACCGGCGTCATAAAGGCCGATGATGGGCGCCCGCGCCTTCATCGCCATGTCCTGGAGCTTTGTGATCTTCAGCGCGTGCGTTTCCGACAGCGATCCGCCGAACACGGTGAAGTCCTTGGCGAAGACAAACGTCTTGCGGCCGTTGACGGTGCCCCAGCCGGTGACGACGCCGTCGCCGGGCACCTTGTTCTTCTCCATGCCGAACTCGGTGGAGCGGTGCTCGACGAACATGTCGAATTCCTCGAACGATCCCTTGTCGAGCAAGAGCTCGATGCGCTCGCGCGCGGTCAGCTTGCCGCGGGCGTGCTGCGCCTCGATGCGCTTCTCGCCGCCGCCGAGCTTTGCGCCGGCGCGACGGTCTTCAAGGGCGTCCAGGATATTCTTCATTTGCTCCCGCCAGTTCTTAGCCTAAATGCGATTGCCGGGGGTTCTAACACGGCATTTTGCGGGCCGGGAAGCGGCTTTCGGTCCCGCAGGGCTGCCTTGCCGCAGCGGGAAAGCGCAAGGAATTTCAAAGTTTTGCCTGGGAGACGAGCATGACCGAAGGAGCGGCCGAGACCGGCGCCGCGACGGGCGGCGTCAACATCCTGCTGCGGCTGGAGGGCCTGACCCTGTTTGTGGGGATGGTGATGCTCTACTGGGCCTGGGACGGCTCATGGCTGGTGTTCGCACTGCTGTTCTTCGTCCCCGATCTCAGCTTCCTGGCATACCTGTCGGACGCCAAACTCGGCGCGATGGTCTACAACGCCGCCCACAGCTACATGGCGCCAGTCGCGCTGCTGACGCTCGGCTTCGGCCTCGCCTCGCCGCTCACCCTGTCCATCGCCTTGATCTGGCTCGCCCATATCGGCATCGACCGGGCGCTGGGCTATGGCCTGAAATATTCGGCCGGGTTCGGCTTCACCCATCTCGGCCGGATCGGCCGGCAGAAGGATACCTGACGCAGTTGCAAATCTGGCCCTGCCCGGTTGACCGGGCGCGGCGATTCAGGCTTGCTCCAGGCTTGCGATCAGGCGCCGAATGTTGCGTGAGCTCAGTCGGTACGGCGGCGGTCATCATTTCCGGCTGCAAGCATCACCTCATGTCCGCGACGGTCGTTCCACTGCCGCCGAACCCATCGTCCGAAACCACCGACTTCCTGCGCCGCATGGCCAGCATGGTGTCGGGGCGGAACGGCGAGATGCTGTTGCGCGCGGCCGCGCTGATCGAGTCGCTGACGCAACGGGCGATGTCGGCGGAACGCCTCTATCACCGGGAGCACGAAGAGAACACGCGCAACCGCGAGCTGCGCGAGGCCGGTGAGATGGCGTCCGACGCCGTGGTCAAGCAAATTGACGCGCTGCGCAGCCAGCTTGCCGAGGTCACCGCGGCCGCGGCGGCCGAGCGCGCAACATTCGATGCCGAGCGCGGCAACCTGCTCGGCCTGATGCAGCAGGCCGAGAGCCATATCGGCCAGCTCACAAGCGAGCTGGAGACGCTGCACGCCTCGGTCGACAGCTTCAACGAGACCGCAATCTCCGTGCCGATCGAGGTGCTGCGGCTGGCGCGCACCCAGTTCGATTTCCTCTCCGCCGGCTTTGCCCGCAAGGGCGACGTCATCTCGCAGGCGATGAGCGAGATTGGCGGTTTTGCGATCGACCAGGCGCTGACGGTGAAGAAGGCCGATCCCGCCTGAGGCGAACCGCCGGCTTGCGTCAATTTGACAGCGCGCAGGCCTGTTGTTCTACTCACTGAAAATCACGGGGGAGGATCCGATGCCGACGGCATTCCGCGTCGCCATGGCGCTCTGCATTTCAACGCTGTTCGTCGGCATGGGCGCCAACGCACAATCGCTTCCCAGGGAAGTCGCCACCCGCGCCGAGATCTACCCGATCCCCTCGCTCACCCTCTCCGACCAGCAGTTCCTCAGCGGTGATGCCGCGGCCGGAAAGCCGGTGACGGTCGCCGGCGAACTGCGCGTCGCGCAAGGCAGCGGAAAGCTCCCCGTCGTGGTGCTGATGCACGGCTCGAGCGGCGTCGGCGCCACGACCGAGGCCTGGGTGCACGCGTTCAACGCCATGGGCATCTCGACTTTCGTGATCGACGGCTTTACCGGCCGCGGGCTGACGGTGGTGGGGCCGAACCAGGCCCTGCTCGGCAGGCTCAACCTCGTCATCGACATCTACCGCTCGCTGGAGATCCTCGCAAAACATCCCCGCGTCGATCCTGATCGCATCGTGCTGATGGGCTTCTCACGCGGCGGACAGGCGACGCTCTATGCGAGCCTCAACCGCTTCTACAAGCTCTGGAACAAGTCCGGCATCCAGTTCGCCGCCTACATTCCCTTCTATCCCGACTGCTCCACGACCTATCAGAACGACACGGACATCGCCGCGCGCCCGATCCGCATTTTCCACGGCACGCCCGACGACTACAATCCCGTCAAGAGCTGCAAGGCTTTCGTCGAGCGACTCAAGACGGCCGGCCGCGACGTGGTGCTGACCGAATACCCGGACAGCGCGCACGGCTTCGACAGTGGGCTGCTCGGCGTCGGTACCGTCGCCGTGTCCGCGGGTGCGCAGACGGTGCGCAACTGCCAGATCCGCGAAGGCGACGGCGGCGTGCTGATGAACGCCGATACGAAAGCGCCGTTCACCTACCAGGACGCTTGCGTCGAGCTCAATCCGCATGTCGGCGGCAATCCAGCCACTGCCGCCGAGTCGCGCAAGGCCGTGGAGGAGTTTTTGCAGGCGCTGTTCAAGCTGGGGTAGCGCTGGGAAGCAGCTCGGCCTTGGGAGCCGGCGTCGGCGCCACATACTCCGTCATTTCGAGCGAAGCGAAGCAATCCAGAATCTCGACGCGGAGGCAATCTGGATTGCGTCGTCGCAAGGGCTCCTCGCAATGACGGAGACTACGGCTCGCCCGGCTTGAACGGCTCCTGCTTGCCCGGCGGCACGGTCTCCTCCGCCATTGCCAGCAGCATCGCGACCATCACGTAATTGCCGGCGACTGCGGTGAGGTCGACAATCTGCTGGTCGTTGAAGACCTTCTTCGCGCGCGCATAGGTTTCGTCGCCGATCTTCTTCGTCGTGGTGAGCTCGGTGACGAAGTCGTACACGACGGCCTCGTCCTCGGCCATGTTCGCAGGCCGCTTATTCGCTTTGAGCTCCGCGATGATCTCGGGCGACAGACCCGCCTTCGCCGCGAGCGGCGCATGGGCGTACCACTCCACCTGGGAACGCCATTGCCGCCCGATGATCAGGATCGCGAACTCGTTGAGTTTTGTCGGGACCGAGGTCTCCCAGCGCAGATAGTGGAACAGGTCGAACAGGCGCTGGCCGAGCACCGGGCTGCGGATCATCGGATTGTAGGGACCGCCGATGCCGACGCTCGAGACCTTCATGATCTGCTCGCCGAGCGGTTTCTGCTTGGCGTCGAGCTGGTCCATGGTGAGCTGCGGAAAGCGCGGCTCCTTGCTGGTGGCGGGCGCTGCAAACATCGTGGCGGCGAGCCAGCCGCCCGCCGCGGCGAGTGTGAGCGACGACAGCCAGAGTGGCGTTGAGTTCATGGAGTCCTCCCGGTTTTTCTTGACCGGGGGATGCTAGTCGAGCAACACCAGCGTGATAGCGCTAGATCGCGCCGATCTCGGCAAGGCAGGCTTGCGTCAGGGGCATGCGCTCGCCGACCAGACGCGGCTCCTTGCAGTCCATATTGAGCGCGAACACGGTGTGCGCTTCGCCCTTCTCGGCCCAGCCCACCATCCAGCCCAGCGACGGCTCGCCGCGCTCGGCGCCAAGCAGCCCGGACTTGGCGCGAATGACGCTATCGCCGACCTTGGTCACCGGCAGGATGTCAGCGACAAGATCCTGACTGCGCTTCGAAATCGGCAGCGCGCGGCGGCGCAGCCTGTCGACGAAATCGACCTGCTCGACCGGATCGATGCGCAAGGCGCCGGTGAGCCAGAACTGGTCGATGCCGCCGCCGATGTCGCGATTGCCGTAGTCGAACAGATCGACATACTTCTGCATGCGCTCTTGTCCGATCCGGCGTGCGATCTCCTGATAGACCGGCACCGCGCTGACGAGAATCGCGCTGCGCAGCGTGTGGTCCTTGTTCCAGGCCTCGATCGGACGCTTCACGCCATCCCAAGGAAATACGTCCTTGTCGGGGTCAGTGACGACGCCAGTTTCGAGCGCGATCAGCGAGTTCGGAATCTTGAAGGTCGAAGCCGGCAGCTTCGCCTCGCCCGAACGCTCCTTGTCGCTGGCGACGACCAGATAGTCCTCGACCTTGTAGCCGACAAACGTCCCGGCCGTGCCGAGGTCGGTGAAGCGCTTTGCGAGGCTGTCACGGATCTCGTTGCGCGGCGGCGCGACATGGGCGAATGCACGCGCTGGCAAAGCGGCAGCTGCGGCGAGAAGGCCGAGGGTGGAACGGCGGGTGAGCACTGGCGATGTCCGTTACGCGATAAAGTTGGCCGCGACCATGCAGCCGCTATCGTGGTGAAACGATGACAGCTACCGCCTGCCCGACAGCCGCAGCACGAACACCAGCACTTCGGCGACGGCCTTGTAGAGGTCGGGCGGGATCTCCTCGCCGAGCTCGACCTTGGAGAGCGCGCCGGCCAGGATCTCGTTCTCCTCGATCGGGATGTCGTTGGCCTTGGCGATCTCGACGATTTTTTCGCCGATGGTGCCCTTGCCCTTGGCGACGACGACCGGCGCGTTGCTGCCCTTCTCGTAATGGAGCGCAATCGCAAGCTTCGACGGATCGCTCATGTGGCGCGATCCAGGAAGTGGCCGGCGCGGGCCGGAGTGGGCTGCGGCGGGGTGCCATCGCGGACCAGGATGTCGCCGGGCTTGAGCTCGGCCCTGGTCAGTGCCTGGTTGAGCTCGCCGATTCCGGCGCGAAGCTGCTGTGCGGTCGTCGGCCGCTCCGCCCACATCCGCACGAAGGTCTTGTCGCCGTTGAGCGTAATCAAAGCGTGCACGGGTCCGGCCGGCTCGACATTGAGTGTGAAGCGCGCGCGCCAGGCGCGCTTGGCGGGATCGGCGGATTCATTGCCGCCGTCGCGCGAGATCTCGAACTGCGCCATTGCAGTGCCCTGCGGCGTTGCGAACGGAATCTCGAAATTCCACTGCAGCACAGTCGGATCGATCCTGTGACCGCTGGCGTCGGTGCGATCGGGGAGCGAAGCAACCTGGAGCAAGGTCTGGCGCGCGATCGCGGCATCGGTGTCGTCGAGCAGGCGATGCACGGTCGCGGCAAGCGGCGTATCCGGTGCGAGTGACGGCGAGGCAATGGATTGCGGCGACGGCAATGCGCCGCGAACCGGCGGGGGCGTTGCGCGCGCGGCGGCTTCAAAAACATGTCCGTCGGGCACGGCCTTGTTCGAGCCCGGCAAGTTACCCGTCATGCGCGGCAGATCTTGCGTGATCTCTTGCAGGAGGCTCGCGACAAGGCCTGCGGTCATGGTCCGCGGCATCGCGGCCTGCGGCGCGCCGCCAGCGGCGTCCGCCAACACAGAGGCTGCGAGATTGGCGCTACGCGGCGGTTGGGCGATCCCGGGTTCGGTTGACGGCGTTGCGGCCTGTGCAGCCTGCGTCTGCGCGGCAGCGACCCGCGGTGTCGCCACGGTGCCAGCTGGAAGGGCGGCACCTTGCGCCTGTGGCGCGGTGGCATCGAGCGTCGTCAGCGTCTGCCGCAGCACCAGCAGCGCAGCTTTCAAATCCGGCATCGTGCCGGAGGACGGAGTCGCGCCTGCGGCGAGCGAGGCTTCGAGGAGCAGCCCGGACTTCTGGAAAGCGGACTCGATGTCGCCGCCTTCCAGTCCGGTGTTGAGCGGCGTCTGCTGCGCCAGCACGCCCAGCATCGCCTGCTTCAGCCCCGCCGGAAGATCGCTGCCGGTGACGACCGCGGCCAGATTGGCGAACAGCGGCGCCTGGCTGCCCTGCTTCGTCACGGCCTCGGCCGCGGCTTCTGTGACGGCGACCTGCTCGGTCGGTGTGAGGGCATTGCGGGGGGCGCCCACTGACGGCACTAGCGGCGGGCTGTCCACCAGGGAGGCCGCAGCCGGCGTCAACGTGACCTGATCGGCGGCCGCCTCGCCTGCGCCGCCCATGACGGCGAGCCGGATGGTGCCGCCGTTCTGCGACACCGCAAGCTGGAGATTTTGGCCTGGTGTCAGCGCCACCTCTGACATCACATCCATCGAGAGGTTGGCGATCGCGATCCGCACCAGATTATCGGCGAGCACGCTGACCACTCGGGCGTCGACCACGCTGCCGGCCTGCAGCACAAGATCGGGCGTCGCCGCGTCAGCAACAGGGCTGGCGGCACTGACGGGAAGAATCGAGCTTATCGGCGTCGGCATCGTGGGGCCCAGGGAACGCTGGCCCCCACCCTAAGGCCGCCCTCGTAAACCTCTCGTTAAGGACCTTTGGCCGCAGGCGGCTTCACAGCGGCCAAAACCGCCACGGCAGCCTCGAAATCCCGCAGTCGGGCGGCGCGGCGGCCGGCCGCTTCTTCGTCCACGCCCCATTTCTCGGCGTTCCAGTCCTCATCGACATAGGCTGCCGCCCAAACCTGGTCGGCGTCGCGCACGCCATGGGCAAGCGCCAGCGCCAGCAGCGCCGAGCCGGTCAGGGTGGTGATCACGTGGAGGGCGGCGACCGACCAGGCGTCCCCTGGCAAGGCCCCACGCGCGGCCTGGAGCGCCTCATCCGGCTGCGTCACATGCATGACGCCTTCGGACAGGATGAAGTGCGCCCCCAGCGTCTCCGCGGCCCAGAACAGCACGGGATCCCAATGCGCGGCTTCGCGGGCGACGAGCCCCTCCGGATGACCGGCGCGATAGAACAGCAGATCGGACTGGAGATACTTTGCGAGATCGTCGCTGACGAGATCAACGCGGTCGACGACGCCCTCGACCACGCTGTTGGCGATCCGCGTCAGCGGCATGGTCATGGGCTTGATCGTCTCGTCCTGATCCGCCCATTCCGCAGCCACTGCGTCGGCCAGCGCGCGCGAAGGGATGACCACCTGGCGGCCGGACGGCGTGCGGATCGCCTTGCCGTCGAGCATGATGGCAAAACCGCCCTCAGCCTCGGCCACCCCGACCTCCTTGTAGAAGCGCTTGCGCAACGGCACGCGCGCGGCCTGGCGGACCAATTCCTGCGGATCAAGCGGGGATCGCCCCGCAGCTTCATCAAACAATTCGCGCATCTCGTTCCGGTCCCTGCCCTTCCGCTGCCGCCCTTTCAACTACTCTTCAGGCGCATTCTCGATCGGATCAAATCTGCTTGCATCGAGCCCGAGCAGGTTCCACGACTGCTGCATGTGCTGCGGCAGCGGCGCGGTGGCATCGATGAAGCCGCCGCGCGGATGCGGAATGACGATACGGCGCGCGAGCAGATGCAGCCGGTTTTGCAGGCCGCCCGGCAATTGCCAGTTCTCGATGTTGAAATATTTGGGATCGCCGACGATGGGGTGGCCGATATGTTCCATGTGGGCGCGCAGCTGGTGGGTGCGCCCGGTCACCGGCTTCAGCGACACCCAGGTCAGCTTGTTGCCGGCGGTCTCGACCACCGCATAGTAGGTCACCGCGTGGCTTGCGCCCTCGTCGCCATGCTGGGCGATGCGCATGATGGTGTCGTCCTCGCTCTCCTCCTTGGCGAGAAATGTCGAGATGCGGCCCTGCTTCGGCTTCGGCAGGCCCGGCACCAGCGCCCAATAGGTTTTTCGCGCCGACCGCGAACGGAATGCGCCGGTGAGATGCGAGGCGGCAAAGCGGGTCTTGGCGACCAGGAGACAGCCCGACGTCTCCCTGTCGATGCGGTGCACGAGGCGCGGCTTCTGGCCCTTGGAATCGCGCATCACCTCCAGCATCTGGTCGATGTGTCGCGTCATGCCCGAGCCGCCCTGCACGGCCAGTCCGGCCGGCTTGTTCAGCACGAGAACGTCGTCATCCTCGTAAATCGTCATCTCCTTCAGCGCGGCAAGCGTCTTTTGCGCCGCCTCCGACTCGGGGTTGGGTGCCTTCGGCGTGTCGAGCTTCAGCGGCGGAATGCGGACGCTCTGGCCCTCCTCCAGCCGGTCCTTGCTGTCGACGCGCTTGCCGTCGACGCGCAGCTCGCCTTTGCGAACGACGCGCTGGATGTGGGAGAACGACAGGCCGGGAAAGTGCGCTTCAAGGAAGCGATCGACGCGCATGTTGTTCTCGTCGGCCGTCACCTTGACGGTCTGCACCTTGGTCGGCAGCAATGCCTCGACGGGGGGCTTTGCCGGCGCAGCCTTTTCCGGTTCGGCTTTGGGCGCGCGCCGCTCGACCCGCTCACTCGCGAAGCGCGGCGGCTTCGTGCCCGGCTTGCCGCCCGGCCGAGGCCCAGCCGCCTTCGCGCTGCGCGCCTTGAACGGGCGCGCCTCCTTGCGCTCATCGCGCTCGCGAGGTTTTGGGTTCATTCTCTTGATGCGGCGGCTCATGTGGCTTTTCCAAACGTTCGTGTCGACTGCACCGTCGCGCGGCGCGGCAGCGACGCAACCTGCGCCCCCACCTCTTTTTCCGCGAGGCGCAGCTCATATTGCTGCTGCAGGTTCATCCAGAACTGCGGGCTGGTGTCGAACCAGTGACCAAGACGCAACGCCGTATCGGCCGTGATGCCGCGCTGTCCATTGATGATGCCGGTGATCCGGTTCACGGGTACATCGACCTGACGCGCGAGTTCTGCGGCGGAGATGCCGAGTTGTCGCAGTTCTTCGGCAAGATGTTCACCGGGATGTATGGGCGTGCGGGGCATGGCGATTTCTTGGCCGGACTAGCGTGAATTACGCGTTACGTAAACCGTAAATCGAACCCTACAGCAAGCCCGAAAGGGTTAGGCCCCACCCCGCTCCTTCCGCAACTTCGCCCAATAATCCAGCCGCTTCCTGATCTCCCGCTCGAACCCGCGGTCGGGCGGGTCGTAGAAGGTCTGGCGACCCAGCGCTTCCGGGAAATAATCCTGTCCGGAGAAGGCGTCGGGGGCGTCATGGTCGTATTCGTAAGATGCGCCGTAGCCTTCCGATTTCATCAGCTTGGTCGGCGAATTGAGGATATGTTTCGGCGGCAGCAGCGAGCCGGCCTGCTTGGCGACCTGCATCGCCTTGCCGAAGGCGGTGTAGACGGCATTCGATTTCGGCGCGGTGGCGAGATAGACCACGGCTTGCGCGATCGCGAGCTCGCCCTCGGGATGACCGAGGAAGTCGAAGGTGTCCTTGGCTGCGTTGGCGATGACCAGCGCCTGCGGATCGGCAAGCCCGATATCCTCGACCGCCATGCGCACGACACGACGGGCCAGAAACAGCGGGTCCTCGCCGGCATCGAGCATGCGCGCGAGATAATACAGCGCGGCATCGGGATCGGAGCCTCGCACCGACTTATGCAGCGCCGAGATCAAATTGTAATGGCCGTCGGCCGACTTGTCGTAGATGGGCGCGCGACGCTGCAATATTTCCTGCAACTGCGCGGCGTCGAAAATCTCGTCCTTGCGCGCGGCGCGCCAGACTTCCTCGACGAGCGTCAGCGACGCGCGGCCGTCGCCATCGGCCATGCGCACCAGCACGGCGCGCGCTTCCTCGTCGAGCGGCAGCTTGCGGCCCTCGACCTCCTCGGCATGCGCAAACAGCTTTTCGATCGCGGCCGCGTCGAGCGAGCGAAACACCAGCACGCGCGCCCGGGACAGAAGCGCCGCGTTGAGTTCGAAGGACGGATTTTCGGTGGTGGCGCCGACCATCACCACCGTGCCGTCTTCCATGACGGGCAGAAACGAATCCTGCTGGGCCCGGTTGAAGCGATGCACCTCGTCGACGAACAGCAGCGTGCCCTTGCCCATCTCGCGGCGTGCACGCGCCGCCTCAAAGGCCTTCTTCAAATCGGCGACGCCGGAGAACACCGCGGAGATCTGCTCGAAATGCAGATCGGTGGCGTCCGCGAGCAGCCGCGCCACCGTGGTCTTGCCGGTGCCGGGTGGGCCCCAGAACACCAGCGAGCCCAGCGTGCGCGTCTCCAGCATGCGCGTCAGCGCGCCGTCTGGACCCAGGATGTGATCCTGGCCGACGACCTCCGAGAGCGCGCGCGGCCGCAGCCGATCCGGCAGCGGATGCGGAGCCTCGTGATCGAGCCCCGCCGCGGCGAAGAGAGTTGGCGTCTCCTGTGGTCGCTTCGGACTCATCCGCCCAGCGTGACGTTGATCTGCTGGCCGCCACGCACCAGCGTGATGCGCCAGATGCGCTGGCGCTCGGCCGCCGCCTTTTCGAGATCGCTGGTCTTGCTGATCTTCTGGTTGTTGACCGCCAGGATGACGTCGCCCTTCTGGAAGCCGACATTCGCGGCCGCGCTGTCGCCGCCGAGATCGGTGACGACGACGCCTTCGGTATCGGCGTCCAGATGCAGCTCGTCGGCAAGCGCCGGGGTGATGGTCGAGACCTTCGCGCCCTGGAGAGGCGAGCGCGCGGTGATGACGAGCTCGTTGCGGCCGGCATCGGGCGCGGCGTCCAGCGCCACCGTCAGCTTGACCGGCTTGCCGCCGCGCTGCACGTCGATCTGCGCCGTGCCGCCGAGCGGCCGTGTGGCGAAGCGATAGTCGAAAGCGTTGGGATCATCCACGGTCTGGCCGTCGATCGAGACGATCAGGTCGGAGGATTTCAGCCCGGCCTTGGCCGCCGGCCCGTTCGGGACGACGCTTGCGACCAGCGCACCGGTCGGCGAACGCAGGCCGAGACTCTCGGCGATCTCCGGCGTCACCGCCTGCAATTTCGCCCCTAACCAGGGCCGCTTGACCGCCTTGCCGCCACCCTTGGCGGAGGCGACGACGACGCGCACCATGTTGGCGGGGATCGCGAAGCCGATGCCCTGCGAGCCGCCGGAGCGCGAATAGATCGCGGTGTTGATGCCCGCGAGCCTGCCGTTCATGTCGACCAACGCGCCGCCGGAATTGCCAGGATTGATCGCCGCGTCGGTCTGGATGAAGAACTGGTAGTCGGTGATACCGACCTGCGTGCGCGCCAAGGCCGAGATGATGCCGTGAGTCACGGTCTGGCCGACGCCGAAGGGATTGCCGATCGCCATCACGACGTCGCCTACCAGCAGTTCGTCCGAATTGGTGAATTCGAGAGCCGGAAACTTCTCCTTGGTGTCCTTCAAACGCAGCACGGCCAGATCGCTGCGAGAGTCCTTCAGCACGATCTCGGCCTCGAACTCACGCTTGTCCGACAGCGACACCTTGACCTGGTCGGCGCCTTCGATGACGTGGACGTTGGTGACAACGAGCCCCGACGCATCGACGATCACGCCCGAACCGAGCGAGCGCTGCACCTGCTCCTGCTGCTGGCCGGGCACGCCGAAGAAGCGGCGGAATATGGGGTCGTCGAGCAGCGGGTTGCGGTTCTGCACCACCTTGGCGGCATAGACGTTGACAACCGCCGGCTGCACCCGCTGCACGATCGGCGCATAGGACAGCCGCAGTTCGGCGGGCGAGGACGGCACACGGCGGTCCTGCGCGGCGGCCGGATTGAAGTTGGCCGAAAAGGCTATGCACAGTGCCGTGACGACGGCGGTCCAGGTCGATCGAAACATTCCTACCTCTTGGAAAAGACGCCGGAATATAGGCGCGTTCGCCCCCCATTAGAAGGGCGCCCGGCGGCATATTCAGGGGCCTTTTTGGTGTGGCCGGCCTGCAAGCTCTGCGTGCGAAATCGCAATTTGCCGGGGCTGCCGATTGGCACGATGTGCGTCATCTTGCATGGTGGCGCAAGGCGGATTCGGTTGCGGCGAATTTACACCAGTGGGAACCGCGCAACCGGCCGCAGCGTCGCGGGGTAGTCATCGATCACACCTAGGCTCTCCGCCAGCGACTTGGGGAAGTTCGTCAAACGATGGAGTCATGACGTGAGCAGGACAAGAATTGCAGCCACGGCGATGGGTCTCGCCGCCGCACTGGCAGCCTCGCAGGCCCAGGCCCAATCGGCGAGCAGCAGCGACCAGGAGATCGCGCTCCTGAAGCAGCAGCTGAAGATGCTGGAGCAGAAGCTCGACAAGCTCCAGAGCCAGACCGCCGCGAATACTGCGGCCACAGCGAAGGCCAAGCTTGAGGCGAAGGCGGAGGCGAAAGCCGAAGCGCGTTCCGAAGCGAAGGCCGCCGTCGCCAACGCCAACGCGGCGATCCCGCTCAAGGGACCGGCGCCCGCATCCGGCGTCGTCGTGACAATGCCGAACAACCGACCGACCATCTGCACTGCCGATGGGGCTAACTGCGTCGGGATCACAAGCCGCGTGCATTGGGATGTCGGCGGCTATGACTATCGGCCCAACACGGCGGCAACCGTGCCGCAAAAGCTCGACAGCGGCGAGAACGTCCGCCGCGCGCGCATCGGTGTCGCCGGCAAGTTCTTCCACGACTGGAGTTTCGCGCTGGTCTACGACTTCGGCGGCTCCTCCGACGGGTTTGGCGGCGCAGCTCCGGGTTCGCTGCCCGGCGGCGGCGTCTCTGGCGTCGAGAACGCCTATCTCAGCTATACCGGCCTGAAACCGTTCGGCGGCAAGATGGCCATCGAAGGCGGCATCATGGACCTGCCCTACACTCTCGATGAGGCCACGAGCTCCAACGACATCATGTTCATGGAGCGCGCCTCGGCGGGGATCGTCGCCACGAGCATCGCCGCGGGCGACTTCCGTTCGGCGGTCGGCACGCGCTGGTACAACGACGAGTTCTGGGTCGGCGCCTATGTCACCGGCCCCGCCACCGGTGCGATCCACTCAGCGTCGAGCGTTGCGCCGAACGGCACCACGGAACAATACGGCGCGGTCGCGCGTGTCGCCGGCCAGGTCGTCAGCGGCAAAGACTACTCGGTCCATCTCGGGGGCAATGCCGAATGGCTGATCCAGCCGACGCGCAATCTGGTGACGGGTGCACAGACGGTGACGCTGACCGATCGTCCGGAACTGCGCATCGATCCCACGGCGCTGGCTACGACCGGCGCAATCGCCAATGCCTCCGGCGCGCAGGTCTACAGCGTCGAAGCGGCCGCCACCTATGGACCGCTGATCCTGCAAGGCGAGTATTTCTGGTACAACATCGATCGCAGCGCCAATACCGGCCTGCCGCCGCTGGGTGCGCCGAGCCTCAAATTCCAGGGCGGCTACGCGCAGGCCGGCTACGTGCTGACTGGCGAGGGTCGCAGCTATAATGCAGCGAACGCGGCCTATGGCGGCGTCAAGCCGGCGCACCCGTTCTCGCTCGAGGGCGGCGGCTGGGGCGCGTGGGAAGTCGCGGGACGCTTCTCCACGATCGACCTCAACGATCAGCTCGGGACCGCCACCGGCATCGCAGGCGGCCGGCAGACGGTCTACACGGCGGCGCTGAACTGGTATGTCAACGGCAACGTCCGTTTCATGCTGGACTATCTGCATGGCACGGTGTCGAGGCAGGCCTCGCCGGTCTCGACCGCCGATGTCGGCTCGAAGTTCGATGCGGTCGCCATGCGGACGCAGTTCGCGTTCTAGGTATCGCCTGTCGTCCCGGGGTACGCGAAAACGCGAACCCGGGACCCAGCATCTGCAACGCTATCTGAAGGAGACAAGCCATGAAGGCCGTCGGCTACAAGAAATCGCTTCCGATCGAGGATCAGGACGCGCTGATCGATTTCGAGACCGCAAAACCCGAGCCCGGCGGCCGCGACATCCGCGTCGCCGTGAAGGCGATCTCGGCCAATCCGGTCGATTACAAGGTGCGCAAGCGCGCCGCTCCGCCCGAGGGCGAGACGAAGATACTGGGCTATGACGCGGCCGGCGTGGTCGACGCCGTCGGTCCCGACGTCACGCTGTTCAAGCCGGGCGACGAAGTATTTTACGCCGGCTCGATCCTGCGCCAGGGCACCAATTCCGAATTCCATCTCGTTGACGAGCGCATCGTCGGCAACAAGCCGAAGAGCCTGTCGTTCGCACAGGCAGCCGCCCTTCCCCTCACCTCCATCACCGCCTGGGAGCTGTTGTTCGACCGGCTGGGTGCGGTGCCCGGCAAGAGTGTCGATCCACGTACGCTGCTGATCACGGGCGGCGCCGGCGGCGTCGGCTCGATCCTGATCCAGCTCGCTCGCCGCCTCACCGGGCTGACCGTGGTTGCAACCGCAACGCGGCCGGAATCGCAAAAATGGTGCCTCGATCTCGGCGCGCATGCGGTGATCGACCACGGCCAACCGATGAAGGAGCAGATCGAGAAGCTCAAGCTGCCGCCAGTCGCGCTGGTGGCCAGCCTCACCTTCACCGACCAGCACTACAAGAGCATCGCCGAGTTCATGGCGCCGCAGGGAAAGTTCGGCCTGATCGACGATCCCCCGGAATTCACTGTGAGCGCGTTCAAGGGCAAGGCCATCTCGGTGCATTGGGAATCGATGTTCACGCGCTCCTCGTTCCAGACCGCCGATATGATCGCGCAACATCATCTGCTGAACGACGTCGCCGACCTCATCGACAAGGGCGTCTTGCGTACCACGCTCGACCAGACCTTCGGCACGATCAACGCGGCCAATCTCAAGCGCGCCCACGCGCTGCTCGAGAGCGGCAAGTCGCGCGGCAAGATCGTGCTGGAGGGGTGGTAGGTCTTAGCTCGAAGTGGGCGCCGCTTTCGTCTCCGGCGGACGCGTCGCCCGCTCGATAAAGCCCTTGGCGAGCGCGTGGTAGATCCCTTCCTCGCAGATCAGCCGTGAGGTGGCGTGTGCGATCAGGGCAGCGGCCATTAACGGCACCACCATGGCGTGGTTGTCCGTCATCTCGGTCACGATGACGAAAGCGGTGATCGGCGCCTGCACCACCCCTGCAAAATACGACACCATGCCGAGCAACATGATCGCACCGAGCGGAGCGTCGTG
The DNA here is from genome assembly GCF_023073035.1 of Bradyrhizobium sp. 62. NCBI lineage: Bacteria > Pseudomonadati > Pseudomonadota > Alphaproteobacteria > Hyphomicrobiales > Nitrobacteraceae > Bradyrhizobium > Bradyrhizobium sp. 62. The sequence continues at coordinate 1,422,515 of NZ_JADPIT010000015.1, forward strand.
GAAGAAGGATGCGATATTGCTGCCGAGGCCGGCTCCAACGGCGAGTGACGGCGAAAAAATTCCGCCGGGTATGCCACTGATCGCCGCGAAGGTGGTGGAGAGAAGCTTGAGGATGCCGAAGTCCTGCGGCAGCGGTGCGCCCTGCTCCAGGGCCGTCTTTACCTGCTGGTAGCCTGTGCCATAGACCGTATCGCCGGAGACGATGCCGCAGATCGCGACCGCCAATCCGCACGCGAGCGCGAACCACAAAGGGTGGCCCTTGACCGCACGCCCGAACGGATGGGCCGAGCCCCGCGCCATGGTGATGACGATGCGGCTGAAGACGCCGCCGGCCACGCCGCCAACCACGCCGCACACCGGAACCGCGAGCCAGTCGGCGCCGGGGGCCAGCGACATCGCACTGCTGCCGAAATAGGCGTAGTTGCCCATCAGCGCGAGCGAGGTCAGGCCGGCCGCGATCACCGCCGCGATGATCAGGCTGCTGGTACGCGTCTCGAAAGCACGGCTCATCTCCTCGATGCCGAAGACGATCCCCGCCAGCGGCGTGTTGAAGGCGGCCGCGACGCCAGCAGCCGCGCCGGCCAGGATCAATCCGGGCTGGCGGCGTGGCGAGACGCGGCCGAGCGCGAACATGATGGAAGCGCCGACTTGAACGCTCGGTCCTTCCCGGCCGACGGAGCCACCGCACAGCAGACCGAACAAGGTGAGGATCACCTTTCCGATCGCGATTCGGATCGAGACCAGGCTCTCGCGCGCCGTCTGATCGGTCAGATGCCGTGCGGCGATCGCCTGAGGAATGCCGCTGCCCTGTGCGTTCGGGAACAACCGGGTGGTCAGATAGGCCGAGAGCATGAAGCCGAGAGGTGTCACCGCGAGCACGGCGTAGCGCGATTTGGCTAGCAGCAGCGCAAAGGCGTGCTGGGCGAGATCGGCAAGCTGCGCCAGCGCCACCGCCGCGGCGCCAACCCCGATTCCACCGAGCACGAAGATCGCCCGCCGCTGCCATCGCGCGGATGTCAGCCTGAACAGGCGTTTATGGCGGGTCGAGAGGGGCCAGAGCATAAAACCGAGGTTTAGCCGGTCCCGCCGCGAATTGAAGAGGCAAGCGAGCAGACCAGCTAGACCGGAACCATGCCCTCGACGAACATCAACCGCCGCTCCAGCGCGGTCTGCCGAAGCTTTAGCGCCTCCGCATATTCCGGCGACGCGTACCATTCGCGCGCGCGTTCCATCGAGGTAAACTCCACGATGATGATGGTCTTGGGCGGCGGGCCGCCCTCCACCAATTCGGCGGCGCCGCCGCGGACGAGATAGCGGCCGCCATATTGCGCGATGGTAGCAGCAGCCAGCGTACGATAGGCCTCCATCGCGGCCTGATCACGCGCCTCGACCTCCGAGATCACATAGGCCGGCATGAGACGGCCTCAGGCAATCGTGTTGACGATGCCGCCTTCCGCGCGCAGCGCCGCACCGTTGGTCGCGGAGGCTTCCTTCGAAGCCGCATACACCACCATGTTGGCGATCTCGTCGACGCTGGCGAAGCGTTGGAGCAGCGAGCTTGGGCGATGCTGTTTGACGAAATTGGCCGCGGCCTCATCGACCGACTGCCCGTTCTGCTTGGCGAGATCCTTCACGAAGGTCTCGACGCCTTCCGACATGGTCGGGCCCGGCAGCACGGAATTGACGGTGACGCCGGTGCCGCGTGTGAGCTGCGCCAGGCCGCGCGCGACCGAGAGCTGCGCCGTCTTGCTCATGCCGTAGTGGATCATCTCGACGGGAATGTTGAGCCCTGATTCCGAGGAGATGAAGATGATTCGGCCCCAGTTGCGCTTGAGCATGCCCTTCATATACGCGCGTGACAGACGCACGCCGCTCATCACGTTGACCTCGAAAAAGCGACTCCAGTCTTCGTCCGGAATGTCGAAGAAGTCTTTCGGCTCGAAGATGCCGGCATTGTTGATAAGGATGTCGACGTCTGGCAGCGCCGCCGCCAACGCCTTGCAGCCCGCCGCGGTCGAGACGTCGGCGGCGATGCCGCGGACCTTTCCGCCCGCCCCTTCCAGCTTGCGCACGGCCGCATCGACCTTGCCCTGGCCGCGTCCGTTGATCACGACGCTCGCACCGGAGCCGGCAAGGCCCTTGGCGATGGCGTGGCCGATGCCGGCGGTCGAGCCGGTGACGAGGGCGGTCTTTCCGGAAAGGTCGATCTTCATGCGATGTCTCCATTGAAACTGACGGAGATATCGTGCGCTGCGCGGGCGGGTGCAATCGCCCCTCACCGACGCGTGAGGATTTAGTTGCGAGGCGGAAGCGTCCGGAGAAACGCGATGATGGCATCGAGATCCTGGGCCGTCATGCTGGCATAGCCAGCATAGGCCATCGGCGGCTTCAGTTTGTGGCCGTCGCGTGCGATGCCTTGCGCAATCGCACGTTTGATTTCGTCGTCGCTCCACCCGCCGATGCCCGCGGCTATATCCGCGGTGATGTTGGCGGAGACGGATTCGCCCCACGGCCCCTTGAATGTCCGGCCGCCCTTGCCGCTCGCTCCGGCGAAATCGTGCACGACGGACGGGCCGTCCGGCGTGTGGCATTCCAGGCAATGGGCGATGGTCAGGAGATAGCGGCCGCGCGCAAGCATGTCGGAAAGCTCAGCCTCGTTCGCCTGCTTGCCGGCGTAGATCGGCGTCTCCGGCTTCGGCGCGCTTCTGTATTCCGGCGGCGGCGTCTCGTGGCGTACGGCCGGCACTGAGCGCAAATAAGCTGCGAGCGCGTCGAGATCGCGGGCCGTGAGCACGGTGTAGAACGCGGTCGGCATGATCGGCGCGACCCTGGTTCCGTTCGGCCTGACGCCGCTGACGAGAAACCGCTTCAGCTCGGCGTCGGTCCAGTTGCCGATGCCGGTGTCCTTGTCCGGTGTGATGTTGGAGCCAGAGACCTTGAAGGCGGGCTCGTCAAAAACCTGGCTGCCCCCGGAGAGCGCGCGAGAGAGATCGAGCCCTTGCGGCCCTCGCGGCGTGTGGCAGTTGTGGCAAACCATCACGCTGTTGACGAGATAGGCGCCGCGCTCGACGAGCGTCTCGCCAGAGGCCGGCGACATCAGCAGCGCCAGCGCAATCCCTGACACAATCCTCATCGAGAGCCCCCCGGTCGGAATCGCGTTCAACGAAACGATGCGCGGTATGAGATGCAGCCGCGCCATACAAAAAAGCGGCGCCCGAAGGCGCCGCTTTCTGAAAACTCTCTACCGGTCGGCTTACGCCGCCTCGGCTTCCTTTTCCTGCACCGGACCGGAGTCCTGGCCCTTGGCATCGACGTCGCGATCGACGAACTCGATCACGGCCATCGGGGCGTTGTCGCCGTAGCGGAAGCCGGCCTTGATGATGCGGGTGTAGCCACCCTGGCGATCCTTGTAGCGGGGCGCGAGCGTGTCGAACAGCTTCCTGACCTGATCCTTGTCGCGCATCTCGGAGATGGCCTGGCGGCGCATGGCCAGCCCGCCCTTCTTGCCGAGGGTGATAAGCTTCTCGACGATCGGACGCAATTCCTTCGCCTTCGGCAGCGTGGTGACGATCTGCTCGTGCTTGATCAACGCGGCGCACATGTTGGCGAACATCGCGCGGCGATGCTCGGCGGTGCGGTTGAGCTTCCGATGAACCTTGCCGTGACGCATTTTTCTATTCCTTGAATTTCATTCGTCGCGACGGTTCGTCCGACTTATTGCTCAGGTGGGCTGCCTGCGTTCGCCCGCAAAGGCGCGAGGAATTCGCGCCTTTGCCTGTTCTTGGCCTGTTGTAGTTCGGATCAGTAGTGATCCTCGAAGCGCTTGGCGAGCTCGTCGATGTTCTCCGGCGGCCAGCCCGGCACTTCCATGCCGAGATGCAGACCCATCTGGGCCAGCACTTCCTTGATCTCGTTCAGCGACTTGCGGCCGAAGTTCGGAGTGCGGAGCATTTCGGCTTCCGACTTCTGCACGAGGTCGCCGATGTAGACGATATTGTCGTTCTTCAAGCAGTTGGCCGAACGCACCGACAGCTCGAGCTCGTCCACCTTCTTGAGGAAGGCCGGGTTGAAGGCGAGGTCCGGGATGATCTCCTGGGCGACTTCCTTGCGCGGCTCTTCGAAGTTGACGAACACGTTGAGCTGGTCCTGCAGGATGCGCGCAGCGTAGGCCACGGAATCATCCGGCGTCAGCGCGCCGTTGGTCTCGATCGTCATGGTCAGCTTATCGTAGTCGAGGATCTGGCCCTCGCGGGTGTTCTCGACCTTGTAGGAGACCTTGCGGACCGGCGAGTACAGGCTGTCGACCGGGATCAGGCCGATCGGCGCGTCCTCGGGACGATTGCGCTCGGCGGGCACGTAGCCCTTGCCGGTGGCGACCGTGAACTCCATGCGGATCTCCGCGCCCTCGTCGAGCGTGCAGATCTGCAGGTCCGGATTGAGCACGACGACGTCGCCGACGGTCTGGATGTCGCCGGCGGTGACGACGCCCGGGCCGGACTTCTTCACGACCATGCGCTTGGGGCCTTCGCCCTGCATCTTGATCGAGATGTCCTTGATGTTGAGCACGATGTCGGTGACGTCCTCACGGACGCCCGCGATCGAGGAGAACTCGTGCAGCACGCCGTCGATGTGCACCGACTGCACAGCCGCGCCCTGGAGCGACGACAGCAGGATGCGGCGCAGCGCGTTGCCGAGCGTCTGGCCGAAGCCGCGCTCGAGCGGCTCGGCGACGATGGTCGCGAAACGGTTCGAATCGCTGCCGGGCTGCACCTGGAGCTTGTTCGGTCGAATCAGTTCTTGCCAATTTTTCTGGATCGTCACTGTTTCACCCATACAGGCCAGTCAAACTGCCGTTGCAGATACTGGCGTTGGAGAAAGGCCACAGGTCGCACCTGCGGCTTCTTAAAAAAGTCATCGCGGGCGACGATGCGCCCGCAACTTCGTATCAAACGCGCCGACGCTTGCGGGGACGGCAACCGTTGTGCGGGATCGTGGTCACGTCGCGGATCGAGGTGACGGTGAAGCCTGCGGCCTGGAGCGCGCGGAGCGCCGATTCGCGGCCCGAACCGGGACCGGCGACTTCGACTTCCAGCGTGCGCATGCCGTGCTCCTGCGCCTTCTTGGACACGTCCTCGGCCGCAACCTGTGCGGCATACGGGGTCGACTTGCGCGAGCCCTTGAAGCCCATCGTGCCGGCGGAGGACCAGGCAATCGTGTTGCCCTGCGCGTCGGTGATGGTGATGGTCGTGTTGTTGAACGACGAGTTCACGTGCGCGACGCCGGAGGCGATGTTTTTGCGCTCACGACGACGAACGCGGGTGGCTTCCTTGCCCATAGACTACCTTTCCTGAAGATCTCAAACGCCGCCGTAATGCCAGCGGCTACACCTGTAGAACGAAAGGCGTGTGGCGAACGGGTCATCCCCGGGTCGCCACACGCCGTAATTGGATGCGAAAACTTACTTCTTCTTGCCGGCGATGGCCTTGGCCGGACCCTTGCGCGTGCGCGCATTGGTGTGGGTACGCTGGCCACGCACCGGCAGACCGCGACGATGGCGCAGGCCGCGGTAGCAGCCGAGATCCATCAGACGCTTGATGTTGATGCCGACCTCACGACGCAAATCGCCCTCGACGAGATAGTCGCGGTCGATCACTTCGCGGATCTGAAGCACTTCGGCGTCGCTGAGCTGATTGACCCGACGATCGTCAGGGATCTTGACCTTCTCCATGATCTCACCGGCGATCTTCTGACCGATGCCATGGATGTACTGGAGCGCGATCAGCACGCGCTTGTTGGTCGGGATGTTCACGCCGGCAATACGGGCCACGGCCTTCTCTCCTGTCGCCGATCCCTCGTCAGGAATCGGGCTTTAAGTGCTTGGTTTCTCGGGCAGGTGTTCACAAACGCGAACACGACGCCCACCCCTGGTCTTCCTGGGGCCCGGCATCGTTTGAAACTATCCGACTTGGATGCGGGGCTTATTAGGGGATTCAGGGGGCTTTCGTCAACCGCTGCTAGCGCTTAGCTCGCCTTTTCGTGACCTTTTTTGCGGCCTTTTTGGCACCTCTCTTGACAGCCTTCCTGGCGGTCTTTTTGGCTGCCTTTTTCTTCACGGTTTTCTTGACGGCTTTCGTGGCCGCCTTCTTAGGACCCTTCACGGCCTTCTTGGCCGCTTTCCTGGATTTGGCGGCCTTTTTGGCCGCCTTCGCCGGCTTTTTGGGCGATTTCTTCGCCGCCTTGGCCTTTTTGGCCGGAGCCGCCTTGGCCGCGCGCCGGGCGGAGGCCTTGCCGTGCGTCTTGCCATGCGTCTTGGGCTCGACCGCCCCAAGCGCCAGGAGCAGGCGATGGATGGCGCGGGTGACCTCGTCGATCGCCATCATGCCGTCGATGGTCGAGAGCTTCCGCCGCTCGGAATAGTAGTGAATCAGCGGTTCCGTCTGGTTGCGGTAGCTGGCTAACCGCTTGGTCAGGACCTCCGGGGTGTCGTCGAGTCGGACCTCCTCCCCGCGCTCGCGCATCTGGGCGACGCGGGTCTCGACACGGTTCAGGAGTGCACTCTCGTTGACGCGGAGCTCGATCACGGCGTCGAGCTTGAGGTGCTTGTGCTTGAGCAGCTCATCCAGCGCCTCGGCCTGCGGCACAGTGCGCGGGAAACCGTCGAGGATGAAACCGTTTTTGGCATCCGGCTGATCGATCCGATCGGAGATGATTCCGACCACGACATCGTCCGGCACAAGACCGCCGCTGGCCATGATCTCCTTGGCCTTGAGACCGACCGGCGTTCCGGCCGCCACCGCGGCACGCAACATCTCGCCGGTCGAGAGTTGGACGATGCCATAGCGCTGCACCAGCAGCTGCGCCTGGGTGCCCTTGCCCGATCCCGGCGGCCCCAGAAGTATAATTCTCATCGGCGTACGCCCCCCGATTGGTGCGCGATACGTCGCGCACCTGTGTTTTGATGTCCAGTTACAGTGCAAATCATAATCAGCGCCGCACCGCTACCCATATCATAGGGGAGCAAATGGCCGGACGCCAAGAAGCCTTTGAGATCAGTGATTGCGCTTCAGTGCGAGTGGCTCTGCCGATGCCACCGGATGGCTGGCTGGCCGCTCCCGCAGGCGCCGCGCGTTACTCGCGCGGCGAATCGGCGGCGCAATTGCCGCCGCCTGAGAGGACTCCGCGCTTAACGGCGCCGGCCGCGCAGCTTCGATTTCCGGATCAGACCTTCGTACTGATGCGCCAGGAGATAGCCCTGCACCTGCGCCACCGTGTCCATGGTGACGCTGACGACGATCAGCAGCGAAGTGCCGCCAAAGTAGAACGGCACCGAGGCGTAGGAGATCAGGATTTCCGGAATCAAGCAGACGATCGCCAGGTAGACCGCGCCGAGCACGGTGATGCGCGACAGCACGTAGTCGATATATTCCGCGGTACGCTCGCCCGGACGGATACCCGGAATGAAGCCGCCGTGCTTCTTCAGATTGTCTGCGGTCTCGGTCGGATTGAACACGATCGCGGTGTAGAAGAAGGCGAAGAACACGATCAGCGCCAGATACATGATCAGGAACAGCGGACGGCCGTGGCCGAGCTGGGTGTTGATCCACTGGAACCATTCCGGCCCGCTCCCCGCGTTGAAGTTCGCAACCGTGGTCGGCAGCAGCAGCAACGAGGACGCGAAGATCGGCGGGATCACGCCCGAAGTGTTGAGCTTGAGCGGCAGATGCGAGGACTGCCCCTCGAACATCTTGTTGCCGACCTGGCGCTTCGGATACTGGATCAAGAGCCGGCGCTGGGCGCGCTCCACGAACACGATGAAGGCGATCACGGCCACCGCCATGATGATGACGACCAGAATCAGGCCGGTCGACATCGCACCCTGACGGCCGAGCTCGAGCATGTTGGCGAGCGCCGCGGGCAGCTCGGCGACGATGCCGGAGAGAATGATCAGGGAAATGCCGTTGCCGATGCCGCGCGAGGTGATCTGCTCGCCCAGCCACATCAGGAACATGGTGCCACCGGTCAGCGTAATCGCGGTGGACAGACGGAAGAACATGCCGGGGTCGCTGACGACGTTGCCGGCGCCTTCGAGGCCCACCGCGATGCCGTAGGACTGGAACGCGGCCAGGATCACCGTGAGATAGCGGGTGTACTGGTTCAGCAGCTTGCGGCCGGACTCGCCTTCCTTCTTCAGCGCCTCGAGCTGCGGCGAGACGGTGGTCAGGAGCTGGATGATGATGGAGGCCGAGATGTACGGCATGATGTTCAGCGCAAAGATCGCCATGCGGTGAATGCCGCCGCCGGCGAACATGTTGAACATGCCGAGGATGCCGCCCGCCTGGGAGCGGAAGACCTGCTCCCAGATGTTGGGATCGATGCCGGGCAACGGGATGTAGGTCCCGAGCCGATAAACGAGCAGCGCGCCCAGGGTGAACCAGATGCGCTTCTTCAGTTCGTCGGCCTTGGCAAACGCACCGAAATTGAGATTGGCTGCCAGTTGTTCCGCTGCAGAGGCCATCTTGGACTTTCTCCCGCCGCCTTTTGCGCCGTTATGCCCGCGGCCGGGCTACATTATACCGGACACCGGACATTATCTGGGGCTACGGCTTCGATAAGTCCATCGTCCCGCATGCGTAAAGGCCCGCGAGCCGCGGGCCGATGACGCAGTTGTTACGCCGCCTCGCCTTCTTCCTTGGCAGGCGCGAGGATCTTCACCGAGCCGCCGGCCTTCTCGACTGCCGCGATCGCGGTCTTCGAGGCGCCGTGCACTTCGATGTTGAGCTTGGCCTTGAACTCGCCGCGGCCGAGCAACCGCAGGCCGCCCTTGGCGCGGCGCAGCACGCCGGCCTTGACCAGGGATTCGACGTTCACGACGCTGCCGGCATCGATCTTCTTGGCATCGACCGCGTCCTGGAGCCGGTCGAGATTGATCTCGGCGAACTCGATGCGGAAGATGTTGTTGAAGCCGCGCTTGGGCAGACGGCGATGCAAGGGCATCTGACCGCCTTCGAAACCCTTGATGCGCACGCCCGAACGCGCGGTCTGGCCCTTGCCACCGCGGCCGGCCTGCTTGCCCTTGCCCGAACCAATGCCGCGGCCGACGCGCATACGCTTCTTGCGTGAGCCGGCATTGTCGGCGATATCGCTGAGCTTCATCGCCCTGCTCCTTGTTTCTTGCGCATGACCTTCACCGAAAACGGGTCCCCGCTTCGGGATCGTGCGCCTTTGCTTACTTCTCGTCGACGATGCGAACGAGATGGTGAACCTTCAAGATCATGCCGCGCACCGCCGGGGTGTCCGGCAGTTCGCTGGTGCGGCCGATCTTGTTGAGCTTGAGCCCGATCAGCGTCGAGCGCTGCGAGTGATGGCGGCGGATCGCGCTGCCGGTCTGCTCGATCTTGATCGTCTTTGCGGTCGTAACGGCACTCTTGGCCATGGGCGTCTACTCCGAAAAGCTTCCGTTATTCGGCAACCGCCTCGGCGTCGCCACCGATACGGCGGGACTGGAGGGTGGACACCTTGATGTTGCGGCGGGCAGCGACCGAGCGCGGCGAATCCTGATGCTTCAGCGCATCGAAGGTCGCGCGAACCATGTTGTACGGGTTCGACGAACCGATCGACTTCGCAACCACGTCCTGGACGCCGAGCGTCTCGAACACGGCGCGCATCGGACCGCCGGCGATGATCCCGGTACCAGCCGGAGCTGCGCGGAGGTAAACACGGCCCGCGCCATGACGGCCGGCGATATCGTGATGCAGCGTGCGGCCCTCGCGCAACGACACGCGGGTCAGGTTGCGCTTGGCGGATTCGGTTGCCTTGCGGATCGCCTCAGGCACTTCGCGCGCCTTGCCGTGACCGAAGCCGGCGCGGCCCTTCTGGTCGCCGATCACGACCAGCGCTGCGAAACCGAAGCGCTTGCCGCCCTTGACGACCTTGGCGACGCGATTGATGTGGACGAGCTTGTCGACGAACTCGCTGTCGCGCTCTTCCCTGCGTTCACGTCCGCCGCCGCGTTGATCGCGTCCACCACGTTGTTCGCGTTCTGCCATGGTTTTTCCAGTCCTTCAGAGGCTTACGCCTCAATCCTCAAATTCTGTTAGAAGCTCAGCCCGCTCTCACGCGCCGCGTCGGCAAGAGCCTTGACGCGCCCGTGGTAGAGATAGCTGCCGCGATCAAACACGACTTCCTTGACGCCCTTCTCGGCGGCGCGCTCGGCCAGCAGCTTGCCGACCGCCTTCGCCGCATCGATGTCGGCGCCGGTCTTGCCGCCATCGCGCATCGACTTCTCGAGCGACGAGGCAGAGGCCAGCGTCTCGCCCTTCAGGTCGTCGATGACCTGGGCGTAGATGTGCTTGGACGAGCGGAACACCGACAGGCGCGGACGGCCGCCACCCGAGCGGCGCAGCTTCAGACGTACACTGCGCTTGCGCCGGGCATTCGTAACCTTGGCTTTCGACATGACCGGCTCCGTTACTTCTTCTTGCCTTCCTTGCGGAAGATGAATTCGCCAACATACTTCACGCCCTTACCCTTGTAGGGCTCCGGCGGACGATAGGAGCGAATCTCGGCGGCGACCTGGCCGACGCGCTGAATGTCGCTGCCGGTCACCGTGATCTCCGTCGGCTTCGGCACGGTGATCGTGATCCCTTCCGGGATCGCGTAGACCACATCGTGGCTGTAGCCGAGCGCGAGCTGCAGGTTCTTGCCCTGCAGCGCGGCGCGGTAACCGACGCCGGTGATTTCGAGCTTCTTCTCGAAACCCTTGGTGACGCCTTCGACCAGATTCGCGACCTGGGCGCGAGCGGTCCCGTAAAGGGCCCGCGCGCGGTTGGTCTCGACCCGCGGGTTCACCTTGACCTGGCCGTTGTCGAGCTTCACCTCAACGTCGCTATGGACGACGAACTGAAGCTGGCCCTTCGGCCCCTTCATCTTGACGGTCTGCCCGTCGACGGTCGCGGTCACACCCGACGGCACCGCTACCGGCCTTTTGCCAACACGTGACATGGATCAAAAATCCTTCTCAGAACACCGTGAAGAGAACTTCGCCGCCCACGTTCGCTTCACGCGCACTGTGGTCAGCCATGATTCCCTTCGGTGTCGACAACACCGAAATGCCGAGTCCGTTATTGACCCGCGGCAGGTTCTTCACCGAGGCGTAAACGCGACGCCCAGGCTTGGAGACACGCTCGATCTCGCGGATAACGGGCTCGCCGTCGAAATACTTCAGCTCGATCTCGATCTCGCTGCGGCCCGAGGAGTGCTCAAGCGTGGCGTAACCGCGGATGTAGCCTTCGCTCTTCAGCACCTCGAGCACGTTCTCGCGCATCTTCGAGCCAGGCGTGGAGACCTTGTTCTTGGAGCGCATCTGCGCGTTGCGGATGCGGGTGATCAGATCGCTGATTGGATCGTGCGTAGACATCTAAACGACCCTCCTTACCAGCTGGACTTCACGAGGCCCGGGACCATGCCCTTGGAGCCAAGGTCCCGCATTGCGATGCGGGACAGTTTGGTCAAGCGATAGTTCGAGCGCGAACGGCCCGACAGCTCGCAACGCAGACGGATGCGGGTCGCCGACGAGTTGCGCGGCATTTCCGCCAGCTTCAGGGTCGCGGCGAACCGCTCCTCCATCGGCAACGTCTTGTCGGCGATGATCGCCTTCAACCGCTCGCGCTTCGGAGCGGCGTTCTTCGTCATCCGCTTGCGCCGGTTGTTCTTCTCGATTGAACTCTTCTTTGCCATGTTTGGCTCCTGGGTATCCGCGTTTGAGAGGCTTTAGGTCAGCGTCTCACTGCCGGAACGGGAAATTGAAAGCGGTCAACAAGGCCCTCGCCTCGTCGTCGGTCTTGGCCGTGGTGCAGACGGTGATGTCCATACCGCGGGACTCCGTGACCTTGTCGAAGTCGATCTCGGGGAAAATGATGTGTTCCTTGAGGCCGAGCGAGTAGTTGCCGCGGCCATCGAAGCTCTTCGGGTTCAAGCCGCGGAAGTCGCGGACGCGCGGCAGCGCGACCGTCACCAGGCGATCGATGAACTCGTACATGCGGGCCTTGCGCAGCGTGACCTTGCAGCCGATCGGCTGGTTCTCACGCAACTTGAAGGTCGCGATCGCGATCCGCGAATAGGTCACGATCGCCTTCTGGCCGGCGATCTGGGTCAATTCCGCAGCGGCGTTCTCGGCCTTCTTGCGGTCGTTGACGGAATCGCCAACGCCCATGTTCAGCACGACCTTGTCCAGGCGCGGAACCTGCATGACGTTCTCATAACCGAACTTCTCGGTCATTTCCGTCCGGATCTTCGCGTCGTATTCCGCGCGCAGGCGCGGCGTGTAAGCGGCCTCAGCCATCGATCTCAGCTCCCGAGCTCTTGGCGATGCGGACCTTCTTGCCGTCCGCCAGAATCTTGAATCCGACGCGGGTCGGCTTCCCGTCCTTGCCGACATACGCGATGTTGGACAGTTGGATCGGCGACTCTTTCGAGATGATGCCGCCCTCCTGGGCCTGCGTCTGCTTCTGGTGACGCTTGACCATGTTGATGCCGCGCACCAGCGCCGTACCGGCGTCGGGACGCACTTCGAACACCTCGCCGGTGCGGCCCTTGTCGCGGCCGGTCAGCACGACGACCTTGTCGCCCTTGCGGATCTTCGCAGCCATCACAGCACCTCCGGCGCGAGCGAGATGATCTTCATGTGGTTCTTGGCGCGCAGCTCGCGCGGCACGGGCCCGAAGATACGGGTACCGACCGGCTCGGACTGATTGTTGATCAGAACGGCGGCGTTGCGGTCGAAGCGGATGACCGAACCGTCGGCGCGGCGGATGTCCTTGCGGACGCGCACCACGACGGCCTTCATCACGTCGCCCTTCTTCACCTTGCCACGCGGAATCGCTTCCTTGATCGAGACAACGATGATGTCGCCGATCGTGGCGTAGCGGCGCTTGGAGCCCCCGAGCACCTTGATACACATGACACGGCGTGCGCCAGAATTATCGGCCACGTCGAGGTTGGTCTGCATCTGAATCATTGATGCACCTCGTCCTCTTCTATTTGCGCCAGCCCAGCCGGCGCTCAACATTTACCTGAAGTCAGTCGGCTAAAGCCAACAGATCAGGCGCTTTTCTTGTGTTCGCCCCGGATCACGACCCAGCGCTTCAACTTCGAAATCGGCTTCGATTCCTCGATCCACACCATGTCGCCCGGCTTGAACTCGTTGCTCTCGTCGTGCGCGTGGTAGTTCTTCGAACGGCGGATCGTCTTCTTGTAGATCGGGTGCGTGAAGCGGCGATCGACGCGCACCACGATGGTCTTGGCTTGCTTGTCGCTGACGACCACGCCCTGCAAAGTACGTTTCGGCATCTTCGTAAGCCTCTTACTTCTTCTTCGCGCGCGTCTGCGCGGCGACGGTCTTGATCCGGGCGATGTCACGGCGG
>NZ_JADPIT010000015.1:1435984-1486823 GCF_023073035.1 Bradyrhizobium sp. 62
CTGCCCGGTGGCGCGCTGGAAGCGCAGGTTGAAGCGCTCCTTCTTCAGGTTCAGGATGGCGTCATCCTGCTGATCGGGGCTCAACGCGCGGATGTCTTCGATTTTCATCTGGGCCATGGCCATTACTCCGCAATGCGCTCGACGAAGCGCGTCTTGATCGGCAGCTTCGCTGCCGCCAGGGTCAGCGCTTCACGCGCCGTCTGGGTGTTGACGCCGTCGATCTCGAACAGCACCCGGCCCGGCTTGACGCGCGCGACCCACAATTCCGGCGCGCCCTTGCCGGAGCCCATGCGGACTTCGGCAGGCTTCTTCGACACGGGAACGTCGGGGAATATGCGGATCCAGACGCGGCCGGCGCGCTTCATGTGGCGGGTCAGCGCGCGGCGAGCGGCTTCGATCTGGCGCGCAGTGACGCGCTCAGGCTCGGTCGCCTTCAGACCGAACTGGCCGAAGGCCAACGTCGCGCCCGAAGACGCAACGCCGTGGATACGGCCCTTATGCGCCTTCCGGAACTTCGTTTTCTTAGGTTGCATCATGGCTTCAAGCCCTCAAATTCTCTGTGCTGGCGTCAGGCTGCAGCGTTGTCCCGGCGCTGCCGGCCGCCGCGATCGCCGCCGCCACCAGTCTCACCTTCGGCCATTCTCTTGTCCTGGGCCATCGGATCGTGCTCGAGGATCTCGCCCTTGAAGATCCAGACCTTGACACCGCAGGTGCCGAAGGTCGTGAACGCGGTCGCGACGCCGTAGTCGATGTCTGCGCGCAGCGTGTGCAGCGGCACGCGACCTTCGCGGTACCACTCCATGCGCGCGATTTCCGCGCCGCCCAAACGTCCCGAGCAGTTGATGCGGATGCCTTCCGCTCCGAGACGCATCGCCGACTGCACGGCGCGCTTCATGGCGCGGCGGAACGCCACGCGGCGCTCCAGCTGCTGCGCGATCGACTCGGCCACCAGCGTCGCATCGAGCTCCGGCTTGCGGATTTCGACGATGTTGATGACGACGTCGGACGCGGTGATGTCCGCGACCTTCTTGCGCAGCTTGTCGATGTCGGCACCCTTTTTGCCGATCACCACGCCCGGACGAGCCGAGTGGATGGTGACGCGGCACTTCTTGTGCGGACGCTCGATCACGATGCGGGCGACGGCCGCCTGCTTGAGCTCCTTGTGCAGGATCTCGCGGATCTTGACGTCCTCGTGCAGCAGCTTGCCGTATTCCTGCTTGCCCGCGTACCAGCGGGAATCCCAGGTCCGGTTGATGCCGAGACGCAGACCGATCGGATTGATCTTTTGACCCATCGTGTTCTCCTGCGTCCCTTAAGCCGCTGCTGCGGCTTCGACCTGACGAACGATGATCGTCAGCTGTGAAAATGGTTTGTAGACACGGCCCGAACGGCCACGGCCGCGGGCGGCAAAGCGCTTCATCACGAGGCCGTTGCCGACGAAGGCCTGCGCCACGACGAGATCATCGACGTCGAGGTCGTGGTTGTTCTCGGCGTTGGCAATAGCCGATTCCAGGCACTTCTTCACGTCAACCGCGATCCGCTTGCGCGAAAATTGCAGGTCGGCGAGCGCAGCAGCCGCCTTCCGGCCGCGAATGAGCTGGGCGACCAGGTTGAGCTTCTGCGGGCTCACCCGCAGCATCCGGGCGACCGCCTTGGCCTCGTTCTCGGCGAGGCTCCGTTCGCGCTTAGGTTTGCTCATCGTTTAATCCTCAAGCCTTCTTGGCTTTCTTGTCCCCGGAGTGGCCATGGAAGGTACGGGTCGGCGAGAACTCGCCGAACTTGTGACCGACCATTTCCTCGTTGACCGCCACCGGCACGTGCTTCTGACCGTTGTAGACGCCGAAGGTCAGACCGACGAATTGCGGCAGGATCGTCGAGCGACGGCTCCAGATCTTGATGACGTCGTGACGGCCGGACGAGCGCGCGGCATCTGCCTTCTTGAGCAGAGAACCCTCGACGAACGGGCCTTTCCAGACTGAACGAACCATGTCCGGCGTTCCTTACTTCTTCCGCTTGTGGCGGCTTAGGAGAATGAATTTGTTGGTCGACTTGTTGGAGCGGGTCTTCTTGCCCTTGGTCGGCTTGCCCCACGGAGTAACCGGGTGGCGGCCGCCCGAGGTACGACCTTCACCACCGCCGTGCGGATGGTCGATCGGG
This sequence comes from Bradyrhizobium sp. 62, assembly GCF_023073035.1. NCBI lineage: Bacteria > Pseudomonadati > Pseudomonadota > Alphaproteobacteria > Hyphomicrobiales > Nitrobacteraceae > Bradyrhizobium > Bradyrhizobium sp. 62. The sequence continues at coordinate 1,438,142 of NZ_JADPIT010000015.1, forward strand.
TTCATCGAGACGCCGCGGTTATGCGGCTTGCGGCCCAGCCAACGGTTGCGGCCGGCCTTGCCGATCGACGTGTTCATGTGATCCGGGTTCGACACCGCGCCAATCGTGGCGCGGCAACGGCCGTGCACCAGGCGCTGTTCACCCGAGTTCAGGCGGACGATCACGTAGTCCTGGTCGCGACCGACGAGCTGGGCGTAGGTGCCCGCGGAACGGGCGAGCTGGCCGCCCTTCCCGATCTTGACCTCGATGTTGTGGATGATCGTGCCGACCGGCATGTTGCCGAGCGGCATGACATTGCCCGGCTTCACGTCGACGTAGTTGCCGGCGACGACGGAATCACCGACGGCCAGGCGCTGCGGCGCCAGGATATAGGCCTGGGTGCCGTCTTCGTACTTGACCAGCGCGATGAACGCGGTGCGGTTCGGATCATATTCCAACCGCTCGACCGTCGCGGGCGCATCGACCTTGTCGCGCTTGAAATCGACGGTACGCAACGTCCGCTTATGACCGCCGCCGCGGAAGCGCACCGTGATGCGACCGGTGTTGTTGCGGCCGCCAGAGGAGTGCTTGCCTTCGGTGAGCGCCTTGACCGGCTTGCCCTTGTAGAGGGCCGAACGATCGACCATGACCAGCTGGCGCTGGCCCGGCGTCGTGGGATTGAATGTCTTCAGTGCCATCGTCGTACGACCTTACAGACCGGTGGTCACGTCGATCCGGTGACCCTCTTCGAGAGTCACGATCGCGCGCTTGGAGTTCGACTGCGAGCCGAGGTTGCCGCGGAAGATCTTGGTCTTGCCCTTGCGGACCAGCGTGTTGACACTCTTGACCTTGACGTCGAACAGCTTCTCGATCGCTTCCTTGATCTGCGGCTTGGTCGCCTTCGCGGCCACCTTGAACAGCACCTTGTTGTGCTCCGAGGCGATCGTGGCCTTTTCGGTCACGACCGGCGACAGGATCACGTCGTAGTGGCGAGGCTCGATGTTCTTCGTCATTTGAAGCGCGCCTCCAGCGCATCGATGGCGGCCTTGGTCAGAACGAGTTTCCGACGGCGCAGGATGTCATAGACGTTGATGCCCTGGATCGGCAGCACGTCCATGTTCGGGATGTTGCGGGCTGCAGCGGCGAAGCCGTTGTTGAGCTCGGCGCCGTCGATGATCAGCGCGTTGGTCAAACCCAGACCGGAGAAATGACCAAGCAGCGCCTTGGTCTTGGCCGCTTCCAGCGCGGCTTTGTCGATCACGATGAGATCGCCGTCCTTGGCCTTGGCCGAGAGCGCATGCTTGAGCGCGAGCGCACGGACCTTCTTCGGCAGGTCGGTGGCGTGAGAACGCACCACCGGACCGAAGGCACGGCCACCGCCGCGGAACTGCGGCACGCGAGCCGAGCCGTGACGAGCACCACCGGTGCCCTTCTGCTTGTACATCTTCTTGCCGGTGCGCCAGATCTCGGCGCGGCCCTTGGCCTTGTGCGTGCCGGCCTGGCGCTTGTTGAGCTGCCACTGCACGCAACGTGCAATGATGTCCTGGCGCGGCTCGAGGCCGAAAATGGTGTCGGAAAGCTGGACCGAGCCGGCTTCCTTACCTTCGAGGGTGGTGACCTTCAATTCCATCTCACGCCTCCTGCGCAGCCGGAGCAGCGTCCGCTTCGCCAGCAACCTTGAACTTGCCGGGCTTCGGAGCTTCCTTAGGCAGCGGCTTCTTGACGGCGTCGCGCACGCGGATCCAGCCGCCCTTGGAACCGGGAACGGCGCCTTCGACGAGGATCAGGCCGCGCTCGACATCGAGCTGAACGACCCGAAGGTTGAGCGTGGTGATGCGGTCGACGCCCATGTGACCGGGCATCTTCTTGTTCTTCCAGGTCTTGCCCGGGTCCTGACGGCCACCGGTCGAACCGATCGAACGGTGCGAGACCGAGACGCCGTGAGTGGCGCGCAGACCGCCGAAGTTCCAGCGCTTCATACCGCCGGCAAAACCCTTACCGACCGAAGTTCCGGTGACGTCGACGAACTGACCGACGACAAAGTGGTCGGCCAGGATCTCGGCACCGACGGGGATCATCTGATCCGCGGAGACGCGGAATTCCTCGACCTGCCGCTTCGGCTCGACCTTGGCGACCGCGAACTGGCCGCGCTCCGCCTTGGGCATGTACACGGTCTTGCGGCTGCCAGAACCAAGCTGGAGCGCGACATAACCGTTTTTCTCTTCGGTGCGGTGGCCTACGACCTGGCAATTGCCGAGCTTCAGCACGGTCACGGGGATATGTTCGCCGGCCTCTGTAAAGACCCGCGTCATCCCGACCTTTTGTGCGATCACTCCGGAGCGCATCGGCGTGCTTCCTGTTCTTTCTGTCCGCTAGTGGCGAACGTGATCCAAAAATCTTAGAGCTTGATCTCGACGTCGACACCGGCGGCCAAGTCGAGCTTCATCAAAGCATCGACGGTCTGCGGGGTCGGATCGACGATGTCGAGCAGGCGCTTGTGAGTGCGCATCTCGAACTGCTCGCGGCTCTTCTTGTCGACGTGCGGCGAACGGTTGACGGTGAACTTCTCGATGCGGGTGGGCAGCGGAATGGGTCCGCGGACCTGCGCGCCGGTGCGCTTCGCCGTGTTCACGATCTCGCGGGTCGACGTATCGAGGATACGATGGTCGAACGCCTTGAGACGGATACGAATGTTTTGGCCGTTCATTGCCGTGGTCTCTCTTCAGTGGGGTGGCGAATAGCGAATAGCGAATTTCACATTCGCTATTCGCCGATCCCTATTTTCGTAATTACTCGATGATCGAGGCGACGACGCCGGCGCCGACGGTACGGCCACCTTCGCGGATCGCGAAGCGGAGCTTCTCTTCCATCGCGATCGGCACGATCAGGTGCACTTCCATCGCGATGTTGTCGCCCGGCATCACCATCTCGGTGCCTTCCGGCAGATGCACGACACCGGTCACGTCGGTGGTGCGGAAGTAGAACTGCGGACGGTAGTTGGTGAAGAACGGGGTGTGGCGGCCGCCCTCTTCCTTGGTGAGGATGTAAGCCTCAGCCTTGAACTTGGTGTGCGGCTTGACCGAACCCGGCTTGCACAGCACCTGGCCGCGCTCGACGTCCTCGCGCTTGGTACCGCGAAGCAGCGCACCGATGTTATCGCCGGCCTGGCCCTGATCGAGCAGCTTGCGGAACATTTCGACGCCAGTGACCGTGGTCTTCTGCGTGGCGCGCAGACCGACGATCTCGATTTCCTCGCCGACCTTGACGATACCGCGCTCGACACGGCCGGTCACGACGGTGCCGCGGCCCGAGATCGAGAACACGTCTTCAACCGGCATCAGGAACGGAAGGTCGACCGGACGCTCCGGCTGCGGAATGTAGGCGTCGACCTGCTTCATCAGCTCGAGGATCGCGTCATGGCCGAGCGTCTTGTCGGAATCTTCGAGAGCGGCGAGCGCCGAGCCCTTGATGATCGGGATGGTGTCGCCCGGGAATTCGTACTTCGAGAGCAGCTCGCGAACCTCGAGCTCGACGAGCTCGAGCAGTTCCGGATCGTCGACCATGTCGCACTTGTTGAGGAACACGACGAGCGCGGGAACGCCGACCTGGCGGGCGAGCAGGATGTGCTCGCGGGTCTGCGGCATCGGACCGTCAGCGGCCGACACGACCAGGATCGCACCGTCCATCTGGGCGGCGCCGGTGATCATGTTCTTCACGTAGTCGGCGTGGCCGGGGCAGTCGACGTGCGCGTAGTGGCGGTTCTTGGTCTCGTATTCGACGTGCGCCGTCGAGATCGTGATACCGCGCGCCTTCTCTTCCGGCGCCTTGTCGATCTGGTCGTACGCGGTGAACGTCGCGCCGCCGGCTTCGGCGAGGACCTTGGTGATCGCCGCGGTCAGCGACGTCTTGCCATGGTCGACGTGACCGATGGTGCCGATGTTGCAGTGCGGCTTGTTACGTTCAAACTTTGCTTTGGCCATTTGACTCTCCGTTCAATCGTCAGTTCGAGACCGACGACAATCAGGCAAACTTCTTCTGGACTTCTGCCGACACGTTGGCCGGCGCTTCTGCGTAGTGGTCGAACTGCATGGTGAAGGTCGCGCGACCCTGGCTCATCGAGCGCAGGTTATTCACGTAACCGAACATGTTCATGAGCGGCACCATCGCGTTGATGACGTTGGCGTTGCCGCGCATGTCCTGACCCTGGATCTGACCGCGCCGGGAATTCAGGTCGCCGATGACCGAGCCGGTGTAATCTTCCGGGGTCACCACTTCGACCTTCATGATCGGCTCGAGCAGGACGGACTTGCCCTTCTGCAAGGCTTCGCGGAATGCAGCACGCGAAGCGATTTCGAAGGCGAGCGCCGACGAGTCGACGTCGTGATACTTGCCATCGACAAGCTGAACCTTGACGTCGACCACGGGGAAGCCCGCGACGACACCAGAGCCCATCACGCTGTTGAGGCCCTTTTCGACGCCGGGGATGTATTCCTTCGGAACCGCACCGCCGACGATCTTGGACTCGAACTCGTAACCCTTGCCGGGCTCGTTCGGCTCGACCACGATCGACACTTCCGCGAACTGACCGGTACCGCCGGTCTGCTTCTTGTGGGTGTACTTGACTTCGGCTCTCTTGGTGACGCGCTCACGGAACGCCACCTGCGGCGCGCCGATGTTGGCATCGACCTTGTAGGTGCGGCGAAGAATGTCGACCTTGATGTCGAGATGGAGTTCACCCATTCCCTTGAGGATGGTCTGGCCGGACTCTTGGTCGGTCGACACGCGGAAGGACGGATCCTCCGCAGCGAGCTTCGCCAGCGCCACGCCGAGCTTTTCCTGGTCGGCCTTGGACTTGGGTTCGATCGCGATCTCGATGACCGGCTCGGGGAATTCCATCTTTTCGAGGATCACCGCCTTGTCGGGATCGCACAACGTGTCACCGGTGCGCGCTTCCTTCAGGCCAGCCAATGCGACGATGTCGCCGGCATAGGCTTCCTTGATGTCTTCGCGGTTGTTCGCATGCATCAGCAACATGCGGCCGATGCGCTCCTTGCGGTCGCGCGTCGAATTGATGACGCCGGTGCCCGACAGCAGCGTGCCGGAATAGATGCGGCAGAAGGTGATGGTGCCGACGAATGGGTCGTCCATGATCTTGAAGGCCAACAGAGCCAGCGGCTCCTTGTCGTCCGGCAGGCGAACGACCTCGTTACCGTCTTCGTCGACGCCCTTGATGGCGGGCACGTCAACGGGCGACGGCAGATAATCCACGACCGCGTCGAGCAAAGGCTGCACGCCCTTGTTCTTGAACGCCGAGCCGCACAATACCGGGAAGAACGCGCCAGTCAGCACGGCCTTGCGGATCAAGCGCTTCAACGTCGCCTCGTCGGGCTCCTTGCCGTCGAGGTAAGCGGCGAGAACTTCGTCGTCGAGCTCGACGGCGGCTTCCAACAGCTTCTCGCGATATTCCTTGGCCTTCTCGACCATGTCCTCGGGAATATCGATGTCGACGAACTTGGCGTCGAGCTTCTCTTCTTCCCAGACCACGCCCTTCATACGAACGAGATCGACCAGACCCTTGAAGTTGTTCTCGGAGCCGATCGGAAGCTGGATCGCGATCGGCTTCGCGCCGAGGCGGTCGACGATATCCTGCATGCACTTGTAGAAGTCGGCGCCGGTCTTATCCATCTTGTTGGCGAAGACGATGCGCGGAACCTTGTACTTGTCGCCCTGGCGCCAGACCGTCTCGGTCTGGGGCTCGACGCCCTGGTTCGAGTCGAGCACGCACACGGCGCCGTCGAGCACGCGCAAGCTGCGCTCGACTTCGATGGTGAAGTCGACGTGGCCGGGAGTGTCGATAATGTTGAGACGCTTGCCTTCCCAGAACGCGGTGGTCGCGGCCGACGTAATTGTAATGCCGCGCTCCTGCTCCTGCTCCATCCAGTCCATCGTCGCGGCACCTTCGTGCACTTCGCCGATCTTGTGGCTCTTGCCGGTGTAATAGAGGATGCGCTCGGTGGTCGTGGTCTTGCCGGCATCGATATGCGCCATGATACCGAAGTTACGGTAGTTCTCTATGGCATGAACGCGGGGCATGGAGTGTTCCTTAGATTCCGTGTGTCGCCGTTACCAGCGATAGTGCGAGAAGGCGCGGTTGGCTTCCGCCATCCGGTGCACGTCTTCGCGCTTCTTGACGGCGTTACCCCGGTTGTTCGACGCGTCCAGGAGCTCCGCAGAGAGCCGCTCGGTCATCGTCTTCTCGTTGCGATCGCGCGCAGCCGAGATCAGCCAGCGAATGCCCAGCGCCTGACGGCGCACCGAGCGAACTTCGACCGGAACCTGATAGGTCGCGCCACCGACGCGGCGGGAGCGCACTTCGATCGTCGGCATGACGTTCTCGAGTGCCTGCTCGAACACGCCGAGCGGGTTCTGCTTGGTCTTGCTTTCGATGAGGCCGAACGCGCCGTAGACGATGCCTTCGGCGACAGACTTCTTTCCGGCGTACATCACCGAATTCATGAACTTCGTGACGATGATGTTCCCGAACTTCGGATCGGGAAGGACTTCGCGCTTTTCGGCAGAATGGCGACGAGACATGGACCTGGTTCCCGCTTACTTCGGACGCTTGGCGCCGTACTTCGAACGGCGCTGCTTACGGTTCTTGACGCCCTGGGTATCCAGAACGCCGCGGAGGATGTGGTAGCGCACGCCGGGCAAGTCCTTGACGCGACCGCCGCGGATCATGACCACCGAGTGCTCCTGGAGGTTATGGCCCTCACCGGGGATGTAGCCGATCACCTCGAAGCCGTTGGTCAGGCGCACCTTGGCAACCTTACGAAGCGCCGAGTTCGGCTTCTTCGGGGTCGTGGTGTAAACGCGCGTGCAAACACCGCGCTTCTGCGGCGACTGCTGCAGTGCCGGCACCTTCTTGCGCGACTTCTGCACTTCCCGCGGTTGAGCGATCAGCTGGTTGATCGTCGGCATCCTGGCATTACCCTTTGTGTTCTGCCGCGGCCCGTCACCGGGTCCGCAAATTCTTTCGAGCTACCCGCCCGACGAGGCCGTCTTGCGCGGAACAATCCGCACAAAGCGAAATCGCGCCAACCACCCATCAACGGGCGGAAAGCGCTTCGACGCCACAGAGGACCGCAGTAGTTGAACCGGTCAGCTTGAAGCTGCGGCCCGCGCACCGAGGTCATGCATCCGAATTCGATCTCGAGAGAACATGCTCAAGAGAACTAAAATCGCACTGGCATTGCCTAGCTATGATCGACAGCGTTTGAGCGGCATTCGTCGAGGTTGGTGCCTGTCTTGGCGATCCCAGGGGATCAAACAGGTGGCCCGTTCCGACGTTGGCGATGCTCACCGCCTGTCGTTAAGTGAGGGGGTTCTATAAGTGGGAGTCGGTCAAGTCAAGGCGAAACGTCAGTCAGAAGCGCTTCCCGCGCCTGCTGAAATCGCTTCACGGGCCGCTCGCTGCACCTTCGCGAGATGGAAACGAAGAGCGCGTTCCGCCACCTCCAAACCAATTTATACCCGGGTTAAATATACTTTTGTAACCTTTGGCTAAGGCTTTCTTTCCGGTTGGAGCGCCAATGTGCCGCCTTGGCAGAGATTAGCACCATGCGGTACACCGACATTGCCATTATCGGCGGGGGATTGTCCGGCTCAACCGCCGCCGCGATGCTCGGCCGTAGCGGCATTTCGACCATTCTGATCGATCCGCATGAGAGCTATTCGGCGGACTTTCGTGTCGAAAAACTCAGCGGTCACGTGCAGGTCGGGCGATTCCTGCAGACGGGAATCGCCGAATCGGTGCTGCGCTGCGCGACCTATGTCGGTGAGAACTGGATCGCCCGCTTCGGCCGCCTTCTCGACAAGGCGCCAAGCCGGCAGTTCAACATCCTCTACGATGCCCTCGTCAACGCGGTCCGCGACGAAATTCCTGCCGGCGTCGAGCGCATCTGCGCCAAGGCCATCTTGGTCGAGACAAGCGCGGAGCGGCAGAAGGTCACCCTCTCCAACGACGAGATGGTCTCCGCCCGGTTGGTCGTGCTCGCCAACGGCCTCAATGTCGGCCTGCGCCACCAGCTGGGAATCGCCCGAAAGATCGTCAGTGCCTGCCATTCGATTTCGATCGGGTTCGACGTGGTGCCCGCGGGACGGGACTCCTTCGACTTCCCGGCGTTGACCTATTTCTCGGAACGGCCGAGCGACCGCATCCCCTACCTCACGCTTTTCCCGATCGGGACGCGGATGCGCGCCAATCTGTTCGTCTACCGCAGTTTCGACGATCCCTGGCTGCTTGAGCTGCGCCGCGCGCCCGCCGAGACGCTGAACGCCGCGCTGCCACGACTCAAGCGCATCACCGGACCATTCGACATTCCCGGTGAACTGAAAATCCGCCCGGTCGATCTCTATGTGAACGATGCCAGCGGCCTACCCGGCCTCGTGCTGGTGGGCGATGCCTTCTCGACCTCCTGCCCTGCCGCCGGCACCGGCTGCGACAAGGTCTTCACCGACGTCGAGCGGCTCTGCAACCTCTACATCCCGCGATGGCTGGCCTCCGACGGGATGGATACAAGCAAGATCGCCACCTTCTACGCAGATCCGGTCAAGCGGGCGTGCGACGATTGGTCGGCGGCGAAGGCGTTCGACTTCCGCTCAGTCTCCATTGCGACGAGCCCCTATTGGACGGCGCAGCGCTGGGCACGCTTCATTGCCTGGTCGGTTCAGGGGCTATTGCGGCCGCTTGGAGGAGCCTTCGATCTGGAGCCGAACTTCCTCGGTCACTCCTCCTCATCGTCCTCGTCGAGATCGTCTTCATCCTCGTCGTCATCGTCGCTGTCCTCGTCGACGTGAGCCGGCGCGCCATGAGGTTGGTGGATCTGGTCGTTCCACAGCTTGCGATAGGTGCCGTTCTTGGCGAGCAGTTCCGCATGAGAGCCGCGCTCGATCGCCCTGCCTCCTGAAATCACGATGATCTCGTCCATCTCGACCACCGAGGTCAGGCGGTGGGTCGACCAGATCATGGTGCGGCCCTTGGCAACCTTCAGCAGCGTGCGGTTGATCGCAGCTTCCGTGGTCTGATCGAGCGCCGACGTGGCTTCGTCCAGCAGCAGCACGGAGGGATTACGGATGACCGCGCGCGCGATCGCGATGCGCTGGCGCTGGCCGCCCGATAAGGTATCGCCGCGCTCACCCACCGGCGTATCGTATCGCTGTGGCAGGCTCATGATGTAGCGGTGGATCTCGGCCTTCTTGGCCGCCTCCTCCACTTCCTCGTCGGTCGCGCCCTCCTTGCCGAGCCGGATGTTCTCTCGGATCGACATGTTGAACAGCATGTTCTCCTGGAACACCACCGCCATGCTCCGGCGCAGCGAATCCAGCGTCACCTTGCGGACGTCGACGCCGTCGATGGTGACGCGCCCCTCGTCAGGCACATAGAGCCGCAGGATCAGATTCAGCAGCGTGCTCTTGCCGGAGCCCGAGGGACCGACGATGGCAATGCGCTTGCCGACACTGAGCTTGAGACTGAGATTGTCCAGCACCGGCGTCTGGCTGCCTTCGTACTGGAAGGTCACGTGGTCGAAGGTGATGTCGTTGGTGATGCGCGGCAGATCGGGCGCGCCGGCACGATCGGCGCTGCGCGTGGGCTCGTCGAGCAGCTCCTGCATGTGACGAATCGCGGCTGCCGAGGAGATCGACACGGGGATGAAATGCATCACATGGGCGATGTTGTAGGACACCTCCCAGAACGCGCTCTCGAAGGTGACGAAGGTGCCGATGGTGATCTGCCCCTTGGTCGCCAGATATGCGCCTATCGCGAGCACGACGAGATGCAAGAGCAGCACCGAGATGGTGACCGTCCGCTCCACCATGGTCGACAGGAACGCCGCCGAGGCCATCTTGTTTCGCGTCTCGTCGTTGCGGAATTTGAAGAACCCGAACATCCGGCGTTGCAGGCTGAACGCCTTGATCACGGCCTGCGCCGCCACGTTCTCCTGCACCATGCCGAGCAGCGCGGACTCATTGAGCTTCTGCTCGTAATTCGCCTGAACAGCTTTCGGTGTGAGCATGCGGGGACCGATCAGCGTGATCGGGAACACCAGCAGCGCAACCGCCGCGAGCTGCCAGTTCAGGAACACCATTAGGATGATGCCCGCGATCAATTCCAGGAACGGCAACGCCGCGCTGTTGGCGAAGGTCTTGACCGAGCCCTCGAAGGCCGCGAGGTCGACGGAGAAGCGCGACAGGATCTCGCCGCGCTTGGTGCGACCGAAATAGGCCGCCGGCAGGTCCTGGACGTGCTCGAACAGCCGTTTGCGGACGTCGGAGATGATACACGCCGCGAGCCTCGCATCCCAGCGCTCGTACCAGACCGCGACGATCGAGGTGAAGATGCCCGCGACCGCGAGCACGCCGAGGATCTTGTACAGCGCCTGGAAATCCTCCTCGCCGAGCGCGTCGTCGATCAGGTACTTCAGGCTGAGCGGCATGATGACGTTGAAGAGCGTCTCGACGAAGACGCCGAACGCCACGAACGACAGCATCTGCTTGTAATTGACCAGGAAGGGTTTGACGAAGCCCAGGATGGTCGCGAGCGCGCCGGCGGCCTCGCGGGCGGTAAAGACGACGAGGTCCTCGTCCTCATCATCGTCATCGAGCTCCAGCCCTCCATCCTCCTCGTCTTCATCGTCCTCGTCGTCTTCGAGGTCCGGCTTGACGGGGGGGACGAGCTTCTCGTCGAGCTCGGCCGCCTCTTCCGCGGCGAGCTTCTGTTTGTCGGGCGGGAGGGGCTTGGACGCCATGAAACCAACCGATGCTGACGGCCGGCATGACCGCGGAGAAAGCAGGAAATAGCGGAAACCGCTATTGCATCGATTCTATGCGATCAGGATGAATTCGGCAAAACAATTGGCGAAGGCGCCCGTTTCAGGCGGCTAGTCGTCTTCCTCGTCCTCGACCTTGTCGAAAAAGGAATAGCGCAGGGAATCGGCGTCGGCGTACCACTGGCCCGGCCCCTTGTTGGCGGCGAGCGTCGTCTCCCAGAGCGCGTCCGTGCAGTCCTTGCGGTGCATCGACAGCTCGAAGCCGTTGCCGAAGAACAGTTCGGACCATTCCCACCAGGTGCCGAGCTTCTTGACCCCACGCAGGAGGTCGTAGCGGTCGATCAGTGCCGGCGCCATGTCCGAGGTGACCGAGCCGAACACGAGCCCGGTCTTGACCACACGGTTCAGCTCCCTGATCGCACGGACCACCTGCTTCGGGGAAACGTGGCAGAGGCTGGTCTCGAACACGAAGTCGAACGCACCGTCCTTGAACGGCATGTCGGTGATCGAACCGAGCTTGTTGTACTTCTTCAGCGCCTTCGGCGTTCTGGCGTGAATGGTGCGGTTGTTCTCGATGCCCCAGGCATCGATGCCGCGATCGCGCAGCGCGCCGACAAGCTCGCCGCTGGCCGAGCCCGCGATCAAGAGCTTCGTGCCTTTGGCCTTGCCCCAGACAATGCCGATCAGTTTTGTGAGATAGTCGGGATCGGTGAAGTGTTGCCACACTTCGCTGTAGGGACCCAGGCCGCGATAATTGTCAAAATAGTCGCGATCGATCTTGTCCGAGAGCGGCTTGTCGTCCTGCGAACGCTCGCGGCGCAGGCGCATCATCTCGGTCAAGATGATGTCCGTCGCCGCGTCCGAGGAATCGAGCAGGCCGTTCAGCGTCGAGTCGAACAGATAGTCGCCGACCACCACGATTCCGGGATGTTCCTTCGGCTCCGGCCGGTGATTGGTCATGACGTCGCGCACGGGCAAGCCGCCCGGAATCGCGTTCACCGACGACAGCCAGCGGTGGATCTTGCCTTCCATGAAATGGGCGCGCGCATCGCCGAGCGATGCCGGCAGCGATTTCAGCGCGGCATCGATCAGCTCCTGGTCGGAGAGATTCGCAAAGGCCAGCGCGTCGGAGCCCGGAATCAGCCAGTTCAGTACGCCGTGCTTGCCCACATCATGGCGCGCGCCCTCGTTGTAGACGCAGCAACCGCCAAAGGCTTCCGACATGAACCAGGCGCCGGCGATCTTGTCGCCCCAGAACGGCGTGTCGAACAGGATTGAGACGCGCAAATAGTGCGCGGGACGGTCGAAGTACGAGACGTGCTTGACCATCGACTTGCGGAGCTGTTCGCCCTCCCAGCCGACGGTCCCGAGCCAGGAATGCGGCAAGCAGACCAGCACAAGGTCGAAGTCGCGCGTCTCCGGCCCCTTACCGTTCATCATCTTGAGTTGATAGCGGCCGGTCGGCGCCTTGCCGACGGTGAGGACGCGGTGATTGAGCTGGATGTCGGCATTGACCTCGGACTGGAGGCATTCGATGAGCTGCTCATTGCCGTTCTGGATGGAATAGAGGCCGATATAGCCGTCGACATCCATCAGGTAGTTCTTGAGCGCGTTGAGCCCGTTGGTGTTGTGGCTCTCGGTCGCGAGGTCCGAGCGCGCCATCACCTTGAAGAATCGCTTTGCGGTCTCGTCCTCGACCTCCTCGTCGAGCACCTGTTCGGCGGTCTTGTAGGCCCAGGGGTTCTCGTTGTCGTGCGCGCCGACGCCCTCGTAATACTCGATCGGCGTCATCGTCTCGGCGCAGCGCTTACGGAACGCCTCGATCGCGGCCGCGGTCTTGGCGCCGTATTTACGGCGCATGCCAGCGACGTCGTTGAGGAGCTCGCCGCCGAACTGCACCTGCTCGGCATCCATCGGAATGGTCTGCAGGCCGAAATGCTGGATCAACTCGCGCAACGGATCCGGCCCGGTCATCGAGTAGTCGTAGATCTCGGCAACGCCGGCCTCGTACATCGCGGGCGCGGAATCGAATTTGCGCGTGACGATCTTGCCGCCGAGCCGGTCGGATGCCTCGTAGATGGTGACGCGGCAGAGATCGCCGAGCTTGCGCTTCAAATACCAAGCGCTCATCAGCCCGCCGGGGCCGCCGCCTACGATTGCGAGATCAAGCATGAGAATTCCGTGGTCTCCGGCCCGCCCCCTTCACGGGACCACCGGTCTAAGCTCTCCTAGCAGAAGCGCTTTTGCGCCTGAAGGAAAGATGAACAAAGGTTGATCCTGCACCGCAACAGGGAAACAAAGCAGCAAAAAGGCCGGCTTTCGCCGGCCTTTTCAGTGTCCTCGGTATTCCTACGGATGAACGATCATTCCGCAGGTGGCAGCGCCATCGGCTCCACTTCCGGCGCCGGCGGCACGACCGCCGCCTGCTTCTCGCGCTCGTCGAGGATCATCTTGTCGCGCTTCACGGCGACTTCGCGGATCTTCGCCATGGAGGCGCCGGTGCCTGCCGGAATCAGCCGGCCGACGATGACGTTCTCCTTGAGGCCTTCGAGCGGATCGACCTTGCCGTTGACCGCCGCTTCCGTAAGGACGCGGGTGGTCTCCTGGAACGAGGCCGCCGAGAAGAAGGAGCGGGTCTGAAGGCTCGCCTTGGTGATGCCGAGCAGAACCGGCGTCCCCGTGGCGATCTTCTTGCCCTCTTCCTTGGCCTTCGCGTTGATCTGGTCGAACTCGATCTTGTCGATCTGCTCGCCCGAGATCATGTCCGTGTCGCCCTGGTCGGTGACTTCCACCTTCTGGAGCATCTGACGAACGATCACCTCGATATGCTTGTCGTTGATGAGCACGCCCTGGAGCCGGTAGACCTCCTGGATCTCGTTGACCAGATAGGCTGCGAGTTCCTCGATGCCCTTGACCGCCAGAATGTCGTGCGGCGCCGGGTTGCCTTCTACGATGAAGTCGCCCTTTTCGACGATGTCGCCGTCCTGAAGGTGGATGTGCTTGCCCTTCGGGATCAGGTACTCGCGCGCCTCGTCGGTCTTGTCCATCGGCTCGATCGAGATGCGACGCTTGTTCTTGTAGTCGCGCCCAAACCGGATGGTGCCCGCGATTTCGGCGATGATCGCCGCATCCTTCGGACGCCGAGCCTCGAACAGTTCCGCCACCCGCGGCAGACCGCCGGTGATGTCGCGCGTCTTGGCGCTTTCGGTCGAGACACGGGCGAGAATGTCGCCCGCCTGGACCTTGGCGCCGACATCGACCGACAGAATGGCATCGACCGACAGCATGTAGCGGGCATCGCCGCCACGGGCGAGCTTGAGCACCTTGCCGTCCTTGCCCTTGATCACGATGGCGGGACGCAGGTCCCCGCCGCCGCGCATCGAGCGCCAGTCGATGACCACGCGCTTGGCAATACCGGTGGCCTCGTCCAGTGTTTCCGAGATCGACTGTCCCTCGACCAGATCCTCGAAGCCGATGGTGCCTTCGACCTCGGTGAGAAGCGGACGGGAGTAGGGATCCCACTCTACGATGCGCTGGCCGCGCTTGACCGTATCGCCTTCGTCGACGTGCAGGCGCGAACCGTACTGAATACGGTGCGTCGCACGCTCGGTGCCGTCGGCATCGACGATCGCGATCACCATGTTGCGAACCATCGCGACCAGGTGGCCGTCGCTGTTGCGAGCGATGGCCTTGTTCCGGATCACGATCTTGCCGTCGAAGTTGGATTCGACGAAAGATTGCTCGTTCAGCTGCGCCGCACCGCCGATGTGGAAGGTGCGCATGGTGAGCTGGGTGCCAGGCTCGCCGATCGACTGCGCCGCGATGACGCCGACCGCTTCGCCGTGGTTGACCGGCGTGCCGCGAGCGAGATCGCGGCCGTAGCACTTGCCGCAGATGCCGTTGACGAGCTCGCAGGTCAGCGCCGAGCGGATCTTCACCTCCTGGACGCCGCCCTGATGGATGGCATCCAGATGGCTCTCTTCCATCAGCGTACCGCGCTTGAAGATCACCTTGCCCGTGCTGTCACGCACGTCTTCGCAGGCCGTGCGTCCGAGGATGCGCGAGCCGAGCGAAGCGACCACGGTGCCGGCATCGACGATGGCGCGCATCTTGATGCCGAGCTTGGTGCCGCAATCGTCCTGCGTGATGATGCAATCCTGCGCGACGTCGACGAGACGACGGGTCAGGTAGCCGGAGTTCGCGGTCTTCAACGCGGTGTCCGCGAGGCCCTTGCGGGCGCCGTGGGTCGAGTTGAAGTACTCGAGCACCGAAAGGCCTTCCTTGAAGTTCGAGATGATCGGCGTCTCGATGATCTCGCCAGACGGCTTGGCCATCAGGCCGCGCATGCCGGCGAGCTGGCGCATCTGGGCCGGCGAACCGCGGGCACCGGAGTGAGCCATCATGTAGATCGAGTTGATGTCGGCATCCGCCCCGCTCGCCGTCTTCTTGGTCGAGGAGATCTCCTTCATCATCGCCTTGGCGATTTCTTCCGTGGCCTTCGACCAGGCGTCGACAACCTTGTTGTACTTTTCGCCATGGGTGATCAGACCGTCGTTGTACTGCTGCTCGAAATCCTTCGCCAGCGTACGGGTGGCGTCGACGATCTTCCACTTGGAGTGCGGCACGACCATGTCGTCCTTGCCGAACGAGATGCCGGCCTTGAACGCGTTGTAGAAGCCGAGCGCCATGATGCGGTCGCAGAAGATCACCGTCTCCTTCTGACCGCAGTGGCGGTAGACCTGGTCGATGACGCCGGAGATCTCGCGCTTGGTCATCAGCTTGTTGATGACCTCGTAGGGAACACGCGGGTTCTTCGGCAGCAAATTGCCCAGCATGACGCGGCCAGCGGTGGTCTCGATCCAGCGCTTGGAGATCTTGCCGGTATCGTCGATGCCTTCCCACCGGTACTTGATCTTGGTGTGGAGGTGGATGACCTTCGCGTGCAGCGCGTGCTCGAGCTCCGCCATCTCGCCGAAGATCTTGCCCTCGCCGGGCAGGCCTTCGCGCATGATGGAGACGTAGTAGAGACCGAGCACGATGTCCTGCGACGGCACGATGATCGGCTGGCCGTTCGCCGGATGCAGGATGTTGTTGGTCGACATCATCAGGACGCGCGCTTCCAGCTGCGCTTCCAGCGACAGCGGGACGTGCACGGCCATCTGGTCGCCGTCGAAGTCGGCGTTGAACGCGGCGCAGACCAGCGGGTGGAGCTGGATCGCCTTGCCCTCGATCAGCACGGGCTCGAACGCCTGGATGCCGAGGCGATGCAGCGTCGGTGCGCGGTTGAGCAGCACGGGATGCTCGCGGATGACCTCGTCCAGGATGTCCCAGACCTCGGGCCGCTCCTTCTCGACCAGCTTCTTCGCCTGCTTCACGGTGGTGGACAGGCCCTTGGCGTCAAGCCGCGAGTAGATGAACGGCTTGAACAGCTCGAGCGCCATCTTCTTCGGCAGGCCGCACTGATGCAGGCGCAGCTCGGGACCGACCACGATCACGGAACGGCCCGAATAGTCGACGCGCTTGCCGAGCAGGTTCTGACGGAACCGGCCCTGCTTGCCCTTGAGCATGTCGGCGAGCGACTTCAGCGGACGCTTGTTGGCACCGGTGATGACGCGGCCACGGCGGCCGTTGTCGAACAGCGCGTCGACGGCCTCCTGAAGCATGCGCTTCTCGTTGCGGATGATGATGTCCGGCGCGCGCAGCTCCATCAGCCGCTTCAAGCGGTTGTTGCGGTTGATGACGCGGCGGTAGAGATCGTTGAGGTCCGAGGTCGCGAAGCGGCCGCCGTCCAGCGGCACCAGCGGACGCAGGTCCGGCGGAATCACCGGGACCACGGTCATGATCATCCATTCCGGCTTGTTGCCGGAGTGGCGGAACGCTTCCACGATCTTCAGGCGCTTGGCGAGCTTCTTGTGCTTGATGTCGGAGTCGGTCTCCTGCATCTCCGCGCGCAAGGTCAGCTCGAGCTTCTCGAGATCCATGCCCTTGAGCAGCTCGCGGATTGCTTCCGCGCCGATCATGGCGGTGAAGGAATCCTGGCCGTATTCGTCCTGCGCCTTCAGATACTCGTCTTCCGACAAGAGCTGACGGTCCTTCAGCGCGGTGAGGCCCGGCTCGAGCACGACGTAATATTCGAAGTAGAGGATCCGCTCGAGGTCCTTCAACGTCATGTCGAGCAGGAGGCCGATGCGCGAGGGCAGCGACTTCAGGAACCAGATGTGGGCGACGGGGGCTGCGAGCTCGATATGGCCCATGCGCTCGCGCCGGACGCGCGACAGCGTAACCTCGACCGAGCACTTCTCGCAGATGATGCCCTTGTACTTCATGCGCTTGTACTTGCCGCACAAGCACTCGTAATCCTTGATCGGCCCGAAGATGCGGGCGCAGAACAGGCCATCGCGCTCGGGCTTGAAGGTACGGTAGTTGATGGTTTCCGGCTTCTTGATCTCGCCGTACGACCAGGACAGAATCTTCTCGGGGCTCGCGATCGAGATCCGGATCTGGTCGAAGACCTGAGCCGGCGTCGTCGGATTAAAGAGATTCATAATTTCTTGGTTCATCGTCTTCTCCTCGCGTGCCGGTCGCCTCCGGCAGCAAATTCGAAAATCACTATGCGGGGCCGCCCTGCCCTCGCGATTCGAGGACTGGGCGCCGATGCCCGGCCATTCAGGCCGGGCATGAGGGTCGTATTACTCGGCCGCTTCCGCCGTCCCTGGTCCGACCTTGGAATTGTGCAAGTCGACGTTGAGGCCGAGCGAGCGCATTTCCTTGACCAGCACGTTGAACGATTCCGGAATACCGGCCTCGAAGGTGTCGTCGCCACGCACGATCGCCTCGTACACCTTGGTACGGCCGGCGACGTCGTCCGACTTCACGGTCAGCATCTCCTGGAGCGTGTACGCCGCGCCGTAAGCCTCGAGCGCCCACACTTCCATTTCACCGAAGCGCTGGCCGCCGAACTGCGCCTTGCCGCCCAGCGGCTGCTGGGTAACGAGCGAGTACGGACCGATCGAACGCGCGTGGATCTTGTCGTCGACGAGATGGTGCAGCTTGAGCATGTAGATGTAGCCCACCGTCACCTTGCGGTCGAAGGCGTCGCCGGTGCGGCCGTCATAGACGGTCGACTGGCCCGAAGCGTCCAGACCGGCAAGCTTCAGCATCTCCTCGATGTCGGCTTCCTTGGCGCCGTCGAACACCGGCGTCGCGATCGGAACGCCGCGGCTCAGATTGTGGCCGAGCTCGATCAACTCGTTGTCGTTGAGCGACTTGATCGTCTCGTCCTCGCCGTAGACCTTCTTCAAGGTTTCCTTCAGCGGCCTGATGTCCTGCTTCGACAAATAGGCATCGACCGTCTGGCCGATACGCTTGCCGAGGCCGGCACAGGCCCAGCCGAGATGGGTCTCGAGGATCTGTCCGACGTTCATGCGCGATGGCACGCCGAGCGGATTGAGCACGATGTCGGCATGCGTACCGTCTTCGAGGAACGGCATGTCCTCGATCGGCACGATCTTCGACACCACGCCCTTGTTGCCGTGGCGGCCGGCCATCTTGTCGCCGGGCTGGATCTTGCGCTTCACCGCGACGAAGACCTTGACCATCTTCATCACGCCGGGCGGCAATTCGTCACCGCGCTGAAGCTTTTCGACCTTGTCGAGGAAGCGCTGTTCCAGCCCCTTCTTCGACTCGTCGTACTGCTTCCGCATGGCCTCGATCTCGGCCATCAGCTTGTCGTTCGGCGAAGCAAACAGCCACCACTGCGACTTCGGGTACTCCTCGAGCACCGCACGGGTGATCTTGGTGTCCTTCTTGAAGCCCTTCGGTCCGGCGATGCCCTGCCGTCCTTCGAGCAGCTCGGCAAGGCGGTTGTAGACGTTGCGGTCCAGGATCGCCTGCTCGTCGTCGCGGTCCTTAGCCAGACGCTCGATCTCTTCCCGCTCGATCGCCAGCGCACGCTCGTCCTTGTCGACGCCGTGCCGGTTGAACACGCGCACTTCGACGATGGTGCCCTGCACGCCCGGAGGAACGCGCAGCGAGGTATCGCGGACGTCGGAAGCCTTCTCGCCGAAGATGGCGCGCAGGAGCTTTTCTTCCGGCGTCATCGGGCTTTCGCCCTTCGGCGTGATCTTGCCGACCAGGATGTCGCCGGCGCGCACTTCCGCGCCGATGTACACGATGCCGGCTTCGTCGAGGTTCTTCAGCGCTTCTTCCGAGACATTCGGAATGTCGCGGGTGATTTCCTCGGGTCCGAGCTTGGTGTCACGGGCCATCACCTCGAATTCTTCGATATGAATTGAGGTAAACACGTCTTCCTTCACGATCCGTTCGGAGAGCAGGATCGAGTCTTCGAAGTTGTAGCCATTCCACGGCATGAACGCGACGAGCACGTTCCGGCCGAGCGCGAGCTCGCCGAGATCGGTCGACGGACCGTCGGCGATGATGTCGCCCTTCTTGACGATGTCGCCGACCTTCACCAGCGGACGCTGGTTGATGCAGGTGGACTGGTTGGAGCGCTGGTACTTCATCAGCCGGTAGATATCGACGCCCGACTTGGTCGGATCGAGATCTTCCGTGGCGCGGATGACGACGCGGGTTGCGTCGATCTGGTCGATCACGCCCGAACGGCGCGCTGCGATCGCAGCACCCGAGTCACGCGCAACCACGCCTTCCATGCCGGTGCCGACGAACGGCGCTTCGGCGCGAACCAGCGGCACCGCCTGGCGCTGCATGTTCGAGCCCATCAGCGCGCGGTTGGCGTCGTCGTTCTCGAGGAACGGGATCAGCGCGGCCGCGACCGAAACGAGCTGCTTCGGCGACACGTCCATGTAGTCGACCTTGTCCGGGGTCACCGGCAAGACTTCGCCGGCGTGACGGCAGACCACGAGATCTTCGGTGAAGCGGCCCTTCGGGTCGAGCGGCACGTTGGCCTGCGCGACCGTGTAGCGGCCCTCTTCCATCGCCGAGAGGTACACGACCTCGTCGGTGACGCGGCCGTCCTTGACCTTGCGGTAAGGGGTCTCGACGAAGCCGTACTTGTTCACGCGCGCGAAGGTCGCGAGCGAGTTGATCAGGCCGATGTTCGGACCTTCCGGCGTCTCGATCGGGCAGATGCGGCCGTAATGCGTCGGATGCACGTCGCGCACCTCGAAGCCGGCGCGCTCGCGGGTCAGACCGCCCGGTCCAAGCGCCGAGAGACGGCGCTTGTGGGTGATCTCCGACAGCGGGTTGGTCTGGTCCATGAACTGCGAGAGCTGCGAGGAGCCGAAGAACTCGCGCACGGCGGCGGCCGCCGGCTTGGCGTTGATCAGGTCCTGCGGCATGACCGTGTCGATGTCGACCGACGACATGCGCTCCTTGATCGCGCGCTCCATGCGGAGCAAGCCGATGCGGTACTGGTTCTCCATGAGCTCGCCGACCGAACGCACACGGCGGTTGCCGAGATGGTCGATGTCGTCGATCTCGCCCTTGCCGTCGCGCAAATCCACCAGCGTCTTGATGACGGAGAGGATGTCTTCCTTGCGCAGCGTGCGCTGGGTGTCGGGCGCATCGAGGTCGAGGCGCATGTTCATCTTGACGCGGCCGACCGCAGAGAGGTCGTAGCGCTCGGCGTCGAAGAACAGCGACTGGAACATCGCCTGCGCCGAATCCAGCGTCGGCGGCTCGCCCGGACGCATCACGCGGTAGATGTCGAACAGCGCGTCCTCACGCGTCATGTTCTTGTCGGCCGAGAGCGTGTTGCGGATGTAGGCGCCGACATTGACGTGGTCGATGTCGAGCAGCGGCAGCTCCTTGTAGCCCTGCTCGTTGAGAGCCTTCATCGACTTGTCGGTGATCTCTTCACCGGCTTCCGCGTGGATCTCGCCGGTCTTGGGATTGACGAGGTCCTCGGCGATGTAGTTGCCGACGAGCTCCGCATCCGAGAGGCGCAGCGCCTTCAGCCCCTTCTCCTGCATCTGACGCGCACCGCGCACGGTGAGCTTCTTGCCGGCTTCGAGCACGACCTTGCCGGTATCGGCGTCGATCAGGTCGTTGATGGTCGAGTAGCCGCGGAAACGATTGGCGTCGAACGGAACACGCCAGCCCTCCTTGATCCGCTTGTACTGGATCTTCTTGTAGAAGGTGCTGAGGATCGCCTCGCCGTCGAGGCCGAGCGCGAACATCAGCGACGTCACCGGAAGCTTGCGGCGACGGTCGATACGCGCATAGACGATGTCCTTGGCGTCGAACTCGATGTCGAGCCAGGAACCGCGATACGGGATCACGCGGGCCGCGAACAGCAGCTTGCCCGACGAATGGGTCTTGCCCTTGTCGTGATCGAAGAACACGCCCGGCGAACGGTGCATCTGCGAGACGATGACGCGCTCGGTGCCGTTGACGATGAAGGTGCCGTTCATCGTCATGAGCGGGATGTCGCCCATGTAGACGTCCTGCTCCTTGATGTCCTTGACCGACTTCGCGCCGGTTTCCTCGTCGATATCGAACACGATGAGGCGCAGCGTCACCTTAAGGGGGGCCGCGAAGGTCATGCCGCGCTGGCGGCACTCGTCGACGTCGTATTTCGGCGGCTCGAACTCGTAGCGGACGAATTCCAGCATCGAGGTGCCCGAGAAGTCCGAGATCGGGAACACCGAGCGGAACACCGCCTGCAAGCCCTCGTCCGACCGCCCGCCCTGGGGCTCGTCGACCATCAGGAACTGGTCATAGGACGCCTTTTGAACCTCGATGAGGTTCGGCATCTCGGCCACTTCCTTGATGTGTCCGAAGAACTTGCGAACGCGTTTGCGACCGGTGAATGTCTGCTGCGCCATCGTGGCCTCTCATTTTCGTCGCCCGATTTGGGCGCGCCCTCCGGAACGCGGCGACCGCCGCTCCCCGGGTTGAATTTTTCGAACCCGTCTTGGGGGCCGGAGACTCAGTTTCAGGCAGGAATGTCCTGAATCTGTTCTTCAGACCTTCAAAACGCAAAACGACGCGCGGGGCGCAGGAGCGCGCCCGCCCGTCACAACCAACCTCTTCACGGACTGCAAAAGCCCGAAATAGCTTGCTCTCCCAACGGCTTACAGGGAATCCGGCATCCCTGCCCACCGCGCTTTCGTGCTGCCGACCCGATATGGGGCGACATTAGTGCAGATTCGAGGGGTAAACCCTCAAATCCCCACACTTTTTCGTGTTCGGCCTGCGTCGGGTCGTTCCGTCGCACGCCTTTTGCATCTGGCCCACCCTTTCAGGGAGTGGACCGAGATCCCGGTTGCGATGATGCTGACCGGGATCCCGTGCCAGTAAGCGCTGCTTACTTGAGCTCGACCTTCGCGCCAGCCTTCTCGAGCTGGGCCTTGAGCTTCTCGGCTTCGTCCTTGTTCACGCCTTCCTTGACAGGCTTCGGCGCGCCCTCGACGAGGTCCTTTGCTTCCTTCAGGCCCAGGCCGGTGATGGCGCGGACTTCCTTGATGACCTCGATCTTCTTGTCGCCGGCGGCGGCAAGAACGACCGTGAACTCGGTCTTCTCTTCGGCCGGAGCGGCGGCGGCGCCACCACCAGCCGGGCCAGCCACGGCGACAGCCGCGGCAGCCGAAACGCCCCACTTCTCTTCGAGGAGCTTCGCGAGTTCGGCAGCTTCGAGCACGGTGAGGCTCGAGAGGTCGTCAACGATCTTCTGCAGGTCAGCCATTGTTCAGTTTCCTTGAATGTAAGTCTGGTTCGGGTTTGAGTTTTGCGAAGGGCGTCAGGCCGCTTCGCCCTTTGAGGCATAAGCCTGGATGACGCGCGCGAGCTTGCCCGCGGGCGCGTTGGCGAGCTGAGCGATCTTGGTCGCCGGGGCCACAAGCAGGCCGACGATCTTGGCGCGCAGTTCGTCAAGCGACGGCAGCGAGGCAAGAGCCTTCACGCCGTCGACATTCAGGACGGTCGTTCCCATCGAGCCACCAATGATGACGAACTTTTCGTTCGCCTTGGCGAATTCGACGGCGACCTTTGGCGCCGCTACCGGATCGTCCGAAGTGGCGATCACGGTCGGTCCCTTCAGCATGGGGCCGATGGCAACGACGTCAGTGCCTTCAAGAGCAATTTTGGCGAGACGGTTCTTCGAGACCTTCACCGAGGCGCCAGCCTGCTTCATCTGCGAGCGCAGCTTCTGCATCTGGGCAACGGTCAGGCCGGAATATTGGGCAACGACCGCGACGCTCGTGGTCTTGAAGACCCCATTGAGCTGTTCGACCGCTTCCTTTTTTGCCGCTCGTTCCACAGCAAGCTCTTTCCGGTTGGCGGTCATCGCGAAAGCGGGACCGCCGGGTTGCACCCATCGTCCCGCCCAAACCTGAACCTCAGGGCCAAACCCATCGGACACGCCGGGCAAGACGACAATTCAAAGCCTGCCCTCCGGGAGCCCACAGGAGCCCACGGCGTGTCGAGGTCCGAACCAAACCCATTCCGCAACCGACCCTAAGGTGGTCACGACGTGAAATCCGGTCTTCACCCGTCTATGCAGGCCATGCGATTAAGCCGTTGAGAAATCGAAATTCCCCGCGGGCGCCTGCAGTCTTGGACAGGACAAGGTCAGCCGGCGAACCGTCCGACCTCTGCCCGCACCCCACACCCTACGGCTTTCCCTCCTTTTCCGGCAAATCCTCACGGACGCCCTGAAAAGGAATGATCTCCATCGCTTGTTTTCGGAATGCGTGCACGAACGCGCCAGCCGAGGCCGGCACGTCCGGAAGCGGTTCTTTAACCGCTCGGGGCCGCCTTGCCAAGAGCAAAATTCACACCAGTTCCAATCCGTTGCCGCTCGCGCTTAATCGGGGCGGACAGGGGCCGATTTCAGCTCATTTGACCCCGTAAGGCAGCGGCTTGCCCTCGAAAAACGCGGTCAGGTTCGCCAGCACGCAGTTCTGCATGGCGACGTGCGATTCGAGGGTGTGGCCGCCGATATGGGGGGCGAACACGACGTTGGGCAGCGCCGTCAGCGCGTCCGGGGCGTGCGGCTCCTTGTCGTAGACGTCGAGACCGGCTCCGGCGATGGTCTTTTCGGTGAGCGCCACTACCAGGGCTTTCTCATCGATCACCGAGCCGCGGGAGATGTTGACGACATAGCCGTCCGCCCCGAGGCGCCTGAGGATATCGGCGCCGACGGCATGCTGGGTCTCGGCCCCTGCCCGGACCGCGATCGTCAGCACGCTGCACCAGTCGGCGAGCGCCTCCAGCGTCGGGAAATATTGATAGGGCAGGTCGTATTTGCTGCGGCTGAAATAGCCGATTTCGCTCTCGAAGGCGGCGCAGCGCGCTGCGATCTTGCGGCCGATTTCGCCCATGCCGTAGACGCCGATGCGGCGGCCCGGCATCCCGGCCTGCGGGCGCATCATCGGCGAGGGCTTTGACGCGGCCCAATCGCCGCTTCGGACGTACTGGTCGGCAACCAGGATTCGCCGCGTCGTCGCGAGCACCAGCGTCATCGCGATGTCGGCGACCGAGGCCGCATTGGCGCCCGGGCTATGTCCGACCGCGATGTTGCGGGCGGCAGCGGCCTTCAGGTCAACACCGTCATAGCCAGTGCCGTAGCAGACGATGGCACCGAGCTTCGGAAACAGGTCCATCGCCTCCGCGCCCAGCGGCGTGCCGCCGGCGGTGAGCACTGCGCGGATATCGCCGAGCGCGTCGGCCGAAAACATCTCCCGCGCCGGCTTGCCGCCGGTGTCGAGCAGCTCGAACCGCTCGGCGAAGCGCGCCATCATCGTCTTGGGAAAGCGCGAGTAGATCAGGACCTTGTCAGTCATTGTTCTTGTTTCCGGTGAACGCCGTGACAAACGACGAGGGGCGGAATCGGTTGCCCAATTCCGCCCCTCGCCTCATGTCGTTTCCAAACCTTAGCCGAGAATGGTGCCCGGCTCGACCTTCACGCCGGGACCCATCGACGAGGACACCGCAACGCGCTGGATGTAGGTGCCCTTGGAACCGGCCGGCTTGGCCTTGGAGACGGCGTCAGCGAGAGCCTTGATGTTCTCGACCAGTTTTTCCTCGGTGAACGAGGCCTTGCCGACGCCGGCCTGCAGGATGCCGGCCTTCTCGACGCGGAACTCCACCGAGCCTCCCTTGGCGCCCTTCACAGCGCCGGTGACGTCCATGGTCACGGTGCCGATCTTAGGGTTCGGCATCAGGCCGCGCGGACCGAGCACCTTACCAAGGCGGCCGACCAGCGGCATCATGTCGGGGGTTGCGATACAGCGGTCGAAATCGATCGTGCCGTTCTGCACCTTCTCGACCAGGTCCTCGGCGCCGACGACATCGGCACCCGCAGCCTTGGCCTCGTCGGCCTTGGCGCCGCGGGCGAACACGCCGACGCGGAGCGTACGGCCGGTGCCGTTCGGCAGGGTCACGACACCGCGGACCATCTGGTCGGCGTGACGCGGATCGACGCCGAGATTGATCGCGACCTCGATGGTCTCGTCGAACTTCGCTTTCGCGCGTTCCTTGACCATCTTGATGGCGTCCGCGAGCGGGTAAAGCTTTTCGCGATCAATACCTTCGCGGGCTTTGTTCAAACGCTTTCCGATTGCCATGAGCCCTTACCCCGCCACTTCCAGACCCATCGAACGGGCAGAGCCCTCGACCATCTTCATGGCCGACTCGATCGAGTCGCAATTGAGATCCTTCATCTTCTTCTCGGCGATCTCGCGCACCTGCGCTTTGGTCACCGCACCCGCCTTGTCACGACCCGGCGCCTTGGAGCCGGACTGGATCTTGGCAGCCTGCTTGAGGAAGAAGGACATCGGCGGCGTCTTCATCTCGAACGTGAACGAACGATCGGCGTAGATCGTGATCACGACGGGAATGGGGGTATTCTTCTCTTCCTTCTGGGTCTGGGCGTTGAACGCCTTGCAGAACTCCATGATGTTGAGACCGCGCTGACCGAGCGCGGGACCGATCGGGGGCGAAGGATTCGCCGCACCGGCCGGGACCTGAAGCTTCAGGTATCCGGTCACTTTCTTTGCCATGTATCACTCCTGGTGGGCCGGCCTGGGCCGGCGGTTTCAGGTTCGTGGTCTGGGTCGGATGCGGCTGGCAACCGCCCTCTCCCTCCCACGGCCTCTTGCTGCGCGAGACCGAAGCCTCACGCCTACCCGATCAGACCTTCTCGACCTGACCGAATTCCAGTTCGACCGGCGTGGCGCGGCCGAAGATCGACACCGCGACCTTCACGCGCGAGCGCGCCTCGTCGATTTCCTCGACCACACCCGAGAACGAGGCAAACGGGCCGTCGGCCACGCGCACGTTCTCGCCGATTTCGAACGACACCGACGCCTTCGGCCGCTCCACGCCCTCCTGCACCTGGTGCAGAATGCGCATGGCCTCGGCTTCCGAGATCGGCATCGGCTTGTTTTCCGCGCCGAGGAAGCCGGTCACCTTCGGCGTATTCTTGATCAGATGAAACGCCTCGTCGGTCAGCTTCATCTTCACCAGCACGTAGCCCGGGAAGAACTTGCGCTCGGCGTCGATCTTGCGGCCGCGGCGCACTTCCGTGACCTTCTCGGTCGGAACCAGCACCAGCTCGAACAGCTCCTCGAGCCCGCGCTGCTTGGCCTGCTCGCGGATCGATTCGGCGACCTTCTTCTCGAAGTTCGAATAGGCGTGGACGATGTACCAGCGCTTGTCAGACAATTGAGCCGTTGCTGTTGCCATCAGTGAATGCCCAGAAGGAAGGTGATGAGGACGCGGATGATCTGGTCGGCGGCGAAGAAGAAGATCGAGGCCACGGCGACCATCACGAACACCATGATGGTGGTGATCGTGGTCTCGCGGCGGGTTGGCCAGGTGACCTTGGCGGTCTCCGAGCGCACTTCCTGCAAGAACTTGAACGGGCTGACTGCCATCGTTTGATGTCCAACGTCCGTCGACAGACGCGAATGAATTTCAGGGATCCGAACAGCCGCCGTTGGCCCAGCCCTCTGTCGAAGGATGAGCCGGAAATCGGGCTCGATTGTTCGGGGATTTCAAAGCCGCGCCGGAAATCCGCGTCTAACGGGCCGGCTGCGAGTGCGCGGTATCTACTGCGGATGGGACCAAAGGTCAAGATAGAGAGGGCCCGCGCGAGTAATCCGACCTCCGCGGCCGACCGACCAGAGATCAGGCCGATCAAGGGCTTATCTGCCGCCTGCAAAGCGCGGTCCCAGGGCCTCAGCCGGCTCCTCGCAGAACGAGACCACCGGGCCCGTCCCCCTCACCTGCAGCCTCTTTGGCGACCTCTCAAGGTCAGTCGGCCCGATCGATCGTCGAAATGCCCGGCAACGGCACGACGAACTTTCCGCCCTCGGCGAAATAGCCGGCATGCTTGGCCCGGATCGGATCCACATAGCGCCAGGCGAAGACGACGACGAACGCCGGCTTGCGCTCGTAAAGGGCGGCGGGCGGCAGGATCGGGATGTCATACCCCGGGCCGGCCATAACGCTCCCCTTCTTGGGGTCGTCGTCCACCAGGAAGTCGATCTTGTTCTCCAGGCCGAACTGCGGCAGCAGGGTCGTGGTCCCGACCGAGACGCCGTAGCCGGCCACGAGCTGGCCGCGCGCATGGGCGGCATCGGCCATCGCGACCAGCTCGTCGCGGATGGCGGCGATTCTCTTCGCATAGGGCACATAGTAGGCCGGCCGGTCGACGCCGAGCCGGTCTTCCTCGGCGATGAAGCGCGCGACCTCCGCGGACGGCTTCTTCGCGCCGCCGGCACGCTGCACCGTCACCCGGATCGAGCCGCCCTTGGTCTCGATGTGCTGGACGTCGATCACTTCCATGCCGAGTCGCGCGAAGAAGCGCGTCAGCGGCTTGATGTTAAAATACGACAGATGCTCGTGATAGACGGTGTCGAGAAGGTTCTTCTCGGTGACGTCGACGCCATACTGCGTTTCGAAAACGAACAGCCCGTCCGGCGCAAGCACGTCGCGAACCCCGATCACCAGCGGGTCGAGATTGTCGACATTGGCGATCATGTTGTTGGCGATCACGACACTGGCCGCGCCGTGGCTTTGCAGGATGCGGCGACCGATGGCATCGGTGAAGAAATCGCCGATGGTCTCGATCCCCGCTTCCGTCGCACGCCGCGCGATGTCGACGGCGGGATCGACACCGAGCACCCGCATGCCGCGCTCCCTGAAGAAACCGAGCAGCGATCCGTCGTTGCTGCCGAGCTCGACGACCAGCGAGCCCGGCGCGATGGCGAATCGGCTGACGACGTCCATCGCATAGCCCGCGAAGTGCTCCCGCAGGCCAAGCGAGAGCGAGGTGGTATAGACGTAGTTTCGGTATTGGATCTCTGGATTGCCGACGTGGAGAATCTGCAGATGGCCGCAGTCTGCGCACAGGTGCAGCGCCATCGGCACCGCGGCCCGAAAGACGGGATCGTCGACGCTTGCGTCCGGCACCTGAAAGTTCGGCGTGCCGATGGGCATGCCTGCCATCGGCACGACGAGCTCTTGCTTGTCCGAATGACAGAGGCGGCAGGTATGGCGGACGTAGAACAGGTTTTTCATCGTAGGACCGTAAGACGGAGACATGCGAACAGGCGAGGCAATCTCACCCGTGGTGATCAGATAGAGGGCACCGCCTCAGGAGGCCGGATATTCCGCGCGACCGATGATGAGGTCGATCGCGGCCATCATCCAGAACTGATGCGTGGTCTCGACAATATTGTAGCTGCGACTGTCGACGTAATAATTGACGTCGCCGAGATTGCGCAGCGGATTCTCCGCGGTCATGCCCGACAGCGTGATCACATCGAGCTTCATCGTCCGCGCCTGCGCGACCGCATTGAGAATGTTCTTCGAGCGTCCCGACGAGCTGATCGCGACGAGGCAGTCGCCGGCGCGGGCGCTCAACCTCACGGCATGCGCAAGCCAGTCCTCGAAACCATAGTCATTGGCGAGGCACGACATCATGCTGGCATCGCTGAAGCAGAGTGCCGGCACCGATGCGTTCTTCGCCAGATCGATCGCGAGATGGGAGGCGATGCCGGCCGAGCCTCCATTGCCGATGAAGATGACGCGGCCGCCCTGCTCGCGCGCGCACAACCAGGCCGTGCGGGTGGCGGAAATCCTGGCGAAAACACCGTCGTCAATCGCCGTCGCGCGATGGAGGCGTCCTACGTAGTCGTCAAGGAAAGCCTTGTGATCGGGATCGACGGACTCGGCAGGCATGGGCTCGCAGCTCGACGGCGACATGACGCCCTGATACCGGCTATCACCAGTGATTGCAAAGGTATATTACCTTCGAAGTTGACCAGCAGCCGATTCGGTTTCCACCTTCACTCAACATTGGCGGGCCTGTTTCGCTGGGCATTCGCATCACGGATGTTCCTATGAAATGCATCGTTACCGGTGGCGCCGGCTTCATCGGCAGTCACCTCGTCGACCGCCTCCTCGACGACGGCCACGAGGTCGTCGCGCTCGACAATTTTGTGATCGGACGTCCCGAAAATCTGGCCTCGCGCGTCGATTCTGATCGACTGAAGATCGTGCGGGCCGACGTCACCGAGCTCGAATCGATCAAGCCGCATTTCGACGGCATCGACTGGGTATTCCATCTCGCAGCGCTGGCAGACATCGTTCCCTCGATCGAGTCCCCGATCCCGTATCACCGCGCCAACGTCGACGGCACCGTCAACGTTCTCGAGGCTGCACGGCAGGCGGGCGTCAGTCGCTTCGTTTATGCCGCGTCGTCGTCCTGCTACGGAATTCCCGACGTCTATCCGACGCCGGAGAGCGCCGAGATCCGGCCGATGTATCCCTATGCCCTCACCAAGAATCTCGGCGAGCAGTGCGTCATGCACTGGTGCCAGGTCTACAAGCTGCCCGCGGTCGCGCTGCGCCTGTTCAACGTGTACGGGCCGCGCCATCGCACCACGGGAACCTACGGTGCGGTGTTCGGCGTGTTCATGGCGCAGAAGCTCGCCGGCAAGCCCTTCACGGTGGTCGGCGACGGCGAGCAGACCCGCGACTTCACCTTCGTCAGCGACGTCGCCGACGCTTTCGTGACCGCCGCGCGCTCCGATGTCTCGAACGAGAGTTTCAACGTCGGCTCCGACAACACCTACAGTGTCAACCGGCTGGTCGAGCTTCTCGGCGGCGACAAGGTCCACATTCCCAAGCGTCCCGGCGAGCCCGATTGCACCTATGCCGACATCACCAAGATCAAGCGTATCTTGACATGGGCGCCGAAGGTAAAATTTGAGGACGGGGTCGCGACGATGCTGAAGGCGATGGATCAGTACAAGGACGCCCCCCTGTGGACGGTGGACAAGATCGCGGACGCCACGAAGGACTGGTTCAAATATCTCGGGGACAACAACGACGCGGCGCCCGGCGTGCCGCAGAAGGCAAGCCAGTGAACAGGTTCGCCGGGTATCGTTGCCGCGAATCGATCAATTCCGGGCCGCCCGGCTGAGGCCGGCTGGCGCTTTAGGTTATTCACATGGGCAATATTCCGACCGGCAATCCCGCGTTGAACGACCAACTGGCGGCGCACGAAAAGATCAAGACGATCGAGGAACTGGGCGAGATCGCGCGGTCCGCGCAAGCGCGAGGCCGGAAGGTTGCGCTCTGCCACGGCGTCTTCGACCTCGTGCATCTCGGCCATATCAGACACATCCAGGCGGCGCGCAACGAGGGCGACGTCGTCATGGTGACGATCACCGCCGACCGTTATGTCAACAAGGGACCGGGTCGGCCGATTTTCCCCGAAAACATGCGGGCCGAGATGCTGGCCTCGCTCGCGACCGTCGATTGGGTCGGCATCAATCACACCTCCAGCGCCGAGCCGATCCTGGATACGGTGCGGCCGGACATCTACGTGAAGGGATCCGACTACGAGAATCCCGAAGACGACGTGACCGGCAAGATCCGGAGCGAGCGCGACGCCGTCGAGCGTCACGGCGGACGCATCGTGTTCACCCGGGACGTGACATTCAGCTCCTCGTCGCTAGTGAACCGGTATTTCGACATCTACGATCCGCCGCTTCGCGACTACCTGCAAAAAGTCCGTGAAGGTGGCGGCGCCGATCGCCTGCTGAAACTGATCGACAAGGTGCAGGACATGCACGTCGTGCTGGTCGGCGACACCATCATCGACGAATACCAGTACGTCACGGCGCTCGGAAAGGCATCGAAGGAAAACATCGTCGCCACGCTGTTCAAGAGCGGCGAGCAATTTGCCGGCGGCGTCATTGCGGCGGCGAACCATGTCGCGAGCTTCTGCAAGTCGGTGGAGGTCGTCACGACGCTGGGCGGCAACGACTACCCTGAGGAGTTCATTCGGGCGCATGTCCGCCCGAACGTCACGCTGACGCCGATCCGCCTTCCGGGCCGTCCGACCACCCGCAAATCGCGGTACGTCGAGCTGGGATATCTGCACAAGCTCTTCGAAGTCTACACCATGGACGACACGCCGCTCGACGAGGCCGATCGGAAGGAAATCGACCGTATCACGACGGAGCGTGTGCGTAGCGCGGATGTGGTGATTGCCACTGATTTCGGTCACGGCATGATCGCGTCGAGCACGATCGATACCCTGATCGCCAACTCCAAGTTCCTGGCGGTCAATGCCCAGAGCAACAGCGGCAATCACGGCTACAACCTGATCACGAGGTATCCGCGGGCCGACTACATCTGCATCGACGCGCCAGAGGCGCGTCTGGCTGCAACCGACAAGTTCAGCGACATCGCGTCCGTGATCGAGGTCGGCCTGCACGGCAAGATCGACTGCGACAACATGATCATCACGCACGGCTCCTTCGGCTGCTACCCTTTCTCGTCGAAAACCGGCGTCACGCGCGTCCCCGCCTTCACCAAGACCGTCGTCGACACCGTCGGCGCGGGGGACGCCTTCCTGACGATCACCGCGCCGCTGGTCGCCGCCGGCGGCAATATCGAGGACGTCGCCTTCATCGGCAACGCGGCCGGCGCAATCAAGGTCGGGATCGTTGGCCACCGCAGCTCGGTCGAAAAGGTGCCGCTGGTCAAGTTCGTCACCGCGTTGCTGAAGTAGCGCGACGGCAGATTCTGGAGAACAACAGTGATTGGTCGAAAATGGAATGTGATGGTCACCGGTGGTGCCGGCTATGTCGGTAGCGTGCTGGTTCCCCAGTTGCTCGCTGCGGGCCACAAGGTCACCGTGCTCGACCTGTTCATGTATGGCGAGGACGTGTTCGATGCCGTCCGCAGCAATCCCGATTTGCGCCTGATCAAGGGCGACATCCGTGATGAAGCCGCGATCAACGAGGCCCTGCGCGGCAACAACGCCGTGATTCACCTCGCCTGCATCTCCAACGACCCGTCGTTCGAGCTGGACCCGGGGCTCGGCAAGTCCATCAATTACGACTGCTTCCGGCCGATGGTGCGCGCCGCCAAGAAGGCGGGCATCAAGCGCTTCATCTATGCCTCCTCGTCCAGCGTCTATGGCATCAAGGACGAAGCCGAGGTGACCGAGGACCTGTCCTGCGAGCCGCTCACGGACTACTCGAAGTTCAAGGCGATGTGCGAGACCGACCTTGCCGACGAGGCCGCGTCCGGTTTCGTCACCTGCACGGTTCGTCCCGCCACCGTCTGCGGCTACGCACCGCGGCAGCGGCTCGACGTCGTCGTCAACATCCTGACAAATCTCGCGGTCAACACCGGCCGCATCCGCGTGTTCGGCGGAACGCAGCGCCGGCCCAATTTGCACATCGAGGATATGTCAGCCGCCTATCTGTTCCTGCTCCAGCAGGATGACGCAAAGATCGACGGCAAGACCTACAATATCGGTTACGAAAACCACTCGCTGATGAAGATCGCCGACATCGTCAAGTCGGTGGTCGGCAGTAATGTCGACGTCGTCGTCGAGCCGACCGACGATCTCCGCTCCTACCACGTCTCGTCGGAGAAGATCCGCCGCGAGCTCGGCTTTGCGCCGACCCACACGATCGAGCAGGCCGTGTCCGGCCTCGTGAACGCCTTCAAGGGCGGCCGCCTGCCGAACTCGCTCAACGACCCCCGGTACTTCAACATCAAGATGATGCAGAACATCAGCCTGAAGTGAGCGGCGTGCGGATCGGCATCGATTTCGACAACACGATCATCTGCTACGACAAGGTCTTTGCCGCCGTCGCACGTGAGCGTGGGCTGGTGCCGGAAGGGTGGGAGGGGCTTAAGACCGACCTGCGGGATCATCTCCGGTCCCGCGCGGGCGGCGAGCTCGCCTGGCAAGGACTGCAAGGCTTCGTCTACGGCAAGGGAATCGGCGGCGCCGAAATCTATCCAGGGGTGCGGGAATTCCTGGCGGCGTGCAAGCAGGCCGGCTCGAAGGTCTGCATCGTCAGCCACAAGACCCGATTCGGTCATCAGGACCCCGACCGCATCGACCTGCGTGACGCCGCGCGCAGCTGGCTGCGGGGGGCGGGCCTAGTCGACGCTGCGGATGCGGCGCTGGCTATCCGCGATGTCTATTTCGAGGACACACTGCCCGCCAAGATCGAGAGGCTCGTGATCCTGAAGCTCGACGTCTTCATCGATGACCTCGTCGACGTCTTCGAGCAACCACATTTTCCGAAGGCCACGCGATCGATCCTGTTCACGCAGTCGCAGCCGCCCCACCCCGAACACTGCAAGCCAATCGCGACATGGGCCGATATTCGCCGCGAGGTGTTTGCGGCATGAGCGAGACCGACATCACCGCGCCGGATGCGATGGCGATCGGCAGCCGCCTGGCCGGTGCGCGTGTTGCGTCCGCCCAGCCGGCACGATCCGGCGGCAACAACAGGGTGTTTCGGCTGGAGATGGCGGATGGACCGCCCCTCGCCCTCAAGCATTATCCGTCCGACGGACGCGATCGCCTGGGACAGGAGTATGATGCACTCTCGTTCCTGGCGCGCCACGGCATCACGTCGACACCGCGGCCAGTCGCGAAGGACGCAGATGCATTCTGCGCGCTGTACCAATGGTTCGACGGCGAGGCCGCGGCGCTGCGTCCCCAGGGCGACGACGCCGACCAACTCGCCGATTTCCTCATAGAGCTGCAGAAGCTGCGCAAAGCCGAAGGCGCGCAGATTTTGCGCAACGCCTCAGCCAGCATCTTTTCGCCGGAGGCGGCCATCGCCCAGTACGAACAGCGCCTGGACGCATTGAGGCGAGCCTCGGATGATCATTCCGACCTGCGTGCGTTCCTCGAAGGCAGCCTGGTTCCCAGCATTGACGTCGCGATTCGGCAGCTCCGCCGGCGCTACGCGGAACTGGGTCGGGATCCCGCAGCAGACCTTGCGCCCACCCATCGCGCGCTGAGTCCGTCCGATTTCGGACTGCACAACGCACTGCGCGCTGAAGACGGGCGCTTGCGATTCATCGACTTCGAATATTTCGGCTGGGACGATCCCGTCAAGCTCGTGTCCGACACCGCCATTCACCCCGGCAGCGACCTGCCGGAAGCGAGCGCGAATCGCTTGATCGAACGGCTGTCGCGCGCCTTCGAGGCGAGCGATGACGCGTTTGCGATCCGACGTGACGTACTGTATCCTGTGTTCAAGGGAATCTGGTGCCTGATTGTCCTGAACGCCTATTTGCCGGACAGCCGCTCCCGGCGCGCAATCGCTGCGCAAGGTGGCGATGTTAGGATCCGCCTCGCCGGTCAGCTCGACAAAGCCCGCCGGCTTCACCAGACGATTCGCCCAACCGATTTACCGAAGTGACCCAGATCTCGCCCCACGCTGAAGCCGCCCTCACCTGCACGCTGGATGAGCGCAGCCTTTATTTGCGCCGACTGGTGCTCGGTTCTGTCCGCTCCGCGGGACGCGGACATGTCGGTCCGGCATTGTCGCTGATCGAGATGGTCCGCGTGCTCTACGATGACGTGCTGCGGATCGACCCAAACAACCCGCGCGATCCGGCCCGCGACCGCGCAATCCTCAGCAAGGGGCACGGCTGTCTGGCGCTCTATGCGCTGCTGGCCGATCGCGGCTTCTTTCCCTTGTCGGAGCTGGACGGTTTCTGCGGCCCCGACAGCATTTTGGGCGGACATCCCGAATACGGAATGGTGCCGGGGGTCGAGGCCTCGACGGGCGCGCTCGGACACGGCCTGTCGATCGGTGTCGGCCTCGCGCTCGCCGCGCGCATGCGCGAGCGCACCTACCGCACCTTCGTCCTGCTCGGAGACGGCGAGATCAACGAGGGATCGGTGTGGGAAGCCGCCATGGGCGCGGCCAAGCACGGGCTCGACAATCTGGTCGCGCTGATCGACTACAACAAGCTGCAGAGTTACGGGCCCACCGATTACGTCCTGCCGCTGGAGCCGCTCGCGGACAAGTGGCGCAGCTTCGGCTTTGCCGTCCAGGAGCTCAACGGCCACGACGTCGGCGCCCTGCGCACAGTCCTGAAGCAGGTCCCAGCCGTTCCGGGAAAACCCACCGCGATCATCTGCCATACCGTCAAGGGCAAGGGTCTGCCGGCCGCGGAATCCAACGCCGATTGGCATCACAAGAACAAGCTCACCGACAGCGAGCTCGACGCCATCCGCGTCGCCGTCGGGGATTTTTGATCGGGTCCTCATGCGCAACACCGCGATGAACATGGTCCACAAGCTCGCCGCACGCGACGAGCGTGTGCTCTACATCGGCTCCGATCCCGGCGCAGGTACCTTGCGCGCGATGAGCAAGGAGTTTCCCAAGCGCCACCTGATCGAAGGCATTTCGGAAGCACACATCATCGGCATGTCAGCCGGCCTCGCGATGGAAGGCTTCGTGCCCTATGTCAACACCATCGCCACATTCCTCACCCGCCGCTGCTACGAGCAAGTCGCGGTCGATCTGTGCCTGCACAATCTGCCGGTGCGGCTGATCGCCAATGGCGGCGGGCTGGTTTACGCGCCGCTCGGCCCCACCCACCAGGCGATCGAGGACATCGCCATCATGCGGGCGCTGCCGAACATGACGGTGGTCTGCCCGTGCGATGCCGACGAGGCGACGCGGCTGATGGAGCAAACCCTCGACTGGACCGGGCCGATCTACATCCGGCTCGGCAAAGGTGGCGACGCCGTGGTCTCGAAGGCCGAGCACGGCTTTGAGATCGGCAAGGCCATCCTGATGCGCCCGCCCGGCGACGTCGTCATGGTCACGACAGGCATCATGCTCCAGCGCGCACTCGCTGCGGCCGACCTGCTGGCAGCGCAAGGCATTCGCGCCGGCATCCTGCACATGCACACCGTCAAGCCGCTCGACACCGAGGCGCTGCTGCAAGCGATCCGGGGCACCAGGCTGGTAGCGACGCTGGAGGAGCACGTGCCCTCCGGCGGCCTCGGCAGCGCGGTCGCGGAGGCGCTGATCGACAAGCTCGGCTCTGGCCTGCCCGCGATGCTGCGGTTGTCGCTGCCGGACCGGTTCATGCACAATTACGGATCGCAGGACTCGCTGCTGAAGAAGCACGGACTTTCCGCCGACGCCATTGCGACCTCGGTCGCGCGCGCGCTCCCCGCTTCGCACACCTCCTCTCCTCAACTTCATTCCACCTGACGGGCCCCATGCACGACGTTCGATATTCCTATCTGCTCGAGCAATTCTCCGACCCGGCACCGATCCTGGCCGAGATCGGCCGACTGGTGGCGACCGGTGACTTCACCCTGGGCAAGCCGGTCGCTGAATTCGAACGGCGCTTTTCCGAGCTGATCGGCGTGCGTCACGCCATCGGCGTCGGATCGGGCACTGATGCGCTCAAATTGCCGCTCAAGGCGCTTGGCATCGGCCATGGCGACGAGGTCATCACGGCTGCCAACACCTTCATTGCCACGGTCGGTGCCATCGCCGAGACCGGCGCGACGCCGGTGCTGGTCGACTGCGACGACTCCTTCTGCATGAACGTCGACTACGTCGAAGCCGCGATCACCGAAAAGACCAAGGCGATCATGCCGGTTCAGTTGACCGGCGAGGTCACCGACATGGGCAAGCTGATGGCGATCGCCCAGCGTCACAACATCCCCGTCGTCGAGGATTCCTGCCAGGGCATCCTGTCGGAGTTCGCGGGAAAACGGTCCGGCACACACGGTATCGCGGCCGGCTTCTCGCTGCATCCGCTCAAGAACCTCAACGTCTGGGGCGATGCCGGTGTCGTCGTCACCAATGACGACGGGATGAACGAGCGGCTTCGCCTGATCCGCAACCACGGCATGAAGAATCGCGACGAGATCGCGATTCTCGGCTGCAATTCGCGGCTCGATTCCCTCCAGGCGGTCGTCGGCAACTGGCTGATCGGCCAGACCAGCGAGATCACGCGCCGTCGGATCGAGAACGCGGCCTATTACGATGCGGGCCTTGCCGGTCTGCCCGGCCTGCGGATTCCGCCGCGCCGGCCCAACGTCAAGCACGTCTACCATCTCTACATGGTGTTCGCCGAGCGCCGCGACGAGCTCTACAAATACTGCCTGGACAACGGCATCGAAGCGAAGATCCACTATCCCATCCCGCTGTATCAGCAGGAAGGCCTCGAGCACCTCGGCTACGCGCCGGGCACCTTCCCGGTCACCGACCGCCACGCCCAGGAAGTCATCAGCTTCCCCGTCGACCAGCATCTGACGCGGGCGCAACAGGACCGCGTCATCGAGATCGTTCGGAAGTTCTGCCATGGACGCTGACACCGGCCGCCGGCGCATCGGTTACGTCAATCTTCCCGCGCAATTCGAGGAAGAGCGCGTTGAGATCATGCAGGCGGTCGAGGGCGTGTTCCGGCGCGGCGATTTCATCGGCGGCGCGGCCGTTGCGAAGCTCGAAGAGGAGCTCGCCACCTATCTTGGCTCGCCGCATGTGGTGACGCTGAATTCCGGCACCGATGCGCTGATCCTGTCGTTGCGGGTGCTCAACATCGGTCCCGGGGACGAGGTGATCACCCCGCCGAATTCGTTCGTGGCGTCGACCGCCGCCATCATCGCCGTCGGCGCCACGCCAGTATTTGCGGACGTGCTGCCGGACCAGAATATCGATCCGGCCGCGGTCGAGGCCGCCGTCACCCCGCGGACCAGGGCAATCATGCCGGTGCACCTGACCGGGCGGATGGCCGACATGAACCCGCTGATGGCGATTGCGGCCAAGCACGCTCTCGCCGTGATCGAGGACAGCGCACAGGCCGTCGGCTCGACTTATGACGGGCGGATGAGCGGGACCATCGGAACGTTCGGCTGCTTCTCCGCCCACCCGCTGAAGAACCTCAATGCCGCGGGCGACGCCGGCTTCGTCGTCACCGCCGACGCCGAGCTTGCCGCGAGAATTCGCCGCCTGCGCAATCACGGTCTGATCAATCGCAGTGACGTTCAGGAATGGGGCATCGTGTCACGCCTCGACACGGTCCAGGCCGAGGTGCTCCGGATTCGCTTGCGTCACCTGCCCTCTGTCATCGAACGCCGGCACCGCAACGCCGCGCAATACCGCGCCGAGCTCGCCGGCCTTCCCCTGTTCATTCCGGTTTGCCGCAACATCGAGTTCAACACCTTCCACACCTTCGTCGTGCAGACGGACCGTCGCGACGACCTCCAGAAATATCTTGCCGACAAGGGTATCGAGACCGCGATCCACTATCCGGTACCGATCCACCTCCAGGAAGCGGCGGCGCATCTTGGCCACGGTCGCGGCGCGTTCCCGGTCACCGAGCGGCAGGCGGATCAGATCCTCACGCTTCCCATCAACCAGTTCCTCTCGACCTCGGACATCAGCTATATTTGCGCGACGGCCCGGGAGTATTTTGCATGACGGACACGGCTTTCCTCGAGGCCGATGAGCAGGCATTGGCGCAACGCTTCATCGACGACGGCTTCGTCACCACGCCGGCCGACGATCGCGCCGGGCTCGATCGGATCCAACGGCGCGCCGCCGAGCTCGCGGCCGATTATCTGAAGCTGCCAGACGGCAACGACCCCTACGCGATGCTCGACACCATCCACACGCGGGTGAGCGTAGATGATCTCAACGGCCTGCGGCTGCACGTCTTCAACGGCCTCAACGCCGAGCCCTGGTTCCGGCCGGCCTATTTCCGTCTGGCGCGCTCGACGATCGAGACCATCGTCGGCAACGAGCTCTGCATGCAGCGCCGCGTCAATCTGAGCATCCAGCTGCCGGGCGATGATTCGTCGCTGCTCGCCACCCATTCCGACGTCTGGTCGGGCGACTCGCCGTTCGAGGTCGTGGTGTGGGTCCCGCTGGTGGACGTCCACCGTACCAAATCGATGTATCTGCTGCCGCCATCCCTGAACGGCGACATGCAGGACCGGATGGCCAGCCTCCGCAGCGCCGAGGAACTCTACCAGACCATCAAGCCGCACGCGACGTTCATCGAGATTCCCTACGGTCACGTGATGCTGTTCAATCAGACCCTGATGCACGGCAATCGCATCAACGAGGAAGCCGGCTCGCGCTGGAGCATGAACTGCCGCTTCAAGAGCATCATGTCGCCCTACGCGGACAAGCGATTCGGCGAATTCTTCGAACCGATCCTGCTGCGTCCGGCGACACGCGTCGGCATGCAATACAAGCTGCCGGGAGGCTTCCATGGCTGAGCGAGCCGGCCATCGCGGCTATATCGGGGCCCGGCCGCTGAACGGCAGCCGTACCCCGCAGCACGTCCAGAACATCGTGATCCGCGACTACGCGCGGCGGAAGAACCTGCATTATCTGCTCAGCGCCGCCGAGCACGCCATGCCCGGCAGCTACATGGTGCTCGAGGACATCCTGGACGAGCTGCCGCGGTTGCGCGGCCTGATTCTCTACAGCATCTTCATGCTGCCGCCCGACGAGGCACGGCGGCGGGAGATCTATGACCGGGTGCTGAGCGAGGGCTGCGATCTGCACGCGGCCGTCGAGGAGATCACGCTGTCCTCGCGCGACAACATCCAGGCCGTCGAGGACATCCTGCTCGTCAACAAATTCGCGACCATCCTGTGACGATGCCGCGGACCGGTTGGGGACAATGACCGAGATCAACCTGCTCCAGCCGATGCACGCATCGACCAAGCGGAACTACGTCCAGCGGGTCGTCGAGCACGACAAGGCGGAATCCGCCACTGTCGCTCGGCAATGGGGACACGACTACTGGGACGGCGACCGCCGTTATGGCTACGGCGGCTACCGCTACGACGGACGCTGGCGCCCGCTCGCCCAGACCCTGATCGACCGCTATGGCATCAAGCCCGGGATGAGCGTGCTCGATGTCGGCTGCGGCAAGGGCTATTTGCTC
Source organism: Bradyrhizobium sp. 62 (assembly GCF_023073035.1). NCBI lineage: Bacteria > Pseudomonadati > Pseudomonadota > Alphaproteobacteria > Hyphomicrobiales > Nitrobacteraceae > Bradyrhizobium > Bradyrhizobium sp. 62. Next base: position 1,478,152 of record NZ_JADPIT010000015.1, read on the forward strand.
TACGAATTCACCCAGCTCGTCCCCGACCTCACCATCGCCGGCATCGACATCTCCGACTATGGCATCGCCAACGCCAAGGAGGAGGTGCGGCCGCAATTAAAGGTCGGCAGCGCCGTCGAGCTCCCCTACCCCGACCACAGCTTCGATCTCGTGGTGTCGCTCGGCGTGCTCCACAATCTTCCGCTCGAGGACGTCTTCCGCGCCGTGTCGGAGATCGAGCGCGTGGGGCGCGGCGCCTCGAAATATCTGATGGTGGAATCGTTCCGCGACGAGCGTGAGAAGGCGAACCTGCTCTACTGGCAGCTCACCTGCCTGAGTTTCCATGGTCCGGAGACGTGGGCCTGGATCTACGACAAATGCGGCTACCGGGGCGACCATGGGTTCATCTTCTTCGAATGAAGCAACGGGCCTGCGCCGGCCGGCCTCGTTGCGGGCGCAAAATCCCGAAGTGTATTATTCGGACGACGCCATCGTCACGGCGGACGACGCCACGATCGCGGAGCTGAAGCGCATCGCCGCAGGCAATCCGCGTCTGCGCAGCCGGCTGTGCACGCATCCCGATCCTTCGTCCGGCCTGCACGAGATGCTGATCGTGCATCACCGCGAGGCCTATGTGCGGCCTCACAAGCATTTTGGCAAACCTGAATCGTTTCACCTGATCGAAGGCACTGCGCAGGTCGTGATCTTCGAGGACGACGGCCGCATTCGCGACGTGCTCGAGATGGCGCCGTACGGCCGGGGCGTGCTTTGCTATTACCGGATGCCCGAGCAGGTTTTTCACTCGATCCTGATCACCTCGGAGTGGCTGGTGTTTCACGAAACCACCGCCGGTCCGTTCGATCCCTCCCACACGGCGTTTCCCGACTGGGCACCGGATGGCGGCGATGCCGCGGAAGTGCAGGTCTATGTCACTAGGACCGGTGCGCTCGCCGCGGAGCATCTGGCCCATCGCCATGCTTCACGAGCCAATCCAGCAGAGGTTCCTATTCGATGACTGATCATTGCCGCCTCTGCCACTCGACCAATTTGCGCCCGGTCATCGACCTCGGACAGATGCCGATTGCGCATCGGCTTCGGCACAGCCGCGACGAACAGGAGGAACGGTATCCGTTCGAGGTGTTCGCCTGCGGCGAATGCGGCCTCCCCCAGATCGTCAAGCCAATCGATCCCGACATTCTGTACCGGCAGTTCAACTACAATTTCAGCAGCTGGAAGCCGGAGCCGCACCAGGTCGACGAACTCGATACCATCGCCAAATTCTCGGCCCACCAATCCGTGTTCGAGATCGGATGCAATGACGGCCTGTTCATGGACAGGCTTCGCGAACGCGGTGCGAAGATTTTGGTGGGCGTCGAGCCCAACCCGGTGTCGGGCAAGATCGCCCGCGAGCGCGGCATCAAGGTCTATGCCGACATGATCAGCCCGGCGCTGTGTCACGACGCGGTCGCGGAGGCCGGCAAGTTCGACCTCGTCGTCTCGCGACAGGTGCTCGAACACATCGTCGATTTCGAGAATTTTTTTGACTGCGTGAAAATCGCGCTGCGCGACGACGGTCTGCTGTTCATCGACGTGCCTGATTTCGCGCCCGGCTCGACCGCGGGCGACCTCTCGGTCCTGTGGGAGGAGCACGTCAGCTACTTCACCGAGCCGACGCTGCTCGCGCTGCTGGCGCGCCACGGCTTCGAAGCGGTCTCGGTGAAGAAGTACAATTTCAGCGGCGGCAGCCTCGCGATCGCAGCGCGACGTACGACGCGCGACGTTACGGCCCCGCCCGCGCCGTCTGGCGTCGGCGAGAGGTTCGGCCAGCGCGCAAGGGAGTACGGCGCGCGTCTTCGCCCGATCCTCGCCAAGGCCCGCGCCAACGGCGCCGAGATCGCCATCTACGGCGCGGGCTGCCGCGCCTGCACCTTCACCAATGCCCATGAACTCGCGGATCTCGTCGACCTCTCGGTCGACGACCAGAAGGAGCGCCAGGGCTTGTTCCTGCCCGGCACCGGGATTCCGATCCGCCCGCCGGAGGACCTCGCCGGCAAGTCGGAACCGCTCGTCTGTCTTCTGGCCGTGAACCAGGAGAACGAAGACAAGGTCGGCAGCCGGCTGCGCGAAAACGTGAAGCGTCCGCTCCACATCGTTTCGATCTTCGCGCCATCGGACATCTGGAGCGAGCTCGATCGCCTCGAGGCCGCCGCAGGGTCGCGGCATGGCTGAGGACAAGCTCTTCAACTATTACGAACGTCAGGACGTCCTGCCGACGTTCGGCAATTTCAAATCCGCCGCCGAACTCGAAGCCTATGCCGGCCTGCGGCGTGAGTTGTTTTCCGACAAGCTGGTGCTGCCGCCGCGGTTGTTCCGCGACGCAGACGTGCTCGAATTCGGCCCCGATTCCGGCGAGAACGCGCTGGTGTTTGCCGGCTGGGGCGCAAACATGACGCTCGCTGAGCCGAACCGGCATGCGCACGCGAAAATCCAGGCTTATTTCGCGCATTTCAACCAGGCCCAACGTCTCCGCGAACTCCTATCGTTCGACGTCGAAGGATTTCACAGCGATCGCCGTTTCGACATCATTGATGCCGAGGGATTCATCTACACAGTGCAGCCGACCGAAAATTGGCTCGGCATCTTTCACCAGCTGCTCAATCCGGACGGTTACGCCGTCGTTTCCTACTACGAGCGCTACGGCGGCTTCTTCGAGCTCGCGCTCAAGGCGATTCATGCGGCCGGCAAGGCACTGACGGGCCGTCCCGGACTCGAAACGGCGAAGCTGCTGTTCGATGCAAAATGGAGCAGCATTCCGCACACGCGCAGCTTCGAATCCTGGCTGATGGACGTGCTCGAAAATCCCTTCGTCCGGCACCGCTACTTCCTCGACGCGGGCGCCTTGTGCACGGCGGCGCACGAGCAGGGATTCGATATCCATTCGGCTTGGCCCGCTTATCGCGACAGCCTGGATGTCTACTGGCACAAGAAGGTCCTGCCCGATGACGAGAAGCTGCGGCGCGCGACGCGCCACCTCGGCCGCAGTCGTCTGAGCTTTCTCGGCGGCCGGAAGCTCTATCTGGCCGGCCGGACCGAAGCGGTCGACGCGATCTCGGCTTCGATCGAGACATTGGTTGCCGATGTCGATGCGATGATCGACGATCCCTTCGGCGACAGCCTGCCCCGTGCGATCGCGAGCCTCGCGTCACTGCGCGAGACGATTCCGGCGACAGATGTTCTCGCCAACGATGCGTCCGACATCGACGCCATCATTGCGACCCTCGACAGTTTCCACCGTATCTTTGGCGCGATCGGGCGACGGGATGCGTCCACAGTCATAGCCCTCACCCAATCCGACCAGGCGTTCATCAACACCTGGGGACAGCCGGCGCATTTCCTCGTTCTCCGGAAACGCTTCGAGGGGTCCTAGCAAGTGAGGCCAGGCATTGGCATCGTCGGAACGGGCATGGTCGGTCAGATGTGCCACCTCGCCAATTTCGCCGCCAACCCCACCTGCCGCGTTGTCGCGATTGCGGATCTGCGGCCTGATCTCGCCGCCGCAGCGGCGCAGAAATTCGACATCGCCCGGGTCTACGGTACGCACCGAGAATTGCTGGCGGATAGCGAGGTGTCGGCCGTCGTCGTTGTGACGAAGCGTCGCGCCACCGGCCCGATCGTGCTGGATGCATTGAACAGCGGTCGCCATGTGCTCTCGGAAAAGCCGATGGCCTACACCACGGCTCAGGCCGTTTCACTGACCGAGGCGGCGCGGCGGCACAACCTCGTCTACAGCATCGGCTACATGAAGCGTCATGATGCCGGGGTGGCGCGCGCGATTGCCGAGTTGGCGCGCCTGCGAGCGGATCAATCGCTTGGACGGATTGTTGGCGCGCGAGGCTGGTGCTTCGGTGGCAGCACGGGCCGGTCGCAGGACAAGTTCGTCATGACCGGCGAAGTGCGGCCGGACGGGCTCGAGCTCTGGCAAGACGGCCCCGACTGGATGCCGGGCGCGATGCGACCCGGCTACGACAATTTTCTGAACGTGTTCAGCCATATCATCAATCTCGCGCGCTACGTGCTCGGATCGTCACCGACAATTGCGGAAAGCACCGTCGAGACCTCGGGCGCGGCGACCGTGACACTCGACTTCGACGGCGTCGCCTGCGCGCTGCAACTCGCGAATGAATCCGAAGGCGTCTGGCGCGAGGGGCTGAGCATCGAATTCGAGCGGGGCACGCTGACCATCGAATTGCCCCCGCCTTTTGCCGAGCAGGAGGCGGAGGTCATCCTCGATCAGCAAGGACAACGCACGCAATTGCCGCGCGACACGAGCTGGGCGTTTCGGCGTCAGGCCGATGCATTCGTCGCCGATATCGTGGAACAGAGGACGCCGTTGGCGTCCGGCGAGGATTCCGTGGCCGACATCGCCCTTGCGGAGGCGATCTGGAAAGCGCGGGTCAGTGGCTAGGTTTCACGCCGTCCGGCGGCAATATCCGGAGGATGGCTGACCGCCCGCGTCCTGGGTTAAGTGTTTGATTTCGCTGGCAGGAGTGGCAGGGCTCGAACCTGCGACCCCCGGTTTTGGAGACCGGTGCTCTACCAATTGAGCTACACTCCTACGGACCCTGCGTTGCCGCCCGGATCAGGCCGCTTTGAAGCACAGGGGGCGGCCGGATTGCAAGGCCGGATTGCAAGGGTGAAGCGCGCTGGCTTCGCTTGTTTGTGCCGCGCCTTCTGGGCCACAGTCCGCTCCGAACAATAATAAGCACCGGGAGTGCCCATGACTGCCCAAGCCTCTGCGACTGCCCAAGCGTCCGCGACAGCCGCCCACCGCCCCTCGATTGCGCCGAAAACCCCGCCTCTGCCGGAATCCCGCCCCGAGACGCTGGGGCTGTCGCGTCCTCGCCTCCAGGCCATGTCGGACGCCTTCAAGCGCGAGATCGACAAGGGAACCGTTCCGGGCGTCACCGTGCTGGTGGCACGGCACGGCCAGGTCGGCTGGTTCGAGGCGCTCGGGAGGCAGAGCCCGACAGGCTCAGCGCCGATGGCGCATGATTCGATCTTTCGCATCTTCTCGATGACCAAGCCGATCGTGTCGGTCGGCATCATGACGCTGGTCGAGGACGGCCACCTGCTCCTTGCCGACTCCGTCGCGAAATTCATCCCGGAGTTCGCCAACCAAAAGGTCGGCGTGATCAGTGGCGGCAAGCTGGAACTGGTTCCGCCGAAACGCCCGATGACGGTGCAGGACCTGCTCCGCCACACCTCCGGGCTAACTTACGAGCACCAGGGCGACGGCCCCGTGCACAAGATCTACCAGGACTCGCGGGTGCGCAGCCGCAAGATCAGCAATGCCGAGCACGCCGCCTTGGTGGCGAGCTTCCCCCTGGTCTGCCATCCCGGCGACGAGTTCAACTACAGCCGCTCCACCGACATCCTCGGTCGCATCATCGAGGTTGTCAGCGGCAAGTCGCTCGGCGCGTACCTCGCTGAGCGCATTCTTACGCCCTTGCAGATGGCCGAGACCGGCTTTGCGACAGCGGAGGCCAATGCCGGCCGGCTCGCCGAGCCGTTCGCAGCCGATCCCTGGACCGGCGACAAGGTCGCGCTGTTCAACATGCTCGAGCAGCCAATCATGGAGTCCGGCGGCGGCGGCCTCGTCTCGACCACCATGGACTATGCCCGTTTCGCGCTGATGCTGCGCAATGGCGGCACGCTCGACGGCAACAGGATCATCGGCCGCAAGACGCTGGAGCTGATGGCCTCCGATCATCTCGGACCTCACGTCGTGACCAACGGCACTCTGCTGTCACCCGGCCATGGTTTCGGCCTCGGCTTCGCGGTGCGCCGCGATGCCGGCATCGCGCCCTTCCCCGGCAGCGTCGGCCAGTTTTTCTGGAGCGGCATTGCGGGGACCTTCTTCTGGATCGATCCGAAGGAGGATCTGTTCGTCGTGTTCATGAGCCAGGGCCCGGGACAGCGCGATTTTACGCGAACGCTGGTGCGGGATCTGGTGTACGCGGCGGTGGATTGAGACGGCGCCGCTATGCGCGGCGCTGCATCCACATTTTCGCTGTCATGCCCCGGCTTGACCGGGGCATCCAGTACGCCGCGGCGGATCTCGTGGGAGCGAGCTCTGCAACGAAGGCCGCGGAGTACTGGATCGCCCGCCTTCGCGGGCGATGACACCTACTGGTGCTTCAACTGATTGTCGCGCCGCCGTCGATCACCATGGTCTGGCCGGTCATGAAGTCGCCGGCCTTCGAGCCCAGGAACACCGCGGCGCCCGCGATCTCGTCGGGGATGCCGATGCGCAGCAGCGGCGAACGCGCGGTCGAGGCTTTCAAATTCTCCGGATTGTCCCACAACGCTTTCGCAAAATCGGTCTTGATCAGGCCCGGCGCGATGCAGTTCACGCGGATGTTGTGCGGGCCATATTCGCAGGCCAAATTGCGCGCGAGCTGCATGTCTGCGGCTTTCGAGATCGCGTAGGCGCCGAGGATGGTCGAGCCTTTCAGACCGCCGATCGAGGAGACGATGATGATCGAGCCGTCCTTGCGCTCGATCATCTGCGGCACCACCATCGAGATCAGCCAGTTGTTGGCGACGATGTTGTTGTCCAGGATCTTCCTGAACTGATCGTCGGAGATGCCGGCGAGCGGGCCGTAATACGGGTTCGACGCGGCGTTGCAGACCAGCACGTCGATCTTGCCAAAGGCGCGGTTGCTCTCGTCGATGAGGTTTTGCAGGTTTTCCTTCGACGAGATGTTGGCGGCGATCGCCACCGCGCTACCTTTGCCGAACTTGTCGTTGATGCTCTTTGCGACCTGGTCGCAAACGTCGGCCTTGCGCGAGGAGATCACCACCTTGGCGCCGTGCTCGGCCATGCGCTCGGCGATCGCAAGCCCGATGCCGCGCGTCGAGCCGGTGATGACGGCGACTTTCCCCTTCATGTCGAACAAGGTCATGTTTCTCTCCCAGAGTACGTTTTGATTGCTTGAAGCTTACGCCGCATCCGCGCGACCGGGCAATTGCTCAGGCGAGCTTCTTGACTTCCGGTCCCGCGGGTTGATGCATCGCCGCATGCGCGTCGTCCGCGATCCACGGCTGCTGGTTCACCATCGGCAGCCGCCAGACGCTGCGCTCGGGGCTTGCGAAATAGTCGAGCCGCGTCACCGAGCAATTGTCGATATCGAACGCGAGCCCCCGCTCCGGCTGATTGTCGAGCGCCAAGCCCAGCGCCGCCTTGATGGTGCCACCATGTGCAACCGCGATCACGTCCTGCCCGGCGGCCTCATTGTTGATCCGCTCGATGGTGCGGCGGGCACGGTTGTAGAGATCCATGAAGCTTTCGCCGCCGGGCGCAGGCTCGTTGATATCGGCAAACCAGCTCGAGCCGACGGGACGGCTGGCGATGAACTCGGCGCGGTTCATGCCCTGCCAGCGGCCGAGATTTTGTTCGGCGAGGTCCGCTTCCCATTTCATCGATGCAGGCTTCGGGAAGCCCGCCGCCCAGATCGCTTCGGCAGTCTGATGCGTGCGCATCAGATTGCTCGAATACCAGACCGCCTTGCGTGGCAGCACCTTGGCAACAGCATTGAAGACGTAGGTATCGCTGGTGTCGCAGGCGAGATCGGACTGACCGTAGATGTTGCCGCCGTCATTGCGCACGGGCGCGTGACGGACCCACCACCAGCGTGTCGTGACCACTTTGGGCTTGTCTGCACCTGCCATCGAAACCCTTCCATCCCGTTTGATGTCGCTGTACGTCAGTAGTGAACGTGTCTCAAGACACTTTACCGTTTGAAATCTTGTTTGAAATTCCGTCGCGCGGCAAGCGTCGCGTGCCAACCAAAGGGAGAAACCGCATGGGCCGTCTGCAAGGCAAATCCGTCATCATCACCGGTGCCGGCAGCGGCATCGGCCGCGCGGCCGCGCTGCTGTTCACCAGAGAAGGCGCCAGGCTGATCGCGGTCGATCGCAGCGAGGCGGTGAAGGAGACGGTCGACGAGGTAAAGAAGGCCGGCGGTGTCGCGGAAGCGATGGTGGCGGATGCCGGCTCCGAAAAGGACGTCATCGCCGTGATCGACAAGGCGGTGAAGACGCACGGCCGCCTCGACGTGATCTGGGCCAATGCCGGCGTCTCCGGCGGACTCGTCCCGCTCGGCGAGCAGACCGTCGAGCAATGGCAGGAGGTTTTGCGCATCAATCTGATCGGGCCGTTTCTCGCGGTGAAGCATGCGATGCCGCACATGGTGAAGCAGCAGTCCGGTGCGATCGTGCTGACCGCATCCGTCGCGGGCCTCAAGGCCGGCGCCAGCGGTCACCCCTATGCCGCGAGCAAGGCCGGCGTCATCTCCCTGGTGCAGACCACGGCGTATTCGCTCACCGGCACCGGTGTGCGCATCAACGCAGTGTGCCCGGGCCTGATCGAGACCGGCATGACCAAACCGATCTTCGACCGCGCCAAGGAGCGCGGCACCGCCGACAAGATCGGCCAGCTCAATCCGCTCAAGCGCCCCGGCCAGCCGCACGAGCTCGCCGCGATGGGACTGTTTCTGGCCAGCGACGAGGCGTCGTATGTCAATGGCCAGGCCTTCCCGGTGGACGGTGGCCTCACGGCGTCGATGCCGTATACGGGGAAACCGGTTTAGCGCAACTGCTTCAGCACCGTCATTGCGAGCGCAGCGAAGCAA
>NZ_JADPIT010000015.1:1486833-1495266 GCF_023073035.1 Bradyrhizobium sp. 62
GTCGTTTCCGGCCTCGCGCGTCGCTCAGCACCTCACGTCCGCGTCCGCATCCGCATCATGAAGCTGTCGAAGCTCAGCTCGGCGACCTGCATCCAGGCCAGCGATTCGCTGCGGAAAGCCGTCAGGCTCGCATACATCTTGCCGAAATGCGGATTGGTCTTGGCGAGATCGGCGTAGATCTCGTTGGCCGCGCCGTAGCAGCTTTCGAGAACTTCCTGCGGGAATGGCTTCAGGATCGCGCCGGCCACCAGCAGACGCTTCAGCGCCGGCGGATTGACGTAGTCGTATTTGCCGGTCACCCAGGTGAAGGTATCGCGCGACGCGGCATCGACCGCGGCCTGGTAGTGCTTCGGCAGCGTGTTCCACTTGTCGAGATTGATGATGTTGTGACCCTGGCCGGTGCCTTCCCACCAACCGGGATAGTAATAGTACTTCGCGACCTTCACGAAGCCGAGCTTCTCGTCGTCGTAAGGCCCGACCCATTCGGCCGCATCAAGCGTGCCCTTCTCCAGCGCGGGGTAAATATCGCCCGCCGCGATCTGCTGCGGCACGCCGCCGACCTTGGCGATGATCGTGCCGGCAAAGCCGCCGACCCGGAATTTCAGTCCCTTGAGATCGTCGATCGACTTGATCTCCTTCCGGAACCAGCCGCCCATCTGCGCGCCGGTCGACCCGGTCGGAATGCCGATGGAGTTGTATTCCTTCAGCAGATTGTTGATCAGGTCCTGGCCGCCGCCCCACTGCAGCCACGAAATGTGCTGGCGCGTGTTCAAGCCGAACGGCAGCGACGTGCCGAACGTGAAGGCGGGGTTCTTGCCCCAATAATAGTACAGCGCGGTGTTGCCCATCTCGACCGTGCCGTTGGCGACGGCGTCGAGCACCTGCAGGCCCGGCACGATCTCACCGGCGGCGAATGCCTGGATCTGGAATCGATTGTCGGTGATCTCGGCGACGCGCTTGGCGAAATACTCGCAGCCGCCGTAGAGCGTATCGAGCGCCTTCGGCCAGCTCGCGGCATATCGCCATTTGATCTCGGGCATCGACTGCGCGATCGCCGGCGCAGCGACGGCACTCGCGGCCAGGCCCAATCCGCCTGCCGTCAGGAATTTACGACGTTCCATGCGCTTCCCTCCGTTAAGTCGATGCTTCGACTTGGGGAACGATCTTGGTGTCGTCTTGTCTTCGTCGACGCTCGACGTTTTCTGTTGAGACGTTGTGGCGTTTCCGAACGGCCCTTGCGGGCACTGGGAGATGGAATTCCGATCGTTGCGGTTCCGCGCGCGAGGATGACCGGGCGCTTCGCCGGAATCAAGCCTCATCGGCGCCTCGCAGCTGCGAACACCGGCCTGACGCAAGTCGGGCCTGCACGCGATCTGCTATTCAGTCGCGCCAAAACCAGGGAGGCTCGCGCATGACGGGCAAGAAAGTCGTGGTCGCCGGAGCGAGCGGTCTCGTCGGCAATGCCGCGTTGCGACACTTCGGCCTGGCGGGAGGGTGCGATGTGATTGCCCTGTCCCGGCGGAAGCCGCGCGACCTCTATGGTGCCCGTCATGTCCCGATCGACCTGACCAGTGCAGCGGATTGCGAGCGCGCCGCCTCGGAACTGAGCAGCGCAACGCATCTGATCTACGCCGCGCTCTACGAGGCGCCGCAGCTCGTCGACGGCTGGCGCGACCCGCAGCAGATCAAGACCAACGATTTGATGCTGCGCAATTTGATGGGTGCGCTCGAGCCTGTGGCGCCCCGCCTCAGGCATGTCGCCCTGTTGCAAGGCACCAAGGCCTACGGCGTCCATGTTCGCCCCTTGGCCGTGCCGGCCCGCGAAGGCCGCTCCGAAATGTACGAGCAGCCCAACTTCTATTGGGCGCAGGAAAACTTCCTGCGCGACCTCCAGACCGGCAAGAGCTGGCATTGGAGCATTCTGCGGCCGGTGCTGATCGTCGGCCTCGCCATGGGCGGCGCCATGGATTTGATTCCGCCGCTCGGCGTCTATGCCGCGATGCTGCGCGAGCAGGGCAGGCCGCTCGATTACCCCGGCGGCGCCGCGCGGGTGGGGCAGGCCGTCGATGTCGATCTCCTCGCCCGCGCCGTCGCCTGGTCGGGCGAGGCCGAGGCCGCGCGCAACGAAGCCTTCAACGTGACCAATGGCGACGTCTTCACCTGGGAGAACATCTGGCCTGCGATCGCCGATGCACTGGAGATGAAGCCGGGCAAGCCGGTCCCGCTGTCCCTCGCCAGGGCGTTTCCAGACTGGGTCGGCCCCTGGGATGCGCTGCGGCGCAAGCACGACCTTGCATCGCCTGCGCTGGCCGAATTCGTCGGCCTCTCGTTCCAATACGCCGACTACAGCCTGCGCTACGGCCAGACCGAATCCGGTCCGCCCTCGATCGTCTCGACCGTGAAGATCAACCGCGCCGGCTTCACCGAGATGATGGATACGGAGGATATGTTCCGGAAGTGGTTCAGGCAGGCGAAGCAAGAGCGGCTGCTGCCTTGAGGCAGAGCCAAAACCGATATGTCGGGGATGGTTGCCCAAGTCAGTTTGTGACCCGGAACGGTCCTCTGGCCGAGCCGGTTCGAACGGCTTCAAATCTGACTTATCTGGACTTCTGTCGCAACCACCGTGAGGGACGGACATCACCTAGGGCGGGAATCCTTTGTAGCGGCGAAAAGTCGACTTTCCAAAGATCAAGTTCAAACAGCTCGTCGCGCTGATCGAGGTTCAACGCGACCGACACCAGCACTCCATCGGCATCATCGAATTCGCATTCGCCAATACATCGGCCGAAACGCCGGTCTGCAGCACCGACAAAGAGAAGGCTACCCATCCCACCGTCGTTCATTTCGTCGACGAGGCCAAAATGGTCCTGAAAGGGTGAGTGCTGACCTAGAATAAAGGCAACCAGATCACGCTCTTTGGGGGTGAGTGGGCGTGGCATCTTCTTTCTCGTAGCGGCTGGTGTGCATTGGCTATATCACGTCGCGCTCGCGATGTCCGTTCTGGCCCATGGCGGAAGTGTCCTGCACAATGCGCAAGAGCGGCTTTTGATCGTAGAGGACATAGTCTCGTTCTTGCTGTCCTCCTTAGACCGAGACCGAGGTTGCCAACACGAATACGACTAATTTTGCACTTGCTGGTCGGACTGCTCTGCGCCTTAGGGATGATAACAGTAGGTGCTTTAAGTTACGAAGTGATACGGCCCTTTTTCTTGATCGCTTAGACGCCAGCAACCTGGCTGGTTCGTCTTTCAAACGCACTATGTCCACCGACAGGCGTAAGATGCTTTCTGGGGTCGGTCAGTCAAGGTGCGCATCATTTTTGGTTTGGGCTATGCCTCCTTGGCTTTTAGTGGATTGTTTTGTCGCTCGCGATCTGGCCGCGCTTCCGTTTGCCTCGATCGCCTCCACCCGAGAAAAAGGATTGCAGCTTGCCGTACTGGGTCAAACGAATTCTTCTGAAATCAGGAGATCTTGTGACCGAGCAGGAGCTTGGTCGCGATGAGAACTATTTTCAGGGGCCCGCGCCTATTGTGGGCGATGTGATAAACGTTCGCTGCCACGGTAGGAATTTTAACGCTAGAGTCGTTTGGGGAAATTGGCCCGGGAGAAATCATGCAGCGGAGACAGTTGTGCCGCTTCGGGTCGAAGAGATTTAGCGTGGCTGCTGTTGGCCACATAGGAGGGTATCCGGTCCGAAGTGCAATAGCGGCTTTTGCCCCATAGCGGACAAGCGAATTCTCCATTTTGGAGTCTCGGCTTTCCTTTGCGCCTTTGAATGTCCACGACTACGGTTGAGAAATGTAATCTCTCAATGTGCGGTCGCGAACAATGAAAAGGCCAGTTATTCTGATCTCACTGATCGCGCTTGCTTGGGGGCTTATTAATCCCGCCGTGATGATCCGATACCGTCTTGTGGCGGAAATGGAATGGAACGGTCAACCCCGAGCCGGGTCTGGTGTCATTCAGGTCATCTACAGCCGCAATATTCCGTTCCTCGGTTCGAGGGGAGGCATGAACTCTGCGGTAGAGGGCGAGGCCGTTTCGATCGACATTGAACCGAACGACACGCTTCTCGTGTTGCTCCACGCGGGGCCCCTTAGTGTTCGCTCGGGGCCGGAAGACATCATCCCAAATCTCTTTGGCGTCGTGAAAGGCGGTTTCGGTTCCGAAGACTTCTCGCGAATCAACGCCATTAAAGGTCAGCGCGAGGTGCCGTTGGAGTTATTGCCAGCGATGGTGAGAGTTCGAAACACGAAGGACCCGAAAAGCGCGGTTCTGTTTGTGCCTCCGGGTGGTCAACATCCAAATCAGGACCTGATTCTCAAACGGGTCGTGATTGAGATTGTCTCCTCGGGAATTTGGCCATTCAATGAATTTGGCATTACCGGCACAGGAATTACGCGTGCAATTCAGAGCAAATTGCCGTGGGTTGATAGTGAAGAGAGCCGAAAAGCCTTCTATGGGGGGCTCTACGACAGCGGGTTTCGTCCGAATGGGACTGTCGAAACAAAGTCTCTATTGATGAGTGGACGATGAGATTCCTGCGGCTCCCTGACATGTCCGCTTCTGATGCTGTGGACGGCTCCTCCCCGGGCACGAGAGTGCCAAAGACTGGGCGCCGTTTAAGGCTCCCACGATTCGGAGGAGCAGCCTATGCAGTCAATTTCAACGATTGGTCTGGATATCGCGAAGTCGGTCTTTCAAGTGCATGGGGTCGATGCAGCCGGCCAGGTGATCATACGCCGTCAGCTCAAGCGCCGTTTCGTGCTGTCCTTCTTTGAGAAGTTGCCCCGTGCCTCGTGGGGATCGAGGCTTGCGCGTCCTCGCATTATTGGTCGCGCGAGCTGCAGGCGTTGGGGCATACGGTGCGATTGATGCCTCCGGCCTATGTGAAGCCCTACGTTAAGCGGCAGAAGAACGACAGCACCGACGCGGAGGCTATTTGCGAGGCGGTCACAAGGCCCAACATGCGGTTCGTGCCGACCAAGACCATCGAACAACAGAGCTGTCTGATGCTTCATCGCGTGCGCCATCTCTTCATTCGCCAGCAGACTGCCGTCATCAACTCGATCCGGGCATATCTGGCCGAGTTCGGGATTGTTGCCCCCGTCGGGCGCAGGGGTGTCGAACAGCTGTTAGAAGTCGTCGCCGATCCAGCCGACCGCCGAGTTCCGGAGGTGGCCCGCGCGTGTCTTGCGGCTCTCGGCGGCCAGTTGCGGGCACTGAAGGCTCAAATCCTGGAGTTCCATAGGCGCATTATTGCCTGGCATTGATCAAACGCGACGAGCAAGCGACTGGATGCGATCCCTGGCGTCGGTCCAGCACTGGCAACGGCGCTAGTCGCGAGCGTTGCCGATGCCAAGACCTTCCGATCGGGGCGGGACTTCTCGGCTTGGGTCGGGCTCGTGCCGAAGCAGAACTCGAGTGGGGGCAAGGACAAGCTTGGCCGGATCAGCAAGCAAGGCGATCGCTATTTACGCAGCCTATTCACAGCGGGCGCACTCGCCGTGATCCGCTATGCCAAGATCCATGGCACAAGCCATCGGCCTTGGCTCACTGCGTTGTTGGCACGGCGCCCTACCAAGGTCGCAGCCATCGCACTCGCCAATAAGCTCGCTAGGATGGCATGGGCGATGATGGCCAGGAACGAACCCTACAATGAACCCGCCGGCCTTACGGCGTGAACGAGATCACAGCCGGTCATCCGGCTGTGACGTAACGCTTGGAAGGGCGAACAGCACTAATGCAGCGCCGGTCGATCCGGCGATCAGGACAACCCACATGGGCCAGGGCATCTTCGAATGCGTGCTTTTGATCGGGACCTGATCCGCGGAGGGCATTATGGCCAGCGGTCATGAGTACCGCACAAGAAGGCCGAACACATGGCTGCTCCGACCAACGCCGCAAGTGAAGATTCTCCTTGCCAACCCGGAGCCGTCCACACATGGCCCCATAGCTGACCTGAGTCGATGTTCAGCTTGAGTCCGCAAAGCGTCGGCCAGCGGAACATCGCTCGGGCCGCACCAATGAATCTGGATTTATGAGTGCACAGCCTGATCTGCACTTACGAACGCCGCTTCCATTGCCTTCCGCGTCTTGATCGTCTCGTTGCCTGCGTCGAACTCGACATCGCTCCAGCGCACGAGCTCGCCATGGGCGACGTCGTGCTTCAGCTTCAGCCGATGCGCCAGCCCGATTGGCAGCGCGCCGGCCTTGAGGCTCGCGGCCGCCGGCACCAGCTTGCCCCACACCGTGTAGCCGCCTTCGCCGTCCAGCATCTCGCCGGCGCGCAGATTGCGTTTTGCCACGGCGGCGACGTCGCCGCGGAAACCATGGGGCTGCCCGGTCGGCTCGCCCCGCAGGGCTGCCGACAAGACCGAGATGTTCAGCTCGAGGCCGATCAGATGGTACGGCTTGTACATCGCCGCGTACCGTCCGCTGCCGTCGGTCTTGAGGCCGTACTGCCTGAAGCAGTCGGCCGCGTAGTCGTTCGGCGCCTCGAGCACGACGTAAACGCCCCAGCGCAGATCGCGAAACACCGGCCTTCCGTCGCGCTCAAGCGAGGAGACCACTTCCACGACGCCCGATCGCTCCAGCACGCCGCCCTTGCTGCGCGGCCGCATGATATGCGGGAGGTCGTCGACGCCGCAGGGTGGAAACAGCAGGCCCTCCGCAGGCACGTCCAGTCCGCAGGCATTCGCAATCGCGGCCATCTCGATCGCCGATTTGGTGCCGTCGAGGAAGGAGTTGAACATCTGCGGATTCATCCCGGCCGATTGCGCCTCGCCCGCGGTCAACCCGTAATGCTGCCAGACGCTGTCAGGCGTCACGTCGTGATAGGCCGGCAGATATTTTGTGCCTTTGCCGGCGGCAACCACGTGAAAACCGGTGGCGCGAGCCCAATCCACCATCTCCGCGGTCAGCGCGGGCTGGTCGCCATAGGCGAGCGAATAGACCACGCCCGCCTTGCGGGCTTCCTCGGCGAGCAGCGGACCCGCGAGCACGTCGGCCTCGACATTGACCATCACGATATGCTTGCCGGCCGCGATCGCCGCACGGGCGTGCTTGATGCCGGCGGCCGGATTGCCGGTCGCCTCCACCACCACGTCCATCGCGCCGCCGGCAATGGCACGCGCGCCGTCGTCGGTGAAAACAGTGGCGGCGATCCGCGCCGCGTCCCATCCCACGGTGCGGCAGGCCTCGCGCGCGCGGTCGCGATCGATGTCGACGATGATGGGCACCTCCAGTCCCGGCGTGTGGGGCACCTGCGCCAGGAACATCGAGCCGAATTTACCGGCGCCGATCAGCGCCACACGGACGGGTTTGCCGGCGGCAGCGCGGGCCTGGAGGAGGCGGAAGAGGTTCATGGGACGGTCCTGCGAGGCAGAAATTGGTGAGGGGCGTGTTTCTATCAGATCGTCATGGCCGGGCCTGACCCGGCCATCCACGTCTTGCCGGCAGCGATCGTCTCAAGGCGTGGATCCCCGGGCCTTTGCGTCGCCGAAGCGGCTTCGGCCGCGCAGGCGGGACAAGCCCGGCCACGACGACCGAGGATGTTTTGCGACCAAGTCTACTCCGCCGCCTGCCGCGGCGCACGGGCGAGCCGGACCAGTGCGTCGTCCTCCACAGTCTTGATCGGC
Source organism: Bradyrhizobium sp. 62 (assembly GCF_023073035.1). Taxonomy (NCBI): domain Bacteria; kingdom Pseudomonadati; phylum Pseudomonadota; class Alphaproteobacteria; order Hyphomicrobiales; family Nitrobacteraceae; genus Bradyrhizobium; species Bradyrhizobium sp. 62. Next base: position 1,494,474 of record NZ_JADPIT010000015.1, read on the forward strand.
GCAAAATCGCGATGCGCGATGTACTCCGGCCGCGTCGGGGTGCGGATGCAATTCGAAACCGCGTTCAGCGTCAGGTATACGATCTTGCGCGGGTAGGGCGTGATGTTGCCGGCCGAGCCATGCACGAGATTGCCGTGGAACATCAGCATGCCGCCCGGCTTGCCGGTCGGCGCCACGATGCCGCCCTGCTTGACGAGGCGCGTCACGGTCTCCTCGTCCAGCGTCCACAGCGGATAGGAGGTCGTCGCAAGGTCGTGCGAGGCCTTGAGGTCGCCGGCGTTCTGGCTCTGCGGCACCAGCATCAGCGGGCCGTTGATCGGCATCACCTCGTCGAGGAAGATCGCGATGTTCATCGCGCGCGGCTCTGGCATGCCGTCGTCGCGCTTCCACGTGCCGTAATCCTGGTGCCATTGCCAGACGTCGCCGGTGAAGGCGGATTTTGCGTTGATCTTGAACTGGTGCATGTAGACCTGCTCGCCGAACAGCTGCTCGACCGGGTCGATCATGCGCGGATGCGCACCCAGAATGCCGAACGCCTCGTTGTAGAGATGCGCGGCAAAGGCGGTGCGCGGCGCGCCGCTCTTCTCGCGCCAGACTTCCGGCCGGTTCGCGTCATAGATGGCGACCGCCTCGCGCGCGAGGAGATCGACCTCCTCCGGACTGAACAATTCGGGCAGGAACAGCCAGCCCTCGCGGTGGAAGAACTCCAATTGCTCCTGGGACAGTTTCACGGCGCATCCTCCTATTTTAATTTTTGTTATCGCTCGTCATGGCCGGGCTTGACCCGGCCATC
>NZ_JADPIT010000015.1:1495313-1547806 GCF_023073035.1 Bradyrhizobium sp. 62
GCTACGCCGCCGCCTCTTCCGTCGCCCTCAATCTCTCCTCGGTCATCCGTCCAGCCGTCTGCGCGTGCGCAAGCGCCGCACGTTCGGCCGCCTTCGCATCGCCCGCGAGAATGTGTCCGGCAATGTCGGCATGCTCGGCCCAGGCACTGCCGCGATAATCGAGCTCGGACAGCACCGTCGCCATCGAGCGGCGCATATGCGGCCATTGCGGAGTAATCGTCTCCTCAATCACGGGATTGCCGGAGAGCCGATAGATCGCGCGATGAAACTCGACGTCGAGCGCGATCAGCTCGGCGAGCGTGGTCTTGCCATCGATCCCGCGCCCGGCGGCGAGCGCCGCCTCCAGCCGCGCGCGTCCCGCCGCATCGCTTGCGGCGCGTTCGCCGGCAAGCCGCGCCGCCAGCGCATCGATCGCGCCGCGCACCTCGTAGAGCTGGCGGATGCGTGCGGGATCGAGCTGGGTGACTTCAAAGCCGCGCCGGCCGCTTTCGGCGACGAGTCCCTGCCGGTGCAATAGGTGCAGCGCATGCGACACCGGCTGGCGCGACACCCCGAGCCTGTCGGCGAGCTCGTTCTGCCGGATGCGCTGGCCGGGCTGCAGCGTGCGGTCGGAGATCGCCTCCAGGATCCGCGCATAGACCTGGTCGATCAAGTTCGGAAGCGGGTCGAGAGGGATCACGCCGGCAGCTCCGAGGATGATGACAGGGAATACAGAATTCCGTATTCGAAGGTACGGCGAGAGTATAGGGGCGTCAAGCGCGGCCAATGCCTCGTCCGACCCTGTTTTGGCGCTTCGCCAAGCCATTGATATTGCTGGGCTCGGCTACTGTGCATGGGGTTGTTTTCAAGGAAAAGAGATGTGAGGTCGCCTACTCCGCGAGGAACGCGTTCACCGCCTCGCCGAACTCCAGCGGCGCCTGCTCGAACATCCAGTGCCCGGCATTGGGGATCACGGCCGTCTTGGCCCCCGCGATGTGCTCGGCCAGCACGCGCCACATCACCGACAGGCTCCCCGTCGTCGCGCCGCCGCCGATCAGGAGAGTCGGGGTCCTGATCGCCTGCGCGTCCGCGAGCGTGTAGGGCCTGCGCTGCTCGTTGATCTGGCCGAGGAAGGTGATCACATTGTCGCGCAATTGCTGCTTCGCCGCCGCCGGCACGCGCCGCCACGAGCCGTCGCCTTCGATGCCTTCGTAGAAGTTCTGCAGCGCGCTCTCGATGTCGCCGGCGCGGATCATCTCGACCGAGCGCGCCGTGCGCGCGGCCAGCGGCGGGAGCGCGGGCGTGCCCGCAGGCACCGGCAGGCTTGCATCGAGATCGCCGCCGGGCTCGGCCAGCACCAGCTTGCGCAACAGATCCGGCCGCGACTGCGCCACGCGAAACGCGATGTGGCCGCCGCGCGAATGGCCCATCAGATCGACCGGCGCGGGTTCGACCTGCTCGATGAAAGCGACTACGTCAGCGACGTGCTGGGCCATCTTGTAGTCGTCGCCGACGGCATCCCAATGTTCGGGAAAGAAATGCCGCAGGCTGACCGAGATCACGCGATGCGACTTCGACAGCGGACCGAGTACTGAATACCAGGTGCGAAAGTCGCCGAGCGTGCCGTGCACGCAGACCAACGGCGGGCCTCGTCCCACTTCGAGATAGGCCATGTCGTAACCGTTGACGCGAAATGTCTGCATGATCAGCCCGCCAGAAAATCCAGCACCACTTGGGAGTATTTCTGCGGTGCCTGCTCGAACATCGGGTGCGTTGCGTTCGGGATGACCGCCGTCCTGGAATACGGCACATGCGCGGCGAGCGCATGCAGCACTTTCGGCAGCAGGCCCTTGGTCCGTGCGCCCAGGATGAACAGCGTCGGCATCGTAATGGACTCCGCGTCCGCCTTCGAGAATGGCGGGCGGTTGTCGCGGACCTGGCCGATCAGCGTGAAAGCGTTGTCGCGCAGATTCTGCTTCACCAGCGCCGGCAGCCGCGGCCAGGTGCCGGCGCCTTCAAGCGTGTCGACGAAGACGGCAAGGCCGCCGTCAATGTCGCCGGCCGCGATCTTCTCGGCCGAGGCCGTGAACCGCGCCAGCAGCGGCGAGGGACCGCCGGCATAATCGGGGTCGAGGCTCGCATCGAGTTCGCCGCCGGGCTCGGCCAGCACCAGCCGCCGGAGCAGCTCCGGCCGCCGCTGCGCCACGCGGAAGCAGATGTGCCCGCCGCGGGAATGGCCCATCAAATCAACCGGGCCGAGGTCGAGCTTTTCAAGGAAGGCCATGACGTCGTCGACATGCTGGGCGATCGAATAGGTGTCGCCGACGCCATCCCATTGCGCCGGGAAGAAGTGCCGCAAGCTGACAGCAATCACCCGGTGCCGCTGCGACAGCGGCCCGAGCACGCAGCCCCAGACACGGAAATCGTTGAGCGAACCATGCACGCAGACCAGCGGCGGCCGGCCTCGGTCTTCGCCCACGTCGAGATAGGGCATGTCGTATCCGTTGACGTGGAGGCTTTGCATTCTGGGCTCGCGAACAGGGGGCGGAACTCCTGTGCAAGATTCCCGGAAACCGGGTGGATCGCAACTATTTCCAAGCCTAGATTTGAGCTCAGTTCACATTGGGGGCATGCGAGGGAACGCAAGCCAGGGACCAAACCATGACCGACCAGCATTTTGCCCTGTTCGATAGCAAGATCGGCCTGTGCGCCATCGCATGGGGTCCGCGCGGCATCAACGGCACGCAACTGCCGATGGGCGGCGAGGCGAAGATCCGCACCCGCATCAGCCAGCGCCATGCCGACGCCAGCGAAGCCGAACCGACCGTCGAAGTGCAGCAGGCGATCGATCGCATCACAAAGCTGCTCGCCGGCGAGCCGGATGACCTCACCGACATCCCGCTCGACCTCGACGGCGTGCCCGACTTCAACCGTGGCGTCTACGCGATCGCCCGCACCATTCCGCCGGGCAAGACCGTCACCTATGGCGACATCGCCAAGCGACTCGGCGGTGTCGAGCTGTCGCGCGACGTCGGCCAGGCGCTCGGCCGCAACCCGTGCCCGATCGTCGTGCCCTGCCATCGCGTGCTGGCGGCCGGCAACAAGCCCGGCGGTTTCTCCGCGAATGGCGGCGTGGTGACGAAGCTGAAGATGCTGGAGATCGAAGGCGCGCTGGTGAACCACACGCCGAGCTTGTTCGACTGAGGCGATGACGCCGCGGGCTAGATCTTCGCCGTCGCCTTCGGCCAATATTTGTCGCGTAAATGCCGCTTCACCAGCTTGCCGGTCGGCGTGCGCGGCAGCTCGGCTTCGAAATCGATCGAGCGCGGGCATTTGATCGTCGAGAGGCGGCTCTTGCAGTAGGCGATCAGGTCGGCCTCGAGCTCCTTGCCGGCGCGCTTGGGATCGTGCGGCTGCACCACCGCCTTGACCTCTTCGCCCATCTCCTCGTTCGGTACACCGAACACGGCGACGTCGGCGACTTCGGGGTGGGTGATGAGCACGTCCTCGGTCTCCTGCGGGTAGATGTTCACGCCACCCGAGATGATCATGTAGGACTTGCGGTCGGTGAGAAAGAGAAAGCCGTCACTGTCGAGATAGCCGACGTCGCCGAGCGTCGACCAGCCTTTTGCGTTGTAGGCCTTCTTCGTCTTCTCGGGATCGTTGTGATAGGTGAAAACCGGCGCATCGGCGAAATAGACCGTGCCGATCTCGCCCGTCGGCTGTTCCTCGTCGTTCTCGTCCAGAATCTTGATCTTGCCGACCACGGCGCGGCCGACGCTGCCGCGGTGCTCCAGCCATTCTTTCGAGTTGCAGACGGTGACGCCGTTGCCTTCGGAGCCGGCGTAATACTCGATCAGGATCGGCCCCCACCATTCGATCATCTTGGCCTTGACCTCGACCGGGCAGGGCGCGGCGGCGTGGATCGCGCCCTTCAGCGTCGAGACGTCGTAGCGGTTGCGGGCCTCGTCCGGCAGCTTCAGCATGCGCACGAACATGGTCGGCACGAGCTGCGCGTGGGTCACCTTGTATTTTTCGACCAGCTTCAGGAAATCTTCGGCGTCAAACTGCTCCATGATGATGGAAGTGCCGCCGAGCAGGATCGCCATCATGTTGAAGCGCAAGGGAGCCGCGTGATAGAGCGGCGCCGGTGAGAGGTAGGTGGTCTCGTCGTTCATGCCGCACATGCTGGCGCAGAGGACGCGCAGAAACGCGTTCGGCTCGTCGATCGGCTTGCCCTCGAACGCCTTCTTGATGCCCTTGGGTCGGCCGGTGGTGCCCGACGAATACAGCATGTCATAGCCGGCGACCTCGTCGGCGATCGGCGTTGTCGGCTGCGCGGCGGCTTCCTTGTCGTAGGAGCGGAAGCCGGCTTGCGGCTCGTCCATCATGTAGAAGACCGGCTCCCCGGCCGCACCCTTGATCAGGGCCTTGATTTGGTCGGCGCATTTCGGCGTCGTGATCACGACCTTGGCGCCGCAATCGGCGATGATGTAGTCGATCTCGTCCTGCTTCAAATAGCGGCTGATCGCGGTATAATAGAGCCCGCTGCGTTGCGCAGCCCAGCAGATCTCCATGAAGGCGAGGCGGTTCTCCATCAGCAGCGCGATGTGGTCGCCGGCCTTCAGCCCGAGCGAGCGGAACAGGTGCGCGCCCTGGTTCGAAAGCTCGTCGAGCTCGCGATAGGTAATCGCCTTGCCGGTCCCGGCCATCTGATAGGCGATCTTGTCGGGTGTGGCGCGGGCGTGAATGGAGGGGTGAGTCATGTCTCTGTTTACGGCTAGGAGTGATGTTCCCCGGACGCAACGCAGCGCGTAGCGGTGCGCTGCAGATCCGAGGTCCATTGTGAGGCATGGGTCCCGGCTCTGCGCCGCAGCGTTTCACGCTGCAGCGCGTCCGGGACACGTGAGAGCTTACAGCCGCTCCACGATCGTCACGTTGGCCATGCCGCCGCCCTCGCACATGGTCTGGAGCCCGTAGCGCTTGCCGCGCTGATGCAGGGCATGCACCAGCGTCGTCATCAGCTTGGTGCCGGAGCCGCCGAGCGGATGGCCGAGCGCGATGGCGCCGCCATTGACGTTGAGACGTTCCGGATCGGCGCCAGTGGTCTTGAGCCACCCCGTCGGCACCGAGGCAAAGGCCTCGTTGACCTCGAACAGGTCGATGTCGTCGATCGTCATGCCGGCCTTCTCCAGCGCGCGCTTGGTGGCGTGCAGCGGAGCGTCGAGCATGATCACGGGATCGCCGCCCATCATGGTCATGTGATGGACGCGCGCCAGCGGCTTCACGCCAAGCTGCTTCAGGCCACGCTCGTTCACCACCATCACGCCGGAGGCGCCGTCGCAGATCTGGCTGGCGCTGGCCGCGGAGAGCTTGCCGTTCTCGGCGATCAGCTTGACGCCCTTGATGCCGTCGAGCGTGGCGTCGAAGCGGATACCCTCGTCGATGTGGTGGGTGTCCTTGGAGCCGTCGGCGCGGGTGATCTCGAGCGGCACGATCTCCTTTTTGAAGTGGCCGGCCTGGGTTGCCGCGATCGCGCGCTGATGGCTGTTGTAGGAGTACTCGTCGAGCTCATCCTTCGACAGGCCGTACTTCTCGGCCATCATTTCGGCGCCGGTGAACTGGCTGAACACGATGTTTGGATAACGGTGCTCGATACCCGGGCTCTTGTAATTGCCAAAGCCGTTCTTGGCGGGAAGCTGCGACGACAGGCCCATCGGCACGCGTGTCATCGATTCCACGCCGGCGGCGATCACCACGTCCATCGCGCCGGACATCACGGCCTGGGCTGCGAAGTGCAGCGCCTGCTGCGAGGAGCCGCATTGGCGGTCGATCGAGGTACCCGGCACGCTCTCCGGCAGTTTCGAGGCCATGATCGCGTTGCGCGCGACGTTGTTGGACTGCTCGCCGACCTGCATGACGCAGCCCATGATCACATCCTCGACCAGCGCGGGATCGACCTTGGTGCGGTCAACCAGCTCGTCAAGTACCTTCGCGGCGAGATCGGCCGGATGCCATCCGGCGAGGCGGCCCCCCTTGCGCCCGCCGGCGGTACGCGCGGCGGCGACGATATAAGCCTCGGCCATGTCGGTTTCTCCCTGGATTATTTTGAACGGTTGCTTGTCGGGCGGATTTAAGGGGCGACTGGTCGTTTAGTCAATCGATCAATTAACTCTTGTGGAGAGGCGCTGCTTGGGCTTATCTGCGGCCGCTCTCGCGCCAAAATCAGGGATCTCCGTGACTACCAGCGTACCGAACCGGCTCCCCAGCGGAAAGAATTCCACAGCAGAGAAATTGCTCGTGGCCGCGAGCGAGTTGATGATCGAACGCTCCTCGATCGAGATTTCGCTGAGCGACATCGCCCAGAAGTCCGGTGCCAACGCCGCGCTGGTCAAATATCACTTCGGCAACAAGGACGGCCTGCTGCTGGCGCTGCTCGAGCGCGACGCGGGGACGGAACTGTCCAATCTCGAGTATCTGCTGGCGCAGCCGATCACGCCGACCGCCAAGTTGAAGCTGCATATCGGCGGCATCATCCGCGCCTATCACCGGTTTCCGTATATGAACCGGCTGATCCACTATCTGCTGCACGAGAGCGTCGCGGGCTCCGCGGACGAAGTCTCGAAATTCTTCGTGGCACCGCTGCTGGATTTCCATCGCCGCCTGCTCGCCGAAGGCGTCAGTCAGGGCGAATTCCGCGCCACCGATCCGGTGCTGTTCTACACCAGCCTGATCGGCGCCTGCGATCATTTGTTCTTCGGCCGGCACGCGATGTCACGCGCGACCGGCGTCGGCCCGGTCACCGACGACGTTTGCCGGCAATACATCAAGCATATGGAAACGCTGATCTGCGGCGGCATTCTCACGAATATCGAGGAAGCTGCCGCGGCCGGATGACCGGCCAGAACGCAGAAGTCTAGAGAAGAAACGCCCAAGGAAAAGGTTCGAGGAAAGGTACAAGCGATGCAGTTGAAAGACGTAGCCGTTCTCATCACGGGCGGCGGGTCGGGCCTTGGTGCCGCGACCGCCCGCGCGATGGCCGCCAAGGGCGCCAAGATCGGCGTGATCGACCAGAGCAAGGAAAACGCCGAGAAGGTTGCCGCCGAAGTGAAGGGCATCGCGCTTCACGCCGATGTCACCAGCGAGGAGCAGATCAAGGCGGCGATCGCCAAGGCGGAAGCCGCGCACGGCGTCGCGCGCGTGCTGATGAACTGCGCCGGTATCGGCGGCTCGCAGCGCATCGTCGGCCGCGATGGCGTCTACCCGCTGGAAAAGTTCGCGCGCATCATCAATGTCAATTTGATCGGCACCTTCAACTGCCTGCGTCTGTTCGCCGAGCGCCTCGTCACGATCGAGCCGGTCGGTGAAGAGCGCGGCGTCATCGTCAACACGGCGTCGGTCGCGGCTTACGAAGGGCAGATCGGTCAGATCGCTTATGCGGCGTCGAAGGGCGGCGTCGTCGGTCTCACGCTGCCGGCGGCGCGCGATCTCGCGAGCCAGAAGATCCGCGTCAACACCATCGCCCCCGGCCTGTTCCTGACGCCGCTGCTGATGGGTTTGAACGAAGAGGCCCGCAAGAGCCTCGGTGCCCAGGTGCCGCATCCCGCGCGTCTCGGCGACGCCAATGAATACGGCTCGCTGGCCGTGCACATCGTTGAGAACCCGATGCTCAATGGCGAGACCATCCGTCTCGACGGCGCGATCCGCATGGCGCCGCGGTAGCTCTTCCTCCCTTCGCCCCTTGTGGGAGAAGGTGGCGCGCGTAGCGCGCCGGATGAGGGGTCTCTGTCCACGGAGACAGACCCCTCACCCAAGTGAATTCCGGGTTCGCAGCGTACATGCCCTCTCCCACAAGGGGAGAGGGCGCAGCAATCGGCACCGCGAATGGCGGCAAGCACGAGGCGCCTCATGTCCCAACCGCTGCTGATCGAGCAAAATGACGGCGTCGACACAGTGACGCTCAATCGTCCCGAACACCTCAACGCGCTCGATCGTGCGTTGATCGACGCGCTCAACGTCTATTTCCAGGGCCTCCAGCGCAACCGGGATACGCGCGTCGTGGTGCTGAAGGGCGCCGGCAAGAACTTCTGCGCAGGACTCGATCTCAAGGCGGCGATGGCGCGCCGTGCCGGCCAGCAGGAGCCGCCTGATGTCACCGAGTCGCTGGATTCGCAGCGGCGCATCGCCGACATCGTGATGCTGATGCGGCGCTGTCCGCAGCCGATCCTCGCGCTGGTGCAGGGCGCGGCGGCCGGCGGCGGCTTTGCGCTGGCGCTCGCCTCCGACATCCGCATCGCGACGAGATCGGCGCGGATGAACTGCGCCTTCATCAAGCTCGGCCTTGGCGGCTGCGACATCGGCACCAGTTATTTCCTGCCACGCCTTGTCGGTGTCTCCGTTGCCTCGGAGCTGATCCTCACGGGACGCTTCATCGGCGCCGAGCGGGCGCTCGCGGTCGGGCTGGTCTCCGAGGTCGTCGACGAGGACAAGCTCGATGAGGCCGCCGAACCCTATGTCGACGCGATGATCGCGGCCTCGCCCGTGGGCCTACGCCTGTCCAAAGAATGTCTCAACATGAGCGTCGATGCCGGATCGCTGGAAGCCGTGATCGCGATGGAGGATCGCAACCAGGTTCTGTGCAGCCGCTCCGAGGAATTTTCGGAAGGCATCAGGGCCTTCCTTGAGAAGCGAAAGCCTGTCTATATCAGGCGCTGACAATGAAGATCCGTAAAGGACGAAAAATTCCGGGAGACGCAAAATGAGTGGAAGCGCGGCGGCGGTGATGACGAAGCCCGCCTTTCGCAAGGTCGAGTGGCTGGCGCGCGACATCGATGTCGAGCGCCGCGACGACGGCACGGTGGTGCTGAAGTCGCGCATCCCGCTGCAGACCTACGAGAAGCATATCCCGGCTTCGCTGGCAAAATGGGCGAAGGAAGCGCCCGAGCGGATCTGGCTTGCCCAGCGCGGCGGCCCTAACCGCGAATGGCGTAAGGTGTCCTACGGGGAGGCCAAGCGCACCGTGGATGCGCTGACGCAAGGCCTGCTCAATCTCGCGCTTGACGGTCGCCCGGTCACGATCCTCTCCGGCAATTCGATCGAGCACGCGCTGATGACGCAGGCGGCGATGCAGGCGCGCGTCCCGGCCGCGCCGGTCTCGCCGGCCTACTCCTTGATGAGCCATGATCACGTCAAGCTGAAATATTTGTTCGACCTGATCAAGCCGGGCGCGGTGATGGTGCAGGACGGCCCGACCTTCGAGAAGGCGCTGAAAGCGCTCGATCTCACAGGCGTCACCGTGGTTCACGTCTTGCGGCCCTGCGAGGGTATCGCGAGCGTCAGCTTTGCCGAGCTCGCGGCGACAGTCGTGACGGCCGATGTCGAAGCGTCGATCGCGAAGATCGCGCCTGAGACCGTCGGCAAGCTGCTGTTCACGTCAGGCTCGACCGGCATGCCCAAGGCCGTCATCAACACGCAAGCGATGATGTGCGCCAATGCGGCGATGATGATGCAGGTGCGACCGCGCGATCCCGGCGGTCCGATCTCGACCATGCTGGACTGGATGCCCTGGAACCACACCATGGGCGGCAATGCGGCGTTCCACCCGATCCTGGTCGACGGCGGCACGCTCTATATCGATGACGGGCGGCCGATGCCGGGCCAGTTCGATGAGACGCTGCGCAATCTGCGCGAGATATCGCCGACCTATTACGCCAACGTCCCCGCGGGCTATGCCGCGCTCGCCGCCGCCATGGAGAAGGACGACGGGCTGTGCCGATCCTTCTTCAAGAACCTCTCGATCATGGCCTATGGCGGCGCGCGACTGCCGGATGATCTCTACGATCGCATGCAGGCTCTCGCCGTGAAGACCACCGGCGAGCGCATCGTGTTCTACACCGGCTGGGGTTCGACCGAGACCGCGCCGACCTCGACCGGCACCTATTGGGACACCGAGCGCGTCGGCCTGATCGGCCTGCCGTTTCCCGGCGTCGAGTTGAAGATGGTGCCCTGCGGCTCGAAATACGAGCTGCGTCTGCGCGGCGTCAACGTCACCCCGGGCTATTTCGGCCAGCCTGACCTGACGAAGAAGATGTTCGACGAGGAAGGTTTTTATTGCATCGGTGACGCCGGCATCTTCGTCGACGATTCCGATCCGGTGAAGGGTATCATCTTTGCGGGGCGCGTGGTCGAGGACTTCAAGCTGACCACCGGCACCTTCGTCCATGTCGGCTCGCTCCGTACGGATGCGATCGCAGCCGCGACGCCGGTCGTGCATGATGCGCTGGTCGCGGGGCAGGATCGCGCTTTCATCGGCCTGCTGGCCTGGCCGAACCTGCACGCCTGCCGCCAGCTCGTCGGCAATCCCGATCTCAGCTTCGATGATGCAGTGAAGCATCCCGAGGTGATCGCTTGCTTCAGGCGCGGACTGGAGGCCCACAACAAGGAGTGCGAAGGCGCCAGCAGTCGCATCATCGCCCGCGCCATGCTGATGGCGGAGCCGCCCTCGATCGACGGCAACGAGCTCACCGACAAGGGCTACATCAACCAGCGCGCCGGCCTGGAACGTCGTGCCGCGCTGGTCGAGCGGCTTTATGCGGACAAGCCCGACCAGGACGTCATCATTCTCAAGTAATCGACATCATCAACACGGATACGCGCCATGAACTTCGACTTCTCCGACGACCAGAAGCAGCTCCGCGATCAGGCGCGCAAATTCCTCACTGAGAAATGCTCGCCAAAGGCGGTGCGCGCAGTTCTCGACGGCAAGGCGCCGTATGACAAGGAGCTGTGGAAGGGGCTCGCCGAGATGGGTTTTCTCGGTGTTGCAATCCCAGAGGACTTTGGTGGCGCCGGCGCCGGTCATCTCGAACTTTGCGTGATCGCTGAAGAGATGGGCCGGGCGAACGCGCCGGTGCCGTTTTCCTCCACCGTCTATCTCGCAGCCGAAGCGCTGCTGATCGCGGGCAGCGACGCGCAGAAGAAGAAATGGTTGCCGGCGATTGCCTCGGGCGAGGCGATCGGAACGCTGGCGCTGTTCGAGGGAAAAGGCAATCCGTCACCGAAGAACGTCAAGCTCACGGCTGCCAATGGTATGCTCAACGGTGTCAAGAAGCCGGTCGCCGATGGCGCGATCGCCGACTTCGCGGTGGTCGCGGCACGCACGGGATCGAGCGGACGCGACGGCGACATCTCCTTGTTTATCGTCGATCTCAGGGACGGCGGCGTCGAGGTGAAAAGCCTGACCAATCTCGATCCGACCCGCGGGCAGGCCGAGATTACTTTTAGGGATTGCAAGGCCGAGCCGCTGGGTGCGGCCGGCGAAGGCTGGAGCATCTTGACTCAAGTGCTCGATCGCGCCGCGGTGCTCTGCGCGTTCGAGCAGGTCGGCGGCTCCGACCGCGCGCTGGAGATGGGCCGCGACTATGCGCTCGACCGCATCGCCTTCGGCCGACAGATCGGTTCGTTCCAGGCCGTCAAGCACATGCTGGCGGACATGTACGTGTCGGCGACGCTGGCGCGTTCCAACAGCTATTACGGCGCCTGGGCGCTCTCGACCAATGCAGGCGAATTGCCGGAAGCGGCTGCAGCCGCGCGCATCAGTGCAACGCAGGCGTTTCAGCACTGCGCCAAGAACAACATCCAGGTTCACGGCGGCATGGGTTTCACCTGGGAGTTCGACTGCCACATGTACTACCGCCGCGCCAACGCCATGGCGCTCGGGCTCGGCAGTCTGTCCTATTGGGAAGACCAGTTGATCGACCGCATGCGCAAGAAGAACGCGGCGTAGGCAAAGGCAACGTCATGAACTTCGACGATACCCCGCAGGAAGCCGAATTCCGCGCCACCGCGCGCGCCTGGATCGGTGCGAATGCACCGAAGCAATACGAGGACGAGCTCCGCAAATCCTCCCTCGGCCGCACGCAATTGAAGAACGCCAACATCCTCGACGTTGCAAAGGCCTGGCAGAAGAAGAAGGCCGATGCCGGCTGGGCCTGTCTGCATTGGCCGAAGGAGTATGGTGGCCGCGGCTCGTCGCCGATCGAACGTGTGATCTGGCAGCAGGAAGAGGGGCCGTTCGGCCAGCTATCCCGCATGTTCATCATCGGCCACGGCATGTGCGGGCCGACCATGATGGCGTTCGCGCGCGAGGAGCATAAGCGCGCCTATCTGCCGCCGCTCGCCTCCGGCGAAAAGGTCTGGTGCCAGCTGTTCTCCGAGCCGGCCGGCGGCTCCGACGTCGCTGGGTTGCGAACCCGCGCGGAAAAGGACGGCGACGACTGGGTGATCAACGGCCAGAAGATTTGGACGTCGGGCGCGCACTATTCCGACTACGGAATTTTGCTCACCCGCACCGATCCGACCGTGCCCAAGCACAAGGGCCTGACCATGTTCTTCCTGGACATGAAGAGCCCGGGCGTCGAGGTGCGGCCGATCAAGCAGGCGAGCGGCGCTTCCGACTTCAACGAGGTCTATTTCACGAACGTCCGCATTCCCGATCACCAGCGCCTCGGCGAGGTCGGCGACGGCTGGAACGTCTCGCTGACCACGCTGATGAACGAGCGCAGCGCGATCGGCGCGGCCGTCTCGACCGGCTTCCCCGAGCTGTTCGATTATTGCTCGGACCTGATGCTGGACGACGGCCCTGCCATCGAGGATCGTGCGGTGCGCGCGAAGCTGGCGAACTGGGCAGTGAAGGCGAGCGGGCTGAAATACACCAGCATGCGCGCGATCTCCGCGCTGTCGAAGGGCGAGCGCCCGGGACCGGAAAATTCCATCGGAAAGCTGGTGGCGGGCTCGATGATCCAGGATGTCGCGACTTATGCCTTGGACTTGCAGGGCGCGGGCGGAGTGGTCAGCGGCGAGGATGCCGAACTCGCCGGCCGCTTCCAGGCGATGCTGCTGCGCGCGCCGGGCACCCGTGTCGAAGGCGGCACCGACGAGATCATGCGCAACATCATCGCCGAGCGGGTGTTGGGCCTGCCCGGCGACATCAGGGTCGACAAGGACGTGCCGTTCAACAAGATCCCGACGAAGGGAAGAGGCTGATGATCCTCATCCTGAGGAGCCGCGGAACGCGGCGTCTCGAAGGATGCAGGCCCGACTGACGCCACATGGTTCGAGACGGCGCTGCGCGCCTCCTCACCATGAGGGACTAAGACAGAGCAAGAACGAAGAGGTCCGCCATGAATTTCGACGACACCCCGCAGGAAGCCGCATTCCGCGAGACCGCGCGCAAATGGGTCGAGGCCAACGCGCCGAAGGAGTTTTTGGCCGAGCTGTCAAAATCCTCGCTCGGCCGCATCCGGCTCGCCAACCACGACATCGTCGATGTCGGCAAGGCCTGGCAGAAGAAGAAGGCCGAAGGCAACTGGGCCTGCCTGCATTGGCCCAAGGAATATGGCGGCCGGGGTGCGACGCCGATCGAGCGGGTGATCTGGCAGCAGGAGGAAGGCGTCTATGGCAAGCTGACGCAGCCGTTCCAGATCGGCGAGGGCATGTGCGGCCCAACCGTGATGGCTTTTGGCAGCGAGGACGCCAAGCGGCGCCATTTGCCGAGGCTGGCCGCGGGCGAGGAGATTTGGTGCCAGCTCTTCTCCGAGCCGTCGGCGGGCTCTGACGTCGCGGGCTTGCGCATGCGCGCGGAGAAGAAGGGCGACAATTGGGTCGTCAACGGCCAGAAGATCTGGACCTCTGGCGCGCACTATTCCGACTACGGTCTTTTGATCGCGCGCACCGATCCCAATGTGCCGAAGCACAAGGGGCTCACCATGTTCTTCCTGGACATGAAGAGCCCCGGCGTCGAGGTGCGTCCGATCAAGCAGGCCAACGGCATGCAGGAGTTCAACGAGGTCTATTTCACCGACGTCGTCATTCCCGACAGCCAGCGCCTCGGTGCCGTGGGCGAGGGCTGGAGCGTGTCGCTGACCACGTTGATGAACGAGCGGATGTCGATCGGCTCGCGGCTTGCGACCGGCGTCCCCGAGATGTTCGAGTTCTGCTCCAATCTGATGCTGGAGGATGGCCTCGCCATCGACGATCCCGCCGTGCGCTCAAAACTCGCGAGCTGGGCGGTGAAGTCGAGCGGGCTGAAATACACCAGCTACCGGGCGATCTCGGCACTGTCCAAGGGTGAACGGCCGGGGCCGGAGAATTCGATCGGCAAGCTCGTGTCCGGCATGATGCTGCAGGACATCGCAACCTACGCCATGGACCTCCAGGGCGCGGCCGGCGTTCTCACAGGCAGCGACGAGGAAACCGTTCAGGGCCAGTTTCAGCAGATGCTCCTGTCCTCGCCCGCGATGCGCATCGCGGGCGGCACAGACGAGATTTTGCGCAACATCATCGCCGAGCGCGTGCTGGGACTGCCGGGCGACATCCGCGTCGACAAGGACGTGCCGTACAACAAGATCCCGACCAAGGGACGGTGATCTAGTCTCTCGCTGTATCTTGTAGGGTGGGCAAAGCCAAGCGTGCCCACCATGCGCAGATGCGCCGAGGTAAGTCTGTCGGTGGGCACGGCGCTATGCGCCTTTGCCCACCTTACGAAGAGAAGGCGCGAGTTGATCCATGGACGCACAAGTAAAGCAAAACGACCGCATCGGCGTACTCGAAGAGCTACTCAATGAGCGCTACTCGGTGCGGGCCTTCCTGGCCAAGGAGGTCGATCGCGCGACGATCGAACATTTGCTGACGATCGCGCAGCGCACGGCGTCCTGGTGCAACAGCCAGCCCTGGCAGGTCGTCATCGCCAGCGGCGAGGCCAAGGAGCGTTTCCGCAAGCTGATCTACAAGGAGGCTTCGGGCGGTCTCGGGGACGACTATGATTTCCCGCCGCCGCGCGAATATCTCGGCGCCTATCTCGATCGCCGTCGCGAGAGCGGTTTTCAGCTCTACAACACGCTCGGCATCGCGCGCGGAGACAAGATGGCCTATGCCAAGCAGGCGCTGGAGAACTACAATTTCTTCGGCGCGCCGCATGTGGCCATCATCCACACCGACGAGCCGCTCGGCATCTACGGTGCGATCGATTGCGGCGCCTATGTCTCGAACTTCATGCTGGCCGCGCAGGCGCTCGGGCTCGGCACGATTCCACAGGCGGCGCTCGCGCGTCACTCCGGCCTGATCCGCCGCCATTTCAATCTGCCTGATGATCGCCGCATCGTTTGCGGTATCTCGTTCGGCTATGCCGACAGCGCCCACAAGGTCAACAGCTACCGCACGTCGCGTGCGAGCGTGGCCGAGACCGTGACCTTCGTGGACGAGTGATCGAGCGACGCAGGCGCGCATCAAGTTTCACGCTTCAGACATGATCACTTCAGACATGCGAAGACGGCCGCGGAAGCGGCCGCCTTCATCGCGGTCTCGGTCCGATTGACGCCGGCGGTCAGCCGCCGCTGCCGCCGATGACGGCGCGAATGGTCTCGTCGGGCCCGAAATCCTCGGCGCCGTCGACATAGAGCAGCGCCGCGAGCTTGGAGCGCGCACGGTTGACGCGGCTCTTGATCGTGCCGACTGCGCAGCCGCAGATCGAAGCCGCATCCTCGTAGGAGAAGCCGGAGGCGCCGACGAGGATCAGCGCTTCACGCTGGTCCTGCGGAAGCTTGTCGAGCGCCGTGCGGAATTCCTCGAACTCGAGATGGGCGTTCTGCGAGGGCTGCGTCTTCAGCGTCTTGGCATAGTTGCCTTCGGCATCCTCGACTTCCCGCCGCCGCTTGCGATAGTCGGAGCGGAACAGGTTGCGCAGGATCGTGAACAGCCACGCCGGCAGATTGGAGCCGGGCTGGAACGAATCGATGTTGGCGAGCGCGCGCAACAGCGTCTCCTGGACCAGATCGTCGGCGCGATCGGCATTGCCGCTGAGCGAGATGGCGAACGCGCGCAGACTGGGCACGGCCGCCAGGATGTCGTTACGCAGGGAGTCCGTGAGAGGCATCAATCCCTCCCATTGTTGTCGTTAGAGCCGCCACCATTTTCCACTTGGGGTGCCGCTCCCGGCGCATCAAGTTTCTTGATCAGTTCCGCGAACCGGTCCGGAACCCCCTGCCGCACCACGTCGTCGTACATGGCGCGCAGCTGGTGCCCGATCCGCGACTGTATCTCCGGAGTGAGCCCTCCCTTGCCGGGGGTCGTGCTTTTGCTGGCTTGAGACTTGAGATCTTTCATGACCTGTTCCACGTTTCCCCGAGTTAAGTGACTGTAAAATCGAGAAGTTCTCTCAACCGGGAGCCGTTCCCTGGATAGGCTCAATGCGAGCTGCGAGAAAAAGTTCCGCCCCCATGCGGAACTTTTCTCAGGCTGAGGCGTAATCAGCCCAGCAGGGGAACCCGGGCCCCCCGCCTAACGCCTGCACGTCAAGGTCGGCCCGATGATGATATGGAGTGGGGATGTCCCGTTCACAGCTTGTTGCTGAACACTTGCCGTTGTTGCGCCGGTACGCACGCGCCCTGACGGGCAGCCAGTCCTCCGGTGACGCCTATGTCGCAGCCATGTTGGAAGCCATGCTGGGAGATCCGTCGGTGCTCGACGAGAGCCACGGGCCGCGCGCCGGCCTGTTCCGGCTGTTCACCCAGATCTGGAATTCCGTTTCCGTCAACGACGATTCCGAGGTGACGAACCTGCCGATGCCGCCGGAGCGGCGGCTCTCGAACATCACGCCGTTGCCGCGGCAAGCCTTCCTGCTGCTCTCGCTCGAGGGATTTTCGGAGGAAGAGGTCGGCTACATTCTTGGCACCGACGTCGGCGAGACGCGCCGGCTCGCGGATGCCGCAGGCCGTGAGATGGCCGCCGAGATCGCCACCGACGTGCTGATCATCGAGGATGAGACCTTCATCGCCATGGACCTCGAAAGCCTGGTGAAGAATCTCGGCCACAATGTCGTCGGCGTCGCCCGTACCCACGCCGATGCGGTCGCCTTGGCAAAGAACAGGCGGCCCGGCTTGATCCTGGCCGACATCCAGCTCGCCGACGGCTCGTCGGGCCTCGACGCCGTCAACGAGCTGCTCCGCACCTTCGAGGTGCCGGTGGTGTTCATCACCGCGTATCCGGAACGCTTCCTTACCGGAGAGCGCCCCGAGCCGGCGTTCCTGATCTCAAAACCGTTCCAGCCGGCGATGGTGTCGGCGGTGGCGAGCCAGGCTCTGTTCTTCCAGCGCAACTCCCGCAACCGCGCGCCGAAGGTGCCGGCGGCGTAAGGAAGGCGCCAGCGCCCGGCATTTGACGAAATCTGATCCGGCGTGCCGCAAGGTGCGCCGGATTTTTATTGACCAGGTTGCCACGCTTGACGGCCATCGAATTCGCCGCTCATACCTGCTGCAGCGGCCGCGTTGCAGCCGCGGTGCCATCGGAGACGTGTTCATGGACCAGCAACTCCTCGACCGCCTCGCCATTCGCGACCTCGTCGAGAACTGGGCGGTGTGGCGCGATGCCGGCGACTGGGAGCGCTTTGCCACCGTCTGGCACGAGGAAGGCTGGATGTCCGCCACTTGGTTTCAGGGGCCGGCGCGGGATTTCATGCGGGTCAGCCAGGAGGGGTTCGCCAAGGGTGTGCGCATCCTGCATTTCCTCGGCGGCTGCAGTATCGATCTCGAGGGGGCGCGCGCCATCGCGCAGACCAAGATGACGATCTCGCAGCGCGCGCCGGTGCACGACGTGCCCTGCGACGTCGTCTGCACCGGGCGCTTCTACGATTTCCTGGAGAAGCGGCAGGGAAAATGGGGCATCGTCCGCCGCCAGCCGATCTACGAGAAGGACCGGATCGACCCGGTCGATCCCGCCGCGACACTTCAGCTCGACCAGAAAGCCCTTGCCGCGCTCCCGGAAGGCTACCGCCACCTCGCCTACATGCAGGAGCTGATCGGCTACAAGGTCAAGCGCGACATGCCGGGCTTGACCGGGCCCGAGGTCGAGAAGCTCTATGGGGAGGGGCGGGAGTGGCTCGCGGGAAAGGCGAACTGAACGCCAGACAAAAGTAAGGCGCGACTGGCATCACCACAGTCGCGCCCTACGTCGCCGGCTTATGGGGCAGGGGGGAATAGCCGGCTGTTGAGACGACTCCCGTCCGTGAAAGTCGTTCCAGGCGGTTGCGAAATTTTTCGTGGGAATTTTTCGCGAGGGCGCGCCTTTTTCGCACACGGTTAAGTGATCTTAACGACTGAGAACTCCCGGTCCTCTCCTCGCGTTGTTCCCGCGATCGCCATGGGGCGAGGGACCGACAGCCATGTCACAGATCCAAAAGGTATTTTTAGGCGCCGTCGCGCTCGCCGCGACGCTCGGCGCCGTTCAGGTGGGCGCCGTGCAGCTGGCCTCCGGCCATGATCTGGCCGACCGCTGGCAGGCGGTCGCTGACAAGCCGGGCCACAACGTGAATCGCTCCAGCAAAGCCGACCGGTTGGCCGATATCAAGCAAGCGGAGGTTCCAACCCGTACCGTGTCGATGCGGCTGAACGATCTCGCCGACACGTCGGTGCTGCTGCGGGTCCCCGCGGTGATCGAGACCGGTAACGCCAAGCCGCCGGTGTTGCTCCCGGACCAGAAGCAGAGCCGCAAAAAGCCGACCATCGCCTGCGAGCCGATGGTCAGCTCCCTGACCGAGGTCGCAAAGCTGCTCCAACCCGGTCGCTGTGTGACCTGATCGGCATTTGCCACGGACACGTCGGCCTCCGCCCCGGGGGGCGGTTGCTGACGTCACTTGATCCCCTGCCCCCTCGCGTTATATCCCGGGTTTCTTTCCCTTTCGATTGACCGGGTAAACGCATGACGACGTCAGACACGGCTGTGCATACGCAGCCCTTCCAGGCCGAGGTTTCCGAGCTTCTGCACCTGATGGTGCACTCCGTCTATTCCGAGACGGATATCTTCCTGCGCGAGCTCGTCTCCAACGCATCGGACGCCTGCGACAAGCTGCGCTATGAGGCGATCGCGAGTCCGGCGCTGCTGGGCGAGGGCGACGCGCCCAAGATCCGGATCATTCCGAACAAGACGGCCGGAACGCTTGCGATCGCTGACAATGGCATCGGCATGGAGCGGCAGGAGCTGATCGACCACCTCGGCACAATCGCCCGCTCGGGCACCAAGGCCTTTGTGTCGAAGCTCAAGGAGGCCAAGGATGGTCTCGGCCTGATTGGCCAGTTCGGCGTCGGCTTCTATTCCGCCTTCATGGTCGCCGACAAGATCGTCGTGGTCAGCCGCCGCGCCGGCGAGAGCGACGTCTGGACCTGGACGTCCACAGGCGGGTCGGGCTTCGAGATCGCGCGTGCCAGCGAGGAGGACGCGGGCCGCGTGCAGCGCGGCACCGAGATCGTCCTGCACCTCAAGGATGATGCGAAGAAATATCTCGAAGCCTACGAGATCGAACGTATCGTCGGCGCGTATTCCGACAACATCCTCTTCCCGATCGAGCTCGTGCCTGAAGAGGGCGAACCGCGCCAGATCAATTCTGCAAGCGCGCTGTGGCAGCGCTCGAAATCCGAGCTCACGCCGGAAGACTACAAGAAGGCCTATCAGCAGATCGCCTCCGCCTTCGACGATCCCGCGATGACGCTGCATTATCGCGCGGAGGGGCGTTACTCCTACGCCGTGCTGCTGTTCGCGCCCTCGACCAAGCCGTTCGATCTGTTCGAGCCGAACCGCAAGGGACGCGTCAAGCTCTATGTCCGCCGCGTCTTCATCACCGACGATGCCGATCTTCTGCCGGGCTACCTCCGCTTCATCCGCGGCGTCGTCGACAGCGAGGATCTCCCGCTCAACATCTCGCGCGAGATGCTTCAGAACAATCCGCAGCTCGCACAGATCCGCAAGGCCGTGGCGACCCGCGTATTGTCCGAGCTCGAAAGCCTTGCGGAGAAGGATCCGGAGAACTTCGCCAAGATCTGGGAGGCCTTCGGCGCGGTGCTGAAGGAAGGCATCTACGAAGATTTCGAACGCCGCGAAAAGCTGCTCGCGCTGTCGCGTTTCACCACGACCTCGGGCGAGAAGCGTTCGCTCAAGGACGTCATCGCCGATTTCAAGCCGAACCAGACCGAGATCTATTATCTGGTCGGCGACAGCATCGATCGGCTGAAGTCGAACCCCCGGCTCGAGGCGGCGACTGCGCGCGGCATCGAAGTGCTGCTGCTGTCCGATCCCGTCGACGCCTTCTGGACGTCGATGCCATCGGAATTCGACGGCAAGCCGCTGAAGTCGCTGAGCCAGGGCGATCTCAACCTCGACCTGATCCCACGCGTCGACGAGGCGGACGAGACGACAAAGGACGAGCCGGCCGCCGACGAGGCCGCCACCATTGCGGTGATCAAGGCCGCGCTCGGCGGGCGCGTCAGCGACGTTAAGGCCTCGACGCGCCTTACCAGCTCCGCTTCCTGCCTCGTTGCCGACAGCCAGGGCCCGAGCCGCGAGCTCGAGCGCATCCTGTCCCAGCAGAACCGTGGCCTGCGCACCAAGCCGATCCTCGAGATCAATCTGCGCCATCCGCTGGTCACGGCGATCACGAAGGCTCAGGCCGGCTCGAAGGCGGTCGACGATCTCAGCCTGCTCCTGCTCGAACAGGCGCAGATCCTGGACGGCGAACTGCCGGAAGACCCTGCGGCGTTTGCGGCAAGATTGAACCGGCTGGTGTTGCAAGGGCTCGGCGGGTAGCGGGCGCAGTGCACCGCACTCACCTTGCCGTCATTTACGCGCAGGAACGGTCGCCTCTGCTGTGGTGTTATGCCATACGAGGTGGCCGGCATCCGGGCCGCCGACATGACAGATTCGAGGATTTCTCCATGCGTTTGCCGATCCTGACCCTCACCGCAATTGTCATGCTGTTCGTGGCGGCAGATGCCAACGCCCAGACCTATGATCCGCGTTATCCGGTGTGCATGCACGTCTATACGCCCGGCGGCTTCGGCGGGGGCGGCGGCGATTATTTCGATTGCTCCTTCACCTCGCTGCCGCAGTGCCGCGCCACGGCCTCGGGCCGCTCTGCAAGCTGCGACGTCAATCCCTACTATGCGTTCGACCAACCCCCGCAGCCGCCGCGCCGGCGCCACAAGAACGTGCACTAGCGATCCGCAATGCGGCTTTCAGGGGGAATTCTTATGCGTCGCTTATTCGGCCTGATCATGACCGTCGGTGCCCTGCTCACGGCCGCGCCGTCGCATGCGCAGACCTTCGATCCGCGCTATCCCGTCTGCATGCACGTCTATTCCGGTGCGAACGGCGGTGGCGGGGAGTGGTACGATTGCTCCTTCACCTCAGTGCCGCAGTGCCAAGCTACCGCTTCAGGCCGCTCCGCCAGCTGCGATCTCAATCCGTATTATCCGTTCAATGCACCGCCGCCGCGCTTGCGACATAAGCGAGGCGGCTAGCGCTCACCGCCCGTTCGGCCATCAATCCGACGGAGCATGCAGGACTAGCTGCCGTGAGGCGCCTTGTTGGCCGCGGTGACGATCGCGTCGGTCAACTGCCAGGTCATCTTGTCCGTGGTCCAGTCGCTTACGTGCAGCCTGCTATCGTCGCCCGGGTCGACCATGCGGTCGAACGAAATTCTTGCAACATCGTGCCAGCCCTTCATCAGCGCGAAGCGACGAAAGACGTTGACCCCTTTTGCATGTGCGATCTCGCTGATCGCTGCGACCATCGCGTCCGCCTTGTCGGCCTTGGCCGGTGTCAGCAGCGCCGGCACATATTGCAGGTCCATCAGGATCACGTCGATCCGCTTAGCGCCGAGCAGCCGGTCAATGCCCTCACGGATGGCGTGCGTCGTGTCCTTGAACGAGGGCGGATCGGTGGATTGCCACACTGAATTGGTTCCGACCTGCCAGATGACGAGATCGGGGTTGAGATCGAAGACGTCATGGTCGAACCGCTTCAGCTCCAATGGGGCTCTTCGCCGCCAACGCCCCGGTTGACCACTTCGATCATGGCATTTGGAAATCGTATCCGAAGGTCGGCCAGCAGCCGCTGCGGATAGGGAGCGATGCCTCCTTCGCCCGCCGTGCTCGACGAGCCGATCGCGACCACCTTGACCTGCCTGTCCTTCAGGCGACTGGCAAAATGGGTCAGCGGCTGCTTGAACGGCGCGACCTGGACAGGAAACTCAGACGAGTCGAGAGCCACAGGTCGTCTCCCTTTCGCAATCCGGACAATGCAGGGTCAAAAAGCCTAACCCGTTTGCCCGGAGCCGCATAGCCTTCCGCGCAGCGCGCCCCGGCTCTGCTGTCGTAAGAATTGCCAGGCCGCGCGCACGTCGATCGCATCCGGTTTGGTAAAGGATGACTAGAGTTAATCGCGCACTAACCCGGTTTTACCCTGTCTCTTAACACCTGGGCAGGGCGTGCGAGCTAAGCTGCCGGGCACCAGCAGACACGTTCCGAAAGAATGAACGGCATGACAACCGGCGTCATCGAGCAACCGAAAGCCGCGCGCGCACCTTCGGCTTCGAAAATCTGGCTGAAGGCGATCGAGCTCACCGCACGGATCGAGACGTTGCCGGGCAGGCTGTTCGCCGACGTCGTCGATGATTGGGCGCAGCGCCAGCCCGATCGCATTGCGCTGGCCACCGATGACGCGAGCCTCGACTATGAGGGGCTTTCGAAACGCATCAATCGCTATGCGCGGTGGGCACGCTCGGCCGGTGTGGCCAAGGGCGACACTGTCGCGCTGATCATGCCGAACGGCATCGACTATGTCGCGGCCTGGCTCGGCATCAGCCGGGTCGGCGGCGTGGTCGCGTTGATCAATACCAAGCTCGTCGGCCGGTCGCTCGCGCATTGCATCGGTGTCGCAAGGCCCGCCCAGATCATCGTCGCGCACGAGCTCAAGGACGCGCTGGACGGCGCGTCGACGCACCTGAAGACACAAGCAAAGGTCTGGACCCATGGCGATGCCCGCAGCGAGGGTGCGATCGATGTCGCGCTTGCCGTCCTCGATGACGGGCCGCTTTCGCCGGACGAGCGAGGCGACGTCACCATCGACGACCGGGCCCTGCTGATCTACACCTCCGGCACGACCGGTCTGCCGAAAGCCGCCAGCATCAGCCACCGCCGCATCCTCAACTGGGGCTTTTGGTTCGCCGGCCTCACCGGCGCGACGCCGCAGGATCGGCTCTACGATTGCCTTCCGCTGTTCCACTCGGTCGGCGGCATCGTCGCGCCATGCAGCATGCTCGCCGCCGGCGGTTCGGTGGTGATCGCGGAAAAATTCTCAGCCTCGAATTTCTGGCCCGACATCGTGCGCCACGACTGTACGCTGTTTCAGTATATCGGCGAGCTCTGCCGCTACCTGCTCAAGGCGCCGCCGTCGGAATACGAGAACCGGCATCGCCTGCGGCTCGTCTGCGGCAACGGCCTGCGCGGTGACATCTGGGACGATTTCCAGGCGCGTTTCGCCATTCCGCGTATCCTCGAATTCTACGCGGCGACGGAAGGCAATTTCTCGCTGTTCAACGTCGAGGGCCAGCCCGGCGCGATCGGCCGCGTTCCACCGTTGCTCGCGCATCGTTTCCCTGCCGGTCTCGTCAAGCTCGACCCCGATAATAGTGCGCCGCTGCGCGATGCAGAGGGATTTTGCATCGCCTGCGCGCGCGGCGAGCCCGGCGAAGCCATAGGCCGCATCGGCACGGCGGATGAGGGCGGCGGCCGCTTCGAGGGCTACACCGAGGCGAGCGAGACCGAGAAGAAGATCCTGCGCGATGTCTTTGCCAAGGGCGATTCCTGGTTCCGCACCGGCGATCTGATGCGGCTCGACGAGAAGGGCTTCTTCCACTTCGTCGACCGCCTCGGCGACACCTTTCGCTGGAAGGGCGAGAACGTCGCGACTTCGGAGGTCAACGACGCCGTGCGCGATTTCACCGGCGTGGTCGACGCCACCACCTACGGCGTCAGCATCCTCGGCACCGACGGCCGCGCCGGCATGAGCGCGATCGTGGTAAACGAAGGCTTCGTCCTCGAGGCGCTGCCTGCCCGTCTTGCTCAGCGCTTGCCGGCCTATGCCCTCCCTGTCTTCATACGCATCTCGCGCGAGCTCGATGCGACCGAGACGTTCAAGCAGAAGAAGGGCGAGCTCGCGCGCGAGGGATTTGATCCGGGCGTGGTCTCCGATCCGCTGTTCATGCTGGACCCGAAGGCCGGAACCTATGTCGCGCTGGACGCGGAGACATATGCGCAAATCAACGAGGGCACGATCCGGCTCTAATCGCACGAAAGTTCGAAGATAGGTCCAATTTTATCCGAATTGTCCAAGAAGCCATTTACTTCTATCCGGTAAACAAGCGGCCCAGGGAGGCGGTCATCAAGAACCGCCGCAACACGAACGACAACAGAAGCGAGCCAGCCATGTCGGTACGGTCTAAGGTCATCGAAGCGATCCAGCAGATCGCCAAAGAGCAGCACGTCGCGCTTCCCGCACTCTCTGACGATCTGTCCCTGCACGAGACGGGCTTCGACTCGCTCGCCTTCGCCATCCTGGTGGCGCGCCTCGAGGACGAGACCGGCGTCGACCCCTTCACCATCTCCGAGGACGCAGCGTTCCCCGCCACCGTGGGCGATTTCGTGCGGGCCTACGAAAATGTCCCCGCGTGAGATCTTTGCGCTTCGCGACCATCTCGGCGCGGAGCTGACGGGCCGCAGGCTGTCGGATGCGCACGACGTCGTGTCGCTGACCGATATCCTGTCGCAGACGGTCCTGGGTGGCCGCCTGGGCGAACTGTCCGGGCGCGCGGTGCTGCTGAAAGTATCCGACCAGCTCCGATCGGGCCTTGCCATGATCGAGCTCGACGGTATTGCCCGCCGCATGCTGCTGTGCCCGCCCGATCTCAATCCCGCGCATCTCGATGCGCTGATGGCGGATGCCGGGATCGATGCCGTCGTCACCGACGAGCCCGATCGCTGGGCCGAGACCGGCGTGCCGCTCGTCGTCACCGCACAACTGCCGCCTCAGGCTACCACGCCGGCCAGGACCGAACGCGCCACGGAATGGCTGATGCTCACTTCGGGCACGTCGGGCGTGCCGAAAATCGTCGGCCACACGCTGGAAGCACTCACCGGCGCCATCGTCGCCGAAGGCCCGGCGCGTGGACCCGCGCCGGTATGGGCGACCTTCTACGATATCCGCCGCTATGGCGGCCTGCAGATATTCCTCCGCGCCGTCCTCTCCGGCGGTTCGATGGTGCTGTCCGATCCGCATGAGGCGCTCGGCGATCACGTCACGCGGCTGAACGCGCGCGGCGTCTCCCACATCTCCGGCACGCCCTCGCATTGGCGCAAGCTGTTGATGAGCGGCTCGGCCGCGCAGTTTGCGCCGCGCTATGTCCGCCTCTCCGGCGAGATCGCCGACCAGGCGGTGCTGGACGGCCTGAAAGCGGCGTTCCCGAATTCCTCCGTCGGCCATGCCTATGCATCGACCGAGGCGGGCGTCGGCTTTGCCGTCAATGACGGGCTGGAAGGCTTTCCGGCGGACTATCTCGGCAACCGCAACGGCGTCGAAATGAAGGTCATCGACGGCTCGCTACGCATCCGCTCGACGCGCACGGCGCACGCCTACATCGGCCGCGACGCGGCTGCGCTCACCGATGTAGACGGATTTGTCGACAGCGGCGATATCGTCGAATTGCGTGGCGACCGCTACTATTTCGTCGGCCGCCGCGGCGGCATCATCAATATCGGTGGGCTGAAGGTTCACCCCGAAGAGATCGAGGCGGTGATCAACCGTCATCCCGACGTGCGGATGTCGCGGGCGAAGTCACGCAAGAGCCCGATCACCGGCGGTATCGTCGTTGCCGATGTGATCCTCGCCGACGGCACCGATCCGGCGCGCGCGAAAGAGATCCGCGCCCAGATCCTGGATCAGTGCCGCGCGCAGCTCGCGTCCCATAAGGTGCCGGCGGTGATCCGCTTCGTCGAGGCGCTCGACGTCACCCCGGCCGGCAAACTGGCGCGCTCCGATGCATAATGTTCTCGTCACGGGTGGTAGCCGCGGTATCGGCCTTGCGATCGGCAAGCGGCTTGTCGATGCCGGCTACAACGTGATCGCGGCCGCGCGGCGCGAGAGCGACGAGCTCACGGCGGCGATCGCCGGGTCGGAAGGGCGCCTGCATTTCCGCGCCTGTGACCTCGCCGTGATCGACGTGATCCCGGCCTATGCCAAACTCGTGCGCGATGAATTCGGCCCGATCTACGGCCTCGTCAACAATGCCGGCCTTCGGTGCCGAGGCCTGCTGGCGACCATGCACAATTCCGAGATCGAGGCGCTGGTGCAGCTCAACGTGCTGTCGCCGATCATTCTCACCAAATATGTCGCGCGCCAGATGATGGCCGACGGTGCCGGCCGTATCATCAACATCTCCTCAATCATCGCGACCACCGGCTATAACGGCCTCTCGGTTTACGGTGCGACCAAGGCCGCCGCCACCGGCTTCACCCGTTCGCTCGCGCGCGAGGTCGGCAAGCTCGGCATCACCGTGAACGCGATCGCGCCCGGTTTCATCGACACCGAGCTGACGCACAATCTCTCCGACGATAGCCGCAAGCGCATCGCCGGCCGCAGCGCGCTGCGGCGCCTGCCGGAGACCGACGACGTCGCGCGCATGGTGGAATATCTGCTGGGCGAGGGCGGTCGCAATGTGACGGGTAGCGTGTTCACGGTCGACGCGGGCAACACGGCGTAGGCGGAACTCCATCGCCACAATTGCATTGATCCGGCGCAATGACATCATCCGGATTTGGTCGTAAGATGCCGCGCAATCGATTGGGTTACGTCAATCGATCTGCCCTAATCGATAGGGAGCAGTCCATGACCGCTTCGAACCCGGGCAAGGCGTCGGCAAAGCTATCTTCCGCACAGCAAAGCGACGTTCACGGCCAGCCCGTTCACTGCGAGCCGATGTCTCATCAGAATTCCGGTGATCACGGTTACGAAATGTATCCGCAGAAATTCGTGCGCCTTGTCGGCTGCCATGACGTTCCCGCCTCTGTGCTGCGCAAGCGTCAGGACGAGAAGCTGCACTAGACATTCAGGTCCGGTGCTTCGGCAGGTCAATCCGTTCGTGTGAGAACTCCGGCGGGCCATCGGTCAGACGGCGGATCCGGCGCTCGCGTTCGTCCTCAGAGAGGGCAGGATCGAGCAACCCCTCGAGTTCATGCACTGCGAGCTCTTCGATCCTGGTGGCATCCGAGGCGAGCGGGTGCCTTGGCGGGAGTGCCGGGGGCGCGACCTTCAGGCCCAGTTCGATCAGCGTGCGGATAGCATCCGAGCGCGACAGGTGATGGGCTTCGGCCCAATTATCGACGGCCGCGGTCAGGCTTTCCGGCATCTTCACCGCGCTGATGGGATCACGCCCGGTGCGCCGGCGTACCGGAGCGATGGAGTCCTTCTCGTTGAAGTCGGACACGTCGATGTTCCCGCGCAATCATGTCAGATCATCGAGACTAGACGCCATTTGCGGCCCGCTGTTTGATGCCGATCAATGACCTTCTGTGGCATTGCAGCGCGCCCTCATCTTGTTGTCCGGGTCCATTTCGGCCAATGGTTGCAAGGGCGCGCCCCCCGGCGAACCCGGATCGATCCTGCCACGTATGTCTTTTGGACGCGCGTCCCAACCATCCGGCATCATCCGATGACATCAGCCTTTTATAGCGGCATTCCGGTCTTTCGCGGCTTCACCAGCCTGATGGACCCCGCTTTGTATTCGCCGCTGCCCGACGACTGGAGCGTCGGCGTTGCCGACATCGTGGATTCGACCAAGGCCATCGCGGCGCAGCGTTACAAGGCGGTGAACATGGCCGGTGCCGCCGTGATCGCGGCGGTGACGAACGCATTGGAGGGACGCGAATTTCCCTTCGTGTTCGGCGGCGACGGCGCGAGTTTTGCGGTCGCGCCCCGCGATCTCGAGCCGGCCCGCGAGGCTTTGGCTGCGACCGCGACCTGGGTGCGGGAAGATCTCGATTTGGGGATGCGCGTCGCGCTGGTGCCGGTGAGCGCCATCCGCGCGCAGGGCCTCGACGTGCGCGTCGCGCGCTTTGGTCCCTCGGCCAATTTGTCCTATGCGATGTTCTCGGGCGGCGGGCTCGCCTGGGCCGACGCCGCGATGAAGCGCGGCGAATTTGCGATCACCGAAGCGCCCGCGGGCGCGCAGCCCGATCTCTCCGGCCTGTCCTGCCGCTTCGAGGTCATTCCGGCGGCGCGCGGCCTGATCCTGTCCGTGCTGGTGATGCCGACCCAGGGCGCCGATCCCTCGGCATTCCGCAAGGTGATCGAGGACATCATCCATCTCGTCGAGCTCAGTCCGGATGCCGGTCGGCCCGTGCCGCCGCAAGGTCCGCCGCTGACATGGCCGCCGCAGGGGCTGGACTATGAGGCGCGCACCAAGCGCGGAGGTCCGTTGCTCGCACGCCGCGCCAGCGTGCTGGCCTATACGCTTTTCGTCTATCTGATCATGCGCTTCAATCTCAAGGTCGGCGGCTTCGTGCCGAAGCTTTATAAGCGGCAGGTCGTGGAGAACTCCGACTTCCGCAAATATGACGACGGCCTGCGCATGATCCTCGACTGTACGCCGGAGCTCGAACGCGCCCTCAGCGATCGCCTCGCGACTGCCGCGCGCGACGGCATCGTGCGTTACGGCCTGCACCAGCAGGACGCAGCGATGATGACCTGCTTCACCCCGTCCGCGCTGCGCAGTGACCACGTCCATTTTATCGACGGTGCGCGGGGCGGCTACGCTTCGGCGGCGACGGCGCTGAAGGCGATGACGGCGTGAAGCGCTAGCGCCCCGCGCGCGTCCACGTTTCGCCGCCGCAGAGCGCGCCAACGCAACCCTCAACCCGCAGCGAATCCGCTGAGGTCACGGTAACGCTGCTCGCATAGGTGCTGCCGTCGTCGGCATTGTAGATCTGGCCCGACCATTTGTTCGGCCCGGAAGGCTGCATGCCGCTGAACAAGGGCAAGCCGATCATCGGGCGCCTGGCGAGGGCGGGATTGGGATTCTTGCTGTCGGTGGCGGGCTGGCCGGTCGCGGTGTCGTGGGGTTCGCGCAGCCAGACGACATTGCCGCAGATGCCGCCGCCGCATTTGCTGATCTTGACGCGGGCGTCGCCGGCCTGGGTCAGCCAGGTCCCGTCGGCGCTCTGCGCATGGGCGGCAGTCGCGCCAAGGAGCGCAGCCAGAAGGACGATGAGAGCAGCGAATCTGGAAGTCATGGAGAGCCCCAAAGTGGAGCGCCTCCATAGCAGCCTAGCAGGATAGTGCAACGCTGGATGGAATCACATTCCCGCGTTTATTTGCCTGCGTGCATTGACCTGTGCTCATTTGCCCCAGCGCACCAAGGCGACCGAGGCCGCGGTCGATAGCCCGAACACCGCCATGGCGCCGCCAACCAGCGCGAACAGGGTCCAGGCCGGAGCCTGCGCCATCATGAGGCCGCCGCCACCGATCGCAACGATCAGAAGCCGCGCGGTGGAGGCGAGCACGGGACCGCCGACGCGCGCCGCGCCTTGCGAGGAGAAATAAAGCGACACGCCCATGCCGAAGAACACGAAGGTCGGGCCGGCCCAATGGAAATAGCTGTGCGCGGCGGCGGCAACGCCGGGATCCCTGGTGAAGAGCGAAACCCACAGTGACGGATCGAGCGCGATGACGACACCGATCAGGCCGACCGTGATTCCCGAGGCCGCGGCCGCGGTCCAGGCCACGCGCCGCGCGCGCTTCACCTGTCCGGCGCCCATCGCCATGCCGACCATCGGCACCGAGGCGATGCCGAAGGCGAAGGTGATCGGGATCAGCAAGAATTCCAGTCGCGAGCCGATGCCATAACCGGCCAGCATCTCGGTGCCGAAGGTCGCCAGGATCTTGGTGAAGATCAAAATGGTGAGTACCGTCTGGAGCGGCGACAGGCAGGCCACCGCGCCGACCTTGAGGATGTCGAAGAACAACGCGCGATCGAAATGGAAGGCACGGAAATCCAGCGGCAGCCGGCTGCGGCCGGACCAGAGATACCAGAGGAGAAAGATCGCAGCACAGGTGAATGCGATCAACTGACCGGCGGCGACACCGGGCATGCCGAATTGCGGCACACCGAACAGGCCGAGCCCCAGCGTGCCGCCGAGCGCGATCTGGAGCACGCTCGTCCCGATCAGCGCCATCGAGGGCAGACGCATGTCGCCAGTGCCGCGGATCACCGATGCCAGCGTGTTGACGAGCCAGATCGCGACCGCGCCGGAGAACAGCATTTGCGAATAGCCGCTGGCTTCCTCGAGCACGCGCTCGCGCCCGCCCAGCAGCGTGAAGAACGAGCGCCCGAAGACGAGCATCGTCACCGTGAAGAAAAGTCCGCCGCAGAGGCCGATGATGGCGGCATGCAGCGCCAGTGTCGCCGCACGGGTCCGATCGCCTGCGCCGAGCGCGCGGCTGATCGCAGACGAGACGCCGCCGCCCATCGCGCCCGCGCTCATCATCTGCGTCAGCATGGCGAACGGAAACACTAGCGCGATCGCTGCGAGCGGGATGGTGCCGAGCCGGCCGATATAGGAGGTCTCGGCGATCGCAACCAGCGTGCTGCCGACCATCGCGATCATGTTGGGGATCGCAAGCCGCAGCAGCGTCGGCAGGATCGGTGCCGTCAAAAGACTGGCGATGGGGGAGGCGGCCGGGGCAGGCGGCGGCACGGCGTCCAGGGAGGCGTCGATCGTCATGTGTCACCGCGCGGAATATTAGATGATGATCGACATATTATATGGCGCGCACCCCCGGCACCAGCCGCGCCTCACGCAGGGCTCACCAGGGCAGGCCGCAGAGGTCGATAGTGCCGAGTGTCGGCGCGCTGACGATGTTGCAGACATAGGGCGCCATGTGAGTGAAGCGGATCCGCCCCTCCGGCTGCTCGCAATAGACCTCGCCCTTGAAGGGGAGCCAGCTGCGGGCCTCGTAGAAGCCGACATTGTGCGGCTCGCAGAACAGCAGCGCGAAGCGGACCGCCTCGTTGGCGCGCATGGTGTGCAGCGCGGCGTCGATCGCCATGGTCGCATAGCCGCGGCCGCGCCGGTCCTCCCGCGTGCAGACGCCGCCGATGCCGCCGATGTGAACCTTCTGCCCATTCCAGGTGACGGTGCGGAAGTAGATGCCGACGTGGCAGACGAGACCATCCTCGGGCGTCTCGATCAGCACGCGCAGGTCAGCATTGGCCCATTTGACGTGAGCCCAAGGCTGCTTCCCGACGATATCAGGCCCGAAGACCGCCCGATGCAGCGGCTCCGCCATCCGCCAGGAGGCGTCGCCGTTCAAAATGTCGATCTCGATGCTCATTGCTCTCTCTTTCGCATCTCCGCGCCGCCGGTGCGTTTCGTTCTGCCATAAGCACCTCAAAGGCAATGATATTTTACGCCTGGTTGAAACGCCGACATCCTTGCGACGATTTTATGCAATCCGGCCAAGCCGCCGCACCACGCCTTTTGGAAAAATTCGCGGTATTTAACGGCCACGGAACCTTCTATAAGGGGTGACCGTTAAGTCTCGTTCCCCCATCAGTCGCGGACAACACCCATGACCTTTACGCTGCCCCCACTCCCCTACGCCTATGACGCCCTCGGACAATTCATGTCGAAGGAAACGCTCGAATTCCACCACGACAAGCATCATCAGGCCTATGTCACCAACGGCAACAACGCGCTCAAGGGCACCGAATGGGAAGGCAAGTCCCTTGAGGAGATCGTCAAGGGCTCGTTCGGCAAGAATCCCGCGGTCTTCAACAATGCCGGCCAGCACTACAACCACATCCATTTCTGGAGCTGGATGAAGCCCAATGGCGGCGGCACCAAGCTGCCGGGCAAGATCGAGAAGAAGATCAACGAGGACCTCGGCGGCTTCGAGAAGTTCAAGACGGACTTCCAGGCGGCCGGCGTCGGCCAGTTCGGCTCCGGCTGGTGCTGGCTCCAGGTCAAGAACGGCAAGCTCGAGATTGCCAAGACCCCGAACGGCGAGAATCCGCTGGTGCACGGCGCCACCCCGATCCTCGGCTGCGACGTCTGGGAGCACTCCTACTACATCGACTATCGCAACCGCCGTCCCGATTATCTGAAGGCGTTTGTCGAGAACCTCGTGAACTGGGAATACGTCGAGTCCCTGTTCGACAAGGCCTGAGCTCGACAAGGCCTGGGCTTCACGCATTCCGGGGTCGGCTTTGCCGCTCCGGAATGACGGAATCGAAAAGGCGGTCGCAGGCGCGGCCGCCTTTTTGCTGTGCGGAATTCGCACTTCGCCTCGCATGGCTCTGCGCGAGGTGCGCATCGCTCCCGTCATCGTACTGTTTGCATCGCATCCGCGGCGCCCTTAATCAGGACGGGCATCACCCTCGAGCCGAACGCGCCCGTTGTCAGAACCCTCCCCGAAAGACCCGGCGCCCGCCGAGGACGCGGAATCCGAGCCGCGGCCGGGTCGCGTGCGCAAGCCGATCGGCTGGTCGACCATCATCATCGCAGCGCTGGTGGCGGTGAGCGCGGGTCTGGTCTGGCGGCGCGACGGCACCGACGGTGTTCTCGACATACTGATCCATGATCTCTCGCTGTTCGGCGGCATCCTGCCGCGCGTGCTCGCCGGCTGCCTGCTCGGCGCGTTCATCTCCGAGATCCTGCCGCACGAAAAAGTCTCGCGCGCGCTCGGGCCGAAATCGGGCCTGAAAGGCCTTCTGATCGGCACCGCCTTCGGCGCGATTCTGCCCGGCGGTCCCTTCACCGCCTATCCCGTGGCGAGTGCGCTGCTCGCGGTCGGCGCCGATTTCGGTGCCACCATCGCCATGGTCGTGAGCTGGACCTTGATCGGCTATGGCCGGGCGGTGGCCTGGGAAATCCCGATCATGGGCACCGACTTCACGCTGTGGCGCATTGTCATCTCGCTGCCGTTGCCGGTGCTCGCAGGCGCGCTCGGCCGCTTCGTCTATGTCCGGCTCTATCCGAAGCCGGTCCTGAAGGACGATGAGAATTGAGCGCCGCGCTCCTGATCGACATCCTGTTGTGGGGCTCGGTGTTCGGCGTTGGCCTGATCGCCTTTCGCCGCGGCCCACCGGTGTTTAAGGCCTCGCTGCGCGAAGGCTCGATGGACTTCATCAACATCGTGCCGCGGATCGCGCTGGGGGTGATCGGCTCCGGCTACATCGCCGCCATCATCCCGCAGGAAGTGATCAGCGGCTGGCTCGGCCCGGACAGCGGCTGGCTCGGGGTCGCGACTGCCGTGGTCGCCGGGGCCGCGACGCCCGGCGGCCCGGTGATCGGGTTCTCTATCGGTACGGTGGCGCTGAAATCGGGCGGTGGGGTGCCGCAGGTGGTGGCCTATGTCGTCGCCTGGGCGCTGTTTGCCTTCCAGCGGGTGATTTTGTGGGAAATTCCGTTCATGCCGGCCCGTTTCGTCTGGTTCCGCTGTGCGGTCTCGCTGCCGTTCCCGTTCGTCGCCGCCGCCATCGCCATGGTGATCGGCAAGCCCTGAGCCCGGCGTGGACAGGAGTAATGTTATAATATAACGTTTCGGCATGGTTCCCGCCGCGTCCCCAGCCCATCATCACGACCATGCTCATGGCAATTCCCATGATCACGGGCATTCGCACGGACACGATCACAGCCGCCCGCTTAACACCCACGCCCATGTCCACGATGCGGCCTCTCCGCATCCGGCTCAGGCGGCGCACTGGTCGATCCTGCGCATGACGATGGCCGCCCGCCTCGCGGCCGCGCTCGCGGTCTGCGCCGTGCTCTGGGGCGTGGTCTTCCTGGCAATGAGGTGACCATGGCGGCGCTGCATTTTCACAACGTTACGCTCGGCTATGACCGCCATCCGGCCGTGCACCATCTCAATGGTGAGGTCGCGCCGGGTGCGTTGCTGGCCGTGATCGGCCCGAACGGCGCCGGCAAGTCGACGCTGCTGCGCGGCATCGTCGGCATCCTCAGGCCGCTCGACGGCAGCATCCATCTCGGCGGGCTCGACAGCCGCGATATCGCCTATCTGCCGCAGAGCGCGGAGATCGACCGCAGCTTCCCGATCTCGGTGCTGGACTTCGTTGCCACCGGGCTGTGGCGTGGGACCGGGCTGTTCGGCGGCATCGGCAAGGCGGCGCGGGAAAAGATCCTCCGCGCCATCGCTTCCGTTGGCCTCAACGGCTTCGAAAACCGCCCGATCGGCACACTCTCGGGCGGCCAGATGCAGCGCGTGCTGTTCGCGCGCGTACTGCTCCAGGACGCGCGGCTGATCGTGCTGGACGAGCCCTTCAACGCCATCGACAGCAAGACCACGGCTGATCTGCTGACGCTGGTGAAGCACTGGCATGGCGAGGGCCGCACAGTACTCGCCGCGCTGCACGACATGGAGATGGTGCGCACCCATTTCAGCGAGACGCTGGTGCTGGCGCGCGGTCCCGTGGCGTGGGGGCCGACGGCGGAGGTGCTGACGCCGGAAAACCTGATGGTCGCGATGCGGATGTGCGAAGCCTTCGACGACAGCGCCGCCGCCTGCTCGGCCGATGATGCCCGCTCACGGGCGGCTTGATATTCGATGCTCTATGACGCGCTGATCGGCCCGTTCACCGAATTCGAGTTCATGCGACGTGCGCTTGCGGCCGTCATCGCGCTGTCGCTCGCGGGTGCGCCGATCGGCGTGTTCCTGATGTTGCGGCGGATGAGCCTGGTCGGCGACGCCATGGCACATGCAATACTTCCCGGCGCCGCTGTCGGTTTTCTGCTCTCAGGTCTCAATCTGTTCGCGATGACGGCCGGAGGCCTGATCGCAGGTTTTGCCGTCGCGATCCTCGCAGGCCTCGTCGCGCGGTCGACCGGGTTGAAGGAAGATGCCTCGCTCGCGACCTTCTATCTGGCATCGCTGGCGCTGGGCGTGACGATCGTCTCGATCAAGGGCACCAATATCGACCTGCTGCACGTGCTGTTCGGCAATATTCTCGCGATGGACGACCAGACGCTGCTGGTCGTCGCCTTCAACGCCACGGTGACGCTGCTGGTGCTCGCGGTGATCTACCGGCCGCTGGTGATCGAAAGTGTCGACCCCTTGTTCTTGCGCACAGTGAGCCGGGCTGGCGGGCCTGCGCATCTCGCTTTCCTCGCGCTGGTCGTGATCAACCTCGTCAACGGCTTTCAGGCGCTCGGCACGCTGCTCGCGGTCGGTCTGATGATCCTGCCGGCCGGCATCGCGCGGTTCTGGTCGCGCGATCTCACCGTCATGATCTGCATCGCGGTCGTCGCTGCCGCAGTCTCCGGCTATGCAGGTCTCGTGCTGTCGTTCCAGACCCGTGTGCCCTCGGGCCCTGCGATCATTCTGGTGGCGAGCGCGCTTTACACCGTCTCCGTCCTGTTCGGCCGGGTCGGCGGCGTCGTCAGGCAGCTGTTTCCCGGCCGGCATCTGGAAGCGTGATAGCGATGCGGCGCATCCTGCTTTGTGTGCTTTTGCTGATTGCCTCGCCGCTGCACGCCGCGGAGCAACTGAAGGTCGTCGCGAGCTTCTCGATCCTCGCCGATTTCGTCCGCAATGTCGGCGGCGACCGGATCAATCTGACGACGCTGGTCGGGGCCGACAGCGACGTCCACGTCTACACGCCCGCGCCAAGCGATGCGAAGCGGATCGCGGACGCAAAGCTCGTCGTCGTCAACGGGCTTGGTCTCGAGGGTTGGCTGTCGCGCCTCGTGCAGTCCTCGGGAAGCAAGGCGCAGGTGGTCACCGCGAGCGCGGGCATCGCGCCGCTCAAGCTCGGCTCTGCCGCAGACCCGCATGGCTGGCAGTCCGTCCCCAACGCCAAAATCTACGTCACCGACATCGCCGATGCGCTGGCTACGGCCGACCCAGATGATGCGGAGTTCTTCCGCGCCCAGGCCAAGGCCTATCTGGAAAAGCTCGAAACGCTCGACCGCGAGGTCCGCGAAGCCGTGGCCAAAATCCCGCAGGAGCGGCGCAAGGTGATCTCGACCCATGACGCCTTCGGGTATTTCGCCGCCGAATACGGCGTCAGGTTCATCGCGCCCTTGGGCGTCTCGACGGAAACCGAGCCCAGCGCGCGGGACATCGCCACCATCATCGGCCAGATCAAGGCCCAAAAAATCCCGGCCGTGTTCCTGGAAAATATCAGCGACGACCGGCTGATCCGGCGGATCGCGGCGGAGACCGGCTCAAAAGTCGGTGGGACCCTGATTTCGGACGGTTTGACCGGCGAAAAGGGGCCTGCACCCACTTACATTGATATGGTCAGGCACAATATAAAGGCCCTGACCAGCGCGCTTGACCACTAGGGCAGGGGCCACCCCGCCTCGCGTCGCGCGAAAAGCCCGAAGTCCGGAGTTGTTATGTCTGAAGCGACCGCCCCAAAAATTCCCGTGACCGTCCTGACCGGCTATCTCGGTGCCGGCAAGACCACGCTGTTGAACCGCATCCTGTCGGAAAACCACGGCAAGAAGTACGCCGTCATCGTCAACGAGTTCGGCGAGATCGGCATCGACAACGACCTCATCATCGGCGCCGATGAGGAAGTGTTCGAGATGAACAACGGCTGCATCTGCTGCACCGTGCGCGGCGATCTCGTGCGCATCATGGAAGGCCTGATGAAGCGCAAGGGCAAGTTCGACGCCATCATCGTCGAGACCACCGGTCTTGCCGATCCGGCACCGGTGGCCCAGACCTTCTTCGTCGACGAGGACGTGCAGAAGAACGCGCGCCTTGACGCGGTCGTCACGGTCGCGGATGCCAAGTGGCTGTCCGACCGTCTCAAGGACGCGCCCGAGGCCAAGAACCAGATCGCCTTTGCCGACGTCATCGTGCTGAACAAGACCGATCTCGTCACCAAGGGCGAGCTTGCCGAGGTCGAGGCCCGCATCCGCGCCATCAACCCCTATGCGAAGCTGCACCGCACCGAGCGCTGCTCGGTGGCTTTGGCGGACGTGCTCGACCGCGGCGCCTTCGATCTCGACCGCATCCTCGACATCGAGCCGGACTTCCTGAATGCCGAGGATCACGACCACGACCATGATCATCATCACCACGGTCACGACCATCATCACGATCATGATCACGGCCACGGCCTGAAGCACTATCACGACGAGGACATGCAATCGCTGTCGCTCAAGACCGACAAGCCGCTTGATCCGAACGTGTTCATGCCCTGGCTCCAGAACCTGGTGCAGGTCGAGGGCGGCAAGATCCTGCGCTCCAAGGGCATCCTCGCTTTCCACGACGACGACGACCGCTACGTCTTCCAGGGCGTCCACATGATGCTGGAGGGCAACCACCAGCGGAAGTGGAAGGACGGCGAACCGCGCGAGAGCCGCCTCGTCTTCATCGGCCGCGAATTGCCGCAAGATCTCATTCGCCAGGGTTTTGAGAGCTGCATCGTCTCGTGATGAAAGAGTTTACGCCGCCCGCCGATTCCGCCTCGATCGTCTCCGTCACCGAGCGCGTCAAACCGCTCGCGCTCGGGATGGTCGTGACCTCCGTGCATTTCCTTGGGCCCCGCGCTGCCTTCGTCGGCGGCGAGGAGAACGTCGCGTTCGTGGATGGCCAGGGCGAGATCAGCAAGGTCGCCGTGCACAGCGGCGGCATTCTCTCGGCCGCCTCCGACGGCAAGCGCCTCATGATGGGCGGCGACGTTGGAAAAGTCGTATCGCTCGACGCCAAGGGCGAAGTGACGCTGCTTGCCACCGACCCGAAGCGGCGCTGGATCGATGCGGTAGCGCTGCATCCGGACGGTGCCTACGCCTGGTCGGCCGGCAAGACTGCTTTCTTCAAGAGCGGCAAGAGCGAGGAGAAGTCGCTCGAGGTGCCCTCGACCGTCGGCGGCCTCGCGTTTGCGCCGAAGGGCCAGCGTCTCGCGATTGCTCATTACAACGGCGCGACGCTGTGGTTTCCCAACATGGCGGGATCGGCGGAATTCCTGCCCTGGGCCGGCTCGCATCTCGGCGTCACCTTCAGCCCGGACAACAAATTTCTGGTCACCACGATGCACGAATCGGCGCTGCACGGCTGGCGGCTTGCCGACAACAGGCACATGCGCATGACCGGCTATCCCGGCCGCGTCCGCTCGATGTCGTGGAGCGCGGGCGGCAAGGGGCTCGCGACTTCGGGCGCCGACACCGTCATCATATGGCCGTTCGCCAGCAAGGACGGCCCGATGGGCAAGGAGCCTGCGATGCTCGCGCCGCTCCAGGCGCGCGTGTCGGTCGTTGCCTGCCATCCCAGGAACGATATCTTCGCCGCCGGCTACAGCGACGGCACCGTGCTCATGGTGCGTCTGGAGGACGGCGCCGAGATCCTCGTCCGCCGCAATGGCACCCCGTCGGTGGCCGCGCTCGCCTGGAATGCCAAGGGGACGCTGCTGGCGTTTGCCGACGAAAATGGCGACGGCGGCCTGCTCGAGCTTTAATCTGTCATCGTTCCGACCGTAGATGGGGCCATGCGGTTTCTGACGACCTTCCAGCTCGCTGACTTCGCGGACACGCTGGTCAGCCTGTTCACGGCCTTCGTGCTGGGCACGCTGATCGGTGCCGAGCGGCAATACCGGCAGCGCACCGCGGGCCTGCGTACCAACGTGCTGGTCGCGGTCGGCGCCGCCGCCTTCGTCGATCTCGCCATGCACCTGACCGGCGCCGACGGCGCGGTGCGGGTGATCTCCTACGTTGTCTCGGGCATCGGCTTCCTCGGCGCCGGCGTCATCATGAAGCAGGGCATGGACGTGCGCGGGCTCAATACCGCGGCGACGCTGTGGGCTTCGGCCGCGGTCGGCTCCTGCGCCGGCGCCGACATGGTCGCGCAGGCCGCGGCGCTCACCGTCTTCGTCATTGCCGGCAACACCATGCTGCGGCCGCTGGTCAACGCCATCAACCGCATCCCTCTCAACGAGAAGACCTCCGAGGCGACCTATTACTTCAAACTCGCGGTCGCACCGGACGCCTTGCCCGACATGCGCGACCGGCTCGTCGAGAAGCTCGAGGGCGCAAAATATCTGGTGGCCGATATCGAAATGGTCGAAACCGGGGATGATCTGATCGAGATCGTGGCAAAGCTGGTCGCGAGCGCCGTCGATCCAAACGAGCTGAATGCAGTGGCGACCGATCTCCAGCACCTGCCCGGCGTCCGCCACGCCACCTGGGAAGTCAGCACCACGGACTGAGCGCGGCAATTGGGCGCGCAGCCGCCGAGTTCCCGCCACCGCGGGCAGGGAACCGCGGACCGGCGATTTCGTTGATCCCACGGACAAAGGCGGTGATCGACATGCCCGGCCAATATGACAAGCGCAGACTGAAGCTCGACCTGATGGTTGCCTGCTCGCTGTTCGCAGCAGGAGTTGTGGTCTCAGGCATGTCGCTGGCGCAAATCCGCGCTGAGACCCGGATGCAGACGGCCCAGGCGACGCAACCCCTTCAGGGCACGCCGTCCGACGATCAGAACAAGCCTGCGGAGGCCAAGCCCGGCGGCGACCGGCCGACCACGCCCGCCCCAGAGCCCGCGCGGCCCGACCCGCAGACGCAGGGCGCTGCGGGCGCGGCTAAACCAGCATTGCCGCCGGCGCCAGCCGAGAAGATCGCGCCTCCGATCGAGAGGAAGTAGCTCACTGCAGTTGTGGCGTCATGGCCGGGCTTGTCCCGGCCATCCACGTTCTTGGAGTCGCGAGAAAGAAAGTGCGTGGATGCCCGGGACAAGTCCTGGCATGACGACATAATCACCGCACCAGAACGTTCCGGAACTGCCAGGGATCGCTGGTGTCGATGTCTTCCGGAAACAGTCCCGGACGATCCGTCAGCGGCGTCCAGTCGGTATAAAAACCCTTCACCGGGCCGAGATAGGGCAGCTGGATTTCCAGCAGACGGTCGAAATCCATCTCGTCGGCTTCGACGATGCCCTCGTTCGGGTTTTCCAGCGCCCACACCATGCCGCCGAGCACGGCGGAGGTCACCTGCAGGCCGGTGGCGTTCTGATAGGGCGCGAGCTTGCGGGTCTCCTCGATGGAGAGCTGCGAGCCGAACCAATAGGCATTGTTGTCATGGCCGAACAGCAGCACGCCGAGTTCGTCGATGCCGTCGACGATTTCGTTCTCGTCGAGGATGTGGTGCTTTTCCTGCATCTTCGCGGCGCGGCCGAACATTTCATGCAGCGACAGCACGGCATCGTCAGCCGGATGATAGGCATAGTGGCAGGTCGGCCGGTAGACCGCCGTGCCCGATGCGTCGCGCACGGTGAAATAGTCCGCGATCGAGATCGACTCGTTGTGGGTGACAAGGAAGCCATACTGCGCGCCGCGGGTCGGGCACCAGGTGCGCACGCGGGTATTGGCGCCGGGCTGCATCAGATAGATGGCGGCGCCGCAGCCGGATTCGTGGGTGCGCGCATTCTCGGGCATCCATTTTTCGTGGGTGCCCCAGCCGAGTTCTGATGGCTGCACGCCTTCCGACAGGAAACCTTCCACCGACCAGGTGTTGACGAAGACATCGGGCTCTTTCGGCTTCTTGGAGCGCTGGGTGTCGCGTTCGGCGATGTGGATGCCCTTGATGCCGGCCTGTCGCATCAAGTCCGCCCATTCGGCTTTGGTCTTCGGCTTGGGCGCATTGAGCTTCAGGTCAGCGGCGACGTTGAGCAGCGCCTGCTTGACGAAAAACGAGACCATGCCGGGATTGGCGCCACAGCAGGAGACGGCCGTGGTCGAGCCCGCGGGGCGCGCCTTCTTGGCAGCCAGCGTCGCTTCGCGAAGGGCGTAGTTGGAGCGCGCCTCCGGGCCCTTCGACGAATCGAAATAGAAGCCGAGCCAGGGCTCGTTGACGGTGTCGATGTAGAGCGCGCCGAGCTCGTTGCAGAGCTCCATGATGTCGGTGGAGCCGGTGTCGACCGAGAGATTGACGCAAAAGCCCTGGCCGCCGCCCTCAGTGAGCAGCGGGGTCAGCAACTCCCGATAATTGTCCTTGGTCACGCCCTTCTGGATGAAGCGCACATTGTGCTTCTCGCAATGAGCCTTGCGACCCTCGTCCTTCGGATCGATCACTGTAACGCGCGACTTGTCGTAATCGAGATGCCGCTCGATCAGCGGCAACGTGCCTTTGCCGATGGAGCCGAAGCCGACCATGACGATGGGACCAGTGATCTTCGCGTAGATCTGCGAGGCGGGGCTCATGGGATGGTTTCTCCGGAACGTGCTGGCGAACAAATGGTGAGGGATGGCTCAGGCGCTGCGGCGCTTGGCAGTGGCTTCGATTTCGACCTTCATCTCGGGCTTGTAGAGCGCCGAGACGACGAGAAGCGTGGCGGCCGGGCGGATCTCGCCGAGGACTTCGCCGCAGACCGCGAAATGCGCGTCCGCATCCTTGATGTCGGTGAGGTAGTAGGTCACGCGGACGATGTCGGCCATCTCGAAGCCACCCTCCTTCAGGGCAGCTTCGATGGTCTTGAAGCAGTTGCGTGACTGGTTCGTGACATCGGCCGGCATTGTCATCGTGGTGTAGTCGTAACCGGTGGTCCCCGCGACGAAGGCGAACTCGCCGTCGATCACGGCGCGGCTGTAGCCGGCGGTCTTCTCGAACGGGGAGCCGGTGGAAATCAGGCGGCGGGACATTGGTCGTGGGCCTCGACTGAAGAGGAGGAATTTCGTGGGGTTTACGGGCAATTTGCCGGCCTGCGCAACCCCAAAGGAACGGAGCCTAACGCAGGCACAGCCGGTCGTTGCCGCTTAACGCGGCGGGGTCGTCGCCATCATGGCGATCCTTAGGCCGCGCGCGCCTGGAGGGCGCGAACCACCCTCCGTTTGGGCAAGGCCGTCCCAGTCGGGACGATCATCCCGGCGGCGCCCTCCAGCGCGCCTGTCGTGAATTCGATCGCCAGCAGGCGGTCGCGTTCGAACGGACCGGGCAGCGACAGCTCGCCGGTGTTGGCCGCGGAGAAGCCGAAGCGGGCGTAATAAGGGGCATCGCCGAGCAGGATCACGGCGGCATGCCCGCGCGCCCGGGCGGCAGCCAGCGCTTGTTGCATCAGCGCGGCGCCGATCCCGAGCTCGCGGCAGGCAGGGTCCACCGCCAGCGGTCCGAGGACCAGAGCGGGCCTGCCTCCGGCGCTGACGTGCCACAGCCGCACGGTTCCCACGAGCTTCCCCTCGCGCATCGCGGTCAGCGCGAGGCCGGCTGCGGGTGCGCGTCCGTCACGCAGGCGCTGGCAGGTGCGGCCATGGCGGTTCTCGCCAAAGGACGCATCGAGCAGCGCTTCACGCATCGCAACGTCGGCCGCACGCTCCGCACGGATCGCGAACGGAGCGGCTTTCGAGGTGGGATCAACCTGTGTCTTCCGAAGAGCAGTCATGGCGCGTCAGTCCCCGCTTGAAACGGACGTGCCCAAAGCACGCCGGTCCAAGGCGTCGTCAGAAATCGAAATGTCAGGGAGGGAGCCGGCAAGCCGGCTCCCGGGTTCGTCAGGCCTCGGAAAGAGAGGCGATCAGATATGGTAGGTCTTCAGCGGCGGGATGCCGTTGAACGCCACCGCCGAGTAGGTCGACGTATAGGCCCCGGTGCCTTCGATCAGCA
Source organism: Bradyrhizobium sp. 62 (assembly GCF_023073035.1). Taxonomy (NCBI): domain Bacteria; kingdom Pseudomonadati; phylum Pseudomonadota; class Alphaproteobacteria; order Hyphomicrobiales; family Nitrobacteraceae; genus Bradyrhizobium; species Bradyrhizobium sp. 62. The sequence continues at coordinate 1,537,787 of NZ_JADPIT010000015.1, forward strand.
GCTTGTCGCCGATCTCGAGCGTCACCGGAAGCGGATACGGGTTCTTCTCGTACAGCACGTCGGCGCTATCGCAGGTTGGCCCAGCGAGCACGCACGGCGTCATGTCCGCACCGTCATGCGGGGTGCGGATGGCGTAACGGATCGACTCGTCCATGGTCTCGGCGAGACCGCCGAACTTGCCGATGTCCAGATAGACCCAGCGCACCTCGTCTTCGTCGCTCTTCTTCGAGATGAGCACGACTTCGGACTCGATGATGCCGGCGTTGCCCACCATGCCGCGGCCCGGCTCGATGATGGTCTCCGGAATCTGGTTGCCGAAGTGCTTGCGCAGCGCGCGGAAGATCGAGCGCCCGTAGGTCACCACCGGCGGCACGTCCTTCAGGTATTTGGTCGGGAAACCGCCGCCCATGTTGACCATGGTCAGGTTGATGCCGCGCTCGGCGCAGTCGCGGAACACCTGCGAGGCCATCGCCAGCGCACGGTCCCACGCCTTCACCTTGCGCTGCTGCGAGCCGACATGGAAGGAGATGCCGCACGGCTCCAGGCCCAGACGCTTGGCAACGTCGAGTACGTCGACGGCCATCTCCGGGTCGCAGCCGAACTTGCGCGACAGCGGCCATTCGGCGCCGGCGCAGTCGTAGAGGATGCGGCAGAACACCTTTGCGCCGGGCGCGGCACGGGCGATCTTCTCGACCTCGGCGGTGCAATCGACCGCGAACAGCCGAATGCCGAGCGCGAAGGCGCGAGCGATGTCGCGCTCCTTCTTGATCGTGTTGCCGAAGGAGATGCGGTCGGGCGTCGCACCGGCGGCCAGCGCCATCTCGATCTCGGCGACCGTCGCGGTGTCGAAGCAGGAGCCCATGGAGGCGAGCAAAGTCAGCACTTCCGGCGCCGGGTTCGCCTTGACGGCATAGAACACGCGGCTGTCGGGCAGCGCCTTGGCAAAGGTCTGGTAATTGTCGCGCACGACTTCGAGGTCGACGACGAGGCACGGTTCGGTGTCGAGGCCCTCGCTGCGGCGGTTGCGCAGGAATTCCTGGATACGGTCGGTCATAGCACTCTCCCAAACGGCCCAGCGACGGGGATCCGTTCAAAAAATGACGTCGGATAAGAGCGCTCCGGCCAGATCGCGCGATGGAGGCGCGACGAGCCAAAGACTCACATCAGACTGTGCTGCCGTGGATTGGTTGGGAATGTTCCCGCCCGCACACCTGGCAATGAAGGACAAGCCTTTTCAGTAGCCCGCGCCGGCGTTGGACTGCCGGTAGAGACCAAAAAAGCCCGATCCGTCGTTGCTTTAAGTCGCGTCCCCCGTTGAGAGCGGGGTGCGCCGGTTCGCCTCCGGCTGCCAGTCACGGTTGCAAAGAGCAAAGTCACCTTCGACAAGGCATCTCTTTGAGAGAGATGCTGGACGCTCCGGGTTTGCTTTCGTCTTCCGGCTATGAGCCTTCCGACTTCCACACTTCCGAAGAGCCCCTCGGCTTCTTCACCCCTTGGCGGCTGTCCGGCCTCTTGTCCGGATACCTACCGACTGACACACGACCACAGGCACGTGCGAAATTGGGCAATCCGCACATAAGTGTTTTGACTCTGCTTCGCAAGAGATTTTTTAGACTGCGAACAGAATTGCCTAACATCTGCTTGCGCAGTGTTGCGCGAGCGACGCGGAAGATGAACGCGCGTTAAGTTTTCTGCGCGCGTGTCTCTCGCACGCGAGGAAGTGTCAGCCGCGCTTCGTGAATGGCTCGACGCGCTGAGCGGCGCGGATGAAGGCAGTCATCACGAGCACGCCGAGTGCAAACAGCGCGGCCTGAAGGATGTGCGTGCCCTGCTCGCCCAGCCCGAACAGGATCGCGAGCGCCCAGCCGCCGGCAAACGCCGCGCCGAACACCTCGGCGCCGATCAGGATGGCGGCGCTGATGACGGTGATGACGCTCGGCCAGACGATCCGACGGGAAGACGAGGAGGTCGCGTTCATGAGCTCAGGGGTCCTAGGCTTGGAGGGCCGCAATCTCCCCGAAAAGGCAGCCGGGAGCAAGGGCAAATGGCCCAAAAAAGCCCCATCGCGTGCTATAGCTGGCCGCAACAATCGAGCACAAATCGGGACTTGTAATGTCAGAACCCCGCCAAACTACGGACTCCGAGACCAACCCGCTGCTGAAGGCGTGGGTGACGCCGTTTGCGACCCCGCCCTTCGACGAGATCAAGCCGGAGCACTTCCTCCCGGCCTTCGAGCAGGCCTTCGCCGACCACTCCGCCGAGATCGCAGCGATCACCAACGACCCGACCGCGGCCGACTTCGCCAACACCATCACGGCGCTGGAGCGCTCGGGCAAGCTGCTCAGCAAGGTCGCGTCGGTCTTCTACGACCTCGTCTCGGCGGATTCCAACCCGGCCATCCTGGAGATCGACAAGGAGGTTTCCTTGCGGATGGCGCGGCACTGGAATCCGATCATGATGAACGCCGTGCTGTTTGGCCGCATCGCCCAGCTGCACGAGAACCGCGCCAATCTCGGTCTGACGCCGGAACAGCTCCGCCTGCTCGAGCGCACCTACACCCGCTTCCACCGCTCCGGCGCCGGCCTCTCCGAGGAGGCCAAGACGCGGATGGCGGAGATCAACGAGAGACTCGCCCAGCTCGGGACCAGCTTCAGTCATCATCTGCTCGGCGACGAGCAGGAATGGTTCATGGAGCTCGGCGAAGCCGACCGCCAGGGCCTGCCGGAGAGTTTTGTCGCCAGCGCCAAGGCTGCGGCAGAAGAACGCGGCATGGCCGGCAAGGCCATCGTCACTCTGTCGCGCTCCTCGGTCGAACAGTTCCTGAAGAGCTCGGCCCGGCGTGACCTGCGCGAGAAGGTCTACAAGGCCTTCACCGCGCGCGGCGACAACGGCAATTCCAACGACAACAACGCGACCATCGTCGAGGTCCTGAAGCTGCGCGAGGAAAGCGCCAATCTCCTGGGTTACCCGACCTTCGCGGCCTACCGGCTCGAGGATTCCATGGCCAAGACGCCCGAAGCGGTGCGCGGCCTTCTGGAGCGGGTCTGGAAGCCCGCCCGGGCGCGGGCGCTCGCCGACCGCGACGACATGCAGGCGCTGATCACCGAGGAGGGCGGCAATTTCAAGCTCGCCCCCTGGGACTGGCGCTTCTATGCCGAAAAGCTGCGCCTTCAGCGCGCCAATTTCGACGACGCCGCGATCAAGCCGTATCTCGCGCTCGACCACATGATCGCCGCCGCCTTCGACTGCGCCACGCGCCTGTTCGGCGTCACCTTCGAGGAGCGCAAGGATGTGCCGGTCTGGCATCCGGACGTCCGGGTTTGGGAGATGAAGGGGCGGGACGGCAAGCACAAAGCGCTGTTCTATGGCGACTACTTCGCCCGGCCGTCGAAACGCTCTGGCGCGTGGATGACCTCGTTGCGCGACCAGCAGAAGCTCGACGGCGAGGTCGCGCCGCTGATCCTCAACATCTGCAACTTCTCTAAGGGCGCGGATGGGGAACCCTCGCTGCTATCGCCCGACGACGCCCGCACCCTGTTCCACGAGTTCGGCCACGGCCTGCACGGCATGCTCTCCAACGTGACCTATCCGTCGCTGTCGGGCACCTCCGTATTCACCGACTTCGTCGAATTGCCCTCGCAGCTCTACGAGCACTGGCAGGAGCGACCGGAGGTGCTGCAGCAGTTCGCCCGCCACTACCAGACCGGCGAGCCGCTGCCGGACGATCTGCTGCAACGGTTCCTGGCCGCGCGAAAATTCAACCAGGGTTTCGCCACCGTCGAGTTCGTCTCCTCGGCGCTGATCGATCTCGAATTCCACACCCAGCCGGCCTCCGCCGCGCAGGATGTCCGCGCCTTCGAGAGACGCGAGCTGGAAAAGATCGGCATGCCCGAGGAGATCTCGCTGCGTCATCGGCCGACGCAATTCGGTCACATCTTCACCGGCGATCATTATGCCGCCGGCTATTACAGCTACATGTGGTCTGAGGTGATGGACGCCGACGCCTTCGGTGCATTCGAGGAAGCCGGCGACATCTTCGATCCCGCCGTCGCAAAACGTCTGCACGACGACATCTACTCGAGCGGTGGATCGGTTGATCCGGAAGCCGCCTATGAGGCCTTCCGCGGCCGGCCGCCGGAGCCGGACGCGCTGCTGCGCCGCCGCGGCCTGCTCGACGCTCCGAAGGCGGCCTGAGGGCATGCGCGCCCTGTTCGGGCTGCTGCTCGCTGTCGCCCTGTCGCTCGCGGCAGGCGCGGCGCAGGCGCATCCGCATGTCTGGATCACCGCGACCAGTGAACTGCTCTACGCCGAGGACGGCACCATCACCGGCGTGCGCCACGCCTGGACGTTTGACGACATGTTCTCGGCCTATGCCGTGCAGGGGTTGGAGAGCAAGGCCAAGGGTGCCTATACGCGCGAGGAGCTGAGTTCACTGGCGCAGACCAATGTCGAGTCGCTGAAGGAATATGCCTACTTCACCTTCGCGCGAGCCGACGGCAAGAAGGAGCGATTCCAGGAGCCGGTCGACTACTTCCTCGACTACAAGGATACGGTCCTGACCCTGCACTTCACGCTGCCCCTGAAGAACCCGGTCAAGCCCAGGCAATTGGTGCTCGAAGTGTTCGACCGCTCCTTCTTCATCGACTTCCAGATGGCCAAGGACAATCCGGTCAAGCTGGTCGGCGCGCCCGCCGGCTGCCAGATGAAACTTGACCGGCCGAGCGACGGCACCGCGACCGCGCAGAAGCTCAATGAGCAGACTTTTATGAACGGCGAGAATTCCAGTTTCGGCATGATGTTCGCCAACAAGATCACGGTGGATTGCCCTTGAAGCCGCAACTCACGCCCATGGCGCGCGGGCTCGCTGTCTGCGCCGGCGTTCTTCTCGTCGTGGGCGTGACCGATGCGGCGCTCCACGATCTCCTCGCGCAGAACCCGTTCGGCGCGCCGCGTTCGACACAAGCTGCCCAGCCCGAGGCCGGCGGCTTGATCGGCTGGCTGTTGGCAAAACAGTCGGAATTCTATCGGCAGATGTCGGCGACCATCCGCGCCGCGAAGTCCGATGGCTCCGCGGTGTGGACGCTGCTCTTCATCTCGTTTGCCTATGGCATCTTCCACGCGGCTGGTCCCGGGCACGGCAAGGCGGTGATCGCCTCCTATCTCGTCGCCAATCGCGAGACCGCCCGGCGCGGCATCATGCTGTCGTTTGCCTCCGCGTTGATGCAGTCGCTGGTGGCCATCCTGATCGTCGGCATCTCGGCCTGGGTGCTGAATGCGACCGCCAAGACCATGTGCAAGGCGGAAGGCGCGATCGAGATCGCAAGCTACGCGCTGATCGCGCTGTTCGGCCTGCGGCTGGTCTGGGTCAAGGGACGCACCTTCATCCGCGCGCTGCAGGCGGTTCAGGCGGTGCCGGCGATCGCGGGCGTGCCGCATGACCATCATGATCTCGGTCACCACCATCACGATGCGCACGATCATCATGGCCACGATCACGCCCAGGCCCATCATCACCACCAGCATGACCACGTTCACGACGAGCATTGCGGCCATTCCCACGGCCCCACGCCGAGCGAACTCGCCGGCCCCGGTGGCTGGGGACGCGGCTTTGCCGCGATCCTGACCGTCGGCATCCGCCCCTGTTCGGGCGCGATCCTGGTGCTGGTGTTCGCGCTGGCCCAGGGCCTGTTCTGGGCCGGCATTGCCGCGACCCTGCTGATGGGGCTCGGCACCGCGATCACGGTCGCGGCCATCGCTGTGGTCGCCGTCTCCGCCAAGGACATCGCCGCCCGCCTGAGCGCCGGACGCGACGGCGGCGGCGCACTGTTCATGCGCGGCATCGAATTCGCCGCCGCCGGCGTCGTGCTGCTGTTCGGCGCGGGTCTGTTGTTGGGCTACGTCGCGGCCGAACGGACGACGTGTTTCTGAGTTTTTCCCTCACCTTCTCCCGCAAGGGGAGAAGGAAGGAAAGGTGTCACACCGGCAAGAACTGCTTCAACGCTGGCATGAAGAAGATCCCGAGATTGATCGCAAAGCCGATGCTCCAGAGAATGGAGCGCAGCGTCGGGCGGTTGCCGAGATAGGTCAGCACATAGGCGATCCGTACGATCAGGAACAGCACCGCGAGCTCGTCGATCAGGCGCTGCGGCGAATCCCTGTATTCGGCGAGCAGCACCGCAAAGGCGAAGAACGGAAAGGTCTCGATCCCGTTCTGATGCGCGCCGAGCGCGCGCTGAGCGATGGCGTCCTCGAAGAAAGCTGGATCGCGCGGCCGCGAATTGTCGAAGCCGCGAAATCTGATCCATTTGATCGAGACGATCGTTAAGAGATAGAGCAGTAGCGCCCCGAAAACGCACCATTCCGCCAGCGTCATGGTTCTCCCCCTGTGTACTGACCCTAGCGAAACCGCCCCAATCTTGACAAGTTCGGAACAACGCGCGACGCAACGGATCATGATGACAATCGCCCCCAGCCAGGCCGCGATGCCGGCCACGCAGCCCGTCCCCTCGCGCGTCGGTGTGCTCCTGGTCAATCTCGGCACGCCCGATACCGCCGACGCGCGCGGCGTGCGGGTCTATCTGAAGGAGTTCCTCTCGGACGCCCGCGTCATCGAGAATCAAGGCTTGATCTGGAAGGTGGTGCTGAACGGCATCATCCTGCGCACCCGCCCCCGCGCCAAGGCGCGCGACTATCTCAAGATCTGGAACACCGAGAAGAACGAGTCGCCGCTCAAGACCATCACGCGCTCGCAGAGCGACAGGCTCGCGGCCATGCTTTCGGACCGCGACCAGGTCACGGTGGAGTGGGCGATGCGCTATGGTAATCCTTCGATCAAGTCGGGCATCGATGCCCTGATTGCGAAGGGCTGCGATCGCATCCTTGCCGTACCGCTCTATCCGCAATATTCGGCTGCGACATCCGCCACCGTCTGCGACGAGGTGTTCCGCGTGCTTGCCCGCATGCGCGCGCAGCCGACGCTGCGGGTGACGCCGCCTTACTACGAGGATGAAGCCTATATCGAGGCGCTCGCCACCTCGATCGAGACGCATCTGGCGAGCCTGCCCTTCAAGCCGGAGCTGATCGTCGCCTCATTCCACGGCATGCCGAAGGCCTATGTCGACAAGGGCGATCCCTATCAGGGCCAATGCGTCGCGACCACAGAGGCGCTGCGCCGCCGGCTCGGCATGGACGAGACAAAGCTGCTGCTGACGTTCCAGTCGCGGTTCGGATTCGACGAGTGGCTGCAGCCCTACACGGACAAGACCATGGAGCGTCTGGCGAAAGAGGGCGTGCGCCGCATCGCGGTGATCACGCCGGGTTTTTCCGCCGACTGCCTCGAGACGCTGGAGGAGATCGCGCAGGAGAATGCCGAGATCTTCGAGCACAATGGCGGCGAGCAGTTTTCCGCGATCCCCTGCCTCAACGACAGCGACCCGGGCATGGATGTGATCCGAACGCTGGTGCTGCGCGAGCTCCAGGGCTGGATATAGTGAGCCTGGATCCGAGGAGCGCCCCATGAACCGCCGCGAGGTTCTGGCGCTTCTTGGGGTGACTGCGGCGCTGCCGGCCTCGGTGCTGGCGCAAACGAATGCGACGCGCCGGCTCGGCGTGCTCTCGGTCACTGCGGCCGACGATGCGATCGGTCAGACGCGTAGCGCGGTCCTGGTCGAGGCGCTTGCCGGCCATGGCTGGAAGGAGCACGACGGCCTCAAGATTGATTGGCGCAACGGCGGCGGCGACCGCGCACGGATCGCGCAATTCGCCGACGAACTCGTGGCGCTCAAGCCCGACATCCTGCTTGCGGTCGGCACGCCCTCGGTCGAGGAGCTGCGCCGGCGCACGACGACCATCCCGATCGTTTTCGCCGTCGTCACCGATCCCGTCAGCCAGGGCTTTGTCCAGAATCTCGCCCATCCCGGCGGCAATCTCACCGGCTTCACCGATTACGACGGCCCGCTGGCCGGCAAATGGCTGGAGATGCTGACGCAGGTCACGCCAAAACCGTCCCGTGTCTTGGTCGTATACAATCCCGCCACCGCGCCGTTCGCGCCGCTGATGCTGCGTACGATCGAGGACGCTGGCCACGCGCTCGATGTGACGGTGGAGCCCGTGCCGGTCCATGACACCGCCTCGATCGCCGCCCTAGCCCTACGGAAAGACGGCGGCCTACTGGTGCTGCCGGACTTCTTCACCATGTCCAACCGTGCGCTTCTGCTGGCGGCGATCAATGAAGCGCGCGTGCCGGCGGTGTTCTGGAGCCGCACCTTCGTCGACGAGGGTGGCTTGATGTCCTACAGCACCGACAGCGCCGAGCAGCTCCGCCGCGCCGCCTCCTATATCGATCGCATCCTGAAGGGTGCGCGAGCGGCCGATTTGCCGGTCCAGAACCCCACCAGTTTCGAGCTCACGATCAACCTCAAGACGGCCAAGGCGCTCGATCTGGTGATTTCGCCGGCGTTGCTGGCGATCGCCAACTCGGTGGTTGAATAATATCGCCGGCGCTACCCTCCTTCTGGAGAAGTTCGCAATGGTCTGACATAATGCTGGCGGGGTCTGTCGCCCTAGGTTGATGGCGACGGGCGGCATCAAGTGGCGGGCTTCAGTCTATGCGTGCTTGGGTATTTGTCATTGTGGCGGCCTGTGCGCTCGCGGGCTGCAACACGACCGCGGATGTTGCGTCCACGATGTATCCGGACGCGGTGCGGGCCGGCAGCGCCGTCAAGGGCGATGCGGCCATCGTGCTGGTCGGAAACGGCGGCAGCGAAACCATCAATTACCTCCAGTTCGTTCACAGCGGATTTCCTGCGATCAATGCGCGTGGGATCAGCCTTGCCCCGGACGGGTTTGTCGCCATCCCCGTTGCTGTCGGAACGACTGGGCTCGAGCTGCAAAACTACACGACGACGGGGCGCCCGGGTACCTATCTGCCGAATGGGGCGTCGATGGGATTCGTTCCGGTGCATACGCCCAAGGTCGATATCACCTCGCCTGGGCTGTATTATGTGGCGACCGTCTTTCCGGGGCAGCAACGTAGTTTCGAGACAAGGCCGACGGCCGTCCAACTGGCGAAGCTGCGAAAGGAGCGCCCGGAGCTCGCCGGGCTGAAGCCGGTCAATTTCGGCTGGTCCAACTAGTCGCCGCTGGTGAGTCTGCGTCGTTCTTCAATGGCCGGATTCCGGCCGGGCCAAATAAATACACTCGCCGTTCTCCTTGCGGAACTATAGCAACATACCGACGTGAATCGCGACCGCTGAACCGGTAGGGTCGTGATCCCGACCAATGACAGCGCGGGAAAGGGCTTTTTCCCGCCTTGGAGGAAATATGAGCGGTTTCGACATTTTCGCGATTGTGCTGGTTTTGCTGGTCATCGTCACGCTGATTGCCGGCGTGAAAACGGTACCGCAGGGCTATGACTGGACCATCGAGCGATTCGGCAAATACACCCAGACGCTGAGCCCCGGGCTCAATCTGATCGTGCCCTATTTCGATCGCGTCGGGCGCAAGATCAACATGATGGAGCAGGTGATCGACATCCCCGAGCAGGAGGTGATCACCAAGGACAACGCCACCGTGACGGTCGACGGCGTCGCCTTCTTTCAGGTGTTCGATGCCGCCAAGGCGAGCTACGAGGTTTCCAACCTGACGCAGGCCGTTACCGTGCTGACCATGACCAACATCCGTTCGGTGATGGGTTCGATGGATCTCGACCAGGTGTTGTCGCACCGTGACGAAATCAACGAGCGCCTGCTGCGTGTGGTCGATGCCGCTGTCTCGCCCTGGGGCCTCAAGGTCAATCGTATCGAGATCAAGGACATCGTGCCGCCGGCAGACCTCGTCGAGGCCATGGGCCGACAGATGAAGGCCGAGCGCGTCAAACGCGCCGACATCCTTCAGGCTGAAGGTGCGCGCCAGTCCGAGATCCTGCGCGCAGAGGGTGCCAAGCAGGGCCAGATCCTCCAGGCGGAAGGTCGCCGCGAGGCCGCCTTCCGCGACGCCGAAGCGCGTGAGCGGTCGGCGGAA
>NZ_JADPIT010000015.1:1547816-1548639 GCF_023073035.1 Bradyrhizobium sp. 62
CAGTGAAGCCATCGCCAAGGGCGACGTCGCGGCGCTGAACTATTTTATCGCCGACAAGTATATCAAGGCGTTCGGCCAGTTCGCGGACTCTCCGAACCAGAAGATCATCATGCTGCCGATCGAAGCCACCAGCATGCTCGGCTCGCTCGCCGGCATCGGCGAGATCGCGAAAGCCACGTTCGGCGAGAGTGCGGCATCCGCGGCTGCCGCCGCTCGTCGCGGGGCGGTGCCGACGACCGGCAGCACGCCGCCGGCGGTGCCGCCGCGGCAGGGGTAAAGCGCATGCCCCGGAAAAGTGGACACCGGTTTTCCGACGAGGGCATGCGCCATTGCAAAGAGGTCGTGTCATGACCGACATGTTCGTATCGCTCGGCACCTGGAATTGGCTGATCTTCGGCTTCGTCCTGATGGCGCTGGAGGTGCTGGCGCCGGGCGTGTTCCTGTTCTGGCTCGGGCTCGCCGCGCTGCTGGTCGGGCTGATCTCGTTCGGAGTAGCGATATCCTGGCAGATCCAGCTCGTGATGTTCGCGATCTTCGCCGCCGCCGCCGTGCCGGTATGGCGCCGGCTCGCCCGGCCGAAGCCGGATGCAATTGCCGCCAGCCCCTTCCTCAACAAGCGCGCGCATGCGCTCCTCGGCCGCGAGTTCACGCTGGAGAAGCCGATTGTCGACGGCAACGGCACCATGCGCATCGGCGACACCGTCTGGCGCGTCGCAGGTCCTGATACGCCGGCGGGCACGCGTGTGAAGGTGGTGCAGGTCGACGGTGCGAATCTGACGGTGGCGGCGGCTTAGGTCGCCGTCATTGCGAGCGAAGCGAAGCA
>NZ_JADPIT010000015.1:1548649-1560678 GCF_023073035.1 Bradyrhizobium sp. 62
GCTTGTCGGGACGGCATCGCCAGACTTACGCGCCGCTCTTGCTTCGCCACCGCTCCGCGAACCTATGCAGCGGCATGAACGTCTCGCACAATTCCCGCCCCAGCGCCGTCAGCCCGTAACCGCTGGCTTCGCCGAGCTCCACGAACCCGGCTTCGCGCAAATCGTCCAACCGCGCCTGCAGCACCGTCGGCGAGGCCTCGTCGCAGGCCGCTCGCAATGCGCGCGAGGTGAGGGGGGCGTCGCGCAACTCCCACAGGATTCGCAGGCTCCAGCGTCGTCCCAGGAGGTCAAGCAGCACCATGACCGGCCGCCCGGTGCGCGAGCTACGGACGCCGCGCGATCTCGAAGTGGTCTGCTTCGCCATCGCCGCCCTCTTGCGGGATGCTACAAATAGTGTAGCGTAATGCTACAATAAATGTAGCAAGAGAGGCGGCCGATGTCACAGGCCATACCGCGTATTGCCCCGCTCACCCCGCCTTATCCCCCAGAGATTCAGGCGCAGTTCGACCGCATCATGCGCGGTGCGCCGCCGCTGCTGCTGTTCCGGATGATGGCGGGCCACACCCGCGCCTGGGACAAGTTTCGCGCCGGCGGCCTGCTCGATCCCGGCCCGCTCTCGTTGCGCCAGCGCGAGATCGTGATCGACCGTACCTGCGCGCTGAACCAATGCGAATATGAATGGGGCGTGCACGTCGCGATTTTCGCCGCCCCGGCGGGTCTCAGCGCGGCGGAGGTGCGGGCGACCGTGCAGGGCGATGCGTCGTCGTCGTGCTGGTCCCCGGCCGAGCAGGCGCTGATCGCCGCCGTCGACGCGCTGCATCACCGCGCGACCTTTGACGACGCCGAGTTCGCCGTGCTGTCGGCGCATTACGACGAGGCGCAGATCCTGGAGATCATGCTGCTGTGCGGCTTCTATCGCACGGTGTCGTATCTGTCGAATGGGCTGCGGCTGCCGCTGGAGGACACGGCGGCAAGATTTCCGGCGTTGCTCTAACCATCGTCATTGCGAGAAGCTCTTGCGACGAAGCAATCCAGAGTCTTTCCGTGGAGGCAGTCTGGATTGCTTCGCTGCGCTCGCAATGGCCTGGATTGCTTCGCTTCGCTCGCAATGCGAGCGGAGAGAGCGTGTCTTAAGCCACGCCCGCCCGTAGCAGATCGTGCAGATGCACGATGCCCACCACCTTGTCCGCCTCGGTCACGACCAGCGTCGTGATCTTGCGGGTGTTCAGCACCTCGATCATCTCGGTGGCGAGCATCGAGGGCGGCACGGTCTTTGGCTGCCTGGTCATGATGTCGTCGACCGACGCCGCCAGCAGGTCCGGCCGCATCTGGCGGCGTAGATCGCCGTCAGTGATGATGCCGACGGCCTCTGCCGCATCGTTGACGATGCAGACGCAGCCCAGACCCTTGGCCGACATCTCCATCACCGCGTCCGACATCTTGGTGCCGAGCGGCTTGAGGGGAATCTCCGCGCCGGTGCGCATGTAGTCGCGGACGAATTTCAGCATCGCCCCTAACTTGCCGCCGGGGTGGAAATGCGCGAACTCCAGCGCGGTGAAGCCGCGGCCTTCGAGCAGCGCGATCGCAATGGCATCGCCGATCGCGGCCTGCATCAGGGTCGAGGTGGTCGGCGCCAGATTGTGCGGGCAGGCCTCGCGCGCCTTCGGCAGCTCGATCACGATGTCGGCGGCTTGTCCCAGCGAGGACGCCGCGTTCGACGTCACCGCGATCATGGGAATGGCGAACCGTGCCGAATAGTTCACCAGCGTCTTCATCTCCGGCTGCTCGCCGGACCAGGACAGCGCCATGATGACATCGTCGGGCGTGATCATGCCGAGGTCGCCATGACCGGCTTCGGCGGCATGGACGAAGAAGGCGGGCGTGCCGGTCGAGGCCAGCGTTGCCGCGATCTTGCGACCCATATGGCCCGACTTGCCGAGCCCGGTGACGATGACGCGGCCCTTTGCGTTGCGGATCAGATCGACCGCCTTGGCGAAGCTCGCGCCAAGCGGGCCGCGCAGGGCGGCGGCGAGCGCGTTGATACCGCCGCTCTCCGTTTCCAGGGTGCGGAGTGCGGATTCGACGCTGTCGGGAATGGGGCCGGATGATTGGGTCATCAGCGGTTTCGAACTCGGCATGTTCTGGTCCAGGGAGGAGGGGCGTTCGCCCGTTGGCGCCTGCTTAGCACGCCACGACCTTCGAGGCGACGAGGGCGCCCCAACCCTCAACCGGTCGTTAACCATAGTTGTTTTAACTCCATTAACGATGGTTCCCGCCGATCGGTGGGGACAATCGCGAAAGTATTTGATTTCGTTGGAGTTCTTCCATCGTGGGGTCGTCTCCAGGCACGAGCCGGAGCAAACGCGCGCATTTCCTGCGCGCGGCTTTGCCGTGCTTTGCGCTGACGGTCCTTGGAAGCGCCCCCGGGGCCGCCCAGAGCCTCACCCCCGACCTGTTCAGTCCTAACCGCGGTGGCTTCGCCTCGCCCGACACGCTGCCGACGCGCCGTACCGCGGGCGTGCCGCAGGCGCCGTCGGATGCGCTGCCGACGCTGCCCGATCCCAACGCGGATTTGCGCAAGCGCCAGCAGACGCCGGCGCGCGCAGGCCAAAACCCGACCGGCCAGAACCCGACCAGCCAGGTCCCGATCTACGGCTTGCCCGCCGCCAATGGCGCCAGCGCTTCCGGCTACGACTCGCTCAACCGCAAGCGACAGCAGCCAAAGTTTTATCCCGGACAGGCGAAGCCGAAGCGTCCGGTCGGCCCCGGCTCGCCGGTGCCGCCGGCGACGCAGGAGCGAACGCTCGGCCCGCCACGCATCGCGCCGCCGCCCTCCGAGACGGCGCACAAGACTCCGGTCGCCCCGGCGATGGCCGGCAACGTGCCCGGCCAGCCGCTGCGCCGCCGCCTCAAGATCGATGACGATGCATTCGGCGCGGTCGGCGACTATGCCGGCAGCTTCTTGATCAAGGGCGGGCTCGAGCTCTCCACCGGCTACGACACCAATCCGGCGCGTCTGAGCAAGCCGGTCGGCTCGCCGGTTTATGTGGTCGCGCCCGATCTCCTCGTGGCGTCCGACTGGGAGCGCCACGCGCTGGTCGCGGATCTGCGCGGCTCGTTCTCGGGCTACACCAACAACATGCCGGCGACGATCGACGGCTTTGCCTCGCCCTCGCCGGTCGAAGTGGACCGCCCCGACTTCAACGGGCATGTCGACGGCCGCATCGACGTCAATCGCGATCTCAAGCTGACCACGCAACTGCGCCTGCGGCTCGCCACCGATAATCCCGGCAGCCCGAACGTGCAGGCCGGTCTGCAGAAATATCCCGTTTACGCGACCTATGGCACGACCGTCGGCTTCGACCAGACCTTCAACCGCTTCCAGGTCGCGGCCGGCGCCACCGTCGATCGCACCGCCTACACCAACTCAAAACTCACCGACGGCTCGACCTTCAGCAACGATGACCGCGACTTCAACCAATATGGCGGCGTGGGGCGCTTCTCCTACGAGCTGAAGCCGGGCCTGAAGCCGTTCGTCGAGATCCAGGGCGACACCCGCGTCCACGACCAGGCCGCCGACCGCAATGGCTTCTTCCGCGATTCGAACGGCGGCTACGCCAAGGTCGGCACGTCCTTCGAGTTCTCGCGCATCCTCACCGGCGAGGTCTCGGTCGGCTATTCCGCGCGCAACTATGTCGATCCGCGCCTGAGCCAGCTCGCGGGCTTCCTGACCTCGGGCTCGCTGATCTGGAATGCAAGCGGCCTGACCACGGTGAAATTCGCCACCGACACGCAGATCGCCGAGACCACCATCCCCGGCTCCTCCGGCGTGCTGGTGCACACCTACGCCGCCGAAGTCGATCACGACTTCCGCCGCTGGCTTACGGCAGTGGGCAAGTTCACCTACGGCACCTACGACTACCAGGGCCAGAATCGCAACGACAAGACCTACTCGTTCGAAAGCAATCTGATCTACAAGCTCAATCGCAACATCTGGGTGAAGGGCACGCTCCGCCACGACATCCTGGATTCGAACCAGCCGGGGTCGAGCTCGCAGGGGACGGTGGTGATGGTCGGGGTGAGGCTGCAGAATTAGCGGGCACCCGACCGTAGGCTCCTAATGAGGCCAAACCTCAGGTGTCGTCCTGGCGAAAGCCAGGACCCATTAACACGGGCGTGGTTTGGCGAAGACTCGTCGTTTGGTATTGCGATCGGTCACGATCAAGGGATCACGCGGTATGGGTCCTGGCTTTCGCCAGGACGACGGCGGATTTCTTGTCCGCGTTCGAGCTTGCGCAGCTCGCCCCAACTCAGCGCGGCAGATCCGTCTTCCCCATCAAGAACGTGTCGATCGACCGGGCGCACAGCCGACCCTCGCGGATGGCCCAGACCACCAGCGATTGGCCGCGGCGCATGTCACCGGCGGTGAACACGTTCGGGCGCGAGGTCTGGTAGTCGAGCGTGTTGGCCTTGACGTTGCCGCGGGGGTCGAGCTCGACCGAGAGCATCTTGAGCAGGCCCTCGTGCACGGGATGGACGAAGCCCATCGCGAGCAGGACGAGGTCGGCGTCGAGCTCGAACTCGGTGCCGGCAATCGGCTTGAAGTTGTCGTCAACGCGGACGCAGTGCAGCTTCTTCACTTGGCCGTTGTCGCCGGTGAACTTCTGCGTCAGCACGGCGAATTCGCGGACCGCGCCTTCGGCCTGGCTGGAGGACGTCCGCATCTTGAGCGGCCAGTTCGGCCAGGTGAGGCCCTTGTTCTCGTGCTCCGGCGGGGCGGGCATGATCTCGAGCTGGGTCACGGAGAGCGCGCCCTGGCGCAGCGAGGTGCCGATGCAGTCGGATCCGGTGTCGCCGCCGCCGATGACGACCACATGCTTGCCACCGGCCAAAATCTCCTGGACGCCGCCGAGCGGCTCCTCGGACACGCGGCGGTTCTGCTGCGGCAGGAAGTCCATGGCGTAGTGGATGCCTGCGAGGTCGCGGCCGGGGATCGGCAGGTCGCGCGGGGCTTCAGCGCCGCCGGTCAGCGCGACGGCGTCGTAGTCGTTGAGCATCTCGCGGGGATCGACATTGCCGTCGACGCCGACATGGCTGTTGTAGTGGAAGGTGACGCCTTCGCCCTCCATCTGCGTGACCCGGCGGTCGATGACGTTCTTTTCCATCTTGAAGTCGGGAATGCCATAGCGGAGCAGGCCGCCGGCCTTGGCGAACTTCTCGAACAGATGCACGTCGTGGCCGGCGCGCGCGAGCTGCTGCGCGCAGGCCATGCCGGCCGGACCCGAGCCGATCACCGCGACCTTCTTGCCGGTCTTCACGGCCGCCACTTCCGGCTTCAGCCAGCCATTGTCCCAGGCGCGGTCGACGATCGCGCATTCGATGGTCTTGATGGTGACGGGGTTGTCGTCGATGTTGAGCGTGCAGGAGGCCTCACACGGCGCCGGACAGATGCGCCCCGTGAACTCCGGGAAATTATTGGTCGAGTGCAGATTGCGCGAGGCTTCTTCCCAGTTGCCCTGATAGACGAGGTCGTTCCAGTCCGGGATCTGGTTGTTGACCGGGCAGCCGGGCGTGCCGGGCGAGACCGAGCCGGTGCCGTGGCAATAGGGAATGCCGCAGTTCATGCAGCGCGCGGCTTGGTCGCGCGTTTCCTTCTCGGAGAGGGGAACGACGAACTCGTGGAAATGCTTCACGCGCTCGGCGACCGGGGTGTACTTGCGGTCATGCCGTTCGATTTCGAGAAAACCCGTGATCTTGCCCATTAAACCCGAAGTCCCTGCCGCTTAAATTCGTTGTGTTTCTCTCTCGTCGTCATTGCGAGGAGCGTGAGCTTCGAAGCAATCCAGTCCGCATCAGAGGAGAAAGTCTGGATTGCTTCGCTACGCTCGCAATGACGGAGTATGATGCTCAGGCCCCGATCGCGATTTTCGGCTCGGCGTCCGCGTTGGCGGCCATTTCGCGCAGCGCGCGCCGGTATTCGACCGGCATCACCTTGCGGAATTTCGGCAGCCAGTCCTTCCAGTTCGCCAGGATGTCGGCGGCACGCCTGGAGCCGGTCGCTTTCGCATGGCGCGTGATCAGGACGTGCAACCGCTCGACGTCGGAGGCGAGCAGGTCCTTGAACACGTCGACCCGGCCGTGCGCCTCGAGGTCACCGGAGTGATGATAGGTGCCGGCGTTGATCAGCTCTTCCGACAGCACCGGCTCGAGCTCGACCATCGCCATGTTGCACAGCCTGTCGAAGTCGCCGGTCTCGTCCAGCACATAGGCGATGCCGCCGGACATGCCGGCCGCGAAGTTGCGCCCGGTCTTGCCGAGCACGACCACGATGCCGCCCGTCATGTATTCGCAGCAATGGTCGCCGGCGCCCTCGACCACCGCCACGGCGCCGGAATTGCGCACGGCAAAGCGCTCGCCGGCGATGCCGCGGAAGTAGCACTCGCCTTGAATGGCGCCGTACATCACGGTGTTGCCGACGATGATGCTCTCTTCCGGCACGATGCCGCTGTTGGCCGGCGGCTTGACGATGATCTTGCCGCCCGAGAGGCCCTTGCCGACATAGTCGTTGGCTTCGCCTTCGAGCTCGAAGGTGACGCCTTGCGCCAGCCACGCGCCGAAGGCCTGGCCCGCGGTGCCCTTGAGGCTGACATGGATGGTCTCATGCGGCAGACCCGCATGGCCGTAGATCTTGGCGACCGCACCCGACAGCATCGCGCCCGCGGAGCGGTTGGTGCTGTTGATCTTGGCCTCGATCTTCACCGGCGCACCGCGGTCGAGCGCAGGCGTCGCCTGCTCGATCAGCGTGCGATCGAGCACCGCTTCCAGATGATGGTTCTGGCGTTCGGAGTGATAGATCTTCTGGCCCTTCTCTTCCTTCTGCTTGACGAAGAGCTTGGAGAAGTCGAGCCCCTTGGCCTTCCAGTGCGCGACCAGCTTGGTCTGGTCGAGCAGCTGCACCTGGCCGATCATCTCGTTGAAGCTGCGGAAGCCGAGCGAGGCCATGATCTCGCGGACCTCCTCGGCGACGAAGAAGAAGTAGTTGATCACATGCTCGGGCTGGCCGGTGAAGCGCTTGCGCAGGACCGGGTCCTGGGTCGCGACGCCGACCGGGCAGGTGTTGAGATGGCACTTGCGCATCATGATGCAGCCGGCCGCGATCAAGGGCGCGGTCGCGAAGCCGAACTCGTCGGCGCCCAGCAGCGCGCCGATCACGACGTCACGCCCGGTGCGGAAACCGCCGTCGACCTGGACTACGATGCGGCTGCGCAGCCGCTCGCGCACCAGCGTCTGGTGGGTTTCGGCGAGGCCGATCTCCCACGGCGAGCCGGCGTGCTTGATCGAGGTCAGCGGCGAAGCGCCGGTGCCGCCCTCGAAGCCCGCGATGGTGACATGGTCGGCGCGCGCCTTGGCGACGCCCGCGGCCACCGTGCCGACCCCGATCTCGGAGACGAGCTTGACCGAGACCGCGCCGTCCGGGTTGACGTTCTTGAGGTCGTAGATCAGCTGCGCCAGATCCTCGATCGAGTAGATATCGTGGTGCGGCGGCGGCGAGATCAGGCCGACGCCCGGCGTCGAATGCCGGACCTTGGCGATGGTCGCGTCGACCTTGTGGCCGGGCAATTGGCCGCCTTCGCCGGGCTTGGCGCCCTGCGCCATCTTGATCTGCATCATGTCGGAGTTGACGAGATACTCCGTGGTGACGCCGAAGCGGCCCGAGGCGACCTGCTTGATCGCCGAGCGCATGCTGTCGCCGTTCGGCAGCGGCTTGAAACGGTCCGCTTCCTCGCCGCCTTCGCCGGTGTTCGACTTGCCGCCGATCCGGTTCATGGCGATCGCGAGCGTGGTGTGCGCCTCGCGCGAGATCGAGCCGAAGCTCATCGCGCCGGTGGCGAAACGCTTGACGATGTCCTTGGCCGGCTCGACCTGGTCGAGCGGTATCGGCTTGCGCTTCTCTTCGTCCGCGTTCTTGATCCGGAACAGGCCGCGCAGCGTCAAGAGACGCTCCGACTGCTCGTTGAGGATCTTCGCGAAAGCGCGGTAGCGTTCCAGCGAATTGCCGCGCGCGGCGTGCTGCAGCAGCCCCACCGACTCGGCGGTCCACGCATGGTCCTCGCCGCGGCTGCGATAGGCATATTCGCCGCCGACATCGAGCGAGGTCTTGTACACGAGCGCATCGCCGAACGCGTCGGCATGACGGCGCACCGCCTCTTCGGCAATCTCGCCAAGACCGACGCCCTCGACGCGGGTGTGGGTGCCGGCGAAGAATTTGCCGACGAATTCCGCCTTCAGGCCGATGGCGTCAAAGATCTGCGCGCCGCAATAGGACTGGTAGGTCGAGATGCCCATCTTGGACATCACCTTGAGCAGGCCCTTGCCGATCGATTTGATGTAGCGCTTGACGATCTCGTAGTCGTCGAGCGAGCCGGGCAGGCGGTCCTTCATCGCGATGATGGTCTCGAACGCCAGATACGGATTGATCGCTTCCGCGCCGTAGCCGGCGAGACAGGCGAAATGATGCACTTCGCGCGGCTCGCCGGATTCGACGACGAGGCCGACCGAAGTGCGCAATCCCGTGCGGATCAAATGATGATGCACGGCGGCGCAGGCCAGCAGCGACGGGATCGGAACCCGATCGGTGCCGACCATGCGGTCGGACAGGATGATGATGTTGACGCCCTCGCGCACCGCGCTCTCCGCGCGTGCGCAGAGCTCGTCCAGCACCTGGTCCATGCCGGCCGCGCCGAGGCCGGCGTGGAAGGTGGTGTCCAGCGTGCGCGACTTGAAGTGCGACTCGGCGACCTCGGAGATCGAGCGGATCTTTTCGAGGTCCGCGTCGGTCAGGATCGGCTGACGCGCTTCGAGGCGCTTGGTCGTGGCAAGGCCTTGCAGGTCGAACAGGTTCGGCCGCGGTCCGATGATGGAGACGAGGCTCATCACCAGCTCCTCGCGGATCGGGTCGATCGGCGGATTGGTCACCTGCGCAAAGTTCTGCTTGAAGTAGGTGAACAGCGGCTTGGCCTTGGCCGACAGCGCCGAGATCGGCGTGTCGTTGCCCATCGAACCTGCGGCTTCCTCGCCGGTGGAGGCCATCGGCGTCATCAGGATGGTGATGTCTTCCTGGCTGTAGCCGAACGCCTGTTGGCGATCGAGCAGCGACAGGTTGGAGCGCACGCCGGTGGTCGGCACCTTCGGCAGATCTTCCAGCACAATCTGGGTCCGCTCCAGCCACTCCGTGTAGGGATGGCTTCTTGCGAGCTCGGCCTTGATCTCGTCGTCGGGGATCAGGCGGCCCTGCTCGAGGTCGACCAGCAGCATCTTGCCGGGCTGCAAACGCCACTTGGTGATGATCTGGTCCTCGGGAATCGTCAGCACGCCCATCTCGGACGCCATCACGATGCGGTCGTCCTTGGTGACGAGATAGCGCGCCGGCCGAAGGCCGTTGCGGTCGAGCGTGGCACCGATCTGGCGGCCGTCGGTGAAGGCGATCGCGGCAGGGCCGTCCCACGGCTCCATCAGGGCGGCATGATATTCGTAGAAGGCGCGGCGCTTCTCATCCATCAAGGGATTGCCGGCCCACGCCTCCGGAATCATCATCATGACGGCGTGCGGCAGCGAGTAGCCGCCCTGCACCAGGAATTCGAGCGCGTTGTCGAAGCAGGCGGTGTCCGACTGGCCCTCGTAGGAGATCGGCCAGAGCCGGTTGATGTCCTTGCCGTACAGCTCGGAGCTCACCGAGGCCTGGCGCGCCGCCATCCAGTTGACGTTGCCGCGCAGCGTGTTGATCTCGCCGTTATGCGCGATCATGCGGTAGGGATGCGCCAGCGACCACGCCGGGAAGGTGTTGGTCGAGAAACGCTGGTGCACGAGCGCCAGCGCGCTCTCGAAATCCTTCTCGTGCAAATCGGGATAGTACTTGCCGAGCTGGTCGGCGAGGAACATGCCCTTGTAGATCACGGTGCGGCAGGACATTGAGCAGGGATAGTAGCCGGCGAGGCCGCGGTCGCGGCGCTGATAGATCGCCTGCGAGATCGACTTGCGCAGAATGTAGAGCCGGCGTTCGAAATCGTCCTCGGTCTTGGCGGTGCCGTTGCGGCCGATGAACACCTGCATGCAGGCGGGTTCGGTCGGCTTCACGGTGACGCCGAGCGAGGAATTGTCGGTCGGCACGTCGCGCCAGCCGAGCAGCGTCAGGCCCTCTTCCTTGATCTGGTCGGCGATGATGCTTTTGATGACGTTGCGCCACGCGGTGTCGCGCGGCATGAACAAGGCGCCGATGGCGTATTCGCCCGGATTGGGCAGCGCGAAGCCGAGCTCCTTCGCCTTGCGGCTGAAGAAAGCATGCGGGATCTGCACCAGAATGCCGGCGCCGTCACCGGCGCGCGGGTCGGCGCCGACGGCGCCGCGGTGCTCGAGGTTGCAGAGGATGCTGAGCGCGTCCGCAACGATCTCGTGCGACTTCTGGCCCTTGATGTTGGCGATGAAGCCGACGCCGCAGGAATCTTTTTCCAGGCTCGGATCGTAGAGGCCTACGGCCGGCGGCCGTGAATTGTGTTCCTGAATCGGATCGGCCGTTTTCGAGGCGACCGTCGCCGACAGTTGTTCTGCCACGATGTTTCCGCGCTCGACTTGCGACCCGTTCATGTTCTCGTCCTCTCCATGCGGCAAGCTGCCTCACCGCCATCTTCGGCGCACCTTGGGCGTCCCGCGGCACCCGCTTCTGGGTCACCGCTCGTCCGCTCGCGAGCCGCATTTTCTTAAATTCAGGCCAAGGCGTTCTTCGTCCCCGAGAACGGCTTTGCCTGTTGCCTTCTTGGCGCTCGAAAGCACCGACTTTCGTTGCAATCCCTATGCCGGAACCGCAAGCAAAATTGAGACAGTCTTCCTGTCCTAACCGTCACCTTGCCAAATTTTTGTCTATCACACAAGCGCGCGCAAGTCCCGATTCCCCATAGATCAATCAATCGCTTTCCAGAAGTTGCGCGGCCCCGGTTTAGAAGCAAACACGCCCTGATCCGGCCCCGCCGACGCCGGAATCCTCAATGAAGCTTCGGATCAACCCTTCGGAAGCTGCGCCACGCCGCAAGAAGCGAAAGAGCGCGATCCATCCGGGGGCCTGACAGGAGCGTCTCGACCATGAAGTTTTTCACAGGATGTGTGGCCGCCGCCGCGCTGGCGCTGGCTGCGACCGCGGCTCAAGCGCAGGTTCCAGGGCGAGGGGCGATGATCGCGGTCTCGGATTTCGACGGCCCCTATGCGCCGCCGGAGGCCGCGCCGCCTCCGCCGCGCTACGGCTATGGCTACGAAGAACGCGGGCCGGCCCCGGTGCTGCTGCCATCGACAGAGGTCTACGCGGTGCTGCGCGAGAACGGCTTCTCTCCACTGGGCATCCCGCGCCTGCGCGGCAGCGTCTACACCATCGCGGTGATTGACCGCCGCGGGGAGGACGGCCGGCTCGTGATCGATGCCCGCGACGGAAGGATCTTGCGCTTCATGCCGGCTGCCGACGCCTACGGCATGGCGCCCGGCTACGAGCAGCCTGCGGTTGCGCCTTACCGGCCGCAAAGCGCGCTGCCGCCGCCGACGATGATCCGCAGTGGTCCGCCCCGCCCACCGGCCCCGATCCCGCATGTCGCCGGCCGCTCCGTGCCGCTGCCCAAGGCGGTTCCGCCGCGCGGCGAGACGCCGGTCACAGCGGCGAAGCCGGCCGAGCCTGCGACGCAGCCGGCAGCGCAGGCTCAACCTGCCACGCAGACCGTGGCGGCCGTGCCGGCAAAGCCCGCCGAGGCCGCGCCGCAGGTCATTGCTCCAACCGTCGGTCTGGCCAAACCTGCTCCAACCATCCTGCCGACACAGGACATGCCGGCAGCGCAGGGGCTGGATTAGGACGCTACGCATCACACCAACGGTGTCGTCCTGGCGAAAGCCAGGACCCATTAAGCGAGGTCTGTCGATTGTGCGTGGTGTGAGTACCGGACGACGAGTCTTCGCCAAACATCCCCTTGGGGTAATGGGTTCTGGCTTTCGCCAGG
>NZ_JADPIT010000015.1:1560688-1563528 GCF_023073035.1 Bradyrhizobium sp. 62
TTGGGGAGAGAGCGGAGCAAAACAAAAGGCGCCTGAGCACTCAGGCGCCTTTGCACCATGACAAGCGCCGCTTAGCTCCGCCCATACCCCGCCGCTTCCAGGATCAAATTCGCCACCTCCTTCGGATGAGACACCAGCGAGAGGTGGCCGGCGTCGAGCTCGATCGTGGTGGCGTTCATGCGCTTGGCGAGGAAGCGTTCGAAATCGGGATTGATGGTGTCGTCGCTCTTCGACACCGCGTACCAGCTCGGCTTGGAATGCCATGCCGCCTCTGTGGTGCGACCGGCGAAGATCGAGGCGGCCGTCGGCCATTGCACCGCGTAGAGCGCCTTCGCCTGCTCCGGCTTCACGCCATTGGCGAAATACTTCAGGAAGGCGTCTTCCGAGAGCTTGGTGTAACCGTCGCGCTCGACGACGCCGGTGCGCACCGGTCCCGCGGGGAATTGCTTGGACAGGGCGACGAAATCCTCGTTGGCATCGGGTGCGCGGGCGGCGACATAGACGAGGCCAGTGACCTTCGGGTCGTTGCCGACCTGGCTGATGACGGTGCCGCCCCAGGAATGCGCGACCAGCACGGTTGGACCATCCTGCTCGGCCAGCGCGCGCTTGGTCGCCTCGACGGAGTCCGACAGCGACGACAGCGGATTCTGCACGGCAGTTACGTTGAGGCCTGCGGCCTGGAGGATCGGGATCACCTCCGACCAGCTCGAGCCGTCGGCCCAGGCGCCGTGCACCAGCACGATGTTCTTGGCCTTCACCGTTTGCGGGGTCTGTGCGTGAGCAAGGCTGATGGGGGCCGCCAGCAGGCTCGCGGCGACGAAAAGGCTGCGCCAAA
Organism: Bradyrhizobium sp. 62; assembly: GCF_023073035.1. Classification (NCBI taxonomy): domain Bacteria; kingdom Pseudomonadati; phylum Pseudomonadota; class Alphaproteobacteria; order Hyphomicrobiales; family Nitrobacteraceae; genus Bradyrhizobium; species Bradyrhizobium sp. 62. The sequence goes on from NZ_JADPIT010000015.1 coordinate 1,561,524, forward strand.
GTGTCATGATCGTTCTCCGTCTCATTTTGTGTTCGATATTCAAAGGACGGTGTGCGGAGCGGCGGCGTTACGCTTGGTCACTCACCTGTGACAACCGCCTTGGTCGGGCGCGTACGAGACACGCAGGCGAGCTCATGCGGTGTGTGGGTAACGTAGAACAACAGACCCAAACCTGTATTTCGATTTCAACCGAAAACCAGCTGCCGGCCGCAGGATTTGCGGCTACTTGCAGCTTTCGCGAGCCAACGACTGAACACGCAAAAAAACGCCCCGGGGCACCGGGGCGTTTTCGCAACCTGGAAGTGGCGTCCGTGATTTACGCGGCTACCGAGTTCTCGATCACCTGTGCGCCCTGCGCACCGGTGTTGATCGCGATCTGGCGCGGCTTCTTCGCCTCGGGAATCTCGCGGACGAGGTCGACGTGAAGCAGCCCGTTCTCGAGCGAGGCGTTCTTCACCTGCACGAAATCGGCAAGCTGGAATGCGCGCTCGAAAGCACGCGCGGCGATGCCGCGGTACAGCACTTCGGCCTTCGAGTTCTCGTTGGCGACTTTTTCGCCCTTGATCGTCAGCGTGTTTTCCTTCGCGACGATGGAGAGCTCATCCTTGGCAAAGCCCGAGACCGCAACGGTGATGCGGTAATCGTTCTCGCCGGTGCGCTCGATATTGTAGGGGGGATAACCGGGGCTGCCGTCCGAACCGGCCTGGTCGAGCAGGTTGAAGAGGCGGTCGAAGCCGACGGTGGAACGGTAGAAGGGGGTCAGGTCGTACGTACGCATGGTCAAGTCCTCCATTGAGCGACTGTTGAGTAACCCGCCCGCCAATCGGGCCGGGCTTTCGTCTGTGTGCAGCCTGATGTTCCGGTTCCGAAACACTGGTAGCGGCCTGCACCAAGGTGATATGGGTTGACGAGAACGGCGTTCAAGAGGGCGGATACTTAGCCTTTTCGGCGCTCCCGCCCCCTGATTTGCAGCACTTCGTGCCCAAGCCCTCCCCATCATGACGCTGGTCTCGATACCATCCAATCCCGTTCCCGAAGACGTCGTCAGCGGCACCATCAAAACCCCTGATGGCGTCGAGCTGCGCTTTGCGCGCTGGGCGCCGCCGGCGAACCGCAAGGGCACCGTCTGCGTCTTCACCGGACGCAGCGAGCAGATCGAAAAATATTTCGAGACCGTGCGCGATTTGCGCGACCGCGGCTTTGCGGTGGCGATGATCGACTGGCGCGGGCAGGGCCACTCCTCGCGCCGCCTGCGCGATCCGCGCAAGGGATATGTCCGCGACTTCGCCGATTTCGAGATCGACGTCGAGACCTTCGTGCAGCAGGTGGTGCTGCCGGATTGCCCGCCGCCCTTCTTCGCGCTCGCCCATTCAATGGGCGGCACGGTGATGCTGCGGGTGGCGCATGCGGGCAAGCGCTGGTTCGACCGCATGGTGCTGTCGGCGCCGATGATCGACCTGCCCGGCCGCGCCACCTCGTTTCCGGCGCGGGCGCTGCTGAAGACGATGCGCGTGTTGGGGATGGGCGGCCGTTATGTCCCCGGCGGCACCGACCAGATCACCGGGCTCAATCCCTTCATCAACAATCCGCTGACCAGCGATCCCGTGCGCTATGCGCGCAATGCCGCGATCCTGGAGGAGGATCCGACCCTCGGGCTCGCGTCACCGACGGTCGCCTGGGCCGATACCGCCTTCCGCGCGATGAACACCTTCAAGGGCAAGAACTACCCGTCCGATATCCGTCAACCGATCCTGATGCTGGCGGCCTCCAGCGACACCGTGGTCTCGATCGCGGCGATCGAGGAGTTCGCCTATCATTTGCGCGCCGGCTCCCATCTCGTGATCGCCGGTGCCAAGCACGAGATCCTCCAGGAGCAGGACCGCTACCGTTCCCAATTCTGGGCGGCCTTCGACGCCTTCGTGCCGGGCACGCCGCTGTTCAAGTGAGGGGGAGCGATGCTTCCCTGCGACCACACGACGTCATGCCCGGGCTTGTCCCGGGCATC
>NZ_JADPIT010000015.1:1563620-1582126 GCF_023073035.1 Bradyrhizobium sp. 62
TCGCTACAGCGTCTTCAGGTACTCGATCAGATCGTAGCGCTCGTTGTCGTCCTTGAACACGCGGCCGATCACGCCGGGACGTTTTTGCTCGCCCGGCTTGCGCTCGAAGGAATGGCCGAGCACGCTGTTCCCCTGGATCGGATCCTTGTCCGACCCGGCCGAGAACTCGGTTTCACCCGTCTTGCACTTCTCGTCGGCGGTGACCGCAAAGCCGACGGTCACCGGATCATAGTCGCGGCGGCCCATGCAGAATTTTTGCGGGCGCTCGCTTGCAGGCTTCAGCAACCAATAGAGAGACGGCACCGAGCCGTTGTGCAGATAGGGCGCCGTGGCCCAGATGCCGTTCAGCGGCCGTGCCCGATAGCGTGCTCCCCCCACCGGATTGAGGCAGTTCTTGCGCGCGAGATTCCACAATTTCGCCCGCTCGGCGTCCGGAGTCTTCTCGTCGTCCATCCATTTGCGGGCGACGAGATCCACCACCGTCATCAGCCCGAGCGCATACACCATCTCGGTCGGCGAGCTTGCGGTCGAGACGTCGCATTGCCACCATTTCTGGAGGTCGGCCGTATTCACCTTCAGGAAGCCGGGCAGATCGACGATCCTGTTGCTGAGCACGAGCGACTGTTCGGGATCCGTCTTGATCTCGTCGAGGGGGATCGTCACCGCGTTCAGCACCTTGCTGTCGCCGCTGGGCTCCCAATGTCCCGAAGACCAGAAAGCCGGGGTGTCGATCGCCGGCAGATGGCATCCGGAACACATCTCGGCGTAGATCTTGCGGCCATTGTCGACCTTCTTCTGATCGAGCCTCCAATTGTCGCCAAGGATCTGAGAGGGCCATTTCGGCGCCAGCAGGCCGCCGAACTTCGGACCAGTGGAGGGATCGGCCGTCTTGAACGGATCTGGCCCCCTGAGCATGTCCTCGATCCAGCCGAGCGTGTTGATATGAACCGAGGACCGCCATAGCCTGTCCTCAGGGTAGGCGTCGGACAGATTGAGCAGCGCCGTCACGCCGAGGGCTTCGCCGGCGTTGCGGATCAGCGGCTGCTCGATCGAGGCGTCGTACTGGGCGAACTTGAACCAGGGCACGGTCCAGATCGGGGGATAGCTGACCGGGGCGTCCTGGGCGTGCAGGTTCTTCTCGAATCCCTTGATCCCGCTCAGCGCGAGATCCTGCGAAAAAACCTGATTGCCGATGCGATTGAGAGCGTCGAGGCGACCGAACCCTTCCTCGGTGTCCTGCTGCTGCCTGCCGTTCCAGGTCTTCTTGCCTTCAATCGTCTTTTGCTGGGTTTGCGCCCAGTCGATCAGGAAGTTGCCGATCGCGCTGAGCTTCTGCTTGAGCGCGGCGCGGTCAGCCTTGCTGGCATCGGGGCCGAGCACGCGATCGGCGAAGCGCTGGAAGCGGAACGGCACGTAAAGCGTGTAGGCGATCGACAGGCCGGTGGAGAGCTCGAGCTTCTTCAGATCGGTCATGGCCGGGCCGCCGTCGAAACGCACGTCCACGCCCTGGTAGTGGATCTGGCCGGTATGGCAGCCCGCGCAGGTCAGTCCGATCTTGTCCTCTTCGCGACGGCCCGTCGCGGGATCGATGACACCGGTCATCCGTGCGAAACCGACCGGCAGGCCGTCGACGTTCTCCGCCGGCGTCCACCTGGTCGACCAGTCCGGCGCCTGCGTCGTCTCGTAGACATTGGCGTAGCCGAAGTGGCGTAGTGACGTCGCATCGGTCTGGATCGACTGCGGGCTCGGGATGAACCCGAAGCGCTCGAGATAGGCGCTGTCCGTCATCATGCCTGGCCGCGAGAACAAATGCAGGCGCGGCTGCTCCAGCGCCATGAACCATTCGTAAGGCACCGGGAAGGTCGCGGTGCCTTGACTGGCGTGGTGAAACCAGTGCCTGTCCTTCAGCGACCAGTTCTGTTCGAGCCAAAAGGCCGCCTTCGTCTCGGGGACCGCAGGCAAGGGCGGCGGCAGGAGATTCACGAGAATTCCCTTTTGCGGCAGCATGGCGCGCACCTGGTCGGGGAATTCGGCGACCGCAACGAGCAAGGCGAGACCGAGGGCGATGAGCAGGGCCGCAACCTTGAGGGCGCCCCGCACCACGCGCTGGCAGGTCGACAGCACCGGCTGCGATACGAGCCGCTGGTTGATGCGAGCAGGGAATTGCCGCTCGTTGAACAGAGTGCGCACGTCGGCCACGCTGAGATAGCGGTCCTCACCCGCGCCCTTGCCCGCGATCTTCAGGAGGATCGGCCATTCAAACTTCATCAGCAAGGGGTAGTACCAGCGCGCGGCGCTGCCGGCGCGCTTGAGGTTGTCGCGCATGAAGACGCCGATTTCCGAGGCGTTGAGACCGGGCTCGGAACCGCCGCCGTTCGGATCCTGGTAGGTCCGGCCGAAGCTCGCAAACCGCGCAAGCTCGTCCTCATCGACCTTGCCGTCGACGCCGAGGACGCGCGAGCCGGCACCGCGCTTGTCGAGGGGGCCGCCACGCAACGCGTCGAGCTGCGCGCCCGAAAATATGCTCTTCAGGATGTGACCCAGACCGTTGGCGATAAGCGCGACGCCGCGGACCTGGATGCGGGCCGAGACCTTCTTCAGCCCGGTCTCGCCGCTCGCATTCGCGATCGTTTGCGACAGCGTGCCGAGCGGGACCGTTCCGCCGTCAACAAACCCTTCGCCGACGAGGCCGCGGAGAAATGGACAGGGATTGTTCGGCGAGACCTGGATCGAGGGGTCGAAGGGGGGCTTCGGAGCGGAGTCATGCATGGCCCAAAATCCTGAAAACGGCGAATCGTGAAATACAGACGCGGCGATAGAGCGCGGAAAGTCCTGACAAACCGACAACACATTATACTACTTCAGCGTGTAGCGGAGTGTGGCTGAATTCACTGTCGTGTCAATAAAGGCGGAGGGGACATTGCCGCGTGGCCGCGGCTGGCCCTCAGGATTCGGCGACGCGTTTGACGTCGCTCGAAACCAGGGTCAGTTTGCCGAGCGGTACGCCCGCATTCAAGAGTCCGGCGCGGTAATGGGCGAGGTCCTCGGGCCGCTTCCAGTGGAAATTGCGCAAATGGCGGTCGACATTGAGAGTCGGGTAGTTACCCACGAGCACGCGGGTCGCCTCGACCGCCTCGTCGCCCCGCCCCAATTGCGCAAGCGCCGCGGCGCGGATTGCCAGCGCCTGCAAATGGTTCGGGTTGATGTAGAGCTGTTCTCGAGCCCATGACAGGGTCGCGTCATATTGGCCCAGCAGATAATGGCTGAAGGCGTTCAGCGCGGCCCATTGGTAGCGCGGATCGCTGTTGTCGCGCTGTGCGGCCATCGAGAACAGCTCGATCGCCTCGCGGTGCTCGCCGATGGCGAAATGGCAGATGCCGAGCACGCCGCGCGCGCCGTTGTCGTAGGGATTGAGCGCGACGGCGCGCTTGGCGGCGTCCATCGCGGCCTCGTAATGGCCCTCCAGCGCGTGGGTCCAGGACAGGATCGAGAACGCAAATGACGAGCGCGGATCGAGCCGGACGCTGGTTTCGGCAAGCTTCATCGCCTCGGCCCACATCTCGCGCGTGCCCTTGACCCAGCCGAACTGGATGCTCTGGATCTGGATCGTGGCGAGATAGGCGTGCGCAATCGACAGCTTGGGCTCGAGCCTGATGGCCTCCCGGAACAGATCGACGGCGACGGCAAGGTCTTCCTTGGTTTGCCGATAATAGTGCGACAGCCCCTTGAGGAAGCGGTCCCAGGCGGTGACGTCGGTCGAGAGCCGCGCCGGCGCCGAGGCCTCGGCCCGGACGATCTCGGTGGCGATGGCGGCGGACAGGTTGGTGGTGATCTCGTCCTGCATCGCGAAGAGATCGCCGATGTCGCGGTCGTAGCGGCCTGTCCAGAGCTGCTCGCCGGTCTCCGGCGCGATCAGCTCGGCGGTGACGCGGATCTTGGCTCCGGCACGCCGCACCGAACCCTGGATCAGATAGCTAGCGTCGATCTCCCGCGCGATCAGACGGGTGCTGACATTGTTGCCCTTGAACACGAAAGTCGAGTTGCGGCTCAGCACGCGGTAGAAGGATTGCAGCGACAGCGCGTGGATCAGATCCTCGGTCAGGCCGTCGGAGAAATACTCGTCCTGTGCGTCGCTGAGATTGGCAAAGGGCAGCACGCCGACGATCGCGGTGCGGTACTGCTGCGAGAGGGCGGATGCCTCCCTCAGCGCGGGCGCAAGCGCCGGTGCACCCTCAGGTGTCCAGGTCCAGACCCCGATCGGATCCTTGATGTTCTTGAAGCGGTGGTTGCCGGCATCGACGAGCGGCACGGTGAGATGCTTGCCGGCCTCCTTGTAGGCCTTGGACGAGATCGCGAAGCCGCCGGGGCTCGCCACGGCTTCGAGGCGGACGGCAATGTTGACATCGTCACCGAAGACCTCGTCCTCGTCGGCGATGACGTCACCCATATGGATCCCGAGGCGGAATTGCATGGCGCGATCGGCGGGCAGATGGTGATTGCGCTCCGCCATCAACGTCTGCATCGCGATCGCGGCCTCGGTGGCGCCGACGATCGAGGGGAATTCCAGCAGGAAGCCGTCGCCGGTGTTTTTGACGACGCGGCCGCCGTGATTGAGGATGATGGGGTGGATCGCGCTGCGATGGGCCTTGAAGGCGGCATGGGTGCCGGCCTCATCGGTGCCCATCATGCGCGAATAGCCAGCGACATCGGCGCAGACAATGGCAGCCAGACGTCTTTCCATATTCCGGAGCTCCAAGAGACTTGCAAGAGACTTGGAAGAGATCGAGGACCGGCCACGGCGTCGCAGTCGCCTCGAATCCCGCGTTCAAAGAACCCGTTCCTTATAGAGCAGATGAGGCTGAGCGAAAGTACGAACCGCATTGCAAATTCGAGGTAAATCCTCGGCAATCCCGGCAGTGGACGGGGACGAGCGAACCCACTAAGCCGGCCTCTAGGCCATGGTTGGGCGACGGAGGCACGTCACACATGCTGGGCATTCACGAAATCTGGCTCTTCGTCCTGTCAGGCGTGCTGCTCAACATCACGCCGGGGCCTGATACGGTCTATGTGATCGGCCGCAGCATGCAGCTGGGCTGGCGAGGTGGCGCCGCGGCCGCGCTAGGCATCAGTTGCGGCTGCTTTTTCCATGTCGCGGGCGCCGCGATCGGCCTTTCGGCCCTGCTGATGGCCTCGTCGACCGCGTTCTCGATCCTGAAGCTGGTCGGAGCGGCCTATCTCGTCGTGACCGGGCTTCAGATGCTGTGGTCGCGCCCGGTGCTGGCCTCGGCCATCGACGAGCCGGTGCAGAGCTCGCTGCGGCGGGTTTTCCTCCAGGGCGTCTTCACCAACGCGCTCAATCCCAAGGTCGCGCTGTTCTTCCTGGCCTTCCTGCCGCAATTCGTTGCAGCCGACTCGGCGCACAAGCCGCTCGCCTTCCTGACGCTCGGCCTGATCTTCATCTGCACGGGAACGCTGTGGTGCCTGGTGCTGGCGGCTTTCGCGGCAAAGGCCGCCCACCGCTTGCGGAGCTCCGAAGGCGCGGTCGCCTGGGTCAACCGTGCCCTCGGCGGCCTCTTCATCTATCTCGGCATCCGCGTCGCCATGCTGGAGACGCGGTAACGTCCTTTACGCGAATTCCTTCAGCACTGCGCTGCCGGCGAGATAGAGGCCGAGCAGGATCATCGCGATCAGGAACCAGCGGCGAAACGCTTCCGCCGGCATTCGCGCTCGCACCGTTTGGCCGATATACATGCCGGCAAACGCGCAGGCCATGCCGACGGCGCCCGGCACCGCGTTGGCCGGCGTCAGCAATCCCCCCGCGGTGAGGTTGAAGGCGAGCGCCAGTGTCGCTGTCGTGAAAAACACGCCGAGCGCCTGCACCAGCTCGTCCTTCTCCATGCCGATCGCCTGCATGAACGGCATCGAGGGGATCACCTGCACGCCGGTCGAGGCCGAGATCACGCCGGTGACCAAGCCGACCACGCCGCCGACCCATTTCTCGTTCTTTGGCGCAACGTGAAACTGGAATTTGTTCAGCCCGATGATTGCGTAGATGACCAGGAGTGCGCCGAGCACGATCGTGCCGTAACGCGCATGCGGACCGGTGAGCGCGCCGGCATTGAGCCAGCAGCCGATCACGGTGCCAATCATCAGTGGCCACAGCCGCCTCAGGATGTCGCGCAAATGGGGGCCGACGAAAGTCTGCCAAATGTTGGTGAGGATGGCGGGCACGATCACGATGGCGATCGCGCGGCTTGGCGCCATGCTCACCGCGAGCAGGCCCATGGACACCGTCGGCAGGCCGAGTCCGACCACGCCCTTGACGAATCCGGCAATCAGGAAAACGGCGGCGATGAGAACGAGGAGCGGGTCGATCATATCTGCACATTGACCGATGCCGCGCTTCGGCACAATCTGTAGCTTACGGAGAAAACCTTCGTCTGGAACGAAGGCTGAAGGGACCCGGGATGCGCTTCGACCTCGTCGACCTCCAGCTGTTCATCGCGGTCGCCGACCAGCGCAGCATCACCCGCGGCGCGGAGCGGTCGCATCTGGCCCTGGCCTCGGCCAGCGCGCGCATCAAGGGGCTGGAGGATGCACTCGGCGTCGCGCTGCTCAAGCGCGGGCGCCGCGGCGTCGAATTGACCGCGGCCGGCGAGAGCCTGCTCGATCACGCCCGTCTCGTCATCCACCAGATCGACGCCATGCGCGGCGATCTCGCCGGCTTTGCCAGCGGCGTGCGCGCGAGCGTGCATTTCCTCGCCAATACCTCCGGCCTCTCGGAGCATCTGCCGAAGGCGCTTGCCGGCTTCCTGCGCGAGCACCGCGACGTCGCCATCGACATCGAGGAGCGCGAGAGCACCGACATCGCGGCCGCGATCACTGCGGGCGCGGCCGATCTCGGCTTCGCCGCCGAGCACGCGCTGCCCGATCATATCGAGCGATTCGCCTTCAGCGAGGATCGCCTGACGCTGGTGACGTCCAGGCGCGGCCCGTTCGCGGGCCGCCGCGCGATCGATTTCCAGGAGGCGGGCGCTTGCGAGTTCGTCGGGCTGACCAGCGCCACCGCGCTTCAGGTGCATATTTCGAAGCACGCGGCGCGGCTCGGCATGCGGCCGCATTACCGCGCGCGCCTGCGCGACTTCGATGCGATCTGCCAGATGGTCGCCGCCGATGTCGGCGTCGCGCTGGTGCCCGAAGCCGCAGCCCGCCGCTGCGCAAAACTGATGCCGCTCGCCATGGTCCGCCTGCGCGATAGCTGGGCCAACCGCAAACTCGTGATCTGCGCGCGAAGCTTCAAGACGCTGCCGCGCCCGGCCAAGATGCTGGTGGAGCATTTGCGGGCTGCGGCGGTGTGAGCTCCAAGATTTTTCCGCCCCTTCAGGAGGGGCAAGACACAGTTACTTCGCCGTCTCCACGCCAGCTTCCTTGATCACCTTCGCCCATTTCCTGGTCTCGTCTGCGATGAATGTGCGAAAATGCTCCGGCTCATCGCCGACCAGGGTGGCGCCCTGGGCGGCAAGCTTTTCCTTCACCGCGGGATCCGCCATCGCCTTCGTGGCCAGACCATGCAGCGCGGTGACGATCTCCTTCGGCGTGCCCTTCGGCGCGACCATGCCGTACCAGTTCTCGATGCGCAGATCGGCAAAGCCGGCTTCCGCGGTGGTCGGCACATCAGGCGCCGTCGGCGAACGCTCGGCGGAGCCAACTGCGATCGGTCGCAGGGCGCCCGCCTTGACCTGCGGCAGCAGCACGGGGAGGTCCAGGAACGTCATATGCACCTGCTGGCCCAGCAGATCGTTCACGGCCGGCGCCGCGCCGCGATAGGGCACGTGCACGATGTCGATTTTGGCCGTCAGCTTGAACAATTCACCGGCGAGATGCGGCAGGCTGCCGGGGCCGGAGGAGGCGAAGTTGAGTTTTCCCGGCTGCGCCTTGGCGAGCGCGATCAATTCGCCGATGTCCTTTGCGGGTACATTGGTCGCCACCACCAACATTTCCGGCACGGTTGCGACCAGCGTCACCGGCGTGAGGTCGTTGAGCGTATCGTAGGCGACCCGCTCCATGCTCGGGCTGATGGCGAGCGCGCCGGCCGAGGAGATCGCGATGGTATAGCCGTCAGGGGCAGCCTTGGAGACGGCATCGGTGCCGAGGACGCCACCCTGGCCGCCGCGATTGTCGATCAGCACCGGCTGCCCTGACAGCTCTGACATGCGCTGGCCGATCACCCGCGCGATGATGTCGTTGGGGCCGCCGGCCGGGAACGGCACGATCAGCTTGATTGGCTTGGCCGGGAAATTCTGGGCGGAGGCGAGCGTCGGAAACAGAAGCAAGGCCGCGAGAAGGAGCGTGCGCCGGTTGGTCATGCAGGCTCCCTGAAGCATGATCCGGAAAAGTGTGCAGCGGTTTTCCGAGAGGATCATGCGCAAACAATGAATCGCTTATCCGTTGAGCAGTTTCAGTGCTTCTTCGTGAACCCTGGCGTCGCCGGCCGCGACGATGCGGCCGCCGCCCTGCGCCGGCTTGCCTTCCCAGGTGGTGACGACGCCGCCGGCGCCGGTCACGATCGGGATCAGGGCTGCGATGTCGTAAGGCTTCAGCTCGGTCTCGACCACGAGATCGACGTGACCCGCCGCCAGCATGCAATAGGAGTAGCAGTCGCCGCCATAGCGCGACAGCCGCGCGCCCTTCTCGATGCGGCCGAAGATGGCGCGGTCGCGCTCGTTCATCAGCAGCGGGCTGGTGGTGTAGGTCGTCGCCTCCGACAGCGAAGCACAGCGCCGGACCTGGAGCCGGCGCTCGCCGGAGGGGCCATTATAATGAGCCGAGCCGCTGTCGCCGGAAAAGCGTTCGCCGATGAAGGGCTGGTGCATCATGCCGTAGACCGGCGTGCCCTTGTGCAGGAGCGCGATCAGCGTGCCCCAGATCGGAAAGCCGCCGATGAAGGATTTGGTGCCGTCGATGGGGTCGAGCACCCAGACGTAATCCGAATCCTCGCGCTCGTTGCCGAATTCCTCGCCGACGATGCCGTGCTGGGGAAAGTTGGCCTTGATCAGACGCCGCATCACCGCCTCCGCGGCGCGGTCGGCCTCGGTTACGGGGTCGAAATCCTTGGTCTTGCTCTTGTCCTCGATCGACAGCGAGGTGCGGAAGAACGGCAGGATGGTTTCGCCGGAGGCGGTGGCGAGCCGTCCGATGAAGGCGGAGAAATCGATCACCGTCACGGCGTATCCTCAAAAAGCGAAAGTCGGGTGAAGCTCACTCCTGCCTAGCTCAAATCGGAAGGATCGTGCAGCGCTGTCTTGCTTTTGCACCCTGGTATTTTGGATGCGGGAAGCGTTCGCCCCGTCGAAGACACCCGCTGGGCAAATATCGATCATTGAGTTGAAACCTTAGTTCCGGATCTGCCTCGTTGGTATGAAAATGATTATCAACCCATTGAATTTACTTATCAAAGGAACTGAATCCGGCTTTCTCTGGAAGCAACCGAGCTATGTCCTCATTGCATGGGAAACCGCTCGAAAGCCCTTGCACTTTGTGCGTCGCGGCCGCATATTGTTGCGGTGCGGTAGCGCTTCTCGCGTTACTGCTGCCCTCCTTGGGCGTTTCCTCCCTAGACTTGGGCCGCTTCTTCATTAGAAGCGGCCCTTTTTTCTTTCAGCCTCTCATTTCTTTCAGCGTGGGCTTTCATTTCAATGCGCGCCGCGAAACGCGTTCGCGCTGATCGCACCCAACATTCGCAGAAAACGTCGCGCTTATTCCGCCGCGGCTTGGAACGGGCCGAGATCGCCGAACGGGACCGTGGTCGCCAGTACGTCGGCGAGCACGCCGAAGTCCGACGCCACTTGCGCAAAGCGCGGACTGCGCTCGCGCCGCCGCTCGTCCATGTAGATCGCGCGGTTGAGCTCGAGCTGCACGGCGTGGAGGCCGCTGGCCGGGTTACCGTAATGCTCGGTGATGAAGCCGCCGGCATAGGGCTTGTTGCGGCCGATCGAATAGCCGAGCCCGGCCATGGTCTCCTCGACTCGGTCGGGCAATAGCGGCGTGCAGCTCGTGCCGTAGCGGTCGCCGATCACGATGTCGGGCCGCCGCGGCTCGTCGCGGGAGACGCCGACCGAGGGCATCGAATGGCAGTCGACCAGCACGACGGTGCCGAACATCTGGTGCACCTTGTTGATCAGCCGGCGCAGCGCGCGATGATAGGGCTTGTACAGCGTCTCGATCCGCCCCAGCGCGTCGTCGACCAGGATGCGCTCGCGATAGATCTCCTGGCCGTCGCCGACCACGCGCGGAATGGTGCCGAGCCCGCCGGCGACCCGCATCGAGCGGGTGTTGGCAAAGCTCGGCAGGCGCCCGGTGAACATCCGGGGATCGAGTTCGTAGGGCTCACGATTGACGTCGACATAGGAGCGCGGAAAGTTGACCCGCACGGTCGGAAAGCCGCGCTCGCTGAGATGGCCGATCAGCTCGTCCATGAAGGAATCTTCGGAACGCCGCAGCGTCGGCAGGTCGATCCTGGAGGCGCTGAGGAATTCGTCCGGATAGGTCGAGCCGGAATGGGGCGAGTTGAAGATAATCGGCGCGCGCCATTGCGCGGGCTCAACGATCTCGAAGGCGGGCGACTTGTCGCCGTCAAACCGGGTCATCTTCTCAGGCTTCGTCCCTTGGTGTCAGGCTTCATCCCTTGGCAATCAGGCTTCGCCCCTTGGTATCAGGCTTCGCCTCTCCGTATCAGGCTTCGCCCTTGGCGCCGCACGATCCAACAAGCCCAGCATCGGCCTTAACGCATTGATTCGGCCGATCAGGCGGCTCTTATGTGTCGTCATTGTCCGGAATCGCAACCATCCTGCCAAGCGAAAAGATGAGATCTGCGCTGGAACATGTCTTAACCCTGCGGGCAGCGAGGTGGGGACCGGCAGGTACGGCTCGATTGCTTCGTGGCGTATTCCGGTTCACAAGAGTCCGGCAGCGCGAGCTGCGGAGGGTAAAGATTTTCACCCCAAATTTACCCTCCGTCGGGCTTAGTGACCTCCGCTGATATCCTCTGGGGATTCGACATTTCCGCCATGCCAAAGATCCTGCTCGCCGAAGACGACAACGACATGCGCCGTTTCCTGGTCAAGGCGCTGGAAAACGCCGGTTTTCAGGTCTCGTCCCACGATAACGGCATGGCCGCCTATCAGCGGCTGCGGGAAGAGCCGTTCGAGATGCTGCTCACCGACATCGTGATGCCGGAGATGGACGGCATCGAGCTTGCCCGCCGGGCCTCGGAACTCGACCCCGACATCAAGATCATGTTCATCACCGGCTTCGCCGCGGTCGCCCTGAACTCGGATTCGGACGCCCCCAAGAACGCCAAGGTGCTGTCCAAGCCCGTGCATTTGCGCGAATTGGTCAGCGAAGTGAACAAGATGCTGGCGGCCTAAATCGGCCCCCTTCCGTCCTTGCACCGGCTCCCCTGAGCCGTTATAGGGACCCGACCCGATCTAGACGACATCTAGGGCGCGTAGCTCAGCGGGAGAGCACTACCTTGACATGGTAGGGGTCACAGGTTCGATCCCTGTCGCGCCCACCACGCTTCGCCTTCGGCTTCGCGTGGCACAGCCAAGACCTCTCGGGCGAAGCGTGTCCGGCGTAGCTCGAAGAGCGGAGACGGACTGGAGCGTTCTGCTCCGCTGCCTGGAACGTCCAGACGCGCTCCCGCATTGGTTCGCCATGCCGAAAGTGTTCAAGCGTGGCGACCATGTCAGCTGGAATTCCGAGGCCGGCCGGGTGCGCGGCCACATCCTCCGCGTGCACACCAAGGACGTCGAGTACAAGGGCTACGTCCACCATGCCAGCCCCGACGATCCGCAATACGAGATCAAAAGCGACAAGACCGATCACGTCGCCTTGCATAAGGGCCGGGCGTTGCACTTGCTCCGGAGCTGACGGGCGATGGCTCACCCATTCTTCACGATCGGCCACGGCACACGTCCAATCGGTGAATTCGTTGTCCTGTTGCAGAGCGTGTCCGTCACGCATCTCGTCGACGTCCGCACCGTGCCCCGCTCGCGCACCAATCCCCAATACAATCGCGAGGCCCTGTCGCAAGCACTCGGGGCCGTTTCGATCGACTATGAGCATATCGCCTCGCTCGGCGGCCTGCGCAGCCGCAAGCGGGAGATACCGCGCGAGACCAATGCTTTCTGGCAGAACGACAGCTTTCACAACTATGCCGACTATGCGGTGAGCGAGAGCTTTCGCGAGGGGCTCGCGCATCTGCGCGAACTCGGGCAGGCGCAGCGATGCGCCATCATGTGTGCCGAGACGGTATGGTGGCGCTGCCACCGGCGGATCATCACCGATTACCTGCTCGCCGGCGGCGAGAGCGTGTTTCACATTACGGGACCCGGGGAGGTCAAACTGGCCGAGATGAATCCGGCGGCGCACATGATGGCTGACGGCCGCTTGGTTTATCCCGCGGAAAGTTAGCAAATCGTGCTATTCGCGGCTATGATTGCTGCAGTCCGTGATCCTCTGGGGGAGTGGGTTATCGCTACCCGTCACCCATAGGATCTATGATCCTCTTGGTCCGCGACGTGAGTTTGCCATGAGCATTTCCGTGCTCGAACAGGTCAGAATCCAGGCGCAGGTGTTGGTGCCCTTGGTCAAGGCGCTCCAGGCCGAGCTCGGCGAGACGCATGCCAATGCGCTGGTGCGCAAGGCGCTCGGCGATCTCTATCGCGGTTTCGGCGAGGAATTCTGGAAAGCCAAGAACGAGAACAATCTCGGCAAGGCGGTGTCCTCCGCCTTCCAGACCTATGCCCGTGACGACGCGCTCGCTTACAATATTGTCGAGCAGACCGAGGACGTCTTCGCGCTTGATGTGAAGCGATGCGCCTATGCCGAGTTCTACAAGGCGCTGGGCGAGCCCAAGCTCGGCTTTCTCCTGGTCTGCACCGCCGACTTTGCGACCGCCGAAGGTTTCGGCCCCGACGTCGCGCTGACGCGAACGCAGACCATCATGCAAGGCGCTCCGCATTGCGACTTCCGCTACCGGCGCGATCCGGGCGGATCACGGTGAAGGAACTCCGACCCATGCGAACGGGCTGTCTTGCCCTAGCTGTATTGTCGCTGATTGCGTCGCGGGCCGACGCAGCCGCCATCGACTGGCAGGCCGAGCTCCAGCGCTGTCGTGTGCTGCGCGAAAACGTGGCGCCGTTGCTTCAGGCCGGCGAGGGGATCTCGGCGGTCGGCCGCTCCAACAGATCCGTGCGTCGCTGCATATGGATCCAGCGCATGGCGGTACGAAGGAAGATTCCGGGCGCGGAGACGTGGTAACGCGGGCGCCTCTCAGGGGGACGCCTTCTTCGGCCCGCGTAGCAGGTCCTTCAATCCGGTCGGATAGCGGCTTGGTGCTGGCCCGAACGTGCCGCCTGGCGCAGCCTTGATCCGTGACTCGCCGCCTGCCATTGTCCGATCCTTCACCGCGGCGGCGAACCTGGCATTCGGCGAAACTCTATCGCTCACCGCGGATGTGGAAAGAAGGCAGGTTACCGAAATGAGCAGCGTGAACAAGCCCGGCGGCAACTACCTGCCGGTGATCATCCATAGTGGAATTGCGTATGTCAGTGGTCAGCTGCCGCGTCGCGGCGAAGACCTGCTGTACTCAGGCAAAGTCGGCGCAGGTGTCGATGTCGCCGCCGCACAGGAAGCTGCTGCACTCTGCGCTGATCTCTGCATTTCGGCCATCAACCACGCAACAGGCGGAGAGGACAAGATCGTCCAGGTCTTGCAGCTCGTTGGATACATCGCCTCGGCGCCTGGATTTACGCAGCAATCGCAAGTCATGAACGGCGCCTCCGACCGGCTGATCGAGCGCCTAGGTGATCGCGGTCGTCATACGCGTACATCTGTTGGCGTCGCCGAGTTGCCGCGGGGCGCACCGGTCGAGCTGAGTATGATTGCCGCTGTTCGGTCGTAGATGGCATGTTCGCTCGGTGATCGTCAGGTTCCGAAGTCCGCGATGTGATGCGCCGCGACGAACGCGGCCTATTCGACCAGATACTTCTTCACCGCCGCCTCGTCCCACGCAATGCCGTTGCCGGGTTCCTCGCTTGGCAGGGCAAAGCCGTCCTTGATCTGCAAACAGGTTGCCAGCACCGCGTCGGCCCAATCGACATATTCCAGCCAGTGCGCGGTGGGCGTTACGCAGAGCAGATGCGCGCTGACTTCCGAGAACAGATGCGTCGACATCTCGATCCCGGCGGCATGCGCCAGCGCGGCGGCGCGCAGCCAGCCGGTGACACCGCCGATGCGCTGCACGTCGGGCATCACGTAGTCGCAGGCTTCCGCCGACAGCGCGGATTGCATCGCGAACGCGCTGTCAAAGTTCTCGCCGATCTGGACCGGGGTGCGCAGCGCATCCGCGATGCGGGCGCAGCCGGAATAGTCGTCGTGACGAATCGGCTCCTCGATCCAGGTGAGCCCCTCGTCGTCGAGCATCTCGCCGCGGCGAATGGCCTCGCTGACCGTCAGCGCCTGATTGTAGTCGCACATCAAGGTCACCTCGTCGCCGACGGCCTTGCGCACCGCGCGCACCACCTTCAGGTCTTCCCGCGCATCGGGACGGCCGACGCGGATCTTTGCGGCTTGAAAACCCTCGGCCAGCAGCTTGTGGGCCTCCTCCACCGCGGCACCCGCCGGCATGATGCCGAGCCCTTTCGAATTGTAGGCCCGAACCGGTTTCGGCGCGCCGCCGAGCAGGCGCGCCAGCGGCAGGCTTCGAGCGCGGGCCAGCGCATCCCATGCCGCCATGTCGATGCCGGATTGCGCCAGCCGCTGCAGGCCGGCCAAACCCAAGAGCGTGAAGCGCTGGGTCAGCTTGCGCTCGATCTCGAACGGCAGCAGTTCATCGCCCGCGACGAGCTCTGACATTTCCGCGACCATCGCCGTCAATGGCTTCAAGGCCGATGGTGTGATCGAGAACAGATAGGCGTGCCCCCGCACGCCCAGGTCGGTCTCGCAGTCGATCAGCACCAGAGGCGCCTTTGCGACCGCTCCGGTCGAGGTTTTGAGCGGGAGGTTCATCGGCACGATCACGGGGCGCGCATTGAAGCGCTTGATACGGATGGTCTCGGTCATTTGAGGGATCTCCCGGTGGAGTGAATGCAGATTAATGCCGATCTTAAACATTCGCCATGAAACGAAAAGCCGCTTGGCGCGACCACCATAAAATGGGGTTGCGCGGGAGCGCGTTTATTGGCTCTGTTCCGCATCCCCTGAGTTCGAGACAAGAACGCTCATCACGGAGCCAAAGTGTGAAGCAAGAGATATCCGAAGAACAGCGCAAGAGTGGCATCCTGACCGGTGCCGCGGTCGCCTTCCTCCTGCTCGCTTTGCCGCTCGCAGTGTGGCTGGACCTGACCGAACTCAGCAAGACCGCGCTGCGCCGGCAGGCGATCGACCTGAATTCGGTGATCACGAGCGTGCGCAGCTATTACGCGACCAACGTGGTCGGGCGCATCATCGCCAATCCGAACGGCACGACCAGGGTGGTGCACAACTACGAATCCGTCCCCGGCGGGGTCCCGATCCCGGCCACGCTGTCGCTGGAGCTCGGGCGGGTGATCGGCGCGCAGCAGGAAAACATCACCTACCGTTTCGTCTCGGACTTCCCGTTCCAGAATCGCGCCCCGCACCAGCTCGACAAGTTCGAGAAGGATGCGCTCGAATCGCTTCGCAACGATCCCGAGCAGAAGATCGTCGAGACCGAGACCTCGCTGTTCAACGACAAGGTCCGCTTGATCGCTCCGGTGACGATGGGCCCGGCCTGCGTCAGCTGCCACAACAGCCACCCCGAAAGTCCGAAGAAGGACTGGAAGGTGGGTGACGTCAGGGGCATCCAGGAGGTGATCATCGCCCAGCCGATCGCCGCCAACATCTTCTCGTTCAAATTCCTCTTGGCCTATTTCCTGATCGCGGCCGGCAGCGGCTTGTCGTTTCTCTCGCTGCAGCGCCGTCAGGCGAGCCGCATCAAGGGCATGAACAAGGAGCTCGAATCCGCCAACGACTTCCTCGCCTCACTCTCGATGAAGATCTCGCGTTACATTCCGCCGCAGGTCTACCGAAGCATCTTCTCTGGCCAGAAGGACGTCACCATCCACACCGAACGCAAGAAGCTCACCATCTTCTTCTCGGACATCCAGAACTTCACCGCGACGGCGGAGCGGCTCCAGCCGGAGTTGCTGACCCAGCTTCTCAACGAGTATTTCACCGAGATGTCGGGGGTCGCCCACGAATTTGGCGGCACCATCGACAAGTTCATCGGCGATGCCATGCTGATCTTCTTCGGCGATCCCGAGACCAAGGGCGACCGCGCCGACGCCCAGGCCTGCCTCCAGATGGCCTGGCGCATGCAGCACCGCCTCACCGAGCTCAATGCGAAATGGCGCGCCTCCGGCATCGAGCTGCCGTTCAAGGCGCGCATGGGCATCAATTCCGGCTATTGCAATGTCGGCAATTTCGGCAGCAGCGATCGCATGGACTACACCATCATCGGTGCGGAGGCGAACCTCGCCGCGCGCCTGCAATCGATCGCCGAGCCCGGCGGCATCGTGCTGAGCTATGAAACCTTCGCGCTGGTCAGCGACATCGTCCGCGCCCACGCGCTGCCCGCGATCACGATGAAAGGCATCAGCCGCGAAGTGATTCCGTACTCCGTGGATGCGCTGAACGACGCTTCAGTGGAGACAAGCGGCATCATTACCGAGCGTGCCCCCGGGCTGGAGCTCTATCTCGACCCCGCGGTGGTGAAATCCGGCGACGCAGCGCGGGTGCGCTCGCTGCTGGAGAACGCGCTGGCCTCGCTGA
The DNA here is from genome assembly GCF_023073035.1 of Bradyrhizobium sp. 62. Classification (NCBI taxonomy): domain Bacteria; kingdom Pseudomonadati; phylum Pseudomonadota; class Alphaproteobacteria; order Hyphomicrobiales; family Nitrobacteraceae; genus Bradyrhizobium; species Bradyrhizobium sp. 62. The sequence continues at coordinate 1,580,475 of NZ_JADPIT010000015.1, forward strand.
AGCCGGTGTGAGGCAGGGCTGTCGCAGTCGCAGTTGAGGTTGTCGAACGTGCTCGGCCTGCATGGTTCGAGACGCCCGCTCTGGCGGGCTCCTCACCATGAGGGTCGGATTTCTCGCTGCGAAAACGCGACCTCATCCTGAGGGCCCGCCTGGGCGGGCGTCTCGAAGGATGGCCGCGGGCGAGCTCCCAGTCACGTTTTCTCCGTGCGCTACCGCTGCCAGCGTGAAGCAACTCACCGCGCCGCGCCTTCCGTAAACGCCGTCTCGATCACGTCGCCGAAGGGTTGCCAGGAACGGCCGTCGAACTGGACCAACCGCATCTGCCTGATCGGCAGGTAGCTGGTCGGCGAGGTGTTCATCCTGATGTTGGGCAGGGCGACCGAGGGCTGATAATTCCTCAGCGAAGCCGCCTGACGCATGATGTTCTCGCGCGATAAATCGTCGCCGCATTGCTTCAGCACCTGCGTCAGCGCCTCGGCCGCGGCGTAGCCATAGAGCGCGGCGCTGTTGTTGGTGCTTTCGTCGTGATGGTATTTGTCCATGAAGGCGAACCAGTCCTTCATGGCGGGATCGTCTTTCCACGCGGGATCGCTCGGATCCTTGAGGAAAGCCGCCGAGATCACGCCGGAGGAATTCTCCAGGCCTGCGGGCGCCATCGCATTTGCGATCGAGGCCGAGGCGTCGTTGACGATGAAGACCGGGCGCCATTTCATTGCCGCCGCCAGCTTGATCACCTTGGACGCCGTCGACGGTACGCCGAGAAAGACGAAAATATCGGCGCCGGCGCGCTTGAGGATCGAGACGTGTCCGTCGAGATGCTCATCGGCAATGTCGAAGGCGATGTCGACGAGGACGAGACGGTTCAGATCGCCAAGTCCTTCCTCCATGCCCTTGAGAAGCGCACGCCCGAACTGGTCGTTCTGCCAGAGCACCACGATCTTCTTCCTGGGATAATAGGCCTGGAGATAGTTGGCGTAGATGCGCCCCTCCGACCGGAACGACGGCTGCCAGCCCATGGTCCAGGGAAACGCCTTGGCCTGGCTCAGCTCCTCGTCGCCGGAGGCGACGAACAGTTGTGGGATCTTCTTTGCGTTCAGATACCAGCGCGTGGCGAGATTACCGGGCGTGCCGAACGATCCGAACATCAAATGCACGTCGTCCGTCTCGACCAGATTGCGCGTCAGCTCCAGCGCCGTCATCGGATCGGAATTGTCGTCGCGCGTGATGAAGCGGATCTTGCGGCCGTTGATTCCGCCGCGCGCGTTGACCATGTCGAAATAGGCCGCTTCCGCCTGGCCAATAGCGCCGAACTCCGAGAGCGGTCCCGAATACGGCATGACATTGCCGATGCGGATTTCGTTGTCGGCGATGGTTTGATCCGAGTGCTGTTGCTGCGACATCGCTCCGAGCGAGGCCAAGGCGATCATCGAGACGAACAGCATCCTGCCGGTGACGCGCATGCTCAACACCTTGTCGTTGGCCCCCAACGAGGTCGGCTCAGTCCGCAGCAAGGCGAGTTGATCTACGTCAAGCGTTTGTCAAAGCTGTGGCCGGTTGGCGCGCCGCGATGCGGCGCGTCGCAGCCCGGGCGAAAGCGACAGGCGTGCTGACGGGCTGCAAGAGGTCGTCATGGCCGGGCTTGTCCCGGGCAT
>NZ_JADPIT010000015.1:1582205-1590062 GCF_023073035.1 Bradyrhizobium sp. 62
GCGTCCGCAACATCGCTACGGCAGCCCGCGCGCCTCGAGCTGATGCACCAGCAGCAGCGTCGGCTCGGCGAGGCTGTCGCCGGAGCCGTCGAGGCCGAAGGCGCTCGCGATGCCGTCGCGGCTGCGCAGCAGCGCGCTACGCGGACAATGGCCGGCGCCGCAGAGCGTCTTCTTCAGGATTTCGCCCTGCGCCGTGATGCCGGCGGAATCATCCGCGGCCCAGGCCAGCACGATCGGGACGTCGACATTGAGGATGCCGGGAAAGACCGAGCGCTTGTTGTACTGGCTGGCGTCGCTGCCGAGATAAGCCTTCTCGCTATCGCTCGCGTCCTTGCCGGCGCGGTAGACCCCGGACACCAGCACGACCGCCGCGACATCGGCGCGGTCGGTCTGGAGTTCGGGATGGGCCAGCAGGGTGGCGACATGGAAGGCGCCGGCGCCGTAGCCGACCGCGACGATCTCGCGGGCATCGCCGTTGAACAGGTCGATATTGCCGTGGACCCAGGACAGCGCCGCCGCCACGTCGGTCGCACCCGCCGGCCACGTCGCCGAGGGCGCCAGCCGGTAGTTGACGCGCACGCCGATCATGTCGTTGCGGGCGGCAAAGCACATGGCCTGGTCCTGGATCTGGCGCGACAGCTCCGGCGCGGCGCGGTCGCCGGTGAAGGTGTCGCCGGTCACGAACAGCAGCACCGGCCGCGGCGTGTCCGCCTTGGTCGTGGCGGTGGCGACATCGAGCACATTGGCTTCGCTCTCGCCGTAGCGCAGGCCGCGCGAGAAGGTGACCTGCTCGCACAGCCGCGCGGTGCCGCCCGCGGTGGTGTCGTTGTCGGTGAGGCCGACCCGGACGAGATCGGACGGCGGGGCCGACCGCATCGGAAGCGGACCGTGTGCGGAGGCTGCCGTCACGCCCAGAATCAGAAAAGATGCGAGAAAATTCTTCATGTCGGTGTTGGCCCTGCGTGCCCGATATGGGCTCGCGCGTTTGGCCCGTCTTTTCAATTCGCCTTATTAGTTAGTTGGTCATGAGGCGATTTCACGGCACCCATGGTTCTCTCGGCACGTCCTCCACGCGTGGTTCAATTCCCCGGCTGGAACGTGCAATCCGCGCCGCTGCCGTCCTTCCGGCGGATGGCGTTGGGGTCGATCGTGCAACTCAGCTTGGTCAGGCTCTCGAAATTCGATCCTGCGGCGCCGTCGGGCGGAATGCCGGCCAGGGCCTCGGTGGCGAAGATCTCGCCGGCCGTGGAGCCGTTCACCGTCCTGGTCTTCTTGCCGAAGGTGACCTCGCAGTTCCGGATGGTGATGTCCACATTACCGGCGCGACAAACGATTCGATCGGCGGTCACCACGATCGGCTTCTTGTAGGGAATGTCGCTGTTGGCGGCGAACAGCATCGCCATCGCCTTCTTCTCGGCGCCGGACAGCACCGACGACAGCGGCGCGATCACCCCCGCGAGTGCCAGCGCCGTCGAGCCCGAGACTTTTGCGGGTGCCGCGTCGGATGCATCGGCGACGCCGGAGGCGGTTCCGACAACGAGGGCGCAGGCGAGGATCAATCGACCGGCTTTCATCTTGCCTCCCTGGACCTGCCATCGCGGCTTCCCTTCCGGGCGGCGCGTGGAACCAGTTTAGCATGTAAACGCGAATTGGAAGGCAAGTTCGCCGGGCCTTGCGCCTTTGCGCGGTGCGGCTGTTTTGCCCCGAGGTGTCAAACGGTTACGCCGCGGGGCCGAGCCTCGCGCCGACACGGCCGTTCTACTGTGCATGGGGTTGTTTTCGCGTTTTTTTTGTTTGACCGGCCGGCCAAGCCTGCTTCATCGTCCGGAAGGTGATGGAATAGCGGCGCGCCTCGACCGGCGGGATGCTGTGCTCCCATTGCGACCGCGCCTCGCCGTCCATCATGTAAAGCGAGCGCGGCAAGGCTTCGAGTGTGTGACGCTGCCATTTGTCGCCGTTACGACGGCGGAAGCGGAATTTGCAGGACGAGCCCAGCGACAGGCCGAGGATTTTGTCGAAATGCGGCTTGTCGCGATGCCAGCCGATGCCGACGCCGGCGTCGTATTCGGTGCAGAGCACCTGCCGCACGCTGCCGCCGGCGAGACCCGCCCATGCCTCGACCTGCCGCGCGACAGGAAGCACCCAGTCCGGGATCGGCTCGGCCTCGGCCAGCCGCTGCTCTGTGTAGTCATAGCGATAGCCGAAGGACGCCACCCGGCGGTTGCCCTCGAAGGCGCCGAACTGGAAGCGCTGGAGCGGCAATGCTGCGATGCGGCCGATGAGCGCCTGCTCGACGGCGGCCTCGACGAAGTCATCGGCATAGCGAAGGCCGGCAGGCCCTGCTTGCGGATCGGCGAACAAACCAAGCTGCGTCATTCCTCGCATTTCCGTGATGGAACCTAATGGTGGCTGATGCGACTTACATATGACGCGGAAATTAACGTGCGAGGCTGTCATGGCAGAGAAGCATACCGCCGATCCGACAGAGATCATGCGGGCGACCGGTCATCCTGAGCTGGAATACGCCGCCGGCTGGACCATCGCCGGTCTGGTCACCATCGGCACCATCGTCGCCGCCTGGGTGTTCGCGATCTAGCCCATTGGAAACTGGAGCTCGAACGCCGCGCCCTGATCGGTCGGCTTGAGCCTGATCGAGCCGCCATGGCTCGCCATCACCGCGCGCGCGATCGCGAGACCCATCCCGGTGCCGCCCTGGTCGCGGCGGGTGGTGAAGAACGCGTCGAAGATCCTGTCGCGGTTCGGCGCCGAGATCGGCTCGCCGTCATTGCTTACCGTCAGACGCAGGGTCGTGCGCTCGTCGATCGCCTCCAGGGTGATAGCCCCAGCCTTGTGCCGCATCGCATTGTCCGCGAGATGCGATAGCACGATCAGCGCCTTCTCGGCCGACATGCCGATCATCAGGTCGAGGCTGCCGCTGGCCTCGATTGAGCTCGCCGGAAAGCGGCTCCTGAGGTCGGCAATCACGGGCGCCAATTCCGTGCGCTCGTTTTGCGGCAGGCTTTCGGCACGCGCGAGTTCGCGCAGCCGCTGCGCCATCGCTTCCAGCCGCTTTGTGTCGGACAGGATGTTGGCGATGAACGTCTCCTGCTCGGCCGGCGTCAGGCTGCCCGCTTTGCCCTGAACCGAATCCTGCAACAGCTCGGCGGCGCCCTTGATCGAGGTCAGCGGCGATTTCAATTCGTGGGTGAGATGGGCCGAGAACGTCGCGATATAGTCCGAGCGCCGCGCCAGCTGTTCGGCCATGCCGAGGAAGCTGTGTGAGAGCTGCGCGAACTCGCGCGTACCGTAATGTCGGAGCGGCCTGAACGCCTCACGGTCGCCGCGGCCTATTCTGGTGGCGCGATCGATCAGTTCGCGCATCGGCAGCGTGATGGTGCGCGAGAATACGAGGCCGATCGCGATCGTGCCGAGAACCACGGCGAGCCCCGCCAGCACGAACTTGGCCCGCTCCTGATAGAGATGGTCGAAGATGTTGCTCGGCGTCCGCGTCGTGTAGATCACCCCCGCGACGCGGTTGTTGACGATGACAGGCATTGCCGAAAACACGTGGACGCCGAGGCCGCGGCTGAAGGAATAGATCGACGGCGGCGGCTTGTCGGGCACGCGGTTGCGCAAGGTGGCGCGGTATTGCCCATGCAGCGCGTCAGCGACCTCCTCGATGTGGGCGAGCGACTGCCCGACCTCCTGCCGCCCGGCGATCACCACGCCTTGGGGATCGAGGATGCGAAAGCCTGCCAGCGTCACCTTTTGGGTCTCGCGGATGATCGGCGTCAGCTTTGCGCCGATCTCGACATAGACGGGCTGCGGCGGCTGTGGAGCGGTTTGCGCCTCTGGCCGCCGCCGCAGCAGGTCGTTGGCGGTGAGGTCAAGCGCGGGACGGATCGGGGTGACCTGGTCGCCTGGATCAGGCAGCACGTTCGTCGGCACTTCGGCACCGAGCGTGAGGCCCCTATCGAGCCTTGCTGTGACTTCCTGCGCGTAGATCGTCGCGAGCACGCGGCTCTGCGCGATCAGCTCGGCCTGGGTCTGGCGGATCAGCTGGTTGTCGTAGAGACGGAAGAAGAACAGGCCGACCAGCGGCAGCACGCCGACGGTCGCCAGCACCGTGAAGATCACCAGGGTGAGCGACGGCCGCCATTTGTCCGGCGCCGCGCTCATGCCTCTTTCTCGCAGCGGCCGAGCTTGAAGCCCACGCCGTGGATGGTCTCGATGACATTGTCGCAGGCCAGCGCCGCGAGCTTGGCGCGGATGTTACGGATGTGGCTGTCGATGGTGCGGTCGGAGACCTGGATGTTGAGCTGGTAGGCGGCCCGCATCAGCTGCTCGCGATTGAACACCGAGGTCGGCCGGGTCAGGAACGCGCGCAAGATGCCGAACTCGATCGCGGTCAGCTTCAGCGGCGTGCCGGCGAACGACGCGACATGCTGCTCGGGATCGATCAACAGGCCGCCTTGCGCGAGTGCCGACGGCCCCGCCTTGGCCTCGCCATTGCGCGGGCCGAGACGGCGCAGGATGACGTTGACCCGCGCCACCAGCTCGCGCGGGCTGAAAGGCTTCGTCACATAATCGTCGCCGCCGATCTCGAGGCCGAGAATGCGGTCGATCTCCTCGTCGCGGGCCGACAGGAACAGGATCGGCACGTCGGAGCCTTTGCGCACCTCGCGGCAGACATCGAGGCCGTCGAATTCGGGCATGCCGATGTCGAGCACGATCAGGTCAGGCCGGTCGGCGGCAAAGCGGGTCAGCGCCTCCTTGCCGTCGCGCGCCTCGATTACGTCCATGCCGGCTTTCTTCAAGGCGACGCGGATGACCTCGCGGATGTGGCCCTCGTCGTCGACGATGAGAATGCGATGCGCCAAGAATCTCTCCGCTCAGCCTGCCGGCTGATTGCCGGGCTGGCTTTTGGCCCCAGCATCGAGCCGGCGCTGCAGCCGCCAGCTCCGAAAGCTCCAGGCCCGCCAGACCATGTTCAGCCGCTGAGCTTCTACAAGCCGATCGCGGCGCCGCGCAAGGCAGTCGTCGCCCTTGCGATGGGCTATTACCTTGTCGAGCGCGGGCAGCGCCTGCGGTCCGAGTGTGAGGAGGTAGTCGGTATCGATCATCATGCCCTTGCCCGACATTTCACTGCTGTGCGCCAGATTGTAGTCGGAAATGAACGCGTCGAAGTTCACCAGCGAGACAGTATAGAGCACGATCGCTAACGCGATCAGATTGGCGCCGACAAGCCACCGGTTGGTGTGGTCGAGCGCGATGCGGGCCACGATCAGGATCAGCCCGAGTGCCACCAGCCCCATCCAGATGAAAGCGGCGATGCGCCAATAGGTCAGCATGTACCTGTCGACGTAGAGGTCGAGGCGGAGGATGGAGGACGCGACCAGAAGTACATTCTGCCCGACCCAGAGATAGACCAGCAGCCGGATCACCTTTGATTTTTCGGCCGGTCCACCTGGGCGCATCGCCACCAGCACGAAGGCGGCGGCGAGCAGGGCGGTGGCGATCAGCGGGTAGGCGCCGCGATGGGCATAGGCCGCATAAGTCATGTTGGCCGGCAGCGCGACATGACCCCAGAGATAGATGCCGTCGAGAATGGACTGCGCCGCGAACAGCAGATTGAACAGGATCAGCGAGCGCAGGATGGTGGAGAGGCCCAGGAACTGAGCCGAGACTTGGGACGGCAGCGGCGGCGGCACGGAGCCATCGGCGACCGTCGTGGTGGCAATCGTCCTGCGCCGCCAGCGCACATGGATGAACGGCCAGACCAGCGCCAGCATCATAGTCCAGAACAGCACGCGCGGGACGCTGATATACTCGAAGATGAGCTTTGGATTGAGCAGAGACACCCACTGCTCGATCACCGGATTGGCCGCCGCGAACAGCGCGACGAAGACGGTGCTCATCACAGCAGGCATCAGCCAGAGTGCGATGCCCCGAGTGAACCCCGACATGTTGAAGATCTGAAGTGCATCGGGGAAGACCCTGAAGGGATTGATCAGGACAAAGTTTCGCAGCGCGCGGGTGCGGTCGGCGAGCCCGGTCGTCTCCGGATTGGTCGCGAGCAGGAGGGCGACGACCAGCGCTGCCACGAGGATTGGAAACGAGAGCGTGTTGAGCTCTTCCGCGGCCGGAACGAGACCAAGCGCAACGATCGCGCCGCCAATCGCAGCACGCCGATGATCCAGGGTCGCGTGGTTGGCGAGCAGCGAGGCGCAGGCGATCGCGATGGCCATGATCACCAGTGACAGCCCCAATCGCTGCCCGTAGAGCAGAAAGTCGGCGAGCGCGGCGAGCACCAATGCCAACGCGAGCTTTGCCGACAGCGCCGAAGGCCTGATCGGTTTGATTTCCGTCGTCGACGTCGTAGCCAGGCTCGTCATGTCCAAATGGCCTTTCGTGAATGGTGGCATCACGAAGTCTGAACGTCGTTTGTGCAGAAGGCGGGATCGTCGTCTGCACGGTTTCAGGAATCTTTTGCAGATTTCGTGCAGGCGCGGTTTTGGTCCTCGCGCGGCGCAAATCGCTTTGATAGGTGCATGCTTGATCACCTTGGGCGTGACGCATCATGCAGCTCCTCAATCGCATCGGCCTCATCCTGCTCTGGCTCGCCGCGCCTCTCGTCGCATTTGCGGCCGCTAACAAGAACGATCCCTATCTGCTCGTGCTGCGCGGCGCCGGAAACATCGCACTTGTCGTCACAAGCATCGTGATCGTCATCGTGCTGCTGCGCCTCGGGCGCTGGCATAGCATCGCCGGCAAGCTGCTCGTCATGCTCTGGTGCGTTCCGCCGCTCCTGATGTCGGCGGCGCACCTGAAATTCGAACTGCGCAAGCACGATGTTCTTGCCGCCAGTGCGGTCGAGGCGCGTCAGCTCGGACCTCACTTCATGGTCGGCTATTCCTCCTTCCCGGAAGTCGCGCGCCTGGCCGAGCAGGGCTTGATTGGAGGCATCTACGTCACTCGGCACAACATCCGCGGCCGGACCGTTGAGACGTTGCGCACCGAGATCGCGGCGCTCCAGGACAAGCGGCGCGCCGCCGGCCTGCCGCTGCTGGTGGTCGCCGCGGACCAGGAGGGCGGCATCGTCGGGCATCTTGCGCCGCCGTTGACGAAGCTGCCGGCACTGGCGACGCTTGCCGGGCTTGCTCCCGATGACCAGCAGGCCAAAGCGGTAGAGTTCGGCCGCATCCACGGTCGTGACCTCGCCGGGCTCGGCGTCAACCTCAATCTCGCACCGGTGCTCGATCTCAAGCCGCCGGTCCGGCGCAATCGCCTCGACTTCCACACCCTGATCGGTCAGCGCGCGATTGCGACCGATCCCGCCGTGGTCAGCGCGATCGGGAGCGCCTATGTACGCGGGCTGGAACAATCCGGCGTCGGCGCCACGCTCAAGCATTTTCCCGGCATCGGGCGCGTGCGCACCGACACGCATCATTTCAGCGCCAATCTTGATACGCCGGTGAAGGAGTTGGAAGCAACCGACTGGCTTCCGTTCCGCGAGGTGCTGTCGCATTCGCGCAGCGCGCTCATGGTCGGCCACGTCACGCTCACGGCCGTCGATCCCGATCGCGCCGCCTCGCATTCGAAGCGTGTCGTCGAGGAGATTATTCGCGACAAATGGGGCTATCAGGGCGTCGTCATGACCGACGATCTCGTGATGGGCGCGATCTACCAGCACGACGTCTGCCAGGCCGTTGTCGAGGCGATCAACGCGGGCGTCGATCTGCTGCTGGTCGCCTATGACGGCGCGCAATTCTACCGGATTTTTGCTTGCGCCTTGGATGGATCGCGGCGGGGCAAGCTCGATACGGCGATGCTGCGCGCGAGCGAGGCGCGGCTCGC
>NZ_JADPIT010000015.1:1590134-1603389 GCF_023073035.1 Bradyrhizobium sp. 62
TCGCCCGCCAAAACTAGCCCTTTACGAACTGCCTGTAGTCAGGCTCGCGATGAAACCAGAATTCGTAGCCGGTGATGCCCTTCTGCATGGCGACATCGTGGATCGGCTGGTTGAGCGGGACGACGGGAACATCGCGCATGCAGAGCGCGATGAAATCCTTCACGGCCTTGTCGTACTCGGCGGCATCCGTGGTGAACCGCGCCTTGTCGATCAGCGCGTCCATTTCCTTGTTCTGGTAGGAGGAGATGTTGAAGATCGAGTTGTTGCCGTGGAAATTCCAGTAGAAGTAATATTCGGGATAATCGAGCCAGCCGCTGAAACGATTCAGCGCGAGCGGCAGTTCCTTCTTGTTCAGCGTGGTGCGCCAGTTCGCGCCGGGAATCTTTTCGATCGCCGCCTTGATTCCGATCTTGGCGAGGCTTTCCTGGATCAGGATCGCGGTCGGCTCGCCGACCGTGGCGGTGCCGGTGTCGAGCGACAACGTCGTCTCCAAGCCGGTTTCGAATCCCGCCTCCTTCATCAACGCCTTGGCCTTGTCGAGATCGGTGACGTAGGGAAACGCCTGCGGCCAGACCGGCTTTGAGACGTCTGCTGCTCCGCCATACATGGGAACGGCACGTCCGAAGAACGCGCTGCTCTGGATCTGCTCATAAGGCATCGCCCAGGCGACCGCTTGGCGCAGCTTCACATTGTCGAACGGCGGCTTTGCGGTGTTGAGCGCGACCGACCAGAGCGCGTTCGGGATCGGCACGCCGGAGACCTTGACCTTGCCTTCCTTGATGATCTGCTCGAAGTCACGCGGCGCAAAGCCGCTGGAGATATCCGCATCACCCCGCTCCAGCATGGCGCGGCGGGTGCCGGCGGAGGGGACGTCGCGCGCGATCACACGCTTGAGCTTCGGGAGAGGTCCGCTCTTCCAATCGTCGAAGCGCGCCAGCACGGTCTCACTGCCCGGCTTCCAGCTTTCGATCCTGTAAGCGCCGCCGCCGGCCTCGTTGTTCCTGAGCCACGCCAGTGCCCACGGGTCTTCCGACGTCGCGTTCTTTTTCGCGAGCTCCGAGTTGATGATGAAGGGCACGACCACCGCGACGTTGAACAGCAGCATCTTGTCCTTGCGCACATAGTCGATGCGGAAGGTGTGGTCGTCGACCACGATGAACTGCTCGGACTTTTCCAGCGATCCCGCCGACATCTGGAAGGTCGGAAAGCCGCCGACCTTCACCGCGCGGTCGAACGACCATTTGACGTCTTTCGCCGTGACCGGCGTACCGTCGTGGAATTTGGCGTCCTTCCGTAGCTTGAAAGTGCAGGACATGCCGTCGGCTGCAACCTCCCAGCTCTCGGCGAGTTCAGGCGCGAGCTTTTCGCGGTCATAAGACAGCGTACCGTCGGGGAAGTTCCTGGAGGCGTAGCTCAGCAGGCGGTCGTAGCAATTCCAGGACAGCCCGTTCACGGTCTGGTTGGAGCCGACGCCCTGCATGTCGAGCGAGTTCGGCCCGAGCTCCTGCACCACCAGCAGCGTCTCGCTGCGCCCCTGCGCCGAGGCAAAGCGCGGAGCGAGGGCGGTCATTCCGGCAAGGCCGAGACCGCCGAGCACGCTGCGGCGGTTTAGGTCGAAAGATGATGCGCTCATGGGTGGCTCACTCCAGAGAGATTTGCACCATAAAGAGGCAAGGCGCATGCCATCGGCCGCGCTTCACGGCGTCGCATGCTGCGCGGACCTTCAATTCTACGGCGTCACCGCGCCGCGGCTCACGGCGCGCGGGGCGGTCAGCTCTTTCCAGGTGGAATTGGCGACATGCACGGGCGAGAACGCCGGGCGCTCGACATAATGGCCGTCGCCGGCCTCGGCGCGCAGATCGCCATCTTTCCAGACGATGCGGCCGCGCGACAGTGTCGCCGCCGGTCCGCCGGTGCAGGCAAAGCCCTCGAACACGTTGTAATCGATCCGGCTCATCTGCCGCTTCGCGCTGATGGTCCTGCTCGCCTTGGGATCCCAAACCACGATATCCGCGTCCGAGCCGACGGCGACCGCGCCCTTGCGCGGATAGATGTTGAGGATGCGGGCGATGTTCGCAGAGGTCACTGCGACGAATTCTTCCTTCGTCAGCCGCCCCGTGGTGACGCCCGCGGTCCACAGCAGCGCGAGGCGATCTTCGAGGCCGCCGGTGCCGTTCGGGATCTTCCTGAAATCGGCGAGCCCGAACCGCTTCTGCTCGGTGGTGAAGGCGCAGTGGTCGGTCGCGACCACCTGCAGCGAGCCGGCTTGCAGGCCGGCCCAAAGACTCTCCTGATGCGACCTGTCGCGGAACGGCGGCGACATCACGCGCTGCGCGGAATGATCCCAATCCTTGTTTTGATATTCACCCGCGTCGAGCAGCAAGTGCTGGATCAGCGGCTCGCCGTAGACGCGCTTGCCCGCCGCACGTGCGCGCGCGATCGCCTCATGCGCTTCGCGGCAGCTCGTGTGCACGATGTAGACCGGCGTCCCCGTCATGTCGGCAATCATGATGGCGCGGTTGGTGGCTTCGCCCTCGACCTCCGGCGGTCGTGAATAAGCGTGTCCCTCGGGCCCGGTGACACCGCGCGCGATCAGCGCCTCCTGCATCAGGGCGACGACGTCGCCGTTCTCCGCATGCACGACCGGCATGGCGCCGAGATGGGCGCAGCGAGCGAACGAGTTGTAGAGCTCGTCGTCGTTCACCATCAGCGCGCCCTTGTAGGCCATGAAGTGCTTGAAGGTGTTGATGCCGTAGGTTTTGACCACGGTCTCCATCTCGTCATGGATCTGCTTCGACCACGACGTTACCGCCATGTGGAAGCCGTAGTCGGAGGCCGCCTTCTCGGATTTGTGCCGCCACTCCTGATAGGCCGCGAGCATCGACTGGCCTTGATCGGGCAGACAGAAATCCACCACCATGGTGGTGCCACCGGCCAGCGCCGCCTTGGTTCCCGATTCGAAATCGTCCGCGGTGACCGTGCCCATGAACGGCATTTCGAGATGGGTGTGCGGATCGATGCCGCCCGGGATGACGTAAGCGCCGCCCGCATCGATGATCTCGCACCCCGTCGGCGCATCGAGCGATTGCCCGACCGCGACGACGGTCTCGCCGTCGATCAGCACGTCCGCGCGGCGCGAATGATCATGATTGACGACGGTGCCGCCGCGGATGAGGAGGGGCATGGGAGGCTCCGGAGAGAGGCGTGAACCTCGCGAAGCTAGGCGCGCTGCATGCGCCGCGACAGGTGAAATTTTAGTCAGGCGTGGCCGACAGTTGAGCTGTGCTGTCCCGGCCTCTACGCCGCCCGCGCGATCAGTCCGTCAATCATCGCGCGCACCAGGCCCGCGATTTCCTTCCGGAGCGCCGGCAGCGGTACCGCGACCAGCTTCTGCTCCAGGCCCAGCGCCACCATGCCATGCACCGCCGAGAACAGGCTGCGCGCGGTGATGCCGAGCTCCTCCCGACTGCGTTGTGGAAACAGCGCGGCCAGCGGCTGGTAGACGTGGCGGAACAGCCGCATCTGGTCGTCGATGGACCAGTCGGGGAGGGGCTTGTCGGGGTCCATGCGGTGCTCGAACAGCGCGCGCCACAGTTCGAGATTCTCCGCGGCGAAATCGCAATAGGCGAGGGCGATGCGGACCAGAATCTCCTGTGGCGACGGCTCGCCCGCACCTTCCGCCACGCTCAGGGTCTGGTCGAGCCGAAGCAAGGTGCGCGAGCCCACGCGCAGGATCAGCTCATCCACATCGGCGACGAGATTGTAGACCGCGCCGTTGGCGCAGCCGATCTCGCGGGCGAGATCGCGGGTTTTCAGGCCCGCCAATCCCCTGTCGGCGATCATTCGTTCCGCCGCCAGGACCAGGTCGGATCGAAGTTTCTTTCGACGTTCCAATGCCTTAGTCATCCGCGATCAAATTTCTGAGCGTCGTTCAAATATTTATTGAACGATGTTCAAGTTTCTTGCTACAAACCGTCTGTGAGCAACGCTCATAACAGGGAGCTTCAGATGTTCAAGACCGTAGTGACACTTTTCCGCGGCAGCGTGGCCGCCGCCGGCGAGGAGCTGGAGGACCGGACGGCCCTTCTGATCCTCGATCAACAGATGCGCGACGCGGCCGCCGCCGTCGAGCGCGGCAAACGGACGCTGGCGCTGGCGATCGCACAGGACCAGCAGGAAGGTCGCAAGCTCGAGGCGACCGTCGCCCGCATCGCCGATCTCGAGACCCGCGCGGTTGCGGCGCTCGATGGCGGCCGCGAGGATCTCGCCAACGATGCCGCCGAAGCCATCGCAGGCCTTGAGGCCGATCGCGATGCGGCGCTGACGGCACGCGCCTTGTTCGCAACCGAGATCGCCCGGCTGAAACGGCACGTCGCAAGCGCGCAAGCCCGCATCACCGAGCTCGATCGCGGCCGCCGCGTGGCCCGTGCCTCGGAAGCGGTGCGCTCGCTTCGCCGCAGCGGCATCGAGGCGGCACGTCCCTATGAATCCACGCTGCCGGAGGCGGAGAGCACTTTGAGGCGTCTTCGTGAGCGGCAGATGGAAGCCCAGGCCGCCGACGACGCGCTGGTCGAGCTCGATGCGGCCACCGGTCCGCTCGCCACCGCCGAAAAACTCGCCGAGCAGGGTTTTGGCCCCCGGCTGAAGACGACCGCGGACGACGTGCTGGCGCGCTTGAAGTCCAAGCGCACGCCGACTGTCTGATCCCAATCCCCATCATCATTCGAACCAACAGGAGACCATCATGAACCAGAACGGCCAGCTCCACAGCGGCGCCTGGGTGACTTTCACTTACGTGTCCTTCGCAGCCTCCGCCTTCCTCATCGCGATCGGCATCTTCTTCCTCCCGATCGACCTCTGGATGAAGGGTTATCTCACCATGGGCATCGTCATGCTGATCCAGACTTGCATCACCCTGACCAAGACGGTCCGCGACAACCATGAAAGTAGCCGGATGGTGAACCGCATCGAGGATGCCAAGGCGGAACGTCTGCTGATGGAAGTCTCCAAGGCGGCTTGATAGGCATGGTCATTGCGCAAGGAAGCAGCGGAGCAAGTCGCTCCGCTGCTTTGCGCGCCGGAACGCATTTCGCCACACCTCATATCGCGCCTGCGAAATGCAACAGAGCCATGACGATCGCGCGGGCGTGCGCTCTTGCGCAACCGCACGGGCAGGGGCAGTCTTCACAGGCGGCGCACAAGAACGCCGCCAATAAGATGTGCTTACAAGATCTCGGCGAGGAACCTCATGGCAGCGACGCGGATCGACTGCGACATCCACCCGGCGGTTGGTGGCACGCGCACGACGCTACTGCCCTATCTCAGCGATCACTGGAAAGAGCAGGTGGTGAGCCGCGCCATCGATGGACTCGATCTCACCTCCTATCCACCGAGCATGCCGCTGGCGGGCCGCGCCGACTGGCGCCCGGTGAACGGCGCCAAGCCCGGTTCCGATCTTGCGATGGTGCAGAAGGGCGCATTCGAGCAGTTGGGTGCCAGTCACGCGATCCTCAACGTGCTCTATGGCGCGCAGGCCGTGTTCGATCCCTACATGGCGGCCGACTTCTGCAAGGCGATCAACGATTGGATCGCGACTGAGTGGCTGTCGCGCGATCCGCGCTTGCGTGCCTCGATCGTGGTGCCGATGCAGGACCCGGATCTGGCGGTCGAGGAGATCGAGCGCCGCGCCGGCGATCACCGCTTCGTCTCGATCCTCGTGCTGGCGCAGGGCGAGACGCTGCTGGGACGGCGGCATTTCTGGCCGGTCTATCGGCTCGCGGAAAAGTACAAGCTGCCGCTCGCGATCCACGCCGGCACGCAATATCGGCAGGCGCCGAGTTCGGCTGGCTGGCCGTCGCACCGCTACGAATATTACTTCGTCGAGGCGCAGGCGTTTCAGGCGCAGATCTTGAGCCTGATCTATGAGGGCGTGTTCGGCAAGTTTCCGAACCTCAAGGTCGTGCTGATGGAATCCGGCGTAAGCTGGCTGCCGGCCTTCATGTGGCGCGCCAACAAGACCTGGCGCGGAGTGCGCGTCGAGGTGCCCTGGGTCGAGCGCGAGCCGGCTGAGATCATTCGCGAGAATTTCCGCGTCACCATGCAGCCGTTTGATGCGCCGGGCGACGCCAGAAGCGTCGAGGAGATCATCGACCAGATCGGCTCGGAAAAGATGTTCCTGTTCGCGTCCGACTATCCGCACTGGCAGTTCGACGGCGACGATCCGATCCCGCCGAACCTGCCGAATAGCATTATCTCGAAGATGTGCGTCGACAACCCGCTGGAGACGTTTCCGCGGCTGTCGCTCGCCAACTGACTTTGGAGGTTCGCATGGAGGAGGTCATCGACCGCCCGCTGCGGGAAGACGAGAAGCCCGCCGCTTCGCGGCTGCGCATCGTCGATTGCGACGTCCATCCGAGCCTGCATTCGCCCGACGACCTCAACGAGTTCTTGCCCAAACGCTGGCAGCAGCATCTGAAGGAATATGGCAGCCATTTGCGCACGCCCTATCTGTTCACCACGCCCTATCCGCGCTCCTCGCCGCTGATCGCGCGCCGCGATGCCTGGCCGCCGACCAGCGGACCGCCCGGCTCGGATCTCGCCTTCATGCAGAAGCAGCATCTCGATCCGCTCGACGTCGAGTTCGGGATTTTGCAGGTGCTCGATCTCTTCATCTTCTCGCAGCAGAACCTCGAATTCGGCGCCGCGATCCAGCGCGCCATCAACGACTGGCAACTGGCGTTCTGGTCGCATCGCGACCCGCGTCTGAAAGCTTCGATCCTGGTCGGCCAGGACGGCGTTGATCTCGCCATTGCCGAGATCGAACGCTGCGCGAAAATCGGCGAGTACGTCCAGATCAACGTCTCGCCGCGCGCCAACGAGCCGCTCGGCCGCCGCCGCTATTGGCCCATCTACGAACGTGCGCAGGCGCTGGGCTTGCCGCTCGGCATCCATGTCGGCGGCTATGGCGGGCATGCGCCGACCGGTGGCGGCTGGCCGTCCTATTATGTCGAGGAGCACCAGTCCAACGCGCATACGATTGCGGCGCAGCTTGCCAGCCTCGTGATCGAGGGCGTGCCGGAGCGCTTTCCAAAATTGAAGTTCGTCTTCATCGAGGGCGGCTTCGGTTGGATCCCGTCCGCGGTGTGGCGGATGGACCAGCATTTCGAGCGCTTCCGCAGCGAGGTGCCGCATCTCAAGCGCAAGCCGTCAGAATATGTCCGCGAGCATTTCTGGTTCACGACGCAACCGATCGACGAACCTGACGAAGCCCGGCACCTGCGCTCGCTGATGGAGTGGGTCGGCATCGATCGTCTCTTGTTCTCGTCGGACTATCCCCACTGGGATTTCGACGATCCGCGCTTCGCCTTCAAGACGCCGCTGACGGAAGCCGAGCGAAAGAAGATCTTCAGCACCAATGCCCGCGCGGTCTACAAGTTCTGAGGAGGTCTGCACGGTATGGCCCGTCACATCGTCGCGTCCACCTCGGAGATCCCACCCGGTGGCAACAAGGTCGTCGATGTCGCCGGCCGCGACATTGTCGTGTTCCACGTCAATGGCGAGTTCTTCGCTTTGCTGAACCGCTGCCCGCACGAAGGCGCGCCGCTGGAGAAAGCGGCCTGTGTCGCGCGACTGACCTCGCCCGAGCCCGGCATCTATCAGCGCTCGCGCGTCGGCGAGATGCTGCGCTGTCCCTGGCATGGCTGGGAGTTCGACATGCGCAACGGCCAATCCTGGTTCGACCCGAAGCGCGTCAAGATTAGGTCATATCCGGTCGCGGTGGAGCGGGGCGAGGAACTCCAGAAAGGTCCGTATGTCGCCGAGACGTTTCCGGTGCATGTCGAGGACAGCTACGTGATTGTCGAGGTCTGAGCAGCCGTTTCGGATTGTGATTTCGCCGCAGGTGGGATAAGCCTCGCCCGCATTTATGGCGGAGACGAGCTTTGTCCAAACAATCCCTGCGTGAGGAGGCCGAGCGCCTAATCCGCGAATCGATGGAAAAGAAAACCGTCGTCGTCAAGCAGGGCGATACCCGCATCGAGGCCGTCTGCGGTAAATGCGGCGCCCCGAACCGCGTGCAGGCGCCAAAGGGCCAGACCCGCATCAAGTTCGCCTGCAAGAATT
Organism: Bradyrhizobium sp. 62; assembly: GCF_023073035.1. Classification (NCBI taxonomy): domain Bacteria; kingdom Pseudomonadati; phylum Pseudomonadota; class Alphaproteobacteria; order Hyphomicrobiales; family Nitrobacteraceae; genus Bradyrhizobium; species Bradyrhizobium sp. 62. The sequence continues at coordinate 1,598,256 of NZ_JADPIT010000015.1, forward strand.
GCGGGCATCAGCAAGAGACGCTGTAGAGTGTCCCCCGTGTAAACCCTCATCCTGAGGAGCCCGCTGGAAGCGGGCGTCTCGAAGGATCGAGGCCCAACCGGGCCTGCATGGTTCGAGACGCGCGCATTCCGCGCTCCTCACCATGAGGATCAAACAGCCTAATCCCCCTTCACGAACTTCGCGAACGCATCCGCATGGTCCGGATGCCAGCGTGACAGCGGCGGGCGATTCTCCACGATATCGCCGGCGGCCCACAGCATGCGCTTTTCGTCGAGCGCGCGCGGGACATCGTTGTCCGGGCACAGGATGTAGAAATCGCCGGCCTCCAGCCGCATCAGCATGAAATTCACGGTCTGCTCGGCCGTCCATGCGCCGGCCGGCTTCTCCGTCCGGCCCTTCGCGGTAAGGCCCGTAAAGACGAAACCGGGAATCAGCAGATGCGCGGTGATGCGGCAGCCCGCAGTGTTGCGCAGCTCGTGCTGGAGCGCCTCCGTAAAAGCTTTCACGCCGGCCTTGGAGACGTTGTAGGCGGGATCGCCGGGCGGGGTGGTGATGCCCTGCTTCGAGCCGGTGTTGATGATGAGCCCCGCCCTGCCGCGCGCGACCATGTTGGGCGCGAAGATGCGCGAGCCGTTGATGATGCCCCACATGTTGACGCCGATGATGCGTTGCCAGTTGTCGGGTTCGCCGAACAGCGTACTGCCGGGCTGGATGCCCGCGTTGTTCATGAGGATGTCGGTGCCGCCGAAGCGCTCGCGCACGGCGCGCTCCAGTTCCATCACGCTCTCGGCCTTGCTGACGTCAATCGCGAAGGTCATCACGTGTGTGGCGGACGTCAGGGATGAGAGTCTTGTCGCGGCATCCGCCAGTCCCGCCTGATCCACATCGGCGATACACACCTTCATGCCGTCGCGCGCGAAGGCTGCGGCGGCGGCGAATCCGATGCCGGACGCACCGCCGGTGATCACGGCAACATTGTCTTTGACGATGGCGGGGTGGGGCATGGATTGTCTCCGGGGAGGGGCTCGGTCGTGCCATAACATGGCACTCGCGCGACCCTGCACAGGTCGGCATGGGAGGTCTTCGTTCCGCGCCGACTTTACGCCTCTCCTTTACGCCTGTCCGGCATCGCAGTATTCTATCGACTTAACGATCCCGCCCAGATCGAACCAATCAATCATTCGACAGGGAGTTCAGCCATGGCTGTGTCGCAGGCTATTCCGATCACGCGCCATCCGTTCGCCAACGGGTCCTACAAGCAGATGCTGATCGACGGGAAGTGGGTCGATGCTGCCTCCGGCAAGCGCTTCGAGACCCACAACCCCGCGACCGGCGAACTGCTTGCAACAGTGGCGGAGGGCGACAAGGAAGACATCGATCGTGCGGTCGCTGCCGCCCGCCGCGCCTTCGAAGGTCCCTGGAGCAAGGTCAAGCCGTTCGAGCGGCAGAACCTTCTCCTGAAGCTTGCCGACCTCGTCGAGAAGAATTTCGACGAATTGTCGCAGCTCGACACGCTCGACATGGGCGCGCCGCTCAGCCGTACCCGTGCCTATCGCCTGCGCGCCGTCGGCATGCTGCGCTATTATGCCGGCCAGACCACCGCGATCCATGGCGAGACCATCGAGAACTCGCTGCCCGGCGAAATCTTTTCCTACACGCTGAAGGAGCCGATCGGCGTCGTCGGCGCCATCATTCCCTGGAATGGTCCGCTGACTGCAACAATCTGGAAGATCGGTCCGGCGATCGCGACCGGTTGCACCGTCGTGCTCAAGCCCGCCGAGGAGGCGCCGCTGACCTCGTTGCGCATCGCCGAGCTCGCGATGGAAGCGGGCGTGCCGCCCGGCGTCATCAACGTCGTGCCCGGCTATGGCGAGACCGCGGGCGCGGCGCTTGCCTCGCACCATGACGTCGACAAGGTTGCCTTCACCGGCTCGCATGTCACGGGCCAGTCGATCATCCGTGCCTCGGCCGGCAACCTCAAGCGTGTCTCGCTCGAGCTCGGCGGCAAGTCACCGGACATCGTCTTCGCGGACGCCGATCTCGATGCGGCCGTGCCGGGCGCCGCGATGGCGGTGTTTGCCAATTCGGGGCAAATCTGCAGCGCCGGCACCCGGCTGTTCGTCGAGCAGTCGATCTACGAGGAATTCGTCGGACGTGTCGCCGAGTTCGGCAAGAAGCTGCAGGTCGGCAACGGCCTCGATCCCAACACCCAGATCGGACCGCTGGTGTCCGAGCAGCAGCTCGAGCGCGTCACCAGCTATCTCGACATCGGACAGAAGGAAGGCGCCAAGGCGCTCGCCGGCGGTGGCCGCGTTACCGAAGGCGCGCTTGCAAAAGGCTTCTTCGTGTCGCCGACGGTGTTCGCTGGCGTCCAGGACAATATGCGCATCGCGCAAGAGGAGATCTTTGGTCCCGTCATCTCGGCAATCGCGTTCAAGGACATGGACGAGCTGGTCAAGCGCGCCAACGCCACCACGTTCGGTCTCGGCTCGGGCCTGTGGACGCGGGACGTCAGCAAGGCGCATGCGGTCGCGAAGAGGCTCCGTGCCGGTTCGGTGTGGGTGAACTGCTACCAGGCGATGGACCCGGCTGTGCCCTTCGGCGGCTACAAGATGAGCGGCTACGGCCGCGAATCCGGCAAGCAGCACGTCGAGGAATATCTCAACGTGAAGGCCGTCTGGATCAAGACGGCCTGACGCGCCATCGCGTCCGGACTTCAGCGATCGGTCTTGCCTGCGGCGACGCGAGTCCGCTTGCGGCGACCAAAGGTTGTTGCCCGGACGCTACATGCGATTTTGAAAGCTCGCGTTGTCCGCGATTTTGCAAGGCTTGCTATCCCATTTCGAATGTCGGCCGGTTAGTTCTGGTCAACGTCAATCTTCGGAATTGGAATCTCGATAATGCTTCGCTTTGCTCCGATCGTGTTTGTGGCTTTGGGCGTCGCCTCGGCGCAGCCCGCTCTTGCGGCCGATATGACCGCACGTGCGCCTGCGTACAAGGCGCCGCCACTGCCCGTTGCCTACAACTGGTCGGGCTTCTACGCCGGCGTGAATGTCGGGTATGGGTGGGGCGATGGTGCGAACAATCTCGCGCCCCATGATCCGGTCTTCACTGCGGGCGTGCTCGACGTCGCACTGGCGGGCGGCCTTGTCCCGGCTTCGCTGGCAACAGACGCGCGTGGTGTGCTGGGCGGCTTGCAGGCCGGCTACAATGTGCAGACGGGCTCGTTGGTGTGGGGCGTCGAAGCCGATATTGCGGCGGCCGACATCAAGGGTAGCTCAACGGTGACCCGAACCTTGCCGGTCTTCCCGACGATCATGACCACGCAAGATCAGAAGGTCGACTGGCTGGGGACCGTGCGCGGCCGGATCGGTGCCACCGTCGTGCCCGACTTGATGCTGTACGCGACCGGCGGTCTTGCCTATGGGCATGTCAAGGCGTCGACGTCGATCGTGGATCCTACGGGTGGGAGCGGCACGCCCTGCCTCAATGTGATCTGTAGCGCAGGCGCGGTGGAAAGCTGGCGCGTGGGCTGGACGGTCGGCGGCGGCGGCGAGTACCGCATTGCGTCGAACTGGAGCGTCAAGCTCGAATATCTCTACTACGATCTCGGCAGCGAGAAATACACCATCTTCAATCCGCTGTTCCCGTTCACGCCCGGCCCGGCGCGTGGCTTTGACTCTACCGCGAATTTCACGGGCCACATCGCGCGTGTTGGCTTGAACTACAAGTTCGGCCCAGGCGCGGTCGTTGCGAAATACTGACCTGCAATCTGAATAGACGAAAGCCCCGGGCCTGGCCCCGGGGCTTTTTTATTCGCCGCCTCTTTTGGCTGGCCAGCCATTCCCCCGCGCAGCTTCCGAGCCGCGGACCTTTCTTTTATGATCCCCGTCCTCTCATCCAATCATTTTGGGGCCGGAATGAAATTCGAGACGTTGTTTCAACCGTTGCAGGTCGGTCCGTACAAGCTCGCGCACCGCGTCGCGATGGCGCCGTTGACGCGCATGCGGGCCGAGCGCGAGAGCTTTTCGCCGCGGCCGCTCAATGCCGAATATTATGGTCAGCGCGCCACCCAAGGCGGCCTGCTCATTGCCGAGGCCTCGCCTGTGCTCTCGCATGGTCGCGGTAATCCGGCGACGCCCGGCATCTATTCGGAGACGCAGAACGCGGGCTGGCGCAAGGTTGTCGACGCCGTGCACGCCAAGGGCGGCATCATCTTTCTCCAGCTCTGGCACGTGGGCCGCGTCTCGCATTCTTCCTTCCACGGCGGGGAGCTGCCGGTCTCGGCGTCGGCGATCGCGATCAAGGCCGAAGGCATGAAGGCAATGACCGCCGACGGCAAGATCTCCGACTATGAGACGCCGCGCGCGCTGGAGACGAACGAGGTCATGGGCATCGTCGAGGCCTTCAGGCAGGGTGCGAAGAACGCGCTGGCCGCGGGCTTCGACGGCGTCGAGATCCACGGCGCCAACGGCTATCTGCTCGAGCAATTCCTGCAATCACGCAGCAACCAGCGCACCGATCAATATGGCGGTTCGATCGAGAACCGCGCGCGGCTTCTGCTCGAAGTGACCCAGGCGGCGATCGACGTCTGGGGCGCGGGCCGCGTCGGCGTGCGGCTGTCGCCCCACGGCATCGCCAATGATTCCGGCGAGCCCGATCCGATGCCGCTCTACACGCACGTGGTCAAGGCGCTCGACAAGCTCGGTCTTGCCTATCTGCATTTCATCGAACCGCGCTCCAGCGGCTCCGGGCGTGCCGAAGTCAACTGGCAGAACGTGCCGTCGGCAATGCTGCTATTCCGCCCGCTCTACAGCGGCGTGCTGATGACGGCAGGCGGGTTTACGGGCGAGACGGCGAACGCCGCGATCGCAGAGGGACACGCCGACCTCATCGCCTTCGGCCGCATCTTCATCTCCAACCCCGATCTGCCGCGCCGCCTGCAGCACGACTACCCTCTCACGCCGTATAACCGTGCGACGTTCTACGGCGGCGAGGAGAAGGGCTATACGGACTATCCGGTGTATGACGAGCTGACGCCGGTCTGACACTGCTGTAGCCCGGATGAGCGAATCGATATCCGGGGTCTTCACCTAAGCTCTGGTCTTCCCGGATGTCGCTTCGCTCATCCGGG
>NZ_JADPIT010000015.1:1603399-1612132 GCF_023073035.1 Bradyrhizobium sp. 62
GAGTTATTGTGTTGCCCCGACGGACACCACGAATTCCGTCATTGCGAGCGATGAGGGAAGCACCCATGGCCAAAGCCGCAGCCGCCGCAGGAGTTGCCACCGGCCAATGCCTCTGCGGCAAGGTCACCTTCGAGATCGACGTCCCCGCACGCTGGGCTTGGCACGATCACTCCGCTGCCAGCCGTCGCGCCCACGGCGCTGCCTATGCGACCTATGTCGGAAGCTGGAAGAAACGGTTTCGCATCACCGCAGGCAAGACGGCGCTGACCCGCTACGAAGATAAGACAACGAAGACCGCGCGCAGCTTCTGCGCGCATTGCGGCACGCCGATCGCATATGAGCGCCCGCGCGGGCCGCACATGGTCAACATCCCCCGTGCGCTGTTTAGGGAACGCACCGGCCGCCAGCCGCTCTATCACATTGCGATCGAGGAGCTGCAGGAATGGACCTATACCGGCGAGCCGCTGGTACCGTTGAAGGGCTTTCCCGGTGTGGTCTGGCAGCGCTCGAAAAAGAAGAAGCGGGCGGGCGGCGAGGATCCGTTCGAGCTGGGGCGCGAGGAGATGTAGCGTGCTGCGCCCACGCAACGCAGCCATGACCGCGCTTCCTTGCGCGCCTCCCGCGATTTCGGCCATCATGCTTCCTGCCTTGCGGCAACGTCCGCCTCTGGAGGAAACATGAAGAACAAGATCACCGGCCGCTCCGCCTTTCTCGCGCTGCTCAAGGACGAGGGCATCACGCATCTGTTCGGCAATCCCGGCACCACCGAACTGCCGATCATGCACGCGCTGAAGGACCATCCCGATCTCACCTATGTGATGGCGATGCAGGAGAGCCTGGTGGTGGCGATCGCGGATGGCTATAGCCGCGCCTCCGGAAAGCTCGTCGCATGCAACGTCCATGTCGCGCCCGGCCTTGGCAACGCGATGGGCTCGCTCTACAACGCCCAGTTCACGGGCACGCCGATGATCCTCACCGCGGGCCAGCAGGAGCAGGGCCACGGACTGATGGAGCCGGTGCTCTACGGCCCGCTGGTGCGCATGGCCGAGCCGCTGGTGAAATGGGCGGTCGAGGTGACCCGGCTCGAGGATCTGCCGCGCATCGTGCGCCGCGCCGCAAAAGTCGCGACCACGCCGCCGACCGGGCCGGTGTTCATTTCGTTGCCCGGCGACATCCTCAACAGCGAGGCCGGTATCGATCTCGGTCGCTCCACCCGCATCGACGCTCGCACAAGGCCATCGGATGAGGCACTCAAGGCGTTCGCCGCGCGACTACTGAGGGCCGAGCGTCCCGTGATCGTCACCATGGACGAGGTGGTGAAGAGCGATGCGCTGAAGGAGGCCGCCGAACTCGCCGAGCTTTTGGGCGCGGCCGCGTACCAATCCTCGACGCCCTACGGCTCGCACTTCCTCTCGGAGAGCCCGAGCTTCGTCGGCACGCTGGCACGGGTTCAGAAAGTCGCGCGCGACACGCTTGCGCCGTACGACCTCTTGATCGCGCTCGGCGGCGATCCCCTGCGGATGTCGGTCTACAGCGAGGTCGATGCGCTGCCGGAGGGCCTTGGCATCGTGCAGATCGGCCTCGGCGATTGGGAGATCGCCAAGAACTACGGTGCCGAGATCGCGCTGAAGGCGGATTTGAAGGAAACGCTGCGCGCGCTGATCCCGGTGTTGAAGGAGATGGGCGGCGCTGCCCTGGCGCAACGTGCGAGGCAACGTCTCGCCGAGCTCGCGCCGAAGAACTGGACCGCAAGGCGCACCGCGCTGGTCGAGCAGATCGGGAAGGCCGCGAACCGCAGCCCCATCGATCCGGACTGGCTGGTGCTGCAGATGGTCGAGGCCATGCCAGCCAATGCCATCCTCGTTGACGAAGGCCTCACTTCGAGCCGCCAGATCACGGCGCTGCGTGCGCACCGCGACCGCTTCGGCTATCACGGCCTTGCCTCCGGCGGCATCGGCTGGGGCCTGCCGGCCTCCGTCGGCGCCAGCATCGCCAATCCCGATCGCCCCGTCGTCTGCTTCTCTGGCGACGGCAGCGCGATGTATTCGATCCAGTCGCTGTGGACGGCGGCGCATCACAAGCTGCCGCTCAATGTGGTCATTGCCAACAATGGCGGCTACCGCATCATCAAGCAGCGTCTGCTCGCCTTCCATGGCGACGACAATTACGTCGGCATGGATTTTGTCGATCCGCCGGTGGATTTCGCCGGCGTGGCGAAGGCGTTGGGATGCGAGGCGATTAAGGTCAGCGACCCCCGAGAGTTGAAGGCGACGCTGGTGTCGGCGTTCGGCCGGCCTGGCACGAAGCTGATCGAGGTGATGGTGGACGGGAAGGTGTAGGGCAGGTGCCTCCACCGTCATTGCGAGGAGCACTTGCGACGAAGCAATCCAGACTGTCTCCGCGGACAGATTCTGGATTGCTTCGCTTCGCTCGCAAGATTCTGGATTGCTTCGCTTCGCGCTCGCAGCCTGGATTGCTTCGCTTCGCTCGCAATGCGGAAAATTGGAGGAAGCCATCATGTCCCAAAGAGCGGTGGCTCTACCCCTTCCTCCCCACCCTGAACCCCGCCGCCGGATGCGGCGCACCCAGCCTTGCACGCCCGTCACCGAACAGCTTCTCCCGCAGCGTGCCCCGCGCGTACTCGGCCTTGTACCGCCCACGCCGCGTCAGCTCCGGCACCAGCATGTCGGCGATGTCCTCGAAATCGCCGGGTGAGATCGCGAAGGCGACGTTGAGGCCGTCGACATCGGTCGCCTCGAACCACGCCTCGATCTTGTCCGCGACCATCTCCGGCGTGCCGACCACGACGGGACCGGCGCCGCCGACGCCGACATGCTCGATGACGTCGCGCACGGTCCAGACGCGATCGGGATCGGCCCGGGTGACGTTATCGAGCGCGCTGCGGCCGGCATCGTTCTGAACATGGCGCACCTGCTGATCGAGCTCGTAGCCGGAGAAGTCGATTCCGGTCCATCCCGACATCAGCGCGAGCGCGCCCTCGGGGCTGATGTGGCGGCGATAGTCGGCGTATTTTTCGTTCGCCTCGGCCTCCGTCCGCCCGAGGATGATCGTCATCATCGAGAACATCAGGATTTCCGCCGGATTGCGGCCGAACGCGGCGGCCTCCTGACGGATCGCCGACACCCGCGGCGCGATCACCTTGGCCGACGGTCCCGACATGAACACGCATTCGGCGTGCTGTGCCGCGAACCTCCGTCCGCGCGGCGAGGTGCCGGCCTGGTACAGCACGGGCGTCCGCTGCGGCGACGGCTCGCTCAGATGGATGGTGTTGTTGATGCGGTAGTTGGCGCCCTCGTGGTTGACGCGATGAACTTTTGTGGGATCGGTGAAGATGCCGCGCGTACGGTCGCGCAGCACGGCGTCGTCCTCCCAGCTTCCTTCCCAGAGCTTGTAGACGACCTCCATATATTCGTCGGCGATCTCGTAGCGGTCGTCGTGCCCGATCTGCTTGTCCTTGCCGGCGCCGCGCGCGGCGCTGTCGAGATAGCCGGTGACGACATTCCAGCCGATACGCCCCTCCGTAAGATGATCGAGCGTCGACATCCGCCGCGCGAACGGATAGGGCGGCTCGAAGGAGAGATTGCTGGTGACGCCGAAGCCGAGGTTCTGCGTGACCGCCGCCATTGCCGACAGCAGCAGCAGCGGATCGTTCGAGGGCGACTGGGCTGCATTGCGCAAGGCTGCGTCAGGACTGTTGCCGTAGACGTCATAGACGCCGAGCACGTCGGCCAGGAACAGCCCGTCGAAACGGCCGCGCTCCAGCGTTTTGGCAAGATCGATCCAGTAGGGCAGGCGGTTATATTCGGCAGTGCGGTCACGCGGATGGGTCCACAAGCCCGGTGATTGGTGCGCGACGCAATTCATCGCAAATGCATTGAGCCTGATCTGCTTGGCCATGATGGTCCCCCGGCGCCCTGTACCGGGCGCTCTTCGAATGATAGAGCTGCGCCCGAACTTGGCGAAGTTCTTGCATATAGCGCGACGTTGGCAAGGCCAAAATCAGCGGCGCTGCCGCGCTTGGCAAGCCAATCTCAAGAGAGCAAGAACGAAATCCCAAGACTATCGAAGTCCCCGCCACTTTCGGAGGCCTGCCCGTATCGGGTATGCTCCTTCGCCTCGCAACCTAAAAAAGAAAATAATGACCAGAGCCGATGCCATCGCCCGCGCCCGTGACGATTTCAAATCCGGCGCGTTCCTCGCTGAACTCGACCGTCGCGTCGCCTACCGGACCGAGAGCCAGAATCCGAACCGGAGCGTCGAGCTGCGCGCCTATCTGGAACAGGAGATGGTGCCCGCTTTCGCCGCGCTCGATTTCCAAAGCCGGATGATCGAATCTCCCAGCGGCAAGGCGCCGTTCCTGTTCGCAGAACACCACGAGAGCGAGACGGCGCCAACCGTGCTGATCTACGGCCATGGCGACGTCGTCGACGGCATGGAAGGCGAGTGGCGCGACGGCCGCGATCCCTGGCGCACCACGGTTTCGGGCACGCGTCTTTACGGTCGCGGCACGGCCGACAACAAGGGCCAGCACAGCATCAACATGGCCGCACTCCGCGCGGTGCGCGAGGCCCGCGGCGGCAAGCTCGGCTTCAACGCCAAGTTCATCGTCGAGATGGGCGAGGAGATCGGTTCGCCGGATCTCGGCAAGGTCTGCGATCTCAATCGCGATGCGCTCAAGGCCGATCTGTTCATGGCCTCCGACGGGCCGCGCCTGTCCGCCGACCGTCCCACCCTGTTCCTCGGCTGCCGCGGCGGCATCCGCATTCATCTCGATGTGACCCTTCGCGACGGCGGCCATCACTCCGGCAATTGGGGCGGTGTGCTCGCCAACCCCGCGACCATTCTGGTCAACGCGATCTCGACGCTGGTCGATGGCCACGGCCGCCTTCAGCTGGATGCGCTGAAGCCGCCGCGCCTCACCAACCAGATCCGCAGTTATCTTGCGGACGTGCAGGTGGTGCCGACCGAGGACGAGCCGGCGTTGGCCGAGGGCTGGGGCGAGGAGGGTCTTTCGGCGGCCGAGCGGCTCTACGCCTGGAACACGCTCGAAGTGCTGGCGATGTCGTCGGGCAATATCGAGAAGCCGGCCAACGCCATTCCCGGCCACGCCAATGCCGTGCTGCAACTGCGTTTCGTGGTCGGCACCAGGATCGATGGGCTGATCGAGGCGATCCGCGCGCATCTGGCGCAGAAGGGCTTTCCGATGGTCGAGGTGCGGGCGGCGCAGAGCTTTGCCGCCTCGCGCACGGATTTCGACAGCCCCTGGATCACATGGGCGGCAGATTCGGTCCGTCAGACCACCGGCAAGGTCCCGGCGGTGCTGCCCAATTTCGGCGGCTCGTTGCCCAACGACGTGTTCTCCGAGATCCTGCGCCTGCCGACGATCTGGGTGCCGCACTCCTATCCCGGCTGCTCCCAGCATGCGCCCAATGAGCACATCCTGCTGCCATTGACCGAAGAGGCCTTGACGGTGATGGCCGGCCTGTTCTGGGATCTCGGGGAATTGCCAAGCCCGCTAACAAGCCCGCTAACGCGCCCGCCGGCCTGAGCCGTTAACCGGAGCCGCGATCCAGCCAAAAGTCACATTCTATTCCAATCCGATCTGTGCTTGCATCCCGCCGGCATCATCCTGAAAGGGGACCCAAAAGTGAAACATTTTCGTAGCATCGGCCTCGCGCTCGCCGCGACCTTCGCTGTCAGCCAGGCCGGGGCCGAGGAGCTGACCGGCACGCTGAAGAACATCAAGGACACCGGCGCCATTACGCTCGGCTTCCGCGACTCCTCGATCCCGTTCTCCTATCTCGATGACAACCAGAAGCCCATCGGCTTCGCGATGGACATCTGCTACAAGATCGTCGACGCCGTGAAGAAGGAGCTCAAGCTCGACAAGCTCGAGGTCAAGCTCAATCCCGTGACCTCGGCGACGCGTATTCCGCTGATGGCCAACGGCACCATCGACCTCGAATGCGGCTCGACCACCAACAATGCCGAGCGGCAGAAGCAGGTTGCCTTCACCAACACCCATTACCTGACCGCCAGCCGCTACGTCTTCAAGAAGTCGAGCGGCCTGAAGTCGATCGACGATCTCAAGGGCAAGACGGTGGTCTCGACCGCCGGCACCACCAACATCAAGCAGCTCACCGAAGCCAATGTTGCGAAAAGCCTCGGCGCTAACATCATCCCGGCCAAGGACCACGCCGAATCCTTCCTGATGGTCGAGACCGACCGCGCCGTCGCCTTCGTGATGGACGACATCCTGCTCGCGAGCCTCGTTGCCGGCTCGAAGTCGCCCGACGACTACGTCATCTCCAAGGACGCGTTCTCCAAGCCTGAGCCCTACGGCATCATGCTGCGCAAGGACGACGCGGCGTTCAAGAAGGTGGTCGATGCGGCGACCGCAGCGCTCTATACTTCCGGGGAAGGCCAGAAGATCTACGAGAAGTGGTTCACCCAGAAGATCCCGCCGAAGGGTCTGAACCTCAACACCCCGATCTCGGCCGAGCTGAAGAACGAGTTCGCCAAGCCGACCGACTCGCCGAACCCGGACGATTATAAGTAAGCTATAACCGCGATCTTTCGATCCGGATCGTGTCCGGCCATCTTGACTCCAAGGTGGCCGGACATTTGCATAGGCGCCAGGACATCCATGACTGGCGCGTTCGCGCGGGGGACACGTGAACTACCACTGGAACTGGGGAATTTTCTTCGAGCCGAACCCGATGGGGACCGGCACCTATCTCGACATGCTGTTGTCGGGCCTGGTGCTGACCCTCAAGACGGGTGCGCTCGCATGGATCATCGCGCTGATCATGGGCTCGATCGTCGGCGTGATGCGCACGCTGCCGTCGAAGGGAGCGTACTGGTTCGGCTTTGCCTATGTCGAATTCTTCCGCAACATGCCGCTGCTGGTGCAGCTCTTCCTGTGGTTCTTCGTGCTGCCGGAACTGCTGCCGAAATCTGCCGGCCTCTGGCTGAAGCAGCTGCCGAATGCGCCGTTCTGGACGGCGGCGATCGGCATCGGGTTCTTCATGTCGGCGCGCGTCGCCGTGCAGTTGCAGGCGGGCATCGGATCGCTCCCACGCGGCCAGAAGATGGCGGCGACCGCGCTCGGCCTGACGACCTTGCAGGCTTATCGCTATCTCTTGCTGCCGATGGCTTTTCGCATCATCCTTCCGCCGCTGACGTCCGAGTTCCTCAACACCATCAAGAACACGGCTGTGGCCATCACCATCGGCTTGCTTGAGTTGACCGGACAGGCGCGCTCGATGCAGGAATTCTCGTTCCAGGTATTCGAGGCCTTCACCGCCGCGACCCTTCTCTATCTCCTCGTCAACGCCGTCGTCGTGACCGCAATGCGCTTCCTCGAGCGCTACGTCGCGATCCCCGGCTACATCACGGGGAAATAGCACCATGTTCAGCAATTTCGATTTCGACGTCATCCGCCGCACGCTGCCTTATCTGTTCTACGAGGGCATGACGTTCACGCTGATGCTCACGGGACTTGCGGCGCTCGGCGGCCTGATCTTCGGCACGGCAATCGCGCTGATGCGGCTGTCTGGCTTCAAGATCCTGGGCCGCATCGCCGGGGTCTATGTCGACTTCATGCGCTCGCTGCCGCTGGTGCTGGTGATCTTCTGGTTCTACTTCCTGGTGCCCTATATCGGGCAGTGGGTGACCGGCGCGTCGCGCCCGATCAGTGTCGGCGCGTTCGCGTCCTCGCTCATCACCTTCATCTTGTTCGAGGCCGCGTACTTCTCCGAGATCATGCGTGCCGGCATCCAGTCGATCTCGCGCGGTCAGCCGGCCGCAGCCAACGCGCTTGGCCTGACCTACGCCCAGACCATGCGCTACGTCGTGCTGCCGCAGGCCTTCCGTAACATGCTGCCGGTGCTGATCACGCAGACCATCGTGCTGTTCCAGGACACCTCACTGGTTTACGTGCTGTCGATCACCGATTTCCTCGGTGCCGCGAGCAAGGTCGCGCAGCGCGACGGCCGTCTGGTCGAAATGTATCTGTTCGCAGCGATCGTCTACTTCACCATTTCCTGTGTTGCGTCCTTCGGCGTTCGCCGCCTGCAGACGCGCATCGCCATCATTCGATAGAGTTTGTCATGATCGAGATCAGCCACGTCGACAAATGGTACAGCCCGAGCTTCCAGGTGCTGACCGACTGCACCACCAGCGTCACCAAGGGCGAGGTGGTCGTGGTCTGCGGTCCGTCGGGATCAGGCAAGTCGACGCTGATCAAATGCGTCAACGCGCTGGAGCCGTTCCAGAAAGGCGACATCAGCGTCGATGGCACCAAGGTCAACGATCCCAAGACCAATCTGCCCAAGCTGCGCTCGCGTGTCGGCATGGTGTTTCAGCATTTCGAGCTGTTTCCGCATCTGAAGATCATCGACAATCTCTGTCTCGCACAGCAGAAGGTGCTCGACCGGTCGCGCGACAAGGCGATGGCAAAAGGCATGCAGCTGCTGGAGCGCGTCGGCCTGAAGGAACAGGCGCAAAAGTATCCCGCGAACCTGTCCGGTGGCCAGCAGCAGCGGGTGGCGATCGCTCGCGCGCTCGCAATGGATCCCATTGTCATGCTGTTCGACGAGCCGACCTCGGCGCTCGACCCCGAAATGGTGAGCGAGGTGCTCGACGTCATGGTGGACCTCGCCCATGAGGGCATGACCATGATGGTCGTCACCCACGAGATGGGCTTTGCCC
>NZ_JADPIT010000015.1:1612142-1669145 GCF_023073035.1 Bradyrhizobium sp. 62
AAGGTTGCCAACCGCGTGATCTTCATGGACCGCGGCGAGATCGTCGAGGACGCCCCGAAGGACGATTTCTTCGGCAAGCCCCGCAGCGACCGCGCGCAGAAGTTCTTGTCGAAGATCCTGTCGCATTAATTCTCGCGTTATTCCGGGATGCGCCGAAGGCGGGTTTCAGGGCGTCGCCAAATCCCGTATAACCGCACCAAATCTCTCTTCCCGCCAGGAGACCTGCCTTGGATCCGATCGCCTATGTCAACGGCTCATTCGTCCCGCTCTCGGACGCCAAAATTTCGGTGCTCGATCGCGGGTTCCTGTTTGCCGACGGCATCTACGAGGTCTCGGCCGTGCTCGACGGCAAGCTGATCGACAATGCCTCGCATCTGACGCGGCTGGAGCGCTCGGTCGGCGAGATCCAGCTGAAGCTGCCCGAGACGGTCGAGCGCATCACCGAGCTCCAGAAGGAGCTGATCGCGCGCAACAAGGTCGAGAACGGCCTCGTCTATCTCCAGGTCACCCGCGGCGCCGACAAGGGCCGCGACTTCGCCTTCCCCAAGGGCGACGTCAAGTCGAGCCTGGTAATGTTCACGTCGGAGAAGGACATCATCAACGCCGCCTCGGCCAAGACCGGCATCAACGTGATCACCGTGCCCGACATCCGCTGGGAGCGGCGCGACATCAAGAGCGTGGCACTCCTCGCGCAAGTGCTGGCAAAGCAGGCCGCGGCCGAAGCCGGTGCGGGCGAGGCCTGGATGCTGGAAGACGGCTACGTCACCGAAGGCGGCTCGTCCTCGGCGTTCATCCTGACCCAGGACGACGTCATCGTGACCCGCAAGAACTCCAACGCGATCCTGCCGGGCTGCACCCGCAAGGCGGTGGTGGCGCTGGCGGAAGAGCGTCAGCTCCGCGTCGAGGAGCGTTCCTTCACGGTCGCCGAGGCGCTCGCCGCCAAGGAAGCCTTCGCCACCTCGGCGTCGCTGTTCGTCCAGCCGGTGGTTGCGATCGACGGCAAGAAGGTCGGCGACGGCAAGCCCGGCCCGCTTGCCGCGCGGCTGCGCGAGATCTACGTGGAGTTCGCCAAAGCGACGGCGGTTTAAGCGGCGCACTCGGTGTCACCGCCCGCGAAGGCGGGCGATCCAGTCCGCCGCGCGGGCGGTGATTAATCTCGCTGTCTCTGGAATACTGGATGCCCCGCCTGCGCGGGGCATGACAGCGAAGAACATCTTACGCCACCGACGCCTTCACCTTCACCGGGTGAACCGCACGGAACGCGATCGCGATTCTGTTCCAGGCATTGATGGCGCCGATCAGCATGGTCAGGTTCACCGTCTCCGCATCGGAGAATTGCGCGCGGACCTGCTCGTAGATGTCATCAGGCGCGTGCGTCTCGGAGATCAGCGTCACTGATTCGGTCCAGGCCAGCGCCGCGCGCTCGCGGTCGGTGTAGAGCGGCGATTCGCGCCAGGCGCTGAGTAGATAGATGCGTTGCTCGGTCTCGCCGCGCTTGCGGGCGTCCTCGGTGTGCATGTTGATGCAGAAGGCACAGCCGTTGATCCGCGCGTCGCAGATCTTGACGAGCTCGATCAGCGATTTCTCGAGGCCGGTCGACTGGATCTGCTCTTCCAGCGCCATCAGCGCCTTCATCGTGTCGGGTGCGGCCTGGTAGAAATTCATGCGGGGTTTCATGGTCGTTCTCCTTGCTTGCTGGGGTGATGTCAGTGGGCGCCGCCGGCCGAGGCGGGGCCGGCCTTCTTCAGGAAGAGGGTGGCGATCAGCGCGACGATCAGTGCCACGCCGAGCAGATAAAAGGTGTCGCTGAAGGCGAAGATATAGGCCTGCTTCTGCACGATATGGCCGATCGCAACATAGGCGCGATGCAACGCGTCCGCCCGTTCGAGAATGCCGTGATTGACGAAGTATTGGGTGAGCTGTTCCAGCCGCGTCCGCGTCGCCTGCTCGAACAGCGAGACCGACTGCATCAGCACGTTGGAGTGATACTGCTCGCGCTTGGTCAGCAGGGTCTGCAACAGCGCGATGCCGACGGCGCCACCGAGATTGCGCATCATGTTGAACAGGCCGGAGGCCGAGCCCGCGTTCTCCGGTTCGATGCCCGAGGTCGCCACCGCAGACAGCGGCGCCATCACCAGCGCCTGGCCGATCGCACGAACCACATTGGGCCAGAGCAATTGATCGGCGGCATAGTTGCCGGTCATGTAGATGTTCATGAAGTTGGAGGCCGCGAACAGGACGAAGCCGACGCCGATGATGAGCCGCGCATCGAGCTTCTGCATCAAGCGCGGCACCAGCGGGATCAGCAAGAGCTGCGGCAGGCCGGTCCATGCCAGCACCATGCCGATCTGCTCGGCATTGTAGCCTTGGATGCGGGCCAGATATTGCGGCAGGATGAACACCGAGCCGTAGAGCGCGATTCCCAGCAGGAAATTCGCGAGCATGCCGAAGCCGAAATTGCGGCGGACCAGCAGGCGCAGGTTGAGGAGCGGCTTCTTCACGGTGAGCTCGATGATCAGGAAGGCGGTCAGCGCCACGGCCGCGATGACGGACAGCTTGACGATGAAGGGCGAGCCGAACCAGTCGTCCTTGTTGCCTTCCTCAAGCACGGTCTGCAGCGCCGACAGTCCGATCGCCATGGCGATGATGCCGGCCCAGTCGCCGTCGCGCAGCAGCCCAAGCTTCATGGGCTTTGCATCGAGCGCGTACCAGAGCATGCCGACCATGATCCCGCCCGGGACGACATTGACGTAGAAGATGTACTGCCAGCCAAAATTTTCGGTGAGATAGCCGCCGATGGTCGGGCCGATCGCGGGCGCGAACGTCGCCGACAGCGCGAACAGCGCAAGGCCGACCGGCTGCTTTCCGCGCGGCAGCAATGTGATGATGAGCGTGAACGCCATCGGAATCAGCACGCCGCCGGTAAACCCTTGCACCGCCCGCAGCACGATCATCTGCGGCAGGTCCTGCGCCAGCGCACAGGCGGCCGACAGGACCAGGAACAGGACCGCGTTGGTGAGCAGATAAATGCGGATCGAGAACACCTGCGCCAGCCAGCCCGAGAGCGGGATGACCACGATCTCCGCGATCAGATAAGAGGTCGAGATCCAGCCGCCATCGTCGATGCCGGCGCCGATCGCGCCCTGGATGTCGGCGAGCGAGGCATTGACGATCTGGATGTTCAGCACCGCCATGAAGGCGCCGAGTGTCGCGCCGATCACGGCAATCCAGGTCTTGGTGGAAACCACCGGCGTGGCGGCCGCGGCCGGAGCAGGAAGGCTGGCGGCGGAAGCGGCGTTCAGGGCGGGTTGGAGCGTGCTCATGAAGGGCCTCGTCTCGGGTACGGAGACAGGATGCATCAGGCGGATGGCTTCGATCATCGCGGAAGCGTGGGAAGGATCATCCGGCAGTACTTGATATTGCTGCCGGAGCCGGCCTTTAGCCTCCGTTGGGTCGCGCCGCATTATCGGCGAGGCGCTTGGCCGTCTCGCGCTCGGCCATGACGGCCTGTTTGGTGTCGATAGTCGGCGCCGCGGACATGCCGGGGCGCAGCAGCCCGGTCAGGCTGTGGTCGTCGAGCACGATCTTCACCGGCACCCGTTGCACGATCTTGGTGAAATTGCCGGTGGCGTTGTCGGGCGGCAGCAGTGCGAATTCAAGGCCGCTCGCCGGCGACAGGCTGTCGACATGGCCGCGAAGGGTCTGATTGCGAAAACTGTCGACGTGCAGCTCGACCGGTTGGCCGGCGCGGACATGAGTGAGCTGCGTCTCCTTGAAATTCGCCACGACATAGACTGCATCGAGCGGCACCACCGCCATCAATTGCGTGCCGGCCTGCACGAACTGTCCCACGCGCAGTGAGCGGGCGCCAACCGTGCCGTCGACCGGCGCGGTAATCTCGGTGTAGGAGAGATTCAGGGTCGCCTGCTCCGCGACCGCGCGCGCGTGCTCGAGCTGGGCTGTCGCCTGCGCGCGCTGGGTGGTGAGCACGTCGATCTTGCGTTGCGCGGCCACGAGGCCCGACCTGGCATGTTGCAGTTGCGCGTTGCTGGCGCGCAACGCGGCGTCAGTCTGTTGTGCGCGCTGAATCGTGCCTGAGCCCGACTTCATCAAATCGTCGTAGCGGGCGCGCTCCTCCTGCGCAAATTTCAGATTCGCGTCCGCAGCAGCGACATCGGCCGTGCTCTGCTCGATGATCGGCTGCTGGAGTTCGAGCTGGGCGTCGAGGTTGCGCACCGACGCTTCCGCCGCAGCGACATCGGCGCGGGCCTGGTCGAGCGCTGCCTTGAAGTCGCGGTCGTCGATCTTCGCCAGCAGATGGCCCGCTTTGACCTTTTCGTTGTCGCTGACCAGCACCTTGGCGATGTAGCCCGAGACTTTTGGCGCGACGATCGTGGAGTCGGCCTTCACATAGGCGTCGTCGGTTGTCTCGAGATAACGGCCGTTGACCCAGTAGTCGTGTCCGTAATGGACAATCGCTGCTGTGCCCGCGAGGAACGCGAGCGCCAACGCCGCCCGTCGAACCATATTCCGGGTCGGACCACGAACCGGCACCGGCGGTGAAGCTTGCAGTACCTCAGTCGCTTGCTGGAAGTTTTCGGTGCGGGGCATCTCGGACATGGCAGTCTCCTGTCGGGTGGCTGAGACTATCGGTCTTCTTCGCGCGATCGATAATCGGCGAAATACCGGAAGGATTATCCGCTGAGAGTGGATAGTCCGGGAATCCCGCCTTCGCGTATGGTCTACCGAGCCGGAGGTGCGACTGCCCCAGAGCGATTGCCGCCTCTGTCGCGGGATTGCGGCTAACCCATCCGCCATCCGCGCGCGAGCTAATCTGACGGATAATCGGACAGAATTCCTTGCGATTATCGACCAAGAGCGGATAATCAGTCGGCATGGACCGATTGACGAGCCTCGAAGTCTTTAGCCGGGTGGTCGAGACCGGCGGCTTCTCTGCAGCAGCCCGCAAGCTCAACATGTCGACCACGATGGTGAGCAATCACGTTCAGGCGCTGGAAGACCGGCTCGGGGTGAGGCTGCTTCAGCGCACCACGCGTAAGGTCAATCTCACCGAGATCGGCAAGGCCTACTACGACCGCTGCATCCAGATCCTCGCCGATATCGAACAGGCCGACGACATTGCGAGCGAATTGCAGTCGGTACCGCGCGGGACGCTGCGGATCCACGTCGCCACGCACATGGTGCCGTTCGTCGCGCCCGTGGTGGCGAAGCTCCTGTCGGCCTATCCAGAGCTCAAGATCGATCTGCGCATGGGCGAAGCGGACATCGACCTCATCGAAGAAGGCTACGACGTTGCCCTGCGCATGACCGCGCCGCCGGATTCGAGCCTGATCGTCCGCAGCCTTGCCACCTGGCGTCACGTGCTGTGCTGCTCGCACGATTATCTCGACAAGCACGGTCGCGTGCAGAAGCTCGATGAGCTCACGGCGCACAATTGCGGGCGCCATTTGAACTATCCCTTCGGCGACGATTGGCGCTTTTTCGATCGCAAGGGCGCGCCCGCATCGGTACGGATTTCCGGCAGCTTCATCACCAACAGCGGTGAGGCCTTGCGGAAGGTGGCGCTGGAAGGCGCTGCCGTCTGCCTGATGGCGGGTTTTCTCGTTCGGGACGATCTCGAAGCCGGTCGGCTCGTTCGCCTGCTGCCCGAGTACCGGCCGGTCGAGATGTCGATGAACGCCGTCTATCCGCACCGGCATCATCTGTCGGCGAAGGTCAGGACTTTCATCGACATGCTCGTGCATCACAGCGCCGAGCAGCAGAAGCTGATCAATCCGTATTCATGATTGGCGCGGCGGCGGCAATCGCTCGAACACGGCGTCGAGTGCCATGCCGATCGCAAGCAGGCCGCGATCGCTGCCCGCGGGGCCGTCCAATTCAAGCCCGATCGGCAGTTTGCTCCGGGCGCCGAGCGCGATCGGAATCTGGATGCCGGGAATGCCGGCATTGCTGCCGGGATCGGTGTTCTGGATGAACAGGGCGAAATTCTCCAGGCTGCTGGAATCGGGATTGGAGGCAATGGCGATACGCGGCGTGGTCGGGAAGGCGATGGCATCGAGCCGGTTGTCCGCAAAGGTCTTGCCGTAGAGCGCCTGCAGGGCGGGTCGCGCGGACCTGATGGCCGCGTCATAGATCGGCTCGGCATCGACCAGCGTATTGTCTGGACCTGGCAGCTTGCGCGGGATCACGAGGCCGTCATAGGTGCCCTTGACGTCGGGGCTCGCGATCTCCCGCGCCAGTGCGTCAATGGTGATGCCGGTGCCGCTATGCGCCAGATAGGCCACCATGTCGTCATAGGCCTCGTACAGCGCGACGGGAAAGCCGACCTGGACGTTGAGTTCGGCCAGATGCGGCATCTCGATCTCAACGATCGTGATGCCCTGCGTCTTCATTTTCGTGAGGGCTGCCTGGAATGCGGCGTCGGTGTCGGCGTCGAGATTGCTCAGCATCGTCTTTACGATGCCGATCCGCACCAGCCTCAGATCGGCCGCCTGAACGGCATCGCCACCTGCAATGACGCGGTCGAGCAGCGCGACATCCGCCGCGGTCGCTGCCATCGGACCCGCGGTGTCGCGGGTGTGCGAGATTGGCGCGATGCCAGCCTGCGGATAGCGTCCGACCGTCGGGCGGAGCGAGGCACATCCATTCAGCGCGGCGGGAACCCTGACCGATCCGCCAGTGTCGGTGCCGAGCCCGCCCGCGACGATCCGTGCGCCGATCGCGGCGCCCGTTCCGGAGGAGGAGCCGCCGGCGATCAGGGCGCGGTCATAGGCGTTGCGCACGCCGAACTCCGCGCCGGTCTTGAATGCGGTGTTGTAGCCGGAGATGCCGAAGGCGAGCTCGTGCATGCTGGTTTTGCCGATGATGACCGCGCCCGCCGCGCGCAGCTTTGCGACCACCGGCGCGTCGGCCCTCGGAACGTAATTTTTCAGCGCTGGCGTTCCCGCGCTGCAGGGGAGTCCTGCGACCTCGATATTGTCCTTGATCACGATGGGAACGCCGCCGAGCGGCTTGTCCTTGTTGTCCTTGTTGTCGTTCGCGTCGAATGCGGCCGCAGCTTTCAGGGCGCCGGCCTCGTCCAGGGTGACGAAGGCATTCAGATCGGCATTGGCCGTGGCGCGGGCGAGAGCTTCCGTCGTGAGTGCGGTGCTCGTGATTTTTCCGGCGCGGAGGTCGGCCACAGCCTGGGTCAGGGTCAACTGGTCGAAATCCATGAGGCGTCACCCCGTTGCAGGAGCGCCATCAGGGCGCGCCTCGGCTCCAGAGGCTGAAGCTTCGTCGGCACCCCGTCAACCGTAGGCGCGCATCTTTGCAGGTGATGGCGCGTCGAGCTCGGCGAACAGCCGCTCGACCTCGGCCTTTACCTTCCCGATCGCGGCGTCCTTAACCGGCCCGTAGCCCCGGATATCCATCGGCGCTTTTGCAATGGCGACCAGACTTGGCAGATGCGCCGCGTCGAGCCCGCCGAGCAGCCGTCTGATGACGCCGTCGTACCAGGTGATCAGTTCCCGCTCCGCGCGCCGTTCCGCCGTGTAGCCGAACGGGTCGAACGGCGTCCCGCGCAATCCTTTCAATCGCGCCAGCGTGGCAAGCGGCATCTGGATCCATCGCCCGAAGGCGCGCTTGCGCGGACGTCCGCGAGCGTCGCGCTTCGACGGCAGGAACGGCGGGGCGAGGTGATATTGGATGCTGAAGTCGCCTTCGAATTCGCCTTTCAATTCGTCGAGGAAGCCGCTCTGCATGTGCAGCCGTGCCACCTCGTATTCGTCCTTGTAGGCCATCAGCTTGAACAGCGCGCGCGCGACCGCTTCGGTCAATGCTCCGCTATTCAGTTTGGCTTCGGCCTTGCGAAGGTTTGCAACGAGTGCTCGATAGCGCGTTGCATACGCATCGTTCTGATAGGCCGTGAGGAAGTCGGCGCGGCGGTCGATCAGCTGGTCGAGCGTCTCTGCCTTGGGCGCGTCGTCCATCTTTGGCAAGAAGTTGGGATCGGCCGCTGCAATCCGGCCCCAGGCGAAAGCCTGCTTGTTGCGTTCTACCGCGACGCCGTTGAGCTCGATCGCGCGCAACAGCGCCGACAGCGAAACCGGCAGCAGTCCGTGCTGCCAGGCAAAGCCCAGCATGACGATGTTGGCATAGACGGCATCGCCGAGCAGGCGCTCGGCCAGCACGTTGGCGTTGATGGTGTCGAGATTGCCGTCGCCGATCACCTGGCCGATCGCGCGCAGGCGGGCAGGTGAGGCGAGATCTGCGTCGCGGAAGCGGACGACGTCGCCGGTCGGCATCTCGGCGGTGTTGACCGCGGCGCGCGTGCCTTTCCGATAGGTGCCGGATGCCTTTGGCGAGGAGCTGACGACGAGGTCGCAGCCGATCAGCGCATCGGCCGCGCCCTGGTCGATGCGGACCTGATGCAACGCGTCGGGGGATGCAGCCAATCGGATGTAGCTCAGCACCGGCCCGAATTTCTGCGCAAAGCCGGTAAAATCCAGCACCGAGACGCCGTTTCGTTCGAGATGCGCCGCCATGCCGATCAGCGCGCCGACCGTGATCACGCCGGTGCCACCGACGCCGGTGACGAGCAGATCATAGGGACGGTCGAGCGGTGCGGGCGCGGGCAGCGGAAGCGTGGCCGCGTGGCCGACCGGGTTGATCCGGCTCGCGCCCTTTTTCCGGCGCGTCGCGCCCTCGACGGTGACGAAGCTCGGGCAGAACCCGTTGAGGCAGGAGAAGTCCTTGTTGCAGGATGAGAGATTGATCCGGCGCTTCCGGCCGAACGGCGTCTCCTTGGGCTCCACGCTGAGGCAGTTGGATTCAACCGAGCAGTCGCCGCAGCCTTCGCAGACGAGATCGTTGATATAGGCGAAGCGTTTGGGGTCGGCCATTTGTCCACGCTTGCGGCGACGCCGTTTCTCTGTCGCGCAGGTCTGCTGATAGATCAGCACCGAGACGCCCGAGATTTCGCGCAGCTCGCGCTGCACATTGTCCATCTCTTCGCGCGGATGGATGGACACGCCGACCGGCAAGTCGCCGGGCGAAAATAGCGCTGGATCGTCCGACACCAGCGCGATGCGCGCAACGCCCTCGGCGCGGACGCTGTGCGCGATGGCGTGG
Organism: Bradyrhizobium sp. 62; assembly: GCF_023073035.1. Taxonomy (NCBI): domain Bacteria; kingdom Pseudomonadati; phylum Pseudomonadota; class Alphaproteobacteria; order Hyphomicrobiales; family Nitrobacteraceae; genus Bradyrhizobium; species Bradyrhizobium sp. 62. The sequence continues at coordinate 1,621,275 of NZ_JADPIT010000015.1, forward strand.
ACGCTGATCGGGCCGTCGACGGGTTGGCCGCCGGTCATCGCGACGGCATCGTTGAACAGGATCTTGTAGGTGATGTTGGCTTTGGCCGCGATCGCCTGCCGGATCGCCATCGAGCCCGAATGATAATAGGTGCCTTCGCCGAGATTCTGGAAAACGTGCTTGTTGCCGGTGAAGCGTGACGAGGCGGCCCAGTTCACGCCTTCGCCGCCCATCTGGATCAGGGACGATGTCTCGCGGTCCATCCAGCTCGCCATGAAATGGCAGCCGATGCCGGCCAGCGCCTTCGATCCCTCGGGCACCTTTGTCGATGTATTGTGCGGGCATCCCGAGCAGAAATAGGGCGTGCGCGTCGCACCAGAGACGTTGATCGTGCGCGCGGCCTCAGGCATCAAGCCGGCTGCGCGCGCGGCGAGATTGAGGCCCGGGAAGATCGGATCGAGACGGCGTGCGAGCACCCCAGCGAGCGCTCGCGGCGACAATTCGCCGATCCAGGAGATCAGCCGCGCGCCGGTTTCGTCGTGCTTTCCGACCATGCGATCGGGTTTTTCGCCCGGATAATCGTAAAAATATTCCTTGAACTGGCTTTCGATGATGCCGCGCTTCTCCTCGACCACGAGGATCTCGCGCTTGCCCTTCACGAACGCCATCGCGTCATGCAGCGCCAGCGGCCAGACCATTCCGACCTTGTAGATGTCGATGCCGATACTGCGGCAGGCTGCTTCCTCGAGACCCATCAGCCGCAGCGCTTCCATCAGATCGAGATGCGCCTTGCCCGTGGTGACGATGCCGTAGGTGGCGCCCGGGATGTCGTAGATGTGACGGTCGATCGGATTGGCCTTGGCGAAGGCGTAGACCGCGTGCTTCTTCGCCTCCAACCGCTCCTCGATCTGCGGGCCGGGCAGATCGGGCCAGCGATAGTGCAAGCCGCCGGGCGGCGGCGTGAAGTCCGGCATGTGGAAGGCGCGCTGCGCCCGCAGCGCGACGGAGGCGCCGGATTCCACGATCTCCGAGATCGCCTTGAAGCCGACCCACATGCCGGTGAAGCGGCTCAGGGCGTAGCCATATTCGCCGAATTCCAGATACTCGCTGACGCTTGCGGGGTGGAGCGTCGGCATGAACCAGCTCATGAAGGCCACGTCGGACTGGTGCGGCATCGAGGACGAGACGCAGCCATGGTCGTCGCCGGCGACCACCAGCACGCCGCCATGCGGCGAGGAGCCGTAGGCGTTGCCGTGTTTCAGCGCATCGCCGGAGCGATCAACGCCGGGGCCTTTGCCGTACCAGAGCCCGAACACACCATCGACCGCGCGGTCGGCTTGCGTCTCGACCTGTTGCGAGCCGAGCACGGCGGTTGCGGCAAGGTCTTCGTTCACTGCCGGGAGGAATTCGATGTGGTCCCGCTTCAGTCGTTCCTGGATGCGCCACAGTTCGAGGTCGATGCCGCCGAGCGGCGAACCGCGATAGCCCGAAATGAAGCCCGCCGTGTTCAGCCCCGCGGCACGGTCGCGCCGCACCTGGTCGAGCGCAATGCGGACGATGGCCTGCGTGCCTGTAAGGAAGACGCGGCCCACTTCGCGATCGTAGCGGTCGGAAAGCTCGTAGGCGTCGAGTGACGAAATGGCGTCCATGCGGGCCTCCCGCGGCATCCTTGCCATGGGAGAAGGGTAGGCCTGGGCGACTGGTAGGTCCTACCTATTTTCCCGAATAGAACATCCATTGTGGTAGGAGTACCCGAGATAATTTACAAAGCGGTAGATTAATCCATTTTGGTGCTTATCATGATCGAAGACCAAGACGCGCGGATTCTCGCCTATCTCCAGAAGGACGGCCGCGCCACCAACCAGCAGCTCGCCGACGCGGTCGGCATGTCGACGTCGGCGTGCTGGCGCCGGGTGCGCGCGCTGGAGGAGCGCGGTGCCATCCAGGGCTATGCGGCCCTCGTCGCGCGCGAGCAGGCCGGCTTTGCGATGTCCGCGATCCTCCACGTCTCGTTGGAACGGCACGACGCAAAATTCGTCGACGAGTTCGTCGCGCGGGTGACCACGCGGCGTGAGGTGTTGGAGTGCTTTGCGACCACGGGCGATGCCGATTACCATTTGCGCGTCGTCGTGCAGGACATGGCGGCCTACAACAGATTCCTCGACGACTTCATGTTCCGCATTCCCGGCATTCGCTATGTGAGAAGCAACGTGGTGCTGAAAGAGATCAAGACGGGCGTGGCGCTGCCGTTTTGAGGGCAGCGCTTCGTCGGGACGACACTGTTGGTGCAACGTGAGCTACCGCTCCTCCCGCACGAACCTGTTCCGCAACGTTCCGATGCCGGTGATGTCGATCTCCACGACGTCCCCGTGCTTGATATCAGGCGAGGCTCCGTCCGTGCCCATCCAGATCACGTCGCCGGGCCATAACGTAAAGTATTTGGTCAGCTCGACCAGGAACGGCACCACGCCAAAGATCATGTCGTTGGTGTGGAAGCGGTTGGTTTCCTTGCCGTTGACCCGGACGATCGTTTCCATCTTGTCGAGGTCGGCTTCGGTCTCGATCCACGGGCCCATCGGCTTGAACGTGTCGGCGTTCTTCGAGCGCCACAGGCTGCGGTCGGCCTTCTGCCAGCTGCGCTCGCTGACGTCGTTGCCGATGGTGTAGCCGAAGACGCAATCCATCGCATTCTGTTTGGTCAGGTGCTTGACCTTCTTGCCGATGACGACGACGAGTTCGCCTTCGTAGTGGATCTTGTCCGTAGCAAAGGACGGAATCACCACGTCCTCGTCATGCGCAATCAGCGCGTTTTGCGCGCGATAGCCGATCTCGGGGCGGTCGGGGACAGCAGGCACTTCGCCGCGCTTGTCGGCGGCTTCCTTCAGATGCTTGAGGTAATTCAAGCCGACGCAGTAGAAGGTGCGCGGAATCAGCGGCAGGTCGATTCTGACCTGCGACAGCGGATGCGTGCGCGAGGTGCGTTGCCATTCGCCGAAGGGATCGCCCTCGATCGCGATGACCTGGTCACCCTCGGCGATTCCCCAGGACGTCTTGTCCGCGGCGGTGAATTTCAGCCAGCGCATGCCGTGTCTCCGTTGTTATTCCGCGGCATCGCGCGGCTGCACTTTCCAGTCGCCGGCAGCCGGCCGCTTGAGCCCGAGATTTTCACGCAGCGTCTTGCCGCGATATTCCTTCTGGAACAATCCGCGCCGCTGCAATTCCGGTACGATATGTTGCACGAAATCGGCATAGGAGCCGGGCACATAGGTCGCGGCGATGACGAACCCGTCGCAGCCGCGTTCGACGAACATTTCTTCGAGCTTGTCCGCGATCTCCTTGGGGCCGCCAACCATCGCATCCTGGACCTGACCGCGGCCGGAGAAGGTGACGAAGTCGCGCGCGCTCGGATTGCTCTTGCCGGAGTTCTTGAGCACGCCGTCGCGGATGCCCAGAATGCCCTGCATGCTCTTCAATTCTTCCGTCGTCAGCGGCTCGTCGAGATTCTTGGAGGCGAAATCGTAGTTGAGCGCTTCGGCCAGCAGCGACAGCGCGTCGATCTGCAGCGGCAGCTTGTTGATCAGCGCCATCTTGTCTTCGGCCTCGGCTTTGGTCGCGGCGCAAACCGGTGTCGTCAGGTTGCAGAGAAACATCGCCTCCGGATCGCGGCCGGCTTTCGCGGCCTCGTTACGCACCGACGCATAGCCTTCCTTGGCGGCGGCGAGATTGCGTGCAGCGGTGAAGATCACCTCGCCCCACCGTCCGGCAAAGCGCTGGCCGCGGCCGGACGCGCCGGCCTGGATGATCACGGGATGGCCCTGATCAGAGCGCGGCACCGTGAAGGGACCGCGCGACTTGTAGAATGGGCCCTTGTGATCGAGCCGCTTCACCTTGGCTGGATCGGCGAAGCGGCCGCTCTTTTTGTCCATGATGAGCGCGCCGTCTTCCCAGGTATCCCAGTGGCCGAGCACGATCTCCATGAATTCGTCGGCGCGGTCGTAGCGGGAATCATGTTCGGGATGAGTGTCCCGCCCCATGTTGTGTGCCTCGCCGTCATTGAGCGAGGTGACGACGTTCCACCCGGCCCGTCCGCCCGACATCAGGTCGAGCGTTGCGAAGCGGCGGGCGATGTCGAAGGGCTCGAAATAAGTTGTCGAGCCGGTCGCCCCCAACCCGAGCTTCTCCGTAACCATGCCCATCGTCGTCAGCACGATCAGGGGATCCATCTTCACGCAGCGGATGCCGTATTCGACGGTGTGGGCGTGATCGTTGCCGTAGCGGTCCGGCATCGCCAGCCGGTCGTCGAAGAAGGCCATGTGGAACTTGCCGGCTTCGAGGATTTTAGCGATCTCCTGATAATAGTCCGCCGACATCGAATCGTCGCGCGAGTCCGGATGACGCCACGAGCTCGGCAAATTCGTGCAGTTCTGCGCCTGAAGGAAGCCGACCAGTACCATCTGCCGCGTCATGCTGCTGTTCTCCGAATTGCGTCAGGCCGAAATCCGTCAGGCCAGGTCGAGGACCGTATCGAGCCTGTACTCGCGCGCCAGCGCGCGCAGCTTTTCCCAGGTGGCATCCTCGATCTCGATGCCGTCGCGCAGGCGCTGCTGCTCGCGCACGCCCTCGATCTCGCCGGGATAGAACACGCCCTTGCTGCCCTCGGAGGGCGGGGTCGATTTGAGATAGTGCGCGAACTCGGCGACCTCGCGCTTGAAGTCGTGCAGCGGGCGAAACGCGGCGACTTTGAACACGGCCATGAAGCAGCCGTCATTGTGCCGGCCCGTGGGCTCGACGCCGAAACCGAGGCCGGTGAGCAGGCCGCACAGCACCTCGACCATGGCGGCGAGGCCGCTGCCCTTGTAGCCCTCGGTGCCGCCGAGCGGCAGCAGCGCGCCGCCCTTGCGGTATTGGGTCGGATCGGTGGTGTGTCGTCCCTCGGCGTCGATGATCCACCCCGGCGGGATCTCCTCGCCGCGGGCGACCGCGAGCTGGATCTTGCCGGCCGCGACCGCAGAGGTCGCCATGTCCAGGTAGAACGGCGCATCGAGATCGGACGGCACCGCGATCGAGATCGGATTGGTGCCGAGCCGTGCCTCCCTGCCGCCGAACGGCGCCACGTGCTTCGGCGAGCGGCCGGAATCCGCCGTTGCAATCCCGATCATCCCTTCGCGCATCGCCATCAACGGATAGGCGGCGAGGCGGCCGACATGGCTTTGCCGGAACACGGTGCAGGCGGCGACATTCGCCGTCTTCGCTTTCTCGATCGTCAACGCCATCGCCTTGGCGTTGACGTGGAAGCCAAACCCCCACTGACCGTCGATTACGGTCGTCGTCGGCGATTCCTGCACGATGGTCCATTTGGCGCCGGGCACGATGTGGCCGGCCTTGATCCGGTCGACATAGGTGGGAATGGCGATCACGCCGTGGGAGTCGTGGCCGGCGAGATTGGCGTTGACGCAGCCGCCTGCGACCGCGTCGGCCTCTTCCTCGGAAGCCCCGGCGGCACGAAGCAGCGCGGCGCTGATGCGCGTGAGGCGGTCGGCCCGGACGATCGGCATGGCGTTTCCTCAGGTCTCGCCCTTGGCGGGCTCTGGTTCTTGAGGGCATCGTCTCAAAGCACAGATGCGATATCAATCTCCCGTAAACCAATACAGGGCTGCAAATTCGTAAAGGGAGCGCGTCTTTGGCCGAAACCGCCATCCAGTACAGCGACTTTTGACAGTTTCGCGACAGCTGTTTGCAGCTCGTTCACTTTGATCGACGGTTTGCGGGAACCAATAACCCCCACTTAGGCCATCGCCTTCATAAAGCTACCCGGGAGAAAATGGCAGAAATGCTGGGGAGTTGAGATCGTGCAGACGACCCTCGCGCGCACACTCGCAGCGTTGAGCGACATCAACGAAGCCATCCTTTACGCGAAGTCGCCGGACGAGCTGTACCAGAAGGTCTGCGACGCCGGGTTTTCGAGTGGGGACTTCATGGCCGTCGCCGTCTTCCTGGCGGAGCCGGATGGCCAGCGGCTGCGGTTTGCGGCCGGCTGCGGCGATGACGTGGCGCGGCTGCGTGCGATCGAGATCACCACGGAGGCCGGTACGCCGGAGGGATCGGGCGTCGGCGGCGAAGCCTTTCGCAGCCAGGGGATCTGCATCAGCAACGATTACCTGAACGATCCTCGCTCGCTCGCGTGGCGCGAGGGCGCGGCCGGGGCGGGTGTCGGCGCAGCCGCGGCGCTCCCCCTGATCTGCGGCGGTCGCAGTATCGGGGTGTTGTATGTGACGCGCTCGGGGGCAGGTACGCTCGACGAGGCGATGGTCTCGCTGTTCGAGCGGATGTCGACCAATATCTCACATGCGCTGGAGAATTTCGCGCGCGAGACGGCGCGGCTGGATGGCGAGCGGGCAGTGCGGCGGCTCAACCGCATGTTCGGCGCCCTCACTGCGACGAATGAAGCAATCCTTCACGCCAGCACCGAGCAGGATCTGTACCAGCGAGTCTGCGACGCCGCTGTGTATAGCGGCAAGTCGCTTGGCACTTTCGTTCTGCTGCACGAGCCGGAGTCCGAATGGCTGACGCCGGTGGCAGCGACCGGACGTAATCTGGATCTGATCAGACAGTCGCGCTACTCGATTGATCCGGAGAGTCCCTACGGCAAGGGCATCTCCGGTGAGGTGTTCCGGACCCAGAAAGCGATCGTCGAGGAGGACCTCGTCAATCGCACCAAGGGGACGACCTGGGAGCAGGCCAACGTCAATGCCGGCGCCGTCGCCTGCGTGGCTGCTCCCTTGATCAAGCGCGGCACCAGCATCGGCGTGCTGTTTTTCTTCGTGAGCAAAGCCTGGGCGAAAGACGAAGGCATCGTCGCACTGTTGCTACGCATGACCGAAACCGTATGCTTTGCGCTCGAGAACTTTGACCGCGACAAGGAGAAGGCCCAGATCGCCCTGGAGGAGGAACGGCTGGCGCGCATGTACGCGGCGCTAAGCGCGACGAACGAGGCCATTCTGCGGGCAAGGTCCCGCAGCGAACTGTTTGATCTGGTTTGCGAAGCCACGGTGCAGGGCGCGAAGTTCGCCTCGACCTCGATCGCGTTGCTCGACGCCGACGCGGGACTGCTTCGCGTTGTCGCATCCTTTGGACCGAACGCCGCTGAGGTACGAACCTTCAGATTGCCGGTCAGCGACAAGGTGCCGGAGGGACGTGGGCTGACCGGCACTGCGTTCCGGACGCGGCAGCCTTGCATCAGCAACGACATTCTGGCCGACGCCCGCCTCGAGCCCTGGCACACCAGCGCGCGTCACAACGGCATTGCGTCTTCGACCGCGCTGCCACTGTTCAACGGCGATAGGGTCGAAGGCGTATTCCTGTTCAACTCGCGCGAGCGCGGCACTTTCACGGACGAATTCGTCGAGCTGCTGCGCAAGCTCCAGGCCAACGTCGCCTTCGCGCTCGAGAATTTCGATCGGGCCGACGAAAAAGCGCGGGCCGACAAGCAGCGTGATCGCCTGAGTGGCATGTTTGAGGCGCTGAGCGCGACCAACGAAGCCATCATGCGCGCCAAGACGCGCGAGGAGCTGTTCGAGGTCGCGTGCCAGGCCGCCGTGCTGGGCGGGGTGTTCGCCTCCGCGACAATCGGGATTATGGACGACAGACGTGAACTTGTCCGGGTGGTCGCCGTCAAGGGACGCCTTCAGGAACGAATGGTGGGACGCACCTGCTGTGTTTCAGCCGACCATCCTGAGGGCCAAGGGATCATAGGGATGTCGCTGCGGACCCGCCGGGCCAGCGTCATCAACGATTATCTGAATGATCCGCGATCGGTGCACTGGCATACCAAGGCGATCGAGGATGGAACCCGGGCTGCTGCCAGCTTCCCACTGCTGCGGGGCGGCCAAGAGCCTATTGGCATCCTGCTTTTCCTCGCACCGGAAGAGAATACGTTTACACCCGATCTGGTCGAGCTGCTTGGTCGCCTGGCTGAAAACGTCTCTTTCGCCCTCGATAATTTCGATCGTGCCGAGGAGAAGGCCCGCACCGAGGCGCAGAAGGAACGCCTGACGCGCATGTTTGCGGCGCTGAGCGCCACCAACGAGGCGATCATGCGAGCGAAGTCGCGCGCCGAACTGTTCGACCTCGTCTGCCTTGCCGCCTCCAATGGCGCAAAATTCACCTCGACCACCATCGCGCTCGCGAGCGCCGACAGCGACCAACTGGAAATCGTCGCCAGCGCCGGGCCTTCGTCCGACACCACCCGCACCGTCCGCCTCTCCATCGATCCCGATCGCCCGGAAGGCCGCGGGATGAGCGGCACGGCTTTCCGCACGCGCCAGCCATGCATCAGCAACGACTATCTCAACGACGATCGCGTCCGCGCCTTCCACGCCATCGTCCGCGACGACGGCGCGCGCTCGGGCGCGGCATTCCCGCTGGTCGCCCACGACCAGGCGGTTGGCGTCATGATCTACATGTCGACGGAGCCTGCCGCCTTTACCGACGAGTTCGTCGAGCTGCTACAGCGTCTCGCCGAAAACGTCTCCTTCGCGATGGAGAATTTCGATCGCGCCGACGAGAAGAACAAGGCCGACGAACGGATCGAGTATCTCGCCTCCTATGACAGCCTGACCAACCTGCCTAACCGCGAGACATTCAGTGCCATGTTGCGCGCGGCAATCGATGCGGCGGAGCGCCATGACCATCGTTTCGCGGTGCTGTTCATCGATCTCGACCGGTTCAAGGTCATCAACGATTCGCTCGGCCACGAGGCGGGCGATTTGCTCCTGCTCGAGGTCGCCGACCGACTGCGCAGCGCGCTGCGAGCGAGCGACGTGGTGGCGCGCCTCGGAGGCGACGAGTTCGTGGTGATCCTGGACCAGTGCGGCGAGATCGACGACGTCCAGCGCATCGCGACGGAACTGCTCAGCGTGCTCGCGAAGCCGATGGAGTTGGCCGGCCACGAGTGCCACACCACCGCCTCCATCGGCATTGCGATGTATCCGGCCAACGGTGCCGACGCGCTGACGCTGACAAAAAACGCCGACATGGCGATGTATCTCGCCAAGGAGGACGGCAAGAACGGCTATCGCTTCTTCTCCAAGGAAGTGAACACGCAGTCGATCGAGCGGCTGTCGCTGGAGAGCGCGCTGCGCCGGGCACTGGAGCGGGATCAGTTCACTTTGAACTACCAGCCCAAGGTGGACGTGGTGACCGGCCAGATCACGGGCGTGGAAGCCCTGCTGCGCTGGACGCATCCCGATCTCGGCAATATCTCACCGGCGCAGTTCATCCCGCTGGCGGAGGAAACCGGACTGATTGTGCCGATCGGCCGCTGGGTAATGAAGGAGGCCTGCGCTCAGGCCATGGCCTGGCAGCGACGGGGCCTATTACCGGTGTCGATGGCGGTGAACCTGTCGCCGCGCCAGTTTGTCGACGAGCATCTCTTGCAGGACATCGACGAGGCGCTCGCTGCAAGCGGCATGTCGCCGGTTCTGCTCCAGCTCGAAGTCACCGAGAGCATGATGATGCGCAACGTCGGACGTGCGATCAAGGTGCTCGACGCCATCCAGAGCCGCGGCATTCGCCTGGCGATCGACGATTTCGGGACCGGTTATTCGTCGATGTCGCTGATGAAGCATTTCCCGATCGACACCATCAAGATCGACCGCTCCTTCGTGCGTGACTTGCCGCAGGATGCGGAGGATCAGGCGATCGCGCAGGCGATCATCAGCATGGGCAAGGCGCTCGGCATGACCGTGGTGGCGGAAGGTGTCGAGAACGTCGAGCAGGAGACCTTCCTGCGCGCCCATGGCTGTGACGAGATGCAAGGTTTCCTGATCTCCAAGCCCGTTCCGGCGCGGCAGATGGCCGAGCTGCTGCGGCCGATGGTGCCGCCCTACGCGCCGCCGCTCCAGCCGGAGCCGGACCATGCCGCCACCGCGGCCGCGGCGCTACGGTTGAAAAGCGCTGTCGTCTGACGGCTGCGGGTGCAGCTCGCGGACGTCGTCTTCCTTGATTTCCGCCTTGCGCGGAAAATCATTCGGCCACGGAAGTGAGGTTTGTTCGGCGAAGAGCGTGATAAGGACATGCGCGCCTTCGGCAAAGCCCGAGCCGTCGCCAAGGCCGAGCTCACGACACCACACCTGTCGCATCGGCTCGTGCGTATCGAGCACCGCCATCGCCGGACCCCACCACCAGGCCGGCGCCGGCGATCGTTCGTCCTCCGGCACGGCATGCCAGAGGACGAGCTCGTCCATCATGCGCTCGAATTGCAGGCTTGCGGCCTGATGCATTCGTTCCGTGCTCCCTTGGGTCGCGCCTGAAAGCAGGCCGATGCGCGGACTCGATCGTGGCCTTCGCTGTGAAAAGCTGGCTCGCACTATTGGCTGAGCCGATTGTGTCGACGGCCATACAGAAACATGCGGCGGCCGGGAAAGTTGCCGACGCCGACTGTGACAGTCTCTTTAGCCGCTTATGAGCCCGACCCGCAAGGCGCAATACCGGCGCCGCTGGCGTTGAAATAGCGCAGGCGGGGCTGATAACCGGCTGCGGTCATGTCGTTGTCAACTCAGCGATTGAAGGGCCCGTTGCGGCTGAACAGCAGATAGATCGCGCGAGGGTTGGTGGTCAGATAGCGCCAGAACAGCCGGCGGGGCTCGAGCAAGGTGCGCCAGGCCCATTCCAGGCCGATCTTCTGCATCCATCGCGGCGCGCGGGCGCGGCTTCCCGACAAGAAGTTGAACAGGCCGCCGGATGTCTTGATGACGCCGACATTGGTGAGATGCGGCGTGAATTCCTCGACGAAGGCCTGCTCGTTTGGCACGCCCAGCGCAACCCAGAGATAATCCGGCGCTAGCGCGTTGATCTCGTCGACCTTCGCGCGCAGCGCATCGCCACGGAGATACCCGTGGCTATGGCCGACGATCTTGAGGTTTGGATACATCTTCCGGACGTTCTCGACCGCCGCGGCGTTCTCGTCCTCGCTCGCGCCGAACATGTAAAAGGTGCGGCCGACCGCTTCGGCCTTGCGCGCGACGACGTGAAACAGATCCGTCGTGGCGACGCGCTCGGGCAGCGGAAACCAGGATTGCAGCCTGGACGCCGCCACCAGCGGCTGACCATCGGCGTTGATGAGGTCGGCGCCGCGGAACAGGCGCTCGGTCTCCGGTTCGGTCGAGCACCGCGCCAGCACCTCGCCATTGGCCGAGGTCAGGTGCAGCGGACGGCCGATGCGATGGCGCGGATCGGTCGCCTCGATCATGAAATCTGCGGTCGCTTCCAGGTCGAGCGCGGCCATGCGAAGGCCGCCGATGGTGATCCGCGGCACGTCAGCGGTTGCGGCCCGGCCATCGAGATTGATGCGGCGCTCAAGCATATTGTCTGCCTCGTTGGCGAGCTTGGGCCATGGGGGTGAGTTCGTCGAGCACGACGCCGACGAGCTTGCGCTCGGCGCGGCCGAGCGTGCTCAATATCTCTTCCAGGCCGTCGTTGATGTCGAGGCTGGTCGGCAACACCGCCACCAGCGCGTCGGCATCATCGAGCAGCTTACGGCTGCCGGCCGTGAGTGGCGCCGTGGGGCCGTCGAGGATCACGAGGTCATAGCCGCCGGCGGAGCGCGCCTGCTCGATGGCCTTGCGGATGGCGTCAGTGGCCTTGCCAGCGTCGCCTTCGACGGCCGGCAATACCGAGATGCCGTTGAGTGTCTTGATCTCGCGTGCGGCCTTGCTGCCGATCGAAAGCCATCCGACCTTGCTCGGCTCGCTCTTGCGGGGACGGTTGACCTTGTTCGAGAGCGAGTGCGCCTGATGGTCGGCGTCGATCATCAGCACCCGGGCGCCGTCGCGCGCGGCCGCGAGCGCGAAATTCAGCGCCGTCACGCTGCGCCCGGTGGTCTCGCTGGCACCGACGAGCGCGATGATCGGCATTGTCTTTCCGCCGGCGCGCCGGGCCGCCGTAGCGCGCATGTCGCGCCAGGCGTTGAGCAGCGTCGTCAGTGGAAAGCCGGGGCGCAGCGTCGGCCAGCCCAGCCGAGTGAGGTCGATGCCGCCGCCGGTGGCGAGAATGGCACCGAGCGTGTGGATGACGTCGGCCTCCTGCAGGCGCGCGATCAGCGGCTTTTCGATCAGGGGCTTCTCGACCATCGAAGGTTGCAGCGGCGGGGCGGGGAGTTCCGGCAGTGCCTCCGCGACTTCCGGGGCTCGCGAGACCGGCTGGGGCCGGGCAGTCTCCGCCGCCCGCGAAGGCTCTGGAGCTCGCGGCAACGGAGTACGATTGGGACGGGCCGGCGCCGGTGCCGGCACGAACGTACCGGCGAACAGCAGTTCGGCCGCGACGAACCAGCTCGATGCAGCGATTGCGCCGAAGATGAAACCGATCATGGCGAACAGGCTCATCGCCGGCGGGAACGAGCGCCGTTGCGGCACCGTCGCTTCGCCGATGATCCGGGCCGCCGAGGTGTTCAGCGTCTCCTGCTCCTCGGTCTCGCGCGAGCGCTTGAGGAAGGATTGATAGACGTCACGGCTGGCATCGGCCTCGCGCTCGAGCTCGCGCAGGCGCACGGCGGCCTGGCTGAGCTGGACGCTCTGCCGCTTCTGCGCCTCCAGCGCCCGGCTGAGCGAGGCTTCAAAGTCGCGGGCGCGCGTCAGATCGTTCTTGGCGGACTGGGCGAAGCGGTCGATCTCTTCGTTGATGGTGCGCTTGAGATCCTCGACCTGCTTCTCGGTCTGGCGCAGCGCCGGATGACGCGGGCCGAGCTCGCCGGCTTGCTCCGCATATTTCTTGCGCGCGTCGGCATATTGCGCGCGCAGGTTCGCAATGGTCGGCGATTGCAGCGCCTCGGAGTTTGCGCCTGCATCTGCCGTGGTGCGTCGGCTCGCCTCGATCTGGTCGAGGCGCGCCTGCGCGTCCATCGTCGCGGCGCGGGCGGCGGAAAGCCGCTGGTTGCTGGCGGAAAGCTGCTGGTCGCTGATCAGCGCATCCTGGGTGCCGACGAAATTGTTCTGGGCCTTGTAGGTCGCAAGCACGGTCTCGGCGTTGCGCAGCCGCTCGCGCAGCTCCTTCAGGCGGCCGGAGAGATCGTTGGTGGCGCGCCGTGCGGCCGAGGCCTGCGAGTTGCGGGATTCCGCGAGGTAGGCGCTGGTCAGCGTGTTGGCGAGCATCGCCGCTTTCGCCGGATCGGTCGACCAGACCTCGATGTCGACAATGAAGCTCTTCTCGGTCTTGCGGATCGTGATGTGCCGGTTCAGCGCCTCGAGGGCGGCGAGCTGCACTTCCTTTTTCTCCGTGGCGGAGGGCGCGTGGGGCTGAAGGCCGATCAGGCCGAGCAGCGACGACATCACGCCTTTGCCATCGGCCCCGCCGAATTCGGGGTCCTTGTCCAGATCAGCCTGCTGGATCACCTGGAGCAGCACGCTGTTGGAGGTGATCAGGCGCGCCTGGCTCTCGACCACCATCGACATGCCGGAGACGTCCTGCGCGCGAGGCGTTAGCTCGCGATCGACGAGCTGAAGCTCGCGCGGGTCGACATAGAGCTGGGCGGTGGCGGTGTAGCGGGGCGCCAGGCTCTTGCCCACGGTGACGGCAAGCGTCGCACCGAGCAGCGCGGCAACGGCAATCGCGATCTTCCGCCGCCAGAGCAGATTGACCAGCTCCAGCACGTTGAAGCCGGCCCGAGGCCGCTGCTGCGGAGCCTCCGGTCTGGCCCGGTCTATCGGCTGGTTGTAGTCAAGCATGATCCCCAGCTTTCATTCCAAGTGCCGCGTGCTGAGGGGGTACTCTTCGCTCTACGCCACGCACCTCAGATATAGGTGCCCACTCAACGCAACAGGGAAAATTAACCATACTCATTGAGGGACTATTCACCGAAATGGCAAACAAAGCGTTTAAGCGCATGCCACTCTTCGACGCGTCGTCGTGACGCTTGCGATGACGCGGTCCTTCAGAGATTAACGGTTCGTTACCGCGTGCGTCGTGGCCGCGAGGGTTCGCTGGTCTTGCCATCGGCCGCGCGCGCACCATGGCCGTCAGCTTTTCCGCAGGATGACGTGATAATCGCCGCGGCGGACGTCGGTCCCGCGCGGGAGCACGGCGTTGAGCATGGCGGCACCGGCGTCGACCAGGGCTGCGAACAGCGGCTTGCGCCGGCGCATCTCGGGATAGCGCGGGCTCTCGACCTCACGGCGGTAGATCATCTCGAGGCCATTGGCGGCGGCGAACGCTTGGAGCCTCGGCAGCGACACCAGGGGATGGAAGAAGGTCGGGAACGGCGGCTCGCCCGGCAAGCCGGCATCCTTGATGCCGCGAATGTGCCGGTAGAACCAGACGTGGAACCAGTGCGGCGAGTATTTGGTGACGACCCCGGACAGCGAACGCGGATTTGGCGCGCCGATCAGGATCATCCCGCCGCGCTTGAGCGCATCGCGGAAATTCAGGAGTGCGGCGTCGACATTGGGAAGATGTTCGATCACGTTATAGCAGATCACCAGATCGAAGGTCCCGCGCTCGAAGCGGTAGGTCTGGACGTCGCCGAGGATCGCTTCGTCCGCGTAGCTGTTGTTGCGAACCTGGTCCTCGTCGATGTCGACGACGGTGACCTTGCTGCGGCTCAGCAATTCCGGTGGCAGTACGCTGCACGAGCCGCCTCCGGCTTCGTAGGTCGCGAGCTGGCCCTGCGGCAGTTCTCGGCGCAGCACGTCGTGAACGGCGAGCAGGCTATCGCGGGCTTCACCGGGGACGAGATCGTGCAGCGCCTGAGTGTGTGCAATGGCCGGGGGAATTTGGACCGCCGTGGCTGTCGCGAAATCGATCGTGGCTGGCTTGTTCATTTTTTTCCGACCGCGCTTGTTCGACTTAAATTTACAGGAAAAATCTCGTGTACCCGTAGAGGAAATCCGATGCCGCGACGCTTCACCCGTCGCAGTGCTTACGGTCAGGTTAATGAGCATGTGCGTTAACTACGGTATCGTCCGCGCCAGCCGCCATCGGCACGGCGGACCGCGAATTGCAGTATTACGCGCGCAAGATTTCGCAGCAGAAACACCCGGAAGCAGTTAAGTGCATGGATGGCGGAAAATCGGCGGCGTGGCGCCGTCGCCAGGCTCAAACCGGCCGTTCATTTTGGGACGTGCCTGTCCCGCGGCGATGTGCCGTCGCGGGACGGCGCTGATCCTCTGGATCGAAGCAGGGCTTTTTCAATCTATCTCGGACATCTAGAACGTCATGACATTGATCCCGACAGACCTGTCCGCCACGCGTATCTCGGATGCCGTGCGCGATCCCAACCGGGAGATCGCGGCCAGCTCCCGGATTATCGACCTGTCGGTTGGTATCGTCGTCTGCATCCCCTGCTTCCGCCGCCCGCAGCATCTGCGGTTGACGCTGGACTCGCTCGCGAGCCAGCGCACCCCGCGCTCCTTCGCCGTCGTCATGGTCGAGAACGATGCGGTCCGGCGCGAAAGCGCGCCGGTGGCAGCGGAATATCTCGCCGATGGCAGGCTTCAGGGTGTCTGCCTGGTCGAGAAACGGCAAGGCAACGTCCAGGCGATCAACGCCGCGTTCGAGACGGCGCTGGCGCTGTTTCCCGCCGCGACCCGGTTCCTGATGATCGACGACGACGAGATCGCCTCGCCCGATTGGCTCGAGCTGATGGTCCGCACCGCGGAGGCGACCGGCGCCGATGTGGTCGGCGGGCCGGTGCTGCCGGTCTTCGAGGACCGCAGCATGCCCTGGCTTTCGCGCCACCCCGTTTTCTGTCCCGCCTATGATTACAGCGGCGCTGTGCCCCTGATCTACGGCTGTGGCAATTGCCTGATCACGCGTGCGGCGTTCGAGAGGTTCGCCCGTCCCGCCTTCGACCCCCGCTTCAACTTCCTCGGGGGCGGTGACTGCGATTTCTTCGTGCGGTGCCGCGATGCCGGCATGACGTTCCACTGGACGGCGGAGGCAGTCATCACCGAGACGGTGCCGCAAAGCCGCACCAGTTTCGGCTGGATCGTGAAGCGAGGCCTGCGCATCGGCGCGATCAATTATCGCGTGCAGGCCAAGGCCGCGCAGGGCGCGGCGGCGCACGTGTGGGTGTTTGCGCAGATGCTCGGGAGGTTGCCGCTGTCGCTGGTGCGCGCGGCCGCTTTGCTGAAATCGTCGAAGGCCGTCGTCGCGATGCATCCCGTGATGGTCGCGCTCGGCTCGCTGCTCGCCGCGTTCGGCATCGAGCCGAAGCCCTACGAGGCCTCCAAGATCGTGTCCTGACGCCGAGCCGGCGGGCTAAATACCAAAGCAGGCGAGGGCGACCCTGACAGCGGAGCGTGGCAGCGACTTGAGCGAGCGGCGCCCGACCATCCCGAGATAGGCGAAGGCCTGGCGATATCTGCCGAAGCGGACCGCCTGCATCGCCGAATACGTGACGAGATGAACCTCGGCGGCCTGGCGCAGCCCGGCTGCCATGCCCGCTGGCAATCGCGCCATGATCAGCCCGTCGTCGAACACCCGCGCGATCGCCGGAAAGAAATCCTGTGGCGTCCGCACCGCCGCGTTCATGGTGTTGGCCGTGTGCAGGCGGTAGTCGAGCAGCAGGTTCGGCGCAAATTCGAATTCGCCGATCGCGGCAAGACGGCACCAGCAGTGCCAGTCCTCGCAATATCTGAGCGAGACGTCGAAGCCGCCGATGGCGCGGAAAGCCTCTGCACGTGCCAGCGCAATGCCGCCATTGACGATGAAGTTGCCGGCCGCGAGCCGCGCCAGCACGTCGCCGGACGGTTTGCGGCGTCCTTTCAGCAGATCCCGTCGGCCGATCTGCCGTCCCTCGCTGTCGATCGTGTTGTAGTCGCCGTAGACGAGAACCGCTCGTGGCGCGCCACGCGCAGCCGCCAGCAGCGCCGCGACGGCGCCGGGCCGCAGGCGATCGTCGGCATCGAGGAAGAGCAGCCATTGGCTGCTCGCATGGTGCGCGCCGAGATTGCGCGCTGCCGATACGCCAGCGGCGCCGTTGGTGATCAGGCGCAGTCGCGGGTCACGAATGGCGCGGACGATGGCGGTAGTGTCGTCGGTCGAGCCGTCGTCCACGACGATCACTTCGCTGACCTCAGCCTGAGCCAGTGCGCTGGCGAGGGTTTCGCCGACATAGGCCGCAACGTTCTTGGCCGGAATGACGACGGAAACCGATGTGGTTGAGCCGACTTGCAGCGGGAGGCGCGCCGCCGGAACGACGCGCGATGTGGCGGGCAACTCGAGAATTTCTTCCGCGGTGATCAAGATACGACTCGCCTTTAACCGTCTGTTAACCAGGGCGCTTTGGCGCGTTGGCAATGCGATCGATCGCAACCTTGGCCGTCGCGAATGATACTCGGATTGGGAAAAAAACGTCGCCGTGAAGGCTAACGCCGCGCTGGTTTCGTCAATTAGCGTTAAGCCGCCGGCATTAAGCCTGTGGCAAATTTGGAAGAGTGCGGCAGCCGGTCCCATGCGAGAATGCGCATCAGGCCGCCGCGGATGGACCCCAGTGCCCGCAAAGACATTCGACTACGATCCCGACGACATGGTCCTCAACCTGTTCTACGAGGACAAGGACGATCGCTGGTTTCCCGGCGATCGGCATTTGCGGCGCATGGCGCGTCGCATGCTGCTCGGCGAGCCGCGCATGAGCGGGCAGCTCCGCGTGTTCCTCAATCTCTGTGCGGGGCTCGACCGGCTCGGTATCCGCTATCGCGTCAACGACTATGGCTACATCGCGCGGCATCCGGGCGAACTCGCCTGCATCATCGGCCGCACCTTCCTGCTCGACAAGTTCGCCTGGAAAAATCCGATCCTGCTCGGCGTCGCCGCCCACAATCATCCACTCGACGATCCCGACCTGTTCAAGCGCCTGCCGGTCAAGAAGGTCGTGGTGCCCGGCCCGTGGTACGCCGACATGTATCGACCGCATTGGCCCGACACGGAGGCCTGGCCGATCGGCATCGACACGGATCTCTGGGCGCCGTCGCCGACGCCGCAAAAGAGCGTCGATGTCCTGATCTACGACAAGGTGCATTGGGATCGCGAGCGCTACGCGGCGGAGCTGATCGAACCCGTCCGCGCCCGGCTCACGAGGGAAGGCCGCTCGTTCACCGAGCTGCGTTACGGCAGCTACAAGGAAGAAGACTATCGGGCCGCGCTCGCGCAATCGCGTGCGATGATCTTCCTCTGCCAGAATGAGAGCCAGGGCATTGCCTACCAGCAGGCATTGTCTTGCGGCGTGCCGGTGCTGGCCTGGGATCCCGGCGGCCCCTGGCGGGACCCCGATTATTATCCGCATCGCGTTCAGTTCGCGCCGGTGTCGTCGGTGCCGTACTGGGACGATCGTTGCGGCGCCAAGTTCGTCGACATCGCCGGGTTTGAGGCGGGCTGGGATGATTTCTGGGCCGGGTGCGCCGCCGATACGTTCGATCCGCGCGGCTTCGTGCTCGACAACCTCACGCTGGAACAGCGTGCCCTGCAATATTACGAGATCGCGCGGAGCATCGTGCGGCAGCAGGCGCCGCAGAGCTCCGGCGGACTGGTTGACGGATGCTTAACAGGGATCGGCTAGGACTTCGAGCTTCCCCCGGCTTCACCACCAACCTCGAGCCATGGATCGCAGCGCCACTGACATGACCGACGTCGAGGCCCGATCGTTCGGCGACGTCCTGCGCGTTGGGCTTGCGGGGGTCAACGCCGTGCGGGCGGCGCGCTGCCTCGTCGCAGTCGCAGCCCTGCTCCTCGTGCTGGTGACGCTCGATCCGTTTCCTGACCTGCGCAATGAGGACGTCACCACCGTGGTCGGCGGGCGAATGGCGCTCACCTATGTCTCCTGGGGTCTATTGGCCGTGGTCGCGGTATTGTTCGTCGCCGCAACGGATGCGCCCGCGCTGAAGACCTTGGTGACGCCGCTGCATCTCTGCCTGGTCGGCTGGCTGTTGATCAACATCGTCTTCTCCGAGAACCGCGGAGTCTCGATGCAGCGCTTCGTGCTCGCAGCCAGCGTGATGTCGCTCGCGGTGCTGTTGCCATTGTTGCCGCCGACGCAGCGCAGCTTCAACCTGTGTCTCGGCGGCGCCGCGCTCGCACTGCTTGCGCTCTGCTATCTCGGCGTCTTCGTTGCGCCGCAATACTCGATGCACACCGCACTGGACGTCACCGAGCCGCAGTTGGCCGGCGACTGGCGCGGAAGCTTCGGCCACAAGAACATCGCTTCGCCCGTGATGACCATCCTGATCTATGTCGGCATTTACTTGTCTGCCATTGGTTCGTTCGTGATGGGGCTGGCCATCGCCGCGCTGGCCGGACTCTTCCTGATCTTCACCGGCGGCAAGACGTCGTCGGTGCTGTGTCTTGCGATCTACGCGCTCGCCTCGCTGGTCTGCGTCACACCGAGCCTGTGGCTGAAGCGGATCATTTGCTTCGTGCCGCTGATCGTGATGAACCTGCTGACGGTCGGCAGCGTCCTGAGCCCGGCGCTCGGGGCGACGACGCGGCTGCTTCCGCTCGATCCCACCTTCACCGGCCGTTCCGCCATCTGGGAGTTCGCGCTCGCAGCTGTCGCCGAGAAGCCGATCATCGGTCACGGCTACGCCGCGTTCTGGGACGACGTGACCGCGCGGCAGACCGCCCAGGGCGCCGAATGGGCGACGAGCGCGGCGCACAGCCACAACAGCTATCTCGACCTCGCGGTCACCATCGGCTTGCCGGGGCTGTTGCTGGTGATCCTCGTCTTCGTGCTCGCGCCGCTAGGCAATTTCCAGACGGCCCGAACTCACAATCGCAGTGGTGCGTTGGCAAAGCTGTTCCTGACCGTGTGGCTGTTCGGCCTGTACTACGGGGCCACCGAAACCTTCCTGCTGGAACGGCAGAATCCGATCTGGTTCATGTTCGCAGTTGCCGTGGCCGGCCTGCACTTCCTGGCCAGGTTCCAATGCGTCGCGGAAACGGAACCGGACGACTTGTCGCAGCCGGTGCCGCCGCAGTTGCATCGGCTTAACGATAAGCCGTGAGGTCACTTGTGGCCGCGACAAAACATAATCTATCTGGAAACACCCAGTAATCGCATGTCCCGCGGATGACGATCCTCAGCGTCGAGCAACCACATGGTCTTGTGTCCAGCACGTCGGGAATCGCGGTCGATTTCGTGCGTGATTGGCCGCGGGCCGCATCGCGCCTGAACGCAGGCCATCGCACTGCATTCCAGCATGGCTACTGGCTCGGCGCCTGGTACGAGGCGTTCCACGGTCACTCGCCGCTGATTGCATTGATCTCCGATGCCACGACCGGCAGGGACATCGCAATGGTGCCGATGATCAGCCACCTCAGGCGCGGCATCCGCATCGTCGAATTCGCCGATCTCGGCGTCTCCGACAACAACGCGCCAATCCTGGCGCTCGATGCCGCGTTGGACGCGGCGGCGACGGAGGCGATCGGCAAGGCGCTGATCGACGCATTGCGCGCATTGCCGGACCGCTTCGATTTGCTGCGCCTGAAGAAGATGCCGGCCCAGATCGGCGGCAACCCGAACCCGCTGGCGTCGCTCGGCCGGGTCGGGTCCTGCTCGCTCAACGGCAACGTCGTGCTGACCGGCGACGACTATGAAGATTACCAGGCCTCGATCAAGCGCATGCAGATGCCGCGCTGCTGGCGCGTCTTCAACCGTCACGCCGGCGCGCGATTCGAGATCGCTACCGATGTCGCGCGTGCGCGCGAGCTGCTGGACGTGATGGATGCCCAGCAGCAGGCGCGCATGCGAAAGCTTGGTTCGCGCTTCGTCCTCAACGACGAAACCCATGCGCAGTTCTATCGCGAGGTCGCGCGTCGGGGCGTTGCGGACGGTTATGCCGTCATCTCGGCGCTGGTCTGCGATGAGGCCGTCGTCGCCACCACGCTCGGCGTCAGGTTCGGCGCGACCTATTTCCTGCTGCGCATCAGCCATGCCGGCGATTCCTGGTCGAGCTGCTCGCCGGGGCTGCTCGTGACCGAGCGCACCATGGCGGCGCTGCATGCAGATGGCGTGCGGCGTTTCGATCTCAGCATCGGCAACCAGAACTACAAGCGTCGCTTCGGCGCCGAGCCGGTACCGCTGACCGATGTCAGCGTCGCGCTGTCCTGGCGCGGCATGCCCTTCGCGTGGCGTGACCACGCCGCGCAGGGCTCGCGCCGCCACCCCAGGCTCGCCGCCTTTGCGGCGCGGGCTATGGGCAAGGGGGCGCGCTGACGGGCGCTCCCCTCGCATCAGACGTGCAGCTTAGCCATGTAGCTCAGCCGTGCAGCTTCCTGGCTGTCTCCGCGATCTGGCGGCCCTGATAGCGTGCGCCGGCGAGCTCGTTGGCGCTGGGCTGGCGGCTGCCGTCGCCGCCGGTGATCGTGGTGGCGCCGTAAGGTGCGCCGCCGGTGATCTCGTCGAGCTTCATCTGGCCGGCGAAGCCGTAGTTCAGGCCGACCACGACCATGCCGAAATGCAAGAGGTTGGTGATGATCGAGAACAGCGTCGTCTCCTGGCCGCCATGCTGGGTCGCGGTCGCCGTGAAGGCGCCGCCGACCTTGCCGTGCAGCGCGCCCTTGGCCCAGAGACCGCCGGCCTGGTCGAGGAAGTTCGCCATCTGCGAGGCCATGCGGCCGAAGCGGGTGCCGGTGCCGACGATGATTGCGTCGTAGTTTGCGAGGTCCTCGATCGTCGCGACGGGGGCGGTCTGGTCGAGCTTGTAATAGGACGCCTTGGCGACCTCGGCCGGCACCAGCTCAGGCACGCGCTTGATATCGACGGTGGCACCGGCTTCGCGCGCGCCTTCCGCAACGGCATTGGCCATCGCTTCGATGTGGCCATAGGCGGAATAATAAAGGACGAGAACTTTGGTCATGATGGTCTCCGTTGGATGCAGATTTGATGCGTCGGTGTCGGGAGCGTCATGCCGGGACAAAGCCTGCATGACGAAGGCGTTGCTAAACCGCGTCGACGAGCACGATCTCGGAATCTTCCAGTGCCGTGATCTTCAGCCTGTCCTCGTCGCGGATCGCCGCACCGTCGCGGGCGTTGACGCGCACGCCGTTGATCTCGACTGACCCCGCCGCGGGCACGAGATAAAGGTGCCGTGACTTGTCCGGCGCGTACTCCGCGCTCTCGCCCGCCTTCAGTGTGGTGGCGAGCACCCGCGCATCGGCGCGGATCGGCAGAGCGTCCGTGTCATTCTCGAAGCCGCTCGCGATGGTGACGAGCTTGCCCGAGCGGTCTCCTTTCGGAAACGGCTTCGAGCCCCAGGTCGGCTGGCCACCGCGCGCGGTCGGCTCGATCCAGATCTGGAAGATGCGTGTCCTGGTCGGCTCGAGATTGTATTCGGAGTGGCGGATGCCGCTGCCGGCGCTCATCACCTGCACGTCGCCCGCTTCGGTGCGGCCTTCGTTGCCGAGGCTGTCCTGATGAGTGATCGCGCCCTCGCGCACATAGGTGATGATTTCCATGTTGGCGTGGGGATGGGCGGGAAAGCCGGTGTTGGGCGCGATCTCGTCGTCGTTCCACACCCGCAGGGCGCCGTGACCCATGTTGTCGGGGTCATAATGGCTTGCGAAGGAGAAATGATGCTTGGCATTGAGCCAGCCGTGATCGGCGCCGCCTAGCTTTGCGAAGGGTCTGAGTTCGATCATCTGCGTAATTCCTTGTTTGAGCGGGCGGCGCCTTGATCAGGCGCCGAAACCGCCGTCGACGTTGAGCACCGTGCCGGTGACGAAGGAGGCTTCCGGACTTGCGAGGAACACGACGCCAGCCGCGACTTCCTCGGGGCGGCCGAAGCGCTGCAGCGCATGCTGCTTGCGCTGGGTCTCGGCGAACTCGCCGCCGTCCTTCGGGTTCATGTCAGTGTCGATCGAGCCGGGCTGCACCACATTCACGGTAATGCCGCGCGGGCCGAGGTCGCGCGCTGCGCCCTTGGTGTAACCGACCACGGCGGCCTTGGTGGCGACGTAGTCCGCGAGACCCGGGAACGAGGCGCGATCGGCAAGCATCGAGCCGACGGTGACGATGCGGCCGCCTTCCCCCATCAATTGCGAAGCGGCGCGGATCGCCGCGATCACGCCATGCACGTTGATGGCATCCTGGCGGGCGAGCGCTTCGATGTCGGCATTGGCATCGTCGATCGCGCCTCCGCTAGCGACGCCGGCATTGTTGACGAGGATGTCGAGATGGCCGAACTCCTTCGCGACGTCTTTGACGAGTTGCGTCACGTCCTTGGCCGAGGCCTGGTCCGCCCGGAAGGCGCGCGCCTTGACGCCCCGGGCCTTCAACTCGGTGACGACCGCTTCCGCCTTTTCGGGAGAGGCGACGTAGCTGATGGCGACGTCCGCGCCTTGATCGGCGAGTGCACGGGCGGAGGCCGCGCCGATACCGCGCGAGCCGCCGGTGACGAGGGCAACCTTGCCTGAGAGCTTCTTGGTCATTGGATTTCTCCATTCCTGAATTTCTGATGACCCTTGGATAAGCCTCCGCCTGTGGTATAAAAATAGAAACTGTTGAAACGCATTGTTTCCTTAAACAGCCCGGTTGGATCCCCTTCTATGGCCAAACTCCCCGATTTCGAGGCACTCGCGATTTTCGCAAAAGTCGTGGAATTACGGTCGTTTGCGGGGGCCGCGGGCGAACTCGCGATGTCCAAGGCGACGGTGTCCAAGGCGGTCACGCGCCTCGAAGAGCGACTCGGCGCCCGGCTGTTCAACCGTACCTCACGCCGGCTCGCGCTGACCGATGCCGGGCATAAGCTCGCCGAGCGTGCGACGCGCCTGCTGTCCGACGGCGAGGCGGCGGAGAACGAAGCGCTGGCGCAGTCGGTAGCGCCGCGGGGCCTGGTGCGGCTCGCCGTCCCCATGACATTCGGGATCAAGGCGGTGGCGCCATTGCTGCCGGAGTTCTTCGAGGCTTATCCGGAGGTCTCGGTCGATCTGCACTTGAGCGATGCGACCATCGATTTGATCGGCGAGGGCTTTGACATGGCGGTGCGGATCGCGCGGCTGCCGGATTCCTCGCTGATTGCGCGGCGGCTCTTCACGATGCCGCGCTTTACGGTGGCGGCGCCGTCCTATCTTAAGCAATACGGACGGCCGACGCATCCGATGCATCTGGCCGAGCACAAATGTTTCAGCTACGCCTATCTCTCGACGCCCAACGTCTGGCACTACACCAATTCGGCCGGCGAGCAGGCCAGCGTGCGTCCGGGCGGTCAGCTCCGCGTCAACAACGGCGAAGCGGTAATGCCGGCGCTGATCGCCGGCCTCGGCATCGCCGACCTTCCGGAATTCATCGTCGGCGAGGCCATTTCCTCCGGCGAGGTCGAAGTGGTCCTGAAGGACTGGAAGCAGGTTGAAGGCGCCGTACATCTGGTGACGCCACCTGGCGGCCCGCGCCCCGCACGCGTCGAGGCGCTCGGCGATTTTCTCGCAGCGAAGCTGCCGGGTACGTGCAAGCGGCAGGTGCGCGGAAAGGCAAAGCCGTCGTAGCAAAGCCGTCGTAGAGCGAGTGCCTTCAGCGACCTCCGTCATTGCGAGAAGCGAAGCGACGAAGCAATCCAGAATGTCTCCGCGGGGCATTCTGGATTGCTTCGCTTCGCTCGCAGCCTGGATTGCTTCGCTTCGCTCGCAATGACGGAGTTGGACTAAGACACCGTCACATCATTACGCGCGACCACGCGCAAGTTCGGCTTCAACGTTTCTTCCAGCTGCGACTTCAAATCATGGACACGCGGATCGCGCGAGCGCTTCGCGCAGACTGCGTATTGATGCACGGATTGCGCCAAGGCGCGTCGCGCTTCCGGCGTCCGCGTGACGTCGGGTTTTGATAGCCGCAAGACGATGGCGGCGAGATTCACCAGCATCTCGTCTAGCGCCACGTCAATGGTCTGAAGTCTATTCATCGCTCCACTCCCTGCGAGGCAACGGTAGAGTCCGGGGGGCGTTCCTGACCGGGCGGAACATGGATAATGCTTCGTTAATCCCGCCGCACGGCTTGTTCTTGCGGGCGGTCACGCTAGGCTGGCACCGAAATAAGAAAACAGGGGGAAATCTGCCATGGATCGACGCGATGTCCTGCGCGCCGCTGCCGCATTGCCGTTGTTGCCTTCGTTGTCGAGCGTGGCTTTCGCGCAAGTCTATCCCGCGCGCAACGTCACCATGATCGTGCCGTTTCCGGCCGGCGGCCAGGCGGATCTCGCGGCGCGCCCGGTCGCACAGGCGCTGGAGCGAATCCTGGGCAAGGCGGTCATCGTCGACAACCGCGCCGGCGGTGGCGGTGGATCGGTCGGCAATGCCGCGGCGGCGCGAGCCGAGCCCGACGGCTACACGCTGCTGATGACGCTGTCCTCGCTCGCGGTGCTGCCCGAAGCCGACCGGCTGTTCGACCGTCCGGTCGCCTACGAGCTCTCGCAGTTCATGCCGATCGCGCGGGTGCTGGCCGATCCCACGCTGCTCGCCGTGCCGGCCTCGGCGCCGTGGAAGACCGCGCAGGATTTCGTCGAAGACGCAAAGAAACGCCCGGGCCAGATCACCTATGGCTCGTCCGGGCCTTACGGCACGCTGCACGTGGCGATGGAAATGTTTGCGAGCAGCGCCGACATCAAGCTGCTGCATGTGCCGTTTCGCGGCGCCGGTCCAGCGCTCACCGCGCTGCTCAGCGGCACCGTGCAGGCGATCGCCGCCGCACCGGGAACGCTGAAGCCGCAAGTGGAGGACGGCAAGCTGCGCGTGCTCGGCAATTGCGGCGCCAAGCGCATCGCAAGCTTCCCCGATGTACCGACCTTCCAGGAGCTCGGCTACAAGGACGTCGAGATGTACATCTGGGCCGGGCTGTTTGCGCAGAGCGCGCTGCCGGCGCCGATCGCGACCCGCCTGCGCGAGGCGATGGCGCAGGTGATGACGAGCCCGGACGTGCTCAAGGCCTTCGAAATGTCGGGCAGCCTCGTTGCCTATCAGGACGCGCCGGCGTTTGCCGAGTTCGTGGCGGTCGACAGCGCGCGGCTGATTACGGCAGTGAAGAAGATCGGCAAGGTAGAATAGGTTCCTGGCCCGTTTTCACAATTTTTTGTTGGTCCAGAACCTCTCCGCGTCTCATTGATTGAAGAGAATTCGAGAGACTCGCGAAGGAATCGGACATGCGAACAGAGCGGATTGCGCTGGGTGTGGCGCTTGCGATCGGCGGCATCGTCGCGCAGGGCACCGCATCCGCTGAAGAGTATCGCGGAACCATGGAGCAGCAGATGGCCTGCACGCCGGATGTGTGGCGGCTGTGCAGCGACCAGATCCCTGATGTGAGCCGCATTACGGCCTGCTTGCGGCAGAACACGCCCCAGCTCTCCAGCGGTTGTCGCGCGGTGTTCCAGTCCAACAACCAGATGCCGCCGCAGCAGCAGGTTCCGGGCAATCGCGCCGCGCCGGCGCCACGATATAACAATGCGCCACCGCCTCCGGCGACCCAGCCCCGGCCTTACGACGAGGATGATTAGGGCGCTTCGGACCTGACTTCGCAGACATCGACCCATTCCGCCCCGGTCAGCTCGGCCATCCGCTCCGGCGTGATGCGCACCGCGCTATGGGTCGAGCCAGCGGCCGGCACCACCACGTCGAACGCTTTCAGCGAGACGTCGCAATAGACCGGCAGCGGCGCCCTCAGTCCGAACGGGCAGACGCCGCCGACCTCGTGGCCGGTGACCTCCGCGACCTCTTCCAGCCCCAGCATCTTCGGCTTGCCGCCGAACGCGGCCTTCACCTTCTTGTTGTCCATGCGCGAGGTGCCGGCCGCGACGATCAGGATCACGCGCTCGCCGATCCGCAACGACAGCGTCTTGGCGATCATTCCGGGTTCGACGCCATAGGCTTCGGCGGCCAGCGCCACTGTCGCGGAGCTGATCGGGGATTCGATGACTGATATGTCGGGGGCTTTTTCAGCGAAGAAGGCGCGAACGGATTGTAGGCTCATTCAGGTCGGCTCATTCCAGACTTATGGGCGGGCGGCGATGCCTAAGCAATCCTTGGCAGCTCCGAGAGCGCCCGGACGCGATGATCGGGCGCAAAGCCGAGCTCGTCCATCTGGGTGCGGATCGCCTTGAACATCGTCAGCGGTGCCACGAGTTCGTTCTCGACGCAAGCCAGCGCCATCGCTTCGGGCGTCACCCGTTCGATCCAGGCAACGTTCAATCCGAATGCTTTCGCGCCCGCAACATCCCAGGGATTGGAGGAGACGAACAGCGCCTCGTCCGGCGCGGTGCCGAGCACCTCGCCGATCAGCTCATAGGCCTCCGGGCTCGGCTTGAAGATCTTCTTCGCGTCGATGCTGATCGTGGCGTCGAGCAGGGCGTCGAGGCCGGAGTTGCGCACGAGCGCATTCAGCATATCCGGACTGCCGTTGGAGAGGATGGCGAGTTTTCGCGGTTTCAGAGCCGTGAGCGCTGCCGTCGCATCCGCATAGAGATCGAGATGCAGATATTTCTCGATCACGCGCTCGAATGCCTCGTTCTCGTAAGCGAGCCCGAGCACGCGCAGCGTATAGGCAAGCGAGTCGCGCGTGATGGCTGCGAAGTCCTGGTAGCGCCGCATCAGCGAGCGCAACCAGGTGTATTCGAGCTGCTTGATCCGCCAGATCTGCGTGATGATCTCACCGTAGCCCGGAAACGCATCCTCGGTGGTCTCGGCGACCGACTGGATGTCGTAGAGCGTTCCGTAGGCATCGAAGACAACGGCTTTGAGGCTCAATTGACCTGTCCTCCGGGATCGTTGCGGTCCACGGACTATACAAGGCGCCCCGAAATCGGTCCAAGACGGAATCGCGACTTGGGCCCTGGTTTCTAAAGCCTGATCACGACCTTGCCGAAATGTGAGCCGGTCCGCAGGTGCGCATACGCTTCGGGTGCCTCATCGAAACCATAGATCCGATCGACGATCGGGTGGATCGCGTGTTCGGTCAGGAAGCGATTCATCGCGGCAAAGTGTTCGATCGATCCGACGGTGACACCGATGATGTCGGCATTCTCCCACTGAAGGCGCGCGAGGTCGGGCTTGGGACCGAACCCCGTCAAGACACCAATCTGGACGATCTTGCCACCCGAAGCGACCGATCGCAGCGATCGATCATAGGTGCCGGGACCGCCGAGTTCGAGGATATGACTGGCCCCGGCGCCATTCGTCGCCTTCATCAGGGCAACATCCCAGTCAGGCGTCTCGCGATAGTTGATGAGGATCGAGCCGCCCAGCGCCTTGGCGCGGGCGAGTTTTTCATCCGAGGAGGATATCACGATCGCACGCGCCCCCAGCGCCACCGCGAATTGAAGCCCGAACAGCGCGACGCCGCCTGTTCCCTGGACCAACAGCGTGTCGCCTTTGCGCATCCCGGCGCGTGCGATGAGGCCATAAGCCGTGACGCCGGCACAGGGCAGGGTCGCTGCCTCCACCGCGGACAGATGCGCCGGCACTGAGACCAGCGCGGTCGCCGGCAGCACGACATACTCAGCCAGCATTCCGTCCATCGTGTTGCCACCGAGGGATGACGGAATATAGCTGGACTTGAACGGCCCCGAGATCCAATCGCGGAAGAAAGATCCAGCGACGTGGTCTCCGAGTCGCCATTGCGCGACGTCGGCGCCGATGGCGTCAACGACACCCGCACCGTCGGAGAGTGGCACGCGGCCCTTGAGCTCGCCTTGGCCTGCACGGTCGAGGATCAGGAGGTCGCGGTAATTCAGACTTGCCGCTTCGACCCGAATGCGGACCTCGCCATTGGCGGGTTCGGGTTTGCTGATTTCGACGCGCGCAAGGCGGCCAGCACCAGCATGGCTATTCAAATGGTAGGCTTTCATCGTTGCTCCCTTCACAAGTGGCATTCACTTGGACGAGCAAAGTCTGTAGGGTCTGACAGTGCTGTCAGGGTCAAGAGGCTTCAGATGAAGATCGGCGAACTCTCCCGGCGGACGGGGGTCAGCGTCCGAATGCTGCGCTACTACTAAGGCGAAGGACTGCTCGCGCCGCTGCGGACGAACTCCGGCTATCGCGACTACGGCCAGGCCGAAGAGGAAACGGTGCGGCGCATCAAGATGCTCGGCGGCGCCGGGATGACGCTCGAAACCATCAAGCGCTTGCTCCCCTGCGTGCGGAACAACGATCCGGCTTTCACGCCGTGCAACGAGCTGCGAAAAATACTCACGCAGCAGGTCGGTCTGATCGACGAACGTATCGAGACGCTCAGGACAATTTTGGCGGGCTATCTGGCAAGCGTGAATTGATCGCACGCATCTCGACCATCACATTCACCGGCTCTTGGAATTCCAGGCCTCCCGCTCGGCGAAGACCTGGCTGACCTCCGCCATGTGCTCGGTGCCCCACGCGCAGAGCGGTACGAGAGCTTGGGCGAGGCTGTGACCCAAAAGGGTGAGGCTATAGTCCACCCGCGGCGGCACCTCCTTGTAGTCGGTCCGCTTCACGAGACCATCGGCCTCCAACTCCTTGAGCTGCTGGATCAGCACCTTGTCGCTGACGTCGCGCAAGGCTCGCCGCAGCTCGCCGTAGCGGGTCGGCCCGCCCTGGGCGAGGAAGTACAGAATCAGCGGCTTCCACTTGCCGGCGATGACCCGCAGGGTCGCGTCGAGGCCGCAAGTGAAGCCGGGCAAAGTCGGGGTGCAGCTTTGGACAGGTGGCGAAGCCTGCGCAGGTGGAGAGATCGTGTCTGACATTTTTGGGCACTTACCAAAAGGTGCATACTTGTCGATAGGTGGGTAGGCCGCCAGCTCAGTGCAACCCTAGTGAAGGAGCACATCATGAGCAGACTACAAGGCAAGTCGGCGGTGGTTACGGGCGGCGGAACCGGCATCGGATTTGGAGCGGCCAAACGGTTCATCGACGAAGGCGCGTTCGTCTATCTCTTCGGGCGGCGGCAGGAGCCGCTCGACGCCGCCGTGGCGCAGCTGGGTTCCTCGGCGCGCGCCGTCAGGGGCTCGGTGACTGATATGTCCGACCTCGACAGGTTATACGCGGCGGTGAAGGCCGAACGCGGCGGGCTCGACATCCTGTTCGCCAATGCTGGGACCGGATTGTTTGCGCCGCTCGGCGAGATCACGCCCGAGCATTACGATCAGATCTTCGACGTCAATGTGAAGGGGCTGGTGTTCACGGTGCAGAAAGCCCTGCCGCTGATGACGAAGGGGTCGTCGATCATCCTGACCGGATCGAGCACGGGGGTGATGGGGACGCCGCAGTTCAGCATCTACAGCGCGACCAAGGCTGCGATCCGGAATCTGGCGCGCAGCTGGGCGCTGGACCTGCGCGGCACCGGCATCCGCGTCAATGTGCTGTCACCGGGGCCGACCAAGACGGAGCTGGCGCTGGAGATCGTCGGCGAGGAAGCCTTCGATGCGCTCGGAAGCATGACGCCGATCGGACGCGTCGGCGACCCGAGCGAGACGGGGGCGGTTGCGGCGTTCCTGGCGTCCTCAGACAGCAGCTTCATGACCGGCGGCGAGGTTTTCGTGGATGGAGGCCTGGCACAGGTCTGAGACTTGAGCGTGAGGGCTTCGGTTACCGGATCGAAGCCCTCGACGCGCTTTCTAGATCCCCAGCAGCTTCCTTGCGTTGGCCTTCAGCACCTTCGGCCGGATCTCGTCGCGGATCTCGATCTTGGCGAAATCCGACAGCCAGCGATCCGGCGTGATCACCGGCCAGTCCGAACCGAACAGCATCTTGTCCTGCAGGATCGAGTTGATGTAGCGGACCAGGATCGGCGGGAAATATTTCGGCGACCAGCCCGAGAGGTCGATGTAGACGTTGGGCTTGTGGGTCGCGACCGACAGCGCTTCTTCCTGCCAGGGGAAGGAGGGATGGGCGAGGATGATCTTGAGGTCGGGGAAATCAGCCGCGACGTCGTCCATGTACATCGGGTTGGAATATTTCAGCCGCATCCCCATGCCGCCGGGCATGCCCGAGCCGACGCCGGTCTGGCCGGTGTGGAACAGCGCGATCGCGCCGCCATTGTTGATCTCTTCATAGAGCGGATAGGCCATGCGGTCGTTGGCGTAGAAGCCCTGCATGGTCGGGTGGAATTTGAAGCCGCGCACCCCGTATTCCTCGATCAGCTTGCGCGCCTCGCGCACACCGAGCTTGCCCTTGTGCGGGTCGATCGAGACGAAGGGGATGAGAACGTCGAGATGGTCGGAGGCGATCTCCAGCATCTCCTCATTCTTGTAGCGGCGGAAGCCGGTTTCGCGCTCGGCGTCGACCGGGAAGATCACCGCGGCGATGTTCTTGGAGCGGTAGTAGGCGGCGGTCTCCGGCACGGTCGGCGGATGCTTGTGCGGCGACTTGAAATAATCCGCCATCTGCGCCTGAAAGTCGTCATAGCCGTCGTCGGGATGGGTGCCGCAAGGCTCTTCGGCGTGGGTATGGATGTCGATGGCGACGACGTCGTCGATGTTCGGCAGCTTCAGCTTCGGCATGGGTTTCCTCCCGACGGGTTGCCGAATTGATTATATGATATAACGAACTTGGCAAGACATTGTGGGACAAGACATTGTGGGACAAGGCATTGTGGGACGAGGCGTTGTAGGACAGGCGTCGTCCGCGCCAAATTGGGCCGATCCGGCCGCTTCTACTTTGCATGGGGTTGTTTTCCAGAATTTGGTGGGTGGGATCGGGGCAGTTAACATTGACATCCGGTCCTCCCATGCCTTAAGAACCGCCCCGTCCCGGGCGGTCGGTCCGCCAGCGGGAAAATCTCATTTTGCCTCATTCGCGCGTGCCGAAACGGTAGTGCCGAACACGGCCTTTCGAACGTTCAGGATTCTGCCATGAAGGTCCGTAACTCGCTGAAATCGCTGCGCGGTCGCCATCGCGCCAACCGCCTGGTCCGCCGCAAGGGCCGGGTCTATGTGATCAACAAGGTGCAGCGCCGCTTCAAGGCTCGCCAGGGCTGATTTCGCCCTGCCGGACGCCCGCGCGCGCCCCGCAAGACCACGGTCTCACACGAGTTTGACGCCGCCCCTGCTTTGCAAGGGCGGCTCTGCGCGTTTAGACTTCGACCATGGCAGTGAGATTCTTCGTCGCGCGCACCCTGTGTCTGGCTCTCGTACTGGGAGCCGCCGGACTCGCTCCGGCGCTGGCACAGCAGATTGATCCACCGACTCCGCCCGGCAAGCAGAAGAAACTTCCGGAAGCGCCGGCCAAGCTGCCCAAGGTCGATCGCACCAAGAATCTCGATTTCCTGTTCGGCGCACTGAAAGCTGCGCCCGACGAAGCCAGCGCCAAGCATGTCGAGGCGCGGATCTGGGCGATCTGGATCCAGACCCCGAGCGACACCGCGGCGCTGCTGATGGCGCGGGCCAAGACCGCGGTCGACGCAAAGAAGATCGAGGTTGCGATCAAGCTGCTGGATTCGGTCGTCAAGCTCAGGCCCGACTACATCGAGGCCTGGAATCGTCGCGCGACGCTCTACTACATGCAGAACGATTACGGCCGCTCGCTCGCCGATATTCGCGAGGTGTTGATCCGCGAGCCCCGCCATTTCGGCGCGCTCGCAGGCCTCGGCATGATCATGCAGGAGGTCGGCGACGAAAAACGCGCACTCGAGGCCTACCGCAAAGCGCTCGCCGTCAATCCGCACCTCGAGAAGATCCCCGACCAGGTCAAGGCGCTGACCGAGAAGGTCGAAGGCCGCGATATTTAGCGGACAAGTCGATCATTGCTCGAGCGAATGCGGCGTAAGCCGATTAACCACGATGACACGCGCCGCGTTACGAGGGTTTGGGTTGCCCCGCCGCAGGCCTACCTTCATGGCGGGAGCACAGCCATGAAGCGTTTGATCTTTGTAGGTATATTGCTGCTGGCGCCGGGCACGGTGAGCCTCGCCGACGGACTGTTCTGGGTGGTCGGCAATCGCGCCACCGGAAAATGCAACATCGTGACCAGCAATCCCGTGATCATCGGCGATGTCTGGTTCGGTGACGGTCCCTACAAATCGAAGGCCGACGCCAAGCTTGCCCGTTCGACCATCCGCGCCTGTCCCGCACCCACGCCTGACGAGGAAAAGGACGAGGACAGCACGAACTAGGTCGACAGCAACCTAGTGCAAAACGCTGCCTTCGCGCTCGGCGAGGCCGCGATCGACCGCTGCGGCGTAAGCCTTTGCAAGCTCCGTCTCGAGGTGCTCGTTGATCAGCAGCAGCGCGCGCACGGCACCGCGCAGGTCGCCGTGGCAGCTTGCCACGATCTCGTCGATCGCAGTATCTTTGGACCTCAGGCTCATCGAAATTCTCCGGTTCAAATCAGGATAAATCCTGCCGGTCTTTCCCGCATCCCCGAGGGTTGCGAGCACGATCGGCGCCCACCCGCGTCTAAATGGCGGAACCGACCGTGGCGATTATAAGGAAGCCGCGATGACGACGGCATGAAGCTTTTCGAAGCCTGCGTACTCCGGGGAGCGGCATTGATTTGATTGCGTTTTTCCCGCTTGAATTATGCACATATCCACAGCCCCGGAATTTCAAGTGGAGCGTGGGGGCTCCCCGGGCGAAACTGCCGCCCGCAAGCCACGTAACTGCCCTGTGCCCTGGATCGCCCGGATTCCATCCATGATCGTGATGTCAGTCGTGACCGCGCTGCTTGTGCTGGCGCTGGTCACGCAGGCCGGCGTCCTCGCCGTGCAGCGCGCGTTTCCACCGCAGGGCCGAATGATCGAGGTCGATGGTGCCGTGCTTCACCTCGTCGATATCGGCCCGCGCGATTCGGGCCTGCCGGTCGTGATGCTGCACGGCGCGAGCTCCAACCTCGAAGCGATGCGGCGGCCGCTCGGCGATCTCCTCGCCAGGAACCACCGCGTCATCCTGATCGACCGTCCCGGCCACGGCTGGAGCACGCGGGCGCGGCGGCAGGATTCGACCCCGGAGATCCAGGCGCGGATGATCGATGAGGCGCTCGGCAAGCTCGGGATCGATCGCGCGGTCTTCGTGGTGCATTCCTGGAGCGGCGCGCTCGGCGCGCAGTTGGCGCTCGATCATCCCGGCCGCGTCGCGGGCCTTGTGATGCTCGCGCCCGTCACACATCCCTGGCGCGGCGGTGTCGGCCGCTACAACGAGATCATCGCAACGCCCGTGATCGGCCCGCTGCTCGCCTACACCATAACCCTGCCGCTGGGCTATTTCCTGAGCGAGCCCGGCGCGCGCAATGTCTTCCTGCCGCAAATGATGCCGGATGGTTTCGTGCAGGACTCCGCGACGCCGCTGCTGCTGCGCCCGCGCGAGTTCATCGCCAATGCGTATGATCTGGTGACGCTGAAGGAAGCGGTCGCCGCGCAGGTCGCGCGCTACGGCGAGATATCGGCGCCGGTCACGATCATCGCCGGCGAGCCCGACAAGACAGTGAAGACCGACATTCACGCGCGCCCATTCGCCGCCACCGTGCAGAACGCCAAGCTGATCGTGCTGCCCGATCTCGGCCACATGGTGCAGAACGCGGTGCCCGATCTCGTGAAGACCGAGATCGAGACGCTGATCGGGAAAATCGTCCCGGCGCAGGCGGCCGCCGATTAGAGCGTTTTCGAGCGAAGTGGATGCCGGTTTGCGTGAAGAAAACGCGTCAAAACAAGAAGCTGGAGCTTCGGTTCAGAACCGAAGCTCCAGCCCAGCGACCGCCTGTCGTGCGCTTACTGCTTGATCTTCCCGTCCTTGTCGAACTGCGACACGTAGGCCCAGAGATTGTTGATCTCGTTTTCGTTCTTGATGCCGGCGAAAGCCATCTTGGTGCCGGGGATCTTGGCCTTGGGGTCCTTGATGTATTCCTTGAACACGGCCTCGTTCCAGGTGATGCCGGAATTCTTGTTGGCGTCGGAGTAATTGTAGTCCGGCGCGGTGCCGGACTTGCGGCCGTCGAGGCCGTTGAGCTCGGGGCCGACCTTGTTCTTGGCGCCTTCGCCGATCGCGTGACAGGCCAGGCATTTGTTGAACGAAGATTTGCCGGCCGCGACGTCCTGCGCCATCGCGCTGGGTGCGGTGGCAATCGCGGTGAGGATGGTCAATGCGCCAAAAATCAGTTTTGTCATCGGGTGCTCTTCGTTTCTTCCCTGGGGCTGGTCAGTTGCATGCCTGATCGGCAATGGTCGGACCTGCCGGTTTTGGCAGGCCTGCTCAGATTGGACAAGCCGCCAAACCATGGCAGGTTTCACGATTTCCTACTTGTCCCAGAGCGAACTCGCGCAAGATCGTCGATCTGACTTTCGGATGGCCTACCCAAACCACCGCGGACGTGGTTGATTTACCGCGACAAATCGATCGTGCGGCCTCGGCCGGAACGATATGCCATGAAGGAAATGCTATGGCCATCATGATGCCCGCGAGTGACCAGGCCGTGCTCGCGCGCCGCGCCGAAATCGTGGCTGCATTGCGCGCAATCGTACCGGGCGAAGGCGTGATCGATAGCGCCGCCGAGATGCGAGCCTATGAATCCGACGGATTGACGGCCTATCGGCAGCCGCCGATGGTCGTGGTGCTGCCCGACACGACCGAGCAGGTTTCGCTGGTCCTGAAATATTGTGCAGGGCAGGGCATCAAGGTGGTCCCGCGTGGCTCCGGCACCTCGCTGTCCGGCGGCGCGCTGCCACTGGAAGACGGCGTGCTCCTGGGCCTCGGCAAGTTCAAGCGCATCCGCGAGATCGATTTCGACAACCGCGCCGTCGTCACCGAGCCCGGCGTCACCAACCTCGCGATCAGCCAGGCCGTCGCTCATGCCGGGTTTTACTACGCGCCGGATCCGTCCTCGCAGATCGCCTGCTCGATCGGCGGCAATGTCGCGGAGAATTCCGGCGGCGTGCACTGCCTGAAATACGGCATGACCACCAACAACGTGCTCGGCTGCGAGATCGTGCTGATGAGCGGGGAGATCCTGCGCATCGGCGGCAAATCGGCGGAGAACTCCGGCTACGACCTGATGGGCGTCATCACCGGCTCGGAGGGCCTGCTCGGTGTCATCACCGAGATCACGGTGCGCATCCTGCAAAAGCCGGAGACGGCGCGCGCGCTGATGGTCGGATTCGCGCAAGTCGAGGCGGCCGGCGAATGCGTGGCGCGCATCATCGGCGCCGGCATCATTCCCGGCGGCATGGAGATGATGGACAAGCCCGCGATCCACGCCGCGGAAGCCTTCGTCCACGCCGGCTATCCGCTCGATGTCGAGGCCCTCCTCATCATCGAGCTCGACGGTCCCAAGATCGAGGTCGACGAGCTGATCACGCGGGTCGAGACAATTGCGAACGCTTGCGGCTCGACCACCTGCCAGATCTCGACCTCGGAGGCTGAGCGC
Organism: Bradyrhizobium sp. 62; assembly: GCF_023073035.1. Classification (NCBI taxonomy): domain Bacteria; kingdom Pseudomonadati; phylum Pseudomonadota; class Alphaproteobacteria; order Hyphomicrobiales; family Nitrobacteraceae; genus Bradyrhizobium; species Bradyrhizobium sp. 62. Next base: position 1,657,539 of record NZ_JADPIT010000015.1, read on the forward strand.
AATCTGTTCTGGGCCGGCCGGAAAGCCGCGTTCCCCGCCGTCGGCCGCATCTCGCCGGACTATCTCTGCATGGACGGCACCATCCCACGCGGTGCGCTGCCGAAAGCGCTGGCGCGCATCCGCGAGCTATCGGAAAAATACCAGCTCGGTTGCGCCAACGTGTTCCATGCCGGCGACGGCAACCTGCATCCGCTGATCCTCTATGACGCCAACAAGCCCGGCGAGATCGAGCGCGCCGAAGCCTTCGGCGCCGACATCCTGCGCGCCTGCGTCGAGTTCGGCGGCGTGCTCACCGGCGAACACGGCGTCGGCATCGAGAAGCGCGATCTGATGCCTGAGATGTTCAGTGAGATCGACCTCAACCAGCAGCAGCGCCTGAAATGCGCCTTCGATGCGCAAGGCCTGCTCAATCCCGGAAAGGTGTTTCCGACCCTGCACCGATGCGCCGAGCTCGGCCGCATGCATGTCCACGCCGGGAAGCTGGCATTCCCGGACATTCCGCGGTTCTAGAGTCGCCTCGCTGCAACGCGCCAAATTTGATTTTCGCTGCAAACTTCGTTACCCGCTACAGGCGTGGATACGCTCAAGGTCAGAGACGCCAAAGACGTCGAAGAGGTGGTGCGCGCGGCGATTGCCAATGAGCAGCCGCTCGAGATCATCGGCCATGGCTCCAAGCGCGGCATCGGCCATGCGATGGCGACCAACGCGGTGCTCGACGTTTCCGCGCTGAATGCCATCACCGCCTACGAGCCCAACGAACTCATTGTCACGCTGCAGGCCGGGGCGCCGCTGGCCGACGTGCTGTCGCTGATCGATGCCAAGAACCAGCAATTCGCCTTCGAGCCGATGAACACCGCGCCGCTGCTCGGCACGCCCGCGCTCGGCACCATTGGGGGCATGATTGCGTCTGGCCTGGCCGGTCCGCGCCGGATCAAGGCGGGCGGGGCGCGCGACCATCTGCTCGGGGCGCATGCCGTCTCCGGTTTCGGCGATAGCTTCAAGACCGGCGGCAAGGTGGTGAAGAACGTCACCGGCTACGACCTCTGCAAGCTTCTCGCCGGTTCCTGGGGCACGCTGTCGGTCATGACCGAGGTCACGCTGAAGGTGATGCCGAAGCCGGAGGCCGAGCGGACGCTGTTGCTGCGCGGCCTCGACGATGCCGCGGCCAACAAGGCGATGACGGCGGCGCTCGGCTCGCCCTTCGACGTCTCGGGGGCCGCGCATCTGCCGACATCGGCGTTCCGGACCAAGATCGAAGGTCTCGGCGCTATCGCAGGCCAAAGCGAGGCGCTGACCGTGCTGCGGCTTGAGGGCATTACCGCCTCGACCGCCCACCGTGCCGGCTCGCTGCGCGAATTGCTGGCGCCGTTCGGAACCGCAACGCTCGTCGAGGACACGGTGTCAGCGGCGCTATGGACCACGATCCGCGACGTCCTGCCGTTCGCGGCTGACGGCACGTTGGGGGCTTGGCCGGTTTGGCGGATCGTCTGTCCGCCCGCGTCGGGCGCGGCGCTCGGGACGCTGCTGGCGCGCGAGACCGGCGGCGACGTGATCTACGATTGGGGTGGTGGACTGATCTGGGCGGCGTTGCCACCGAAGCCGGACGCGCATGCCACGGCCGTGCGCGAACGTGTGAATGCGGCCGGCGGGCACGCCACGCTGATCCGGGCGGCCGAGGACATCAGGCGCGCGATCGATGTATTCCACCCGCAGGCCCCTGGCCTTGCCGCGTTGAGCGAGCGGGTCCGCGCCAGTTTCGATCCGAAGACCATCCTCAACCGGGGCCGGCTGACGCGGGACGCTTGCTGAATGAAGACCGAATTCTCACTCGCGCAGCTCGCCGATCCCGACATCGCGGAAGCCGACAAGATCCTGCGCGCCTGCGTCCATTGCGGCTTCTGCACCGCAACCTGTCCGACTTATGTGCTGCTTGGCGACGAGCTCGATAGCCCGCGCGGCCGCATCTATCTGATCAAGGAGATGCTGGAGAAGGACCAGACGCCGACGGCCGAAGTGGTCAAACATGTCGACCGCTGCTTGTCGTGCCTGGCCTGCATGACGACCTGCCCCTCGGGGGTGAATTATATGCATCTGGTCGATCAGGCCCGGGTCAGGATCGAGCAGCGTTACGAGCGGCCGCTCGCCGAGCGGCTGCTGCGCCGGGTGCTGGCCTTCGTCCTGCCGCACCCGCAGCGTTTCCGCGCCAGCATGTGGCTGGCGCGGCTCGCCCGCCCGCTGGCCGCGTTCCTGCCGACGCCCCGGCCGTCGGCGACACCCGGCCTGATCCTGCGCCTCAAGGCGATGCTGGCGCTGGCGCCGGACCGGCTGCCGCCACCGGGGCCCGCCGCCGGCAGTGTGTTCGCGGCACTCGGCAAGAAGCGCGGCCGGGTCGCGCTGCTCCAGGGCTGCGCCCAGCAGGTGCTGGCCCCGCGCATCAACCAGGCCGCCATCAGTCTCCTCACGCGCCACGGCATCGAGGTCGTCCTCGTCAGGGACGAGCAGTGCTGCGGCGCGCTGACCCATCACCTCGGCAACGACCAGGACGCATTGGGGCGGGCTCGCGCCAATGTCGCGGCGTGGCGCGCGGAAGCGGCCGGCGAGGGGCTCGACGCCATCCTGGTGACGGCGTCAGGCTGCGGCACCGTGATCAAGGACTACGGCTATCTTCTGCGCGAGGACGCTGCGTTTGCCGCCGATGCGGCGAAGGTCTCCGCGCTCGCCAAGGACATAACTGAATACGTCGCCGGCCTTGGACTCGTGGCCACCGCGCGACAGGACAACATCGTCGTCGCCTATCACTCTGCGTGTTCGTTGCAGCACGGACAGAAAATCACGGGCCTTCCGAAAGAATTGCTTTCCAATAATGGATTCGTGGTGAAAGATGTGCCGGAGAGCCATTTGTGTTGCGGTTCGGCGGGGACCTACAACATTCTCCAGCCCGAGCTTGCGGGCCGGTTGCGTGATCGCAAGGTCGCCAACATCGCGAGCGTCAAGCCGGACATGATTGCCGCAGGCAATATCGGCTGCATGGTGCAGATTGCCAGTGGCACGTCAGTTCCGGTCGTACACACGATTGAGCTTCTCGATTGGGCTACGGGCGGGTCGCGGCCGGCATTGAACGCGCAAGACTGAGCTTTCGAAGACTGAGCTTTCGAGGGCTGAGCTTTCGTCCGGAGGTGACGGCTGAAGACGCCCGGATCGACCATTGTTCGGCGGCAACAGGAGGACCACGATGGCGAAAGCGAAGAAGAAAAAAAGCAAGAAGGCCAAAAAAGCCAAGAAGGCGGTAGCGGCGAAGAAGACCTCAAAGAAGGCAGCCAAGAAGTCCGCGAAGAAGTCTGCCAAGAAAGCCACAAAGAAATCTGCCAAGAAGGCCGCGCCGAAGAAGGCCGCCAAGAAGTCGGCCAAGAAAGCCGCTAAGAAGGCTGCCCCTAAGAAGGCTGCCCCTAAGAAGGCCGCCAAGAAGGCTGCGAAAAAAGCGGCGCCGAAGAAGGCGAAGGCAGCTCCCGCGCCGAAGCCGTCAACGCCGGCAGCTCCGGCTCCCGAGCCCGCCGCCGAGACAAGCTGGGCGATGCCTTCGTCTTCTGCGGAAACGACGCCGGCCGAAGGACAAGGTTAGGCCCAAAGTTAGGCCCAAGATTAGGCCAAAGGCTGGATCCAATCCGACGACCATGATCGACGACAGGAAGGCCGCAGCGGTGATGCTGCGGCCTTTTTGCATCGGCGTGACGGCGTGTTTGTCCTGGAGCAGCCTGATTCGTGGCGCGGCCAGCACGGTACCGCCGGGCCCGTACTAACCCGGGCCTGCCAGTGCACTTTGCAATGCAAATAATGTGGTCGAGAAGACACACAGGCTGACAACCTTTCGTGGAATCGTCAGAACGCCCAAAAAGTCGGCAGATGCCCGCGTTTTTTGCTTCTCGGTTTACGCCGCTCCATCCAGATTGCCGCAGTTACGAAATTTGCAATCAGGTCGTGCGTTCCGGGGCTTCCGGGATCCGGCTGGGGTCTTAGAACTGGTGATGGGGATCGAAATGAAAAAAGTGGCTTTGTTGGCAACGGCGCTGGCAATGGTGACGGGCTCGGCTTTCGCGGCAGACATGCGAGTGAAGGCACTGAAGGCCCCGCCGGTGGTCGCGTTTGACCCTTGGGATATCGCCTTCGGCGGCGCCATCATGAGCGACTACATCTTCCGCGGCGTCACGCAGTCGAACCACAAGCCGTCGGTCGCGGCCTATTTCGAGCCGCGCTACAACATCAACAAGGACCTCCAGCTCTACGTCGGCGTGTCCGCCGAGAGCATCTCCTTCGCCAATCGTGCCGCTGCTGAAGTCGACATCTACGGCGGTATCCGCCCGACCTTCGGCGCCTTCGCGTTCGACATCGGCGTCTGGGGCTACCTGTATCCGGGCGGCAGCTGCGCCGACAACGTGCTCACCGGCGGCATTCCCGGCGGCAACGTCTGCGGCGTCAGCACGACCACGATCTTCCTCGCCGACGGCAACGTCATGAAGAAGGACGTCAGCTTCGTCGAAGTCTACGGCAAGGTGAACTACACCATCAACGACAGCTTCACGGTCGGCGCGACCGAGTACTACTCGCCGAACTTCCTGAACTCGGGTGCCTGGGGCAACTACGCTTCGTTGACCGCCAAGTACACGGCGCCCAGCACGGCCTTCGGTCCCTCCGGCATGGGCATGTATGTGTCGGGTGAGTTCGGCCGGCAGTGGTTCGGTACTTCGGACGCCTTCTACGGCACCGGCGTCGGCACCGTTTTCGCCAACGGCATCCCCTACAAGGACTACAACACCTGGAACATCGGCATCGGCTTCACCTACAAGGTGTTCACGCTGGACCTGCGTTACTCCGACACCGACCTGAACAAGGGTGATTGCAACGCCTTCACCAGCGCCTTCAACGCCACCGGCACCACCAACGTCACCGCGATCAATCCGGGCGGCGCTGGCTCCAACTGGTGCGGCGCGGCCGGCATTGCCAAGCTGTCGTTCGACCTGACGGCGATGAGCAACCTGAAGTAAGCTTCTTCCCGAAGCGACTTGATGAGGGCGGCAGGGCAAACCTGCCGCCCTTTTGCTTTTGGGCGGAGTCCGGGGCACCTGCATGGTTCGAGACGTCCGCCTCCTGCGGGCTCCTCACCATGAGGGGGCACGGATTTCACCGCGAGGACAGACCTCATCCTGAGGGCCCGCCAAAGGCGGGCGTGTCGAAGAATGGCCGCAACGAAGGGCCATAGCCTCAGGGTTGGTCGGACCGTCTCAGCGTGCCGCGCTCGGCTCCTTCTCGACCGACACGGCACCGTCACCGAGGACGTGGATCGCGCCGTGCTTCACCATCGTCACCTTGCGGGTATGGAAGGCTTCCAGCGTCGAGCGGTGGCCGATCGAGACGAGGGTGGCCTGTGGTAGCTTCTCCGCCAGCAACCGGTACAGGCGGGCCTCGGATGGCTCGTCGAGCGAGGCCGTGGCCTCGTCCAGGAACAGATAGTCCGGCGCATGCAGCAGCGCGCGGGCGAGCCCGAGGCGCTGCTGCTCGCCGAGCGACAGCATCCGGTTCCAATGACCGTCCTCCTCAAGCCGCTCGGCGAGGTCGGGCAACCCGACTGCGATCAGCGCATCCCTGACGCGTGAGGTTTCGAATGCGCCCGGCGCGGCCGGGTAGACCACCGCGTCGCGCAGCACGCCGACCGGGAAATATGGGCGCTGGGGCAGCATCATCAGCTTCGCCTTTTCCGGCACGAAGATGCTGCCGGTGCCGAACGGCCAGATGCCGGCGATGGCCCGGAACAGCGTCGACTTGCCGGAGCCCGACGGTCCGGTCACCAGCACGCGCTCCGGCGTCTGGACGGAGAAGGCGTCGGCGGCGACAAGCGGCGTGCCGCTCGGCAGGTTCACGCAGAGCTGTTCGAGAGAGATATTGCGATTGCCGCCGGAGGCCTTGAGGGCAATCGCAGGCTCGTGCGGCGGCAGGTGCGCGGCCGCGTCGACCGACATCTCGAAGCCGTCGAGGCGGGCGACGATCGAGCGCCATTCCGCCAGCGATCGGTACGCCGTGACGAAGAATGACAATGCGCCCTGTACGCTGGAGAAGGCGGACGCGGTTTGCATCATGTCGCCAAGCTGGATCTTCTTGGCGAAGAAGGCCGGCGCCACCAGCACGTAGGGAAAGATCACGGCGGCCTGCTGATAGCTCGCGGTGAACGCGGTGAGGCGCTTGGTGCGGCTCATGATGGCGTACCAATTGCCGATCACGAAGCCGAAGCGCTCCAGCAGCCGGCCGCGCTCGGCGCCTTCGCCCTTGAGCAGCGCGATCTGCTCGGAATTTTCGCGGACCCGGACGAGATTGAAGCGGAAGTCGGCTTCATAGCGCTGCTGCTCGAAATTGAGATTGACCAGCGGGGCGCCGATCCAGTGCGTCAGCGCCGTGCCGAAGATCGCGTAGACCAGCGCGCCCCAGCACAGATAGCCGGGGATCATGAGATCGGCGCCGAACAGGTGCAACGGCGCGGCGTTGGAAAGCCCCCAAAGGATGATCACGAACGAGAACAGCGTCACGATCGACGAGAGCAGGCCGAGACCGATGGTCAGGGTCTGCTCGACGAAATTCTTGACGTCCTCGGTGATGCGCTGGTCCGGGTTGTCGGCCGCATCGCCCTTGAGCTGCATGCGGTAGTGGGTGGCGCCTTGCAGCCATTCGCCCAGATAGTGCCGGGTCAGCCATTGCCGCCAGCGGATCTGAAGCCACTGGTTCAGATACAGCTTGTAGACGGCCAGCGCGATGAAGGCGGAGGCGAGGCCGATGAAGATCCAGATCTCCCTGACGAAACTATCCCAGTCACTTGCCTGCAGTGAGCTGTAGAACCGGTTCTGCCATTGATTGACCAGGACGTCGATCGCGACCAGCGCCAGCTCCATCGCGATGACAGCGGCGAGCAGGCCGCGGCCGGCCCATTTGTCCTCCGACCGGAAATACGGGGCGGCGATTCGCCAGACGATCGCGAGCGTGGCGCTGATGTTCTTCACAGAGCTCTGTCTCCTGAGGGGATGTGCACAACTGCCCGGGGCCAAAGACTTGGGACGATGGCGAAAATCGGCGCGCTTAGACTAAAGTCGCAAGTCCTGCAATTTGCGTTGGCTTGTCGCAGCTTGCAACCCTAGCATGGGGCGCATCGGCGCGGGGTGGGGGCCTTCGGGATTTCGCGAGCTTGTGAGCGGACGGGAACCGCTGCATTCGCGAGGAATTCGCGTCCAGCTCGGGGGTTATCGCTTCCAGCGTCAAGCAGGATCGGCTGTCCACGCGGGCCGCCTGCAGCACACATGCGTGGGGGAGGAAGATCATGTGGAATCAAGTTTATGACCCGTTGCACAGCCCTGTGCTGTCGACGATCGCGGCGGCAGTCCCTGTCGTCACATTGCTGGTCCTGATCGCGAGCGGCCGCGTCCAGGCTCATATCGCGGCGGTCATCGCCGTGATCGTGGCCAATTTGATCACGATCTTCGTCTTCACCATGCCGGCCAACATGTCGATCCGCGCTTCGGTGCTGGGCATCGTCACCGGTTTCTTTCCGATCGGCTGGATCGTTCTCAACGTCATCTTCCTTTACCAGGTGACGGTGACCACTGGACGCTTCGAATTGCTCAAGCGCGCGGTCGGCGGCGTCACCGAGGACCGGCGGCTGCAATTGCTGCTGATCGCGTTCTCGTTCGGCGCCTTCTTCGAGGGTGCTTCGGGCTTCGGCACGCCGGTCGCGATCACCGGTGCCGTCCTGATCGGCCTCGGCTTCTCGCCGCTCGCGGCCTCCGGCCTGTCGCTGATCGCCAACACAGCACCGGTCGCCTTTGGCGCGCTGGGTACGCCGATCCAGGGCCTCGCTTCGGTCACCGGGCTCGATCCCTACATCCTCGGCGCGATGGTCGGACGGCAGTTGCCGATCTTCTCGCTGATCGTGCCGTTCTGGGTGGTGTGGGCGTTCGCGGGCTGGAAGGGCATGAAGGACGTCTGGCCAGCGATTCTCGTCACCGGCGTGTCGTTCGCAGTCCCGCAATTCGTGATCTCGAACTTCGTCAACCCCTGGATCGTCGACATCGGTGCGTCGCTGATCTCGATGGGCGCGCTGATCCTGTTCCTGAAGGTGTGGCAGCCCAGGCAGCTCTGGCTGTCGCCGGCGCTGCGCAGCCGTGATGAATCGACCTCCACCATGGCGGCCGCAAAACCGCTCGACAAGACGCCGCTCACGCAGAGCGAGATGTTCAGCGCGCTGCTGCCTTGGATCATCGTCTGTATCGTGATGCTGATCTGGGGCAACGGTGCCTTCAAGACCTGGGCGAACTCGATCTTCACCTGGAACTACCCCGTTCCCGAGCTGCATCAGATGATCAACAAGATGCCGCCGGTCGCACCAGGGCCGACGAAAGAGAGTGCGGTGTTCGGCTTCACCTATCTCTCGTTCACCGGCACAGGCATGCTGATTGCCGCGATCATCTCCGGCTTCCTGATGGGCGTCGGACCCGGCAAGCTCGTGATTCAGTACGGCCGCACCATCCGGCTGTGCGCGATCTCGCTGATCACGATCTCGGCGATGCTCGCGATCGGCACGCTGACGCGGCTCTCCGGCGTGGACGCGACGCTCGGCCTCGCCTTTGCTGCAACCGGCGTGCTCTATCCCTTCTTCGGCACGCTGCTCGGCTGGTTGGGCGTGGCGCTGACGGGATCGGATACCGCCTCCAACGTGCTGTTCGGAAATCTTCAGAAGATCACCTCCGAGCAGCTTGGCCTGTCGCCGATCCTGATGGCCGCGGCGAACTCGTCCGGCGGCGTGATGGGCAAGATGATCGACGCCCAGTCGATCGTGGTCGCGTCCACTGCGACGAATTGGTACGGGCACGAAGGCACGATCCTGCGCTTCGTGTTCTGGCACTCGATCGTGCTGGCCTCGTTGGTCGGCGTGTTCGTGACGTTGCAGGCCTATGTCTGGCCGTTCACGGCGATGGTGCTGAAGTAGCAGGTCACAATTCGCTTCGAAGCAAATCCCCGCGGATTCGTCCCCGCGGGGATTTTTGCGTCGCGTATGCGCGAACCTTCTCAACGGCGCCGCCGTCTTATAGAAGGTGCCGCAAATCAGGTCGGTCGAGAGGTTTCATGGTTTCGTTCAGGCAGACGGTGTGTGCGGCGGTTGCAATGCTCGCGATGTCCACGCTCGCGCGTGCGGAGGACGGTTTTCCGTTCGGCACCGAGATGACGCTGGAGGCGCTGCCGCAGCCGGGCTCGAAGCGGATTCCGAACATCGAGATCGGCGACAATGGCGAGGTCGTGCTGGAGCTCTGGTGCAAGGGCGGCAAGGGCCAGTTCTCGGTCGCCGGCAACACCGTGATCTTCGTCCCCGGCCAGATCCAGGACCGCTCCTGCCCGCCCGCAAGGGCCCAGGCCGACGACGATCTCGTTGCAGCGCTGGGCAGCGTCGAGACCTGGAAGCGCCAGGGCGACGTGCTGACGCTCGTCGGCCCCAAGCCGCTGCGCTTTCGGGTCAACGGAAATTAGCCACCGCTGTCATTCCCCGCGAAAGCGGGGAATCCAGTACGCCGCGGCCTATCGATTCAACCACGGCCGTCTCGGAGTACTGGATCGCCCGCCTTCGCGGGCGATGACTGACAGGGGGTGTCTGCGTCTACTTCCACACCGACTTGTCGGCGTCCCATCGCTGGCCCTTCAGCTCCTTGGCGAGCGCCTCGACCGAACCGTTGTCGTCGGGCTGATCGCCTTCCTCGTCGGCCGTCGCTTCGTCTGAGAGATTGAGCTTGGCGCCGCTGCTCTCGTCGGTGGTCGTGGTCGCTGGACTCCCGACCCAGAGCATGAGCTTGTCGGTCGTGCCCGGCTTGTCGGGCGAGACGAGACCCGCAACCTCGATCGTGTCGGTGAGCTCGAGCGCGGGAAAGTCCTGGTTCGGCCGCTTGAACACCAGCTTGAGCTTGCCGGTCGCCGGGTTGAAGCTTTGCGAGACCGGCTTTGCCGCGAGCGTCCTGCTCAGCACGCCAGCCACCGCGGCCGCGAGCTTGTCGCGGTTGATCTTGTCGCCCTCGCGCCAGTCGGCGGCGGCAATGCGGATGGTGCGGTCCATCTCGGTCATGCCCGCGGTCCAGCCCGCGGCGGTGACGCCGGGCGTCGCCTTGAATTTTGCCAGCAGCGCACCGGCGCGCTCCGGATCGACCGACATGTTGATGGTCTGCTCGCCCGCGCGCAACGCGTCGCAGCCGACGGTGAGGCTCGCCAGCGTCACCTCGACGTCCTGGCCCTTCAGGCTCTTCAGGAACTCGGTCGCGGCATCCAGCTTGACCTTGACCGCGATCGCTTCCGGCGAGACGTCGGTGAAATCCTTCGGCTGCGGCGTGATACCGTCGTCGGAGGTCTGGTTGTCGAGGAATTCCTTCTCGCTGAGATCGGAATTGTCGGGCGAGGTGACCTCGGTCACGGCCTGGCCAATGCTGATCTGGCCGCGGAATTCGAACGTGTCTCCGGCCTGTTTGCGCAGCAGCTTGACGGTGACCGGCGCCTTCGCGCCGAGGCTCTGCGTCGTACCCGTCAGGTTCTGGCCCGCGACCTGGAGATTGACGACGAAGCGGTCCTTGCGGTCGGAATTCTTCGCGACGGGATAGCAGACGTCGAGCACGGCTGCGGTGACGGTCTTGCCCTGGCGTGTCTCCTTCAGGATCACGTCGGCATTGCCATCCATCAGCCCGTCGATCGAGGTGAAATAGCGCGTCTCGACGCCGCCGGGCGCCGTGGCCTTCGGCGCCAGCTTCATCTGGGCGGATGCGACCTCAGGCGAACCTGCAAGCAGAGCCGCCAGAACGGCCGTGGAGCAAAACACAAGCGCGCGCATCGACGAAATCCCCGGGGCAATGGGGCATGATCCGGAAAGTGTGAAGCGGTTTTCCGTTGAGATCAGGCCCAAACAATTCGAATCGGGCGTCACCGTAGTGGGTTTTGGCCGCCGGTTGAATTGGAAAGCACGGGCCATGATTGCCAAAAAAGAAGGCCGCCCGGAGGCGGCCTTCGCAACACTGTGGGCTAAGGATCGGTCTTAGAAGCCGCCCATGCCGCCACCGGCCGGCATGCCGGGCGCGGCGTCCTTCTTCGGCGACTCGGCGACCATGGCCTCGGTGGTCACCAGCAGGCCGGCGATCGAGGCGGCGTCCTGGAGCGCGGTGCGCACCACCTTGGCGGGGTCGATGATGCCCTTCTCGACCATGTCGACATACTCCTCGGTCTGGGCGTCGAAGCCGAAGGTCTCGGACTTGTTCTCCAGGATCTTGCCGACGACGATCGAGCCTTCCACGCCCGCGTTCTCGGAGATCTGGCGGATCGGGGCTTCCAGCGCCTTCAGCACGATGTTGATGCCGGCCTGGACGTCGGCATTGGCGTTGGTGAGACGGCCAACCGCCTTCTTGGCGCGGAGCAGCGCGACGCCGCCGCCGGGAACGATGCCCTCCTGCACCGCGGCGCGGGTGGCGTTGAGCGCGTCCTCGACGCGGTCCTTCTTCTCCTTGACCTCGATCTCGGTGGCACCGCCGACGCGGATCACCGCGACGCCGC
>NZ_JADPIT010000015.1:1669155-1669937 GCF_023073035.1 Bradyrhizobium sp. 62
AGCGAGGCGCTCCTGGAGCTTCTCACGGTCGTAATCCGAGGTGGTTTCCTCGATCTGGGCCTTGATCTGGCCGACGCGGGCCTCGATCTCCGGCTTCTTGCCGGCGCCCTTGACGATCGTGGTGTTCTCCTTGTCGATCACCACCTTGCCCGCGCGCCCAAGCATCTTCACCGTGACGTTTTCGAGCTTCATGCCGAGGTCTTCGGAGATCAGTTGGCCACCGGTGAGGATCGCGAGGTCCTCGAGCATGGCCTTGCGGCGGTCGCCGAAGCCCGGCGCCTTGACGGCGGCGACCTTCAGGCCGCCACGGAGGCGGTTGACGACCAGGGTAGCCAGAGCCTCGCCCTCGACGTCCTCGGCGATGATGACGAGCGGCTTGCCAGACTGCACCACGGCTTCCAGCACCGGCAGCATCGCCTGCAGGCCGGACAGCTTCTTCTCGTGCAGGAGGATGTAGGCATCCTCGAGCTCGGCGGTCATCTTCTCGGGGTTGGTGACGAAGTAGGGTGACAGATAGCCGCGGTCGAACTTCATGCCCTCGACGATGTCCACCTCGGTGTCGAGCGACTTGTTCTCCTCGACGGTGATGACGCCCTCGTTGCCGACCTTCTGCATCGCCTGCGCGATCATCTTGCCGATGGCGGCATCGCCGTTGGCCGAGATGGTGCCGACCTGGGCGACCTCGGAGGAGGCGGCGACCGGCTTGGCGCGCTTCTCGATGTCCTTGACGACGGCGGCGACCGCGATGTCGATGCCGCGCTTGAGGTCCATCGGGTTCATGC
>NZ_JADPIT010000015.1:1669947-1673314 GCF_023073035.1 Bradyrhizobium sp. 62
CACGATGGACTGGGCCAGCACGGTCGCGGTGGTGGTGCCGTCGCCGGCGAGGTCGTTGGTCTTGGAGGCGACCTCACGCACCATCTGGGCGCCCATGTTCTCGAACTTGTCCTCGAGCTCGATCTCCTTGGCGACGGTGACGCCGTCCTTGGTGATGCGGGGCGCGCCGAACGACTTCTCGATGAGCACGTTGCGGCCCTTCGGGCCGAGCGTCACCTTGACGGCATTGGCGAGAATGTCGACGCCGCGCAGCATGCGATCGCGCGCGTCTCCGGAAAACTTGACATCTTTGGCAGCCATAGTCTGCAATTCCTCTTCTTTTTTCGTGATGTGTCTTGCTTATTGGGTCGCCTCATTCCCGGGGTCCGCGATCGAACCCGGCGGAATGATGCATGCCCGGATCGAGTGACCCGGGCATGCATTCAGCGGCCGTTCAGGCGTCTGGCCTTAGGCCATCACACCCATGATGTCCGACTCCTTCATGATCAGGAGCTCATCGTTGTCGATCTTGACCTCGGTGCCCGACCACTTGCCAAACAGCACACGGTCGCCGACCTTGAGGTCGATCGGGATCAGCTTGCCGGCCTCGTCGCGGCCACCGGGGCCGACGGCGACGACTTCGCCCTGGGACGGCTTTTCCTTGGCCGTGTCCGGAATGATGATGCCGCCCTTGGTCTTTGACTCGGCGTCGATACGTTTGACCACGACACGGTCATGCAGCGGACGAAATTTGGATTTAGTCATGACGTTTCCCTTTGGAGGCTCGCTTCGGAAGGAGTGAAAGTGGGCGGGCGGCGCTGCCGTCCACCCTTCTCGAGGATCGATCGGCGCGCGTTAGCAATCCATCTTTCAGAGTGCTAATGGTGCGTCCGGGAATATGGCTTGGCCGCGATCCTGTCAAGCAAAGGTGGTTAAGCGATTGGTGAGACGGATATAGGATGGTGACATTGGAAACTTGTTCGGGGCGCCGGCGTATTAAAGGACGTCATTGCTCCGGCAGCGGTTTTGCGCTTGGCTGCGGAAGGGGTGCGGCCATGGTTTTGTCCGGGGGAATGCCATGATCAGTTCAGCTCACGCGCGCACGGTCGCCAATCTGGCGGCGGCTTCTTGCCTGGCGCTGCTGCTTGGCGCGTGCGGCGGCGGCATGAGCCTGCCGTCCTTTTCTTCCTCCTCACCGCCCCCCGAGGCCGAGCCCGGCACCGGTCCGGAAATGCCCGCCTCGATCCGCGCCGACGAGATCGTCGGGCGCTGGGGCCTCGCCTCGTTCCAGAACCCGGCCGACCGCGCCCGCACCGAGGCTGCCGCCCGGGCCCAATGCAAAAATCCTTATGTGATCACCGCCGGCTCCTCCGGCGGCGTGATCATGCATCTGGCGGACCAGGCAACACCGCAGGAGCTGCGGCTGAAGGGTTCGCCCAGCGGCAAGAACTATATCGGGCCGGCGGGTCCGACGCCCGGCGAGCAGGACCGCGAGATCGTCTCCTTCGACGGCCGCGTCCTCATCACCCGCTTCATCGACAAGGACGCCGCCACCCGCTACGGCAACATGGTCTACGTCCGCTGCGCGCCGAGGGCGTAGTCGCGGCGCCGGCCTAGCCACTCGTCATTGCGAGGAGCGAAGCGACGAAGCAACCAGGCTGCCTCCGCGGACACAGTCCGGATTGCTTCGCTTCGCTCGCAATGACGGAAAATTGGAGGAAGCCATCATGTCCCAACCAAAACAAAAAAAAACGCCGGCTTGCGCCGGCGTTTTGTTTTTCCGGAGTGTCGCGTCCGCTCAGTCGAACAGCGCGTCGATGTCGTCCTGCGAGGCGTGGCCGACGTCGCCGGCGAGCTTCGGGCCGTTGAGAAGCTTGTCGTCATCGCTGCGGGTGTCGACCTGCGGCACGACGTGGGACTTGATCGCGTCGACGCCGCCCCAGATCTCCATCATGGAATTGATGTGCTGCTCGATGAACTTCATCGTGCTCATGACCTTGCTGATGCGCTGGCCGGTCAGGTCCTGGAAGTTGCAGGCTTCGAAAATCGAGATGACGCGTTCCTGGATATCGTCGGCCAGCCGCTTCTGCTGATCGGCCGATTGCACCTTGGCCATCGCGCTGGCCGCCTGGTCGATCGACTCGGCGGCTTCGAGGATCTGCTGGGTCGCCTGTTCGGTGCCGCCGACGACCGCGCCGAGCTCGCCATTGACCTTGGCCATTTCGCCGCCGTCGAAGCTCTTGCCGTGCAGTGTCGCGATCTCGCGCTTGGTGCGGTCGATGGCGTCGTGGATGAGGTCGAGCTCGACCTTCAGCTTCTCGCACTGCTCGATCTGCGCCCGGTAAGTATCGAGCATGGTACGGGCTTCGGAGAGCTCGTGGGCAGTGGAGGCGTCGATCGCCGCCATGGCGGCGCTGCCGGACAAGGGCGCAGTGCCCTTCGCCATCTGTGCACGGATCGCACGCAACTCGGCCATGATCTCGCTATGCATCGGCGCAGCCTCCTCAATCATTTCGGGGCTGGGCATCTCGCCGACAATAGCCTCCTCGACACGAAAACGTTTGCGGTGAATAGCCATCAAGAACTCCCCCCACCTCACTCACGCGTCTTTGTAGGCAGAAGCGATTTAACACGAAGTTCACAGCCGGAACTGTCGTCTCGGTTGTGCGCGACGGCTTGCAAACGGGCGATTAACCATGCGTGCAAGGCGTTCATCGAAAATAAACGCTGATCGCCAAATTGCACCGCTGCCGACGACGTGGTGAATCGAAATGGCGTTTCCGTTTACCAAACAAAACGGCTTTTGCTCTTTATTGACCACGTCGCGGGTGCGGATCAGCGGTCAGCTCGCCACGACGCATGTGATCTAGACGAAACAGTACAGAGTACGTCGATGTTCAAGAAAATGTCTGTCGCGCTGCTTGGCAGCGCTTGCACCTTCATTGCCGGCGCCAACAGCGCCAGCGCCTTCGACAATAGCGTGCCGAACGATCCGCCCGCGGTGCTCTATCAGCCGCAAGTGCCGCCTGCGCCGGTGCGTGTCGCCTCCAATGCGAACATGGGCGGCGGCTTCATCGAGTTCATGTTCGGTGACGGGCCCGGTCGCGGTCCGGCCTACGCTCCGCAGCAGCCGATGTATCAGCAGCAGCCTGGTTATTATGACCAGCGCCGCCTGCCGCCGATGGGCGAGCCGCAGACGCAGGGCGCAGGTCTCCAGCAGGAGGCGGCCGATCCGCGGCAGCGTCAGTTCGACCCGAGATTCGAGAAACAACTCGTTGACTATAGCGGCAATGAAGGCGCCGGCACGATTGTGGTCGATACGCCGAACAAATTCCTCTATCTTGTCGAGGGCAACGGCCGGGCGATGCGCTACGGCATCGGCGTCGGC
>NZ_JADPIT010000015.1:1673324-1681657 GCF_023073035.1 Bradyrhizobium sp. 62
TCCCGGCTTCACCTGGTCCGGCGTGAAGTCGATCACGGCCAAGCGCGAATGGCCGGCCTGGACGCCGCCGGCGGAAATGATCGCGCGCCGCCCCGATCTGCCCAGGCACATGGAAGGCGGCCCGGAAAATCCGCTCGGCGCGCGCGCGATGTATCTCGGCTCGACGCTTTACCGTATCCACGGCTCCAACGAACCCTGGACCATCGGCACCAACGTCTCCTCGGGCTGCATCCGCATGCGCAACGAGGACGTCATCGATCTCTACGGCCGCGTCAATGTCGGCACCAAGGTCGTCGTGATGTAGGCGCATAGCGCTCGGAACCAAAACGGCCGCCTCATCGGCGGCCGTTCTCGTTTGGAGCAAGGATAAAAAGCGTCAGGCGTAATCGCTGCCGCCATCATCTCCGCCGCCGAAATCGCTGTCGTCGGCGAGGTCGACATTGCCGCCGTCATTGTCGTTCTGATCGTTGTAGTTCTGGTCGTCGTTCGAAGCGTGGTCGGCGAAGCCCTGCCGGGACGCATCACCGCGGTTCGAGCCAATGTCGTCGAGGCCGGCATCACGCGCGAGCGAGCCGCCGGACTGATCGCTGCCGCTCCAGGGACTTCCACCAGCGCTGCGATCGCCCAGGGCATTGGTGTCGCCGAAGGCCTGCTGATGCGATCCGCCCATCATGCCGCGGATGCTGGAGAGCAGCAGCGAGCCGCCAACGACGCCGGCCGCGGCTGCCGCCGCCGTTCCGAGGAACGAACCGCCGCCACCGCCGACCGGCGGCGCGCCATAGCCCTGACCGGGGCCCTGACCTGGACCTTGACCGTAAGCCTGCCCGTAGGGCGGCTGGCCATAACCGGGCTGGCTTTGCTGCATCGCCTGGCCGCTGTTCCACACCGGCCGCGAGTCACGCGGCGGCACGTTCGGAACCGAGCCGCGCGACGGACCCCCGCCGAACAGCGTATCGCGCATGGTGTCCAGGAAACCGCCGGACTGCGCCTGTTCGGGCGCCTGCGCCGCCTCCAGCTCCTGGATACGGGCATGGGCGCGCTTCAGCGCTTCGTCCTGCAACAGCACGGTCTGCACCAGCGCATAGATCGCGCCAGGCGCCTTGCGCAGGCCGTCGGAGATCGCGGCGATCGCGTCGGGATCGCGCGGTGCATTTTCCAGTTTCGAAAGCCGGTCGAAAAGCTCGTCGACGAGCTGGCGTTCCTGCGGCGTCATGGTCAGTCTCCCTCGCGCAAAACAAGCGCGAGGCAGATGTAGGGTTCCATTGTGGCCCCAACAGTGCCGGCAGGATTAAATTTCGGTATGCGACAAGCTGCCCCGCGGGCGGCTTTTCGCAAACTGTCGCCGGTTTCATCCCAGCGTGACGCCGCTGTCCGTCAGCAGGCGCGCGAAGGCATCGCCGGCGAGATAGGCGTGCTCGCGTTCGCGGACATCCGTCATCGGGTCGAGCCCAGTGAGGATGTCGTCGACGAAGCCGGGATGACACATGATGAGGCCGCCATCCGGCAGGCCTTCGAGAAATTGCCGCATCAGCTTGCCGAAATCGGCCGCCTGCGTGAAATCATAGGCGCCGGCGAAGCCGGGATTGAAGCTCAGGCCCGCGCTGCCGGCACGGCGGCGGAATTGCGCGCTGAGGATATCGAGCACCATGGCTTTCGGTGAAGCCAGCCGCTGCATCAGCGGCAGGTCGCGGCCGCCTTGGCGCACCCAGGCTTTTGGCGCGACTTCGGCGACTGCGTCGATAAAGCCGTCGCGCACCTGCGGGTAGAGCTGCACATGCTGATGGCCGTCGACGAAGTCAGGCGCGCGCCCGAACGCTTTCGCGAAGGCTGCCAGCTGCGCCTTGACCTCGTTGCGAAAGAATTCGCGGTCGAGCCTTCGCGCAAGACCCGCGCGCAGCAGCTTCGGAAACGGGAGAAACATGTCGCCGTCGAGTGGGCGGAAATGCATGGTGAGCGGCCGGAACGGTGCCGACAATGTCACGTGCAATCCGATCGCGCAGCGCGGGCTCGCTTGCGCTGCCGTCTGGAGGGCTTCGATCTCGCTGCGCTCGACCGCAGGTCCCACCATCATAACCGAGGTGGCGTTGAGACGGCCGCGTTCGATCAGGTCGCGGATGGCGCGATTGACACCCGGGCTGATGCCGTAATCGTCGGCGCAGAGCCAGATCCGCCGCGGCGGCGCGGCCGCGTTCATTCGGCCGCCGTCCTCTTCGAGGCGTCGTCAGCCTTGTCGGTCTCGAAATGCTTTTCACTGTGCTCGGCGACGAAGTAGATCGGGCGCGCCTTCAGCTCGGAGAGGATCTTGCCGATATATTCGCCGACGATGCCGATCATGATGAGCTGCACGCCGCCGATCGTCATCAGGCCGATCACGAGTGAGGGATAGCCGGGCACCTGCTTGCCGGTGGTCAAGACCTCCCACAGGATCGACAGACCGAACAGGAACGCTCCGCCGGCGAGGATCACGCCGAGCAGGCTGGCGAAGCGCAACGGCGCCACCGAGAACGAGGTGACGCCTTCGATCGAAAGACCAAGTAGACGCGCGGCGCTGAAGGTTGTCACGCCATGGGTGCGCGGCGCGGGCTCGTAATCGACGCGGATCTGGCGGAAGCCGATCCAGCTCGCGAGGCCCTTAAAGAAGCGGTTGCGCTCCGGCAGCTGCCTCAGTGCTGCCACCGCGCGCGGCGACAGCAGGCGGAAGTCGCCGGCGTCTTCGGGAATCTTCTGGCGCGCGCCCCAATTGATCAGCGCATAGAAGCCCCGTCCGGCGAGCCGCCGCAGGAACGGCTCGTTGTCGCGATGCGCCTTGGCGGTATAGACGACGTCGTAGCCGTCCTCGATCCAGTGCCGCACCAGTCGCTCGACCAGCGACGGCGGATGCTGGCCGTCGCCGTCCATGAACAGCACCGCGCCGAGCCGGGCATGGTCGAGGCCGGCCATCAGCGCGGCCTCCTTGCCGAAATTGCGCGACAGCGACACCACCTGGACGTCGACCGCGTCGGCCGGCAGCGAGCGGGCGATCGACAGCGTCGCGTCCGCGCTGCCGTCGTCGACATAGACGACCTCGCAAGCCAAGCGATAGCGCTGACGCAAGGTCTTTGCGAGATCGCAGATGCGCTGGTGCAGGGCGGCGAGGCCCGCCGCTTCGTTGTAGAGCGGGACGACAATCGACAGTCCGTTCGCGGCGGTGCTTGCCGCGATGGTCGTCATGCCGGAAACGTCAAAGCCCAGCGTCATCGATCAAGGTTCCAGAGGCGTTCAAGGTCATCTCAACAGCATATGGTAGCTGCCGTTTGCTGTCGCTACGCTGAACGGAATTGCTCAACAAACTTTGGGCTCACTGCCGCAGGAACGCCTCGAGCCTGGCGAACAGCGGGTTGTCCCGGTCGAAAACATAATCCAGCGAAACCACCGAGACGGTCTCGGCGCCATGGGTGCGCAGGAAGCTCGCGAGTGCATAGAGCTGGCCCGGCGGGCAGTGCAGTGTGAGCATGCCTGACGAGGTCGGCCCGCCGAACGGGGCTTCGACGCCGAAGCGCTCGTGGGCCTCTGTGAGCATGGCCGCGTCGCACTGGCGGAAGCGGGTGCGGACTTCGCGGTATTTGTTGGCCCGCGCCCGCGCCGCGATGTGATCGAGGATGATTCGCGCGGTCTCCCGCGCCTGCGGCGACCAATCGGCATCTCTTGAGGCGACCAGATTGGCCTGGCTGCGCAGGATCATGCCGTCGTCGAGCACCCGCAATCCGTTGGCGGCGAGGGTCGCGCCGGTCGTGGTGATGTCGACGATCAACTCGGCGCTGCCGGCGGCCGGCGCGCCTTCGGTCGCGCCCGTGCTTTCGACGATGCGGTAATCGGTGATGCCCTGGCTCTGGAAGAAGGCGCGGGTGAGGTTGATGAACTTGGTCGCGACCCGCATCCGCATGTGATGCTGCTCGCGGAAGCCGGTGGTGACGTCGTCGAGGTCAGCCATGGTGCGGACGTCGATCCACGCCTGCGGCACCGCGACGACGACGTCGGCATAGCCGAAGCCGAGGCCTTCGATCAGGGAGACGCGCTTGTCGGCGTCCGCGATGGTCTCGCGCACCAGATCCTCCCCGGTGACGCCGAGATGCGCCGAGCCGCGGGATAGTTGCGAGGCGATCTCGCTCGCCGAGAGATAGGCGACCTCGACATTGTCGAGGCCCGTGAGCGTGCCGCGATAGTCGCGGGCGCCGCCCGCCTTCGACAGCTTGAGCCCGGCGCGGGCAAAGAAGGCTTCGGTGTTTTCCTGCAGGCGGCCCTTGGAGGGAACGGCCAGAACGAATGGCGCGCTCATGACTTAAGCTCCCACCTTGCGGCCGATCCGGGTCAGCGCATCCACCCAGACCGAGAAACCGACCGCCGGGATCGGCTCGGCCGATCCAAGCTGGGTCATCAGCCCGTCATAGCGGCCGCCGGCAACCAGCGGCTCGGCGCCGTTGCCGCGGTGATGCAGCTCGAATTCGAAGCCGGTGTAGTAGTCGAGCCCGCGCCCGAACGCGGTCGAAAACCGCGCCCCCTTCACATCGATGCCGCGCGCGGCCATGAAGCCGACCCGGCTTTCGAACTGGTCGATCGCAGCACTGAGGTCGAGCTTTGCATCATTGGTGAGCGCGCGCAGCTCGGCGACGGCGTCGTCGGGGTTACCCGATATCGACAGGAAACGCTTGAGCACGGCGATGGCCTCGCGCGGCAGCGCGCCACCCTTCAGCGTCGACTGCTCGAGGAAGCGGTCGGCAATCTCGGCGGTGGTGCGGCCGCCGACATTGGTGGTGCCGGCGATCGACATCAGATCGGTGACGAAAGCGAGTGCCGCCTTGCGGTCGGAGCCGGCGAGCGCCGCGAGCACGCCCTCATATTCGCTGCGGGTCGCGGTGGTTGCGGCCGCCAGCCGCTCCAGATCCTGCTCCAGGCTGATCTTGCGGTTGAAATCCTTGACCAGGCGGCGGCGCCAGACCGGATAGAGGTCGAGCGCGTCGAGCAGCGCGTTGAACAGCGCCACGTCGCCGGTGCGGATCTCGACGTCGCGGACGCCGAACGCGGCGGTCGCCTCCAGCGCCAGCGCCAGCATCTCGGCGTCGGCTGCGGCGCGGTCCTGGCGGCCGAACGATTCGATGCCGGCCTGCAGGAATTCGCTGCTCTGGCCATTGCGGTAGCGGAACACCGGACCGAGATAGCTGAACCCGGCCGGCTGGCCGGCTCGGCCAGAGCTGAGGTAATCGCGAGCCACCGGAATCGTCAGGTCCGGGCGCAGGCAGAGCTCCTCGCCGGAAAGGTCCGTGGTCAGGTACAGGCTCTTGCGGATGTCCTCGCCGGAGAGATCCAGGAACGGTTCGGCCGGCTGCAGGATCGCGGGCTCGGCCCTGACATAGCCGGCCTGCGCGAACGACAGCAGCAGCGTATCCGCCCAGGCGGCGGAACCGGCAGCATGTGAGGTGGCAGTCGCGGTCATCTCAGGGGTCCATCGTCCCGGTGGAACCGGGCAGGGCAAGCAAGGGAGCGAATTGCCGCAGGCCTTAGCATGGCCCGAAAGCGGTTTCGACCTCCAAAGGATCAATCGCTTAACAGCGTCGGAGCGAGGCGCGGTGATCAGAGGAGGCGGCGGCCTAATCAGGTCCGGCGCCAACTAGGGTAACATAGCACCTGTTCATCCCGCTGCAATCGACCCAGGTAGGTAGGGAGGCTCACCTCACCCCCATTCATTTCGGGCCAAGGACGTCTCCGGGCGCCTCCAAGAGGAATGGGTCGCCTGGGGCGCCCCATCCGCGAGCTGCTCGGCCCGTTCGAGAATGCTCCACCGGTCGCATACTCAATTTGGGTAGGGGGACGATCCGTTCGCAGAGCCTTCGTTTACAATGCGAGTTGGTTTCCGATTCATGTGCAACGCAACCGATGGTATCCGGTCGCGCGACACACGTTGGCCTATATGCTGTTTTCGATCTGGGACATGTTCCGGCACTAAGACGAATTCGATCCGCTCAACCTTCTGATCGTTCATGCCATCTCAATGCTCCGCGACTGCGGCGCGCCGGCGTCAACGGGCCGGATGATTTGCGTGGCGCTAAATCGCCGTTTCCAAGAAGGCCAAGTAAGCAGCAGAACATGGATCAAAGCCGTCTAGTCCCTGCTCGCGAGGGAATGCAAAAGAGAGCGGCGGATCGCTTGATGTCGTTCCAGGATCTCAAGCCGTCCTCGGCGCTCGAGCTCAATTCGTATGACATCGATCATTTCGGCGAGACCGAGAAATACGCCGGCGCATCGAGCATGCCGTTGTCGGCCGGGGTGACAGCGATCATGCGTGCCCGGCTCACCTTGCCGACCCTGACCCTGTCGCTGTTGAAAACCTTCCCCCGGATCATTCGAGGCTATCAGTTCACCAATGCTGCCGCAGTGGCGGTACCGATGGATCACGTGACCTCTGCCCGCATCAACGGGCAATCGATGGGCGGTTCTGTCCTCGTATTGAAAGGTGATTCAGATTGCCTGGTGCATGAGCCGGAGGGGCGTCTGCTGGCAGTGGTCTACTTCAGTCCATCCGGGCGGGAGCCGTTGCCTGAATTAGGCGATGGATGCCATTTGCTGAATCCGGCGCCGGACGTGCTTGCCTCGCTGCGCCGTCTGATCTCGATCTCGCTTGAAACCGCAGCAAATGACCCAGACTTCTTGAACGAGCCGGCTTCGCAAACACTTGTCGAACGGTCACTGCTCAGCACGATGGACGCGGCGATCTGGTCCAGCGTCGCAAGCGGACCTGTCTCATCCACCACCGAGCATTATCGCCGGATCGTAGCTGATATGGAGAAACTGATTCGGCGCGATCTGATGATCTGGCACAAGACGACCGAGCTGGCAGAACATGCGGGCGTGTCGGTCCGGACTCTCCAGAGTGCGACACGGGCCATCTGCGGCATGAGCCCACATCGCTATAGCCGGGTCTTGCGCCTCTGGTCGGTGCGCAAGCAACTGCGCACCGGTCGAGCGGGCCGGAGTGTGAAGTCCTGTGCGCTTGCGCATGGTTTCTGGCATCTCAGCGAGTTCGCAGCGAGCTACAGAGAGGCCTTCGGAGAGTTGCCTTCGGAGACCCTGAACCGATCGCTACGAGGCGAATAGCAACGTGCCTTAGCCGCGTTCGCCAGCCCAGTCGCCCAGCACCGCCTGCACCAGCGCCAGCGCGGCCACTGCGGCCGTGTCGGCCCGCATGATCCGGGGTCCCAGCGCCAGCCGCAGGATTTTCGGCTGCCGCAGCAGCAGCGCCCGCTCTTCCTCGGCAAAGCCGCCTTCGGGGCCGATCAGCACGTCGATTCCCTCCGCCGCGCCTGCGCCTTGCAGGCTCTGAATGGGGTTTTCGAGCTCCGCCGCCTCGTCGCAGAAGATGAGCAGGCGGCCCGCGGCGCGCTGGCTGAGGAAGCGCTCCAGCGGCATCGGCTCGGCAACGGTGGCGATGCTGAGAATGCCGCATTGCTCGGCCGCCTCGACGACATTGGCGCGCATCCGCTCGGTGTTGACGCGGGAAGCCTGGGTGAACCGGGTCAGCACCGGCTGAAGCGAGGCCACCCCCATCTCGATGGCCTTCTGCACCATGTAGTCGAGTCGGGCATGCTTGAGCGGGGCGAAGACGTAGGCGAGGTCGGGCAGCCGGTCCTGCGGTCGGGTCTGCTGGAGGATGACGAGGCCATCCGGCCGCTTGCGGCCTTCGATGGCGGCCTGCCACTCGCCGTCGCGGCCGTTGAACGCCAAGACCTCGGCCCCGGCGGCAAGCCGCAGCACATTGCCGAGATAATTGCTCTGGTCGCGGTCGAGCTCGATCCTGCCGTCCTGGGCGAGGGGGGCATCGACGAACAGGCGGGGGCCGCGGAAATCGTGGGAGGGCATGGTTCAAAGGTCCGATTTGGCGCCGTTCTTAGCCGAAAGCAGTACTTTCGGGGTAAATTTTGCCGAAATGGTGCGTCGGCGCGCCGCGCTCCTGCCCTATTCAACGGGTTGTTAAGGGCCGGCGGGAATCGTAAAATCGCGAGCACGCCGGTTGCGCTTCAATTGGGAAGACGCCGAACCCCGCAAGCTCCTGCCGGAGAGACTGCCTTGATGATCCGTCATTTGATGGTTCCGATCACTGCCGCCATGGTCACGATGGGCGCCGTTTGTGCCTATGCGCAGGGTTTCCCCGCGCCGCTGCCGGGCCAGGCCCCAACCAGTTCCGCGTTTCCGCCCGTGAACGGGTCGGCGCCCGTCGCCTCCGTCGGCGGTGCGCCGCAATCGTCCTTCCCCGTGAACGGCGCCGCGCCGGTCGGTGGCGCCGGCGCCTTCAGCGCGGCCCC
>NZ_JADPIT010000015.1:1681708-1691095 GCF_023073035.1 Bradyrhizobium sp. 62
GCATGAAGGCCTTCATGCCTCTGCGCGAGGATGCCGAAAAGCGCGGCAAGCTGATCAAGGCCGCGAGCGACCGTCACGCCCCGCCTGACGAGGCCTGCAAGCTGATCCGCAACTTCAGCCAGGCCGAGACCAAGATGATCAAGTACATCGAGGCCAACGCCTCGAAGTGCGGGATTCCGGCGCAGGTCGGCGCACAGATGAAGGACGGCCACAAGAACACCGAGGCCATGGCGGCGAAGGTCTGCAATGTTGCGCAGCAGATGCAGAACCAGCCGCGCGGTCCGGCCGGTCCGTCGCTGAGCGAAGTGCTGGGTTCGGCCTCGGCGCCCGAGGCCAATGCGGGCAAGAAGGGCGGCAGCACCTTCGACACACTCAACGGCAACGTCCTGACCCGATGAGCGACACATCCGCCCGCGTTGCCGATTCCACCGGCAACTGGGTCGATACGCGCGCACCGCAATGGGCGCGGCCTTATTTGCGCTTGTCCCGCTTCGATCGTCCGATCGGCTCCTGGCTCCTGTTGATGCCGTGCTGGTGGTCGGCGGCGCTCGCCGCCGGCATGGCGCATGACGTCCGCGGCCTGCCGCTCACCATCGTCCTGTTCTTCATCGGCGCCTTCGTGATGCGAGGGGCAGGCTGTACCTGGAACGACATCACCGACCGTGACCTCGACGACAAGGTCGAGCGCACCCGCTCGCGGCCACTGCCGTCGGGCCAGGTGAGCGCGAAGCAGGCGCTGGCCTTCATGGTCGCGCAGGCGCTGATCGGGCTCGTGGTGTTGCTGCAGTTCAACCGCTTCGCGATCCTGACCGGCATCGCCTCATTGCTGATCGTCGCGATCTACCCGTTCATGAAGCGCATCACCTGGTGGCCGCAGATCGTGCTCGGGCTCGCGTTCTCCTGGGGCGCCCTGATGGGATTTGCCGTCACCTTCGGGCGCATCGACGTCACCGCGCTCGTGCTCTATGCCGGCGCGATTTCCTGGGTGATCGGCTATGACACGATCTATGCGCATCAGGACGCCGAGGACGATGCGCTGATCGGCATCAAGTCCACCGCGCGCCTGTTCGGTGCGCATACGCACCAGGCGCTGATCCTGTTCTACGGCCTCGCGGTGCTGCTGATCGGCGTGGCGCTGGCGTCGGGCGATGCGCGCTGGCCGGCCTGGCTCGGTCTTGGAGCCTTCGCCGTGCATCTGGCCTCGCAGATCGCGCGGCTGAATATCAGCGACGGCGAACTCTGCAAGCGCCTGTTCTATTCGAACCGCGATGCGGGGCTGTTGTTGTTTGCGGGGTTATTGGCCGACGCGGTGATGCGGGCGGCTTAACTCCGCGCGATGATCTCGCGCTCATCGCGATGCACCGACAATTCCCGTGCGACACCGGTGCGGCGGCGCATCAGAAATTTTGGACGGCGGTCGCAGATCGCGTTGGCGCGGCGGCGGCGTGGCGCGGGTTTGCGTGCGCCTTCGTCGAGCTGCGGAAGCGCAAACAGCTCGCTCCAGATCGCCCAGGCCTCAACGAGTTCGTCGCCATCGGCGCTGACCAGCAGCGGAATGGAGAGCGAGGGATCGCGATGCACCAGGACGAGGGTCTGGGCTTCGTCGTTACCGCGCAGCGCGACGCCGATGAAGTCGCTGACGCGGACGTTGATCGCCATCTGCATGCCGCGGACGGCACGGCGCAGCACGACACGTTCGCGATGAAGCTCGATCTGCCGGACACAACCGTCGGCGCGCGGATCATGCGCATCGAAGCGGACCGGAAGGGAAAGGGGGTCGAGCCGCAGGGAGCGGCTCGACCCGGCGGGAGCGATCCCGCTTGTTGCTGTTTGACGCCTCACGGCTTTAGTTCTCCCCGCCGGGATTATGTTCCCGGTCGATGCGAGGACCTTAGCGCGAGCCTTTCCGAAACCGCTTAAAAAGGCTGGTTAATCCAACCTCACCGCCGCTCATGATTGACAAGACCTTGGCACGCATGATTGACGAGACGTTGCGCGCAAGCTGCGAATCTGAGCTTTTGGTGGGCTGAAAATGCTTGAAGTCCGCGCGATCAGGGCACATCTGTGGGTTCCGGTCCCGCAGCCCGCCCCAACAGGATTTCGTTTGTGAACCCTTCACCAAGCTCGACGCTTTCGCCCAAGGATTCGTCCACAGCCGGTCGCGACCTGTTCGATCAGTCTGCGCTCTCCGATCTCGCGCAGCGGCTGGTGGAGGCTGCCCGGCGCGCCGGCGCGGATGCGGCCGATGCGGTCGCCGTGCGCGGCGTCTCGCAAGGCGTCGAGGTCCGCGACGGCCGGGTCGAGGAATCTGAACGTTCCGAGGGTGACGATGTCGGCTTGCGCGTGCTGGTCGGCCGGCGCCAGGCGGTGGTCTCGACCAACGACGCCAGCGGCGATGCCGTGACCAAGCTTGCCGAGCGAGCGGTTGCGATGGCGCGTGTTGCACCCGACGACAAATATGTCGGCCTTGCCGATCCCGCACTGCTCGCGCGCGACTTCCCCGATCTCGATCTGCTCGACCCCGACGTGCCCGCGACCTCGGAACTCGAGCGCCGCGCGCTCGAAGCCGAGGCTGCGGCGCTCGGTGTGAAGGGCGTGACCAAATCCGGCGGCGCCTCGGCCTCCGCCGGCATGGGCGGCATGGTGCTCGTCACCAGCACCGGCTTCCACGGCTCTTATCTACGGTCCAGCCAGGGCATCTCCGCCACCGCCATTGTCGGCGACGGCACCGGCATGGAGCGCGACTACGATTTCACCTCGGCGCCGCATGGTGCCGATCTGCTGTCGCCGGAGATCGTCGGCCGTTCCGCGGGCGAGCGCACCGTGGCCCGCGCCAATCCGCGCAAGGTCGAGACCTGCAAGGTGCCTGTGGTGTTCGATCCGCGCGTCGCGGGCTCGCTGGTCGGTCATGTCGTCGGCGCCATCAATGGCGCTTCGATCGCGCGCAAGACCAGCTTCCTGAAGGACAAGCTCGGCCAGCAGCTGTTCGCCAAGAACATCCGCATCATCGACGATCCCCTGCGCAAACGCGGCCTGCGCTCGCAGACGTTCGACGCCGAAGGCGTTGCCGTGAAGAAGATCGCGCTGATCGACGAAGGCGTGCTGACGACGTGGCTGCTCGATTGCGCCACCGCGCGTGAGCTCGGTCTCACCACCACCGGCCACGCCCATCGCGGCGTCTCCTCCTCGCCGTCGCCGGGGCCGTATAATCTACACCTTGAACCCGGCACGCCGACGCCGGCCGAGCTGATCTCCGACATCAAGCAGGGTTTCTACGTCACCGATTTGATCGGCTCGGGCGTCAACGGCGTCACCGGCGATTACAGTCGCGGCGCCTCCGGCTTCTGGATCGAGAACGGCGAGCTCACTTATCCCGTGAGCGAGGTGACGATCGCCGGCCATCTGTTCGAGATATTCAAGTCGATGCAGCCGGCGAACAATCTCGAGTTCCGCTACGGCGTCAATGCGCCGACGGTGCGCATCGAGGGTTTGACGCTTGGCGGACGTTGACGCGAACGCAACAGGCGAAGCCATCCTGACGCGCGACGCGGCGCTGCTGCAAGACACGGTGCGGGAGGCGGGCGCACTCGCGCGGTCGATGTTCCGCACCGAGCTGAAGAAGTGGACCAAGGGCGCGTCCTCGCCGGTCTCGGAAGCCGACATTGCCGTCAACGATCTCCTGGAAGCTCGCCTGCGCGCGGCGACGCCCGACTATGGCTGGCTGTCGGAGGAGAGCGCCGACGACGAGGTGCGGCTGTCGCGGCGACTGACCTGGATCGTCGATCCCATCGACGGCACCCGCAACTACCTCAACGGCCATGACGAATGGTGCGTCAGCGTCGCGCTGGTCGAGGATGCCTCGCCGGTGCTGGCCGCGGTGTTCGCGCCGACGAGCGATGAGTTCTTCTTCGCCGCCCGCGGCCAGGGCACGACCCTCAATGACGTGCCGGTGCGGGCGACGGCGGGATCCGAGCTCGACTTCTCGCGGGTCGCGGGTCCGAAGCCCCTTGTCGAGCGCCTGAAGCCGTCACTGGGCGAGATCAAGCTGCATCCGCGAATCGGTTCGCTCGCGCTGCGGCTGTGCCGGGTCTCCCACGGCGCGCTGGATGCGGCTTTCGCGGGCGGCAACAGTCATGATTGGGACCTTGCGGCGGCGGATTTGATCGTGCAGGAAGCCGATGGTAGGATGAGCGATCTCTCCGGAGATCCCATCCTCTATAACCGCCGGCAAGTCACGCATGGGGTGCTGGTGGCAGCGGGTCGCGATCGTCATGCGAACATTGTCTCGCATTTTCGAAACCGCCCCTTGCCGTGAAGCGCTTTCTCGTGCTTGTCGAACACTGCTTTGCCGGGCAGCCCGTTAGGAACAGAACCGATGCCAGATAGTGCCCCGCAACAACTGCTCCACCTCGTCGTCGGCGGCGAGCTCGTCGATCTCGAGCACAACACCTTCAAGAACCTCGACGACGTCGAGATCGTCGGCCTCTATCCGAACTATGCGACCGCCCACGCCGCCTGGCGCGCCAAGGCGCAGAGCACGGTCGACAACGCGCAGATGCGCTATTTCATCGTCCATCTCCACCGGCTGCTCGACCCGAATCAAGAACCGGCGCGTTGAAAAAGCTGCTTCGCAATACGCTGAGGAGCAGCTTCGTCCAGCGTGCCGTCGGAATCCTGGCGGCCGAATATCTGCGTCTGGTCTGGCGGACGAACAAGTTCACGTTCGATCCGCCCGACGTCTATGACCGCGTCGAACCGCAGATCCCGGCGATCTTCGCGTTTTGGCACGGCCAGCATTTCCTCACCCCCTTCATCAAGAACAAGGACTGGTACAAGGCCAGGGTCCTGATCTCCCGTCACCGCGACGGCGAGTTCAACGCGATTGCCGCCGAGCGGCTCGGCATCGGCACCATCCGCGGGTCCGGCGACCATGGCGGCGCGTTTCACCGCAAAGGCGGGGTCGGTGCCTTCAAGGAAATGGTGCGGACGCTCCAGGACGGTTGTAATGTCGCGCTGACCGCCGACGTCCCCAAGCGCTCGCGCGTGGCCGGGCTCGGCATCATCATGCTGGCACGGGAATCGGGGCGGCCGATCATGCCTTTTGCGATGGCGACCAGCCGCTTCGTCCGGCTCCAGAACTGGGACCGCACCACCATCAACCTGCCGTTCGGGCGGGGCGCGTTGGTCGGCATCAAGGAAATCCACGTTCCGCCGGATGCGAACGCCGCCACCATGGAAGCGCTGCGGCTCGAGCTGGAGGAGACCTTGAACGAGGCGACCCGCCGCGCCTATGCGCAACTCGGCCGGCCGGGACCTGCAGATGCCTAAATCGCTGCCCGGCTCGCTGCCGTTGACGCTGCGGATGTACCGGCGCCTGGCGCGCGGCCTGGTGCCGCTCGCGCCTGTGCTGATCAAGCGGCGCCTGAAGCAGGGCAAGGAAGATCCCGCGCGCGTCGGCGAACGGCGGGGCCTGTCCCGGGACGTGCGGCCGCACGGTCCGCTGGTCTGGATTCACGGCGCCAGCGTCGGCGAGGTCCTCGCCGCGGCGGCCCTGATCGAGCGCTTGCGCGATCTGAACCTGCGCATTCTGCTCACCTCGGGCACCGTCACGTCGGCTGCCATTGTGGCAAAGCGCTTTCCGCCCGACGTCATCCATCAATACGTGCCGTATGATTCCCCGCGTTATGTCGCGCGCTTCCTCGATCATTGGAAGCCGTCGCTGGCGCTGTTCATCGAATCCGATCTCTGGCCGAACCTGATCCTGGCCGGCGCCGCGCGCCGCGTGCCGATGGTGCTGATCAACGGGCGGATGTCGCCGCGCTCGTTCCCGCGCTGGCGCCGCATGCAAGGCACCATCTCGGCGCTGTTGTCGCGGTTCGACATTTGTCTGGCGCAGTCGAAGACCGATGCCGAGCGCTTCTCGGCGCTCGGCGGCCGCGACGTCGTCACCACGGGCAATCTCAAGCTCGACGTTCCCGCGCCGCCGGCCGATCCGGCCAAGCTCGAACGGCTGATGGCGATGACGCGCGGGCGTCCGATCATCGTCGCGGCCTCGACCCATCCGGGCGAGGAGGAGATGCTGGTGGCGGCGCATCGCAGCCTCGCCGGTTTCTTCCCGCAGCTCCTGACCGTGATCGTGCCGCGCCATCCGGATCGCGGCTCCTCGATCACGGGCCTGATCACGGCGTCCGGCCTGAAGCCGGCCCTGCGCTCGCGCGACGAGCTGCCGACGGCGGCCACCGACGTTTATATCGCCGACACCATGGGCGAGCTCGGCCTGTTCTATCGCCTCTCGGACATCGTGTTCATGGGCGGATCGCTGATCCACCATGGCGGCCAGAATCCGATCGAAGCGATCAAGCTCGGCGCGGCCATCGTCCATGGTCCGCACGTCTTCAATTTTGCCGATGTCTACGAGGCGCTCGATCACAGCGGCGGCGCGCGCCAGGCCGACACCCAGGAGCTGCTGATCAAGCAACTCGGCCAGCTGCTCGCCGATCCCGCCCTGCGCCAGAAGATCCAGCAGTCGGGCGCCGGCGTGGTCGAGGATCTCGGCGGCGCACTCAACCGCACCATGACCGCGCTCGAGCCTTATCTTCTGCAGCTGCGGATCGAGATGGGGGCCGCCAATGCGTGAGCCGGCCTTCTGGTACCGGCCACGTTCGCTCGAATCCTACGCATTGGGGCCGCTGGGTGCGCTCTACGGCGCGATCACCGAACGGCGGATGCTGCGCGAGGGCGTAGACGCCGGCATCCCCGTGATCTGCGTCGGCAACTATCATGTCGGCGGCGCCGGCAAGACGCCGACCGTGCTGGCGCTGACGAAGCTCCTGCGCGAGCTCGGCGAGACGCCGGTGGTGCTCAGTCGCGGCTATGGCGGCAGCCTCAAGGGTCCGGTAATGGTCGACCGGATGCGTCACACCGCGTCCGACATCGGCGACGAGCCGCTGATGATGGCGCGCGACGTTCCTGTCACGGTCGCACGCGACCGCCTCGACGGCGTCGTGCTGGCGAAGTCGCAAAGCGCCACCGTGATCCTGATGGACGACGGTTTCCAGAACCCGCGTCTTCTCAAGGACACCTCGCTGATCGTGATCGACAGCGAACGCGGCCTCGGCAACGGCAAGGTGTTTCCGGCCGGTCCCCTGCGTGCGCCGCTGAAGGCGCAGCTCGCGCGCACCGACGCGCTGGTCCTGATCGGCGGTGGCCGTGCCGCCGATGATGTCGCGGCCGAGCTTGCCAGGCGCAACAAGCCGGTGCTGCGCGCGCGGCTGAAACCCGACGCCGGATCGATCGCAAGACTGCTGGGCAAGCCGGTGTTCGCGTTCGCCGGCATTGGCGATCCCGAACGGTTTTTTCGCACGTTGCGCGCCAGCGGCATCGAGGTCGCGGCTACGCGGGCCTTCGCCGATCATCACATGTTTTCGAACGACGAGATCGCGGCCCTCGCTGCGGAGGCGCAGCGCGAGCAGCAAACACTGGTGACGACGGAAAAGGATCTCGCCCGTCTGCACGGCCGCGAAGGCGTGCCGGATGGCATCGTGCCGTTCGCCGTCCAGCTCGAGTTCGACGACCCGGCTGCGCTCCGGCAATTGATCAGCGATCATCTCTACAAGGCGCGCGAGCGGCGCTTTTCACGGCGCTGAAACCCACTGTCGTCCTGTCAGGGCGACGAGGACATTCAGGCGCCATTCATCGCAAGCTCCTATCTTTTCAGACGATCAGGAGAATTCGATGAAGTTGCTGCTTGCCGCCTCACGCCTGCGGCTTGGGCGCGCCCGGGTAATGCCGCTCGAGCACGGCGGCCGGCGTGGCGTAGGCTTCCTGCAGGTCCACGCTCCAGTATTTCAACTCGTCGAGCGGGATGCGCGTATCGGTGATCGCGCAGCGCACGAAGGTCCCCGGCGAGATCACGCGGAAATCGCCGTCGAGATACTGCACCTGGGCTTCGCCATGGCCCGAGGGGCCGAACTTGTTCAGCACGGTCGAAAGTCTCCGTGGAAGGCCGCTCCGGGATCACCTTGGAGGGCACGATGTGTTGGACGGGATGTAGCATAGATAGGGTGGCTTGTCCGCCCGGTAAACCCACCGGTTTGTGATGTTTTGGCGCCGTTTCCGCGTGATAGTGCTTGAGCGAAGGATCCAACGGCAAAGTTCGATGCGCCTTCCGTTCACCGCCCTGTTCCTGACGTTGCTGATGTCGGCCGCGCAAGCGTCGCCGGCGCCGCAGCCGGTCGAGATACCGCTGGCGTCCGGCGTGCTGCATGCGCAGCTCTACAAGCCCGAGGGTGCGGGGCCGTTTCCGACCGTGATCGCGCTGCACGGCTGCGGTGGGCTCGGTGGCCATTCCGATTCCGTCCTGCCGCGTTATCGCGAATGGGCCGAGCGGCTGCTCAAGTCTGGCAACGCCGTCCTGCTTCCTGACAGCTACGGCTCGCGCGAGCTCGGGCCGCAATGCCGCGTCAAGGACATCCACGTCAAGGCGCGGCGCGAACGTGTCACCGACATCGCGGCGTCGCGTGCCTGGCTGATGAAGCAGAGTTGGGTTGCGCGCGACCGCGTCAGCCTGATGGGATGGGCGAATGGCGCCAGCGCGCTGCTCTGGGCCGTGCGTCCGCAAAACCTTGCGCGCGAGGCGGGCCCGGATTTCCGCGCCGCGATCGCGTTCTATCCGGACTGCAGGATTTCCGCAGGCCTTGGCTGGAGCACGCGGGTGCCGACGCTGGTGCTGATCGGCGCCAATGACGACGTCTCGTCGCCGCCGTCCTGTCGCCAGATGGTCGAGGGTGCGCATGGCCGCAGCGCGCTCGCGCGCATCGTGGTCTATCCCGGCGCCTATCACGATTTCGACCGCGCCAACACGCCGCTGCATGCGCTCGCCGGCAGCCTTGATGCCGCCGCACCCGAGCACGGCCATCTCGGCACCGATGCGCAGGCGCGCGCGGAGTCGCAGAAGGAAGTCGCGGAGTGGCTGGCGCGGTAGGCTTGGGATGAGGGCTCGCCGCGCCGTAGCTCGTGAGAGCGAAGGCGGGGCCGCCCCTTGGGAA
This sequence comes from Bradyrhizobium sp. 62, assembly GCF_023073035.1. Classification (NCBI taxonomy): domain Bacteria; kingdom Pseudomonadati; phylum Pseudomonadota; class Alphaproteobacteria; order Hyphomicrobiales; family Nitrobacteraceae; genus Bradyrhizobium; species Bradyrhizobium sp. 62. The sequence continues at coordinate 1,690,756 of NZ_JADPIT010000015.1, forward strand.
CAACAGCGGACAGCCCCGCATCGACCACCGCCCTGCACGGAGAATGGCCGACCGTGAATCTACGGTTGGCGCGCCGTGATGGTTTCAGCCCGCGACGACGCCATCATTCGACCACGATGTCGATTAAACGCAATCCCATGCGCAACCGCTTCGTCCTGTTCTCCTCCGCCCTGATCGTCTTCACCGTCGCGGTCTTCCTGTTCGAAGCCCATCTGTTCGAAGCCCATGCCGGCGCGCCAATGCGTGCGCCGGAACATTGCGGCTTCTGGACCACGATCGACGCGGGCTTGTCCTGCCGGTAGGCGGACTGCTGCCACACCGTCATTGCGAGCGCAGCGAA
>NZ_JADPIT010000015.1:1691105-1702145 GCF_023073035.1 Bradyrhizobium sp. 62
TTGGCGCTGCACGCGCATGCCACACACTCACTGTCATCGCCCGGCTTGACCGGGCGATCCAGTACACCGAGGCGGCTGTGATTCATGGAGAAGCCGCGGCGTACTGGATTCCCCGCCCCAGTGCGCAATTGCGCACTGGAGCGGGGAATGACACTGAGGGCGGCGCGACGCCCTCGCGCCTCTAAAACAAATTCCCCTGATCCACCGGCTTGCCCACGCGCTTCGGCGCGGGCTTGGAATCCTGCGTCGCCGCCTTCGCTTGCGAAGGCGCGCGCTTCGCTGCGGCCGCGGGCCGATCCGCATCCGCGGTCGCACCCACGCGGCCATCCGCAAACTCGATCTCGACCCTTGCACCAGGCCCGATCGCGTCGGCCGAATGCAGCGGATGGCCGGCCTCGTCGCGCACCAGCGCAAAGCCGCGCGCGAGCACGCCGCGATAGGACAATGCGGAGAGCAGCTTGCCGCTGTTCTCGACGCGGGCATCGAGCCGCTGCAACAGCGTCACCAGCGCGCGGCCCGCGCGCTCGGCCAGGCGATGCGTGCGCTCGCGCTGGCGGTGAATCGCGTTGCGCTGCGCCTGCGCATTGGAGAGCTTTGAGGCACGCAAGCGCACCTCCAGCCCGGCAAAGCGGTCGCGTCGCCGCCGCAGCAGCGAGCGCGTGGACAGTCCGAGCCGCTCGCCGCACACCGTGAGGCGATGATCGGCCTGCGCGATCTGGCCGTGCAGCACCCGCAGCGTCAGCTTGGCGCCTGCGGCGGTGAACCTGCGGAAATGCGCGTGGGTGTTGGCCTTGAGGCAGCGGGGCAGGGACGAGCCCGCCGAATCCAGCCGCTGCCGCGGGATCGCCAGCAGATCGCCGGCCGCCGGCAGCGCGCGCGCGGCGGCACGCAGTTCGCTGCGACGGCTCTCCTGGCCGCGTTGCCAGCAGGACCGGGTGCGGCGCCCGAGGTCGCCGACCTCGACGAAGAGATCGCTGCGCACCGGCACGGCCATCTCGGCCGCCGCCGTCGGCGTCGGCGCCCGCTTGTCGGCGACGAAATCGATCAGCGTGATGTCGGTCTCATGCCCCACCGCCGAGATCAGCGGGATCATGCTCTCGGCGGCTGCCCGCACCACGATCTCTTCGTTGAACGACCAGAGGTCCTCCAGCGAGCCGCCGCCGCGCGCGACGATCAGCACGTCGGGGCGCGGAATCTTGCCGCCCTCCGGCAGCGCATTGAAGCCGCGGATCGCGGCCGCGACCTGCTCGGCCGAGCCTTCGCCCTGCACCTTGACCGGCCACACCAGCACGTGGCGGGGAAAGCGGTCCTCCAGCCGATGCAGGATGTCGCGGATCACGGCTCCGGTCGGCGAGGTCACCACGCCGATCACCTCCGGCAGCCACGGCAGCAGCTGCTTGCGCGCCTCGTCGAACAGGCCTTCGGCGGCGAGCTTCCTCTTGCGCTCCTCCATCAGCGCCATCAGCGCGCCGATGCCGGCCGGCTCCAGCGCCTCGATCACGATCTGGTACTTCGAGGAGCCCGGATAGGTCGTGAGCTTGCCGGTGGCGATGACCTCGAGCCCCTCCTGGGGCTTGAAGCGCATGCGGCCGTGCACGCCCTTCCAGATCACCGCCTCGATCTTGGCGCTCTCGTCCTTGAGCGCGAAATAGCAATGGCCGGAGGAATGAGCCCCGCGGAAGCCGGAGATCTCGCCGCGGACCCGGACATGGCCATAGGTGTCCTCCACCGTCCGTTTCAGGGACTGCGAGAGCTCGGAAACGGTGAATTCGGGCGTGTTGAGCAGGGGTTCCGCTGAAGGCATCGGCAAACGATTCGGCATGTGGGGATCAGACCCGACGTTAAGGATTTTTGCAGCGCCGCGCCAATCCGGGGATTGACCAAAAGAGTACTCTGTTATACAGAGTTCTCTATAGTTGATCAGTTTGAGGGGAGTGGGTCATGGCAATTCGACTGCTGCGCGGCGTCTTGAGCGGACTGAAATGGGCCCTGTGTGCGGTCGGCGGTGTCGCGCTGATCCTGGCCGCGATGATCGCAACGCCGCTGGAGCGACCGCCGGAGATGCGATCGGTCTCCGATTCCGCCAAGGGCATCGACTGGTCCACGCTGCCGGCCCTGGAACGCTTTCAGGCCCGCGACGGCACCTGGATCGGTTTCCGCCACTACGCTGCCATTGGAGCCGTAACGGGCCGTGGCGCGATCTTCATCCACGGCTCCTCCGGCTCCAGCGGCACCGTCAACCATGCGCTGACCCATGCGATCGCCTCGCGCGGGGTGGAGACCTGGGCGCTCGACATCCGCGGCCATGGCGGCTCCGGCACGCGCGGCGACATCGGTTATGTCGGCCAGCTCGAGGACGACCTCGTCGACTTCGTCGCCGAGCTGCGCAAGACCGCGCCGGATCTGCCGCTCACCTTGATCGGCCATTCCGCCGGCGCCGGCTTCTCGCTGCGCGTCGCCGCGACACCGATCATGCAGGACATGTTCGTGCGCACGGTGCTGCTAGCGCCCTATCTCGGCTATGACGCGCCGACCAATAAGCCGCGTGCCGGCGGCTGGGCCAATTTCGACCTACCGCGCTTTCTTGGGCTCGCCACCCTGCGCAAGCTCGGCATCGACTGCTGCGCGCAGCTTTCCGTGCTCGCTCTCGCCGTGCCGGCGAGTTCGGCAAAGTATCTCGTCTCCACCTATTCGGACCGCCTGACGCGCAATTTCGCAACGCGCGGCTATCGTATCGATCTTCCGGCGGTAACGCATCCGATCACGATCTTCGGCGGCGCCGAGGACGAGATGATGATCTCGGATAAATATGCGGAGACCGTGCAGGCCATCAAGCCGTCGGTCGACGTCAAGATCATCGACGGCATCAACCATATGGGCATCGTCACCAACCCGAAGGCGATCTCGATCATCGCCGATGATGTGGCAACGCGCGGGGCGGGGCAGTCATGATCGACAGCAAGGAGGCGTCCGCGGCGCTGGCCGATATCGACGACATCGTCCAGCGCGTGAAGCAATCGCAGCTCTACGAACTGGCGAGCTATGCTGCCGTCTGGTGGGGCGTATTGGTGTTCGCGGGCAATCTCGCGACCTGGCTCTGGCCGGTCTATGCCGTCTACGCCTGGGTTGCCGTGGATGTTGTCGGCGTTGCCGGTATGGTTGTGCTCCGCCTGGTCAATCCGCCGCGCCACTCCCATGGTCGCGGCTTCGACATCAGACTGCTTCTGCTGTTCCTGCTGTTCTTCGCCTTCGGCTATCTCTGCACCAACGTGCTCGGTCATTTCGGTCCGCGCCAGCTCGGCACGTTCTGGCCGCTCTACTTCATGCTGTTCTATTCGCTGGCGGGTCTCTGGTTCGGCTATGCCTTCATCGCGATCGGTCTTGGCATCTCCGCGCTGACGCTGATCGGTTATTTCTCCATCGGCGAGGCGTTCCCGCTCTGGATGGCCTTCGTCAACGGCGGTGGCCTGATCCTCGGCGGCCTCTGGATGCGGCGGATCTGATGGCCGAGCTCGACGACATCATTCACCAGCCGTTGCGGCTGAAGATCATGGCGGCGCTGAACGCGCTGCCGGCCACCGCAGGATTGGAGTTTTCCCGGCTGAAAAAGCTCACCGGCGCCACCGACGGTAATCTCGGCGCGCATATCGAGACGCTGGCGAAGGCAGGGTATGTGTCGGTGGAGAAGGCGTTCGTGGGAAAGAAGCCGCAGACGACGGTGACGGCCACCGCAACAGGGCGCGGTGCGTTTGCGCGGCATGTGGCGACGTTGCAGGAGATTATTGCGGGGAAGCCGAGCTAGACTGAAAAAGCCACCCGCGTTCGGGGCAGTGATAGCGGTGCCGCGAAGCGGCAGCTCCAAACGCGAGTGCCTCCGGCGAGCGACACCGCATTGCGACATCCAAAGCGCGACTACTAGTACGCCTTGGGGCCGACCCACTGGCCAGACAAGACCGGTTCAAGTCGCGAAGCGGTCAGATCGGACAAATGGCTGATATCACCGCGAACCGCCCATCAATTTCGACGCGGTCGGAAAGATCCAAAGTTACGGGTGCCGAAGCATCGAACTTTGGAACGTCAGAGTAGTAGGCCTTCATAGCTTCGGTTTCATCGGTCGTCAGCGTTGGCTTCAATGCCGATGGATGGACGAGTGCTGTAACGGAAGTGATGCTGTGGAATAGCATGACGTTGGGGCTATGTGCATGAAGCTCGTTCACGCGCTTTAGGTACTTCTCAAACTCCGCGATAACACTTCGCACGTTCTTAAGATCATTCAACATAGCGATGATTATTGCGCGCCGCTGTTCAATCTGTGACACAAAATTGTCGCGTGCGGAGTGAAACGGCGTATCGGGCTCCTGCCTCTGGCGGGGCTCGTCGTGGCAAACTTCGTGCTCCTCACCGCAATGCCCGATCTTCGTATGGCAAACCCGTTCAGAATACTGAATGGTCCGCATCCGATCAGGCTGCTTGACGTAGATAAGTTTGCTGAAGTCGTCGAGGCTGTTGGAGAGATTGTGGCTGACGATGTACTGTGTCTGGTCGAGCATCGACTTCAAAGTGTCGAGCTCACTGGCGAGACGCTGTTTGAAGTCGGTCTCGAGAGCCCTCAGCAGATCGAGCTTGCCTTGAAGCAGCGCGATAATGAATGGCTTTGCTTCGTTGCGCGTCGCTGCCAAGGCTAGTTCGCATGCCAAGATCAGGCGGAAAAGGTAGCTAATCCGATTTTCGTGCAAAAAGAGATACGTAACAGTGCCGGAGAGCTCGCGCCACCCCGGCTCGGTAATGCGGTAGCTCTTTCCAAGTTTTAACTTCGTGATGTTGAGTTTGATTGATTGGATCGTTGCGTACCGTTCGTCGAGCAGCGCGACGTCGACGATCTCCTGCACGATAGCTCTGACGACCCTGGGCAACTCGTCCAGCTTGCGAAGAATTTCCTTGTTTTGTTGCAATACTACGTCGAGCTTCGCATCGATCTGCTCCAGGTAGTGAATAACGCGTGAAAGCGAGTCGATGATGGAGCGGTTACTTAGAGCGCTATCCACCGCGCTGAACGCGGATGCGGCAGCGCTAATTCCGGCGAAGATCAATCCCCACATGAATTCCTCCCGTTAACTCCGGCAGCAGATTTTGACTAGCAGCGGGCGGCCCCTACAACAGCTTTGACGGAAATATCAATTACGGTGGACAGTGGTATCAACTGCGTTGGCTTTGGAAATTAGTACACTGTCACCTTAATCATGATCGCGTAGAACACGTCGGCGCGCCCTACCTCAGAGACTCGGGAGAGAGGATCACAGGCGATTTCCGCTGCAGCATCTGGTTCAGCTCCTGATCCTGCAAAACGCGCTGTCTAGGCGTTAGCTGCGGCTGGAAGGGCTTTTCGCGCCGCACTTGCGGTATTGGAGCAACTGCCGGCGCGATGACTTGAGGCTCGGCAGGCACGCTGAATGGCCTCATATTGAACTCATCGCTCTTTTTCGGATCGGGATTTTTGGGTGGAAGCGGCGTGGGAGTGGGCGTTGGAGAAGGCGCCGGCTTAGGCCAGTTCGTGACCCGAACCCTGATTGGCTTGGCAGGCACGGGTGGGGGCGGAGGCGGCGTTAATGCAATTGTAAAGCGGTTGGTGAGGTCATGTGACCCTCCAAAGCCAGCATCCGCAGAGACAGGATTCGTGACGGGCTCAAGGGTGTAACCAAAGCGCGAGCTCGCGCTGGCGACAATCTCAAACTGCTTTGTAAAGCTCACGCCCACAAGATCGTCCTTGTCGATCGCCTTAATACTACCCATCAACCAATAGGCCAGGCCCATGCGCGTCTCGGACGGGTCCACACCTTTGCAATTATCTGGATAACGGCTCTTGGCCTTCTGGAAGGAGTTGGCGAACTTGATGTGGTTGATCCTCGTGTCGGTATCCGAAATTCCGACCTTTGGTGTGGCGGACAAAACGGCGAGCCCCGCTGGCGCACCTACCTTGACGCTCCCATCTGCGCCGATAGAGTGCACTAGCGTCAAATCGAGATCGGTCGCGGCGACCCAATTCATGATGTCCCGCGACTGGATGTCGGGGTCGTCGCTGGTCGCTACCGCAGCAAGTTCACACTCGATCGAGTCCACTATTTTGCGGATCTCAACCCTTCCATGCTCGGTCGAACTTGGAAAAGCCGTGCAACCGGCCAAGCCAATCAGGCTTAAGCATCCCGCCCACTTCATCACCCCACCCCCGTGAAGCTAGAAAACCAGCGTAACAGCCGTCGGTTGTAGGGTCAAGCTCGGTTCCTCTTCAGATTGAGCCCATGAAGGTTGTCAGCGCGCGGAGACGAGACATCAGTGTCAAACCGGCTCGCGGGGTCCTTTGAGATCCCGATCACGGTGACAGTGCGCTAAATGGTATCGGCGGCGCTGGCTTTCGAGAATAGTGCACTGTCACCGCAACTGTGGCCCGAGCATCCCACCCCCATTCCGTCCTACCCGGCATGACGGTGGGCATCCGGACATGGGAAGAGTTGTACATTCCTTGATCTCAACCTAGTTTAGATGGCCTTTCAATTGTTAATTTCCTGCCATGGCTGACAAGCGCCCCTTCCTGGAAGACGGCTCGCAGTTTGGCGTCTCGCGCACGCAATTTCGGCGTATGCGCAAGGCCGAAAAACGCGATCTGATGCAACAGTGGTTCTTCTCCGAATATGAGGATCCGGCTGAGAGCACGCCTTATGAGAGCGCCGAGGGCGGTTACCAGTATATCTGGGGCGGCCCGTATGAGGCTCGGGACGAGTTGTACGCCATGTTCGGCGACATTGTGCCGGAGAGTCTGATCGAGGAGGTCGCGCAGGAGATTGAGAAGGATGGTACCTTCGATTGGGCGCCAGTCCAGAAAGCCGAAGACTTCGAACCCATAGAAGATGACGAACCTCCTTCTCTCGATATTTATCTCGATGAACCAGGACCTAACTACGGCTCACCGGCCGAGCGAGAAGCGCGCAAGCAAGCCCTCGTTGCGATCGAGCGGCTCGAAAAGATTATGGAGAAGCGCCGGGCCAGAGGCATCGGGCACAACAATCCGCCGGAGGATATTGATGTCCCGGATTTCTCGGAAATTCAGCAAGCGACGCTGCAGCTTAAGACGGAGTTTCAAAAGCAGAATCCGCTCATCGCTTTCATCAAAAAGTGGGCGAAGCCGCTCCGGGATACATTAGTCGCTGCCGCGAAGTGGGCAGGCAGAAAGATCGACAAGGCAGTGGATGAGGCAATGAAGCCGCTTGGGATCGCCGCGGGGACGTTTGTAGCTACTCAGCTATTTCCACCGATCCGCCATGTATTCGATGCGGTCATCGCTTGGCTCGAACTTGCGGCGAAAGCGATTTTCTGAGGGCGCGATGTTCAGGTGGGTTGTCGGAATCACTTTAAGCGTCATCGTTGCTGCAATCATTGCTGGCGGCATGGTCTGGTATCTAGATCGGCCAGGATCGTACGACGAGTGTGTCGTCAGTGAAATGCGAGGGCAGTCACAGATCGCTATGTTCACGGTGCAGAAAGTCTGCGCCGTTCGCTTTCGCAAGGAAGAAGAGCTCCCGCTCTCCTATCTTCGCAATCAGATCGACATCCGCATGCTGCCTGACTTCGATAAGGACCCCGGCGTCGTTATGATGGGAAGCAAGAATTTCGACAACCCACCCATGATCTTCACCGTCACGAAAAACGACACCGACTACGAACTCACCCGTGCTCGCGTGAAGGTGTCACACAAAATGGAGATGGACTGTAGCGCGATCGAGGAAGGCGATTGGGTGGACGGGCCCGAGTTGATCTTCAGGGACAAGATCGCCAATGTGAATATGCCAGGTGTTCTTGACGAGAGATCAAAGTTACACCGCGCTCCGTTCTGCTACCGATACATGGGGCTTTGGGGAACGCAGCGCAAGCAGTGAAGCTCGGTTCTTCCCGCAATCGGCGCAGAAATTCAATGCATCTCTGAAGCTCCGGTTGGGCCACGTATCACGGGTCCAGACGAGCGGCAACCCGCCCTTGACGCGCGCCCTACCCGGCGCATGTGGCTGACCATTGCTAATGCCTAAGTCTCAAATTACGGTGACAGTGCACTAAACCATGTCAACTGATGCTTCGGATTTGCAATTTAGGCATTGTCATCGAAGTTCGAGCGCCGGTAGCAGCCAGAGATGGGCTGTGAATTATCCGGATAAGTACCTCGCCCATCGCGCTGCTACCCTGCATTGTGTCATTGTTCGTATCCTGATCGACGCCGGGTCAGTGCGGGTTCGTGCGATTGGCGAAGATCGTTCCCGGTTTATAGGTGGGTTTCAACATGGAGGACGTGCTTTTCCTCTATGATCAAGCAATGGAGCTTCTGGTGCGCTTGCACTCGTACCGCTGCACCAAGCGAAATGAAGTGGGCGGCGACGGCGACGTTCAAGATGATATGGACAGCATCGCGGACTTGCTTGCGAAGCGCGATTTACTGACCTTCTCCGCATCTCTGCGCAATTTTGCGGAAGCCGCGAAGACGGTGGATGCGATGCGGGCATCGCGCTTGCCAACATGCAAGTTGATAGTTCCCCCGCAAGCCCCCTATTTCGTGCAGCCCGGCGACACGATCTCTTTGTACCAAGCTCTAAGCCGGATCATTCACTCTCATAAACTTCGAATTCTGCGCTCTTCTTATGATTTCTGGCTTCTTGTTGCCCGGACCGATGAAGAAGTCTTTTCGACTGTAACTCAGCCTGTGATCCACTCCGAAACCCTCTTGCTGCTGCAAACCGAGCGAGAGCCGGCGACAGCGATTGAACTGCGAACCTTGGTTCGGAGCGCATGCACTTTCCTGAATTCCGCTTCGGAGGCACTTAAAATCACTCAGAGGGGTGACCGTATTGGCGTTTGAGCATCGCGTCGATTACGATGTGGGACCTGATTACGGTGCCAGTGCACTAAAACTGGTGCTTGGCTTTGCAACTTTGTGCACACTCGCCGTAATTCGTATCGCTAAGGCCTCGAATTATAGTGGCATTGCACTAAAAGGGCATAAACCGCGCAGGTTCTTGAAACTAGTGCGCTGCACCGCAATACCCCAGAGAGACTAGAGGCATTGAGGTAGCTCCGTTGCGATTGTCTCCGCCCGCGCTATCTCTACCGAGCGCGCGGAAGATTATTGTCGGGAGGGCTGCATCGTGAGTTTTTATGTCTCCCACATGACACCCCACAAGCGCGCTCGTATTCATAAGGGGTCGTGCGTTCATTGCCGTGAGGGGCGAGGCCAAGAGAATCAGGAAAAAACTGGCTCGGGGGCCACTGGCTGGTCTCCGCCGATAGCGACTCTTGCTGAAGCTGAGGCTTACATGGAACGCGAATTTCCTCGGTTCACGGACCGGGGGAAATGCTCGCATTGCAAACCGGGAATTGATTGAAGGAAGCGCGGACAAGCCTACCCGGGTGAGGGGCCTGCTTCAGCGAACATTTGTGCGTGTGGATGAATTCACTCCGCGCTTCGCGCCACCCTGCCACAAGGCAGAAGCGACAGCAGCCGCTCCACGCTCCCCGAATGACGGGAGTTCAGGCCCATCCCCCCTTGAGCCCCACCCCGATTCATGCGACCTCCGCCCCCAGCAAACCCCTCATTTCGAGCCTTCGATGCACATTCTCCTGCTCGGTTCCGGCGGCCGCGAACATGCCCTGGCGTGGAAGATCGCAGCCTCTCCCCTGGTGACCAAATTCTGGTGCGCGCCGGGCAATGCCGGGATCGCGCGCGAGGCGGAGTGCGTGGCGCTCGATGTCGCCGACCATGCCGCCGTGATCGACTTCTGCAAGGCGAATGCGGTCGAGCTCGTGGTGGTCGGCCCGGAAACGCCGCTGGCGGCCGGTATCGTCGATGACCTCACCGCCGCCGGCATCAAGGCGTTCGGGCCGAACAGGATCCCCGCCCAGCTCGAAAGCTCGAAGGGCTTTACCAAGGCGCTGTGCACCGAATTCGGCATTCCGACCGGCGCCTACAAGCGATTCACCAACGCCGCCGATGCGCGTGCCTACGTCCAGAGCCAGGGCGCGCCGATCGTGGTCAAGGCCGACGGTCTTGCCGCCGGCAAGGGCGTCGTCGTCGCCAAGACCGTGCGCGAGGCCGAGGACGCCATCGCCATGATGTTCGAGGGCGCCTTCGGCGAGGCTGGCGCTGAGGTCGTGATCGAGGAGTTTCTGCCGGGCCGCGAGATCAGCTTCTTCGCGCTGTGCGACGGCGAGACCGCCATTCCGCTGGCGTCCGCGCAGGACCACAAGCGCGTGTTCGACCATGACGTCGGCCCGAACACCGGCGGCATGGGCGCCTATTCGCCGACGCCGCTGGTGACGCCGGCGATCCACGACGCGATCATGGCCAAGATCATCCTGCCGACGGTATCAGGCATGAAGCAGCGCGGCACGCCGTTCCGCGGCATCCTCTACGCCGGGATCATGCTGACGACGCACGGCCCAAAACTGTTCGAGTTCAACGTGCGCTTCGGCGATCCCGAGTGCCAGGTGCTGATGCTGAGGATGATGTCGGACATCGTGCCGGCCTTCCTCGCCGCCTGCGACGGGCAGTTGAAGAACTTTGACCTCCGCTGGCATCCGGAGGCCGCGCTCACGGTGGTGATGGCGGCGAAGGGCTATCCCGGCGATTATCAGAAAGGCACGCGGATCGAGGGGCTCGATGACGCCTCAGAGGTCGAGACCGCCGAGATCTTCCACGCCGGCACGATCGAGAAGGACGGCGCCATCCTCGCCAATGGCGGCCGCGTGCTCAATGTCTGCGCGCTCGGCAAGACCGTGACGGAGGCGCAGGTGCGCGCCTATCAGGCCGTCGACCGCATCGTCTGGCCGGAAGGTTTTTGCCGCCGCGACATCGGCTGGCAGGCGGTGGATGCCGAGAAGTCCAAGAGCTGAGCGAGCGCTGACAGGCTTTTTTCGCACGCGCGCGCAATGAGCGGCCCCGCCCGACGGCACTCCGAAATTGTGTAGGCGGCTGTTGGACTTAGCTACTGTGCATGGGGTTGTTTT